>DYEU01000004.1 GCA_020725555.1 Desulfatibacillum sp.
CCCGCGGGGACCCCGGAGGCCGGCGAGGCGGCGCAAAGGGATCCACGGGGAAGTCCAGCATAGCCGGGGCACCCGAATTTGCAAGCGAAATTTGACTTGCCCGGCTCGGTGCCGTAGAGGACGGGGTGAGGCATGTTTCCCGCCCCCCTCCTTCACCCGCCGACGCGGCTCGACCGGCGTTTCGAGGAGGCGCTCGCGCGCCACCGGCTGATCACCGCGGGAGACCGGGTGCTCGTCGCGGTATCCGGCGGCCCGGATTCCATGGCCCTGCTCTACCTTCTCGCCGCAAGGCGGGAGACGCTTCGCCTCTCCCTCGGGGTCGCTCACCTCGACCATCTCCTGCGTCCGGAATCGGGGGAGGACGCCGCCTTCGTCGCCCGGGCGGCGGCCGCGCTCGGGGCCTCCTGGCACCTCGAGCGGGTGGACGTCCGGGCGCTGGGGCGCCGCCTCGGCCTGTCGGCCGAGGCGGCCGGCCGCCGCGCACGGCTTGAGTTCTTCGCCGCGACCGCCCGCGCCTTCGGCTACGCCCGGGTCGCGCTCGGCCACCACGGGGACGACCTCGCCGAGGGCCTGCTGCTCAACCTGCTGCGGGGGGCCGGCCCGCGCGGGCTTGGCGGGATGCGGCCGCTTCGCCCCGACGGCATCGTGCGCCCCTTGCTCGCCGCCCGGCGCGCGGAAGTCCTCGAGTACCTCGCGCTCCGCAAGATCCCCTTCCGCGAGGACCCGTCGAACCGGGACCCCGCGATCGCGCGCAACCGCCTCCGCCACCGGCTGCTGCCGCAGCTCGAGCGCGAATACCGCGCCGGCGCGGCCGACGCCCTGCGCCGTGCGGCGGAGATCTGCGCCGCGGAGGACGAATGGCTCGAATCCCTGATCGACCCCCTGGAGGAGCGGCTCGTCCGGCCGCGGCCGGGCGGCGGGGTTACGCTCGATGCCGCCGGCCTGTGCGCCCTCCCGCCCGCCGCCCGGCGCCGCCTCGTGCGCCGGGCGTTCCGCCGCCTGACCGGAACGCTCGAGCGGCTCTCCTTCGTCCATGTCGAGGCCGCCGCCGCCCTCGCCGCGTCGGCCGCACCCGCGGGGCCGTTTCGCCTCCCGCGGGGCGTGCGCGCCCTGCGCACCGGCGAGGGGCTGGTCTTCACCGCGGCGGCCGGCCCGGACGGCGCGGTCGCGGGGCCGGTCACGTTCGAGTACCGCCTGGAGGGGTTCGGCAGCATCGCGATCCCCGAGGCCGGGGCGACGATCGCGCTCGCGCCGGTCCCGCCGAGCGCGGCGGCCCACCGCTTCGGCGACGACCCGCGCGTTGCCTTTCTCGACGGCGACGCCGTCCGCTTTCCGCTCACCGTCCGCAACCGCAGAGCCGGCGACCGCTTCCGGCCCCTGGGCGCCCCGGGAACGCGCAAGCTCAAGAAATTTTTCCGCGACGCCGGCGTCCCCGCAGAGCAGCGCGCCGTCTGCCCGCTCCTCGTCTCGGAGGGCCGCATCCTCTGGGTAGCGGGCTTGCGCCTCGACGAGGCGGCGCGGGTCACGGAAGAAAGCCGCTCCGCCGTGCGGGCCGAGCTGCGGTTGGCAAGGCCGGCAACCGTGGCTATGTTTCCCCCATCGGAGGAGCCGTTTCCCTGAACGCCCGCGCAGGCCGCAGCGCAGATTTTTCCTTGAATTTCTGAGCTTCCTGCAGGATACTTAGAGGTCGCCGACCCACCGCCGGCGACGACGCGCCCGGAGGAACACGCCCTTGAACCCGTTTTACAAAAACCTCGCCCTCTGGCTGGTCATCACCCTGATGATGGTGATGCTCTACAACCTGTTCAGCCAGCAGCACATCGGCGAGGCGTCCCTCAACTATTCGCAGTTTCTGTCCATGGTCCAGGAAGACCGGGTGGCCGAGGTCGTCATCCAGGGCAAGGAGCTCTCGGTCACCGACGTCAACCGCTCCCGCTACCGCGTCTACGCCCCGCAGGACCCCGACCTCATCGGGCTCTTGCGGCAGAAGCGGGTCGTCATCAGCGCCAAGCCCGAATCCGACACCCCCTGGTACATGTCGCTGCTCGTCTCGTGGTTTCCAATGCTCGTGCTCATCGGGGTGTGGGTCTTTTTCATGCGCCAGATGCAGGCCGGCGGCGGCAAGGCCCTCTCCTTCGGGAAAAGCCGCGCCCGCCTCATGTCGGACACCTCCGAAAAGGTCACCTTCGCCGACGTGGCCGGCATCGACGAGGCGAAGGAGGAGCTCCAGGAGATCGTCGATTTCCTGCGCGACCCGAAGAAATTCACGCGCCTGGGCGGGCGGATCCCCAAGGGGGTGCTGCTGATGGGCCCGCCGGGGACGGGCAAGACGCTGTTGGCGCGGGCGATCGCCGGCGAGGCCGGGGTCCCCTTCTTCAGCATCTCCGGCTCCGATTTCGTCGAGATGTTCGTCGGCGTGGGCGCCTCGCGCGTGCGCGACCTCTTCGTTCAGGGCAAGAAAAACGCCCCCTGCATCATCTTCATCGACGAGATCGACGCCGTCGGCCGCCACCGGGGGGCCGGGCTGGGCGGCGGGCACGACGAGCGCGAGCAGACCCTGAACCAGCTCCTCGTCGAGATGGACGGCTTCGAGTCGAACGAGGGGGTCATCCTCATCTCGGCCACCAACCGGCCGGATGTCCTCGACCCGGCACTCCTCCGGCCCGGCCGGTTCGACCGCCAGGTCGTGGTGTCGCTGCCGGACATCCGCGGCCGCGAGAAGATCCTCGCCGTCCACATGCGCCGCACCCCCGTCGCCGACGACGTGAACGTCCACACGCTCGCCAAGGGCACCCCGGGGTTCTCCGGGGCGGACCTCGAAAATCTGGTGAACGAGGCGGCCCTCCTCGCCGCCAAGCGCGGCCGCGAGCGCGTCGAGATGCGCGATTTCGAGGACGCCAAGGACAAGGTCTACATGGGCCTCGAGCGCAAGTCGAAGGTCATCAAGGAGGAAGACCGCAAGGTGACCGCCTACCACGAGGGCGGCCACGCGCTCGTCGCCCGGCTGCTGCCCGAGACCGACGCGGTGAACAAGATCACGATCATCCCCCGCGGCCGGGCGGCGGGGGTGACCTGGTTTCTCCCCGAGGAACGCGACTTCAAGTTCCGCGACCAGCTCGAAAGCGAGCTCTCCGTGGCCTACGGCGGCCGGGTCGCCGAGGAGCTGGTCTTCCACCGCATCAGCACCGGAGCGGCCAACGACATCAAGCAGGCGACCGCGCTCGCCGAGAAGATGGTGCGCAGCTGGGGGATGAGCGACGTCCTGGGCCCGCTCAACTACGCCAAGGGCGAGGACCACGTCTTTCTCGGCCGGGAGATCCTGCAGCACCGGGACTTCTCGGACGCGACCGCGCAGCGGATCGACGAGGAGATCCACCGCGTCGTCCGGCAGGCCTACGATCGCGCCCGGCGCGTCCTCGAGGAGCACATCGACATCCTCCACCGGCTGGCCGCGCTGCTCCTCGAAAAGGAGACGATCCTCGGCCCCGAGCTCGATCAGCTGATCTACGAGCTGCGCCCCGGCATCGAGCTGCCCTCGAAAAAGATCGACGAGGAAGGCGAACGCCCCCCCGAGGAGCCGGCGCCGGCTGAAGGTCCCGCCCCGGCCGCGCCCCAGCCCGCCGCGAGCTGATGCCGCCCCGAAGGCCATACCTCCTCCGCTGGGGGCGCTTCCGCCTGGAGCTCGGCCGCCGCACGGCGATCCTGGGGGTGCTCAACGTCACCCCCGACTCCTTCTCGGACGGCGGGCTCTTCCTCGACCCGGAGGCCGCCTGCCGGCAGGGCGAGCGCCTCGCCGCCGAGGGGGCGGACATCCTGGACGTCGGCGGCGAATCGACCCGCCCCTTTTCCTCCCCCGTCCCCGCCGAGGAGGAGATCCGCCGCGTCGTGCCCGTGATCGCCGCCCTCGCCCCGCGGCTTTCGATCCCCATCGCGATCGACACCACCAAGGCCGCCGTCGCCCGCGCCGCCCTCGCCGCCGGGGCCTCCCTGATCAACGACGTCTCCGCCCTGCGCTTCGACCCGGACATGGCCGCGGTCGCCGCCGACCACGGCGTGCCCGTGGTGCTCATGCACATGCGCGGCGAGCCTCGGACCATGCAGCTCGACACCCGCTACGCCGATCTGCTGGGGGAGATCCGCGGCTTTCTCGCCTCGGCGGTGAAGTCGGCCGTCGCGCGGGGCATTCCGCGGGAGCGGCTCATCCTCGACCCCGGCATCGGGTTCGGGAAAAGCGCCGAGCAGAACCTCGCGCTGATCGCGCGCCTTGCGGAGCTCGCCGACCTTGAGCTCCCGCTGCTCGTCGGACCCTCGCGCAAGGCCTTCCTGCGCCGGCTGCTGCAGCGGCCCGGCGAAGGCGAGCCCTCGCCCCGCAGCCCCGAGGTGGAGGACGCCACCCTGGGGGCCGTCGCCGCGGCGGCCCTGTTCGGCGCGCACATCGTCCGCGTGCACGCGGTGGCCCGCGCGCGGGCCCTCCTCCAGGTGATCGACGCCCTGGCCGCGGCGGGGCCCGACGGCCCCGCCCCGCCCCCCGCCCGGCAACGGCCGCAGCCATGACCGCCCCCCGCGCCGTGAGGCCCGACCCGATCCGGATCCCCCTGGTCCCCCCGCAGCCGGGCTTCGAGGATTTCATCAGCGCCTGGCTCGTCCCGGGGCCTCCGGCCTGCCTGGTCGACCCGGGCCCGGCGACGACCGTCGAGGCGCTCTTCGCCGCCCTCTTTGGCCTCGGGGTCCGCCGCATCGATTACTGCCTGCTCACCCACATCCATCTCGACCACGCGGGCGGCATCGGCCAAGTCGCCCGCCGCCTGCCCGAGGCGCAGGTCGTCTGCCACCCGAAGGCCGTCGCCCACCTCGCGGACCCCGCCCGCCTCTGGGAGGGGTCGCGCAAGGTGCTCGGGGCGCTCGCCGACGTCTACGGCCCGGTCGAGGCCGTGCCCGCCGAACGGCTGATCCCCGCGGACCGCTTCGCGCCGGAGGGAATCGCCCCGCTCCTCACCCCCGGCCACGCCCCGCACCACGTGAGCTTCGCCGTGGGGGAGGTCCTGTTCGCGGGGGAGGCCTGCGGCGTGGTCTTCGACCTGGGCGCGCGCGGGCTCTACATGCGGCCCGCCACCCCGCCCGTCTTCGCCCTCGACCGGGCGCTCGAAAGCCTCGAGCGGCTGATCGCCCTGCGGCCCGGACGCATGGTCGTCGGGCACTCGGGGCTTTACGAAGACGGCGCCGGGCTCCTCCGCCGCCACCGCGAACAGCTCCTCGCCTGGGAGCGCCTCGTGGCCCAAGACCCGGGGCGCCCGGCGGCCGCGTGGGCCGAGGAGATCCTCGGCCGCGACCCGCTGCTCTCGGGGTTGGCGGCGTTTTCGCCCGCGGCGCAAGAGCGGGAGCGGTATTTCCTGGGGAACAGCCTGGCCGGCTTTCTCGGGTGGGCGGCCTCCCGCGGCGGCTGAGGCGGCGGGGCCGCGCCGCGGGAGCCAAGGGGGGGAAGGGGGGCGCGCTTCAGGCCCGGCCCGTCTCTTTCAGTTTTTCGCGGAAGATGCGGTAGAAGGCCAGGTGGTCGGTTAAGCCGCGGTTGAGGATCTTGGGGAAATCCTCGATGTTCTTCGTGTTCACGACGAGGTTCACGCTTTTCAGGAAGGCCGTCATGTTGTCCATGGTGCGGTGGCGGTTGGAGACCAGGACGACGAACATGTTGCGCCGGCTCGACATCGCCATTCGTTCCATGAAGAGCAGCACGCCGTTGGTTTCGGGGTTGTCGGTGTCGAAGCCCTCGTCCACGACCACGACGTCGTAGGTGTGGTAGCGCATGCGCTTCAGGGCCTCGCGGGCGTTGTCGGCGACCGTGATCTGGTACTCCATCTGCTGCAGGCTCTCGAGGATCGGCTTCTTGAGCAGCGGGTGCTGCTCGCAGACCAGGGCCGTCTTGCCCTCCTCCTCGATGAAGTCGAAGGGCCGGTCGGCGTCGTTGTAGGCCCCCGGGTCGATCTCCCGCAGGGAGACCGTCGATTCCGAAGCGGCCGCGGGTCCGCCGCCGAGCGCGATCTGCCCGCCGCAGCGCGGGCAGGTGATCCCCCCGGCCCCCTCGGGCAGCGTCTTGCCCTGCGGCAGCCGGAAGCGGCTCTGGCAGCGGCTGCATGCGATCGTGGTCATCTCCCCGTCCCTCCCGGCCCCCGCCCCGACGCGGGGCGGCGGTCAGATCATCCGGCTGTAGGTCTTGTCGATCTCGAGCTTGCCGATATCGGTCGTGGCCTCGCCGCGGGCGCTCTTGATCATGTCGATGCCGCGCCCCACCACCCCGCGGTGGGAGGCGTAGGCCATGGCCGTCTCCTGCGTGATGCTCCCCTGCTCGAAGAGGGCGATCAGGTGCTGGTCGAAGGTCGTCATGCCGAAGGCGGTCCCGGTTTCCATGATGTCGTAGAAGGTGCGGCCTTCGGCCTCGCCGTTGAGGATCGCGTCCTTCACGCGGAGGTTGGTGCAGAGGATCTCGAAGGTGGCGACCCGGCCCCCGCCGACCTTGGGCAGAAGCCGCTGGCAGACGATCCAGCGCAGGGCGTCGGCCAGCCGGATGCGGATCTGGCGCTCGTCCTCGTTGGGGAACATGCCGAGGATGCGGTTCACGGTCGAGCCGGCGTCCGTCGTGTGCAGGGTCGTCAGCACGAGGTGGCCGGTCTCGGCCGCGCTCAGCCCGATCTCCACGGTCTCCCGGTCGCGCATCTCGCCCACGAGGATGACCTTGGGTGCCTGGCGCAGGGCCGCCCGCAGGCCGTTCGCGTAGGAGTCGAAGTCCATGCCGAGCTCCCGCTGGTTGAAGGTCGCCTTCTTGTGCGGGTGCTGGTACTCGACGGGGTCCTCGAGGGTCACGATGTGCACGGGGCGGCGCTCGTTGATGTCGTTCAAGATGGCGGCGAGGGTCGTGGTTTTCCCGGAGCCGGTCGCGCCGGTGACGAAGACGATCCCGTTTTTCTCGCGGGCGATCTGGTACATGGCCTTGGGCAGCCCGCGCTCCTCGATCGTCGGGATCTTGGATTCGAGCTTGCGGCAGACGATCGAGAAGTTGCCCCCCTGGGAGAAGATGTTCACCCGGAAACGGGCCTTGCCGGGCAGGGCGTAGGAGAGATCGCAGGAGCCGCTGCGCAGCAGCGCCTCCGTCAGGCGGCGGTCGTGGTTGATCAGGTTGAGGGCGATCGTCTCGGTCTGAAACGCCGTGAGCGGTCGGGTGTGGTTGCGGATCTCCACGGGGACGAGCTCGCCGGCGGTCTCGACCTGCAGGGGCTTGCCCACGGTGAAGTTGAGATCCGAGACCTCGCGGTGCGAGTCGAGCATCTTGACGAGGATGTGGTCGACTTCCTGCTTCTTCATCTGCGGCTCCCCCCAGCGGACGGCCTCAGGCCTCGGTGAAATCGACGGGCGGGCCTTTCAGGAGCGGGCGGAAGCGCGCCTTGTCGTTCGCCTTGGCGTAGGCCTCCTCCGCGCTGATCGCCCCGCGCTTCACCAGATCCATGATCGAGTCGTCGAGCAGCGTCATCCCGTACTTCTTCCCGGTCTGGATCATCGAGGGGATCTGGTGGCTTTTCCCCTCGCGGATCAGGTTGCGCACGCCGGGGGTGGCGATCATGATCTCGAGCGCCACGATGCGGCCGATGCGGTCGACGCGCTTGAAGAGCACCTGGGAGATCACCGCGCGCAGGCCGTCGGCGAGTGTTGAGCGGATGAGGGCCTGCTCCTGCGCGGGGAAGACCTCGATCACCCGGTCGACCGTCTTCGTCGCCCCGGAGGTGTGGAGCGTGGAGAAGACGAGATGGCCGGTGGTCGCGGCCTCGACGGCGAGCGAGATCGTCTCGAGATCGCGCATCTCGCCGACCAGGATGATGTCCGGGTCCTCGCGCAACGCCCCGCGCAGCGCGGCCGAGAAGCTCTTCGTGTGGATGCCGACTTCGCGCTGGTTGATGATGCAGCCCTGGCTCTGGTGGACGAACTCGATGGGGTCCTCGATGGTGATGATGTGATCCTTGCGCTGGCGGTTGGCGACGTCGATGATCGAGGCGAGCGTCGTCGATTTGCCGCTGCCCGTCGGCCCGGTCACGATGACGAGCCCGCGGGGCAGGAGCGCGAGCTTGGAGACGACCGGCGGGAGCCCCAGCTGCTCGGCCGTCATGATCGTGCTCGGGATCTCGCGGAAGACGGCGCCGACGCCGTTTTTCTGCATGAAGTAGTTGGCGCGGTAGCGGGCGAGCCCCGGGATCTCGTAGCCGAAGTCCACGTCCCCGGTTTCCTCGAAGACCTTGATCTTGTGCTCGGGGGTGATCTCGTAGAGCATCGCCCGCAGGTCGTCGCTGGTGAGCACCTTGTACTTCACGCGCTCGATCTCGCCGCGGATGCGCAGGGCCGGGGGCTGACCGGCGATCAGGTGCAGGTCGGAGGCGCCCTGCTCGTGCATCAATCGGAAAAAGGCATCGATCTTGGCCATGGCGTGCTTTCCCCCGCCGCCGGGACCTCAGGCGCCGGGCGGGAAGAGTTTCAGCTTTTCGTCCTCACCGTCGCGCTCGGCCTGCTCCTCGCGGCCGGCCTCGAGCAGCCGGCGGTGCGCGTCGATCACGAAGGCGATCTCCGACTCGAGCCGCACCCGCTGGCGCCGGAGCTCGGCGATCGCCTCCTGGAGCTCGGCAAGGCGCTTCTGGCCCTGCTGCACGAGCTCGCCGGCCCGTCTGCGGGCCTCGGCGACGATCAGCTCCGCCTGCTGCCGGGCGTTTTCCTGCATCTGGTCGAGGACCTTCTGCGAGTGGAGCAGCGCCCGCTTGATCGTCCCCTCGCGCCGCCGGCGGTCCTCGAGCTCCTCCTGCGCCCGCCGCAGCTCCTCCGTCAGCCGCAGCACCTCGCGCTGCAGCGCCTCGCAGGCCGCGGCCGCCTCCTCGAGAAAGCCTTCGACCTCGCGCGGGTCGTAGCCGCGGAACACGGTGCGAAACCGTCGCTGCTGGATCTCCAACGGGGTGAGCGCCATGTCGTCCTCCGTTCGCCCCCGATCAGCGCAGCCCGACGGCGATCTCGACCAGGCTCGCCACCGCGAAGTGCTCGAGAAAGAGGATCGCCAGCACCACGACGAGCGGCGCGAGATCGACCCCCCCGAACACGACCGGGAGCCGCCTGCGGATGCGCCACAAGACGGGCTCGGTCAGGTTGTGCACGAAGCGCACGATGGGGTTGTAGGGATCGGGGCTCACCCAGGAGAGAACGGCCCGGATGATGACGATCCAGAGGTAGGCGTTGAGCGCAAGGCTCAGGACCTTGGCCAGGGCGAGAAGGAAATGGCTTGCCAGAAACATCGCTCGTTCCCATGCTGAAGGTATTTTCGGCCGGACGGGTCGGGGACTTGAGAGGGCGGCCCGGGGCCCCCGGAGGCGCGCCCCGGGCGAAGGCCCCGGATTTGTGCAGGCTACCACGGATCGCCGGGGGGTTCAAACCCCGCTCAGCCGCCGGCGATCATGGGGATGAGGAAGACTTCGGCGCCGTCGGGGATGCGGGTCGCACCGAAGCGGGGCCGGGAGACGAAGGTGTCGTTCACGCGCACGACGGGGGTGTCCTCGGCGCGGCCGAGCTCGGCGAGGAGCTCGGCCACGGTCAGCCCCTCCCGCCAGGGGTGCTCCTTGCCCCCCACGCGGATCATTCCCGCACCCCGTGCGCGGCGAGCAGCGCGACCACCTCGGGGAAGTCGATCCCCAGCCGCCTCACCGTGGCGAGGGTCGGGATCCCCTCCGGGGTCCAGCCCCGGCGGCGGTAGACGGCGTCCTGCAGGCGCACGTACTGGGCCTCGCGGTGGGCGCGAAGCAGCGCGCGCTTCTCGGCCGTGGCAAGCGAGGCGATGTCCCTCCCGGGGTGAATCTCGGCGAGCTGGCGGTCGTAGCGCTCGGCGCGCGACTCGTACTCCAGGTCCGTCACCGGACCGACGGCGCGGTAGGGGAGGGTGTCGTGCTCGCGGCGGCCGAAGCCCATGCGCAGGTTGAAGATCCGCTGGAAATTGTAGACGGCCTCGCTCATGCGGATGAGGTCCTCCGGGGTGGACTCGCGGCCGGTGACGGCGCTGAAGTACTCGGCATACCAGCGGACGTGCTTCATCACCTTGGCCGGCTCGGGGGTGTCGCGGTTGTCCTCGGGGACGATGTCGTTCCAGGGCAGCTTGCAGAGCCCGCAAAGCGAAAACCAGGTGCGGAACATCGGAAACCAGTGCAGGGCCTCGGCCTTCTGCTCGAAGGTGGGCATGAAGTTGTGCACCATGTCGAGAAAGATGAGCCAGGCCTCGTCGTGCTGCGGGCCCTTCAGGGCGAGCCCGTAGCCCCCCTGCTGGGCGAGCGACTCCTTGGTCATGTACTCGGAAAACTCGAGCCCCTTCGCCTCCATGCCGATGTCGGCGAGCAGCCGCGGGTCGGCCCCCCAGCGCTCGGCGAAGAGCGCCTTCATCCGGCGCACCCCCTCGCCCACGATCCGGCCGAAGCCCTCGCCGCGGGCCATCTGGTGGATCAGCTCGAGCGCGGCGGCGCGGTTCCCGAAGCGCAGCTCGAGGCCGCCCGTCGCCTCCCGGCCGATCAGCCCGAGCTCGAAGCACTCCATGGCGAAGGCGGTCGCCGTCCCCACCGAGATCGTGTCCAGGCCGTAGGCGTCGCAGTAAAAGTTCATCTCGATCACCGTGTGGGGATCGAAGATGCCGAGCAGGGAGCCCAGCCCCGCGATCGTCTCGTACTCGGGCCCGTCGACGAAGACCGGGGTGCCGCGGTAGGGCCCCGTGAGGGGGACGAAGTCGCGCACCCCGTGCGAGCAGGCGACCGTGCAGCCCATCCAGCAGCCGTCGAAGCCGGGGTCGAAGAGGCGGCGGAAGACGGCCTGCCCGAGGTTTTCGGCCTCGCGGTGGCTGCCGAAGCGGAAGTTGTGCGTGGGCAGCAGGTCGTGGTCGTTCATGATCGTGACGAGGTGGGTCGTCCCGATCACGGACATCTCGTTCTGCTTGGGGTCGAGCTCGACGATCTCCCGCGAGTGCAGCCGCGAGACCTGCTTGAGCCGCTCGCGGTCGGCGGGGGCGTTCGTGTCGATCGTGACCGAGGAATCGGTGCGCGCGACGAGGGCGCGGACCCTCTTGTGCGCCAGCACGGTGCCGATTCCGCCGCGTCCGGCCTGCTTGTAGCGCGCCCGCTTGCGCTTGGGGTCGTACCAGCTGAAGTTGAGGCAGCCGAAGCGGGTGTGCCGCGCGGCCGGCCCCGTGGAGACGACCGAGACGTCCCGGGGCCGGCCCTTCGCAAAGCGCTCGGTCAGGTAGGCGGTCAGGGCGTAGGCGTCCTCCGGGAGGCCCTCCGCCCCGTAGAGCGTCACCTGTTCCTCGATCCCGTCGACGACGATCACGACCTCCTCCGCGGAGAGGCCCTGGACCTCGAGGGCGTCGAAGCCCGCGAACTTGAGAAAGGGGCCGAAGTAGCCGCCCACGTTCGAGTCGATGACCGTGCCGGTGAGCGGCGAGATCGTGGCGGCGATGCTCTTGCCCGAGCCCGGGTAGCTCGGCGTCCCCCCCAGAGGCCCGCAGGCGATGCAGATCTCGTTTTCGGGGTCGTCCCAGCGGGTCTGCGGGGTGACCGCCTGCCAGAGGAGCCAGAGGTCGAAGCCCTTGCCGCCGATGAAGATCCGTTCCATCTCCGGCGGGACGGGCTTGACGGCGACCGCCGGCCGGGAGAGATCGACGTGGAGGGTCTGGCGGGTGTACCCGCGCTCGACGGCGGGCCGGCGATAGGGGAAGGAAAGCCTCGGTTCCAGTCGGGGGGCGCTCATCGTTTTGCTCCTTGGGTCATTTGAGTTTTTCGACGCGGTGGAAGTCCCGGTAAGGGGAGAACTCCGCGAGAACGGTCTCGTCCTCGGCGTTCAGGGTCCCCGTGACCATGCGGCCGACGAGCTCGCCCACGCCCGCACCGAGCATGAGCCCCTGGCCGCACATCCCGGTGGCGTGCAGCAACCCCGGGACCTCCCGGTTCCAGCCGACGATCGGCGAGCCGTCGGGGGTCATGGGGTAGAGGCCGCGCCAGGTGCGCCGCACGCGCAGGTGCTTGAGCCGCGGCACGAGCTCGACCAGGCGCGTGCAGACCTGGGGGAGGAAGGCCGAGGTCTCCCGCTTGTCGGTCCCGACGATGGGCGGCTCGGGGGTGAGGCAGAAGACCACCTGGCCGTGGCGGTTCTGGTAAAAGTAGAAATTTTTGGAGCCGGGCGCGGGGCGCATGTCGACCACCATCGCGTGGAAGAAGGCGGCGACCGGCTCGGTGATGCCGGCCTCGTGGCTGTCGGGGACGACCGGCAGGCTCACCCCCACGCTCCGGCCGAGGGCCGCGGAAAAGGGCCCCGCGGCGTCGATCACGACGGGCGCCGCGTACCGCCCGCGGTCGGTCGTCACCCCCGCCGCGCGGCCCCCTTCGCGGTCAATGCGTTCCACGGACTCCCGGAAACGGAACTCGACGCCGAGCCGCCGGGCGTGCCGGTAGAAGGCGTCGGCGACCCGGAGCGGCGAGATCGAGCCGTCGCCCGGGGCGAAGGTCGCGCCGAGCAGCCCCTCGCGGCAAATGCCGGGCACGATCGCGGCCACGGCCTCGGGGCCGATGAAGTCGATCGCCAGCCCGTAGGCGCGCTGCAGAGGGAGCAACCCCTGGAGCAGCCGCGCGTCCTCCTCGCGGTAGACCGGGTAGAGGTAGCCGCCGGGGAGCCACTCGATGTCGTCGCCGTGGGTGTCGCGCCAGGAGGCGAAGATCGCGAGCGACCGGCGGCAGACGAGGATCTTCCCCGGCGCCGAGTGCGTCGCCCGCACCCCGCCGATCGCGTGCTTGTTTTCCCCCTGGCCCGGCGAGGGGTGCCGGTCGAGGACGAGCACGCGCAGCCTCTCCCGGCCGAGGGCGAGGGCGGCGGGCAGCCCCACCGAGCCCGCCCCGACCACGATCGCATCCCAGCGCTCAGTCATCGTCGGCCTCCCGCACGCCCGCGAAGGCGCCGATCGGCACCTCGACGAAGAGCGGCCGGTCGACGCGGTCGGTGATCGCGGCGGGGTCGATCCCCTCCTCGCGGTAGAGCCGATGGATGAGCGGCCGGCAGGTCTTCGACCCGCAGGCCCCCATGCCGGCGCGGGTGACGGCCTTGAGCTGGTTCAGGTCGCGGATCCCGTCCCGGATCGCGGCCCGGATCTCGCCGGCGGTGATGCGCTCGCAGCGGCAGATCACGGCCTCGTCGGGGGGCGGCGCCTTTTCGTAGAGGGCGAGCGGGTCGACGGCCCGCTCCTGGACCCAGATGCCGGCCGCCCGCTCCGCGGCCGCCCGCTCGACCCGGACGCCGACCAGGAGGGTGCCGGGGTGCTTCCTGCGGCTCTTCACCTTCACCACGGGGTAGCGCCCGAGGATCGCCCCCTCGGCGTCGGTGACCGGCACGAGGCGGCCGACCTCGACCTTCTCCCGCCAGATCTCGTAGGGGAGGATGACGAGCGGGTGCTCGGGGTCGTCGCGGGCGTCGACCAGGGTCACGGCGAGCCCGGGGCAGACCGCGACACAGCTCGCGCAGCCGGTGCACTCGGTCCCGGGGACGAAATAGGGCAGGCCCGTGATCGCATCGTTCTCGGTGCGGATGCCCTTCCGGGGGCAGACCGAGGTGCACGGGTTGCAGGGGATCTCCTGGAAGCAGTGAAAGACGGGGTAGACCGCGCCGGCCCCCTCGGGCGGCTTGCGGGCCGTGACCGGGCCGGGCCGGGATTTCAGCAGCGCCTCCTTCTCCTCCCAGTCGCGCGGGATGTCCCCGGTGTAGGCCCCCAGCGCGCGGGCGACCCGCAGCCCGGCGATCTTGCCGCTGAACATGGCCGCCGAGGCCTCGGCGATCTCCTGCGCGTCGCCGGCGCATTCGACGGGGATCCCGAACTGCTTCGCCTTGAGCGCGAACTCGTTCACCTCGGCCAGGCCGACGGCGACGAGCACCCCGTCCACGGGGAGGGTGCGGGCGGTTTCGGGCCGCATGCGGAAGCGCTCGTCCACCGCCGCGATCGTCGCCGCCTCCACGCGCTCCGTGCCGTGCGCGCAGACGATCGTGTGC
Source organism: Desulfatibacillum sp. (assembly GCA_020725555.1). Classification (GTDB taxonomy): domain Bacteria; phylum Desulfobacterota; class Desulfobacteria; order Desulfobacterales; family SpSt-501; genus SpSt-501. Next base: position 14,083 of record DYEU01000004.1, read on the forward strand.
CGCGTGAGGATCGGCACCCCCAGGCGCTTGAGCTTGTCGGCATGGACGCGGTAGCCCCCCACCTCGGGCAACGCCTCGACCAGGGCGGCGACCTCGATGCCCGCCTGCAGGGCGTGGTAGCCGGCGATGAGCCCGACGTTTCCCCCGCCCACGACGAGCACCCGCGAGGCGCAGCGCACGAGGTCCCGGTTGACGAGCGTCTGGAAGGCCCCCGCGCCGTAGACGCCGGGGAGGGTGTTGCCGGGGAAGGAAAGCATCTTCTCCCGCGCCCCGCAGGCGACGATGAGCCGCTCGGGCCGGATGAGGACATAGCGCCCCCGCGAGACGGCGCCGACCCGGCCGTCGGCGAAGACGGCGACCACCGTGGTCTCCAGGCGCATCGCGACCGACGGGAGCCCTTCGAGCTCGGCGGCGAGCCGCCGGCCGATCTCGAAGCCCCGGGTGCCGGCATGGCTGTCTTCGACCGAGCCGAAGAATTTGTGGGTCTGGAGGACGAGCTTTCCGCCCGGCCGGTCCTTGTCGTCGACGAGCAGGGTCGGCACCCCGAGGCGGCCGAGCTCGATCGCCGCCGAGAGTCCGGCCGGCCCGGCCCCGATCACGAGCACGGCAACCGCGATCTCCTCGACGCCGCCGGTGGCGACGGGGGCGTCGTCCTCGGGAAGCCGCGGCAGGCCGCGGAGGCTCTCTAGACGCATCCCCGCCCGGAGCGGGGTCATGCAGGCCTTGACGGGGCGGCCGTCGGCCATCACCAGGCACTGGGAGCACTGGCCGTTGGCGCAAAACACCCCCTGGGGGCTGCCGTCTTTCGGGTGGCGGCCGAGAACGTGGATGCCGCAGGCGGCGAGCGCCGAGGCGATCATCTCGCCGCGGAAGCCGGTCAGGGGGGTTCCGTCCCAGCTGAAGGGCACTTCCTCGCGGGCGGGGACGGGAAGGATCGGGTGGCGCGCAATGCGGTTCATGGGCGGGGCTCCTCGAGGCGGCGGGCGGGGAGGGCGGCGCGGGTCCGCGCCTTCGGCCGGCCGGTGCGCGGCCTGCGGGTGCGGCCGGCGGAGGCGGCCCGCGCCTGCATGCGCGCGTTGAAGCGCGTCACGTGGCCGGCCGCGATGCGCCGCGCTGCCTCGGCGTCGCCCGCGGCGACGGCCGCCACGAGGGCCTCGAGGTCCTCGTAGTTCTCGCGCAGCTCCGGGGCGGCCATCGACAGGAAGCGCTCGTAGTAGCGGTGGATGTTCTCGTGGACGGAGGCAAGCACGCTCTGGTAGATCGGGTTCCCGGTCGCATCGGCGATCGCGAGGTGAATGCGCTTGTCGGCCTCGAGGAACTCCTCGCGCCGGCCGGGGCCGGCCTCGAGGCACGAACGCGCCTGCGCCAAAAGCTCCCGCAGGCGCGCGACGTCGGAGGCGCTGCGCCGCAGGGCGGCCTGCGCGGCGACTCGGCCCTCGATCCCCTCGCGGAACTCGGCGAGGTGCTCGAGCGCGACCCGCTGGGAGCGGATGAGCAGGCCGAGGCTTTCAGCCACGCGCCGGGCGTCCGGGCGGCGCACGACCGGGCCGCCTCCCGTGCCCAGGCGGATCTCGATCAACCCCTTCTCCTCGAGCACGCGCAGGGCCTCGCGCAGGGTGGGCCGGCTGACGCCGAACATCGCCTTGAGCTCGCGCTCCGAGGGCAGGGTCTCGCCGGCGGGGATCCGGCCGGAGAGGATCGCCTCCTCGATCTGGGCGACCACGTCCTGGAAGACCTTGGTCGAACGCGCGGTCTGGAACAAGGGGACCCTCCGACGCTAAATGGTCTGACCATTTATAGCCGATCGCCCCCGACGCTGTCAAGGCGCCGCCGATCCGGAAAGGGTTGACACCCCGGGGGGGACCTCTTACAAGGCGGCAGAAACGCGTGCGGAGGGGCGGCCCTCTCGCGGGGGGGGGGGGCCGGCCCCCCGCGGAAGGAGGCCGTCGTGGCTGCGCTGCAAGGGAAGAAGATCGCCTGTTTGGGCTCCGGCAACATGGGCGAGGCCCTCGTCGCCGGGCTCGTGCAATCCGGGGCCGCATCCCCCCAGGACATCGTCTGCACCGACATCCGCGAGGAGCGTCTCGAGGAGATGCGCTCCCGCTACGGGGTGCACACCGCCGCCGACAACCCCGGGGCGGTCGCCTCCGCGGAGATCGTGATCTACGCCGTCAAGCCGCAGCTCATGGCCGAGGTCCTCAAGGAGACCGCCGACCGGCTCGACCTCTCGCGGCTGGTGATTTCGATTGCGGCCGGGGTCCCCCTGCGGGCGATCGAATCGCTCCTGCACAAGGAGCTGCGCCTCATCCGGGCCATGCCCAACATCGCCGCCTCGGTCAAGGAATCGGCGACGGCGATCTCGGCCGGCAAACACGCCCGCCGCGAGGACGTCGATCTCGCCCTCGAGATCTTCAACAGCGTCGGCCGCACGGTGTTCCTGCGCGAAAACTACCTCATGGACGCGATCACGGGCCTGAGCGGCTCGGGGCCGGCCTACATCTTCATCATCGTCGACGCCCTGGCCGACGCCGGCGTGAAAATGGGGCTGTCGCGCAAGGACGCCCAGTTTCTCGCCGCCCAGACGCTGCTCGGGGCGGCCAAGATGCTCATGGAAACGCGCGAACACCCCGGGCAGCTCAAGGACCGCGTCACCTCCCCGGGCGGGACGGCGATCGCCGGCATCCACACCCTGGAAAAGGGAGGACTGCGGACGACGCTCATCAACGCCGTGGAAGCCGCCACCCTGCGCTCGAAGGAACTCGGGGAGACGATGATCCGCTATTTCGCCGAGGCCAACCACGCCTGAAGAGGAGAGCCGCATCATGACGACTGAGGCCTTTTCGCCTTCCGTCCGCCCGAACCCCGCCGGCGACCGGCCCCGCGTCGACCCCAGCGCCTACGTGGACCCGAGCGCCCAGGTCATCGGCCGGGTGGTGATCGGCCCGCGGGTCTTCGTCGGGCCGCAGGCCGTGCTGCGGGCCGACGAGCCCGACGCCGGCGGCCGGGTGCACCCCATCACGGTCGAGGAAGACGCCTGCCTCCAGGATGGCGTCGTCGTGCACGCCCGTGCGGGAACGGAAGTGCGCATCGGGCCGCGTTGCAACATCTCCCACGGGGTCGTGATCCATGGGCCGGCCGTGATCGGGGCCGACAGCTTCATCGCCCTGCGCGCGATCATCTACCAGGCGGAGGTGGAGGAGGGGGTCTGGGTCGGGGTCGGCTCGATCGTCATGGGCGGCCGCATCCCCGCCCACGTCTGGGTCCCGGCCGGCTCGCTGATCCGCTCGGAGACCGACACCCGCAGCTTCCGCCTGATCGACCTCAAGGAGGAACGGCATAAAAAGGACATCTACGACGCGACCGCCGCCCTGCGCGAAGCCTACCTGAGGCTCCGTTCCGGATGAAAAAGCCGGGCGGGGAGGCCCGCCCGGCCCGCGGCCGCCAAGGAAGGACGCTTCAGGGGATCACCCCCATCCCCTTGAGCACCGAGAGCATGATGGCGGCGGCCATCACCGAACCCACCTGCCCCCCCGTGTTCGCCCCCACGGCGTGCATCAAAAGGAAATTCATGCGGTCGTACTTCAGCCCTTCCTTGTGGACCACCCGCGCCGCCATGGGGTAGGCGGAGATCCCCGCGGCGCCGATCAGGGGGTTGATCTTTCCCCGCGTCGCCGCGCACATGAGCTTGCCGAAGAGCACCCCGCAGATTGTGTCGAGGCAGATGGCGACGAAGCCGAAGACGAGGATCATGACGGTCTGGGGGGTGAGGAAGGCGCGCCCGTCCATGGTCGCGCCGATGGAGATCCCCAGGAAGAGGGTGACCACGTTGGCGATCTCGTTTTCGGTCGCCTTGACGAGCCGCCCAACGACGCCGCATTCCCTCATCAGGTTGCCGAGCATGATGGTCGCCAGCAGCGGCAGCCCGCCCGGGGCGATGAACCCGCCGAAGATCGTCACGACGATGGGAAAGAGGATGCGCGCGGTCTTCGACGCGGGCGTGGTCGCGGTGATCTCGGACATGTTGATGCGGCGCTCGCGGTCGGTCGTGAGAAAGCGCATGATCGGGGGCTGAATGATGGGGACGAGCGACATGTAGGAGTAGGCGGCCACGGAGACCGCGGCGAGCAGATGCGGCGCGTACTTCGAGGAGACGTAGATCGCCGTCGGGCCGTCGCAGGCCCCGATCACGCCGATCGCGACCGCGTCCAGCTTGCCGAAGCCGAAGAGGAGCGCCAGCCCGATGGTGAGGAAAATCCCGAACTGCCCGGCCGCCCCGAGAAGGAAGATCTTGGGGTTTTCGAGCAGGGGGCCGAAATCGGTCATGGCGCCGATGCCGATGAAGATGAGCAGCGGAAAGAGCTCGTTGGCCACCCCCATGTTGTAGATCGTGCGCAGGAAGCCCTCCTCGCCCATCACGTCGGCGAGGGGGATGTTGACGAGAATCGCGCCGAAGCCGATCGGGACGAGAAGCAGCGGCTCGACGTCCTTGCGGATGCCGAGGTAGAGGAGCAGGCACCCCACCGCGATCATCACGGGGTTGGACCAGTGCAGGTGCAACACGCCTGCGGCAAGACCGCTCAATCCGTGGACGATGGCATCCAGCATGGGGGCATCCTGTCTTCGGGGTCCGTGGGATCAGGCCTCTTCGTCTTTGACCGGGAACAGCTTCTTGAGGAGATTCATGAGGCCGGCAAGCAGGGCGAGGGCGGCGAGCGTCCCCCCCATGCCGACGACGAGCAGGGTCAATCCGAAACTCAACGTGTCCATGATTCCCTCACAGGCGCGTGCGGTTCCGGCTCCCGGGCCGCAAGCGAAATCCCCTCCCGCCGGGGTGTGGGGGCCGGGCCGGAGAGGGCGCCATTTTAGCCCCGGCTCCCCCGAGGTCAAGGAAAAAGAGGCGGTGGAATCTCCGGCGGCTCCCTTTTCGCCGGGCGCTTCGGGTTTGCCACGGCCGCGGGGCGATGCTACAGTGAAGGGAAATGGCGCCGCCGGGTGCGATCGCCTCCCCGGCGGCGGCTTGCCCCATGAAGACGACGCCCTTGCGCATCGACCGGCTTGTCGCGGGAGGGGTGATCCCCGGGTATTTCTGCACCTCCGGCTGCCGCCACTGCCTCTACCGCTCGGGGCCGTGGCGGGGGAAGGGGTTCCTGGAAGCCGGCCCGGCCGAAGAGCTCTTCCGCCGGGCCCGGTCGCTCGGCTGCCGCTCCCTGCACATCGGGGGCGGCGAGCCGCTCCTGCAGCCGGCCGGGGTGGAGGCGCTGCTTGCGGCCGCGCGGAGGGCCGGCGTGGGGATCGACTACCTGGAGACAAACGCCGCCTGGTTCCGGGATGAACCCTCGGCCGTGGAACTCTTCGGCAGGCTGCGCCGCGGGGGGCTGCGCGCGGTTCTCGTTTCCATCAGCCCCTTTCACAATGAATTCATCCCCTTCCGGAAAACGCAAGGCGCGATCGCGGCCGCCGAACGGGCGGGCCTTAGCGTCTTCCCCTGGGTTGCGGACTTCATCCCCGAGCTCGAAGCCCTCGGCACCGACCGGCCGCACGGGCTCGCGGAGTTTGCGGCGCGCTTTGGGGAGGACTACCTGGCCAGGATCCCCGGCCGCTGCTGGATCCACCCCGGCGGCCGGGCCCTCGACACCTTCCGCCCCCTCCTTGGCCGCAAGCGGCTCGCGCACGTCCTGGAGGAAAGCCCCCCCTCCTGCGGCCGGGAGCTCGGCGACACCCGCCATTTCCACCTCGACCTCCACGGCAACTACATCCCCGGGTTGTGCGCGGGGCTGGCGATCGCCGCGGCGGACCTGGGAGCCCCGCTGCCCCCGGAGCGCTACCCTTTGATCACGACGCTCGCCGCCTCAGGCATCCGCGGGCTCTTCGCCTTCGCGCAGCGCGAGGCGGGCTTCGCCCCCGCGCACGACCGCTGGTGGAACCGCTGCGACCTGTGCGAGGCGATCCGCCGTTTTCTCTTCGAGCAAGGCTGGGACCGCTCGCGGGAGCTCGCCCCGGAGGGATTCTACCGATCAAGGAGTCCTGCATGCGAACCGCCGTCGCCCTCTTCTTGACGCTCGTTGCCTGCACCGCCGCCCCGGCCGAGGAGATCCAGTGGCACGGGTTCGAAAACGGCATGGCCCGCAGCCGCTTCGAGAAACGCAAGGCCGTCCTCTTCTTCCGGGCCGACTGGTGCCCCTTTTGCACCGAGATGGAGCAGAAGACCTTTCGCGACCCGGTCGTGGTCCAGGCGCTGAACCGCCACTTCATCCCCATCCGCGTCGACTCCGACCGCGAGGCGGAGACGGCGCGGCTGTTCCGGGTGAAAAGCCTACCCGACCTGTGGTTCATGAGCGAGGCGGGCGAGGTGATCGGCCACCGCCCCGGCTACATCCCCGTCGAGCAGATGCTCAAGATCCTCAACGCCGTGAACGCAACCGGGAAGCTGCAATGAGCCCGAAGCAGCCGGGCGCGCGACGCGCGGCCCGGACGGCTTTTCCCGTCCGGGGGACGATCGCGCGGCGGTGGCTGGCGGTGGTGTGGATCGCCGCCGCGGCCGCCTGCAGCCACCCGGCCCTGCGTCCGACGCCGCCGGATGCGGATCTGCCGCGCTGGCGGGTCCTCTCCGGACCGGGGGGCGGGCCCGTCTCCTGGGAGGAGATGATCGCCGGGCTGCGCTCCGCCCGGGTCGTCTATATCGGCGAGACCCACACCCGGCCGGCGCACCACGAGCTGCAGCTCGACATTCTCCGCGCGCTCGTCCCGGCGGATCCCGCGGGCTGGTCGCTCGGTCTGGAAATGTTCGACCGCAGCTACCAGCCGGTTCTCGACGCCTGGTCCCGCGGGGAACTATCGGAGGAGGAATTCCTGCGCCGCACCCACTGGTACGCAAACTGGCGCTACGACTTCGGCCTCTACCGCGCGGTTCTCGAGTTCGCCCGCGACCGACGGCTTCCCCTCCACGGCCTGAACCTCCCCTTTCACATCCCCCCCAAGATCCGCGTCGGCGGCACCGAGCACCTCGCCGCCGCGGAGAAAGCCTTTCTCCCCGCGGAAATCGATCTCACGGTCGAAGCGCACCGCCGCTTCGCCGAGGCGGTCTTCGCCCGGCATGACTTCCGCGACCGGGTGCGCTTCGAGGATTTCTACCTCGTCCAGTGCATCTGGGAGGAGGCGATGGCCGAAACCGTCGCCGGCCGCCTCGGCACAGGCCGCATGGTGGTCCTCGCCGGAAACGGGCACATCCAATACGCCTACGGCATCCCGGAGCGCGCCTTCCGCAGAAACGGGCTCCCCTTCCGCACGGTCTACGCGCTCTCCCCCGGCGAGGAAGTCCCCCCGGGCATCGCCGACTACGTGGTGGCGGAACGCTGAGGGCGGCCCCCAACGGCCGTGCCGCCCCCTTCCCTGCGGGGAAGAGGGGGAATTTTTTCGAATGATCACTATATGTTGTAAATTTTCCTTGACCACCCCCAAGATGTTGGGGTAAGATGAATCCATTAGCGTCACTCACGAAGTGTCCAGCCGCCCTCGCCCGAAGACGGCCCCGGCCTGCGGCCGGGGCCGCGAAGCGGAAGGTGTTTGCAGAGGCACGTCCCGAACCCAAAATCGCCTGTAGTCGACGAAGGGGTGTTTCGTGTTCGAGCAGATCGAAAAACGTGACGGCAGGGTTGTCGAGTTCGATTCCTCCAAGATCACGGCGGCCATCGCCAAGGCGGGGCGGGCGACGGGCGAGTTCGAGGAGCGCGAGGCCAAAAAACTCACCCTCCGCGTCCTCACCCTCGCCCACGAAATGCGCCTCGGGCCCGTGCCCAAGGTGGAGGAGATCCAGGACATCGTCGAACGGGTGCTCCTCGACTCCCCCTTCCACCGCACGGCCAAGGCCTACATCCTCTACCGCGAGCAGCACGCCCAGATCCGGCGCATCGCCACGCGGGCGCACGTCGACCTGGTCAACCACTACATCGAGAAGCTCGACTGGAAGATCCGCGAGAACAGCAACATGAGCTACTCGCTCCAGGGGCTCAACCACTATATCTCCTCGGAGATCACGGCCGAGTACTGGCTGAACAGCATCTACCCCCCCGAGATCCGCCGGGCCCACCTCGAGGGCGACCTGCACATCCACGACCTCAACCTGCTCGCCGTCTACTGCGTGGGCTGGGACCTCCTCGATTTGCTGCGCCAGGGGTTCCGCGGCGTCGAGGGCAAGGTCGAAAGCTCGCCCCCCAAGCATCTCCGCAGCGCCCTCGGCCAGATCGTGAACTTCTTCTACACCCTCCAGGGCGAGGCCGCCGGCGCCCAGGCCATCTCCAACTTCGACACGCTGCTCGCCCCCTTCGTCGCCTGGGACCGCCTGGATTACCCCGAGGTCAAGCAGGCCATCCAGGAGTTCGTCTTCAACATCAACATCCCGACGCGGGTGGGGTTCCAGACCCCCTTCAGCAACATCACCGTGGATCTCAAGCCGCCCGCCAACCTGCGCGATCTCCCCGTCGTGATCGGCGGCCGGGAGCAGCAGGCGACCTACGGCGCGTTCCAGGCGGAGATGAACCTCCTCAACCGCGCCTTCGCCGAGGTGATGATGGAGGGGGATGCCCGCGGCCGGGTCTTCACCTTCCCCATCCCGACCTACAACCTGACCCGGGATTTCGACTGGGAAAACCCCGAGCTCGAGCCCCTGTGGCGCATGACCGGGAAGTACGGCATCCCCTACTTCTCCAACTTCATCCAGTCCGACATGTCCCCCGAGGACGCGCGCTCGATGTGCTGCCGGCTGCGGCTCGACAACCGCGAGCTCCTCAAGCGCGGCGGCGGCCTCTTCGGCGCAAACCCCCTCACCGGCTCGGTCGGCGTGGTGACGCTCAACCTGCCGCGGCTGGGCCATCTCAGCGGCTCGGAGGAGGACTTTTTCGCGCGCCTCGGCCGCCTCGTCCACCTCGCGGCCGAGAGCCTGCAGATCAAGCGCAAGGTGCTCGAGCAGTTCACCGAGAAGAACCTCTACCCCTACTCGCGCTTCTATCTGCGGGAGATCAAGAAGGCCTTCGGCGTCTACTGGAAAAACCATTTCTCGACGATCGGCATCATCGGGATGAACGAGGCCTGCCTGAACTTCTTGGGCTGCGACCTCACCGCGCCGGAGGGCCAGCGCTTCGCGTTGCGGGTCATGGACTTCCTGCGCGAGGCCCTCTCTGGGCTCCAGGAGACGACCGGCACGCTCTTCAACCTGGAGGCGACCCCGGGCGAGGGGACCTCCTTTCGCCTCGCGAAGCTCGACCGGGAGCGCCACCCCGACATCCGCTGCGCGAACGAGGAGGACGTGCGCTCCCGCGGGGCGGCCCCCTACTACACGAACTCGACCCACCTGCCCGTCGGGTTCACCGAGGATCTCTTCGAGACGCTGCGGCTGCAGGACGAGCTGCAGACGAAATACACGGGCGGCACCGTGCTGCACATCTTCCTCGGCGAAGAAATCAAGGACCCGCACGTCGTGCGCCACCTCGTCCGCCGGATCGCTTCCGGCTACCGGCTGCCCTACTTCACCCTCACGCCGACCTTCAGCGTCTGCCCGACCCACGGGTACCTCGAGGGCGAGCAGCCGGTCTGCGGCCGCTGCCAGTCCCCCACCGAGGTCTACTCCCGCGTGGTGGGGTACCTGAGGCCCGTCAAGCAGTGGAACAGCGGCAAGCAGGCCGAGTTCGAAAACCGGAAAACCTACCGCGTGGCCGTCTGAGGCGGGGGGGGGACGATGCGGATCGGCGGGCTGCAGAAACAATCCTTCATCGACTACCCGGGGAAGATGAGCTGCGTGGTCTTCCTCTCGGGGTGCAACTTCGCTTGTCCCTATTGCCACAACCCGGAGCTGGCCGGGAAGCCCGGCTCCTGCGGGGAAGCGCTCCCCCCCGGCGAGCTCTTCCGCTTTCTGGACGAGCGGCGCGGGTTTCTCGAAGGGGTCGTCGTCTCCGGCGGCGAGCCCACGCTCCATGAAGAGCTCCCGCCGTTTCTCTCGCGCATCAAGGCGCTCGGCTACCCGGTCAAGCTCGACACCAACGGCAGCCGGCCGGAGATGCTCGCCCGGGTGATCCGCGAGGGCCTGGTCGACTACGTCGCCATGGACCTCAAGACCGACCCCGAGCGCTACCCCGAGTGCCTCTGCGAGCAGGCCCGGGGAGCCGACATCCGCCGGAGCATGCGCCTGCTGCTCGAATCGGCGATCGACTACGAGTTCCGCACCACCTGTGCGCGGCCGTTCATCTCCCCGGAGATCGTCGAGCGCATCGCCCGCTGCATCCGGGGTTGCCGGCGCTACGCCCTGCAGCCCGTGCGCCTGGGCCGCGTCCTTCGCCCGGGGTTCTTCGAGGGGCTCGATGCGGCCTTCAGCCCCGAGGAGATGCGGCACCTGCACGCGAGCGCCGCCCCCTGGGTCCGGGAGTGCGTGCTGCGCTGAAAAAGCCCTTGTCTTGCCCCGGCGATCGTGCTAAGCGCAGGTTCGCTCGCCCGGAAGGTTTTCCCATCCCCCGCTCAACCGCGACGACCCGGCGCATTGAAGGAGGGACCCGATGGACAGCGGCACCCGATTCCTGACCTTCACCTCGATCCTCATGCTCGCCCTGATCCTGCAGGTGGTGCTGGCGGTCGCCGACCAGCGCGACACCCCCGAGAAGGCGGCCGTCGAGTTCGCCGAGGCCTATTTCTGGCTCGAGCCCGCCATGGCCGAGCGCCTCTGCCGGGAGATCGCCCCCTCCGCCAAAGCCGATCCCGTCGCCGCCTTTCTCGCGCGGAAGGAACAGGAGGCGCGCGCCTCGGGGTTTGCGCCGCATTACCTGAAGCAGGGCCTCTACCACGTGGACGCGCGCACCCTGGAAAACGACGGCGAGACCGCCCGCGTCCTCCTCCGCGGCGAGCGGCGCCGCACGATCAACCCCGTCTACGGGCTCGTGGCCCGCTGGTTCGGCGTGGGCGAGACCCATGCGGTCGAGGAGACCCTGCTGCTGAAGAAGGAGGCCGGGACCTGGAAGGTCTGCGGTCGCCCCTTCCAGCTGCTGGAAGGCTAAACCGCACGGCGTCCCGGCTGCGGCCTTCGCCGGGCGCGGGTTCCGCCCCCCGGAAACCTTCGTTTCCCCTGCCGCAGCGAGGCCGTCCATGAGGGAGGCCGCAGCCCTCTATGCCCGGCTGCAGGCGCGGGCGCGCGAGATCGCCCGCGGCATGCCGCCGCCCGCCTTCTACCGCGACGAGGCCGAGGCCGTCGGGCGGTCACTCGCGGTCTTCGAATCCGCCCCCCTTGTCCGCAGCCTGCGGCACGACCTGGGGGGGATCCTCGACGAAGGCTACGGGCACGGGATGCGGCACGCCACGCGGGTCGCCCTCGACGCCGGCGCCCTGGTCTGGGTCGAGGGCGCGAAGGCCGGGATCGAGGAGGCGGCCCTCCTGCGCCGCGTGGAGATCGCCCACTTGGCCGGCTTGCTGCACGACATCCTGCGGCGCGAGGAGCGCCACGCCGAGCGCGGGGCGGACCTCGCCGCAGGCCTCCTCTCCGGCCGGTCCCTGCGGGTGGAGGAGATCGAGGACATCCGCATCGCCATCCGCAACCACGAGGCCTTCCGGCCCGTCGTCGGGGTCGACACGCGGGAGGGGGCGCTGCTCTCCGACTGCCTCTACGACGCGGACAAGTTCCGCTGGGGCCCGGACAACTTCACCGACACCCTCTGGGAGATGGTCTCCTCGGCCGGGCTGACACCCGAAACGCTCCTTGCCCGCTGGCCGCTCGGGATCGACAGCCTGGCCCGCATCCGCGACACCTTCCGCACCCCGACCGGCCGCCGCTACGGGCCGCAGTTCATCGACGACGGCATCGCCATCGGCAACGAGCTGCACCGCCTGCTGGCAGCGGAAGTCGCCCGGCAGCTTGGAGGATCGGCCGCGCCGCGTTGACACCCCCCGACGACTTCCTCTATAGTCCCCCCGTTTTCCCCCTTTCCGTCTTTTCCTCTCCCCACCCGAACGAAGGAGGCCGTGATGACCGCAGGAGGTTGGCCCACACCCCACTGGCCCGAAGGCGTCCCTCGCGAGATCCGGGGCTACGAAAAGCCGCTCTTCTCGGTGCTCGATGAAACGGCGCGCGCCTTCCCGGACCGGGTCTACACCGTGTTCAGCGACGCGGGACGGACCTACGCCCAGGTGAGGGACACGGCCGACCGGATCGCCCGCTTCCTCGCCGACCGCGGCATCCGCAAAGGCGACCGGGTGGCGATCTTTCTGCCCAACCTGCCGCACTATCCGCCGGTCTATTTCGGGATCCTCAAGGCCGGCGCGGTCGCCGTCACCTGCAACCCCCTCTACAAGGCCCAGGAGCTCCAGCACCAGCTCAAGGACTGCGGCGCGAAAGCCGTCTTCTGCATGGACCATCCGGTCTTCTACCCCACAACCGTCAAGGCGATCGAGGAGACGGCGGTTGAAACGGTCGTCATCTGCGGCGTGAAATCCTACCTGCCCAAGGTCAAGGCCCTGCTCGGCGGGCTGCTCGGCAAGATCCCGCGGGCCGCCTCCCACGAGGCCGGCCACCTCTTCTTCGACGACGTCGTGGCCCAATCCCGGCCCGAGCCGCCGGCGGTCACGATCGACCCGCTCGAGGACCTGGCGCTCATCCTCTACACCGGCGGGACGACGGGGGTGCCCAAGGGGGCCTGCCTCACGCATGCGAACTTCTCCTACGACCTCGCCGCCATCACCACCTGGATCCGCCTCGTGCACGAGCCGGGCGCAGCCCCCGAACCCCAGCGCATGGCCTTCCACACCTACCTCGGGGTGCTTCCCTGGTACCACAGCTTCGGCATGACCTGTGCGATGCTCTCGGCCTGCGCGAGCGCAAGCCGCCTGATCTGCGTCCCCGACCCCCGCGCCGGAAACCCGCCGTTCACCGAGGTGCTCAAGATCGTGCAAAAGCAGCGGCCGACGGTCATGCCGGCCGTGCCCACGATCTTCATGGCCTTTACCAACCACCCCCACCTCGACCGCTACGACCTCTCCTCGCTTCTGGGCTGTTTCTCGGGCGGGGCGCCGCTGCCGCCGGAGGTCTGCCGGCGGTTCGAAGAAAAAACCGGGGCGGTCATCTTCGAGGGCTACGGCCTGAGCGAAACCGCACCCGTCGTCACCGTGAACCCCACGAACACCCGCCAGCGCCGCATCGGCACGATCGGCTTTCCCATCCCCGGAACCGATGTGAAGATCGTGGACCTCGTGACCGGGCTGCAGGAGCTGCCGCAGGGCGAGGACGGCGAGCTCGCCGTCTGCGGCCCGCAGGTGATGAAGGGCTACTGGAACAAGCCGGACGAGGACGAGCGGGTCTTTCGCACGATCGGGGGCAGGCGTTACTTCCTGACCGGCGACATCGGCCACATCGACCCCGAGGGCTACATCCACATCACCGACCGCAAGAAGGACCTGATTCTCGTGGGCGGCTTCAACGTCTACCCGCGGGAGGTGGAAGACGTCCTCTTCCAGCACCCGAAAGTGGCCATCGCCGCGGTGATCGGGGTCCCGGACGAGAAGAGCGGGGAGGCGGTGAAGGCCTTCATCCAGCTCAAGCCCGGCGAGACGGCGACCGAAGAGGAGATCCTCGCCTTCTGCCGCGAGAAGATGGCGGGCTACAAGCGGCCCAAGTTCATCGAGTTCCGCGACAGCCTGCCCATGTCCAACGTCGGCAAGGTGCTGCGGCGGCTGTTGCGGCAGGAGGAGCTGGGGAAGAAATGAGGCGGCGTTTGCTCCACCCCCCGGCAGCGGAGGCCTGGGTCTCGTGAGGAAGCATGCGGCGGCGCGCTGGCTCTCACGACACCCCTACACGGTGACGAGCCTCGTCTTCTTCGGGGCGATCCTCTGCGGCTGGTTTCTTCTTGGCTGGGGCGAGCGCCAGCTCGCCTTCGTCCTGCTCCTCTACTTCATCGTCGCGCTCGGCGTGCGCTTGGACGAGATCTTCCGCGCGATCGGCGGCCCGAGCGGCAACCCCTCGCCCTCGGCCACCGACTCCGAAACCGTCCTCTCGCAGCTGCGCGAAATCCGCGACCTCCTCCGCCGCATCGAAGAAAAACTCTAGGGACGTCCATTCAGATATCACTTGAAGCGCCGCCCCGACTGGGGAAGGCCGGGGCCTTCCTGCCCGGGGGGGCCTGTGCCGTGTCCTAATGATATCAGAATGGACGTCCCCTAATTTGCTTTGGCGAGGGGGTTGCGGAAGCTGCAAGGCATGAGCGCGGCGCATTTGCCGCAGACGTGGGTGCTCTCCGGCAGGTGCGCAAACGCCGGCACCGCGGCGCGGTTTTCCTTGAGCCGCTCCCAGCAGCGGCGGCGATCGAACCCCTCGGTCGAAAGGGCGGAGACGGGGCAGGAGGCGATGCATCGGCCACAGCGCTTGCCCGCCTTTAAGAGGCAAGCTTCAGCGGCGGGGAGAAGCGGCTGTTCCCCGAGTTCGGCCTCGGTGACGAGGCTTCCCAGCCTTCCCGCACATCCGGCCGGGGTGATGAGGAGCCGATGGGTCCCGAAGCGCCCCAGGTTCACCAGATGGCCCAGATGCTTGTGCGACCAGCGGGCGACAAGCCGCTCCTCGTCGAAATTGTGGGTCGCCGGCGTCAGGGCGCAGCGGAAGCCCCGGCCCTCCAGCCACGCGGCCATCGTTTTCCCGAGATGCTCGATCAGCGCGTTCGTCTGCACGTAGGAGAGCCCCCAGTCCGGGGAGGGCCGCTCACCCGGCCGGTTGTCCCGCACGAGCCCCGTGTGGAAGGGGACAAAGAAGACGACCACCGCGGCCGCGCCCGGCAGCAGATCCCGCGGCAGCAGGTGGTCGGGGGCGGCGATCGCGGGCAGCCGATTGAAGCGCTCATCGGCCGGCGCCGCGGCGACAAGGGGCTTGCGCCACCAGGGCCGTGCCCCGCTGCGGGCCGGTTCGGCCGCAACGGCCTCCTCGGCCATGCGGCGCAGGGCGGTGATCAGTTCCGCTCCGTTCATGTGGGCCGTTTCCCTTCCTCCGGCGCCCGGCGCGCGGTTTTCCATTCCTGCACCTTGCGGTTGTAGCAGTCGATCACGTCGCGCCGCGAGAGCATCCCGATCAGGCTCCGCGGGTCATCGTCGGCGACGACCGGCAGGCTGTCGATGTTTTTGATCGTGAACTTGCGAAGCACCGTGCTCAGGTCCTCGGAAGGGGTGGTCGTGATGATCTGCGCGTTGGCGATGTCCTTCACCACGACAAGCGGTTCGACCTCGGGGGCAAACAGCACGGCGCGCACGTCGTTGACCGAAAAGATGCCGCTCAACTTCCCCTCCCCGTCGCACACCGGGAAGTAATGCTGCCGGCCCTGAGCGAACAGGGCCTTGAAATCGACGAAGCGCATGCCCTCGGGGATCATCTCGACCTGGCGCACCCGATCCAGGATGTCGCGCACGCGCATCCGCTGGAGGACATCCACGAAGAGCTCGCCGGCGTGGGCCGGCGAATCGAGGCGGCGCCGGACCTGCGCGGGAAAGAGGCTGTGGCGGCGCGTTGCGAGATAGGCGACCGAGCAGACGAGCAGACAGGGGATGAGCAGACGGTAGGAGCCGGTCATCTCGCTGACGAAGAGCATGATCGAGATCGGGGTGTTGGCGACGGCGGCGACAAATCCCGCCATGCCCACCAGGGCGAAGGCGCCGGGGGAGGAGACGACCCCGGGGAGCAAGGCCTGGAACAGACTCCCGGCGATCCTCCCCAGCGCGGCGCCGATGACCAGCGAGGGCCCGAAAAGGCCCCCGCTCCCTCCGGAGCCGACGGAAAAGGAGGTCGTCAGCATTTTCCCGACGGCAAGGGTGATGAGCAGGGAAAGCGGGAGGTCTCCGGCGATCGCCTGCTCCGCGTAGCCGTATCCGAAGGAAAGCGTGTGCGGCAAATAGAAGCCGATCAGCCCCGTCAGCAGGCCCCCCAGCGCGGGCTTGAAGGCGGGGGAAAGGGCAAGCCGACGGAACCCGGAGGCGATGCCGTGATAGCCGCGGATGAAGACCACGGCCGCCCCGGCGACGAAGAGGGCAAGCAGGAAATAGGGACCGAGCTCCAGCGGGTTGCGGAAAAAAAAGGGGGGCGCGGCGAGCAGCGGGTCCCAGCCGTACACGCTGCAGAACAGGCAGTAGGCCACGATCGAGGCCAGCCCGGCCGGGATCATCACCTCGAACTCGAACTCCGGCTCGCGGTAGAGGAATTCGGCGGCGAACAGCGCCCCCGCAAGGGGGGCGCGGAAAATGCTCCCGATGCCGGCGGCGATGCCGGCCGCCATCAGGATGCGGCGCTCGCGGGGCGTGAGACCGAGCCTCACGGCAAGCAGCGAACCCAGCCCCGCCCCGATGTGGGCGATCGGCCCTTCTCTCCCGCCGGAGCCGCCGCTTGAGATCAAGATCGCCGTGGCGACGGTCTTGACGAGCGGTACGCAGGCCGGGATCCGGGCGTCGCTTTCGTGGTAGGCACGGATCGCGGCATCGTTTCCTCCGCCTGCCGCCTCGCGGCAGAAGCGCTCCACGAGAAGGCCGCTGGCCAGTCCCCCCGCCGCCGGCAGGAAAAGAAGCACCCAGCGGGAAAACTCCCCGTCCCCCGCGGAAAAGAGCACGGCCTCCCCCGTTGCCGCGGGCGGCCGGAATCCCGCCAGCGCATCCAGGAGAAAGCGCATGCCCGCCTGGCAGAGGAAGAAAAAGACGATGGCGGCCGCCCCCGCGGCGAGCCCGATCGCGGCCGTGTAACACGCCCAGCGGCCCGCCCGGCCCCAGCCGGTCGGGATCAGGTGCTGCGGCACCCCGTCTCGCTGCTCCATGGAGAAACCCGCCGCCTCGCCACTTCCGGGGACAACTTCCTTTTGTACCATATCGCGAAATGCCCGGGAAACTCAAACCCGGACACCCGCCGACGCCGAGAGGTGCACAAACGGAAAGGGCCGGGGAAGCCCCCCGGCCCTGCGTGTCCAAGGGTTTTCGCAGCGATCGGCCTTCAGGCCCACTTCTCCAGATCGATTGCCTTTTCGGTCTTGGCCACGATCGCGGTGCCGGCGAGATCGCCGGTGATGTTGAGGCAGGTGCGGCCCATGTCGAGAATGGCGTCGATCCCCAAAATCATGGCGTAGGCCATGGCGATCGCCGAGCCTTCCTTCACCTCGAGACCGACCGAGTTGAGGACCATGAGCAGCATGATCACGCCCGCGCCGGGCACCCCGGCCGCGCCGATCGAGGCGAGCGTCGCCGTGATGATGATGGTCATCTGGGCCCCGAAATCGAGCGACTGGCCGATCGCGAAGGCGACGAAGAGTGCGCAGACGCCCTGATAGATGGCCGTTCCGTCCATGTTGATCGTCGCCCCGAGCGGGAGCGTGAAGGAGCCGATGCTGCGAGGCACCCCCAGGTTTTCCTCCGCGTTGCGCATGGTGATCGGAAGGGTGGCGCTCGAGCTCCGGGTCACGAAGGCCGTGAGCATGGCTTCCTTGGCGCCCGCGAGGAAGCGGCTGAACTTGAGGCCGTAAATCTTGAGCGCAACCCCGTAGGTGATGAGCAAGTGCGCGACCAGCGCGAGGTAGACCGTGAGCGTCACCATGCCGAGCGGACCCAGGGCCTTCGAGCCCTGCTGGGCGAAGACGACGGCGATCAGGGCGAAGACGCCGATCGGCGCATACTGCATCACCCCGCGCACGATCGAGTACATCGCCTCGGCGGCACCGTCGAAGAACTTGAGCACGGCCGCGGCCCCGCCGCTTACCCGCTCATCGCGGCTCTGGGCGAGAAAGGAAAGCGAGATCCCGAAGATGATGGCAAAGAAGATGATCGGGAGCACATCCCCCTTGGCGAGCGACTCGATCGGGTTCACGGGGATGATGGCCAGCAGCGTATCGATGATCTTGGGTTGGGTGAGCGCTTTCCCGGCCGCCTGCCCGGCGCTCAGGTCGAGCCCGGTGCCGGGACGGAAGATGTTGGCCGAGATCAACCCGAAGATCACCGCCACCACGGTGGTCAGCATGTAGTAGATGAAGATCTTGACCCCGACGCGGCCCAGCTTGGAGGGGCTCAGGCTCGCTGCGCCCACGACGAGCGAAAAGAAGATCACCGGAACCACGATCATGCGCAGGAGGCGGATGAAAACATCCCCGAAGGGCTTGACCCAAAGGATGGAGGAGCCCGCGGCCAGTCCCACGATGGCCCCCAGGACGAGGCCGATCAGGATCCGCACAAGAAGGTTGGACTGGAAATACCATGACATGAACCCCGATTTGCGCGCCGTTTCCTCTGCCATGGCTCACCTCCGAAGGTTGGGGGGAACTTCGATCGAGACCGAACACGCCCTGTTGCTTCAGGTGGAAGTGGATTCTACCTCTTGGCAACCAGAAGTTTCAAGGGGCTTCTGCTTGTATCGCAAATTGCCGACGACAAGCTCCCCATGCGATCTTGCAGGCGCGTTTTCCTTCCCTTCGGATAACACCTTCCGCTTCCAGGCCGAATTTGCAGGCGGAACTTGATGGAACTTCTTTTTCCTCTCGCGATTTTCGAAAGCCCCTTATCCCATTTTCTTTATCTCTTTGCTTTCGACATCATCAAGAAATGCTTGCAGCGCATCTTGGTTGTCTTAATTTAATGTTGGGTGAGCCAAAAGAAGATCATTTTATGTTGGCTTAAAAACAACCGCAACGAAAGTCAATGTCGCCAATTAAAGGTTCTTTGCCTTTTTAACTGTGCCAGTGCATTTTTGATCTTGCGGATAATTTTTTAATGGTTAATTCTCTTTACGGGACCTCTATTTTTTAAAGATTTTAATGCAACTTTTTCAATTGATTTGATTCTTTTTTTGGAAATTGCTTTTTTGACCAACTCTTCATTTGCTTCGTGAATTTTTTGGCCTAATAATTTCAAGGCCTCATAAATTGTTTTTTCATACATCTTAATATCGTCATTTCTTAGGAGCGGAATTTTGTATTTAGCTGCATAATCACTTGTCACCGCGGACGAAAGAACAGCTGCAGTTCCAGGCAAGAGACCACCATTATCGAAGATGTCGTTTATTTTATCACTCATGAAAGTGATGCCACCCAAATCATTTTTTATGATCATGGAAAGCTTAGCCGCTAATCTATTTTTATCTCCCGATGTTTTCGCCTTTGCAAGCCCCTTTCCAAGACTGATTATTTGATCGGAAATATCTTTCTGAACTCTCGACAATGCTCCTGTTCGTCTTGGGTAAGGGTTGTCTGGTTGAAAAACAGGATATCCTAACGATCTTGCTCCTTGTATCAAGCATTCCCGAACTACCGTATTATCATACATATCGTTTGCTCTTACTACCAACGTTGTTTCTTTGATTTGTTCCTTCCAAGCGGGAACGAATGCCTTCGACTCGACGATAATGGTCGGTAGACGATCCAAACCGAGTTTTTCCATTAATTTGCGTTTATTTCCTATCGGAATATTTCCTTCCGTATCCTCGTTGGGTCCGATCCCGCCTTCGCCCGCATTGATGGTTAGCATCGTTGAAACGGTCATGTCTCCAATTCGCAATATTGTTCCTATTGTGCACCCGGCACTGAGTGGCGTATCTTCTGCAGCGTAAATAAATTGGTCAGGATAGTGAATCATAAAGCCATTTACGACAGCCTTTGATACCGCAGTGATAAACGCGGATGGAACCTCCAAAACCCCCTGCCCTATTATCCTACCGAAGATTGCGGTTGCCAGCGATTGAGGGCTGACTGCGCTTTTTCCTACAGCATGTTTCATCAGGGTTTTTTCCGCTTGTGTAAACCCATGACACGCATGGGCTTTTCCCTCCCCACCGTTTTTTAAATGAATATCAATTTCACCGTTCTTAGGATTTACGTTCACTTTGGTTATTCGCAGATCAAGTGAAGCCGCCTTGTTGATGATCGTTGTTACAACGGAAAACCCTGCACCATCTTCCTGCACGAAGCCCGAGTGGCTTGTCACATGACTGACTCCGATATGCCCGGCAAGACCCGCATGGCCACGGTGATCTTTTGAAAATTTGATTTTCAACTTTTTAACTTTCCTTTATAGCAGACAAAGAGCGATTTTAGGAATGTAGGCGATGACAAGAATCGCTGCCGTCATTGTAAAAACAAACGGCAATACTGCATAGCTTAACTTTTCTATGCTTATGCCACTGATACCACAACCAACAAACAGATTTACCCCAACTGGAGGCGTAAGAAATCCAACGGAAGCTGTTGCAATCATGATAATGCCAAAATGTGTCATGTTTATTCCAGCTTTCATTAGCAGCGGCTGAAGCAGAGGTGTTAAGATCAGTATGTTCGCCAAGGCATCCATAAATGTTCCCAAAATCAAAAGCATAATGATTATGGCAAGCAGCAAGAGATTTGCATTGTTTGCTAACCCCGACAAAGCGTTAACAAGTGCGTTCGGAACATTATAAATAAGCAATATTTGCCCCAATGCCGTAGCGGTTGCAACCACCAAAAATATTGTGGCGTTGGTTATCGTCGTGCCCCGCAGAATTAGCCATATTTTCTGTTTGGTTAACTTCTTTAACACAACGCCCTCTATAAACAGGGCATACGCGACCGCTATCGCCCCTGCTTCTGTAGGCGTGGTAATTCCACCGTAAATGCCCCCAAGTACGATAATGGGAACCAATAGGGCGTATTTTGCATCAAACAGAGCTTGAAGTGTCTCTTTATAAGTTGCTTTTTTGCTTTTCGTGTTGAAACCATGATGTTTTGCCAAAAAGAAGCACGTGATCATCAACACGATACCGATAAATACTCCCGGAACAATACCAGCAATAAATAAATCACCCACCGACACATTAGCCGTTGTTCCGTAAATGATCAGAGGAACACTCGGCGGGATCATCACTCCTAAGCATCCTGCTGCAACATTTGTGGCCGTTGAAAATGATTTTGAAAACCCCTCCTTCTCCATCGAGGGAATCATTATGCCACCCACCGCAGCCACGGTCGCCGGTGCTGACCCGCTTAGCGCGCCGTAAAACAAACACGTGAGAACCGAAACATGCGCGAGCCCTCCGGTCACATGACCGATCAAGCAACGCGAAACCTTTAACAAAGACTCCGCCATGCTTCCTTTTTGCATCACCTCGCCGGCCATGATGAAAAAAGGAACAGCGAGCAAAGGGAATGCATCCAATGACATAAACATCTTTTGCATCAAAAATTGGACAGGAAGCCCTGCCGAAATGATCGCCAAAGCAACGCTAAGGCCAATCGCCACTCCTATCGGGACGCTTAAAATCAACAGCAATGGAAGCATGATCGTGATGATCAAAATCGGGAAATCCATGGGTTCGCCCTCAATTGGCAGCTTGTGTTCGTTTTTGTAAATCTGTCCAGTTCATTTAACACTTGAGAAAATATTCATAGACGTGAATACGCCACGTTCTGTTGGCTGTTTATGGCATTATTATTCTGGATTTCTTTATAGCGTCGTGATGCCTCAGATTCACACATTTGACCTCACCGCCCTGTAGAAGCCTTCAAGGAAGTTTGGCCCCGTCTTGCGATCAACCTCCGTACCGAGGCGATCCTTCGTCCCCGGGCTTTCCCATCGTCTCGATTACACGATCTCCCATCCTGCCGGGGTAGGGTTTTTTTCATGCCCGGGCGCAGCAATGCTCGCTCGGTTAAAAATCGTAACGATCCCCCAGCATTGCTCGCCATCGTAGCCTCTTCCTGGTACCGGCATTTTTATGGCATCAAACGCATATCGCCGTGATCATCTTGATCTTCTGAGACAAAGGCTTCGTTATCTAGCTTCTCAGCGCCCCTTCGGCTTCGTTGCGACGAATATCTCAGCAAGACGGAAGTCAACACGATTCTGTGGCGAATCGCCGCGGGACCTATGTTTCTTCATATGGCTCTCGTGGATTCCTTGTTCTGGAAGTGCAGCTAATACTCATTCCTTATTGTGATTTTGCAGTGTTATACTCTCTGTCGAGTAAACGCTTTAAATCCTCAGAAACCAATTTTTTTATTGTGAAGGCAGTGCGCAGCATCATGAGAAGAAAACCAAGCGGCAAGCAAATATAAGAAATATACATCGGAAATTGGAGCGCAGGCGCAAGCTGGTTTGAAGCCACAACAAAACCAACCATCTTGACCCCCCAAACAAACATCAATCCACAGAAACCTACAGTTACTATGTAAGCAATAATCGCGATGATAACCCCGGTTTTCTCGCCAAATATCGTTCGGGCGACAGTCACTTCAAGGTGTCGTCTTTCCGCTGCCGCAAAACTCGCACCAAGATAAACAGAAAATATAAAAAGGTATCTCGCCAACTCTTCGGGCCAATCAAGTGAATCTTGCAAAATGTATCTTTGAAAGACCTGCAAGATGATAATTAAAGCCATTCCGGCAAGTGCAATCGAAGAGGTAACCTCTTCAAACCGGTTTAGCCAATTGAATGAAGTTTTCATAAGCTCTCTTGAGATTGGGGCAGACAAGTTTTTTATTTGCCTGCCCCATCTTGTTTGTTCAATCCCGTTATTGATTTAGTTTTTCCCTAATCGTTTTTCGCATTTCTTCGATGAGTTCAGGGGGCACTGCAGACGCAAATGATGGGGCTACGTTCTCCGTAGCCTTGATCCACCGAGCTCGTTCTTCTGAAGACAACTCGATGACTTCGCCTCCTGTTTCTTTGATCTTCTGGATAATCATCGATTCATTGCTTCGGATTTTATTGCGCTCAAATTTTTGCATAACCGCGAATGATTCATTGATCCATGATTGCTCTTGCGGTGTCAGTTTTTCCCAGAACGGCTTGGATACCAAAACCAAGTGGCCGCTATAAAAACTGCGTGTAAGCGTTACATATTTTGTTATTTCGGGGAATTTATTGAACCATGCCAAATTCAAATCGATGTCTATGGCATCAACCGTCTTTTGCTGCAATGCCGTGTAGACCTCACCCCAAGCAACCGGTGTGGGATTCATACCAAGAGCCTTAAGGATTGCGATATGCGCTTTGGAATGCGTTGCTCGAATTTTAAGTCCCTTAGCGTCTTCCAGCTTACGAATCGGCCGGTTTGCGAATACCTGTCTGAATCCAATATCGATATAGCCCAATCCTAAAATACCATTTTTTTCAAGTGCCCCGGCCAGCTTTTTCCCAATAGGGCCATCTGTAATTAGATCGGCTGCCTCATAGCTGGGTATGATAAATGGCATATCAAGAAACATCAATTGCGGATTAAATACCGAAAAGTTGTTGCAGGCATCTGATCCCATCTGCAAAACGCCCATCTGGAGGCCCTGAACCACAGCATCAAAGTTTCCGTATTTCGAGCTGTCATAAATATCAACTCGGAACACTCCCCCAGATCGCCTTTCAAGATCAGATTTAAACAACTCATACCCTTCTCCCATGGGATGCTGAGGGACATTGGGATGGGCGAGTTTAATGATGATTTCTTTTGCCTCTACATGCGTATAACATAGACTAAATACGATCAATAAAGCTGCGGAAATGACGTTGCAAATCGTTTTGCGGCACAGTTGTCTCATCCTTCCCCCTTTCTGATATTGGTAGAGCTGCCCATCGTGGAGAGATTTGCTTTCACATTGAATTTCAATTCATTAAATGAAAAGAACGAAAGCCATTGCACCTACTCCGCCACCGGCTCAAGGCCCAAGACCGGGCGGAGGTAGGCATAAAGCCCCGGGGAGCCGCCGGTGTGGACGAAGAGCACCTTTTCCCCCTTGCGCAGGCGCCCCTCGCGGCTCAGGCCGATCAGGCCCGCCATGGCCTTGCCCGTGTACACCGGATCGAGCAGGATGCCCTCGGTCCGGGCGAGCAGCTGCACGGCCTCCACCATCCTCCGGTTGGGGACCGAGTATTTCGGCTGCCAGTAGCCGCCGACACAGGTGACCGCCTCCCGCGGGATCCCCCCGCGCACGCCCAGCCGCTCGGCGGTGCGGCAGGCGAGGTCGTAGACGAGCGGTTCCTGGTCTTCGGGGTCGCGGCTCACCCCGACGCCGAGGATGGGGATGTTCAGGTTGCAGCCGACGAAGCCGGTGACGAGACCTGCGTGGGTTCCGGCGCTGCCCGAGGCAACGACCACGCGGTCGATGGCCAGCCCCAGATCGAAGAGCTGCTCCTGGAGCTCCTGGGCGCAGGCGACGTAGCCGGTAGCCCCGATGGGGTTCGAGCCGCCGCCGGGGATGATGTAGCCTTTTCTCCCCTCGCGGGCGAGATCCTCGGCCACCTTCTGCATGGCCGCCATCATGTCCGTCCCGCCGGGGACAACCTCGATTTTCTCCACCCCGAGCAGCCGGAAGAGAAAATTGTTTCCCGAGGCCTCGGGGTGGTAGCTCTTCGGCACGCGTTCCTCGAGAACCAGCCGGCAGTGCAACCCTTCCTTCACGGCCGCGGCGAGGGTCAGCCGGCAGTGGTTCGACTGCACCGCCCCGCAGGTGATCAGCGTGTCGGCACCCTGGCCGAGCGCGTCAGCGACGAGAAACTCGAGCTTGCGCGTCTTGTTGCCGCCGGCGGTGAGGCCGAGCAGATCGTCGCGCTTGATGTAGATTTCGGGCCCGCCAACCGCCTTGGAAAATCGGGGCAAAAACTCGATCGGCGTGGGGCCGGGCGTGTACCGGCGTCGTGGGAATCGGGCAAGATTCATGGATCACCTCCTTGGGGTCAGCGTTCGATGACGGCCTCGATTTCGATATCCGCCCCCCGGGGCAGCGCCGCGACCTGCACCGCGGAGCGGGCGGGAGGGGGGCCGTTTGCGAAGTGGCGGGCATAGACCTCGTTGACCCGCGCGAAGTCTCGGAGATCGGTCAGAAAGACGGTCAGCTTCACCGCACGCGAAAGATCCGTCCCCGCGGCGTGCGCCACGGCGGCAAGGTTTTTCAGGCAGCGGTCGGCGCGCTCCTCGATTCCGCCCGCGACCGGCTCGCCGGTCTCCGGGTCGAGAGGAAGCTGGCCGGAGACGAACAGAAACCCCCCGGCGACTATCCCCTGGGAGTAGGGCCCGATCGCGGCGGGTGCTTCGGCCGTGGATACCGGCCTGGGTGCGTTGGCAGATTCCATCGTTTCTTTTTTCTCCTTTCCGGACTTCGCCTTGGCGGGTTCAGGGCTGAGGGAGCTCCTGCTCCAGGCGGATTTTCTTGAGATACCCGTACACCGTGTACTTGGAGACCCCCATCCTCCGGGACACCTGATCGACCGACCCCTTGATCCGGAAGACCCCGTTTTCCTCGAGCGCGCGCAAGAGATCGAGCCTCTCCGCGGTCGACATGTACGCCGGCTGCTTGCCGATCCGGGCGACCGTCTGCTCGAAGAGCGCCTCGATCGTCTCGTGGATCGAGGTGGCGAAGGTTTCGATCTTCTCCTCGTCGTCGAAACCCGCTGCCGCGCTCGAGAACACCTCCAGGGCCTGGCAGGCGTTGCGATAGTCGGTCGTGTCGAAGTTGACGCAGAAGGCGGCGACGACCTCCCCCTGGCGGTCGCGGACGAAGGTCGTGGTCGACTTGAGCACCCGCCCGTCCCGGGTGGTGGTCCGGTAGTTGTAGCGATCGCGGATTTCGCGGCCTTCGCGCCTGAGGACCCGCACGACGAGGTCGGTCAACGGGCCGCCGACCTTGCGGCGGGTCACGTCGCCCGCAATGTGGCGGATGGAGTGCCGGGGGTCGGAGAGGTCGTGGACGACGACTTCGAGGTTGCGCGGGAAGGTGCGAACAAGGGACTCCGCAATCTGGGCCAGCGTCCGGAGGATCCATTCCCGCTCGTTCATGACACCTCCCGGGGGCGACGTGACTGGTGCGGTTCAGGCCTGTAACAAACAAATTTTTTGAAGTCAAATAAATTTTTTGTTTTCCGGGGGTGCCGGGGAGGACCGCCCTCGGCGCCTCCGCACGGCGTCGGCGCCCACGCCCGACCCGGACCTTTGACATTGGTGGGTCCATGGGATAAAAGGCGAGCCTTCTTTCGCCGGACGGGCCGGCCGCACGCGACGGGCGCTGCACACCGACCCCGGCACCCGGGGGGTGCACCATGAAACGTTTCGCGGCTTCGCTTTCCCTTCTGCGCGGAGACCTCTTCGGCGGGCTCACCGCCGGCGTCGTGGCCCTGCCGCTTGCGCTGGCATTCGGCGCGGCGAGCGGGGCCGGCCCCATTGCCGGGCTCTACGGCGCGATCGCCCTTGGGTTCTTCGCCGCCCTGCTGGGCGGCACCCCCTGCCAGGTCTCCGGCCCGACCGGCCCCATGACCGTGGTCTTCGCCGCGGCGGTGGCCGCCTTCCCGGGGGATCTCTCCCTCGTCTTCACCGTCGTGGTGCTGGCCGGCGCGCTGCAGATCGCATTCGGCTGGGCCCGGATCGGCGGCTTCGTGCGCTACATCCCCTACCCGGTGATTTCGGGGTTCATGAGCGGCATCGGGGCCATCATCCTGCTCCTGCAGATTCACCCGCTGCTCGGCCTCCCCAGCGTGGGCTCGCCGCTGCTTGCGCTGCGGTCTCTCCCGGAAGCCGTGGGCGGCGCACGGCTCGAGAGCCTGCTCCTCGGCGGGTTCACGTTGCTGGTCGTTTTTCTCACGCCGGCGCGCATCACGCGCGTGGTCCCCTCGCCGCTCATCGCGCTCCTTGGCGCAAGCCTCCTGGCGGGCTGGCTGAAGCTCCCCGTGAACACCATCGGGGAGATCCCCTCCGGGCTGCCGGAGCTCAGGCTGCCTGCGTTCTCGGCGGAGCACCTGCCCCGGGTGCTCGCCATGGCGATCGCGTTGGCCGCCCTGGGCAGCATCGACACGCTGCTCACCTCGCTCGTCGCCGACTCGATGACGCGCGTCCGCCACGATTCGAACCGCGAGCTCATCGGCCAGGGGGTCGGCAACATCGCGGCAGGCTTGATCGGCGGGTTGCCCGGCGCCGGGGCGACCATGCGCACCGTGGTCAACATCAAGGCCGGCGGCCGAACCCGGCTCTCGGGCATGATCCATGCGCTCTTTTTGCTTGCCGTCCTGCTCGGTCTCGGCAAGGCCACGGCCCACATTCCCATGGCGGCCCTGGCGGGGATCCTGATCAAGGTCGGTGTCGACATTCTCGACTACCGCATGCTCAAGATCCTCAAGCGCGCCCCCCGGCCGGATCTCGTGGTCATGATCGCCGTGTTTGCGATCACGGTCTTCGTCGATCTGATCGTCGCCGTCACCATCGGCATCGCCCTGGCGGCCCTGATGCTCACCTGGCAGATGGCGCGCCTGACCCAAGTCAACGTCTTCGAGGTCGCCCCGGCCGACTGGGAGCGCGCGCTCGGCAAGGAACTCCAGGAAGAGAGCGACTACGGCATCCGTGTGATCGCGGTGCGGGGGGCCTTCTTCTTCGGAATGACCGCCCAGATGCAGGACAAGATCAACAAGCTTTTAGGGGCGAAGGTCGTCATCATCAACTGCTACCATGTCCCCTTCATGGACACCTCCGCCGCCTTCGCCCTGGTCGAAATGGTGGAAAAGCTGAAAGCCGAAGGCATCCGCCCGATCCTCGTGGTGAACGAAGGGGTCGGGCTGGACCGCGTCCTCGCGAACATCGGCTGTGCCGAGGTCTTCGGCAAAGAAGGCATCCAGACCGACTACCGCCGGGCCGTGGAACTCGCCCGCGGCCTCCTCAAGCCCGGCTCCGACCTCAACCCCGCCGGCGGGCCTGCGGCGGAAGGCCGGGCGGCGGCGAAGAACCCGCGCCCCGACCGGCCGGCTTGACCGGGAAACCGTTTTCCCGGATAGTCGACCCTGCGGTGCGGCGCGCGACCGGGACCGCCGGTCCCGGGGGGCGCCGCAAGGCCGCCGCCAAACACTCAGGGAGGCGAGTGGCTCATGAAAACCCCTTTTCTCCTCATTGCCGCCATGTTTCTCGGCGCCGGCTTCGCGGCGGCCAGCGAGGCCGATATCGCCCGACACCCCGCCTGCCCGCTCTGCGGCATGAACCGCTGGGAATTCGCCCACAGCCGCATGGTGATCGTCTTTGAGGACGGAAGCGAGACGGGGACCTGCAGCATTCATTGCACGGCGGTCGAGCTCGTCAACCGCCTGGATCGGGCGCCGGTGTCCTTCGCGGTGGGGGACTACCTCACGCGAATGCTGATCGATGCCGAGAAGGCGATCTGGGTGATCGGCGGTGACCGCCCGGGGGTCATGAGCGCGCGGGCGAAGTGGGCCTTCGCCCGGCGCGAGGACGCCGAGCGCTTCGTCAAGGCCCACGGCGGGACGATCGTGGGCTTCGAGGAAGCCCTGCAGGCCGCCTTCGCCGACCTCTACCACGACACGAAGATGATCCGCGACCGGCGCAAGGCGAAACAGGCCCGCTGAGCCAAACCGGGGACGGCCAAACCGGGGACGTCCATTCACATATTGGTTGACTTCCTTTCCCCCGTGCGCTTCCGCCGGGGAAGCGCATTGGGGGAGGATGCGGTGCAGAGCCTCCCTGGCGTGCCGTTGGCCATTCCCCGCCGCCTCGGAGTCCTCCCCCTCCCGGTCGTCACGGGCCGCCTTTCCCAGGTGCGGGGGATCGTGCTACCTCTGCAGACAATGAACGTCCCCTACGCCAGGTCGAGGGAAGATCATGATATGACAATGGACGTCCCCTGAAAGGAGAAGAAGATGGAATCGCGGATCGCTGCGGCGCTCGGCGGCGCCTACGGGCCCGTCGCCGTCGTCCTGGCCGACGAGAAGCCCGAAGGGGCGCTTGAATTCAAGCCGGGAAGATGGGGCTGCGTCATGTTTCTCTTCGCCAACGCCGCCAAGGGCAAGACCGCGGCCTTCTCCGCCGAGACCTACGGCTGCTGGGGAGGCGGGGTAGGCCTGGGCTTCGGGAACGCCTACTTGCGCTTTCCGGGGGGAGTGGATTGCTTCGCCCATTTTCTCTCCTCCGGAAATGCGGACTGGGAGCAGGGAAGGCAAGTGGGCGAGGCCCTCAAGGCGCAGGCGGGCAAGGAGTTCCCGCGCGACTTCCTCGAGGGCGAGGGCTACCTCAAGACGCCCGAGCACGTCCACCGCTGGCTGGAGGAGCTGCCCATCATGGAGATCGCCTCGCGCTTCGTGGTCTTCAAACCCCTCGCCGAAGTCGACCCGGGAACGGAAACGCCCGCGACGGTGGTTTTCCTCGCCGACCCCGACCGGCTCGCCGCGCTGGTCATCCTCGCCAACTACGCCCGCGGGGGGATGGAGAACGTGATCATCCCCTGGGCCGCAGGCTGCCAGACGATCGGCATCCTTCCCTTCCGGGAGGCGCGCACGGATTCCCCTCGGGCGGTCGTCGGCCTGACCGACATCTCGGCCCGCAAGTACGTCCGGCCGCTTCTCGGGGGGGACCTGCTGACGTTTGCCGCCCCCTGGCGCCTGTTCGTCGAGATGGAGGAAAACGTCCCCGGCAGCTTCCTCGAAAAGCCCACCTGGCAGGCACTCATCCGGGCGCAACGTTGATTGCCGCCTGCGGATCGAAGCGCCCGCGACGTTCCCTGCCGGGTCCGCCTTGCGGGAGGCGGGTTTCTCTCAGGGAAGCTCCTCGAGGATCAACTCGTCCTCGAGGCGGATGCAGCCGATCACGCTTTGGGCCGCCGGGCAGCGGGAAAGATAGTCCGCGAAAGCGGCCTTCGCCTCCGCGGAGCGTCCCGCCGGCAGCTTCAGGCGATACCTCACGCGGATGCAGGTGATCTTCAAGACCCCCTCCACGTTCTCGATCTCCCCCTCGACCTCGGCCTCGTACCGGTCCTCGGGGGTGGGAATCCGCTTTCCGGCCAGCACCGCGGCCAGTGTGCCCATCATTCAGGCCGCGGTCGCCGCCACGATGTGATCGAGGGTCGCCGCGTGTTCCCGGTCGGGATCGATGCGGTAGAAGTTTCGGATCCCGCCGTGAACGCCGTAATAGACCGGTTCGTCAAAGCCCTCGATCACGGCGCGACGGGTAGGCCCTTTTTCGCGCACGATACGAACCCGGGAAACATGCACCGGCTCTCCCATGGGAGACGACCTCCTTTCCGGAAGAGGGCGAGGGAATCGCCCCGGCTGCGGCGCAGGCGGCGGCCGGGTCCGGTCAGCCGCGGATCATGACGAGCATCATCTTGAAGCGCTCGATCGCTTTCAGCGCATGGGGAACCTGGGCGGGCATGATCACCACCCCGCCCGCCGCCACCTCGTTCACCTGGCCTGCGAGCGTGATCGCGGCCCGCCCCTCCAGCACGAAGACCAGCGCATCGAAGGGCGCGGTGTGCTCGCTCAAGCCCTGGCCGGCATCGAAGGCAAAGAGGGTCACGTTCCCCGACTCGCGCTGGAGGATCGTCCGGCTCACGATCGCGCCCTCGCCATACTCGACAAGCCGGCTTGCAACCAACGGCACGCCCCGAAGTTCCGCAGGATCCTGGGTCATGGTCTTCTCCTTGCGCCCGAAGCCAAAACGCCTCTCTCCGGGCAAACGATCGTTTCCTCTCAGGCCCATTTTTCGAACGGATCCTTCCCCGCGCTGCTGATATGATGCTCCCTAACACGCCTGCCGCACGGCGGGCAACCCGCCGCAGCAAGCGAACGAGACAGATCGCAAGGAGGCCCGATGATTCCCGCCGCCCCGCCGACCGCGGCGGGGGGTGAAACGGGGGGCCGGCTTGAAGACAGCGGCGTCCCCGAAACCCATGCCGAGCGTCAGAATCCCTTCCGCCCCCACGGCGGCCGCCGGAGACTCCCGGGCGAGGGCCATCCCCGCCCCCGCCCGCCCCCTATGGCCGAGGGCGCTCATCATCCAACAGACGTCGGCCCGGCGGCGTGCGACGAGCGAGCGGTGCGGCGGGATCTCACCGGAAACGGCCTCGCGTTCGCATCGGCGTCGGTCGCGGACCTGGGGCCGGGCGATCGTGTCC
Source organism: Desulfatibacillum sp. (assembly GCA_020725555.1). Lineage (GTDB taxonomy): Bacteria > Desulfobacterota > Desulfobacteria > Desulfobacterales > SpSt-501 > SpSt-501. Next base: position 44,943 of record DYEU01000004.1, read on the forward strand.
CCCGGGGTGCGTTTGCGCCAGGGCACCCGTTCCGGCGCAGAGCGCTTTCCCGGATCCCCACGGCGTTTGCGGCGCTAAGGAGCTGCTTGAATAAAATTTTGGTGCGCCTTGGATCGCACCCCCCTCGCGTTGGCGCTCCACAGGAAAAGAACGCGCAGAGGAAATTCGCCGGGTCGTCGGGGTCCGCGACCGCGAAGCGGAGTTCCCTCGTGCGGAGCCACTTCGCAATACAGGCGACGATCTCTATGGCCGGGATGGGGGGGAAAGAGGATGGCCCTCCGGGCCGGAGGATCGCCCGGCCGGGAGGGGAAACCGAGGCTCACCGGAGGTCGGCCAGGCTCGCCCCGAAGTTGATGTGGAAGACCCGGCCCTCGAGGACGAGGGCCGGAACGGATTTGACCCCCAGCGTTTCGGCCTCGGCGATGCGCGCCTTGTCGCTTCCGAGGTGCACGATCTCGACGTCGAAACGGCTGCGGTCGAGGGCGCCGACCACGGCGCTCTCGGCACTCCGGCAAACAGGGCATCCGGCATGGTAAAAAACGGCTTTCGGTTTCATGGCTTCGAGCCTCCTGTTTTCGGTTGCGGCTTGCCGTGCCCTGCACGGCAACCGAAAACTTTGCCCTTGCCCGGCGGGCATCAAGAACGTACTTTTCGGTAAGCCGCATCCGGCCGCAAGAAGGGTCCGCCCATGAGCGCCATCGACAACGCCCCCTCCGGGGTCTCCGGCATCCCCGTCGCCCGCATGGTGGAGGAGATCGTCGGCTGCAAGTGGTCGCTTCGCCTGCTTGCGCTCTCCGCCGCCGGTGTGACCCGGCCGGCCGAGATGCAGCGCGCCTGCCCGGGGCTCTCGGCCAAGGTGATGAACGAGCGGCTGAAGAAGATGGTGCGCTTCGGGATCCTCGAGCGATCCGCCTACGGGGAGAAACCGCCGCTTGCGGTTCACTACCGGCTGACGGCGTTCGGCGAGCGTTTCCAGGGCCTCCTGCGCGAGATCTGCAGGCTGCAGGAAGCGTTGGACGGCGGGGCATTCGCCCCGGGAAAGGCGCGGGAGGAGGGCTGAACGGCCGGGATGCCCTCGATGGGGGAGGCTCCCGATCGGGGGGCCGTCATGGTGCGGGATTCGGGGGCGAAGACGGCCCGCCGTCGAAAGGCCGTTTGGCGGCGAGGAAGCAGCGGCGGCGGCCGGCCGCCTCGATCTTCTCCATCACGTCGGCCATCTCGACCGGCTTGGCCACGAAATCCATCGCCCCCATCCGGAGCGCTTCGACGCCTTTCGTCAGGGAAGGGTGGCCGGTGACCAGGATGACCTGGAGCTCGGGCCGTCTGCGGCGCATCGCCTGAAGGGTCTCGATCCCCCCCACTTCGGGCATCATCAGGTCCAAGAGCACGGCGTCGTATTCCTTGCGGTCCACAAGCGCCAGGGCCTCGGCCGCGGAGCCCGCCGTGTCCGCGCGACAACCGCGAAGTCGGATGCGCTCGGCGAGAAGCTCGCGGAACTCCCGGTCGTCGTCTACGATCAGAACTTCGAGCTCCATCCCGTTTCTTCTTTCCCGCGATCCGCTCCCGGAACGCCCTCCCCCCCGAGGCTCCGGGGGAAGCCGCCTCCGCCCACCCCTCGGTGCCTTCAACGCAGATCACGGATCCCGTAGCGCCGCATCTTGCGCCAAAGGGTCGTGCGGGGGATCCCCAGGACTTCCGCCGCGCGGCGACGGCTGTAGTTGGTCCCTTCCAGGACGCGCAGGATGTGGGCTTTTTCGACCTCCTCGAGCGTCGTCAACCCGTTGCAGGAAACCGTGTCCACTTCGAGATTCCGGATGTCGTCAGGCAGGTCGGAGAGCCCGATGGTCTCGGTTTCACACAGGGCCACGGCGCTGCAAACGATGTGTTCGAGCTCACGCACGTTTCCGGGGAAGGCATAGCCCAGGAGCAACTCCCGCGCCTCGGCGCTGAACCCTTGGACGGGTTTGCGATACAAGCGGGCGTACTGCTCGAGGAAATGGTTCATCAGGACCGGGATGTCTTGCCGGCGTTCCCGCAAGGGCGGGACCCGGATCACCACGACCTTCAGCCGGAAAAAAAGATCCTCGCGGAACCGGCCGGCTTCGACTTCGTGTTCCAGGTTCTTGTTGGTGGCGGAAAGCAGGCGGAAGTCGAGCGCTATCGGCCGCTGGCCGCCGATGCGGCGGATCTTGCGCTCCTGGATCAGCCTCAGCAGCTTGACCTGGGCCGAGAGCGGCATCTCCCCCACCTCGTCCAGAAAAACGGTCCCTCCCCGCGCCTGCTCGAAAAGGCCCGGTTTGCGGCTGTCGGCTCCGGTGAACGACCCCCGCTCGTGTCCGAAAAGCTCACTGGCAACGAGTTCCTCGGCGAATCCGCCGCAGTTCAAACCCACGAACGGTTTGTCCTTGCGCTGGCTCTCCGCGTGGATGGCCCGCGCCACCAGTTCCTTCCCCGTGCCGCTTTCGCCCTGAATCAGGACGTTGCAATCGATGAGCGCGACCTTGTGAATGACCTTGACGAGTTCCCGGATCGCGGTGCTGACTCCCAGGATCTCGCGGGCCGGTTCCCGCCGGGCGAGTTCCTCGCGCAGCCGCAGGTTGTCGTCTTGCAGGGCGATTTTCTCGGCAGCCCTGCGGATCACCGCCTCGAGCCGCTCGGGGGAGACCGGCTTTTCGATGTAGTAAAACGCTCCGGCTTTCACCGCTTCGACGGCGTCGTTCACGGCGGCATAGCCCGTGATCAGGATCACCTCCGTTCTCGGGTGACGCGCCCGGATCCGCCGCAGGAGCTGCATGCCGCTCATCTGGGGCATGCGCAGGTCGGTGAGGACCACGTCGGCCGGGGATTGCTCCAGACGGGCCAGGGCCTCGCGCGGATCGGCATATCCCTCGACCCGGTAGCCCCGGCGCCGCAGCATCCGCTCCATCTGACGCAAGGCGACGGCCTCGTCGTCGATCACCATCAGCCGCAACGCCCCCGCGGTCGGCACGCCCGGCGGCTGCGGACCGGTGCCGCAGGTGGATTCCGCGACACTCATAGCGGCGTCTCCATGCTCGGCAGGAAAATTTCGAAGCGCGTGCACCCCGGCCGGCTTTGGACCTGGATGCGGCCGCCGTGCTTGGTCACGATCCCGTGCACCACGGCCAGCCCCAATCCGGTTCCTTGGCCGACCGGCTTGGTGGTGAAAAAGGGGTCGAAGATGTTCGGCATCGCCTGCGGAGGGATCCCGCAGCCGTTGTCCTCCACCTCGACGGCCAGGCCGCCTGCGGTGCCCCGCCGCACGGCCACCCGGATTCGCCCCTCCTCGCCGATGGCGTCGAGGGCATTCAGGATCAGGTTGAGCAGGGCCTGCTTCAATTGCTGGCGGTCTCCGCTGATCCGCGGGAGGTTCGGCTCGGCTTCGAAGGAAATGAGGGCCCGCTTGACCTTGGCCTGGTTGCGCGCCAGCCGCACGGTCTCTTCCACCAGCTTTTCGAGCTGCAGGGGTTCCATGATCGATTCGCTTTCGCGGGTGAAGTCGAGCAGGTTGCGCACGATGGCCCGCGAGCGCTCGGTTTCCGCGACGATGTCCTTCACCATCTCCACGACCTCCTCGCGGGAGAGCTCGCCGGCCTCTTCGAGGAGGGCGTGGGCGGTCAGCATGATGTTGTTGAGAGGGTTGTTCAACTCGTGGGCCACGCCCGCCGTCAGGATGCCCACGGCCCTCAGCTTGTGGGCCTCGATCAACGAATGCTGCCGGGTTTCCAGCTCGCGCAGCATGCGGTTGATCGCCTCTTCCATGGTGGTGAACTCGTCGCGGTAGCGGCGGCCGGAGTGGACGGAGGAAAAATCACCCCGCGCGATCCGCTGGGTCTGCCGCACCAGCTCGTTGAGCGGCCGCATGAAGCGATGGGAAAGAAAGCGCGTCAAACAGAGAACCAGCAAAAAATGGAAGAGCAGATAGTACAGGGGGACCTTTTTGAGAATGTCGAGCCAGGAAAGGGCCTCGATGCTTTGGCGGTGGCTCACCTCGGCGGCGTCGTCCACCACGAGTGCCCCGTAGCGGCGAAGCGAAATCTCGATTTCGTCCTTGATCGGCTCGGCGACCCGTCCTTGTTGGGCCAGGCTGAAGAGATCCTCCAGCAGCTGATTGTATTTCTCGATGTGCAGCAGGATCTCTTCCTGCTTGCGCGGGTCGGTCAGCTTCTGGAGGGAGGCGAGGTTCTTGAGGAGGGTGATCCTGGCCTTTTGGGTGGCCTCGAGGGCGTCCTTGAGGTTGGTGCCGTAAAGAAAAAAATTCTTCTCCCAGCGCCGGGCTTGCTCGGCCTCAAAGAGGAAACTCTGCCAGGTCTGGGACGCGAGCAGGAGTTGCTCGACCTTGTGCACGGTGAGGATCGCCCCCGCGATGATCGCGACCGAAAGGATGAAGATCGCGGCGAAGGCGAGGATGATCTGGAAGCGGAAAACGAAGGCGGGCCGCCCCTTCTCCTTGGGGTCCGCGGCCGAGGTCGACGGAAGGGAGGAGGGGGGGAGTCGGGTTGCGGGAAGCCGCAGAAATTGTCCGATGTTCATGCCGACTGTGGGGCGGCGGACGCGGCGCCTGAAATCCGTCGGCGGGCTTCGTTCACTACGCCGCCGGGGGCGCGGGTATCCCCAAGTCCTGCATAGCTCGAATCACGAGCGCGCGCAAGTCCGAGGGCTTGAAGGGCTTGGCGATCATGTCGTAGGCGCCTTTTTCCATCGCCTCGCGCGCAAGCGCCGTGGTGGCGTAGCCGGTGATGACGATGACCTTGGCCTCGGGTGTCGTCTTGCGGACGGCTTCGAGAACCTGGAGGCCGGAGGCCTCGGCCATCATGATGTCGGTGATGACGATGTCGAAGCGCTTCTCGGCGATCCGCGCCATCGCCTGCAACGGGTTTTCAAACGTCTCCACCTCACAGCCCAGCTTCTCGAGTCCTCCCTTGAGCCTCTGGCCCACGATGGGCTCATCGTCGAGCAACAGCACCTGAACCGTGTGCATCGGCGGCCTCCTCGCTCCCGTGTGTCTCTTTCATCGGATCTGCCCGCAGGCGACCTCGTCGAATCGTTTGCGGCTGCCGTAGACCTCCACATAACGCACGCCCTCAAGCCCCAGGACCTTTTGCTTGACCTCGGCGGCGGTCTGTTGCCGGCCGCGGTTCAAGGCGGCGGAATAGACCCACACGCTGCCGTCGTGGGCCTTCACGGAGACATCCGGAAAGGCATCGACCAGCAGGGTCTTCACCCGGCTGGAGAGCTCGAGGTTCACGAGGCATTGCCGTGAGTAGGTCATCGGAGAAAACTTGTGGTGACGCAGGGTGTCGCGGATGATCCGGACGGCTTCGGCCTTCTCGATCGTGCCGCGATTGACCGTGAGGTCGTATTGCCTGGCATCCTCGAGGTCCCGGCCGTAAACGGCGCGGAACCACTTGCGGGCCGCCTCCCCCTCCCGCGACTTCTCCTTGCCGCCGAGGATCAGGACGCGCAGCACATGGGAGATCTGCGAAAAAAGCTCGGGCCCCACATACCCCACGAACACCAGCCGGTCCGCGGAAACCAGGCGGCAGAGCTGCTCCTCGAGGCGGGCGAGGCCGCAAAGGCGTTTTTTCGTAAGGCGTCCCCTCCAGAAGCCCCCCGTGCGGAAGACCTCCTCCAGCTGCACGGCCGGGAGACCCTGATCGTGGGCCGTCAGGGCGAGCAGCTCCTTCAAGGTGACCAGCCGGTAGTCGAGCTCCGAGGCGACCGCAAGGCCGATCTCCCGGCCGAGGGCCTCCTCCGCGGAAACGATGGCGATGGAAGACATTCGTTCACCTCCCGCAACAAGGCGCTATCGAAATGCACCGGTGTTCTTGCCCCTGCCTGCCGCCGGCCTCAAATGCCGCACACCAGGGTGAGCATGGCCATCAGGACCACGATGAAGATCACGGTCATCATCCCCCCGCCCTTTACGAAATCGATGCTGCGGTAGCGGCCGGGTCCCATGTAGAGGGCGTTCACTTGGTGGGTGGGCAGCACAAAGGAGTTGGACGTGGCCAGGCCCACGACCAGCGCGGCCATGCGGGGATCGGCACCGGCGGCCATGGCCATGTTGACGACCAGAGGCACCAGCAGCACGGTGGCGCCGACGTTGGAGATCACGAGCGTGAAAAACGTGGACAGCACGGCGATCGCCGTCAAGAGCACGAACGGGGTCACCTCACCGAACATGCTGAGGACTGTTTTGGCGATCCACGCCGCAGTGCCCGATTTCTCGGTCGCGATGCCCAGGGGAATCAGCCCCGCCAGGAGAAAGACGGTGCGCCAGTCGACCGACTGGTAGGCCTCGTCGATCGTGAGCACGCGACAGACGATCATGCCGAACGCGCCGGTCATGAGCGCCACCGAAAGCTGCACGTTGAAACCGATGATCATGACGAGGGCGACCGCCATCCAGAAGCCGGCGAATATCGCCTTTTCGGGCTTGAGCACCTCGCCGAGGGGCGTGCTGAACACGAGCTTGCGGCTCTGTTCGAGGATGGCGAAACGGTCCCACCGCCCGTAGAGCAGAAGCGAGTCGCCCGGCCGAAGCACCATTTCGGTCAGGCCGTTGCGGTGGACCTGGTCGGAGCGGTAGAGAACGATCGGGTTGACCTGGAACTGCTCCCAGAAATGGACTTCCTTGAGGGTCTTGCCGACCCATTCCGAGCGCGGGGAAACCACTGCCTCGACCGTTCCCGAGAAGGTGGGCGAAAGGTCCTCGGCAAAGGCTTCGAGGGCGGGCAGGATCCGCACCCCGGTATCGGCCGCGAGACGCTCCACGTCGTCTCGCGCGCCGATCACGACGAGCCGTCCGCTGCCGTGGATCTCCATGTCGGGCTTCAGGCTGAAGAGCTTGATGCCGTCCCGGCCGGCGAAGGCGACGGCGTTCAGCCGGTAGCGCTCCCGCAAGGCATCGACGGTCAGCGGGTCCCGGAACATCGTGAAATCTTGCGGAATCACCAGCTCAACCGGCTCCGCCGGGCCCTCAAGACCGACCAGGCGGCCCTCGCCGCCCCCGGCCTCCCTTTCGACCTCGCCGCGGGGAAGGACAAACCGCCCGAAGAGAATGAAGGAGCCGATCCCGCTGACCACGAGCGCGATGCCGATCGGCGTCACGTCGAAGAGCCGGAAGGGCTCCAGCCCGAACGGCGTCAGCAGGTCGTTGAGGAGGATGAGCGGGCTGGAGCCGACCAGCGTCACGGTGCCGCCGAGTATGGCGCAGAAGCCGATCGGCATGAGCATCTGCGACAGAGGGACCTTCATCGATCGGCTCACCCGCTTGACCGCCGGCAGAAAGAGCGCCGCCGCACCGATGTTCTGCATGAAGCTCGAAATGAAGGCGACGGTGGCCCCCATGGCGATGACCACGCGGGAGGCGCTGTTGCCCGCCAGACGCACCACGGGCTTGACCAGACGGTTGATCAGGCCCGTCTTGTCGAGTCCCGCACCGATGATGATGACGGCGATGATGGAGATGACGGCGTTGCTGGCAAAACCCGAGAAGGCCTCCTTCGGCGTGACCAGGCCCAGCAGGGGCAGGACAATGGTCATCAAAATGGCGACCATGTCCACGCGGATCCACTCCACGATGAAGAGAAAAATGGCCAGCGCGATCATGGCCAGGACCATGGCGATCTCGGGGGTCATTCCGCTGAGTTCCATGCGCTTTATTCTCCTCAAACGAAGGGTTCCGGATCTACCGGACTCAGTTCGACGATGTTTTCGGCTTGACGGTCAGAATGCGGCAGCGGGTCAGCTGGGCCAGCAGCTGCAGGTCCTCCTCGGTCTCGCGGGATTCGCCGGGCCGTGAAATCACGATCTCATCGCCGTGGCGCTCGTGCACGAAACGGCGCAGTTCCTCGAGAAAATGCCCCCGGCGCTCGCAGATCTCGGCCTCGAGCGTCCGCCGGGCGCTTTCCTTTTCCAGAAGCGCCTGGAGCGTCCGCCGGACCGGGCCGGGCCTGCGGGCGGAAGCGCCGGTTTCGCCTGAGCCTGCGGCGAACGGCTCCGGGAAGGGCTCCTCCACGAGCAAAAACAGCAGGCGGGCCCGGCTGCGCTTGGCGTATTCCAGGGCGAAGTGCACCGCCGTCAGATCCAGCCCCTCCCGCACCCGCAAGGGAACCACGACCCCGGACACGGAACCTCCTCGTTTCTTTCACCGGCTGCTCTCGTCGGAACAACCGGCGAACCCTCTTTACAAAAAGCGTGCCCGGTCCGTGAGGGCTTGAAACCCGGGCCGCATCTTGGCTGGAGAGGGCTTCGGCCTCCCGGATCGGTTGCGCAATGAAACGATATCTTAGCCCATCGTTCAAAAATGAAACGGTTTTCGCCGGGGCGGACGGCGCGGCCGGGAGGGACGAGGTCAAACAAAGGGCCCGTGCTCGAGCGCCTCTTCCAGCGTCTCCTCGAGGCGTTTCAGGTCGATCGGCTTGGTGAGGTAGGTGAAGGCCCCCTGTTTGAGGCTGTCCACTCCCGTTTTCACCGAAAGATTGCCGGTGAGCATGATCACCGGCATCTTGGGCTTGAGGGTCTTGAGCCGCGTCAGCACCTCCATCCCGCTCATGCCCGGCATGAGAATGTCGAGCAGCACGACGTCGAAATCCCGACCCGCCGCCCGGGCGATCGCGCTCTCGCCGTCCGCCGCCGTCTCCACCTCGTGCCCCCTGCGCTCGAGGAGCCGGGCCAGATAGACGCGGACCTTTTCCTCGTCATCGACGATCAACAGCCTGGCCATGGGCGGTGTCCCTTCCTTCCCGAAACCGATGTTTCAGAATGAAACTTTCTTTCCCCCCTGGGGCATGTCCCGCGGCCGGATGCCGCGGGGGTGTGAGCGTGCGGGATCGGGCGCGCGGCGGTGACGGGACCCGCCGCGCGGCTGCGGGTGGCCGGTGCGGGACGGCATGAGGCGGCCGCCGCCGTTTAGGATTCTGCAAGAAAAATGCCCCGGCGGCGAAAGGGGGCGGGGAGGGATTGCAGAAGGGTCAGAACAGTCTTGCGGCGAGGGCCTGGAGCGCCTGCCAGGCAAGCGGCACAAAGACCGCGGGGAGCATGTTGCCGATCTTGAGCTTGCGGAGCTCGAGGAGGTTGATGCCGATCCCCACGATCAACAGCCCCCCCACGGCGGACATCTGCGCGACCACCTCCGGCTGCAGCAGGGGCTGGATCGCGGCCGCGCTGACCGTGATCAGCCCCTGGTAGACGAAGACCGAGACGGCCGAGAAGAGGACCCCCACGCCGAGAGTCGAGGCGAAGAGAATCGAGCCCACCCCGTCGAGGATCGACTTGGCGTAGAGCGTCTGATGGTTGCCGGCGAGCCCGCTTTCCATCGCACCCACGATCGCCATCGCCCCCACGCAATAGAGCAGGCTGGTGAAGACAAAGCCGCGGGCGATCCCCCCCTCGTCGGTGCGGGAGACCCTTCTCCCCACCCAGCGGCCCAGCGTCTCGAGCCGGTCCTCGATCCTCAGCCCCTCGCCCACGGCGCTGCCGACGGCGAGGCTCAGGATCACGAGCAGCAACGCCTCGGAGGCGAGCGCCGACTTGACGCCGATCAGCAGGACGGCCAGGCCGATCGCGTGCATCACGGTCCGGGTGTAGGCCTCCGGGATGCCGCCGCGGAAGAAAAGCCCGATCAGGCTCCCGGCGACGATGGCGAGCGTGTTGACGACGGTTCCCAGCAAGGAAATCCCCTTTCGGAGCGCAGCATGCGGCGGGCATCCTATACGGGAAAAGAGGGCCCGGGGCAACCCCTGGGGGGAGAACGGGCCGGGTCGCATGAGCCGCCCGGCCCGGGGTTCAGAGGGCGAAGAGGGCGGCCCAATCGGCGGCCGTGACCCCGGGGAGCTCGACCCCTTCCGCGGCGAGAAAGGCCTCGATCCGGGGGACGGCCTCGGCGGGGCGTGCGCCCTCGAGGAGGGCCTCGAGCCGTTCGACCCCATCGGGCGGGTAGCAGAAAAAATCGCCCGAGAGCGAAACGGCGTGCAGCCTTCCTTCGACGAGCTCGAAATCGGCCCGCAGGAGGCCGCCTTGCGCCTTGTGCAGCCGGTGGAGGACCTGCAGGCCGGAGCGGATGCGGATCTCGCGGCCGCGCCCCCTGCCGCGCCGCGCAAGGAGCCAAGCCTCGCTTTGGAAGACCGGCCGCAGCGCCTCGGCGCGGCCGCGGAGTGCGGCATCCGGCTCCCGCGGCACAAGCGGCCCCAGGAGCCGGGCGAATTCCTCGGCCAGCAGGCCGCGCACGCGCTCGGCGGTCCAGGCGGCGGCCCGCTCCGCCCCCAGCTCGCGGCGCACCGTGGAGAGGTTCTCTGCGAGGGTCCGGAAGACCTTGTCCCGGAATTTTTCGTCGGGCACGTTCAGCACCCGCGCCATCGTCCGGTAGTCGAAGTCGAGGATCACGTTGCCCACGAAGACGAGTCCCTCCCCGATCTCGCCCACGCCGCTTCCGCTCACCTTGCGCGCCCCCACGACCAGGTCGTTCACCGGCTTGTATTCCGCGGCGATCCCCATGCGGCGGTAGACGCGCACGACCGGCTCGAGGAATGTGCGGTAGAAGGCGTCGCGGGAGGCGGGGATGCGCGGGTCCTCCCGCCGCAGGACGAGCTGGAAGAAGACCTGCCCGCCGTCGAGATAGACCGCGCCGCCGCCCACCTCGCGGCGAAAGACAGGAATCCCCCGCGCGCGGCAGAAGGCGAGGTCGACCTCGCGCGCAGCATCCTGGTGGTAGCCGACGCAGACGTAGGGGGAGGCGGGGGAGAGAAGAAAGAGCCCCTCGCGGCCGAGATCGGCCAGCGCATGGTAGAAAAGCTGGGAATCCAGGGCGGGGACGCTTCCCAGGTCGTAGAGGTCCATCGCTTCCTCCGTGGGGGACCTTCCGCGGGGACCCGCGTTCCCGGCGCTCAGCCCGGCGGGCGCTTGGGGCCCGCGAGCGCGCGCCGCAGAAGCTGGACGATGTCCAGGACCTCGAGCGGCACCCGGTTGCGGCGCACATGGCTCGTCATCACCCGCACGCACTGCTGGCAGGCGGTGACGACCGCCCGGGCGCCGGTGGCGAGCACCTCCTCGATCTTCGCCGCGGCGATCCGGGCGGCAAGCTCCGGGTCGACCATCTCGAGGTTGCCCCCGCCCCCGCAGCAGAGGCATTCCTCGCGGTGGTGGGCGAGCTCGACGAGGCGGATTCCGGGGATCGCGCGCAGGATCTCCCGCGGCGCGTCATAGACCCCGGCCCCGCGCCCGAGATCGCAGGGGTCGTGGTAGGTGACGGTGAGGGAAAGTTCTTGCAGGGGGAGGCGGCCCGCGCGCACCAGGGAAAGCAGCATCTCGGGGGCGGAGAACAGCGTGAGGTCCGTGCCGTAGTGTTCGCGCCACATGCGGTAGCAGGAAGGGCAGGCGAAGACCGCCGCCTTCGCGCCCCGGGCCGCCGCCGCGGACAGGTTGTGCTCGCGGAAGGCGGCGAACATCTCCATCAGGCCGGCCCCGAGCATGGGAAAGCCGCAGCACCACTCCTCCTCGCCGAGCAGTGTGAAGTCGACGCCCGCCGCCTCCAGGATCTCGGCGAAGGCGATCGGGATCTTCTGCGCGAGCGGGAAATAGGCCGCGACACACCCGGTGAAATAGACCACCTCGGCCTGCTCCTTGCGGAAGCCGTGCTCGGGGGGCCGGCGCATCTCCTCCACCCACTCGGCCCGCTCGGCGTTGTCCTCGCCGAAGACGTTCCGGCTGTCCTCGAGGTTGCGGCGGATCGCCTCGATCTTCGCCGGGAAATGCTTTCCCCGGACGAGTTCGCCGCGCAGCGTCGTCCAGAGCTCCTTCAGGCGGATGCCGAGCGGGCAGACCGATTCGCAGCGGCCGCAGAGCGTGCAGCGGAACGCGTCCTCCGCGAAGCGCTCGAGCGCGGCCGGCTCCGGCGGCCGGCGGCGCAGGAGCTTCGCGAGCAGCGTGCGGTCGCGCAGCAAAAGGGTGTCCACCCCGCGCAGCCTCGTCAGGGGGGCCAGCCCGCCGCTTGCGGCAGCGGATGCCGCGGGGCAGACCTCGGCGCACAGCCGGCAGCGCGTGCAGGCGCCGGCCTCGAGCATCTGGCGCAGGCTGAAGCCCGTCCGGCTCATGGCTTGGCGAATTTCGCGATGTCGGCGAGCAGCCAGGCGCGCACGGCCTCGGGCCCGTGGATCAGGCCCCGGAGCTCGGCCTTGTCGTCCGGCCGGATGCGGTACATCCAGCCCCTGCCGTAGCAGTCCTCGTTCACCAGGCCGGGGTTCTCCTCGAGCTCCTCGTTCACCGCGGCGAGCTCCCCGCTCACGGGGGCGTTGATCTTGCCCAGCCACTTGCCGGATTCGACCTTGGCGAAGCGCTTGCCGGCCTCGAGCCGTTTTCCCGGCTCGGGGAGCTGGACAAAGACGATCTTGCCCGCGAGCTTCTGGGCGAAATCGTCCATGCCCATGACGAGGAACTCGCCCTCATCGCGCACCCAGTAATGGTCCTTCTCGTAGTAGAGCTCATCAGGCATGAGGTAGCCTTCGATCTCCATGGTCCCCCCCTTGTTCCGGGCGGTTCCCCGGCCTTGCGCGCCCGTTCACCGGCGGCGCCCGCCGCGCCGCGGGGCGGACGCCGCCGCCCTCCGTCCCCAGCGCGATCAGGACGGGGGCAAGCAGGATGTGAAACATCGGCCCGAAGGGGATCCAGGCGGCGAAGATCCCCGCGAGGGTCGCGTGGACATACCAGGCCGGCGCGTAGAGCTCGTCCAGGCCCGGCCGGCCGTGGAAAAAGCGGGCAAGCCCGTCCCCCACGAAGGCGAAGGCCGAGCCGGGCGGGTGTCCCGACATCGCGATCCGCAGCCCCTCGAGCAGGAAGCCCGCGCCCGCAATCGCCGCAAGCAGCGCCGACCCCGCCCAGGCCCCGCCGGGGAGTCCGGGAATCCCCGTCCGGCGGCGGGGAAAACGGCGGAGCAGAGCGGCCGCCGTCCCCGCAAGGAGCGCCAGGCCGGTCAGCTCGAAAAAGAGCGCCCCCGCGGCGGCGTTGCGATCCAGAAGCGCCCAGGGCCAGGCACGCTCCTTCTCCCAGAGCGAGCCGCCGAGGGCCGCCAAGCCCCACAGGCAGCGCAGGCCGATCGGCCAGGCGATGAGCGCGTGGATCAGCCAGCGGCCGGGCGCCTGGCGGTAGAGCCCCCGCTGCAAAAGCCCCTCGAGCACGAGGTGCGCGATCCGCGCCCCCGCTCGCCAAGGCCCCGGGCCGGGGCCGGCCGCGGGCACGGCCGCCAAGGAGCTTCCGCCGCGCACCGCGCCGAGCCACAGAAAAAAGCTCCCCGCGATTCCCAGGCCGAAGACGACGAGCGCCCCGCGGGTCACGGCATCGGCCGCGGTGAGGGTCCCGGGGTGGCAGGGGATGCAGAGGACCCCCTTGGGGGGAAGCGCGGCGGCGGCCGCGCCGACCCCGTTCCCCGCGTGGTGGCAGCGGCGGCAGGCCCCCTCGCCGGAAGCCGCGGTCAGGTCGTGGCGGAAGCCGCCCGGCGTCGCGGCCGACACGGCCGTCACCCGGCCGCTTCCCCGGTCGCGGCGGGGTTCGACCCCTTCCAGATGGCAGGCGGTGCAGGAAACCGCAAGGTGAGCGTCGTGGGCGACCCTCTCGTCGTGCCGCACGTGGCAGCCAAGGCAGTCGACTGCAGGCTGCCCCCCGTGGCCGTAGCGCGCGGCCTCCCGGTGGCAGGCGAGGCAAGAGACCTCCGCGTGGGGCCGGAAGGATTCCGGCTCCGTCCGCAGGCGGGGCGGCGGCGGGAGAAACGCCGGCCCGGCCGCCCCGCCGTCGTCCCCGTGGCAGGAAAGGCAAAGCCGCCTTGCGTCCCCGGCCGCCTGCGGGTCCGCCGGGTCCCGGAGCCGGTGGCAGGCCATGCACGCCTCCTCGGCGGCCGCAAGCGCGGGCAGCCGCTTTCGTTCCTCGTGGCAGCGCGCGCAGGAAACCCGCGTCGCGGCCGCGCCGGCGCCCGGGGCATGCGGGTCGTGGCAGGCGATGCAGCGGCGGTAGTCCAGCGCCGGGTCGATCGGTTTCCCGGCATGACGCCCTTCGCTGAGGTCTTCAAACGCCTCGGCGTGGCAATCGGCGCAGCGGCCGGGGTCGAAACCGGCTCCGGAAACGCGCCCCGGGTCGGGGTGGCGGGGCTGGCGGGCGATCTCGGCGTGGCAGTCGCTGCAGAGCATGCGGCCGTGGCCGGAGGCATGCCAGCGGGCCTCGTCCACGAGCCAGCCCCCCCGGACCGGCGCCGGCGCCGCAACCAGGCCAAGGAGCGCAATCCCGAGCAAAAATCGCGTGCCCTCGCGCACCGTCGTCTCAGGGGAGGAAGAGGGTCCGGCCGAGGGCTTCGCGGGCGGCCTCGGCGAGCGACTCGGCGATCGTGGGGTGCGGCAGGGCCGCGCCGGCCAGCTCCTCGAGGGTGGCCTCCATCTGCAGGGCGAGCACCCCCGCGCCGATGATTTCGGTCGCAAACGGGGAGAGGACGTGGACCCCGAGAAGCTCGCCGTAGCGCTTGTCGCCGACGACCTTGACCACGCCGTGGGCGGCGCCCTGGATCATCGCCATCGGCCCGGCCGCGATCGCCGCCGTGCCGGTGATCACCTCGCCGCCCGCCTCCTCGGCCTCCTCCTCGCTCAACCCCACGGAGGCCGCCTGCGGGCTGGTGAAGGCGATGCGGGGGACCCGGCGCGGGTCGTAGGCGCGATTGGCCCCCAGGGCGTTCTCGGCGGCGATGACCCCCATGGCCGTCGCCCCGTGGGAGAGGTCGGGAAAGCAGCCGGTCGCGTCGCCCACGGCCCAAAGGCCGGGGACGGCCGTCGCGAGGCGCTCGTTCACCCGCAGGTCCTTCAAGCCGACCGACTCCAGACCGAGCCCCTCGAGTCCGGGCCGGCGCTCGAAGTGGATCGCGCGCTCGAAACGCCGGGTCTCTTCCCGGTCTTTCACGGAAAGCGTGACCGCAAGCCCCCCCTCGGGGTGTTCCTCCGCCCGGACCACGCGGCAGCCGGTGAGGAAGGCGATCGGCTCGTTCTTCCAGGCGTTGCGCAACCGCTGGCCGATCTCGGGGTCGAACCCCGGCAGCAGGCCGCGCTCGCGCGCAGCGACCGTGACGCGGCAGCCGCAGGCGGCGAGAAACTGGGCCCACTCGAGCGCCCAGGGCCCTGCACCCAGAACGAGGGCCGAGGCGGGGATCTTGGCCTCCTCGAGCAGCCGCCCGGGATGAACGACGCCCGCGAGCCCGGCCCCGGGAAAGTCGGGCCGGCCCCAGGCGGCGCCGACGGCGAGGATCACGGCGTTTGCCTCGTAGAGGGATTCGCCCACGGCCACGCGGCCGGGCCCGGAAAGCCGCCCGCGGCCCGCAAGCAGGGTCACCCCCTTTGCCTTGAGCAGCCCCTCGGTCCCCTGGGCGAAATAGGACACGAGCTCCTCTTTCAGCGCAAAGAGCGCCGCGGGGTCGATCTCGCCGCCGACGTCCCGCAGCCCCATGCGCGCCGCGGTCGCAAGACCCCGGCGGCGTTCCACCGCGGCCGCGAAGAGCTTGGTCGGGACGCAGGCGCGGTTCAGGCAGAAGCCTCCCCAGTGCACGGCCTCCACGAGGGCGACTTTCGCACCGAGCTGCCTGCCGCGGACGGCGGCCGCGACCCCGCCCGGCCCGGCGCCGATGACCATCAGATCGTAGGATTCCGACACGGTCTCCTCGCTTCCCATGGCTCGTGACCAGGGTTCAGAGCATGAGCGCCGGCTCTGCGACGAAGCGGCTCACGGTCTGCAGAAAGGCCGCCCCGGCCGCGCCGTCGATGATGCGGTGGTCGAAGGTGAGGGACAGCGCAACCCGCGCCTCGACCCGCACTTCTCCCCCGGCGGCGACCGCCTTCTCCTCGATGCGGCCGACACCGAGGATGGCGCTCTCGGGGGGGTTCACGATGGGGGTGAAGCGGTCGACCCCCCAGGCCCCCAGGTTGGTGAGGGTGAAGGTCCCGAGGCTCATCTCATCCAGGGTGAGCCGACCCGCCCGGCCCGCCTCGGTGAGGCGCCGGAGCTCATCCTCGATTTCCGCGAGCGTTTTCGCGTCCGCATGCCGCACCTTGGGGACGAAGAGGCCGCCGCCGAAATCCATCGCCACCCCGACGTGGATCTCGCGCCAGACGCGGATCCGGTCCCCCTCGACGGAGGCGTTGAGGCGAGGGTGGCGGCGCAGGGCGCGGGCGATCGCCTGGACGAAAACGGCGTTGTAGGAGACCGGGGCCCCCGCTTCCTTTCTCCGCTGCCGCAAGCGGAGCAGCGCCTCGGCCGAGGCCTCGGTGTGCAGCGTGATCTGGGCCTGGGTGGCGAGGCTTGCCTGCATGTTGCGGAAGATCGCCCGGCGGACGCCCGTGATCGGGATGTCCTCGAGCACCGTGAGCAGCGTGGCGGGGGCGGCGGGGGCAGCGGGGGCAGCGGCGGAGGGGCGCGGCCGCTCGAGCGCGGCGAGGACGTCGGCGCGGACGATGCGTCCCCCCGGGCCGGAACCGGAGACCCCGGAGAGCTCGATCCCGTGGGCCCGGGCGATCGCGCGTGCGGCCGGGGAGGCCTTGACCCGACCGGGGGCGGGACCGGGGGCGGCGGGGGGCGCCTCCGTTGCGGCGGCCGGCAGGCCGGCCGCCGCCGGCTCCGCCGCCGCGGCCGCCGCGGGGTGTTCCGCGGCCAGCCTGGCGAGCTCGGCCGCGTCGGCCGCGAGGTAGCCCACGACCTGGCCGACCGCGATCCGGCTTCCCGGGGGCACCAGGGGATGGAGGAGACCCTCGCCGGGCGAGGGCATCTCGAAGGTGACCTTATCGGTTTCCAGCACGAGGACGATGTCGTCCTTGCGGACCCGGGCCCCGGGGGCCGCCTTCCAGGCGACGAGCACCGCCTCTTCCATCGTCAGTCCGAGCTTGGGCACCGCGATTTCGATCGCCATGGGCTATCGCCTTTCTCAGCGGTTGCAGACGCTGCGGGCGGCCGCGACCACGTCGGCCGCCCGGGGCAGGACGAAGTCCTCGAGCGGGGGCGAAAAGGGGATGGGGACGTCCTTCGCCGCCACCCTCAGGACGGGGGCGTCCAGGAAATCGAAGAGCTCGGCCTGGATGCGCGCGGCGAGCTCCGCGCCGAAGCCCCCGGTCAGGCAGGCCTCGTGCACGATGACCGCCCGGTAGGTCTTGCGCAGGGAGGCCGCGACCGTTTCGAAATCGAGCGGCTTGAGCGTCCGCAAATCCACGATCTCGGCCTCGATCCCCTCGCGGGCGAGCTCGGCGGCGGCCTCCTGGCAGAGGAAATACCCCGAGCCGTAGGTGAAGAGCGAGACGTCCCGGCCTTC
Organism: Desulfatibacillum sp.; assembly: GCA_020725555.1. Lineage (GTDB taxonomy): Bacteria > Desulfobacterota > Desulfobacteria > Desulfobacterales > SpSt-501 > SpSt-501. Next base: position 62,284 of record DYEU01000004.1, read on the forward strand.
GCGCTTGACCGCCGCCTTCCCGAGGGGGATGACGAAGTCGGGGTCGTCCGGGACCGGGCCCTCGCGCCGGAAAAGGCGCTTGTGCTGGAAGAACATGACGGGGTTGTCGTCGCGGATCGAGGCCTTCATCAGCCCCTTCACGTCGGCGGCCTCGGAGGGGACGACCACCTTGAGGCCCGGGGTGTGGACGAACCAGGCCTCGAGCGACTGGCTGTGCTGGGCGGCGGCGCGCAGCCCGGCGCCGTCGGGGCACCAGACGACGAGCGGCAGCTTCACCTGGCCGCCGAACATGTAGCGGATCTTCGCCGCCTGGTTGCAGAGCTCGTCCATGCCGCAGGTGACGAAGTCCGAAAAGTGGAAATCGACGATCGGCCGCATCCCGGTCAGCGCGGCCCCGACGCCGCAGCCGGCGATGCAGGTCTCGCTGATCGGGGTGTCGAGGATGCGCCCGGGGAACTTCTCCGGGATGCCCTTGAACTGGCCGAAGATCCCGGCGTGGGCGGTCAAGTCTTCGCCGAGGATGAAGATCCGCTCGTCGCGGGTCATCTCCTCGATCAGGGCCTCGGCCAGCGCGGCCGAGGCGGTGAGCAGGCGATCGCTCATCGCTTCTCTCCTTCCTGCCGTGGAGGCCGCGCGCGCGCACCTGCCGGCGGCGCCGCGCGGGGCGTTAGACGAAGAGGTCTTCGAGCGCCTCCTCGGGGCGCGGAAACGGGCTTTCCTTGGCGAAGGCGACCGCGGCGTCGAGCTCCGCCCGGACCTCCTCCTCGATGCGCCGGATCTTCTTCGCCGTCAGCACCCCGCGCCGGCGCAGGAAATCCTCGAAGCGGCGGAGGGGGTCGTTTTCGGCCTGCCAGCGCTGCACCTCCGCGGCGTCGCGGTACTTCTGGGGGTCGCCCTCGAAGTGGCCGCGCACGCGGTAGGTCTTGTTTTCGATCAGGCTCGGCCCCTGCCCCGCCCGCGCCTCGGCCACGGCCCGGGCCGCCGTCTCGCGCACGGCGAGGACGTCGTTGCCGTCGACGCCGTAGCCGGGCATGTTGTAGGCCGCGGCCCGCTGGCAGAGATCGCCGATGGCGCAGGAGTAGCTCTGGGGGGTGGTCGAGGCGTACTGGTTGTTTTCGATCACGAAGAGGACCGGGAGCTTCCAGATGGAGGCGAGGTTCATCGCCTCGTGCACCGGGCCGCGGTTGGCCGCCCCGTCGCCGAAGAAGACGACCGCCACCTGGTCGGTCCGGCGCAGCTTGATCGAGAGCCCGGCCCCCACGATGAGGGGCAGGCCGCCGGCGACGACGCCGTTGGCCCCCAGGATGCCGATCGAGAAATCGGCGATGTGCATGGAGCCGCCCTTGCCCCTGCAGTAGCCGGTCGCCTTGCCGAAGAGCTCGGCCGCCATGCGCTTGACGTCGGCGCCCTTGGCGATCATGTGGCCGTGGCCGCGGTGGGTGGTCGCGACATAGTCGTCCGGCCGCAGGCAGGAGCAGACCCCCACGCTCGAGCCTTCCTGGCCGATCGAGAGGTGAATGAAGCCGGGGATCTGCCCGGCGGCGAAGTACTCCCCGGCCAGGGTCTCGAAGAGCCGGATCTTCACCATCGTGCGGTACATCGCCCGCCAGGTCTTCGTCTCGACGGGGCGATCGTCCTTGCGTTCCTTCTCCTTGGCCATGCTCCTCCTTTCCCCCGGGCCGTGAGGGCCCGCCTCAGGCTGCGCCTCCGCCCTCGCGAAAGCCGAGGACCTTCATCTCCACCGCGGGATCGAGGCACCGCAGCGCTTCGATCCCGGCGATCACGCCCAGGGTCACCTCGCAGGTGATGAGGATGGGGGCGGAGCCCGCGATCAGGTGCCCGCCGAACGCCCGGGCCGACCCGTCGCTCACCACGGCGTGCACGTGGAGGTAATGCCCGCCGTCCTCTTCCCGCCCCACCGTCCCCTGGGCGCAGACGAGCTCGAGCGGCCCGGGAATCGCGATCGGCTCGCCGTAGCCTCCCCCCGCCTTGTTGGGGAGGGCAACGGCCGTGAAGAGGCTGGCGCGCCGGAGGCTGCCGATCGCCGAGAGCACGGCGGCGCAGGAAATCTCCCGCTCGCGGCAGACCCGCTGGATCCCCTCGAGGACATCGCATCCCGGCTCGAGCCGGAAGGAGACGATTCCCCGGATCCCGCCCGCGGCATGCCCGATCTTCATCGTCCCGCCTCCTTTCCCGGCCCCTGGGCGGCTAGATCATCAGTGAGCCGCCGTTCGAATCGATGCAGGCCCCGGTGATGTTGGCCGCGGCCTCGCTCAGCAGAAACCCGATGACCCCCGCCTGCTCCTCGGGGGAGGCCCAGCGCCCGCGCGGGATCGCGGCCGCGACCCGCTCGAACTCCTCCGGGGTCGTGGTGGTGAGGGTCATGGGGGTCAAGGTCGCCCCGGGGCAGAAGGCGTTGACGCGGATTCCCTGCCGCGCGTACTCGCGGGCGAGGTGCCGCGAGAGCCCGACCAGCCCGTGCTTGGCGGCCGTGTAGTGCGCGCCGCCGAGGATGCTGCAGGTGCGCCCGGCGAGCGAGGCGACGTTCACGATCGCCCCCTTCCCCCGCCGCAGGAGGTGGGGGATCACCTCCCGGCAGAAGAGGAAACAGCCGCGCAGGTTGACCGCCATCATGAGGTCCCACTCCTCGGTCGCGATCCCCGCAAACGCCGTGCGGCGCAGGATGCCGTGCCCGTTCACGAGAAAATCGATCGCCCCGAAGGCGGAGAGGGCCTCCGCCACCGCCCGGCGGACCTCCGCCTCGCGGGAGGCGTCGGCAAAGGCGGACGACACGCGGCGTCCCGGGGCCGCCTGCCGGATCTCGGAGACGGCCTCCTCCAGGCGCCCCGCGTCCAGGTCCACGAGCAGCAGATCGGCCCCCATGGCGGCGATGTGCCGTGCTGCGGCGCGGCCGATGCCGCTCGCCGCGCCGGTCACGATCCCGCATTGCCCCTCGAGCGAAAGCTTCCAGGCCATGGGGCCTCCCCTTCGGGGGGGACCGGTTTCCCCCCCGTCAGCCGCCGAGGGTCACCCGCGGCAGCCAGAGGACGATCTCGGGGAACATCATGCAGAGGGCAAGCCCCGCCATCTGCAGGATCACAAAGGGGACGATCCCCTTGTAGATGTCGGTCGTCTTGATCTCCGGCGGGGAGGCGCCCTTCACGAAGAAAATGGCGTAGGCGAAGGGCGGTGTCAGAAACGACATCTGCAGATTCACGCAGACGAGAATCGCAAACCACAGGGGGTCGAACTGCAACGCCGCGGAGATCGGAAGAAAGATGGGCACGACGATGTAGAGCAGCCCCTGCCAGGAGATGAAAAACCCGCCGACGAAGAGCGTGAACATCATCACGCCGAGGATGAACCAGCGCCCGAAGGGAAGCCCGAGGAGCATGCTTTTCACGAGCTCGCCTCCCCCCAGGAAGAGAAACACGGAATTGAACACCCCGGCGCCGATGATGATGAAGAAGACCATCGCCGTCACCAGCAGCGTCGTCTGCGCCGCGGCCTTGAGTGTGGCGAAGGTGAGCTTGCGGTAACAGGCGGCGAGCACCAGGGCACAGAAGGCGCCCACGCCCGAGGCCTCGGTGGGGGAGGCGACCCCCTCGATGATCGAGCCCAGGACGGCGACGATCAAAAGCACCGTCGGGATCATCTGCCAGACGGCCCGGAGCCAGAAGCGGCGGTCGCGCCGGGGCATCTCCTCACGGGAGATGGCCGGGGCGAGGTTGGGGTTCAGCCAGGCGCCGAGCCCGATGTAGAGGAGGTAGAGCGCGGAAAGCAGGAGCCCCGGGAAGAGGGCCGCGGCGAAGAGCTTGGCGACGGAGAGGTTCGCCATGGGGCCGTACATGACGAGCATGACGCTCGGCGGGATGAGAATCCCCAGGCTGCCCCCGGCGCAGACGACCCCCGTGGCGAGCCCCTTGTTGTAATTGCGCTTGAGCATCGCCGGCACGGCCAAGAGCGTCATCGTGGTCACGGTCGCGGCGATCACGCCGGTGCAGGCGGCGAAGACCGTGCAGGTGAGGATGGTCGCGAAGGCGAGCCCCCCGCGCACCGGCCCAAAGAGCTCGTAGAGCGTCTGGTAGACGTTCTCGGCGACCTCGGTCTTCTCGAGGATCGTCCCCATGAACACGAAGAGGGGCACGGCGATCAGCTCCTCGCTCTCCATGGTGCCGAAAAAGGAAAGCATCGACATCTGGAAGATCATCGGCCCCATGTAGGCGAGCCCGAAGACGATCGCCAGCAGCATGAGCGCGAAGGCGAGGTGCACGCCCCCGATCACGAAGACGAGGAGCAGCCCCATCATGATCACGGCCGCGGCTTGGTCGGGGATCATGAGGCCCTCCTCCCCGCGCGCAGGCTCTGGAGGCAGCGCGCGATCTCGGCGACGGCCTGGAGGCCGAGCAGGAAAAACCCGATGGGGATGAGGCTCTTCGGCGGACCCGAGGGGAAGAACCAGTTGGTCGTGGAGAGCTTTTCGCTGGCCGCGAAGGCCTCGGCCGCGAACCGGAAGCCCGCCCAGGTGAAGAGCCCGGCCGGCACCAGGAAAAAGACGACGTAGATGAAGAGGTCGTAGACGACCTTCGCCCTCTCGGAGAGGAGGTTGTAGACGATGTCGATGCGGATGTGGTTTTTCTTAAGCAGGGTGTATGCCCCGCCGATCAGGAACTGGGCCGAGAAGAGCATCCAACTCGTGTCGTAGCCCCAGCCCGTGGGCGCGTTGAAGACGTGCCGCGCCCCCACCTCGTGCACGACGACGAGGAGCAGGGGGATCACGAGCCACGCGGCGAGGTTTCCCGTGAGGCGGCTGAGGCCGTCGATGATCTTGAAGAGGAGCATCGCTCGGGGTCTCCGCGGTGGCCGCCGGGGGGAGGAAGCGTTTCCCCCCCGGCGGCCGGGCTTTCAGGAGAGGACTCCGCCCGCCGTCAATCGAACTTGGTGAAGTCGTAGTAGGGCCGGAACTCCTGGATGAACTTCTTCTGCGACTCCCAGACCTTCTTGAAGAAGGGGTCCTTCGCCGATTTCTCTTCGATGATCTGCATCGTGATCTCGCGCGTCTTGGCCTGGTCCTCCTTCGAGAGCTTGGTCGTGACCGTGCCGTAGGCCTCGATCTTCTTGTTGGCGGCGATCGTGTCCTGCCAGAAATCGGCGTACCCCTGAATCGTGGCCGCCAGGGCCGCCTTCTCGACGACCGCCTGGAGATCGGCGGGAAGTTCCTTCCAGGACTTGGTCTTGATGATGAGCTGGAAGATGTTGTTCGACATGTGCACCGGCGGCCCGAAGCGGTACTTGCAGACCTCGTGCAGGCCGAGGCTCATGTCGTAGGAAGCCTCGAGCATCTCGGCCGCGTCGATCAGGCCGCGCTGCAACCCGGGGACCACCTCGCCGCCCGCAAGCAGAACCACCGAGGCCCCCAGCTTCTCAAAGAGATCCATGCTGAGGCCCGCCGCGCGGATCTTCAACCCCTTGATGTCGGCGAGGGTCTTGATCGGCTTCTTCGACCAGACCTCCTCCGGCGGGGTGAGGCCCAGGGGGAAGACGACCAGCTCGTCGCCGTACATCTCCTGGGCGAGTTGCTTGCCGCCTGCGCCGTACATCCAGACGATCAGGTCGTTCATCTCGAGCACCCCGCCCGGCAGCGTGTAGAAGAGGTCGCCCGCCGGGTATTTGCCCTTCTGCCAGGCCGGGGTGTTCAGGCCGAAGTCGAGCATGCCGTCGCGCACGGCGTCGTAGATCTTGGTCGGCGGGACGATCTCGCCCGCATCGTGCAGGGTCAGCTGCAGCCTGCCGCCGCTCATCTCCTCGGCGTACTTCTTCCACAGGACGATCGTGTGCTTGCCGAGCGGCGAGGCGATCCCGAAGCAGGATTCCCCCTTCCATTTGAAGACCTTGTCCGCCGCCTGCGACGGCCCCGCCGCCAGGGCGAGCGCGAGCAGGCAGCACACCCAACCGATCCGAACCCGCTTGTTCATGCTTCCTCCTTTCCGCTGGGACGCTGGGCGCGGCCGGGCCTATCGGCCGGCCGCGCGTTGCGCCGGGACGTTCTCCGCGTCGAAGACGACCGCGGCCTTGATGAAGCCGGCGGGCGGACGCTCGGTTGCGGCCAGGGCGCGCGCGAGATCGTCCAGCCGGAAGATCGTGTTGTTGATCTTTTCGAAGGCGAAGCGCCGCGAGTCGATCAGCCGCACGGCGTCGCCCACGTTCCCGGCCTGCCCCTTGCCGCAGACCACGCTCACGTCCCGCCAGACGAGATCGTCGAAGGCGACGGCCGTCTCGCGGCCGCCCGAGAGGCCGATGACGACGACCCGGCCGGAGGGGCGCACGAGCCGGATCGCCGTGCGGATGGCCGCGGGGGCGCCCGAGGTCTCGATCACCACATCGGGGGCGCCCCCCAGCAGATCGGGCACGGCCTCGAGGGCGTTGTCGCGGTCCACGGCGAGGATGTGCTCGGCGCCGAACTCGCGGGCGAGCGCAAAACGCGCCTCGTCGGCGGCGAGCCCGAGGAGCACGATCGGCCCCACACCGCAGGCGAGCGCCGCCGCGAGGGTGCACAGCCCCTGAGACCCCACCCCGCTGATCACGAGCCGCTCGCCGAACCCCATCCGCCCCAGGGTCTTCACCCAGCGGAAGGCGTTGCCCACGACCGAGGAAAGACAGGCCGCGAGATCCGGCGTCTCCGGGGCGACCCGGTGGAGGAGGCTCCCGTCGACCAGGGTGACGATTTCCGCGTAGCCGCCGAAGAGGTGCGGCGGCCGGTCGCAGGGCATGGAAACCCCGTAGAGCCGGACGTCGGGGCAGTTGTGGTAGTGATGCTCGGTGCGGCACCAGGCGCAGCGGCCGCAGGGAATGTAGGGCTCGGGGGTCACGCGGTCGCCCTCGCGGAGGCCGAAACGGCCGGCCGCCTCGCGGCCGACGGCGATGACCTCGCCCACGAACTCGTGGCCCATGATCAGGGGAAAGCGGGCGCGGCCGACCCCGCCGTGAAAGACCTTGACGTCGGTCGCACAGACCGAGGTCGCCCGGGTGCGCACCAGGACCTCCCCGGGGCCGGGCGCGCTCACGGGAAACGCGGCCGCCTCGATGCGCCCCGGAGCCGTGACCACCATGGCCTTCGCCTGCATGGGCCTTTTCCTTTCAGCCGCCGGCCCTCGGCACGGCCCGGCGGCGTTCGGCCTTCCGCGCCCGCCCCGCCCGGCCGGGCCCCGGGGGGGCCGCCTCCTCGTAGCCGAGCAGGATGTGCGCGAGCAGATCGTCCTTGCGCCGCAGCCGCGAGAGAACAAACTGCCGGGCGAAGGCGAGGTGCCGCCGCATCAGGAGCTCGGCCCGGCGCGCTTGCCCCGCCGCGATCGCCTGGAAGATCCCGACGTGCTGCGGGTGGGCCTGGTGGAGGTGGTCGGTGGTCATCAGGTTCACGTTCTGGATCATCCAGATCCGGCCGAGGATCGACCGGCCCATCTCGGCGAGCGGCCGGTTGCGGCTGGCCTCGAAGATGAGAAGATGGAAGTCCTGCTCGAGATCGAGGATGCGCGGCTTGTCGCCGCCGTCGATGCAGCTCTCCACGGCGTCGAGGAGATGGGAGAGGCGGGTGCGGTCAGCGGCGGAGATGCGGGAGGCCGCCTGGCGCGCGGCGAGCGCCTCGAGGGCGATCCGGAGGTCGTAGAGGTCGGCGACCCCCTCGAGATCGAGTGCGCTCACGCGGAAGCCCCGCCGGGGCTCGCGTGCGACCAGCTGCTCCTTTTCGAGCATGCTGAGCGCCTCGCGCACGGGGGTGGGGCTCATCTGCAGCACCCGGGCGAGGTCCCCCACCCGCAGGCGGGCGCCGGGCTTGAGGCGGTGGTGGACCACCCAATCCTTGAGGTGCGCATAGGCCTGGTCGGCTAGCGAACGCCGGGGCAACGAGAACCTCCGGGCAAGGGGGGCGGCGCACGGGACGAATCCGCTGATAGCAGGGGGGGTGAGCGGGTGTCAACAAAAATATGAAAAAATATATTTTTGAATCGTGTTCAGAAAACAGGGTTTCTTTTTCCGGCACGCGGGCGCCTTGGCCGCCTGCGCGCGCTACACTGTCTCGGGAAACGACGAGGGGAGGAACCGGGTGCGGCCGCGGGGGGGGCTGTCAGGGCATGCGGTAGATCAGCGAGTTGACGTTCATCCCCGCCCCGACCGAGGCGAAGACGACGATGTCCCCCGGGTGCAGGCGGTGGCCGTTCACCCGGCCGCGCAGGATGAGGTCGAGCAGCGTGGGGAGGGTGGCGACCGAGCTGTTCCCCGTCCAGGAGATGATCATCGGCATGATGTCTTCGGGGACCTCGCGCACCCGGTAGAGATCGAAGAGCCTGCGGATGATCGCCGCGTCGAGCTTTTCGTTTGCCTGGTGGACGAGGATCTTCTTCACCTCGTGGAGGCCGATCCCCGAGGTGTCGAGGTTTTGCTTGACCACGAGGGGGACGGTCTTGACGGCGTACTTGTAGATCTCGTGGCCGTTCATCTTGATGTAGAGCTCGCCGCCGTTTTTCTCGGGGTTGTAGGAGCCCCCCATGCGGAGCAGGAAGGCGTGCTCGAGGGCGTCGGTGCGCGCAAGGTGCGAGAGGATCCCCGCCTCCCCCGCGCGCGCCTCGAGGAGGGTCGCCCCGGCGCCGTCGGAGTAGATCATGCTGTCCACGTCGTGCGGGTCGGCGATGCGCCCCAGGGTTTCCGTTCCGATCACGAGGACCCGGCGCGCGGCGCCCGCGCGGATGAAGCAATCGGCGGTGATCATGCCCTGGAGCCATCCCGGGCAGCCGAAGGGCAGGTCGAAGGCGACGGTGTAGGGGTTGCGGATGCCCAGGCGGTGTTTCACGCGGGAGGCGAGCGTGGGGACGGTGTCGCAGCGCAGATTGCCGTTTTTCACGTCGCCGAAGTTGTGGGCGACGATGATGTAGTCGAGGGTTTCGCGGTCGACGGCCTCGAGGGCCGCCTCGGCCGCCTGCGCGGCCATGTCCGAGGCGCACAGATCCGACGGCGCGTAGCGGCGCTCCTCGATGCCCGTGATCTCGTGGAGCTTGCGGATGATCTCGGGGTTGCCCTTCGCGAGGCGCCTTCCTTGGGGGTCGAAAAAGGTGTGGCCGAGAAAACGCTCGTTGGGGACCCTCACGGGGGGGAGGTAGCTGCCTGTCGCGGCGATGATCGCTCGAATTTCGGCCATGGCCAGGGCACACCGACTCCTTTACGAAGTTAAAATTTTTTTATAGCCTTCTTTTCGTCAACGATCAAGAGAGCAAGAGGATTCAGCTCCGGTCACGCGCGGTGAGGGGTTCCCGGAGCGTCCGGCTTTCCGGGCGGCCTCGAAGCCGTCTCGTTCCTGCTCCGGCCGCCGCGGCGGACCGGGCGGCGCGTCGGATCAACGGACGAACGCAGGCAGATAGGTCGCAAGCGCGGGAAACAGCAGGATGACGACGATGCTGATCAGCTCGGCGATCAGGAAGGGGAAGGTTCCCACGATCAGGTCCTTGATTTCGACATCCTTTTCGGCCACGCCCAGAACCGAATAGAGATTGATCCCGAAGGGGGGGGTGATGAAGCCGACTTCGATCGCCAGGATCACCACGACGGCATACCAGATGGCGTCGATCCCGGCGGCGTTCACGATGGGGTTGAAGAGGCTGATGGTGATGCTGAGCATCGAGATGCTGTCGATGAAACAGCCGAGCAGCAGGTAGACGAGGGCAAAGCCGATGACCAGGCTCATCTGCGAGAGGCCGAGGCCGATCACGAACTCGCTCAGCCGGGTCGTCAGCCCCGTGAGGACCGTGAAGTTGGAAAAAACGGTCGCCGCCCCGAGCACGAGAAAAATCATGGCCGAGGTGGTCGCCGTTTCGTTCAGGATCCCATAGAGCTCCCGGAAGCGCTCCCCGATCCCCCGCCCGCGCCCGCGAAAGAACCCCCGGTAGAGATAGATCAGGAAGAGAACGAAGGCGGCCACGGCCGAAGCCTCGGTCGGGGTGAACACGCCGCCGTAGATCCCCCCGAAGATGATCCCGGCCGAAAGGACGATCGGCCACCACGAGCGCAGGCTGAGCAGTTTTCGGGACAGCGGCACCGCCCGCGCCGGCTCGGGCGGCCGGATCGCCTGGGAACGGATGCGCGGGTACAGGGCGATCGCGACGCAGAAAAGAACGGCCCAGAGGATTCCGGGCACGATCCCCGCGATCAGGAGCTTTCCGATCGAGACCCCCGAGAGCATGCCGTAGACGATCGCCAGGATCGAAGGGGGGATGAGCATGCCGATCGAGCCCGCCGCCGCGCAGATCCCGTAAGCGAAGCCCTTCTCGTAGCCCCGCGCGCGCATCTCCGGGGCGCTGATCTTGGCGAACACGGCGGCGGTCACGAGCGAAGAGCCGCAGACCGTCCCGAAGGCCGTGCAGGCGAGCACCGTGGCCATGCCGAGACCGCTTCGGAACCGCCCGACGAGGAGCTCGAGGCTCGCGTAGATGTCGCGGCTGATCCCGCCCCCCGAGGCGAGATAGCCGACGAGGATGAAGAGCGGCAGCGTGACCAGGGCGGTCCCCGAAATTTTCCCGTAGATCGCACCGACGCTCATCTCGAGGGCGCGCTCCAGGCCGAGCACGGTGGTCAGGCCGAGAAAGCCGGTGATGATCAGGGCCATGCCGACGTGCATGCCGAGCAGGAGCAGGAGGAGCAGCAACGCCACGCCGGCCAGGCCTACGAGAAGAGCATCCATCGCCTCAGGGGTTCCCGGGGGCCGCCTCGCCCCGCAGGAGGTCGAGGGTGTCCAGAGCAAACCGCAGGGTAAAGATCGCGAGCCCCACCGGCATGGCGATCTTGCCCCACCACCACAAGAGTTCTACGGCGGCGAGCATTTCCTCGCGGATGGCAAAGGAGAAATAAAAATAGCGCCAGCTGTATACGGTGAGAACGCCGGCCATGGCCGCAGAAAGGAGGTTCGTCAGGATCCGCAGCCGGCGCTCCCCCTGCGCCGAGATCCGGCTGGTCAGCATGGCCACCCGGACATGGCTGCCTTTCGCCAGAGCGAAGGCGAAGGGGAGAAACACGACGTGGGGCATGCAGAGCTCGCCGATTTCCCAGGTGGCGGGAAGCGGCCTGGAGTAGAAGTAGCGCAGGAAAATGTCGGTGACGATGAGCAGCGTGAGCCCCAGGGTCACCGACCAGGACCACACCGTCAGGGCGACCTCGACCCCGCCGGCCAGCCGTTTGAGCACGCCGTACACCGGGATTCCCACCGAATTACTTTTTCACGCCCCATTTGCGGGCCCACTTGAAGCCGAGGTCGGCCGTCGCCTTCTGCCAGAACTCGAGAATGGCGAATCCGGGGTACCCCTTGGCTTCGACCTCCGCGGCCCATTCGGCCGGCACGTCCTCCAGGCTGTCGGCCCACTTCTTGATTTCCGCTTCGGGGAATTTCGAGAACTGCACCCCGGCCTTTTCGAACTCGGCCTGGCAGCTCTTGAACCAGGCGGGAAGCACTTCCAGGGCCATCTTGTCCTCGGCGATCCGCCCGGCCTCGAGCACCGCCTTCTGGATCTCCGGCGGCATCCGGTTGAAGGCCTCCAGGTTGATCAGGATCTGGGAGTGGAAGCCCGCCATCAGCCCGACCGAGGTGTAGTGTTTGACGAGCTCGTAGACCTTGGTGAAGTGAAAATGGGTGAACGGGTGGAGGTCGATGTTCGCCACCCCGTTCTGCAGCAGTTCGTAGCGGTCGTGCATCGGCCGCACCACGGCCGTCGCCCCCGGCGGCAGCCAGCGGCCGAAGTAACGGCCGACGAGGGAGACTTTCTCGCCCTTGAAGTCCTCGAGCGTCCGCAGCGGCTTGCGGCTCATGAAGTCATAGACGCCGCCCGGCGGGTCGCTGATGAGGAGCACCTTGTTCTTCTTTTCGTCCTCCACCAGCTGGGGGAATTTTTCCCGCAGCTGGCGGTTGGCCTTGACGATCAGCATGGGGTCGGAAGGACCGAAGGGCAGCACGTAGGTCACCCCGTGGATCGGAAAACGCCCCGGCGTGTACCAGGGGAAGGTCTGGGCGACATCCACGGTGCGGTTCCCCACGAGGTCGATGTGTTCCGGGCCCTTGCCGATCGTCGCGCCGTAGAAATTTTCGAAGGCGAATTTGCCGCCCGTGAGGCGATTGAGTTCCTCCTGCCAGATCTGCAAGGCCTTGCCCATGGACATGGGCACATCCGGCGCCGGATAAATGCTCGCGCAGCGCAGCTTGTATTCGGCCGCCGGGGCGGGGGCGGGCACGCTCAGGGCGACGGCGAGCGCGACCGCGGCGAGGACGGGCAGGGTCCCTTTGCTGTTCATCTTCATGGCCGGCCTCCTTCAACGAAAAAGGGCAGATGCGGTTTGCGGCGACTCCTGGGGATACGGCCTTGCCGGCCGTCCCCCCGGGCTACACGCGATGGACGAACTCCCGGTTGTGCACCTCGACCTTGACTTTTTCGAGCTCCCTCAGCGCCCGGGCGAGGTGTTCGCCGAAACGGCGGTTCGCCTCGGCGCCCTTGGCGGCGCTTGCGCGCAAGGGGTTCCCGATCAGGCCGGTGTCGGAGAACTCGCGGTGCTCCATGGGAAAGACGAAGTAGTTGTAGCCTTCGAACTCGACGCTCGGCGTGCCGTCTTTCTTGATGAAGGAATCGGGAAGGAAGGGCGGGGTTTTGGTCCGCTCGCTCTTGATCGCGCGGTCCATGCGCACGAGCTTCTCGTCGACCGACATCACCTGGCTCGTTTCGAGCTCCCCGGCATGCCAGCCCGGGGTCTCCTCCGGCGGCCCCTCGATCAGATCGGCGACGATGCCGAGGTAGTTCTCGGCCCAGGGCCGGCAGATGCCGATCAGCGCGCCGGTTTCGTACTTGAGGCTGCGCATCAGGGGGTCGATGATTTTCATGTTGGAGGCGTGGCCGACGACCAGGATGATCTTGTTGAACCCGTGATGGATGAGGCTGCGGCAGATGTCATACATCAGGTTGCGCCACGTTTCGGCGCGCACGGTGATCGTCCCCAGGCCGAGGTTGGGGGGGCCCATGTGGTGGGGGCTGTAGCCGATCCAGAGCTGCGGCGTGTAGAGGACCTGGGCGGTCTCGGCGGCGATCTTCGTGATGGCCTCGCAGTGAATCGAGTCCGTGAGCAGCGGGCAGTGATAGGAGTGCTGCTCCAGGCTGGCCACCGGCACCATGACGATATCCTTGTGCTTGAGGTACTCCTGCACGTCGGGATAGCATAGGTACCCCATGTTCCAGGTCGGGAAATCGAGCGCCATCGTCTCACCTCCTTCCGGGACGGCGGCAACGGCAACGACCAAGCGCCGCCCGACTGCGGAATTCACCCGATCGCGACCGCCCGGGCGACCAGGTCGATCACGTTGACGACCTCCAGCGGCGGCAAGGCGGCGTTTGCCTCCCGGGCGGCGCGGAACATCTCGTCGCAACGCGTGCAGGCGGTCGCCAGGAGCCGGGCGCCGGTCTCGGCCGCCTCCCGCAAGCGCCAGGCGGCGAGCTCTCCGGCCACCTCCGGTTTGTAATCGGCCAGCATGCCGCCCGCGCCGCAACAGGGGGCGTTGCCGCCGCTTTCCTCCATTTCCCGGATCTCGCCGGCGACGACCCGCCGCAGGATGTCCCGGGGGGGCTCGATCGTCACCCGGTAGCGGGCCAGCGCACAGGGGTCGTGGTAAGTGACCGGGCCGGGGAGCGGGCGGCGGACAACGAGCTTTCCGTCCTTGAGCCAGTCGGCCAGGGCCTCGACGGCGTGACGGAAGGTGATCCCCGTGACATCCCCGCCGAAGCGCACGGTGCGGGTCGTGAACATGCGCAGGCAGTCGGCGTCCATCGCGACCACTTCCCGGGCCGCGGCGCGGCGCAGCATCTGGGCGACCCGCCGGGAAAAGGCCCCGGCGCCGTCAAAGTCGCCGAGCTGGTAGAGCGGCCAGCCGCAGCAGGGTTCTTCCTCGAGGACTCGAAACGGGACCCCGGCGGCGTTGAAGAGCCGCCCCAGGCGGATGAGGGTTTCGGGGAACCGCCTGCGGCTGGTGCAGCCGGCGAAGAGGATCCGCGGCGCCTCCGGATCCATCGCCACGCCGGCGTCGCCCAGGATCGCCGCGGGCGAGGGGCCCATCTCCCGGCCGGCGTGAAGATCCTCGACCCGCCTGCGGATCTCCTCGGGCACCGCCCCCCGGCGAAAGAACCGCGCGCGGGCATCCACGATCAGTTCCTCGTAGGGGTACTTGCCGACGCACCAGCGCTCGAGCAGCCCGTCGTTGACGGCCGTGTACACGAGGTCGGCCGCATCCGCGTTCCAATCGAGCAGCCCTTTTTCCAAGGCCCACAACACGGCCGCACGCCCCCGCGGCGTGTAGGACTCGCGGCGCAGGACGGCGGCGACCCGGTCGGCCACATGGCACATCATGCAGAAGCGACAGGCCCAGAGGGTCTCGCTGCGTTCCGCTTCGGAGAGAAACATCGGCCGGCGTCCCTTGACAGCGGCTTGCCGCGCGGGTCACACCCGGCGGGCAAAGCCGAATTTCCCGGGGTTCATGATCCCCTGGGGATCCAGAGCATCCTTGATCGCCTGCAGCACGGCGAAGGCCGGTCCGTACTGTTCGGGCATCAGCCAGCCCAGCTTGAAGCCGATCCCGTGATGGTCGTTGAGAACCCCGCCGTGAGCGAGGGAGGTGCGGGCGGCCTTGGCCCAGATCATCGTGTGCAGTTCGAGCGCCTCCTGGGGATCCTGCGGCGGCTTGGGGATGATGAAACGGTCGTAAATCATGACCCCCCAGGGGAACCAGTGGGAAAAGTGGGCGATGTAGCGCGCGCCGAACTCCTTGAAGCCCTCCTCGATCGCCTCTTTCTTTGCCCGGTAGATGCCGTAGATCTTGTCGTAGGTGGTCGTGGTCTCGACCGTGCCGCTCATCTCCGGGAGCATGAGGTTGTGCGGCGGGAAGTAGAAGTCGTAGCGGTGCCGCCACCAATGCTCCCCGAGTCGGGGTCCCAGCTCGCGGCCGCCTTGTTCGGTGCAGATCGCGGCCATGGCGTCGAGCGTGCGTTCCACCGCGGAAGCCTCCCCGTCGGCCCCCACGACCATGTAGCATCCGCGCACGTCCAGACCCAGCACCCTCTTGACGATCCGCTCGCTGGAGTTGTCGTCGTAGAGCCGCAGCGTACAGGGCTGCAGCCGCCGGGTCATGATGCGGCGGCCCGCTTCCAGGCCGGCGCGGATGTCCTCGAAGAGGTAGGCGTTGAAGCGGCGGGCTTCCGGCATCGGTTCGATGCGGATGGTGACTTCGGTGATGACCCCCAGGGTTCCCTCCGAGCCCACAAACAGCTGCAACAGGCTCGGGCCGCAGGCGTGGTTGGGGACCGGCAGGGTGCGGATGACTTCGCCGTTGGGCAGGACCACCTCCAGGCTGAGGACCATGTCCTCCGCCTTGCCGTACTTGGTGGACAGGGTCCCGGAGCCCCGGGCGGCGATGTACCCGCCCAGGGTCGCCCCGTAGACCGAAGCCGGGTAGTGGGCCAGGGTGAACCCCCGGCGGTTGAGGGCCCACTCCAGCCGTTGGCCGTTGATCCCCGGCTGGGCGGTGACGGTGAGCGAGCGGTCGTCGACCCGCAGGATGCGATCCATCCGCTTGACGTCGACGACCACCCCGCCGTACAGGGGCGTCACCCCTCCCTGGCTGCCGCTTCCGCCGCCGTAGGGAATCACCGGCAGCCGGTGCCGGGAGGCGATCTTGACCACGCGGGCGACCTCTTCGGTCGAGCCGGGGTGCACGACGATGTCCGGCTGGCAGGGCTTCAGGCCGCGGTCCGCCCAGATCTGGGGGGCGAGGTAGTAGTCCATGCTGTACGCATAGAGATCCACCGGCCGCACGGAGACGTTCTCCGACCCCAGGGCGTCCCGGAACTCGTTCACGATCACCTGATAGCGAAAATCGGTCGGCATGGAATTGAATTCCCGGCTCAGGTTTGCTACGAAGTATCCAAGTTGTTTCATGATGTCAATAAAAATTTCATTTAGACTCATATTGTCTCATGGTGGCGCATGTACCCCTTCGAACGGCTGGAAAAGATCACCGAGCGGCTGAAGGCGAGCGGGCAGATCAAGATCCACGAGGACGCCCGGCGTTTCGGCGTCTCCAAGGCCACGCTGCACCGCGACCTGGATCTCCTGGAGCGCCAGGGGTTGCTGATCAAGGTCCGCGGCGGCGCCGTGTTGCGCGAGCGCCTGCGCGTGGACACCCACTTTCACAACCGCCGCCGCACCGCCGTCGCCGAAAAGCAGAAAATCGCCGCCGCCGCCGCGGCCGGCATCCGCGACGACACCTCGATCTTTCTCGACCATTCCTCGACGGTCGCCTACCTCGCCGAAGCGCTCGCGCGCCGGGCTTTCCGCAACCTGATCGTGGTCACCAACTCGCTGGCCGTCCCCGGCCTGCTCGGCAACGTCCTGGGCATCCAAACGATCTTGACCGGCGGGCGGGTGGAGCCCGACTTTCAGGCGCTCTCGGGACGCTGGGTCATCGAATCCTTCCGCAGCTTCAATTTTCACCAGGTCTTCGTTTCCTGCGGCGCGGTGACGGCCGAGGGGTTTCTCACCCAAACCCCGTTCATCCATGAAATCCTTTGCGAAATCCTCAACCGCAGCGGGGTCGAGATCAACATGCTGGTCGACAGCAGCAAATTTCAGAAGATCGCCACCTTCCGCGTCGCCCCGCTCAAGGCGGCGGCGAAGCTCTACACCGATGCCGGCGTTCCCAAGGGAATCCGCGAACGGCTGCAGGCCGCCGGCGTTCCGCTGGTCGTGGCGTCTTGAAGCACCGGGCCTCACGGCCCGGCAGTCCTCGCGATGGCTGCCATCTGCCTGGTCAACCCGGTCAGCGCCGCGCCGCCCGCGCGGGCGGAGTTGCTCAAGGGCTACCTCAGCCTCGGGCTGCTCGCCTCCGCCCTGCGGGACGCCGGGTTTCTCGGGCGCTTCGCCGCGCGCGCCGGGCTTTTTTCCCCGCCGGGGGGGCAAAAGCCTTTCGACGTGCGCATCCTCCATCTGGGCCCCGCGCTGGACGCCGAGGGCCTGGCGGCGGCGCTCTCCCGCGCCTTTGCGGGCCTTGCCCCCCCGCTTCTGGTCGGCGTCACCGCGACCGCCGACCGGGTCGCCTGGTCACGCACCGTCGCCCGGGCCGCCTGCCGGCTCTGGCCCACGGTCCCGCGGATTGCGGGCGGCCCCCACCCGTCGACGAGCCCGGAAGCCTTTCTCGCCCAAGGCGCGTTCCATGCCGTCTGCCGCGGGGAAGGGGTCGAAACGCTCGCCGAACTCGCCCTGCGCCTGCGCGCCCCGGAACCGTTCTCCTGGCGGAAGATCGATGGACTCGCCTTGGCCGACCCCGCGGGAGGCATGACGCTCACTCCGCCGCGCCGCTTGCTCTTCGCCCCGGATGACTATCCGCCCGCCTCGCGAAGCCTCGATCTCTTCCTGGCGTGGGGGGACTCCGCCGCCCCGCACCCGGAGGATGTCGTCTTTCTCTGGGCAGGGCACGGCTGTCCCCGCCATTGTTCGTTCTGCGCCCAGCGGGCCGTGTTCGGGGGGGCCATCCGGGAACGGGGGGCGGCCTCCCTCGTCGGCGAGATCGCCGAGCTGCACGCGCGGGGATACCGCAACTTCGCGCTCGTGCAGGAAACCTTTTTCAACCGGCGGGAACGGGTCGACGAGTTCCTCCGCCGGGTCGCCGACGCGGGGCTCGCGTTTCGGTGGACCGCCGAGGCCCGCTGCGATCAGCTCGACCGCCCGCTGCTGGAGCGCCTGCGGGCCTCCGGCCTGAAGATGATCCAGATCGGCCTGGAAAGCGGCGACCCCGAGGTCCTGGCGCGCATCGGCAAGGGGTTCTCCCTCGAACGGGCGGCGGAGGTGATCGACGACTGCCGCGAACTCGGCATCGACACCGCCGTCTACCTGCTGGTCGGCCTCCCCGGCCAGGACTGGCGCAGCGTCCTGCTCACGGCCCGCTTTCTCGAACGCCACCCCCCCCGGAACCGGGCGACGGGGCACGTCGCCGTGGCCGTCGCCCTGCCTTACCCCGGGACTCGGATCGCCTGCGAGGGATCCGTCCGCCTCGCCGCGGCGGGCAGCGGGGGGAGCTTCCCCCGGCGCACGCCCCGGGTCTGGTTCGACGCTGCCGGGGGACTTGAGGTCGAGCCGATCACCGAAACCGACCACCTCTCCGGCAGAGAAATTGCGGAAGCCTTCTTTTTCCTCGACGATTTCCTCCAGTTTCGGACCGCCGCCCGCGCCGGCGCCTGCGCCGCCCGCCTCCGGGAAATGCAGCAGTACGCCGACCGCCTGCTGACCATGATCGTTCACCGCGCCATCCGCGATCTCGCGCTCCCGGATCCGGCAGGTTCCGGGGCGGGGCGGCGTGCCGCACTCGAGGATTTTCTGCAACGCCACGGCCCCGAAAACCGGATCGCGGAAATGAGCGACCCCCGCTGCGCACCGCTCGATGAGGGCCTGGTCGATTTCCTGGCCTGCATCCGGCTCTCCACCGGCCGGCGGGCGCTCGCCGCCCTGAACTGGCGCGAGCGTTTCCAGGTGGCCCGCTTCGCGGCCCGCTGCTGGGCCGCCTCGGGCCGCGCCTTCGACCGCCTGGCCGTCACCCCCGACGAGGCCGAAGCCGGCCGGCGCCTGGTCGAAGCGCTGTGCAGGGCGCCTTGCCGCGTCGTTCAACGCCTGGCATCGCGCACGCTGATCCTTGAACCGCCGCCCGGACCGCAACCCCGGGCGCAGAACCGCTGGAGGCCGTCATGAAGGTGAGGCGATTGCGTCTGGAGGGGGGCGCGCGGCAGGCCCGGGGCGCGGCCGTGGTGATCGACGTCTTCCGCGCCTTCACCTGCGCCCCGCTGCTCTTCGAGCTGGGCGTTTCCGAGATCCGCTTCGTCGCCCGGCCCGAGGAGGGGCTGGCGCTGAAACGGGAAGACCCCGGGCGGATTTTGATCGGCGAGGTGAACGGCGCGCCGATTCCCGGCTACGATCTCGGAAACTCGCCCAAGGAGATTCTCGCCTGCCCCCCGGAGCGCTTCCGGGGAGGCCGGGTGGTGCAGCGGACCTCCTCCGGCGTTCAGGGGGTGCTGATCGCACTCGAACGGGCGGCACCGGTTCTGCCGGCGAGCTTTGTCAACGCCCGCGCCACGGCGCGTCACCTGCTTCGCCTCAACCCGCCCGAGGTCAGCATCCTGGCCATGGGCCGCAACATGAAGGAGCCCGCCCCCGAGGACGAGCTCTGCGCCCGTTACCTCGCCTCCCTCCTCGGGGAATGCGCCTACGACCACCGCGAGGCCCTGCGGGAGCTCCTTTTCAGCCCCATGACGCAGCTCTTCACCTCCGGGCGCTATCCTTATCTCCCCGCCGAGGACGCCGTCTACTGTCTGCAGCGGGACCTTTTCGACCTCGTCCTCTGTGCGCAAAAAGAAGGGGACGCGGTGATCGTGCGCCCGGTTTCCGCCTCTTGACGGCGCGGCCTTGACGCGTGATCGCCCGGGAAGCGCGGAAATGACCCCCTTCAGCGCACCGCCGGCCCCCCGGCGGACAGCAGGCGCCGGCCGAGCCCGACCGCGAGGAGACAGACCGCACCGAGCACGAGGAAGCCGTCGCTGAAAGAGCCGCGGGTGTCTTTGAACCAGCCGAAGAGGAAGGTGAAGGCCACGGCCCCGAAATTGGCGATCATGTTCACCAGGCCGATCAGCGTCCCCAGCGAACCTGCGGGGCCGGCGCGGGAGATCAGGTGAAAGAAGGCGCCGAAGTTGATCGAGGCGGAGGCCGCGGCGGTCAGCGCGAGCGGCAAAAGCGCCCGCGGGTCCTCCGCCAGGAAAAGGGCTCCGTAAAGACCCGCCAGGACGGCAATCGAACCGTGGGCGATGGGGGCGGGAGGGAGGCGAAA
Source organism: Desulfatibacillum sp. (assembly GCA_020725555.1). Lineage (GTDB taxonomy): Bacteria > Desulfobacterota > Desulfobacteria > Desulfobacterales > SpSt-501 > SpSt-501. The sequence continues at coordinate 82,214 of DYEU01000004.1, forward strand.
GAGAAGCATCCCGCCGGAGAGGCGCCCGATCCCGCTGACCAGGAGGACGAGCATCCCGCCCCAGGCATACGGCGCCGAGGCACCGGATCCTGAGGCTTCGGCCAGAAGCGAAGGGACCCAGCTGCCCAGGGCGAGAACCGATCCCCAGGAGAGGCTGTGGTAAAGACCGATCGCCCAAGCGGCGCGCACCCGGAACACCCCCAGGAATTCGGCCGCGGTCGTCGCAACCGCCGGGCGGCCCTCGACCCGCAACAAGACGGCCCAGGCGAGAAGGGGCAGAAATCCCAGGCCCGGGGCCAGGTAGACCCAGATCCAGCCCAGGGGCACCAGCTGCGGGATGACCAGGTAGGCCGCAATGCAGCCCAGAGAGAAGAAGCCGCCGAAAAAGGCCTGGTGCATGCCGATTTTGTTCCGCGGCGAGCAGAGGGCGATCATTTTGAAGACGGTGGGGAAGCTCAACCCCGTGCCCACGCCGGTCAGGATCCTGCCGGCGACGGCCAGCTCGAGCGAGGCCCCGGCAAGGGGCAAGAGGCTCCCCAGCGTCATCGCCCCCAGGCAGGCGATGAGATTGCGCTTGAGCCCCAGGCGATCGACGAGCACGCCCGAGGGGATTTGCACCAGGGCGTGCGTCCAGAAAAGGGCGCTCATCAGCAGCGAGATGCGCGTGTACGAGGCGGCATAAAGCGCCATCAGGGGGTCGAGCGCCGCAGGGACGTTCAGGAAGGCAACCCCCATGACCCAGGCGATGGCAAAGCCCAGGGCGACCCGAGAATCCATGAGCCGCGCTCCTTTTTCGTTGCGCCGGGTGGTTGGGTTCGGCGACGCGGGTTTCTTTTCCGGCTTACCGCGGATCTCATTTCAGATCAATTCTTTTCATTTTTTCTCATCAGCTTGCGCCGCCCCGCCCCTTTCTGCTAAACGACCGGAAGCGCCGCCCCTCTCGGGCGGCCGCGATCAAACCGCCGCAAAGGAGCGCCTCCCATGACGACCAACACCCCGCAAAAGCGCGCCGTGCTGGTGATCGCCACCCTGGACACCAAAAGCGCCGAGGTCATGCACCTGAAAGCCCTGATCGAAGGGGAAGGGTTGGAGTGCGTCATCCTGGACACCGGGATCCTCGGTGAACCTCAAGGGGTCACGCCGGACATCCCCGCCTCGGAGACGGCGCTGGCGGGGGGCATGCCGCTCGCCGAGGTGCGGAAAAAACCCTCACGGGGAGCGGCCGTGGAGGTCATGCTCGAAGGGGCCAGGGTCTTCACCCGCCGCCTCTTCGAGGCCGGACGGATTCACGGGGCGATCAGCATGGGCGGCGCGGAAGGCGGGGTCATGGCGGCCGCGGCGATGCAGGTGCTGCCTCCCGGCTTCCCCAAGGTGATCATCACGCCGCTCGCCAGCGGCCACCGTCCCTTCGAGCCGTTCATCGGCATCCGGGACATCCTGGTCATGCACTCCCTCGTTGACATCGCCGGCATCAACGACATCAGCCGCGCGGTCTTCGATAACGTCGGGCATGCCATCTGCGGCATGGTCAGGCACTACCGTCCCCTGGAGATCACGCGGCGCAATCTCGTCGCCGTCACCACCCTGGGCACCACCGAGTGGGCCATGCGCCGGATCTCCCAGGGTCTCCGGGCCGCCGGGTTCGAGCCCATCATCTTCCACTCAAGCGGTGCGGGCGGCCGGGTCATGGAGGACATGATCGGCCGCGGTTTCTTCTGCGGCGTGGTCGATCTGTGCCCCAACGAGCTGACCGACCACCTCGTCGGCGGCTTTCACGACGCCGGCCCCGGCCGCCTCGAGGCCGCCGGCCGCATGGGGATCCCCCAGGCGGTCTCGACCGGTTGCATGGATTTCTTCGCCCAGGGCGGCAAGGAGACCATCCCGGAAAAGTGGCGCGGCCGCAAAATGTACTACCACAACCCGGCCTTCACCCTCATCCGGCCCAGCCACGAGGAAATGAGACGCTTGGGCGAAATCATGGCCGAGAAACTCAACCGGGCCCGCGGGCCGGTGCGGGTCGTGCTCCCGCTCGGCGGGATGAGCATCGGGGGGAAGAAAGGCGGCAGCACCTACGACCCCGAGGGGGACCGGGCGCTCTTCGAAACCCTCAAGGCAAAGCTGAACCGGGAGATCCCCGTGGTCGAGCTCGCCTGCCACGTGAACGACGAGCCCTTCGCCGACCGCCTCGTCGCGGAATTTCTGGCGATCGCCGCAGCGGCCCCTCCGGCCGGGCCCCCCGCCGGGAAGGGCTGAGGCCCGCGGGAGCGCCGCCTCCCGTCTTCTTCTGGCCATGGGGGGGGCCGCCGTGGTACAAAGCGGATTTCCGGCCCGGCCGGCGTATGGCCGCCGCGCGGAGGAGGCGTCATGACGATCGAAATTCTCGAGGTGCGCTCGCGGCGGGACCTCGAGGACTGGATCCGCTTCCCGCTTGCGCACTACCGCGGGGATGCGAACTTTGTCCCCCCGCTCCTGCGCGAGGAGCGGGAGTTCTTTTCCCCGGAAAAAAACCCGGGGTTCCGGGTCGCCGAGGTCCGCCTGCTCCTGGCCCGGCGGGAGGGCAGGACGGTCGGCCGCGTCTTGGGCCTGCTTAACCGCCTGGAAACCGAAAAACTAGGCTTTCGCCGCGGCCGCTTCGGCTGGTTCGAGAGCGCGGACGACCCGGCTATCGCCCGGGCGCTCCTCGCCGAGCTCGAGGCGGGGTTCCGCGCCCGCGGCTGCCGCGAGATGACCGGCCCCCACGGGTTTTCCGATCTCGATCCCGAGGGGCTCCTCGTCGAGGGCTTCGCGGCCCTGCCCACCATCGCCGGGAGCTACAACAAGCCTTACTATCCCCGGCTCCTCGAGGGCTGCGGCTTCGTGAAGGAGGTCGACTACCTGGAAACCCGCTTCCGGCTCCCGGAGGAGACCCCGGCCTTGATCCGCCGGATGGAGGAGCGGGCGGCACCCGCGGCCCGGGCCGACGGCCTGCGCCTCCTCACGGGCCTGAACAAACGGGGCATCCGCACCTGGGCGGGTCCCTTCTGGGAGGTTCTCGAGGAGGCCTTCGCGCCGCTCTACGGGGTGACCCCCCTGAGCGCGGAGCAGAAACGGTTCTACGAGCGGAAGTATTTCCCCTATCTCGACCCGCGCTTCGTCCAGCTCGTCGTCGACCGCGCAAACCGCCTCCAGGGCTTTTTCCTGGGCCTTCCTTCGCTCAGCCTGGCCTTCCAGAAAGCCCGCGGCCGCCTCCTGCCCCTCGGCTGGCTCGCCGTCGCGCGCGCCTTCCGCCGCTTCGACACGGTCGATTTCTATTTCGCCGGCGTGCGGCCCGGCGCCAACCCGCGCAAGGTGCTCCCGCTCATGGCGCTTGGCATGTGGCACAGCCTGCGCGCGGCCGGGGTTTCCTTCATCGAAACCAACCGCGAACTCGAAACGAACACGCTGATCGTGGGCATCTGGTCGCGCTTCGAGGTGATCAACCGCCGCCGCACCCGGATCTTCCGCAAACCGCTGTCCTGACCCGTGACTTCCTCGCCGCCGTGCATTTCGTCATCAACGCGTTTCCACCCTGCAGCGGGTGTCCAAAAGCGAGCGACACCGTCGCCCGCCGCGGGCTGCGGCGGCGGACCGACCGTTTTCCCATCTTGATTGAAATCAACGAGTTCCCATCCCGTGCCGCAATACCGCAGCGCTTCGGCGGCATGGCATGGTTTTTGATTATCCGTATTCGGCCGGGCGTGCCCGGGGGAGCCCCCCGCCGCCGGGCGAGATCCGCCACCGAGGCGGAAAGCGGAAAGGAGCGGGAACGATGATCGACCTGGGTGGATGGGGAACCCTCGAGTTCTCGTGGAGTTTTCTGCTCGCCGTGGGGAGCATCGTGCTGATCGACCTCGTCCTCGCCGGGGACAACGCCGTTGTGATCGCCATGGCCGTCAAGCGCCTCGAGGGGCGCCAGCGCACGCTGGCGATCGCCGGCGGCGCCGGGGCGGCGGTTCTCGTGCGTGTCGCCTGCACCTTCGCCGTAGCTCGCCTGTTGACGCTCCCGCTCATCAAGCTGATCGGCGGCGCGGTGGTTGTCTGGATCGCGGTCAAGCTGCTGACGGCCGGCTCCGCAGAGGAGCACGGCGGCAAGGAGGGGCGCGGCCTGCTGCAGGCGCTCTGGATCATCGTCGTCGCCGACCTGAGCATGGGGATCGACAACATGCTCGCCGTCGGCGCGGCAAGCCACGGCAACCTTTTCCTTCTTCTCTTCGGCCTCGTGCTCTCGATCCCCTTTGTGGTCTTCATGAGCACGCTGCTCGCCCGCCTCATGGACCGCTTCCCGGTCATCCTCTGGCTGGGGGCGGCGATTCTCGGCAAGGTGGGCGGCGAGATGATGGCAACCGACCCCTTCGTGCAGGCGCACCTTGCCCTGCCCCACGGCGCCGAATACGGCGCCATGGCCTTTTTCGTCCTCTTTGTGCTGCTGGCCGGCCGGTGGGTCCTGGTGTCCCGCAAACGGGGCGCCGCCCCCGCCCGCGCGGGATGGGCCCTGCTGGAGCCGATTCCGCTGTGGCCGTCCCCCGTCCTTCGCGGCCGGATGCCCTGGGGACCCCATGCCTCTACCCCTACTGCTGAGCGCATCCGGATCGGAGCGGCGCCCCTCTTGCGGCGCAAGCCCGCAGATGGTAAAGGGGCGCCTGCCGCTTGCGGGAGGCAGCAAGGATAAGGGGCCTTTCGCGGGGAGATGACCGCCTGCGCCACCCCCCCCACAGGGGGCTTGCGGCCGTCGCACCGGCGAGAGGCTCTTTTGTCTCGAGCCCGCCCCAGGACCCGGTATCCTTCGTGGAAGGAGGCTGCGCCCCATGGGTTTTGCCGAAACCGCCGCCCTGATCATTTTTCTTGTGACCATCACGTTCGTGATCGCCGGCTGGATCGACAGCGTGCTCGCGGCGCTGATCGGCGTCGTCGCCATGATCGTCTGCGGCCTCATGACGGACATCGAGGCCTTCCAGACCGTGGACTGGAACCTGATCGTCATCCTGCTCTCGATCTGGATCATCTCCGGGTTCTTTGGAAAATCCGGGGTCCCGGAATACCTCTCCGCGGTCGTCTTGCGGGCCTCGGGCGGGGACGTGGCGCTTTTCGTGGTCGGGGTGGGGGCGTTGGCCGGCTTTGTCTCCATGCTGATCGACAACGTGGTCGTGGTGCTCATGTTCGCGCCGGTCATCTTCCACGCCTGCCGGCGGTTTCATTTTCCCGCCTTCGAGCCCGTGCTCTTCATGGGCATGTGCGCCAACTTGATGGGCACCGCGCTGCTTCTGGGGGATCTCCCCCCGCAGATGCTCCACAGCGTCTCCAAGATCGAGTTCTGGGGCTTCATCTGGCACCTGGGCCGGCCCTCCTCGTTCTTCGTCCTGCTCATCGCCTATGTCCTCACCTGCGGCTATTTCTACGTCCGTTTCCGCAGGCGATACCGCGGGCTCTGCATGGACATCTCCTGCATGGTGGACGAAAAGCCCCTCGACCACATCCGGGACAAGCCCTTCGCCGTGGTCACCTGCGCGATCTTTCTTCTCACCATCCTCGCCATGGCCTTCCGCGAGTTCTTAGGCTTCCACCTCGGCTTCATCGCCATGTGGGGGGCCCTCACGATCATCCTCTTCTTCACCTTGTTCAAGAAGCGCTTCACGGTCGAGATCCCCGATGTCGAGGAAATCCTCAAGGAACTCGACTGGCGCGCGGTCTTCTTCTACGTCTCTCTCTTCGCCCTGGTGGGGGGCCTCGAGCACTCCGGGGTGATCAAGATCCTCGTCACCCACATCACCCCGCTCATGCGCGACAGCCTCGTCGCCGGGGCGACGGTGATCTACTGGGTGACCGCACCGATCGTCGGCATCGTCGAACACGACGCCTACATTCTCACCCTGCTCTATGTCATCCGCGACCTCGGCGCCGAGGGGGTGAACCCCTGGCCGCTCTACTGGATGGTCCTCTGGGCCGGCACTTTGGGGAGCAACCTCACGGTGGCGGGGGCCCCGGCACTCTTCGTCGCCAAAAATCTTGCGGAAAAGGAGGACGGCCGGGAGAGCACGGTGCGGCAGTTTCTTTCCATGTCCGGGCCTTACGTCCTCGTCTCGCTGATCTCCTGCTACATTCCGGCGATGCTGATCTGGGTGCTCCCCTTCGCCTGAGGCGGTCTTGGCACGAGGCGGCGGCTTTCCGGCTAAAGATTCCCGCCGCATCGTCCGATAGTGCGCTTGAGAGCGCCGCGACGATGCGGCGGAACCCGGAAGGTCCCGCCCACGCCCATGCAGCCGGTTGAGCCTGCCAACTTAGGCCAGACGATCGTCCTCGAAGGGGAGGCCCCCCCCGCGGCCGGATCCTACCACCCCTACCTCACCGTCTTTTCCGGGCCCCACAGCGGCCGGCGCTTCCGGCTGAACTGCGGCCTCACCACGATCGGCCGCTCGCCGAAGGCCGACCTCGTCGTCAACGACAACCGCGTCTCGCGCATCCACTGCACCCTCGAGTGGCTGGGCGAGCGGATCGTGATCGAGGACAAGGGCTCGACGAACGGCACCTTCGTCGACGGCTGCCGCATCGCGCGGGCGGTGCTCTCCCCCGGGGTCGCCCTCCAGATCGGCCTTTCCATGATGCGGCTCGAATTCAAGACCGAGGCCGAGATCCGCATGGAGGAAAGCCTCGTCCACTCCGCCACCTTCGACGGCCTGACCGGGGTCTACAACCGCGCCCATTTCCTCCAGCTCGCCGTGACCGAAGCGGCCTTCGCCCAACGCCACGGCCGGCCGCTCGGCATCGTGCTCGCCGATCTCGACCGCTTCAAGGCGGTTAACGACCGCTACGGCCACCTCTGGGGGGATTTCGTCCTGACGAAGTTCGCGGGGATTCTCTCGCAGAGCAAGCGCGCGGAGGACCTGCTCGGCCGTTACGGGGGGGACGAATTCATCCTGCTGCCGCGGGGCGAGATGAGCCGGGAGAACCTTTTCGCCTACTGCGAGCGCCTGCGAGGCTGCGTCGCGGCTTGCCCGGTGCACTTCGATGCGGCGACCGTCACCCTCTCGGTCTCGCTCGGCTTTCACCTCGCGCCGATCGGGGAAAGCCCCCCCGAGGCGGCGCTGGCCGAGATGATCGCCGAGGCCGACCGCATGCTCTACCGCGCCAAGGAAAAAGGCCGCAACCGCACCGAGGGGCGGCCCGCGGCTTGAGCCACACCCGCGCCCCCGGACGTCCGGCCGCCGCCGTCAGGCGTCGGAGACGGTCGCGCGGCTGACCACGCCCTTTCGCTTCTTGTAGCGCTGATAGGCGAGCAGCCCCGCCAGCAACCCCAGGCCGATCAGGTCGGTGCGAAGGTCGGGGTGAATCAGGGTGAGCCCGCCCACGAAGAAGAGGATCCGCTCCGCCCAGTTCATCGGCGCCCAGAAGAAGCCGATCATGGAGGCGCCGATCGCCGTCATGCCGCCGCAGGCGGTCACCAGGGTGTGGATCATCTCGTACCAGGTCGTGTCCACCCAGAGCATCGCGGTGTTGTAGACGAAGATGTAGGGCGTGATGAAGGCCCCGATCGCGAGCTTGGTCGAGGTGACCCCGGTCTTGAAGGGGTTGGATTTCGCGATCCCCGAGCCCGCGTAGGCCGCAAGCGCGACCGGCGGGGTGATGTCGGCCACGATCCCGAAGTAAAAGACGAACATGTGCGCGGCGAGCGGGTGCACCCCGAGCTGGGTGAGGGCCGGGGCGGCGATGGTCGAGGTGATGATGTAGTTCGCGGTCGTCGGGACCCCCATCCCGAGGACGATCGAGGTGATCATGGTGAAGACGAGCGTGAGCGGCAGGCTTCCGCCGGCCAGCTCGACCAAGCCGTTTCCGAGCTTGAGGCCGATCCCGGTCAAGGTGACCGCGCCGATGATGACCCCGGCCGAGGCGCAGGCGAGCGCCACCCCGATCGCGCCGCGGGCCCCCGCGGCGAGCACGTCGACGATGTCCCGCGGGCTCATGCGCGTCGCCTTCTTGATCAGCCCCGCGATCACGGCCGTCAGCAACCCCATGAGGGCGGCGTAAATGGGGGTGAAGCCCGAGGTGAGAAAGTAGATGATCACGAAGAGCGGCACGATGAGGTGGCCCCGCTCCCTGACGACCCGCCAGAAGCGCGGCAGCTCGTCGCGGTTCAACCCCCGCAGGTTGCAGCGCTTGGCCTCGAAGTGCACCTCCATGAAGACCCCGAAGAAATAGAGGCAGGCCGGGATGGCGGCCGCCTTGGCGATCTGGATGTAGGGGATGTTCAGGAACTCGGCCATGATGAAGGCCGCGGCCCCCATGATGGGCGGCATGATCTGCCCGCCGGTCGAGGAGGAGGCCTCGACCGCGGCGGCGAACTCGGGGCGGTAGCCCAGGCGCTTCATCATCGGGATCGTGAGGCTGCCCGACTGCACCGTGTTCGCCACCGAGCTGCCCGAGACCGTGCCCTCGAGTGCGCTCGTCACGATCGCCATCTTGGCCGGGCCGCCCGAGGCCCAGCCGGCCACGGCGTTGGCGATGTCGATGAAGAGCTGCCCCAGCCCCGAGCGTTCGGCGAAGGCCCCGAAGAGGATGAAGAGAAAGATGAAGGTCGCCGACACGCCGAGCGGGATGCCGATGATCCCCTCGGTGGTGAGGTACATGTGCGAGGCGATGCGCTCGATCGAGTAGCCGCGGTGGGCGAGAAAGCCCGGGAAGTAATTGCCGAAGTAAGTGTAGAGGAGAAAGAAGGAGGCAAGGCAGACGATCGGCAACCCCACCACGCGCCGCGCGGCCTCGAGCGTCAGCAGCACGCCGAGAATCCCGGCGAGGTAGTCCAGGCGCGAATAGTCGCCCCCGGCCATCATGATCCGCATGTAGTTCAGGGCCATGTAGAGGCCGATGTAGCAGGCGAGCGCGGCAAGAACCCAGTGGTGCCAGCGCAGCCGGCCGTCGCCGCCCTCGCGGCGGGCCGGGTAGAGGAGATAGGTGAGGGTCAGCGCGAAGGCGAGGTGGATCGAACGCTGGAGCTGCGCGGGGAGCAACCCGAAGGCCGCGGTGTAGACCTGGAAGAGCGACCAGCCGACGGCGATCGCGTACACGAGCCATTTCGGGAAACCGGAAAGATCGCGCACGGCCGACTCGCGGTCGACCTGTTTCAGGATGCGCTCGATCTCCTCCTGGGAGACGACCTCTTCGGCCTCGGCCGCCGCCCCGTCGGGGAGAGGCGCCCGGGGATGCTTTTCGTTTGCGCTCACGGGGGACACCTGCCTTTCGCCAGAAAATCGAAGGGCCCGCTCCGCCCGACGCGCATCGTCAGCGCCGACCCCGGCGGGGCAAGGCTTGCGAGAGAAACGCCGCCCTCGCGGAAGAGGAGCCGGTGATCGGCCACCCGGCCCACCCGGAGGGTCACCTCACCGACCGGCCGGTTGACCGTCCATTCGAGGCCTCCCCCCGCGAGCACCCTCAAGGTCCCTTCACCGGTCGAGCCGTCCGGCATGCCGGCGCCAAAGGCGTCGAAGCGGGAGCCCACGATCACCAGCCCCCCCTCCTCGATCCGCAGCGTGTCGTGGACGGGTCTGCGGTTCACCGAATGGACGTAGGCGAGCACCACTTCCTCGCCGGCCTGGACCCGTCGGCAGAAGACCCGCGAACCTTCGGGCTGCAGGATGAGCTCCAGAACCGGCCCGCCCGCGCAAGCGGCGGCAAGCGCGGCCGCCAGGGCCGCGGCAAACAGAAACAGCCGGCTCCACCGCGCGCCCTCCGCGGGCAAAGAGGCCGGATGGCGAAACCGAGCACAAGGGCCGAAGGAGCGGCCGGCCACCCAGCGGAATCGCTTCATGCCCCCCTTCGGCCCGTTGCGGTTTCGCCTGCGGCGGCGAAGGTTACTTCATCGCCCCTTTTTCCTTGTAGTACTTCACCGCCCCGGGGTGGAAGGGGATCGAGACGCCCTTGACGGCTTTGCTCATCTCGAGCTCCTTGCCCTTGGCGTGCGCCGCGGCGAGCTCGGCCTGGTTCTCGAAGAGCGCCTTGGTCAGGTTGTAGACCACGTCCTCTTTCAGGTGGTTGCCGGCGATCAGCACGGCGTTCACCGCCACGGTGCTCACCTCGTTGTCCTGGCCCTTGTAGGTGCCGGCCGGGACCTTCGCCGGGGCGAGGAAGGGGTACTTGGCGACGAGCTTCTCGGCCTCCGGCCCCTTGATGTCGAGGATGCGGACGGCGTGCTGGGTGGAGACGTCCATGATGCCGGCGTTGGGGATGCCCGCCGTCACGATGAAGGCGTCGATGTGCTTGTCCTTGAAGGCCTCGGCGCTCTCGGCGAAGGAGAGGTACTGCGGGTTCACGTCCTCCTTTTTGAGGCCGTAGATGTCCATCAGCTGGCGGAAGTTCGCCTCGGTTCCGCTGCCCGGGGCCCCCACGCCCACCTTCTTGCCCTTGAGGTCGGCAAAGGAGCGGATCGGGCTGTCGGCGCGCACGACGACCTGGATGATCTCCGGGTAGAGGACGGCGATCGCGCTCATGCCCTTGAGCGGCTCCTTGAAGGCCTCCTTGGCGTTGAAGGCGAAATCGAGCGTGTCGCTCTGGACCAGGGCGAGCTCCACTTCCTTCTTGTTGATCAGCCGCACGTTCTCCGCCGAAGCCCCGCTCGTCTGGGCGGTGACGCTCATGTCCTTGATTTTGGAGCTCCAGATTTTCGCCATCGCCCCGCCGAAGGGATAGTACGTTCCCGCCGTCCCGCCGGTCGCCAGGACGAGTTTTTCGGCGGCTTGCGCCGCGGCCACCGTTGCGACCAGCGCGATCACCAGAAGTCCGATTGCAAACCGTCGCTTCATGGAACACCTCCTGTTGGGGTTGGTTGGCGGAGGTCCGAGAGGCACGTTCGGACCGCATGGAAACGGTGCAGAGGAAAGGCTATCTTAGGCGACGGGCCTCCAGGGTGTCAAGAACAACCGCCGCGGGCAAGGCCGCGGCGGAGGGCGACCGGAATTGACTTCCGCAACGCGCGGGTTATCATCCGCCCTGCCGCCAGAGGCCGCGGGTCGTTTGCGAAACATCAGGGATGGGGCATGCCGGCAGCGGGATCGATCGTCCTCATGGGCTCGGGCGAGCTCACCGCCACCATGGTGGAGGTGCACAAGGAGCGGCTTGCCCGCCTGGGGCCCGAGGCGAGGGCGGTCTTTCTCGACACGCCGGCCGGGTTCCAGCTCAACGCCGACCAGATCGCCGCGCGTGCCCGCGACTATTTCCGCCGCCGGGTGGGATGCGCGCTCGAGGTCGTCTCCTGGAAATCCCGCGCGCTGCTCTCCTCGCCGCAGGGCGAACAGGCGCTCGCGGCCCTCCGCCGCGCCGACTACATCCTGATCGGCCCCGGGAGCCCGACCTACGCCCTGCGCCACTGGCGCGAGACCCCCGTCCCCGAGATCCTCGCCCGCCGGGTCGCCGCCGGCGCCTGCCTCGTCGCCGCCAGCGCCGCGGCCCTGACCGTGGGCCGCTTCACGCTCCCCGTCTACGAGATCTACAAGGTCGGGGAGGAGCCGCGCTGGGAGGAGGGCCTCGACCTGCTCGGCCGCTTCGCGCTGCCGCTCGTCGTCGTTCCGCACTGGAACAACGCCGAGGGCGGAACGCACGACACGCGCTTCTGCTTCATGGGCGAATCCCGCTTCCGCCTCCTCGAGCGCCTGCTGCCGCCGGGGTGCGCCGTGCTCGGCCTGGACGAGCACACGGCCTGCATCGTCGATCTCGCCGCGGGCGAGGCCCGCGTCCGCGGGGCGGGCGGGGTCAGCCTGCGGCGCGGCGAAACCGAGCTCCGCCTGGCGAGCGGGGCGCGGATCGCGCTGGAGGTCATGGGCGGCCGGGTGGCCGGCGATGCGCCCGCCGCCCCGCCGGGCCCGCGGATCGCAACCGCGAGCCCCCCCGCCGCCGATGCCTTCTGGTCCCGGGTGCACGGGATCGAGGAGCGCTTCCGGCAGGCCCAGAAACGGACCGATCCGGCCGCCATGGCGGCCGAGGTGCTGGACCTCGACGCCTTCCTCTGGTCGGCCTTTCAGGACCTCGAAAACCCCGAGGCCCTCGCCCAGGGCCGGGAGCTGCTGCGGGAATGGATCGCCCTTCTCGGCGCGGCCTGCAGCGCCTGCCCGCGGGCCCGGGAGGAGGAGCTCGCGCCGCTGATCGCCCCCGCGCTCCGGCTGCGCGAGGAGCTGCGCCGGGGCCGGCGGTGGGCCGAGGCCGATCTGCTGCGGCGGCTGCTCGCGCTTCAGGGAATCGTGGTCGAAGACACGCCGGAGGGGCCCCGCTGGCGCCGCCTCGAGGGACGGGGCCCGTGACCCTCCGCGCCCGCCCCGAGCGCCTCGAGTCGCTTCACCGGCTCGGCCTCTCCTTCCCCTCCCCCTTCACGCTGCCCGCGTGGGTCGCAAGCTGGCGCGACGCCTTCGACCCGGCGTGCCCCCTCTGGGTGCGCTCCTTTCACGACGGCAGCGGCCCGCTCGGCGCCGCAATCCTGCGGATCGCCGGCGGCCGCGGGGTGTTCGCCGGGGACCCGGAGGTCTGCGACCACCTCGACCTGCTCCCCGTCGCGGGCCGCGAGCCGGAGCTCGGCGCGGCGCTTCTCGCGGCGGCCCGCGCCGAGGGGCTCCGCGGTCTCGATCTCCACGACCTCCGGCCCGACGCGGTCGTGCTGACGGCACTCGTTCCCGCGGCGCGCAAGGCAGGCCTCGAGGTCGAACTCCGCGAGCGCGCGGTCCTCTTCGCCATGGACCTTCCCCGCCGCTGGGAGGACTACCTCGCGGGGCTTGGCCCCAAGGAACGCCACGAGGTGCGCCGCAAGCTCCGGCGCTTCGAGGAGCGCTCCGACGGCCCCCTGCGGCTTATCCCCGGGGGGCCGGAGGCCGCGGCGGCGATCGAGAGCTTTTTTCATCTCTTTCGCCGCACCCGCCCCGCGAAGGCGGCCTTTCTCACGGAACGCACGGCAGCCTTTTTCCGCCTGCTCGCGCTTCGGCTGCCGGAGTTCCGGCTGGGGGTGGTCCACGTTGACGGGTCTCCGGCCGCCGCGGTATGCTGTTTTGATTTCGGCCCGACCCGCTATCTTTACAACAGCGCCTACGATGCGGCCTTCGCCCCCTTGGGGGCGGGCATGGCGTGCAAGATCCTGAGCATCCGCGACGCCGTCGAGCGCGGCATCCCCCGTTACGATTTCCTGAAAGGGGATGAGCCTTACAAGCGCCGGCTCGGCGGAACGCCCCTGGCCCTCTTCGGATGCCGCATCGAACTCGGAGGCTGAGCGAGGACTCCGCCCGTGCCGCCCGCGCGCCTTTCGATCGCCATGGTTTCGCTCCACTCCGGCCCGCTCGGGCCCCTGGGCGCGCGCCGCACGGGGGGGCTCAGCGTCTGCCTGCGCGAGCTCTCGCGCGCGCTGGGCCGGGCCGGCCACCGCGTCGATCTCTTCGCCCCCGCGGCCGGTGGGGCCGGGGGTGAGGCGTCGATCCCGCTTGCGGACAACGTGCGGCTCCTCCCCGTCGCCCCCGGGGTCCCCGCCCGCCCGCTCGAGATCCACCGGCAGGCGGAAGGGGTGTGGGAAACGATCGAGCGCCTCCGGCGGCGGCTGGGGACCGGCTACGACCTCGTCCACAGCCACTATTGGGCCTCGGGGCGGGCGGCGGAGCTCGCCTGCCGCGCCTGGGGCGCACCCCACGTGGCGACCTTCCACACGCTCGCGGCCGGCAAACGGCGCCTCCGGGAGGATCGGGCGGAGCTCCTCGTGCGCCTCGCGGCGGAGCGTCGTCTCGCCCGGATTTGCGAGGCGCTGACCGTGCCCTCGCCGCGCGAGAGAGACCTGCTCACGACCTTCTGCCGCGCCGCCGCCCCGCGCACGGCCGTCGTTCCCTGGGGGGTCGATTTGGAGCGCTTCCGCCCGCTCCCCCGACGGGAGTCCCGCGCCCGGCTCGGCATCCCCGAGGAGGCCGAGGTCGTGCTCTACGTGGGAAGGCTCGCGCCGGAAAAGGGGTTGAAGCGGCTCCTCGCCGCGCTCGCCCGCCTCGGAGACCGCGCCCCCCTGCGGCTGATCGTCGTCGGCGGCGACGGGGCGGGCGACCCCCGGCGGCGCCTGCTCGCCGCCTGGGCCGAAGCCCGCGGCCTGGGCGGCCGGGTCGCCTTCCGCGGCCGGGTCGAGCCGGAGGCGCTCCCGCTGTTTTACAGCGCGGCCGATCTCCTCGCCCTGCCCTCCTCCTACGAGAGCTTCGGTCTCGTGATCCTCGAGGCCCTCGCCTGCGGCACCCCGGTCGCCGCGACACCCGTCGGTGCGGCGGAAACGCTCCTGCGCGGCGGCAGGCGGGGCCGTCTCGCCGCCGGCTTCGCCCCGGACGACCTCGCCGCGGCGATCGCCGCGCTTCTCGACACCCATCTCCCCTCGCCGCTCATGGCGGCGGCGCTGCGCCGCTCGGTGGCGGGCTTCGGCTGGCCGCAGGCGGCCGAGGGGATGCTCGCCGTCTACCGCGCGGTGCTCTCCGGCCAGGAGGCCGCCCGGGGGCTCGAAGCCGGGGAGTCGGCCTGCTGCGGCTGCGGCCGGGGTCGAGGCCGAAAGTGAGGGAGGCCCCCGTGAGCGCCCCCGCCGACGTCCTCGCCATCGCCGCCCACCCGGATGACTGCGAGTTCGGGGCCGCCGGTACGATCGCCCGCTGGGTCCGCGAGGGGAAATCCGTGGTCTACGTCCTCTGCACAAGCGGCGAGAAGGGCACCAACGACCCGGACCTTACGCCGCCGGCCTTGGCCGCGATCCGCGAGGAGGAACAGCGCGCGGCCTGCGCCGTCCTCGGCGTGCGCGAGGCGGTGTTCCTGAGGCTTCCCGACCAGGGCCTCGAGGACACCGACGCCTTCCGCCGGCTGCTCGTGCGCCAGATCCGCCGCTTCCGCCCGCGGATCGTGCTCACCTCGGACCCCTACCGCCGCTACATCTGGCACCGCGACCACCGCATCGTGGGCCAGGTCGTCCTGGATGCCGTCTTCCCTTACGCCCGGGACCGGCTCGCCTACCCCGAGCTTCTGGCGGAGGGGTACGCCCCGCACAAGGTGCGCGAGCTCTATTTCTGGGGGGCCGAGGAGATCAACTGCCGGGTGGACGTCACGGCAACCTTCGAGATCAAGATCGCGGCCCTTCGCTGCCACAAGAGCCAGCTGCGGGAATTCTCCCGCGGCGACCCGGTCGCCTGGCTGCGGGAACGCTGCCGCGAGATGGCGGCCGGGGAGTCCTACGGGCTGGCCGAGGGGTTTCACCGCGTCGAGGCGCCGCCGTGAGGCGGCGCGGCCTCCGCGCCTCCCCCCGGGAGAAAGGCGATCTCCGCGGGCCGCTTTGGCCACCCCGGGGGGAGAACCAGGCGCACGACGGCGCCGGTCGGGGGGTAGCCGCCGCCTCCCGGGATCGCAAGGCGCGTCTTGTTCTCGGGGCGAAGCTCCCGCCGCATCGCCCAGAGCAGCGTGAAGGCGATCACATCGCCGTGGGTCACCGCGGCCACCGCTTCGCCCGCGTGCCGCCGCCGGAGGCGCTCGAGAAAACGCACCATGCGCCGGACGAGATCCTGCGGCTGTTCCCAGGGCGGGCCCTCGCCGGTGTAGAAGTCGTCGCGCCGCCCCGCGAGCATGGAAAGCGGCTCGCCCTCGAAGCGCGTGCGCACCTCGTCGAGCAGCCGCGAGGTGCGGACGGCGAGACCCGGGTGAAGGGCGGCGATCGCGGCCGCGGTCTGCCGCGCCCTGAGCCGCGGGCTCGTGTAGACCGCCGCAAGCTTGGCCCCGGCGAGGATCCCCGCCGCCCGGGCCGCCTCCTCGCGGCCGCGCGCGCTCAGCGGGAAGCGGGGCAGCCGGCCGTAGAGGACGCCCCGGGGGTTGTGGACGTGCCCGTGGCGGACGAGAAACACCGTCGGGGGCGGAGGCCTCATCGCGCCGGGGCCTCCCCCGCCGTTGGGGCGGCCTCTTCATGTCGGGGCCGGCCTTCGGCCCATAGAATGCCCTTCCGCCGCAGAAAGCCGGCCACGTCGCGGAAAAAGGCCTCCCAGTCGGGCGGGCAGTCGTTGTGGCCGGCCTCGTAGGCGACGAGCTCGGCGTCCGCGGCCGCGGCCTTGAGCCGCGCGGCATGGCCGAAGGGGACGATCTCGTCGTGCCGGCCGTGCAGGACGAGGACGGGGCCGCGGTAGCGCCTAAGGGCCGCGAGGTTGTCGAAGGGGTCGCGGATGAGAAAGGGCGGGGCGAGGTAGCGGGCGGCGAAGGCCTTCACGCCGGTGAAGCAGGAGAGCAACACGAGGGCCGCGGCCGGCCGGCGGAGCGCAAGGTCGCAGACCGCACCGCCGCCGAGCGAGCGGCCCAACAACACGATGCGCGCGCGGTCGATCTCGGGCCGGGCGGCGAGCCGGTCGTAGGCGAGATCGAAGGCCTCCGCGATCCTTCTCTGGGAAGGGGAGCCCCCGGAGCGGCCGTAGCCGGGGTATTCGACGAGCAGCAGGCCAAAGCCCAGCTCCCGGAAGGGACCCAGCGTTTCGGGCCAGAAGTCGATCAACTCGCCGTTTCCGTGGGCGAACACGACGGCCGGTGCGGGGCGGCGGTTTTCGGGCGGGGGGAGGTACCACGCCTCCACGCGGCCGAAGGAGGCGGAAAGCCATAAGCGCTCGATCCCCCGCTCTTCGACCGCGGGCTCGCCCGGCGCCGGGATCATCCAGCGGGGAAAGAGGAGCGGCCGCTGCAGGACGAAGAGCAGAAGGCACCAGCCGAGATAGAGCAGCAGCAGGATGTTCGCCGCCTGGAGCATGAAGCCGACCTCGCCGCCGGGAAGACGGCGGCCGTGTTCCGCCGCACCCGGCGGCACAAACGCCGTGGGTCCCCCGGTCTGCGGACCACCTAATCCGGGAGGAATCACCGTGTCAATCGCCATGCGGGCCGCGCTCTTCCTGGCGGCCGTCCCGATCCTGTGTGACGCCGCGCCCGCCGGCGCGGAGGAGGCCGCCTGGGATGCGCTCCGCCGGGGCGGCTGGGTCGTGTTTCTCCGCCATGCCCTCGCCCCGGGGACGGGTGACCCGCCCTCGTTCCGCCTCGAGGATTGCACCACGCAGCGCAACCTCTCCGCGGAGGGGCGAACCCAGGCCCGCGGCATCGGGGAGGCCTTCCGGCGGCGCGGGATTCCCGTGGAGAAGGCCTTCTCCAGCCGCTTTTGCCGCTGCCGGGAGACGGCCGCGCTCGCGTTCGGGGCCTTCGAGCCCCACCCGGCGCTCGACTCCTTTTTCGCAGCCCCCGCAAGGGAAAACGAGCAGACCGAAGCCCTCAGGCGTCTCGTGGCCGAAAACCCGCCGGGCCGCGGCAACCTCGTCCTCGTCACCCACCAGGTGAACATCACCGCCTTCACCGGGGTCTCCCCCGCCGCCGGGGAGATGGTTCTCGCGAAGCTCTCCGCCGCGGGGTCGATCGAACGGCTGCTGCGGCTCAACCCCGCCGGTCCTTGAGCCGCCCCTCGGCCGCACCCATTTCAAACCGCCTCCTGATGCCGCGCTAACCCGCACGGGGCATGCATCCCCCCGGCGGGGCGGGGAAAGCGTCCTGACCCGCAGCCGGGAGGAGGAACGGGGTGAGTTCGGTTCGGCGCATCGGGCTCGTCGCCCACGACGAGCGCAAAAAAGACCTTCTGGAATGGGTCCGCTTCAACCGCGAGACCCTCTCGCGGCATCGCCTCTGGGCCACGGGGACGACCGGGAGGATCCTCGCCGAAGCCTGCGGCCTGGAGATCCGCCTGCTCAAGAGCGGCCCGCTCGGGGGGGACCAGCAGCTCGGGGCGATGATCGCCTCCGGCGAACTCGACGTCCTCATCTTTTTCTGGGACCCGATGACCGCCCAACCGCACGACGTGGACGTGAAGGCCCTGTTGCGGATGGCCGTCCTCTACAACGTCGCCGTCGCCTGCAACCGCGCGACGGCCGACCACCTCATCTCGAGCGACCTCTTTCACCGCGGCCACCGCCCGGCGGCGGGTGAGGCGGCAGGCAGCCCGGGGGCCATGGGGTGAGCGGGCGCAGAGAGGGCTTGCCTCAGGGAATCCCGTGCTTACCGTGGACCCAGGACACCCGAAAGGAGGGCGTTCCATGAAAGCGATCTGCGCGGCTTCCGCGATCCTCATCCTCGCCGCCTTCACGGCGGTCAACCTCTTCCTGCCCTATGCGCTCCTTGTGCTCGCGGCCGGCGCCGGGGCCGCCTACGCCTTCGGCATCCCCTGCGGGATTCTCTCCGGCGACAAGGGCCCCTCCTGCCGCCTCGGCACCTGCTGAGGCAGCCGAACCGGCGGGAAGGTGAACACCCACTCAAGAGATCCCCGGGATGGGCGATACATCGTGAGGAGCGGTGTGAACCCCATCCCGGGAGGATCCCATGCATGCCTGCTGCGCCGCCGGACCCCAGTTTCGGCGGCTGACCCCGGACCTCGAGGAAGACCCCCCGCCGCGGGAGATCGCCTGCGCGCGCTATCGGGCGTGCCTGGCGGCGGCCGCGGCGGCGAACCTCGCCCTCGACTGCTCCCGCTGCCCGGAAGACGCGGTCGCTTCCGCCCCCGGCCCGGCGGGCCGCCGGGTCGCCGCCTGCGCCTGATGCCGGTGGCCCCCGTTTGACAGCTCCCGGGCTCTGGGCTATGGGGAAGGCCCGTTCGGGGCGACCCCATGACCGCCATCCGCGTCCTTCTCGGCCTCACCCCCTTCGCCTTCGGGGCCTCGATCCTGTGGCTCGGCCAGGACATCTCCTGGGACCTGAGAAACTACCACGTCTACAACCCGTTCGCCTTTCTCTTCGACCGCATGGGGCACGACGTGGCCGTCGCCCACGTGGCCACCTACTACAACCCCCTCCTTTACCTCCCCTTTTACCACGCCGTCGTCGGCCTGCCGCCGAAGGCGGTCGGCTTTCTGCTCGGCTTCCTGCCCGGCCTGAACGCCTGGCTCATCTACGCCATCACCCGCCGGGCGGTCGACCCCGGGGACTCCGCCCGGGCCCGCTGGTACTGTTTCGCGCTGACCGCGGCGGCGATGCTCGGCATGATTCACCTCGCCGAGATCGGCACGAGCTTCGGCGACACCGTGGTGAGCCTCCCGGTGCTCGCGGCGGTCTTCCTGCTCGTCCGTTTCCCGGAGCGGCTCGGCGGCCCGCTCCGCGGCGGCGCTTCGGTCGTGCTTGCCGCGGGCGTGCTCGCGGGCTCGGCCTGCGGGGTGAAGCTCCCCTTCGCCATCTACTGCGTGGGGCTCTGCGCGGCGATCCTCGCCTTCCGCCTGCCCTGGCGCAGGCGCCTTGCGCTCGCCGTTCTCTTCGGCCTGGGGGTCCTCGTCGGGATCGCCGCAACCGGCGGTTTTTGGATGCTCGCCATGTGGCGGCGCTTCCAGAACCCCGTGTTCCCCTATTTCAACGAGTGGTTCCGCTCCCCCTGGGGGGCCGAGGGCTCCTACCGCGACGAGCGCTTCATCCCGCAGGGGCCGGCGATGTGGCTGCTCTTCCCCTTCTGGTTCAACGTGGAGCCGACGCGCGTGGGCGAGGTGGGCTTCCGCGACCTTCGCTTTCCGCTCCTCTACGTGCTGCTGCTCGCGGCCCTGATCGGCGGGGCTTGCCGCCTCCGCCGCGGCGGGAGGACCGCCGCGGCGGAGGCTTCGCCCCCCGCGGCCGACGGGTTCCTCATCGTCTTCCTCGTCGTTTCTTTTCTCCTGTGGATGAAGCTCTTTTCCGTCTACCGCTACGCGATCGTCTGCGAGTATCTCGCCCCGCTCACCGCCCATGCCCTTCTCGGCCGGCTGATCCGCAACCCGCGCCGCCTCAAGCAGGCCGCGCTCGCCGCGGCCGCCTTCGTCGTTCTCACCCTCGATCCCGGCCACTGGGGCCGGAGGCCCTGGACGGCGGACTACTTCGACATCGCCCTGCCGCCGCTAGCCGCCGAGCGCCGGGCGATCGTGCTCGTGACCGGCCACGACCCGGTCGGCTACCTGATCCCCTCCTTTCCCGCCGAGGCCCGCTTTCTGCGCATCCAGGGCTTCGTGACCGGGCCCTCGCCGCGGCTGAACGAGACCGACCGCATGATGATGCGCGCCGTCGCGGAACATTCGGGGCCGCTTCTTCTGCTCTACCGCATCTACGAGGAGTGGCATGCGCTCCAGGCGCTCGAGTTCTACGGGCTCGAGCTCGAGCGCGACTCCTGCCAGGGCTTCGTCCCCGGCATCGAACCCCAGCCGGAGCACCCCTTCTTTCTGTGCCGGGTGAGCCGGCGGGCGACCCACTGAGGGGGAAGGTGATGGAAACGAAAGGCGACAGCCTCCCGGCGCTCCGCACGGCCGTGATTCTTCCCTGCTACAACGAGGAGGCGGCGATCGCCCAGGTGGTGCGCGATTTCCGCCAGGCCCTGCCCCAGGCCGCGATCTACGTCTACGACAACAACTCGACCGACCGCACGGCCGAGGTCGCGGCCGCGGCCGGCGCCGTCGTGCGCCGCGAGACCCGCCAGGGAAAGGGCCACGTCGTGCGCCGCATGTTCGCCGACGTGGAAGCCGACGTCTACGTGCTCGCCGACGGCGACGGGACCTACGACGCGGCCAGCGCGCCCCGGCTCGTCGCCAAGCTGCTCGAGGAGCGCCTCGACATGGTGGTCGGCTCCCGGCTCTCGACCTACGAGGGGGCGGCCTTCCGGCCCGGGCACCGGCTGGGGAACGACCTCCTCACGGGGTTCCTCGGCCTCTGCTTCGGCCGCAGCTTCAGCGACATCCTCTCCGGCTACCGCGTCTTCTCGCGGCGCTTCGTCAAGTCCTTCCCCGCGCTCTCGACGGGCTTCGAGATCGAAACCGAGCTCTCCGTGCACGCCCTCGAGCTGCGCATGCCGACCGCCGAGGTGCCCACCCCCTACCGTGCCCGGCCCGCCGGCTCGGCGAGCAAGCTGCGCACCTACCGCGACGGCTTCCGCATCCTGATGATGATCCTCGACCTTTTCAAGGAAGAGCGGCCGCTCGCCTTCTTCTCGCTCATCGCCGGGGGGCTCGCCCTCGCCTCGGTCCTCCTCGCCGCGCCGATCGTGGTCACCTACCTCGAAACCGGGCTCGTGCCGCGCGTTCCGACCGCGATCCTCTCGACCGGCCTCATGATCCTCGCCTTTCTCAGCCTCGCCAGCGGCTTCGTCCTCGACACCGTGACCCACGGCCGCCGCGAGATGAAGCGCCTGATCTACCTCTCCATCCCCCCCCGCGGGGAAAACACCGCACCCTGAGGACCGAGGACTGGGTGGCCCCGGGTTCCTGCCGCACCATTTGACAATCCGCCCTTCGGCCATAGCATTCGCCTGCATCGCAACCCCAGCGGACAGGGAGACGGCGGTGAGGCGCTTTTCGTTCCTGTTGGCGTTCGGCGCGGCGATCCTCTGCGGCCCGTTTTGCTCCTCGGCTGCGGGCGGTGCGGGTCTCGCGCTCGAGGCGCTCGTGGCCGAGGCGCTCGCGCGCAACCCGGAGATCCGCGCCGCCCGCGAGCGGGAGGGCGCCCTGCGGGAGCGGATCCCGCAGGCGGGCGCGCTCGAGGACCCGATGATCGGCTTCGGGATCCTCAACGTGCCGCGCAACTTCGAGCTGGACGAGGAGGACATGACGGCGAAGGAGCTTTCCCTCTCCCAGAAGCTCACCTTCCCGGGAAAGCTCGAGGCCGCTGCGGAGGCGGCCGGGTACGAAGCCCAGGCCGCCCGGGCCGAGACGGAGGAGACCGCCAACCGCGTCGCGGCGGCGGTCAAGGAGGCCTTCCACGAGCTCTCCCACGTCCACCGCACCCACGAGGTGACGCTGCGGAACAAGGAGCTGCTCGAGGAACTCGCGCGCATCGGCCGGGCGCGCTACGCCGCGGGCCGCGGACAGCAGGAGGAGCTGCTCCAGGCCGAGCTCGACATCACGCAGGCGGCCGACGAGCTGTTGCGCCTCGAGGCCGAGCGGGAGGCGGCCCAGGCCCGCCTGGAAGCCCTTCTCGACCGCCCCCCCGGGGGGGTCCGGGGGCTCCCGGCCGACCCGCCCTTTTCCCCCACGGCCTTCTCCCTCGAGGAATTGCGCGAGCGGGCGGCCGGCGAGAACCCGGGGCTCCGGGCGCTCAGGCTCGCCGTCCTCGCCCGGCGGGCGGAAGTTGAGCGCGCGCGGCGGGAGGTCTTCCCGGATTTCACGGTC
Source organism: Desulfatibacillum sp. (assembly GCA_020725555.1). Classification (GTDB taxonomy): domain Bacteria; phylum Desulfobacterota; class Desulfobacteria; order Desulfobacterales; family SpSt-501; genus SpSt-501. The sequence goes on from DYEU01000004.1 coordinate 104,365, forward strand.
ACGTTCGCCTACGGCCAGCGGGAAGACCGGCTCGACATGCTGAGCGGCATGGTCGAGATGAATCTCCCGATCTTCCATCGCTCCAAGCAGGACCGCCGCGTGGCCGAAGCGCTCGCCCTGGTGCGTGCGGCCGAGTCACGCCTCGAGGCCGGCCGCAACGACCTCTTCGCACGCCTCAACACGCTCGGGCCCCGGGTGCAGGCGCTCGAGCGCCGCATCGCGCTCTACCGCACGGGGATCCTCCCCCAGGCCCGGCTGCGCCTGGAATCGGCCCTCAGCGCCTACCGCGTCGACCGCGCCGGCTTCGCCGCCGTGGTCGCCGCCCGCATGCAGCTCTACCGCCTGGAGCTCGACTACCACGAGGCCTTGACCGAACACGGCAAGGCGATCGCCGCCCTGGAGGCCGCCCTCGGCGGCCCCCTCTCCCCGCGGAGGTGACGATGAACGTCCGCGCCGCGATCCTTCTCGCGCTCGGCCTGATCCTGCCCGCCGCTTCGCCCGTCCCCGGCCAGCATGCCCACCCGCCAGCGCCGTCCGCCCCGGCCGCGGCCGCGCCGCCGGAGGACCTCGAGGCGTTGAAGGGCCTGAGCCTCGAGGCCGTGCGCCGCGAGGGCAAGGCGCGCGAGATCCCGCCGGGCGCAATCGAGATCCCCCCCGAGATCGGTCACCGCCTGGGGATCCGCTTCGGCACGGTGGAGAAGCGGGTCCTCCAGAAGACGATCCGCACCGTCGGCCGCATCGAGCCCGACGAGACGCGGATCGCGGTCGTCTCCCCGAGGGTCGGCGGCTGGGTCGAAGCGCTGCACGCCGACTTCACCGGCCGCCCCGTGCGGCGGGGGGAGGCGCTGCTTTCGCTCTACAGCCCGGAGCTCGTCGCCACCCAGGAGGAATACCTGCTCGCCCTGCGGGCCGAGCGGGAGTGGGGACGGAGCAGCCCCTTCACCGAACTCGCCGTCGCCGGAAAAGAGCTCGCCGCGGCCGCCCGGCGGCGCCTGCTGCTCTGGGACATCTCCGAGGCGCAGATCCGCCGCCTCGAGGAGCGGGGCACCCCCGAGACCGCGCTCACCCTGCACAGCCCCTTTGACGGCACCATCCTCGAAAAGCGGGTCTTCCGCGGCCAGTACGTGGAAGCGGGGGCGGAGCTTTTCCGGATCGCCGACTTGTCGGTCGTCTGGCTGATCGCGGACATCTACGAGTACGAGCTCCCCGCGGTGCGGCCGGGCCAGGAGGCCGTGGTGCGGCTTTCCGCCGCGGCGGGGGAGCGCCTCACCGCCCGGGCCGCGTACCTCTACCCGACCCTCGACCCCCGGACGCGCACGGCGCGCCTGCGCTACGTTCTGCCCAACCCGCACGGCCGGCTCAAGCCGGAGATGTTCACCGAGGTCGAAATCGCCGTCTCCCTGGGTCCGCGCCTCGCCGTGCCCGAGGGCGCGGTGATCGACTCGGGGGTGCGCCGGATCGTCTTCGTGGAGGCGGCGGAGGGGGTCCTCGAGCCCCGCGAGGTGCGGCTGGGGGCCAGGGCCGACGGGTTTCTCGAGGTCATCGCGGGCCTTGCGCCCGGCGAGCGCGTGGTGACGGGCGCGAATTTCCTGATCGACTCCGAGTCGCGGCTGCGCGAGGCCCTGGGAGGGGGCGGGCACCATCACTGAGCGCCCGCGGCGGACAAGGACGCAGACCATGATCGAAGCCTGGATCGAGCGCTGCGCGCAAAACCGCTTTCTCGTCTTCGCCGTCGTTCTCCTCGCGACGCTCGCCGGGGTCTACAGCCTGCGCCACATCCCGCTCGATGCCATCCCGGACATCTCCGACGTCCAGGTGATCGTCTACACGCCCTGGGAGGGGCGCAGCCCCGACCTGATCGAGGACCAGGTCACCTACCCGATCGTCAGCGCCCTCGTCTCGGCCCCGCGCGTCCGGACCGTGCGCGGCATCTCCGATTTCGGCTTCTCCTACGTGTACGCGATCTTCGAGGACGGAACCGACATCTACTGGGCGCGCTCGCGGGTCCTCGAGTACCTGCAGCAGATCGCCCGCACCCTGCCCGAGGACGCCACGCCCGCCCTCGGCCCCGATGCGAGCGGGGTGGGCTGGGTCTTCACCTACGCGCTCGTCGACGAAAGCGGCCGGCGGGACCTGAGCGAACTGCGGGCGCTCCAGGACTGGCACCTCCGCTACGCGCTGGGCAGCGTCCCCGGGGTGGCCGAGGTGGCCAGTGTCGGGGGCTTCGTCCGGCAGTACCAGGTCACCGTGGACCCCAACCGGCTTGCCGCCTACGGGATCTCGATCCGCGAGGTCGCAGAGCGCATCCGCCGCTCGAACCGGGACGTCGAAGGCCGCCTTCTCGAGATGGGCGGCCGCGAGTACATGGTCCGCGGCCGCGGCTACGTCCGGGGCGCCGAGGACCTCCGCGCGATCGTGCTTGGCGCATCGGGGGGGACGCCGGTTCTGCTCGGCGACGTGGCCCACGTGGCCCTGGGCCCCGACATCCGCCGCGGCCTCGCGGAGCTCGACGGCCGCGGCGAGGTGGTGGGCGGCATCGTCGTCATGCGCCACGGCGAAAACGCCCTGCGGGTCATCCGGGCGGTCAAGGAAAAGCTCGAAGAGATCGCCCCGGGCCTGCCCGCGGGGGTGCGCGTCGTCCCCACCTACGACCGCTCGGAGCTGATCCTGCTCTCCATCGCCACCCTCCAGAAGACGCTCCTCGTCGAGATCGCCGCCGTGAGCCTCGTCGTGATCCTCTTTCTCTTCCATGTCCGCTCGGCCCTCGTTCCGATCCTGGCGCTCCCGGTCGCGGTCGCCGTCTCCTTCATCCCCATGGCGCTCCTCGGCATCCCCTCGAACATCATGTCCCTCGGCGGGATTGCGCTTTCGATCGGCGTGCTCGTCGACGCGGCGATCGTCATGGTGGAAAACGGGGTGCGCCGCGTCGCCGAGGGCGAAGGCCGCGGCGGCCGCCGGGAGCTGCTCGTCGGGGCCTGCCGCCAAGTGGGCCGCGGGCTCTTCTTCGCCCTGCTCATCATCATCGTCTCCTTCACCCCGGTCTTCCTGCTCGAGGCGCAGGAGGGACGCCTCTTCCGGCCGCTCGCCTTCACCAAGACCTTCGCCATGGCGGCCTCGACGCTTCTCGCCGTGACCCTCGTCCCCGTGCTGATGACCCTGTTTCTCTCCCGGGGGCGGATCCGGCCCGAGTCCGAAAACCCCGTGTCGCGTGTGCTGCACCGGATCTACGAGCCGGTGTTGCGCGTGGCGCTCCGGAGGCGGAAGAGTGCCCTGTTCCTCAACGCGCTGCTCATCCCGCTGAGCCTGTGGCTCGCCCTCGGGGCGGGCAGCGAGTTCATGCCGCCGCTCTACGAGGGGACGATCTTCTACATGCCGGTCACCGCCCCGGGGATCTCGGTGACCGAGGCGGGGCGCCTGCTCGCCCTCCAGGACCGGATCCTCAAGGGCTTCCCCGAGGTCGAGCGCGTCTTCGGCAAGGCCGGCCGGGCCGAGACCGCAACCGACCCGGCGCCTTTCAGCATGATGGAGACCACCGTGCTTCTCAAGCCCCGGGAGGCCTGGCGCCGGGTGAACCGGGACGTTTCGGGGTGGCCCGCGCCGCTCCGCCCCCTCGCCGCGCTGCTCCTCGGCGAAGAACGCCCGCTCACCTACGAGGAGCTCGTCACCGAGATGGACCGGGCGATGCAATTCCCGGGGCTCCAGAATTCCTGGACCATGCCCATCCGGGCGCGCATCGACATGCTCTCGACCGGGATCCGGACGCCCGTGGGGGTCAAGGTCTCCGGCCCCGATCTGCAGACCGTGGAGGAGATCGGGTTGCGGATCGAGTCCGTGCTGAAGGACCTCCCCGGCACCCGCAGCGTCTTCGCCGAGCGCGCCACCGGCGGCACCTTCGTCGACATCGACATCCGCCGCGAGGCGATCGCCCGCTACGGCCTCACCGTGGGCGAGGTCCAGGAGGTGATCCAGACGGCGATCGGCGGGATGAACCTCACGCGCACGGTCGAGGGCCGCGCGCGCTTCCCGGTGAACCTGCGCTACCCGCGGGAGCTGCGCGACGACCTCGATCGCCTGGGCCGCGTCCTCGTCCCCGTGCCGCCGCCGTCCGGGGCGGCGATGGAAGCGCCCGGCCGGCCGGTCGCTCAGGTTCCGCTCGCCCAGCTCGCCGACATCCACGTCCGCTCGGGGCCGGCCATGATCCGCAACGAGGACGGCCTGCTCACCGGCTACGTCTTCATCGACGTCGCCGGCCGCGACCTCGGCGGCTACGTCGAGGAGGCGCGCCGGAGGGTCCGCGAGGAGGTGGCGCTCCCGCAGGGCGCCTTTCTCTCCTGGAGCGGGCAGTACGAGTTCCAGCTCCGCGCGCGCGAGCGGCTGCAGGTCCTCCTGCCCGTCGTCTTTTTCGTGATCCTGATTCTCCTCTACCTCACCTTCCGCTCGCTCCCCGAGGCGCTCATCCTCATGGTCGCCGTGCTCTACGCCATGACCGGCGGGGTGATCCTGCAGGTCCTTCTCGGCTACCCGTTCAGCGTCGCGGTCTGGGTGGGCTACATCGCTCTCTACGGGATCGCGGTCGAAACCGGGGTCGTCATGGTCCTCTACCTCCACGAAGCCCTCGACCGCCGGCTGACACAGGGCGCCCTGGGCCCGCAGGACATCGTCGCGGCGACCCTCGAGGGCTCGGTGCTGCGGCTGCGGCCCAAGGTGATGACGGTCGCCACCACCCTGATCGGTCTGTTGCCGATTCTCTGGTCCTCGGGCGTGGGCGCCGACGTCATGAAGCCGATCGCCGCCCCCATCGTGGGCGGGCTGTTGACCTCGACCCTCCATGTCCTCATCGTCACCCCGGTCATCTTCGCCATGGTGAAGGAGCGCGCGCTGCGCAAGGGGCGGCTCCGGCCTGCGCAGCCCGGCCCCGCAGGCGGGGTGGCCGGCCATCCTTCCCGAGAGGAGGAACTTCCATGAACCCGTTGCTTCAACGCTTCGCGGCCGCGGCGGCCGTCCTGACCGTGTGGGCGCTCGCCCTCCCGGCCGCCGCCCAGCATGATCACACCCACGGCGCCGGGCAGGCGGCGACCCGCGAGGTCCTCGTTGACGGCCTGAGGGTCGCCTTCCACGTCATGGAAAACACCGCGCACCGCCGGATGCTCCGCGAGATGAAGCTCAAGGACAACGTCGAGCCCGGCACCACGCACAACGTCACGGTGATGCTCTCCGAGGCCGCAAGCAAACGGCCCGTGACCGACGCCGCGGTCGGCATGAAGATCGTCGAACCGGGCGGGGGCGAGCAGATCCGGCAGCTCGCCTACAACGCCGGTTTGAAAGGCTACGAAGGCTACTTCCGCCTCCCCGAGAAGGGGACCTACGAACTGCTCGTCCTGGTGCGGATCGGCGAGGAGCGCAAGACGGCGGGGATCCGCTGGGATCTGAAATGACTTGCGAGGGAGGGGGGCGGCCGGCCCGGCGGCCGGCCGCCCGGGGGGGTGGGGAGGTGGAGGGCTCAGAACGTCCGCGAGATGCTGAAGACGATCCGCTCGTCGGCGATGTCACGGCCCAGAAAATTCGCGCTGTCGGTGTCCTGGTAGCTCAAATCGAGCTGGAAGCCGAGAAGCGGCCTCATCACCCCGATTCTCCAGTGAACGTAGTCGTAGCCGTCTTCGCCGTTCTCGCCGGCCCCCTTGCCCGTGCTCTTTTCCCCTTCGACCCACTGGTAGCCGACGAGGCCGTAGAGGGTGAACTCGTAGGGCAACCCGAGATCCAGCCTGGCGCTCAGGTAGTGTCCGGCGCCATCCTCGCCGAAGAAATCGGGGGAGTAGTTGTAGCCCAGGCCGATCTTCGGGCTGAGCGGGAACTCCTTCAGGAGGACTTCCACTCCCAGGTGCCCCTCCACATAGTTCTTCTTCGGGTCATCCCCGCTGCCGGGGTAGACATAGTAGATCAGGGAGGCGTCCACGCTCAGCCGTTCCCACACCGTGACCCCCCAGCCGGCGTAGACATCGATTTCGATGTTTCCCCGGGAGACGGCATCGTCCACGTTCGACCCCCAGACGCCGAGGGCGAGACCGGCCGGGTGCTTGTAGTCGAAACTTCCCTGGACGGCGGGCTTGTTGTCGGTTTGCGAGACCCCGCGGAAGACGTAATCCGAGGCGAAGGTGAGGGAGGCGCCGAAGTTTTTCGCGTCGGCGGCCTCTTCCCAGAAATCGGCGGCGGTGGCCGCGGCGGCGGGAAGCGAAATCAGCAACAGGGCCGTGAACAGGCTCGAAAGAAAGCGCATCATGGGTGAGGTTCCTTTCGTTGGCTTCGTGCAATCCCGGCATCGATGTCCTGTTGTTTGTGGCGGCGAGGCGGCGGCTCACGCCTGCCGGGCGGTTGCGATCTCGGGTCGGCAGACCTGGCCGCCGGGAGGCGCCGCAGGGGCGGGCGCGGGAAGGCCGATCCCGCCGCCGTGCGCCAGGGCCTCGAAATCGGGGTAGGCGATCCCGGCATGTTCGCTCAGGTCGAGCCCCTCGAGCTCCTCTTCCCGGGAGACGCGCAGGCCGACCGTCGCCGCGATGGCCTTAAAAAGAAGCCACGCCGTGGGGAAGGTCCACAGAAAGCAGGCCGCCACCCCCAGCGCCTGGACCCCAAGACGGCCGAGATCGAAGCCTTCGACGTGGAACAACCCCGCCGCGAGCGTCCCCCAGGCGCCGTTCACGGCGTGGACGGAAATCGCGCCGACGGGGTCGTCCACCCGCAGGCGCTCGAAGAAGAGCACCGAAAAAACGACCAGCACCCCGGCCGCAGCCCCGATGAGGGCGGCGCTCGCGGGGGTGACCGTGGCGCAGGGGCTCGTGATCGCCACCAGCCCGGCCAGTGCGCCGTTCAGGGTCATCCCGATTTCCGCCTTGCCGAAGCGGATCCACGAGGTGGCCATCGCCAGAAGCGAGCCGGCGGCCGCGGCCAAGTTCGTGTTGACGAAGATCAGGGCGATGTCCTTCTTCGCCGCGGTCGTCGACCCCGGGTTAAAGCCGAACCAGCCGAGCCAGAGAATGAAGACGCCCAGGGCGGCAAGCGGCATGTTGTGCCCCAGGATGGGCCTCACCCGGCCGTCCGGCGCGTACTTCCCCAGCCGGGGTCCGATCACAAGCGCCCCGGCGAGCGCCGCCCAGCCTCCGACCGAGTGGACGACCGTCGAGCCGGCGAAGTCGATGAAGCCGAGCGATTCGAGCCACCCCTTGCCGTGATGCAGCCCGCCCCAGGCCCAAGATCCGAAGACGGGGTAGATGACGGCGCTCACGACGGCGCTGTAGAGGAGATAGCCGGCGAAGCGCGTGCGCTCGGCCATCGCCCCCGAGACGATGGTCGCGGCGGTGGCGGCGAAGACCACCTGGAACATCCAGAAGGCGAGCACCCAGGGGTCGCCGCCGGGCGCGAAATCGCTCAGGAAGAAACCGCTCGTCCCAAACCAGCCGAAGGGGCTCGCGCCGAACATCAACCCGAAGCCGACCGCCCAGAAGGCGATCGTCCCCACCGAGAAGTCCATGAGGTTTTTCATGAGGATGTGGATCGCGTTCTTGGCGCGCGTGAAGCCGGTCTCGACCATCGCAAAGCCCGCCTGCATGAAAAAGACGAGCGCGGCGGCGATGAGCGTCCAGACGTAGTCGGCATGGGTCTGGACGAGCTCGATGGCCGCACGGTTGGACTCGACCGTGGGCGGCTCCCCGGCCGCCCAGGCGGAATAGGCCGAAAGGCCGAGGCCGGAACACAGGATCAGGGCTTTCTTCATGATCTTCCTCCCCGCGTTGAAAACGTTCGCCTCGCTTCCTCGGGGGGCGACCCTGGCCGAGACGCCAGCCCCCCGGGGCTTTGCGGACGAACGAAGGAAAATCAAACTCCATGCCAGGGGGCGGCGGCTCCCCAAACGCCGCGGAATCGCTTTCGATCCTCGTCTTCGCGCCGTCTCGGCGAAAAACGGAAAATCTTTCAAAAAAGAAAAAACAGCATCTCAAATTTTCAGAATTGTAATTTTCAAAACGGGTGTCGCACCGGTGGCGGCGGGACCGGCGGCTTCCTCGGCTTTTGACAAGCCGCCCGGCCTGGGGTAGAAAACGACCATCTCGGAATGCGCCGAGAAACCATCCGGCCGCCGGGTTCCCGGCCGGGCGGCCGCGCGTAGGGTACGCAAAAGGAGTGGGTGATGAACGAGCGAAAACGGTTCGGGTTCCTCCTGGTTCTCGCCGCGGCGGTCCTGCTGGCGGCCCTGGGGTGCCAGAAGAAAGAGATCGCCTCCGGGGCGGGCTACGGGGCGGCGGGCGACGGCAGCGGTGCCGCCGGAGCCGGGCGCCGAGCCGGTGTCGGGGAACAGGATCTCGGCGGCACGGCGGGCCGCGGGCTGCCCGGAGGCGGGGCCGCTTCCGTGCCGGCCTCCGAGCGGGCGGCCTTCGAAAACGAGGACATCTACTTCGCCTTCGACAGCGCCGCCCTCTCGCAGGAGGCCCAGGCCGTGCTGCGAAAGAAGGCGGCCTTCCTCAAGGCCCACCCCAACGTGCGGGTCACGATCGAGGGCCACTGCGACGAGCGCGGCACCAACGAATACAACCTCGCCCTCGGCGAGGCCCGCGCCAAGGCGGCCAAGGCCTTTCTCGTGGATCTCGGCATTGCGGCCGAGCGGCTGGCGACGATCAGCTACGGCGAGGAGCGGCCGATCGCCCGGGGGAGCACCGAGGAGGCGTGGGCGAAGAACCGCCGCGCCCATTTCGTGATCGAACCCTGAGCCCGGCCCACGGCCGCCCGCTCCCCCGGCCGGCGCAAGAACACGGGGGTTCGCGGCGATGATCCGCAAGATCCTCTCCGGGGGCCAGACGGGCGTGGATCGCGCCGCCCTCGATGTCGCGCTCAAGCTGGGCATCCCCCACGGCGGCTGGGTTCCCCGGGGCCGCCGCGCCGAGGACGGCCCTCTTCCCGCGCACTACCGCCTGCAGGAGACGGAAAGCGAAGAGTACGCCGAGCGCACCGCCCGCAACGTGCAGGAGGCCGACGGGACGCTGATCCTCTCGCGCGGCCCCTTGACCGGCGGCTCCGAGCTCACGCGGCAGCTCGCCCGCCGGTTCGGGCGGCCCTGCCTGCACATCGATCTCGGCCGCAGCGGCGCCCTGCGCGCCGCGCGACGCATCCTCGATTGGCTCCGCCGACACGAGATCCAGGTGCTGAACGTCGCCGGCCCCCGGGCGAGCAAGGACCCGCAGATCTACGACCTCGCCTGCGGCCTGCTCGAGGCCGTCCTCTCCCTCGACGGCCCAAGCGCCGCCCCCCCCGCCAAAGGCCGCAAGCCCGCCGCGGCGGCCGCCCCCCCGCCCCCGGCCACGGTGCGTGAGGCGGTGGCGGCGCTGAGCGCGGCGCTTCCCCTGAAAGACCGGGTGCGGATCGCGAACATGGCGGAAAAGGAGCTTCCCGCCTTGAAAGCCGGCCTCGGGGAGCGGGTCATCCTGCGCTTCGGGCTGGAGGGTGAAAACGAGCCCTTGCTGCGCTCCTGCCGCTTTACCGCCCGGCGGCCGGTGAAGGACGCCGACGACGCGGCCCGGATCATCCTGCGCTCCTTGTGGCTGAGCCTGCGCCGCACTCACCCCCTGCGCCGCGTCAAGTAGGCCCGCCGCCTGCGACCGCGGATCGGGAAACGTTTTTCCCAAAAAGCGGCAACCGACCCCCCAAGCGAAAAGGGGGGACGTTTCCGCTCCGGGGCCCTTGTTTTTTCAACCCACGGAATGAATTGCTCTTTTCTTTCTTCGCGGGTGCTGGCACGGGGTTTGCTGGGCAACAAGACGGGAAAAGGCGTGCGGGCGGCCTGCGTCGCCCGGAAGAAACGAGGGATCCGGACGCCATGAAGAACGACATTCGTCCCGATATCGAGGACCTGCTGGAAGAGGCCCTCCCGGACCGCGGGGGGATGCGCTCCGGGGAGGATCGCCGCAAGCACGACCTCCCCTTCGACGGCCACGAACGCCGCAGCGGCCGGGATCGCCGCCGGGGGTTCGATCGCCGCAGCGGGATCGACCGCCGCCGCTTTGCGGATCGCCGCGCCGAGCGGTTTTTCACCGCGGGCGACCGCGTCGAGCGCCGCGACGCCCTGCGGCGCCTCATCGGCGACGCCTGAGGATCCGCGCATCCGGGCGGCCGTCGGCGATCGCGACGGAGGGCGGGGCCGCCCGGGTGCGTTCCGGATCGTTCCCCTTCCGCTTCAGGCGAGCAGCTTCTTCACCGCCGCGATCACCGCCCCGTAATCGGGCTCCTGGGAAACCTCCTTCACGTGCTGCACGTAGCGCACGATCCCCTCGCGGTCCGCGACGAAAATCGAACGCGCCAAAAGCCGCAGCTCCTGAATCAGGACCCCGAAGGCCCGGCCGAAGGCCGCCTCCCGGTGATCGGAGAGGGTCTTCACCTTGTCCACCCCCGCCGCACCGCACCAGCGCTTCTGGGCGAAGGGGAGATCCATGCTGACGGTGAGGACCTGGACGTCGCCCCCGAGGCCGGCGGCCTCGGTGTTGAATCGCCGCGTCTCCATGTCGCAGACCGGGGTGTCGAGCGAGGGGACCGAGGAGACGATCAACACCTTGCCGCGGAAATCGGAGAGCTTGACCGGTTTGAGGTCGTTGTCGAGAAGGGTGACGTCGGGGGCGGGCGCCCCCTCGCGGATCTCGTCACCGACCAGCGTGAGGGGGTTTCCCCGCAGCGTGACCGCACCTTTGCGTTCCTGCATCGCATGTTCTCCTTTCCTGTCTGGGTCGTTGCCGGGCAAGCCGGGATCCCCGCCCCCCCGGGCCGCCGGCCGCGGGGGGCGCAGACGATGGATGGCCCTCGAACCATAAGACCCGGGGGCCGTGAATCAAGGCCGCCTTGCGGTTCCCGGTTTGACAGCCGCGGCGCCCGTGCCCATGTTGCCGCATAAACGCAGTGCAAGCCGCCATCGTCCCCGGGCGGCTTCCCCGCCTGAACCGGACCGAGGAGAACGCACTCATGAGCAGGATTCTTTACCTCCAGGCTTCGCCGCGGGCGGCGCAATCCCTCTCGATCGCCGTGGCCGACGCCTTTCTGGAAACCTACCGCCGGCATCACCCGGCCGACACGGTCACCGTCCTGAACCTCTTCCAGAACGAGCTTCCGCCCTTCGACGGCGCGGTGCTCGACGCGAAGTACGCCGTTTTGAACGGGAAACCGCACACGCCCGAACAGGCCGAGGCCTGGAAGGCGGTCACGCGGGTCGCTTCCGAGTTCGCCGGCCACGACAAGTTCGTCCTGGCCGCGGCCATGTGGAACTTCTCCATCCCCTACCGCCTCAAGCACTACCTCGACCTCCTCATCCAGCCGGGGTTGACCTTCCGCTTTTCGCCCGCAAGCGGCTATTCCGGCCTGGTCACGGGGAAACCCGCCTTTCTCGCGCTCGCGCGCGGCGGGGAATACCCCCCCGGAAGCCCGGCGGCGCCCTTCGATTTCCAACGGCCCTACCTGGAGACGATCCTCGGCTTCATCGGCTTCACGGAGATCCACACCGTCACCGTCGAGCCGACCCTCGGCGACCCCGAGCGGACCGCCCGGAGCCTCGGCGAGGCTCGGGCGAAGGCCGCGGAGATCGCCCGCACCTTCTGACCCCGTGGCCGGAAAGGGGGGAATCGACCGTGAGGCGCCTTGCCCTTGCCGCGACGCTCGCTCTGCTTCTTTCCTGGCCGGCGCCGGCCGCGGCGCAGGCGGAGGTCGACCACGGCCTCTATGCCGCCCTGCTTGCGCGGCATGTGGAACACGGGCTGGTCGACTACGAGGGCTTCAAGCGCGAGGAGGCCCTCCTCGACCGCTACCTCGAGGAGCTCTCGCGGGTCGACCCCGCGAGGCTTTCGCGGCAGGAGCAGTTCGCCTTCTACATCAACGCCTACAACGCCTGGACGATCAAGCTCGTCCTCACCCGCTGGCCGCGGATCTCCTCGATCAAGGACCTCGGGAGCTGGTTCCGGAGCCCTTGGAAGATTCCCCTGGTCCGCCTCGCCGGAGGGCTCCTCACCCTCGATGAGCTCGAGCACGGCATCCTCAGGCCGCGCTTCGGCGACCCGCGGGTGCATTTCGCCGTGAACTGCGCCTCGCGGGGCTGCCCGCCGCTCTCCGCCGAGCCCTTCCGCGGCCGAACGCTCGAGGCCCAGCTCGACCGGCTGACGGCCGACTTCCTGAACGACCCCGCCCGCTACCGCCTCGAGGAGCCCGATTTCTGGGTGAGTTCGCTCTTCCGCTGGTTCGCCGAGGACTTCCCGGAGGGGACGCTCGCCTTCTACCGGCGCCATGCCCGGGGGGAGCTCCGCGAGCGCCTGCTCGCCGCCGGGGATCGCCTGCGGCTGCGCTATCTCGACTGGGACTGGAGCCTGAACGCCCGCTGACCCCCCCGGCGGGCAAGAGGCGTGGGGCGCCCGGCGCGCCGGGCCCGCGCCGGGCGGGACGCGAGGGGCCGGGGGTTTGCCAAAACTCCCCGTTTCTGGCAAGGTGCGGGGCTGCCGCGGGATGCAGAGCCCGCGGGTTTTGAAAAAAAGGAGCCCCCGCCCATGCCGCAGCTTGCCGATCTTCTCGCCCTGGGACAATCGATCTGGCTCGATTTCATTCGCCGCTCGCTGCTTGATTCCGGAGAGATGGCCGCGCTGGTCGCGGACGGCGTGCGGGGCATGACCTCGAACCCGGCGATCTTCGAGAAGGCGATCGCCGGCTCGAACGAATACGACGCGGAGATCGCCGCCCTCGCCCGCCGCGGCCTCTCCGCGGAGGCGATCTACGAAACGCTGGCCGTGGAGGACATCCGCCGCGCAGCCGACGTGCTCTTGCCCGTCTACCGGGAGTCGGAAGGCCGGGACGGCTTCGTCAGCCTCGAGGTCGACCCCTTTCTCGCGCGGGACGCCGCGGCCACGGCCGCCGAGGCGAAACGGCTCTATGCGCGCGTCGGCCGGCCCAACCTGATGATCAAGATCCCCTCCACGACCGAGAGTCTCCCCGCGGTCGCGGAAAGCCTGGCCGCCGGGGTGAACGTGAACGTGACCCTGATCTTCGGCCTGGGAAACTACCGGCAGGTCGTCTCCGCCTTTTTCGAGGGCCTGGAGCGTCTGGCCGAGCGGGGGCCCGAGGTCCCGGGCGGGCACCCCGTGGAGCGGATCGCCTCCGTCGCCTCCTTTTTCGTGAGCCGCATCGACACCGCCATCGACCGCGAGCTCGAAGCCCGCGGGGTCGGGGAACTCGCCGGCAAGGCCGCGATCGCCAACGGCCGCCTCGCCTACGCCGCGTTCCGGGATCTCTTCGCCTCGCCCCGCTGGCGCAAGCTCGCCTCCCGCGGGGCGCGCATCCAGCGGCTGCTCTGGGCGAGCACGAGCACCAAGAACCCGGCCTACCCGCCCACCCTCTATGTCGATGAGCTGATCGGGCCGGACACGGTGAACACGGTCCCGCCCGAGACCCTGGAGGCCTTCCGGCGCGGCGGCCGGGTCGCGCTCACCGTGACCCAGGGGATAGACGGGGCCCGCGACCACGTGGCGCGGCTTGCGCAGCTGGGGATCGACCTCGAGGCGGTCGCGGCGCGGCTTCAGCAGGAGGGGGTCGTCGCCTTCGAGCGGCCGTTCCGCCAGCTGCTCGCCAGCATCGCCGAAAAGCGCCTCCGGGCGGGAGGGCCCGCGTCATGACGGCCGCGGAGGAACTCAAGAAAAACGCCGCGCGTGCCGCCTGCGAGGCGGTGCGCTCCGGGATGGTGCTCGGCCTGGGGACGGGGAGCACCACCCACCACGCCCTGGTGCGCCTCGGCGAGCTCCTGCGCGAAGGCCGCCTGAAAGACATCGTCGGCATCCCGAGCTCGCTGGCCACCGAGAAGACGGCCCGCGGCCTGGGGATCCCCTTGGGAGACCTGGAGGCGCACCCCGAGATCGACCTCACGATCGACGGCGCCGACGAGGTCGACCCCGAGCTCAACCTGATCAAGGGCGGAGGCGGGGCGCTCCTGCGCGAGAAGGTGATCGCCCAGGCGAGCCGGCGCAACCTGATCGTGGTCGACGAAAGCAAGCTCTCGCCGCGCCTTGGAACCCGCTGGGCGCTGCCGGTCGAGGTGGTGCCCTTCGCCTGCGCGGCCGAGAAGCGCTTTCTCGCCTCGCTCGGGGCCGCCGTGCGGCTGCGGGTGCGCGACGGTCGGCCGGTCGCCACCGACCAGGGCCACTGGATCCTGGACGCGGCCTTCGGGCCGATCGCCGACCCGGCGGCCCTCGCCGGCGCCCTCGACCGCCGGGCCGGGATCGTCGAACACGGACTGTTCCTCGACCTCGCCCACGAGGTGATCGTCGCCGCAGCCGACGGCGTCCGCCGTCTCTCCCGCCCGTCTTGAGGGAGCGGCCGGCGGCGGAAGCGGGGGCCGCCCTCGCGGCGAACCTGGAGGGAGATGCCATGAAACGGAACGATTTTCTGCACAAGGCGAGCCTGGAGCGCAAGGAGATCCGCTTTTACGACATCGGCCGGCTCGAAAAGAAGGGGGTCGCCCGCATCGGCCGGCTGCCCTACGCGATCCGCATCCTCCTCGAAAACCTCCTGCGGCACCTCGACGGCCGCGCGGTGCGGGAGGAGGACGTCGTCGCGCTGGCGCGCTGGAAAAAGGGCGGGGCCGGGCCGCGGGAGATCGCCTTCTTCCCGGCGCGCGTCCTGATGCACGACTTCACCGGGGTTCCCGCGGTGGTCGACCTGGCCGCCATGCGCGACGCGGTGCAGGCGCTGGGCGGCGATCCCCGGCGGGTCAACCCCCTCGTCCCCGTCGACCTGATCGTCGACCACTCGATCCAGATCGACTCCTGGGGCACGCGGGAGGCGCTCCGCGAGAACGTGGCCGCCGAGTACGGCCGCAACGCCGAGCGTTACGCACTCCTCAAGTGGGCGCAGGAGAGCTTCGACCGCTTCCGGGTCGTGCCCCCCAACGCGGGCATCTGCCACCAGGTGAACCTGGAGGCGCTCGGCCGCGTCGTGCTGATCGAGCGCGAACAGGGCCGGCGCCTCGCCTACCCGGACACGCTGGTCGGCCTCGACTCCCACACCCCGATGATCAACGGGATCGGGGTCCTGGGCTGGGGGGTCGGCGGCATCGAGGCCGAGGCCGTCATGCTGGGGCAGCCCTACTGGCTTTCCATCCCCGAGGTGATCGGCGTGCGGCTGAGCGGCGCCCTGCGCGAAGGGGTGACGGCGACCGATCTGGTCCTCACCCTGACCGAGATGCTGCGCCGGCGGGGGGTGGTGGAAAAGTTCGTCGAGTACTTCGGGCCGGGGCTCTCCTCGCTCTCCGTGCCGGACCGCGCGACGATCGCCAACATGGCGCCCGAGTACGGCGCCACCGTCGGCTTCTTCCCCGTCGACGAGCAGACGCTCGAGTACCTGCGGCTCACCAACCGCGGCTCCCACGCCCGCAAGGTGGAGCGGCTCGCCCGCCTGCTCCGCCTCTTCTACACCGGCGAGGAAACGCCCGATTACACCGACGTCCTCGAGCTCGACCTGGGCAGCGTCGTCCCCTCGGTCGCCGGGCCGGCGCGGCCCCACGACCGCATCGCCCTGCCCGAGCTTCCCGCGGCCTTCGTGCGGAGCCTCGCCTGCGAGGCCGAGCGCAAGCCCGACACCGTCCCGCTCACCGCCTTCCAGCAGGAGTCCGCCGCCACGGCGCAGCCGCCCGACGCCTGCCGCCCCCGCAAAAAGGCCTGCAGCCTGCGCCTCGACGGGCGCGAGCTCCCGCTCTGCGACGGCGACATCGTCATCGCGGCGATCACCTCCTGCACGAACACCTCGAACCCCGCGGGCCTGATCGGCGCGGGGCTCGTCGCCCGCAAGGCGGTCGAGCACGGCCTGCGGGTGCCGCCGCACGTGAAGACCTCCTTTGCGCCGGGCTCGCGCGTCGTGGTCGATTTCCTCGAGCAGGCCGGGCTCATGGCCTATCTCGAGGCCCTGGGGTTCCACCTCGCCGCCTTCGGCTGCACGACCTGCATCGGCAACTCCGGCCCGCTGCGGCCCGAGATCGAGGAGGCGATCCGGAAACACGAGCTGAACGTCGCCGCCGTGCTCTCGGGCAACCGCAACTTCGAGGCCCGCATCCACCAGCGCGTCCGCTCCAACTTCCTCATGTCGCCGATGCTGGTGGTGATCTTCGCGCTCGCCGGCCGCATCGACATCGATCTCGCCGCCGAGCCGGTCGGCACCGACCCGCTGGGGCGCCCGGTCTTCTTCCGCGACCTCTGGCCGAGCCGCGAGGAGATCGACCGCCTGGCCGCCCGCCACGTGCAGGCGGGGTTTTTCCGCGAGGAGTACCGCCGGATCTTCACGGGCGACGAATTCTGGCGCAACCTCTCCGTCCGGGGAAGCACGACCTTCGCCTGGGACCCGGCCTCGACCTACGTCAAGCGGCCGCCCTTTTTCGAGGACGTCTCGCTCACCCCGCCCCGACCCGCCGACATCCGCAACGCAGCCGTGCTGCTCGTGCTCGGGGACACGGTGACGACCGACCACATCTCGCCCGCCGGGGCGATCGCGCCGCACACCCCCGCCGGGCGCTACCTGCTCGAGCTGGGGGTCGCGCAGCAGGACTTCAACGCCTACGGCACGCGGCGGGGCAACCACGAGGTCATGATGCGCGGGGCCTTCGCCAACATCCGCATCAAGAACCTCCTCGTCGCCCCCCGCGAGGGGGGGCTCACCCGCAAGTTCCCCGAGGACCGCGAGATGACCGTCTTCGAGGCCGCGGCGGCCTACCGCGCCGAGGGGCGGCCGATGATCGTGCTGGCGGGCCGGGAATACGGGACGGGTTCCTCGCGCGACTGGGCGGCCAAGGGGCCCAGCCTCCTCGGGGTGCGGGCGGTGATCGCCGAATCCTTCGAGCGCATCCACCGCAGCAACCTGATCGGCATGGGGGTGCTGCCGATCCAGTTCCTCGAGGGCGAAAACCGAACGAGTCTAGGCCTGGACGGCACGGAAGCCTACGACATCACGGGAATCGCCGAGCTGCGGCCCCGCCGGCGGCTTGCCGTGCGGGCGCGCCGGCCCGACGGCGCCGAGATGGCCTTCGAGGCGATCGCCCGCGTGGATACCGAGATCGAGCTGGAGTATTACGTCCACGGCGGGATCCTGCCCTATGTGTTGCGGAACCTGCTCGCCTCCCGCTAGCTGGCGGCGGACCGGGGGCGTGGGTCCGGCCGCGGCTCCCGGCCCCGGGGGGCGTCCCGCATGAGCGCCCCCCCCGAGGTGCTGATCCTCTTCACCCGGGCGCCGCGGCCGGGTGCGGTGAAAACGCGGCTGATCCCGCTTCTCGGCCCCTCGGGGGCGGCCGCCCTGCACCGCCGGCTGACGGAGCACGCGCTGGGCGCGGCGCGGGAGGCGGCCGCCCGGCGCGGCGCGCGGCTCGCCGTCGTGCACGACGGCGCAGGGCGCGAGGAGATGGCCGCCTGGCTCGGCGGCGATCTGGTCTTCCACCCCCAGGCCGGGGGCGACCTCGGCGGCCGCATGCGGGCGGCCTTCGCTTTTGCCTTCGCCGCGGGGGCCGAGCGCGCGGTCCTGATCGGCACGGACGCCCCCGGGCTGGATGCCGCGGCCTTGGAGGAGGCCTTCGAGCGGCTGCGCGGCGAGGAGATCGTCTTCGCCCCGGCCGCCGACGGCGGCTACGCGCTGGTCGGCATGACGGCGCGCGCCTTCCGCGCCGGCACCCCGCACTTCGACCCCGGGATGCCTTGGGGCACGGAAGGCGTGCTCGCGCTCTCGCTCGGCCGGCTGCGGGACCGTTGGCGCACGGCGGGGCTCCTGCCGACGGTCGCCGACGTCGACCGCCCCGCGGATCTCCCCGCCGCCTTCGCCCTGCTTGGCCGGAAGCCGGGGCGGCCGGCGATCTCGGTCGTCCTGCCGGCCCGCGACGAGGCGGGACTCCTGCCCGGAACGATCGCCTCGCTCGCCGGCCACGCCGAGGTGGAGGCCGTCCTGGTCGACGGCGGCAGCCGCGACGAGACCCGGGAGATCGCCGCGCGGGGGGGCCTGCGGGTCCTCCCCGGGGAGCCGCCGCGCGCCTGGCAGCTGAATGCGGGAGCGGCGCTCGCGGAAGGGGAGGTGCTCCTCTTCCTGCACGCCGACACGCGGCTCCCGCCCGGCTACCCGGGGATCGTGCGGCGCGCGCTCGCGGCGCCGGGGGTCGCGGCGGGCGCCTTCCGGCTGGGCATCGACGCACGCGGGAAGGGATTGCGCCTGGTGGAGCGGGGGGCGAACCTCCGCAGCCGCCTCTTCGGCCTGCCCTACGGCGACCAGGGGCTTTTTCTGCGGCGCGAGGTGTTCTGGCAAGAAGGGGCCTTCCCGCCGATCCCCCTGCTCGAGGATTTCGCCTTCGTCCGTCGCCTGCGGCGCCGCGGCCGGATCGCGCTTGCGCCCGCGGCGGTCGCCACTTCCGCCCGCCGCTGGCTGCGGCTGGGGCTCATGCGGACCTGGCTGACCAACCAGGCCCTGGTCGCGGCCTTCCTCGCCGGCATCCCGCCGCGGCGGCTTGCGGCCTGCTACCGCCGGGGGACCGAGCCTCAAGCTTTGCCGGCGACCGGGCGATGATCCCCCCGGGGCCCCGCGCCCGGTGCACCCCAAGGAGAACGGACCGCCGATGAACGCGCTTTCCCCCCCGGTGTGCTTTGAACGCCCGGACCTCGCGGCGCTCGCCCGCGAGGGCGCGGTCGTGGACATGCATTTTCACAGCCGCGCCTCCGACGGCCGCGACGGCGCGGCGGCGATCGCCGCCCGGGCGCGCGCGCTCGGCATCGGGGTCGCCGTCACCGACCACAACGCCGTGGCGACCGCGCTCGAGCTCGAGCGCTTCGAGGGCGTCTTCAGCATCCCCGGCATCGAGCTCACGTCTTGGGAAGGGACCCACCTGCTCGTCTATTTCTACGACGCGGGCGGCCTGCTCTCCTTTTACCGCCGGCACGTGGCGCCCTACCGCGGCGCCGAGGTCATGTCCTCGCTTTCGCTTGGCCTCTCGGAGCTGATCGCGCGCGCGCGCGATTTCGAGACGCTGGTCGTCCTCCCCCACCCCTGCTGCGGCAACTACACCGGGGTGCACAACCCCCTCTTCGACGACGCGCAGCGGGCGGAGTTCTTCGCGCGGGTCGACGGCATCGAGGCGATCAACGCCGAGAACCTGAAAACGGGGAATCTGAAGAGCGCGCTTCTCGGCTTCAACCTGGAGAAGCCCCTCACGGGCGGAAGCGACGGGCACCGCCTCGACCGCCTCGGCCGCGCGGTGACCGTCGCCCGCTGCCCGCGGTCGCCCCGCGCGTTTCTGGATGCGGTGAAGGGGCGCCGCGCGCGCGTCGTCGGCAAGGAAATCGGCCTGCTGCGCCAGGTCGCCGGCGGCGGCACCCGGCTGCGCACGGGGATCCGCCACGCCCCCGACCTGGTCGGGAAACACCTGCGCGTTCTCAACGCCACCTCGCGGCGGCTGTGCGACTCCGTCCAGCACCGCCTCGCCGAGCGCCTGCTCGGCGCAGGCGGCCGGCGCCGGGCCTGATTCAGGCCTCGGGCCGGCGGGGGCTCTCCTGCGCCGGGGCCTCGCCCGCCCCCGGGCGGCCGCAGGCCTCCCTGCCGTCGAGCTCCTCCCGGAACGCCGCGCCGTAGATCTCCCAGGCCGTCACCACGAGCGCGGCCACCAGGGGCCCGAGCAGGATGCCCGCGGCCCCGAACATCCCGATCCCCCCCAGGGTGCCGAAGAGGACCATCAGCTCGTGCAGCCGCGTGTCCTGCCCCACCAGCCGCGGCCGGAGCAGGCTGTCGACGCTCGTCACGACGAGGCCGCAGAAGGCGAGCAGGCCCACGGCCTGGGCCGTCTTGCCGGCCGAGGCGAGCACGAGGACGGCCGGCAGCCAGACCAGGGCCGTGCCGATGCCGGGGACGAGCGAGGCGACGGCGGCGACCGTCCCCCAGAAGATCGCGCTCGGGATCTCGACCGCGGCGAAGGCCGCGCCCGTCAGCGCCCCCTGCAGGAACCCGATGACGGCGATCCCGCGGAGGGTCGCCCGCGTGACCGCGGTGAAGCGCGCGAGCATGCGCTCGGCGTCCGCCCGCCGGAGCGGCAGATGGCCAAGGACCCAGGAAAGCATTTGCTCCCCGTCCAGCCAGAAAAAAAACAGCGCATAGAGGAAGAGGAAAAAGAAGAAGAGAAACTGCGCCGTCATCACCGTCAGCGAGGAGAGGCTTTCGATCAGGATCCCGCTCAGCTTTCCGACCAGCTCGCCCGCGCGCAACAGGATCGTCTCCCGGTAGGGCATGAGGTGCTCGAGGAACGGAAGCCGCCTGAGCGTCTCGCCGAACTCGGCCGGGGAGGAGAGCTGGCGCTGGATCCAGGGCTTGACCGCCTGGCTGATCTTGATCGCCTCGGCGGTGACGGCGCCGACGAGGAGGACAAGCGGCACGATGCCGAGCACGAGGACGAGCAGCAGGGTGGCCGCCGCGGCCAGGCGGGTTCGGCCGCCGCAGAGGCGGGACAAGCGCCGGTGGAGCGGCTGCGTCAGCGCGGCGAAGAGCGCGGCCAAGGCCAGCACGAGGAGAAAAGGCCGCAGCATCGTGAGAAACAGCGCGGAGAGAAAGACGACAAGAAGCAGGACAAAGGCCTTCTGGAAGGCTCCCTGGCTCATGGTCCGGTCCTCGCCGGCAAATCGCCCCCCTCCGCGGCCGGCCTGCGGGCGTGGAGCAGGTAGTTCACCCGCGTGTGCCCGCCGGTGCGGAAACGGCGCGAGAAGGGGTTGTAGTGCAGGCCGCGGGTTTCCCCGGGCACGAGCCCGGCCCGGCGGCACCAGGCGGAGAGCTCCGCGGGGCGGACGAACCTCCGGTAGCGATGGGTCCCGCGCGCGACCAGGCCGAGCAGCCATTCCGCCCCGAGGATGGCGAAGACAAAGGCCTCCGGGTGGCGGTTGATCGTCGCAAAGAAGAGATCCCCGCCGGGGCGGACGAGCCGGCCGCAAGCCCGCACGACCTCGGCCGGTTGCGGCACGTGCTCGAGGAGCTCCATGCAGACGACGGCGTCGAAGCGGGCCGCCGCCGCCGCGGCGAAGGTCTCGGCGGTCGCAACACGGTAGTCGATCGCCAGCCCCGCGGCCGCGGCGTGACGCCGGGCGGCCGCGATCGCCTCGGCCGAGGCGTCGATGCCGGTGACGGCGGCGCCCCGACGGGCCAGCGCCTCGGCCAGGATCCCCCCGCCGCAGCCGACGTCGAGGACCGCCCGGCCGGCAAGGGGGCCGTGCCCGGCGATGAAGGAAAGCCGCAGGTCGTTGATCGCGTGCAGCGCGCCGAAGGGCCCCGCGGGGTCCCACCAGAAATCGGCCTGCGCCGCGAACCGGGCGATCTCGCGCGGATCGGCGTTTTCCCTCACGGCCGCATCCTCCGCCGGGGGCGCCCCCGCTGCGAGAGGATCATGCCGGCAAGCATCAAGGCGCAGCCGGCGAGCGCCCGGGACGAAAGCCGCTCATCGAGGATGACGAAGCCCCCCAGGGCGGCAAAGACGGCCTCCAGGCTCATCAGGATCGAGGCATGGGCCGGGTGGGCCCGCTGCTGCGCCACCACCTGGAGGGTGTAGGCCACGCCCACGGAGAGGACCCCACCGTACAGGATCGGGCCCGCGGCCGCAAGAAGCGCCGCCGCCTCGAGCGGCTCGCAGGCCGCGGCCACGGCGAGCGAAAGGACGGAGCAGAGGGAAAACTGCGCGCAGGCGAGCTCCGCCGGCCGCGAGCGGGGGGCGAGCCACGCGACCAGGAGCACCTGCACGCTCCAGAACAGGGCGCTCAGGAGCAGGAGCCCGTCCCCGGGCTCGAGCGCGAAGGAGGCGGTCACCGAGAGGAGGTAGAGGCCCGCCGCGGCGAGAAGGGCGCCGAGGGCGGTCTGGGGGGCCGGCCGGAGCCCCCAGAACACCCCGAGCAGGGGGACGATCACGACGTAGAGCCCGGTGATGAACCCCGCCTTGCCGGCCGGGGCCTCGAGCAGCGCCAC
Source organism: Desulfatibacillum sp. (assembly GCA_020725555.1). Taxonomy (GTDB): domain Bacteria; phylum Desulfobacterota; class Desulfobacteria; order Desulfobacterales; family SpSt-501; genus SpSt-501. The sequence goes on from DYEU01000004.1 coordinate 126,370, forward strand.
CTGCTGGAGCGAGGCCGCGGCGAAGAGCACGAGGCCGAGGGCGAGCGTGCCGGCCGCCCGCCGGCGCGGGGACTGCCCCAGCGGCGGGGGGGCCCCCCGCCCCCGCGAGCCCACCAGCAGGGGCACAAGGGTCAGGCTCCCCAGCCCGAAGCGCACGCCGTTGTAGGTGAAGGGCCCCACGTGCTCCATCCCCAGCCGTTGGGCGACGAAGCCGAACCCCCAGATGGCGGCGGTGAGAAGCAGCAGGAGATCGGCGGAGAGCGAAGCCCGATGCACCCCGGTCGGTCCTTGCGCAGGGGGCCCCCGGGCCCCGGTCAGCCCCGCGCCGCCGCAGAGCGCGCCTCCGCCGGCGAAGGCGCCTCCACCCGGTCGTCGTAGCTGTAGCCGACGGCGGTGAAGCGCTGGCGGAAGCGGTTCACCTCCTCTTTCACGTCCTGGCGCTCGACGATGCAGGCGTGGATCAGGCGGGCGATCTCCTCCATCTCCGGCTCGCGCATGCCGAAGCGCGTCATCTCCTGGACCCCGAGGCGGATGCCCTCCGGCCGGTCGTGGTTGCGCAGCGGCTCGTGGGGGAGCATGTTCATGTTGAGGATGATGTCGTTTGCCTCGAGCCGGCGCGAGACGGTCTCCCCGCCGCCGAAGGCCTTCACGTTGACCGCGACCTGGTGGCTTTCGGTGTAGCCGAAGTCGCGGCCCTGGACGTCGAAGCCCAGCCGGTCGAGGGCCGCGGCGAGGCTGCGCGCGTTGCGGATCGTCTGCTCCGCGTAAGCCTCGGCGAAATCCATCATCTCGAAGGTGCTCACGGCGAGCTGGGCGAGGGTGTCGAGGTGATGGTTGCTCGAGGAGCCGGGGAAGGCCCCGCGGTCGATCCGGCGCCATTCCTCCTCGTCCATGTTGCTCAGGATCACCCCGCGCTGGCTGCCGAAAAAGGTCTTGTGGGTGCTCGCGGTCACGACCCAGGCGCCCTCGGCGAGCGGGTTCTGGAAGCGCTTGCCGGCGATCAGCCCGAGGACGTGGGCGGCGTCGTAGACGATGCGCGTGCGCGTGCGGCGGCAGACCTCGGCCAGCTCGGCGACGGGCTCGGGGAAGAGAAAGAGGCTTTTGCCGAGCACGATGAGCTTCGGCCGGACCGCCTCGATCAGGAAGGCGGTGCGCTCGACGTCGATGTGGTAGCCGTCGGGCGTGAGGGGGAAATCGACGATGTTGCGCGTGAACTTGCCCAGGGAGCCGAGGCGGTGATGGCTGATGTGGCCGCCGCCGGGGGTCGAGTTGACGAGCACCACGTCGCCGGGGGCGACGAAGCGGCTGAAGACGGCCTCGTTCGCGTTCGTCCCGCTCACGGGGCGCACCTCGCAGTGGGTGCAGCCGAAGAGGATCTTCAGGTGCGCCGTGAGCTGGGTTTCGATCTCGTCGATGTAGCCCGTGCCGCGGTAGTAGCGCTCGCCGGGGTGGCCCTCGGCGTAGCGGTGGGCGAAGTCCGAGCCCCCGGCGGCGCGGGCGCGCCGGCTGAGCACGTTTTCGCTGGCGATGAGGTTGAGGCACTGGCCGCGCCAGGCTTCCTGGCGGCGGACCAACTCTTCGACGACGGCAATCTTCTTGGCGTACATGGGTGCGTTCGTTCCTGGGGAATTGCGCTTGCGCCCGCGGGCCCCGTGGCGGCTCGCGGCCGGCGGGAGGGCCCGGCGCGGCGACGCGCCGGGCGGCGGGAGCTGCGACTATAGGGAATGGCCGGCGCCCTGTCAACGACGCGCCGCACCCCGGGCCGGGCGGCGCCGCCCCTCAGGCGAGCGGCCCGATCGTCTCCTCCACGGCGCGCAGGATCTCGCCGCCGCGCATCAGCCGCAGGACGGCGCCGATGTCGTCGGCGAGCACGCGGTCGGCCTCGAGGGGCGGGACCGCTGCGCGGATCACGCGGTAGGCGGCGCGCGTGCCCTCCCCGGCCTTCAGGTTGGTGAAGAGATCGAGCGCCTGGGCCGCGCAGAGCAGCTCGATCGCCACCACGTGCTCGGCGTGGTCCACGATTTCCCGGCACTTGCGCGCGGCGATCGTCCCCATCGAGACGTGGTCCTCCTTGTTCGCCGAGGTGGGGATCGAGTCGACGCTGGCCGGGTGGGCGAGGACCTTGTTTTCGGACACCAGCGCGGCGGCGGTGTACTGGGCGATCATGAAGCCGGAGTTGAGCCCGCCGTCGCGCACGAGAAAGGCGGGCAGCCCGCTCAGCTGCGGGTTGACGAGCCGCTCGATGCGGCGCTCGGAGATGTCGGCGAGCTCCGCGGCGGCGATCCCGAGAAAGTCGAGCGCCAGCGCGACCGGCTGCCCGTGGAAGTTGCCCCCGAGCAGGAACTCGGCGGTGTCGGCGAAGAGCAGGGGGTTGCCCGTCGCCGCGTTCATCTCGATCGCGAGCACCCGCCGCGCGTGGGCGATCGCGTCGCGGCTCGCCCCGTGAACCTGCGGCGAGCACCGCAGCGTGTAGGCGTCCTGGATGCGGGAGCAGTCCCGGTGCGAGGAGATGATCTCGCTGGCCCGGGTGATGCGTTCCAGGTTCGCGGCCGAGGCGACCTGGCCGGGATGGGGCCGCACGGCGTGGATGCGGGGGTTGAATTCCATGCGGCTGCCCATGAGCACCTCGAGGCTCATGGCCGCGGCGAGATCGGTGAGACGCGCGAGCCGGCCGGCGTCGTGGACCGCGAGCGCCCCGATCGCGGTCATCACGGCGGTCCCGTTGACGAGGGCGAGCCCCTCGCCCGCCTCGAGCCGAAGCGGCGCAAGGCCGCGCGCGGCCAGGGCGGCCGCCCCCTCCAGGCGGCGGCCGTCGACCCAGGCCTCGCCGCGGCCGATGAGGACGAGGCCGAGATGGGCGAGCGGCGCGAGGTCGCCGCTTGCGCCGACGGAGCCTTTCTCGGGCACGACGGGGAGGATGCCGCGGTTGGCGAGCTCGGCCAGCCGCTCGACGGTCTCCAGGCGCACGCCCGCATGGCCGAGGGCGAACTCGCGCACGCGCAGGGCGATCACGGCGCGCAGGGTCTCCGCGTCGAGGGGGTCCCCCACGCCCGCGGCATGGCTCATGAGGATGTTCTCCTGGAGCTTCGCGGTCTCGGCGGGCGGAATGGCCACATCGCTGAGCGCCCCGAAGCCGGTCGTCATGCCGTAGATCCGCCGGCCCTCGCGCACCCAGCCCTCGACCAGGCCGCGGCTGGCGCGGATCCTCTCCGCCGCCTCCGGCGCGAGGGAAAGCCGCGCCTTGCCGCGCGCGAACGCGACCAGCTCTTCGATCGACAACTCCCCGCGGCCGACGATCAGCTCCTCCATGAACGATCCCCTCCTGGCGCGACCATGCGCCGGCGATCTTAGGACGAGGGCGGCGCCGATGTAAAGGCGCCGACCGTGAACCGCGGGCCGCGGTTGCCGCTTCGCCCCAAAAAAAGATTGCAACTCTACATCTTGTGGGATAAAATGAATCTATATACAACCCTTGGGCGGGACACAGCGTTCTTCGGCACCGCCGAATTCAAACGCCAAAAGGAGGAAGGACATGCCGACTGCCAAGAAGACGACGGCCAAGAAAACCACCGCCAAAAAGCCAGCCGCCAAGAAAACCACCGCCAAAAAGCCGGCCGCCAAAAAACCAGCCGCCAAAAAGCCGGCCGCCAAGAAGAAGTAATTCCGGACATCCTGCCCATCGGTTTTCGGTTTTCACGGAAGACCCGGCCCGCGCCACCTCGCGGTCGGGTCTTCGCTTTCCGCACGTTTCCCCGCGTCTTGCAAAAACCGCCGCGCCCGGCTACCGTCGGAGGAATGCGGGCATCCGTCGCCTGCACGCACCCCCCAGCATGCCGGAGGTGGTCTCATGAACCCAGGCCTCACCAACCAGGAAATCGCCCAGGCGATGCGGGTCCACCTCGGGGCCCTCTTCGCCGCGCCGCCGCCGCTGCCGGACTTCGTCCCCGGCATCCGCCGCGCACCCGCCCGACCGGCGAACCTCAGCCGCGGGGACGTGGCGCTCGCCCTGCGAAACGCCCTGCGCTACGTGCCGGAAGCCTGGCACGAGGCGCTCGCCCCCGAGTTCTTGGATGAGCTCCTCACCCGCGGACGCATTTACGCCTACCGCTTCCGGCCGCCCGGGGCGATCCGCGGCCTACCCGTGGACGCCTACGAGGGCCGCTGCCTCGAGGGCCGCGCCTTCCAGGTCATGATCGACAACAACCTCGACTTCGACGTCGCCCTCTACCCCTACGAGCTCGTCACCTACGGGGAAACCGGCCAGGTCTGCCAGAACTGGATGCAGTATCGCCTGATCCGGCGCTACCTCGAGCTGCTCGGCCCGGAGCAAACGCTTGTCGTCGCCTCGGGCCACCCGCTCGGCCTCTTCGCCTCCTGGCCCGAGGCCCCGCGCGTCATCCTCACCAACGCCCTGATGGTCGGCTGCTTCGACACCCCGGAGCACGCGCAGCGGGCGATGGCGATCGGGGTCGCCAACTACGGGCAGATGACGGCGGGCGGCTGGATGTACATCGGCCCGCAGGGCATCGTCCACGGCACCTACAGCACGCTCCTCAACGCCGGCCGCGCCAAGCTCGGCATCCCGCCGGAAGACAACCTCGCCGGGCGCCTCTTCGTCTCCTCGGGCCTGGGGGGCATGAGCGGCGCCCAGGGCAAGGCGGCGGCCATCGCCGGCGGCGTGGCCGTCATCGCCGAGGTGGACCCCTCGCGCATCCGCACGCGCCTCGAGCAGGGCTGGGTGCACGAGGTCTGCGAGGACCCCGCCGAGGCCTTCCGCCGCGCGCGGGCCTTCCAGGATCGCGGGGAGGCGCGGGCGATCGCCTTTTTCGGCAATGTGGTCGATCTCCTCGAATGCGCCGTGCGCGAGGCCGTGGCGATCGATCTGCTCTCCGACCAGACCTCCTGCCACGCGGTCTACGAGGGGGGCTATTGCCCCCAGGGTCTGGGCTTCGAAGAGCGCACGGCGATGCTGCGCGAGGACCCCGCCGGCTTCCGCCGGCGCGTGGACGCCTCCCTGAGGCGCCACTTCGCCCTGATCCGCACCCTCGCCGACCGGGGGGCCTACTTCTTCGACTACGGCAACAGCTTTCTCAAGGCCGTCTACGACGCCGGCGTCCTTGAAGTCTGCCGCAACGGGCGCGACCCGCTCGAGGGCTTCGTCTTCCAGTCCTACGTGGAGGACATCATGGGGCCGCTGCTCTTCGATTACGGCTACGGCCCTTTCCGCTGGGTGTGCCTGAGCGGGAAGCCGGAGGACCTCGAAAAGACCGACCGCGCGGCGATGGACTGCATCGACCCCCGACGCCGCTTCCAGGACCGGGACAACTGGGTGTGGATCCGCGATGCGGCCCGCAACCGGCTCGTCGTGGGCACGCAGGCCCGCATTCTCTACCAGGACGCCGCGGGCCGCACGAACATCGCGCTGCGCTTCAACGCCATGGTGCGCGCCGGCGAGATCGGGCCGGTCATGCTCGGCCGCGACCACCACGACACCGGCGGCGCCGACTCGCCCTTCCGCGAAACGGCGAACATCCGCGACGGCAGCAACGTGATGGCCGAGATGGCCACCCACGGCTTCGCCGGCAACGCCGCCCGCGGCATGAGCCTGGTGGCGTTGCACAACGGCGGCGGGGTCGGCATCGGCCGGGCGATCCACGGCGGCTTCGGCCTCGTCCTCGACGGCAGCGAACGCGTGGACGCGATCATCCGGCGGGCGATCCCCTGGGACGTGATGGGCGGGGTCGCTCGCCGCGCCTGGGCGCGCAACGAGGCCGCGATCGCCACCTGCATCGACTGGCAGCGGCAGGCCGGCGTCACCGACGCGATCACCCTGCCCGTCCTCGCCGACGCCGAGCGCGTGGCTTCCTGGGTCGAGGAGGCGGTCGCCCGCCACGGACGAAAGGATCTCCTGCCATGAGCGGATGGAGCCGGATTCTCGAGAGTGTCCCCAATTTCAGCGAGGGCCGCGACCGGGCCGTGATCGAGCGCCTGACGGCGCCCTTCCGCGACCGACCCGGGGTGAAGCTCCTCGACTGCCAGAGCGACGAAAACCACAACCGCTCCGTGATCACGGCGGTGGGCGAACCCGAGGCGCTCGCCGCGGCCGTCCTCGAGGCCATGGAGGCCGCGGTCGCCGCGATCGACCTGCGCCGCCACCGCGGCCAGCACCCGCGCCTCGGGGCGGTGGATGTCGTCCCCTTCATCCCCGTGAAGGGGCTCTCCATGACGGAGGCTGTCGCCGTCTCCCGCCGCGTAGCCGAGGAGGCGGCCCGCCGCTTCCGCCTCCCGGTCTTTCTCTACGAGGAGTCGGCAAGCGCGCCGCACCGCCGCAATCTCGCCGACATCCGCAAGGGGCAGTTCGAGGGGCTGCCCGAAAAGCTCCGACGGCCGGAATGGCTGCCCGACTTTGGGCCCGCCGAGGCCCACCCCACGGCGGGTGCGGCCGTGGTCGGGGCGCGCATGCCGCTCATCGCCTTCAACGTCAACCTCGGCTGCGACCGGCTCGAGGTGGCCGAGGAGATCGCCCGCCGCGTCCGGCACATCGGCGGCGGCCTGCGCTTCTGCAAGGCGATCGGGGTGGCGCTGCGCGACCGCGGCATCGTCCAGGTGTCGATGAACCTGACCGACTACACGCGCACGGCCCTCTACCGCGCCTTCGAGCTCGTGCGCATCGAGGCCGCACGCTGGGGGGTGCCCGTCGTGGGCAGCGAGATCGTGGGGCTCGTCCCGCTGGCGGCCCTGGTCGACGCCGCATCCTACTACCTGCGGCTCGAGGGGTTCCGGGCGGAACAGGTCCTGGAAAGCCGGATCTACGAGTGAGGCCAACGGCCGCGGGCGGAAACGGAGCGATGGGCGCAGACCTGATCATCGAAAACGCCGCCGAGATCGTCACCTGCGCGCCGCGCGCGGGGGAGGCCCGCCCCGGGGTGCTCACCGGGGCAAGCCTCGTCATCGAGCAGGGGCGGATCACCCACCTCGGCCCCGCGGAGCGCGTGGCGGCCGAGCTCGCCGCGAAAGGCCGGACGCCGGCCTCCTTTCCCCGGCTCGACGCCGCGGGCAAAGCCGTCCTTCCCGGCTTCATCGACGCGCACACCCACCTCGTCTTCGCCGGCGACCGCGTCGATGAGTTTTCCCGGAGGCTCGCGGGCGAAGGCTACCTCGAGATCCTCCGCCACGGCGGCGGCATCCTGAGCACGGTGCGCGCCACGCGGCGCGCCTCGCGCGAGGAGCTCCTGCGCCTGGGCCGCAAGCGCCTCGACGCCATGCTCGCCCACGGGGTGACCACCGTCGAGGCAAAGAGCGGCTACGGCCTGGACCGCGACACGGAGATCCGGCAGCTCGAGGTCGCCTGCGAGCTCGGATGCCTCCATCCCGTGGAGGTGGTCCCCACCTTCCTCGGCGCCCACGCCGTGCCCGAGGAATACCGCGGCCGGCCCTCCGCCTACATCGATTTCCTGATCGCCGCGGTGCTCCCCGAGGTCGCCGCCCGCGGGCTCGCCCGCTTCTGCGATGTCTTCTGCGAAACGGGCGTCTTTTCCCCCGCGGAGGCGCGCAGGCTGCTCCGGGCGGCGGCCGACCTCGGGCTGGGCCTGAAAATCCACGCCGACGAGATGAGCCCGCTCGGCGGCGCCGAGCTCGCCGCCGAGCTCGGCGCGGTTTCGGCCGACCACCTGCTGCACGTCTCCCCCGCGGGGATCGCCGCGCTCGCCCGGGCGGGCGTGGTCGCGGTCCTGCTGCCCATGACGGCCTTCAGCCTGCGCGAGCCCTACGCGCCCGCGCGGGCCATCCTCGAGGCGGGCGGGACGGTCGCCCTGGCGACCGATTTCAACCCCGGAAGCTGTTACTCCGAGTCGATCCCCCTACTGTCCGCCCTGGGGGCGGTCGCCCTGGGCCTGTCGGCCGAGGAGATCGTCGCCGCGCTCACGATCCACGCCGCGGCCGCCCTCGGGATCGCCGGCACCGTCGGCAGCCTCGAGGTCGGAAAACAGGGCGATCTCGTCGTGTTGGATGCGCCCTCCTACCGCCACCTCCCCTACCGCCTCGGCGTCAACCTCGTGGAGACGGTCGTCAAGCGGGGGGAGATCGTCTGCGACAAACGCAACCCGGGAGGAACCGCGTGCTGACCGAGGAATCGATCCTGAGCTATCTCGAGCGGACCGCAAGCGCCGAGCCCGTTCCGGGAGGCGGAAGCGCGGCCGCGCTGAACGGGGCGCTCGCCGCCGCGCTGGTCGAGATGACCGCACGGCTCACGCTCGGCCGCAAGGGCTTCGAGGCCGTCCGGCCGGAAATGGAGCGGATCGCCGCGGCGGCCTCCGGCTTGCGCCGCCGGCTCGCCGCGGACATCGACCGCGACGCCGACGCTTACCGCGGGGTGATGGCCGCTTTCCGCCTGCCGAAGGGGACCGCCGAGGAGCAGGCGGCGCGCGAGCGGGCGATCCAGGACGCCCTGCGGCAGGCGGCCGAGGTGCCCCTCAGGGTGGCGGCCGCGGCGCTCGAGCTCCTCGAGCTCGGCGCCGCCGTGATCGCCCGCGGCACCCCGATCGCGGCCTCCGACGGCGCCTCGGGCGTGTTCGCCGCCCGCGCGGCGGCGCGGGCGGCGGCCCAGAACGTGCGCATCAACGCCTCCTCCCTGCGGGATGCGCCGCTGCGCGCCGAGCTTCTGGCCGCGGCGGAGCGGATCGAAACCCAGGCCGACGCCCGGGAGGCCGCGGCCCTCGCCGGCCTGCGGGCCTGAGGGCGGTCATGACGCTGCTTCTCGAACAGACACTCAACGGACTGGCCGCGGGATCGATCTACGCGCTCGTCACCCTCGGGCTCGCCCTGGTCTATGGCATCCTGCGCATCCTCCACGTCGCCCACGCGGGCATCTACGCCCTCGGCGCCTACGCGGGGCTCGGTTTCTTTCACCTGACGGGGAGCCTGACCGCCGCCGCGGCCGCGACGATGGCCGCCTGCGCGCTCGCCGGTGTCCTCGTCGAACGGCTGGTCTACTTCCCGCTGCTGCGGCACCCGCCGTTTGTGCCGCTGATCGCCGGCATCGCGGTCTTCCTTTCGATCGAGGAAATCCTGCGGCTCATCGCCGGACCGCAGATCCACGCCTTCCCCGCGGAGCTGCCGCTGCCCGCCCTGCGGCTGGCGGGATCGGTCGTCGTCAGCCCGGCCCTGGCGGCGATCTACGGGGTCACGGCCGCCGTGCTCGCGTTTCTCTGGTTTCTCACCACGCGCACCGAGCTGGGGCTCGCCATGCGGGCTGTCGCCCAGGACCCGGCCATGGCCGAGGCGATGGGCATTCCCACGCACCGCATCGTCAGCCTCACCTTCGCCATCGGCTCGGCGATCGCCGGCCTGGCCGGCGTGCTGGTCGGGATCTACTACAACCAGGTCTACCCCACCATGGGCGCCGTCCCGGCCTACAAGACGCTCGCCCTGATCGTCGTCGGGGGGCTAGGGTCGGTTCCCGGCGCGGTGGCCGCGTCGCTCTTGCTCGGCATGGCCGAAACGCTGCTCATCGGATACGCCCAAATCCCCCTACCGCGCGATGCGCTCGCGTTCCTCGCCATGATCGCGGTTCTCTTGTGGCGCTCCGAGGGGCTTCTGGGGTCGCGCTGAGGGAGGTCCATGGGAGGGTATCTCGTCACGCTCGCCACCCTGATCAGCATCCAGGCGATCGCGGCCTGCGGCCTGAACGTGATCGTGGGCTACGCAGGACAGATTTCGCTCGGGCACGCGGCCTTCTTCGGGATCGGCGCCTACGCGGCCGCCTTGCTGGGGACCCAGGCGGGATTCTCTTTCTGGACGGCCCTTCCGCTCGCGGTCGCCCTGACGGCGGGGGTGGGGCTGCTCCTGGGGGCCCCGAGCCTGCGCGTGCGGGAGGACTTTCTCGCCATCACCACGATCGGCATCAACTTCATCGTGGAGGCCGTCTTCAACAACGTAGAGTTCTTCGGCGGGGCGCTCGGCATCGGCAACATCCCGCGCATCCGGGCCTTCGGCGGGCCCGTGGGGGGGGCGGGCATGCTCGCCCTCTGCCTGGGGTTCCTCGGCCTGGTCGTGGCCGCCTGCGCCGGGCTCGTGCGCTGCTGGGCGGGGCTCGCCTGCTTCGCCCTGCGCGAGGAGGAGACCGCCGCCGCCGGCATCGGGATCTCGCCGGTGCGCTTCAAGCTGCTCGCCTTCGTGATCGGAAGCGCCATGGCCGGACTGGGGGGCGCGCTCTACGCCCACTACATGCGCTTCATCGGCGCCGGGGACTTCGCCTTCCCCCTGTCGGTGTCGATGCTGACCATGGTCGTGGTGGGCGGGATCGGCACCCTGTGGGGACCGGTGCTCGGCGCCGCGCTGATTGGCCTGCTGCCCGAGGTCTTCCGCCCCCTGATCGATTACCGCATGCTTTTCTACACCACGCTCCTTCTGCTCATGATCCGCTTCCAGCCCGGCGGCCTGCTGGGGGACGAGGGGCTCGCACGGCGGTTGCTGCGGAAGGCGATCCCCGGAGGCCGGCGATGAGCGAGCCGCTTCTCCGGCTTAGCGGCCTCACCCGCCGCTTCGGCGGCCTGACCGCCCTCGAGGCCGTGGACTTCGCGATCGGCCCGGGCGAGATTCTCGGGCTGATCGGACCCAACGGCGCCGGCAAGACCGTCTGCTTCCACCTGATCTCCGGCGTGCTCAAGCCCACCGCGGGCGAAATCCATCTCGAGGGCCGCCGGATCGACGGGCTCCCGCCCCACCGCATCGCCCGCTTGGGGATCGGCCGCACCTTCCAGATCGTGAAACCCTTCGCCCGCCTGAGCGCGCTCGAAAACGTGATCGCCTCCCAGGGGATCGAACGCTACGGGAGCCTGGCACGCATCTGGTCCTCCTGGACGAACGCCCGCGAGCGCGAACGCGCCCGCCGCCGGCTCGCGGAAGCGGGGCTCGCCGAGGTGGCCCCGCGCCCCGCCGGGGTGCTCCCTCTCGGCCACCTGCGGCGCCTGGAAATCGCGCGCGCCCTCGCCGCGGCGCGCAAGCTGCTGCTGCTCGACGAGTCCTTCTCCGGCCTCCGGCACGAGGAGATCGTGCCGCTCGAGACGCTCGTCCGCCGCATCCGCGCCGCCGGTGTGAGCGTGCTCCTGATCGAACACAACATGCGGGTCGCCATGGGGCTCTGCGACCGCCTGGTCGTCCTCGACCACGGCCGCAAGATCGCCGAGGGGCCGGCGGCGGAAGTGCGCCGCAACCCGGCGGTGATCGAGGCCTACCTGGGACGGAGGCATGCCGCCGATGCTGCTTGAGGTCGAGGATCTCACGGTCGCCTACGGGGACATCCGGGCCCTCTCGGGGGTCAGCCTGGCGCTCGCGCCGGGGGAGCTCGTCTCCGTGCTCGGGGCGAACGGTGCGGGCAAGACCTCGCTCCTGATGGGGATTTTGGGGCTGGTCCCCGTGCGCGGCGGCAGGATCCGCTTCCGCGGCGCCGACATCGGGCGGCTGCCCCCCTGGCGGCGCGCCCGGGCGGGGATGCGGCTCGTGCCCGAGCGGGCGAGGGTCTTCCCGCGGCTCACCGTGGCCGAGAACCTGAAGGCCGGACGCTGGGGGCTCGGGCGCAACGGCCGGGCGGAAGAACGCGTCCGCCACTTGCTCGATCTCTTTCCGGTGCTCCGCGGCCGCGCCTCCCAGCCCGCCGCAACCCTCTCGGGGGGCGAGCAGCAGCAGCTTGCCATCGCCCGGGCGCTCGTCTCGGACCCGGCCCTGCTCCTCGTCGACGAGGTCTCGATGGGCCTCATGCCCAAGCTCGCCGACGAGGTCTTCGAGGTCCTCGCCCGCTTGAACCGGCAGGAGGGACTGAGTATCCTTCTGGTCGAGCAGAACGCCGCCGCCTCGCTGGCCATCTCGCAGCGCGCCTACGTGCTCGAAACCGGCGCCTGCGTCTTTGCGGGGAGCGCTTCGCGGCTGCGCGAAGACCCCCGCCTCAAGGCGGCCTACCTGGGGGCGTGACCCCCGCCCGGAACGAACCGCACCGCGAAAGGAGAGCGATCATGAAACGCCTCGCCCGGTTGACCCCGCTGCTGTGCCTGCTGTTCCTTCCCTCCCTTTCCCCGGCCGCGGAGGAGATCCCCATCGGGCTCCTCGCCCCGCTCACCGGCTTCGCCGCCGCCGACGGGGCGAGCGTCAAGAACTCCGTTGACCTCGCCGTCGAAAAAGTGAACGGCACGGGCGGGCTCCTCGGCCGCAAGGTGCGCCTGGTCGCCTACGATGACCGGGCGGACGCCAAGGAGGCGGTCGCCCTGGCGCGCAAGCTCATCCAGCAGGACCGGGTCGTCGGCGCGGTCGGCGGCTCCTACAGCATGCCCACGCGCGCGGTCGCCCCGATCTTCCAAGACGAAAAGACCCCGCTTGTCGCCGCCTACGCGATCCACCCCGAGGTGACGCAGGCCGGCGAGTTTGTCTTCCGCAACGGCTTTCTCGGCGCCGTCGAGGGCCGCGCGGCGGCCTACACCGCCATCGAGCTGCTCAAGGCCAAACGCATCGCGCTGTTGACCAGCGACAACGACTTCGGCCGCACCCTGGCCGAGGGATTCCGCGAATACCTCGGCCGCAGCACCCCGGCCAAGGCCGAGATCGTGATCGCCCTCTCCTACCCGATGCAGGAAAAGGATTTCAAACCCTACCTCACCAAGATCCGGGAAGCTAGGCCGGACGTCCTCTTCGCGAGCGGCTACTACTTCCAGACCGGGCCGGTCCTGAAGCAGGCCCGCGAGCTCGGCATGGCCCTCCAGGTCATCGGCGAGGAGGGTGCCGATTCCCCCAAAACGCTCGAAATCGCCGGCGAGGCGGCCGAGGGGTTCATCATCGTCACCAACCTGAACCGTGACGACCCGCGCCCCTTCGTGCAGGAGTTCCTGCAGGAGTACGAGCGCCGCTTCAAGATCCAGCCCGACATGGTCGGCGCCTCGGCGTACGACGCCTTCATGCTCCTCGCCGACGGCATTCGCCGGGCGAAAACGACCGCGGGGCCCGCCGTGCGCGAGGCGATCGCCGCGACGCGGAACTACGACGGCCTGACCGGGATGATCCGCGGATTCCAGCGCGGCGAGGTGGTGAAGGAGGTGCAGATCCAGGAGGTGCGGGGAGGGCGTTTCCGCTACCGAGGGGTCGTCAGCGACCCCGCCCTGATCACGCCGTGAGGATCCTGCGTTCCCGATGCCGATGGAGCCCTCCTACACGTACCTGAGCGATGCCGATTGGGCGGCCCGCCGGGCCGCCCTCGAGGGGCTCGCGCGGCGCTGCGCGCTCTGCCCGCGCGGCTGCGGGGTCGACCGCACGGCGGGCGAGCGCGGTTTCTGCGGCGCCCCGGGGGGGCTCGTCATCTCGAGCCTCTTTCCCCACCACGGCGAAGAGCCGCCGATTTCGGGCCGGGGGGGCTCGGGGACGGTCTTCTTCACCCACTGCACGCTGAAGTGCGTCTTCTGCCAGAACTGGCAGCTCTCGCACGCGGGCGAGGGGCGCCTCTACCGCCCGGAGGAACTCGCCCGGAAGCTTCTCCACCTGCAGGCGCGGGGCTGCCATAACGTGAACTTGGTCACGGCCACCCATTTCCTGCCCTGGATCCTCCCCGCGCTGCAGCGGGCGGCGGATCAGGGCCTGCGCCTTCCCGTCGTCTACAACTGCGGCGGCTACGAGCGCGAGGAGGTGATCGATCTCCTCGCGGGGATCGTGGACGTGTGGCTGCCGGACATGAAATACGGCGACGACCGGCCGGCCGCGCGCTATTCGCGGGCGCCCGACTACGTCGCGGTGAACCGCGCCGCCGTGCGCCGGATGTTCCGGCAGGTCGGCCCCCTGCGCTGCGACGAGGAAGGCATCGCCCGCCGCGGCCTGATCCTCCGCCATCTCGTCCTGCCCGGCGACGCCGCGGCGAGCCGCGCGGTGCTCTCCTTCCTCGCGGCCACCTTCGACCCCGAGGATTTGACGGTGAGCTGGATGGCGCAGTACCGGCCCCTCTACCGCGCCGCCGATCACCCGGAGATCGCCCGCCGCCTCGAGCCCGGCGAGTATGCGGCGAGCCGCCGGGAGTTTCTGGAAGCGGGGTTTTCGGGCTTTCTCCAAGATGTCGAGCGGCTGGACGACGCCTTCGTGATCGACTTCACGACCCGCAAGGAAGAGGCGCTCACGGGAGAACCCGCCCCCGCCCCGCCCTCCTCCCTCCGCACCGCGCGTGAAAGGAGAAGCGCATGAACGCAATGAACGCCGGGTGCGGCCGCCGGCCGGTCGGGCTGCTGTTGCTGTTCGCGATCGCCTGCGCCGCGCCCGCCCCTTCGCCGCCCCCGCCGGGGGCACCGGGCGCTGCGGAGGAATCGGCCGCCGGGCCCTACCCGGCGGATTACGAAACCCGCATCCTCACCTGGCTTCGGGTCCACGAGCCGGATGCGGACAGCGTGGAGATTCTTTCGCTTTCGGCGCCGCAGCTGCGGACGCTCGCGGAGGACCTCCCCGAACAGGGCCTGACGCAAGGGGAGGCGGTCTGGGAGACCGTTCTCGTGACCCGGCGCAAGGCGAGTGCCGCGCCGCCGCGCTCGGCCCGGGTCCTCTTTCGCGACGGGGTGATCCGGGCCGTGCTCCGCTGAACGGGCCACCCCGCCGCCTACCCGTCCGACGCCCGGCCGCGCAGGGGGTTGTCGGGGTCCCCGGCCGCGACGATCCGCGATAGAAGCTCCCGCTCGGCCCCGCGGGGCAGGCGGCCTTTCAACTGGGCGGTGAGGACCCGCTCCCCCTCGGGGTTCGTCCACTCGGCCTCGGCCTCGGCCCGGCCGTCTTCCGCAAGGCGCGTGATCGTGATCGTGCAGCAGAGCTCCTCGCCGAAATAGACCGGTCGCAGAAAGCGGAAGCTCATCGCGCTCGCGAGCCATCCCACCTGGCCGCCGAACTCGCAGATCATGGAGCCCGCAAGCAGGCCGTGGCAGATCCGGCCGCGAAACCCCTTGGCGTCGCACCAGCCGGAATCGTAGTGCACCGGGTTGTAATCGCGCGTGAGGTCCCCGAAGGCGCGGGTCTCCTCCTCGGAAAAGGTACGGCGGATGCGGAACCGCTCTCCGGCCTTCAGGCCGCGGGCCGCGGCCTGACGCAGCGGAATGCCCATGGCGTGCCCCTCCCCGGTTTCCCCCGCCGGCGATCCCCCCGAAGACGCAGCGGCCCTCCCCGGCGGGCTCAGAGAAAATAAACCCGCGGCAGCCCCTCGCGGCGGCAGAGGCAATCGAGCAACCCCGCGCAGCCGGTCATGAGGTTGTCGCCGAAGGGCGCCCCCCAGAGCACCGGCGGGCGGATCCCGGCGGCGAGCCGGCGTTTCGGCCCGGTCGCGAGGATGCAGCCGAGCGCCTCTTCGCCCGCCGCTCGTCGCAGGTAGGCGCCGTGGCCGCCCTCGGCGAGCAGCCGCCCGTGGTCGAGGTCTCCCGCCGCCGTGCGCCGCACGAGCTCCTGCAGCCGCTCCGGCGTGAGGTCCCGGGTGTGGATTTCCGCGAGGGCGCAGAGCTCCTCGCCGTCCCGGGCCGCACAGACCGTGTGCGAGGTGGCCACATCGAGCACGAGAAAGGGACGATCCGCGGGCGCCCGGGGGTCGAGCGCCGCGCCGGCGACGGCGGCGAGCCCGCTGTCCATGGCATAGACCGCGCCGGCGGGCAGGCCGCGCGCGGCGGCCGCGGCCGAACGCAGGCGGTTCAAGGCCGCGGGGATCTCCTCGGCCCGCCAGAGCAGCTCGTGCAGCCGGCCGGCGGACTCGAGCGGCCCGCGGTAGAGGCGGTGGCGGAAATCGAGATGCGAGCCGCCGGAGGCGGGGACGCCGTGGTCCTGGAGGCACAGGGCCACGAAATCGAAGGCGAAGGGGACCCCGAACCCTTCGACCAGCCCGCGGATCCGATCGATCTCGATGTCCGCCAGCACGACGTGGGCCGGGCCGAAGCGGCGCCGGATCGTCTCCGCCTCCGCGGGCTCGATCCGCTCGAGGCCCCAGCCGCGCACGACCTCCGGGTCGTGGTGGAGCGTGGCCGCCGCCTCCGGCGTGATCCACACGCGATGCGTCCGGGCACGCCGGCGCAGGGCCTCGGTCACGGGGCCGCCCCCCATCTCGCCGCCGGTGACGAGCAGATCGCCCGCGAGGCGCTCGATCCGCTCGGCGATCGTGCGCACGGGCGAGGCGACCACCGCCTTGAACGGAAGCTCCCGCTCGGTGTCGACCCAGAGAATGTCGAGGGTCCCCGCCCCGACGTCCAGGCAAAGAATCCGGCTCACCGGTTCGCTCCTTCTTTCTCGGCGGCCGGTCCGTGGGGGAGGCCCCGCCGCGGCACCCCGAGCATCAACAGCGAGGCGGCCGCGGCACAGGCCGCCCCGAGGCCGAAGGCCAGCCCGTAGGATCCCGTCGCGTCGCGCAGCATCCCCGTCACCCAGTGGGTCAAAATGGCGCCCAGTCCGTAGAACGGCGTCCACAACCCGGCCACGGTGCCCATCGCCTGCCGCGGGAAATAGTCTCCGGCGCAGGCCCCGTAGATCGGGAAGGTCGCCCCGTAGCAGGCGGCGAAGAGGGCCGTCAGCGCGCAGAGCTCGGGCCAGGAGGGCGATCCGGCGGCGAGCCGGCCGAGCACCAAGGCGACCGCGAGGTTGGAGGCGACCATCGTGTCGCGGCGGCCGAGGCGATCGGAGGCCGAAAGCAGGACCAGCACCCCCACGACCTGAAAGAGCCCGTGCACGGTCGCCAGCAGGCCCGCGCGCTCGAGGGACACGCCGGGCCGGCCCGCGGCGAAATCCACAAGAAACGTCGTCAACCCGTAGAGGCCGAAGGAGAGGAGCGCATAGGAGGCCCCGATCCGCCAGAAGACCGGCATGCGCAACACGGCCGCCAGGGGCAGCCGCGCTTCGCCCGGCCCGGGCGAAACGGGTGGCGCCCCGGGGCTCTCCCCCCAGGGCCTGCGCCCGCAGGCGGCGGGATCGCTCCGCAGGAGCGCCCCGTTCGGCAGCACGAGCAGCAGGGCCGCGGCCCCCAGGAGCGTCCAGGCCATCCGCCAGCAGGCCAGTTCCAGCAAGGGCGGGAAGAGGACCCCGGAGGCGGCGAAGCCCAGCCCATAGCCCGTCGAGAGCAGCCCGAGGGCGAGCCCGCGGCGGCCGGGGGCGAACCAGCGCTGGACGAGCGTGATGACCGGAACCCACAGCCCCGCGGCCCCCAGCCCGGCCAGGCCGAAGGCGAGGGAGGCCGCCGCGAGCGACTGCGCCCGCCCGAGAAGCAAGACCCCCGTCCCCAGGACAAGCAGCCCGCCGGTGATGACCCGCCGCGCCCCGATGCGGTCGGTGAACCACCCGGCGAGGGGGGCCACACCGATGTAGATGAAGAGGTAGGCGTTGTAGATCGTGCCCGCCCCGGTGCGGCCGAGGCCGAGGTCGCCGATCATCGCCGGGAGAATCACGCCGTAGCCCAGGCGCACGGCGTAGTTGACGAAGAGATCGGCGAAGCAAAGCGCCAGGATGGCCCAGGCCGAGGGCGAGGCGAGGATCTTCTTCACGCGGGGCTCTTTCTGCTGCGCCCCGGCCGGCGCGGGGCGCGGCTGCTCAGGGCGCTCAGATCCGCAGGGTCTCCCCCCGGCGCGGCACCTCGACCGCGTGGCCGTCCTGCCGCAGGGTGCGCTCGAGCGCGAGAGCCTGCTCTTCCTCCCCGTGCACGAGCGCGATCCGCCGCATGCGCAGGTTCGCCTCGCGCAGAAAGCGGCGGATCTCCTCGCGGTCGGCGTGCCCGCTGAACCCGTCGAGTTTGACCACGCGCGCGCGCAGCGGGTAGTCCTTGTTCAGAAACCGCACCACCGGCTCCGGGCCGCGGCGGCCCGCGCGCTCGTATGCGACTCCCAGCTCCTCGATGCGGCGGCCGAGCGTGTTGCCGGCCATGAAGCCGACGATGAGGATGGTGTGTTTCGGGTCGTGGATCTTGAAGCGCAGGTGGTGAAGGATGCGGCCGGCCTCGCACATGCCCGAGGCGGCGATCACGATCTGGGGCCGGTCTTCGCGGTTCAAGGCCATCGATTCCGCAACCGTCTCGACCAGGTGCAGCGTCTCGAAGCGAAAGGGGTTCTTTCCCCGCGCCAGAAAGTCGTTGCGCGCCGCCTCGTCGTAGGCCTCGGGGTGGGCCCCGAAAACCCGCGTCAGGTTGACCGCGAGCGGGCTGTCCACGTACACCGGCACCCGCGGCAGGCGGCCCTCGTCGAAGAGCTCGTGGAGCACGTAGAGCAGCACCTGCGTGCGGCCGAAGGCGAAGGCCGGGATGAGGAGCGTTCCGCCGCGGGCGAAGGTCTCGGCGGCCACCTGGGCGAGCCGGCCCTTCAGGTCGGCGATCGGCTCGTGCAGCCGGTCGCCGTAGGTGCTCTCCAAGATCAAGAGGTCGAGATCCCGATCCTCCTCGGCGAAACGGAGCTCGGGGTCGTTGTAGACGGGCTTGCCGAAGCGGCCGAGGTCGCCCGTGAACCCGATGCGGCGCACGGCGCCGTTTTCCCGCAGCGTGAGCACCGCGATGGCCGAACCGAGGATGTGCCCGGCTTCGTAGAACGTGCAACGCGCCTCGCCGGCCACGGCGAAGGGCGCGCGGTAGGGTCGGGGGTCGAAGGCGCCCAGCGCGCGCCGGGCGTCGGCGAGCGTGAAGAGCGGCTCGACGGTTTCGAGCCGCAGCTCCTGCAGCAGGGCGCGGATCCGGCCGACGTCGAGCTCGTGGCCGTTCTTCTTCAGCATCCGCTTCACCGCCGCGGCCTCCGGCGGCGATGTCCCCGCCGCCGCAAGGCGGCCGGGATGGAGGAGAGCCGAGCGCAGGGTCTTGTAGTTCAGGTAGTCGGCATCCGCCTGCTGGATGCTCGCCGCGTCGGGGAGAAGGTAGTCGCAGGCCGACTTCGTCGGCGGGGTCGAGAACACGGGCCCGGCGTACCCGTCGCGCACGAGGAGCGGAAGCCTCCCCGAGTGGTCGGCATGGGCGTGGGAGAGCACGACCGCGTCGATCAGGCCGGGGTCGAAGGGCAGGACGCGGTTTTTCTCGGCCGCCTCGCGGCGCCGGCCCTGGAAGAGGCCGCAGTCGAGGAGGATGCGCTCCTTTCCGGCCGAGACGAGGTGCATCGAGCCCGTCACTTCGCGGACCGCACCGTAGAAGGTGACCAGCATCGGCGTCTCCCTGTGGAGGCGGGGCGTCGGGGGGAGGCCGGCGCGGTCGGCGCCGGGGGACCCCTTTCCGCGGCACCCTATGCCGGGAAGCCGCACCCTGTCAACGACGCCCGCCGGCCGGTTTGTGTTCCGGGGCGAACGGGGTTACTCTGGGGTCATGGGCTTCCCGTTTCCCCGCCACGCCGGATGCGGCCTCGCCTTGGGCCTCCTGCTGGGGGCGGCGCTCGCCCCCCCGCCCGCCGCCGGGACCCCGCCGGTCCGGCCGGATGCCGTGGTCGAGTTCCTGGGTGGCGACGAGCGGGTTCTCGCCCGGCTGATCGTGGAAATCGCCGCCACCCCCGAGGAGCAGGCCCGCGGCCTCATGGAACGGCACCTCCCCGATCACCGCCACGGGATGCTCTTCGTCTTCGACCGCGCCCGTCCGCTCACCTTCTGGATGCGCAACACCCCCACGCCGCTCGACATCGTCTTCATCGACGAGCGGCTGCGGATCCTCAACATCGCCGCCTACACCGTCCCCTTCTCCGAGCGGCTCTACCCCTCGGAGGGGCCGGCCCGCTACGCCGTCGAGGCCCGCGCGGGCTTCGCCGAGCGCTACGGGATCCGCCCCGGCCAGCGCATCCGCTGGAACCGGCTGCGCTGAGCCATGGCCGGCCGCCGCCCCGCCGCCTTCCTGGCGGTGCTCCTGGCCCTTTGGCTTCCGGCGGCGGCGTCCGGCGCAGGCCTCCCCGAGGGGCCTTTCGTGGGCATCTGCTACGGCCCCTTTCACCGGCCCGGGCTTCACCCCGGCGGCCCGGAGGAGCCCGCGGAGGCCGAGATCCTCGAAGACCTGCGCCGGATCGCGCGGGCGGGCTTCCGCCTCGTGCGCACCTACGGGCTCGAGGGGGTCCTCTCGCGCATCGTGCCGCTTGCGGAGCGGCATGCCCCGGGTCTCCGCTTCCTGGTGGGCGTGCACGCCTGCGGGGCCCCCGAGGCCGGGCAGGCGCCCTTTTCCCCGGCCACGCGCGCCCAGGCGGCGCTTGCCGTGCGCCTGGCGCGCGCGCATGCGAACGTGGCCGCGATCGTCCTGGGAAACGAGTGCCTGGCCGGCGAACCCGAGGCCTGCCCGCAGCCGGTCCGGCCCGCGGAGTGGGCCGCCGGGGCCGCGGCGCTGCGCCGCGAGCTGCGGGCGGCGGGCCGGGGGGTCCCCCTCACGGCGGCGCTGTCGATGACCGCGGCGCTCGGCGCCGCGGGCGGGGCGGGGATGGAAATCGCCGCGCACGCGGATTTCCTGCTCGTCAACGTGCACCCCTTCTTTGCGCCCGTCGCGGTCGAGCAGGCCGTGTTCGCAAACCTGGAGTCCTCGCTCGGGCTCCTGCAGGAGCGCTTCCGCGGCCCGGGAAAGCCCCTGATCGTCGGCGAGACGGGCTGGCCGAGCGCCGGCCCGCCCCAGGGCCCGGCGCATCCCGGGGTGGCCGCGCAGCGCCGCTTCGTGCATGACCTCGTTGCCTGGGCGCGGGAGCGCCGCCGGGGGGTGTTTCTCTTCGAGATGTTCGACGAGCCGTGGAAGGCGTCGGAGCCGGGAGGGGTCGGCGCCCACTGGGGGGTGTTCGATTCCCGCGGCCGCCCGAAATTCGACCTGCCGGCCCGGTAGCCCGGCACCGGCAACGGTCCGGCGTTCAGTGCAGGGCCTGATCCGAGCGGCCGGCCAGGGCCGGGTGCCGGTGGCCGGCGAGCCGGATCAGGGTTTCGGCCATCGCCGCGTGGGAGAGCCCCTCGGCCTCGGCCGCGCTCGCCATGCTCGCGTCCTCGCTGATGTCGGGGTTGGGGTTGACGTCGAGCACGTAGAAGACCCCGTCCCGCAGGCGCACGTCGAGGCGCCCGTAGTCCCGGCAGCCCACGGCCCGGTAGGCGGCGCGGCAGAGGCGCTCGAGCGTGTCGCGCTCGTCGTCGGCGAGCGGGGCGGGCAGGAGGGTGCGGATCGCTTCGTAGGCCGGCGAGCCGGGCGTGAACTTGGCGTCGTAGGTGCAGAGCCGCTCGCGGATGTCGTCCAGGGCGGCGAAATCCATCTCCGCCGGCGGCAGCATGCGGATCGTGCCGTTTCCCCAGAGGGAGACGTGGAACTCGCGGCCGTCGATGAATTCCTCGACGAGCGCCGGAATGCCCGCGCCGGCAAGCAGGGTTTCCACGCGCTCGCGGAGTTCGGCGGCGTCCATGACCACCGAATCCGAGGTCACCCAGTCGCTGCAGTGGCCGACGGCGGGTTTGACGATCGCCGGGAATCGCTCCCACTCTCCGGACGCGGGCGGGCGGTCAAAGAGCCGCCAGGGCGGCGTGGGGATGCCGCCTGCGGCGAGCAGCCGCTTGACGCGGTGTTTCTGGTAGCTCAGGGCGAGGGTTTCGGACCCCGACCCGGTGAAGACGAAGCCCTTCTCCTCGAGGGCGCGCGCCACCATCCACTCGCTGTGCCGGATGCCGGGGATCCCCTCGCACCAGTTGAAGAACAGGCAGCTCTCCGGGTCGACGCCGGCGATGCGCTCGGCGAAAAAGCGGTCGACGACCGGGAGCATCTCGATGCGGTAGCCCTCCGCGGCAAGCCGCGCGATGAGGCGTTCCTGGGCGTCGAGGACCTCGCCGCGCTCGGCCGGGGTCCAGGACGGGTCGAGATCGTAGAGCAGCAGGACCCGGAGGCACTTCAGGAGATGGTCAACGTTCACTAACCTTTTTCTCCCTCGTCAGGAGGCCGCCGCTTTTTCCCCGCTCCGGCACGCTGCTGTGAGATTTCAAGTCACTACATGAAGTTACTCGCGATTATAACGAAATCGAAATCCGTGTCAAGCAGATTTGCAACACCACATATGGTGGTCCGAAAAGGGTTATCCAATCTGGCATTCCTGAAATTCAGAAAATGGACCTGTTTTCAAGAAGGGAGGGGGGGCGGGGATCGCGCGCGGGAAAAGGGCGGGGGAGAGACACGCGACGGCCGCAACGCCGCCGCGGGGGAGGCTCCCGGCTGCGCGGGATTTCTACTTTTTAACTCAAGCGAGCAATTCGCTGGATCTTTTGCGGGAGCGCGGGAAGAAAAAACGGGGGGGTCGCGCCTTCGGCCTCAGTCGCGGAAGCGCCTGCGGATCGCATCCTTTTCCTGCGGCGAAAGCCGGTCCCAGCGCTGCAGCTGGTCTTCCATCCGCCGCCGCTCCTCGGGCGGGAGCTCCTGCCACTGGCGGTAGCGCTGCTCGTAGCGCTCCCGCTCCCCGGGCGGCATGCGGTTCCACTCCTCGTAGCGCCGCCGCAGCTGCTCGCGCTGATCGGGCGGAAGCTGCTGGAAGCGGCGGTAGCGCTCCTCCAGCCGCGGCCGCTCATCGGGGGGAATCTGCTCGAAGAAAGGTTGCGGCCGCCCGCCCCGCTGGGCGACGAAGCCAGCCCCCCCGGCCTCGAGAGCCGCTCCCGCGGCCGGAGGGGAAACCGCACCCCCGCGCTCCAGGGCCTGCCCAGGGGCCGCGGCAAAAAGGGAGAGGAAGAGCACCAGGCCCCACACCCGGTGTCCCCTCCGCGCGCGAGGCACGCCCGCGTCAGGCCGTCTTTTCGCCGCGCCCCTCATCCCCCCGCTCCTGCCGTTCCTCTTCCGCGCCGCCCCCCGGACCCGCAGGCAGGAAATCGGGAAGGTCGACCAGGTGAACGAGCCGTTCGATCGTCTCGAGCTCCTGCAGGAGATCCAGGTGGCGGATCACCTCGAGGTCGCCCGGGTCCCACTCCGCCGTCATCTCCGTTCCCGCGGGGCCCGCCCGCAGGCCCCAGGTCCCGCGGAGGCCCGCCACGGCGAACGCCACAAGCAGGCCCGCGGCGGCCAGGGCGGGGAGCGGCCGGAGGAAAAAGGCCCGCCACCGCGACAGGGCACCCTGCGGGCGCCCCTGCGGCAGCCGGCGCCGCACCGCAAGGCAGAGGGCGTCGACCTCCCGGGCGGACCACGCCGGGGCTGCGGCCGCGCGCCGCGACGCGGCGAGGAGCTCCGCCAGCCGTTCGCGCTCGGCGCGGCAGGCGGCGCACTCCCGCAGGTGGGACTCCAGGAGATCGCGCGCGGCGGCCTCCCGGAGCTCGCCCAAGGCCTCCAGGCCGAGGGCCTCTTCGAAACGGCGGCAGGCGGGCTCTTTCATGGGGCTCCTCCGCGTCCTGTCCGGTCGAAGCGGGGGCCGAGCTGTTCGCGAAGGCTGCGGGTCGCCCGGAACAGGTGGGACTTGACCGTCCCCTCGGCCATCCCGGTCAGCTCGGCGATTTCGGCAATGCTCATGTCTTCAAACACCTTGAGGGCGAACACCGTCTGCTGGTGCCGCGAAAGCCGCCCGATGGCCCTTCGGACCTCGGCTTCCAGCTCCCCGGCCGCGATGCGGGCCACGGGATCGGTCTCCTCGAGCGGGGCGGCCGCCGCCTCGAGCGGATCGCCCCGCTCCGCCTCGTCGTCATCCTCCGTGCGGCGGCGACCGGGGAAGAAATCGCTCCAGCGCCGGCGCCGCCTGCGGGCGTCGAGGGCGGCATTCACGGCGATGCGGTAGAGCCAGGTGGAGAACCGGGCGCGCCCGGCGAAAGCGGGCAGGCTGCGGAAGGCCTGCAGAAAGACCTCCTGGACGACATCCCGCGCCTCCTCGGCATCGAAACCGCAGAGCGGGTAAACGATCCGGTGAACCCGGTTCAGGTGGCGCCGGATCAGCCGGTCGGCCGCTTGGCGGTCGCCGCGCCGGGCCCGCTCGACGAGATCGGCGTCGTTTTCGGTTTCCCGGTCTGGCTGGGCCTGCCCGCGCAGGAGGGCGGCGGCGGGCGGCGGCGGGCCGGGATCCGGGGCCGGTCCGGCGGCCCGGGGTTTGGGCTCCGAAGCGCTCACAGCAGGTCGATCCTACACCCGAGGATCGGCATGTGACAAATCCCCGGTCCGCGCGGGGGGACCGCCGCCCCGGGGCCCGCAGGACCCTCCGGGGCGTGCTGCCCGGATCTGATTGGGTTTGACGCCTGAAGGGCCGCCGCGGTTTACTCCGGGCCGCAGGCACGCACCACGGCCTTCACCCGGGGTCCGAGCGCGCGCAGGGCCGCGACATCGCCCGCCACCCGGCCCACCTTCTGGACCGGGGCCGCCGCCCGGGGCTCGGAACCCCGGCTCGCAGGGGTCGGCCCGAAAAAAAGGCAGAACCAGCCGCTCGGTGCGTGGTAGGCCAGGTCCCCCACCGCGAGCACCTCGGTCGTCTCCCCGGGGTAGTCGCCGAACCGCGGCCGGGTGGTCCCGTAATATTCCTCCCCCCAGCGGGACCAGTCGCATGCGATGGGCAGGGCCGCGGCCATGGCCCGGCCGGCGGCGGTGTCGTTGAACTCCCCGGGCAGCACGAGGCCTTCGATTTCGATCCGGATCGGTGTCGGCATGGGCCCTCCTCGATCGAGCGGGACTGCGGGCGCCTGGTGCGCCGGCCGCGGCCGGCGCGCGGCGGGGGCCGCAGCGCCACGCTTCCGCATAGTCCCTCCCCGGCGGAGCTGTCAAGCGCGGCACCGGGGCCGCGGGTGGTTGACGGTCGGGGGCTTTTCCACGAGAATACGCCCCGCCGGTGACCGCGCTCGCGGCCGGAGAGGCCCGCCGGCATCGGCCCCGGGGAAGGCGATGGATCGGCGCCGCAAAGACGAACTCCGACAAGCGGGCCTCGCCGTGGGCGGGGGGCTCTTGCTCACGGCCGCGTTTCCGAAAATCGCGCTCGCCGCCGCGGCCTGGGTCGCGCTCGTTCCGCTGCTCTGGGCGCTCCGGGAGGCTCGGCCGGCCGAGGCCTTCCGCCGGGCGGCGCTCTTCGGGATCGCCCACTTCGCCTCGCTCCTCTACTGGCTCGTCCCCACCATGGTCCGCTACGGCGGCCTCCCCGCCCTGCCGGCCGCGGGGATTCTGCTGCTCTTCGCCTCCGTGCTGAGCCTCCTGTTCATCGCCCCCGCGGCCGCCGGCCTAGTCCTCGCCGTGCGGCGCCCGCGGCATCTCCTCCTCGGGCTTCCGCTCTTCTGGGCGGGATCCGAATACCTGCGCTCGGTCCTCTTCACCGGATTTCCCTGGGCGTTGCTCGGCACCTCCCAGATCGGGTGGCTGCCCCTCGTCCAGATCGCCGACCTGGCGGGCCCCTACGGGATCTCCGCCGTGCTCGCCGCGGCCAACGCCGCGGTTTTTCTGCTCCTGCTCGCCGCCTCCGGGCGCAGCTGGCAGGGCAGCAACCTCACGCGCCGTGCGGCCGCAGGCTCCGCCGCGGCCGCCGCCTGCCTGGCGGCCGCGGTCTGGGGGTACGGGGTCTGGCGCATCGCCGAAACCGACCGCCGCGCGGCCGAGGCCCCGCGGCTGCGGGTCGCCGTGATCCAGGGCAACATCGCCCAGTCCATGAAATGGGACCCCGCCTTCCAGGCGGCGACGATCGACACCTATGTCCGGCTCTCCCGGGAGGCGGAGGCGCAAGCGCCCGAGCTCATCGTCTGGCCCGAGTCCGCGGCCCCTTTCTATTTCCTCGCCGAGATCCCCCCGACGCGCCGGCTGCTCGAGGGGATCGCCGGCTCCCGCGCCCATTTCCTGATCGGGGCCCCCGCCTTCGAGCTCCGCCCGGGGGGCGCGGCCGACTACTTCAACAGCGCCTTCCTCGTCGCGCCGGCGGAGGCCCGGGTGCTCGGCCGCTACGACAAGGCCCACCTCGTGCCCTACGGCGAGTACACCCCGTTCAAGGAATACCTCCCCTTTCTCGGCAAGATGGTCGAGCACGTCGGCGATTTCACCCCCGGGCCCGAGGGGCGGACCCTCGCCATGGCGGGGCGCACCCTCGGCATCCAGATCTGCTACGAAATCATCTTTCCCGCCCTGGCCCGCGCGCTCGTCGCCAACGGCGCCGAGCTGCTGATCACGATCACCAACGACGCCTGGTACGGGAAATCGGCCGGGCCCTACCAGCATTTCGCGCTCGCCGTGCTGCGGGCGGTCGAGACCCGCCGCGCGCTCGTCCGCGCCGCCAACACCGGCATCAGCGCCTTCATCGACCCCTCGGGCCGCGTGCACGAGCCGACGCCGCTCGAGGTCGAAGCCGTCGCCGTGCGCGACATCCCCCTCCTCGCCGGGCGGACCCCCTACGTCGCCTGCGGCGACCTCGCGCCCGCCGCCGCGCTGGCGGGTGCTGCGGGGCTCGCCCTGGCGGGCCTGCGGCGCAGGCGCAGGGAGGCCCCGCAAAAAGATCTGCCCCTTTCCCGTCGATCCGTGCTATAGTGAGCGGGTCCTGCCGTCCGGCGGGGAAGCGAACGCGAAGGGAGAACCGCAAGCCATGAGCTACGAAGTCAAACAGGCGCTGCGCGAGGCCAAGGCCCAACTCGAGAAAATCCGAGGTTGTCTTTGACGTCGAAGGCACCGAATCCCGCCTGAAGGAGATCGAGACCGCCCTCGCCCGGGAGGGGTTCTGGAACCGCCCGGAAGAGGCGAAGACCGTCCTCAAGGAGCGCACGGCCCTCACCCAGCGGATCGAGCGGTTCCGGGAACTCGCCTCCGAGCTGCGCGACGCCGAGGAGCTCTACGAGCTCGCCCAAGCCGAAAACGACGAAGCCACCCTCGCCGACCTTCACGCGCAGGCGAAAACGCTCACGCGCCGGATCGGGCGCTTCACGCTGGAGCTCATGCTCGACGGCGAGGACGACGCCAAGAACGCGATCGTCTCCATCAACGCCGGCGCGGGCGGCACCGAGGCCCAGGACTGGGCGGAGATGCTCCTGCGCATGTACACCCGCTGGGTCGAGCGCAAGGGGTTCCGGCTCGAGCTGATCGACCTGCAGCCGGGGGAAGAGGCCGGCATCAAGAGCGCCACCTTCACCGCCGCGGGCGAAAACGCCTACGGCTACCTCAAGACCGAGGTGGGCGTCCACCGCCTGGTGCGCATCTCGCCCTTCAACGCGAGCGGCAAGCGGCACACCTCCTTCGCCTCGGTCTTCGTCTACCCCGAGCTCGAAAACGAGATCGTGGTGGACATCGACGAGAAGGACCTGCGCGTCGACGTCTTCCGCGCCAGCGGCGCGGGCGGGCAGCACGTGAACAAGACGAGCAGCGCCGTGCGCATCACCCACCTGCCGACGGGGATCGTGGTGCAGTGCCAGCAGGAAAAGTCCCAGCACCGCAACCGCGAGCTGGCGATGAAGGTGCTGCGCGCGCGGCTCTACCAGCTCGAGAAACAGAAGCAGGAGGAAAAGCTGCGCGAGATCCACGAAAGCAAGGAAGACATCGCCTGGGGCAACCAGATCCGCTCCTACATCCTGCAGCCCTACCAGTTGGTCAAGGACCACCGCATCGGCCTGGAGATCGGCAACGTGAACGAGGTCCTCGACGGGGGGATCGACCCCTTCATCGAGGGTGTGCTCCTCGCCCGCGAGGCCCGGGCCCCGAAGGCGGCCTGACCCGCACGACGCCGTGCGCCCCCGCCATGGATCCGCGCCTTCTCCTCGCCCGCAGCTTTCCCCCGGGGTCGCCGGCCCTGGGCATCGTCACCCGGCACGGCGAGCAGGTGGCCGCCCGGGCGCTCGCCGCGGCCGACAGGCTCCGCGCCCTGAACCCCGACCGCGCCTTCCTCGAGGAGGCGGCGCTCCTGCACGACATCGGGGTGGCGCTCACGGACAGCCCGCAGATCGGCTGCCACGGCCGCGAGCCCTACATCCGCCACGGGGTGCTCGGCCGGGAGATCCTCGAGCGCGAGGGCCTGCCGCGGCACGCGCTCGTCTGCGAGCGCCACGTGGGGGCGGGGATGACCGCGGAGGAGATCCGCCGGCAGGGACTCCCGCTCCCCGTGCGCGACATGCTGCCGGTCACGCTCGAGGAGGAGATCCTCTGCTGGGCGGACAAGTTCTATTCCAAGACGGGGGAGAGGAGCCCGGCCGTGAAATCCCTGGAAGAGATCCTCGCCGGGCTGCGCCGCTTCGGGGAGGAGCCGGTCGCGCGCTTTCTCGCCTTGCACGCGCGCTTCGCGTAGGCGGCCGGACGGCGCAGGGGCCGGCCGGCCGCCTGGCGGTCACCAGCCGCGCATCAGGTAGTCGTGGATGGAATTGGCGGCAAGCCTTCCCGCCCCCATGGCGAGGATCACCGTCGCCGCCCCGGTCACGATGTCCCCGCCCGCCCAGACGCCCTTTTTCATCGTCTTGCCGGTGCAGGGGTCGGCCTCGATGTAGCCCCACTTGTTCACCTTGAGATCGGGGGTCGAGCTCGTGAGCAGCGGGTTCGCCCCCGTGCCCACGGCCACGATGCACAGATCGCACTCGAGGGTGAACTCGGAGCCCCGAACCGGGATCGGCCGCCGGCGGCCGGAGGCGTCGGGCTCGCCCAGCTCCATGCGGATGCACTCCATGCCGACCAGGCGGCCTTTCTCGTTTCCGAGATAGCGCACGGGGTTGGTGAGCAGGAAGAACTCGATCCCCTCCTCCTCGGCGTGGTGGGCCTCGGCGGCGCGGGCGGGCATCTCCTCGCGCGAGCGCCGGTAGACGAGCCGCACGCGCTCGGCGCCCAGGCGGAGCGCGGTGCGCGCGGCGTCCATGGCGACGTTGCCGCCCCCGAGCACGACGACGTCCTTGCCGCGCGGGATCGGCGTGTCCACCTGGGGAAAGAGGTAGGCCTTCATCAGGTTGGCCCGCGTCAGGTACTCGTTGGCCGAGAGGATGCCGACCAGGTTCTCGCCCGGGATGTTCATGAACTTGGGGAGTCCTGCGCCGAGCCCCAGGAAAACCGCCTGGTAGCCCTCGGCGAAAAGCTCATCGAGCGTCACCGTGCGGCCGACGACGACGTTGCAGGCCACCTGCACCCCGAGGCGCTCGAGGAAGTTCACCTCCTGGGCGACGATCTCCTTGGGCAGGCGGAACTCGGGGATCCCGTAGAGAAGCACCCCGCCCGGCTTGTGGAAGGCCTCGAAGATGGTCACCTCGTGGCCCTT
This sequence comes from Desulfatibacillum sp., assembly GCA_020725555.1. GTDB lineage: Bacteria > Desulfobacterota > Desulfobacteria > Desulfobacterales > SpSt-501 > SpSt-501. The sequence continues at coordinate 155,442 of DYEU01000004.1, forward strand.
CTGGATGAGGTCGCCGGCGACGGTGAGCCCGGCCGGCCCGGAGCCCACGACGGCGACCCGCTTGCCCGTCGGGGGGGCCTTCGGCGGAAGCGCGCCGGTCCCGTGCGCCCGCTCCCAGTCGGCGACGAAGCGCTCGAGGTTCCCGATGGCGACCGGCTGGCCCTTCTTCGCCAGCACGCATTTGCCCTCGCACTGAATCTCCTGGGGGCAGACCCGGCCGCAGACCGCGGGCAGGCTGTTCTGTTTCCAGACGTGCCGGATCGACGCCGTGAATTCCCCGTCCGTGATCAAGCGGATGAAGCCGGGGATGTCGATCCCCACCGGGCAGCCCTCGACGCAACCGGGGGTCTTGCACTGCAGGCAGCGCGAGGCCTCCTCCCGGGCCATCTCCGGGGTGTAGCCCAGGGGGACCTCGAGGAAGTTCCGCGCCCGCTCCTTCGGATCCTGCTCGGGCATGGGGACCCGGCCCTTCTTGGTTTTCTTCTCCTTGACCGTCGCCTCGTCAGCCATGCGATCTCCTCCGCGCGGTTTTCCGGTTGAGCACCGTCGAACGGTTCACTTGCGATGCCAGGACTCCTCCATCATGCAGAACTCCTGGAAGCAGGCTTTTTCCTCCTCGCAGTAAGCCTGCAGACGCAGCATCAGCTCGTCGAAATCGACCTTGTGGCCGTCGAACTCGGGCCCGTCGACGCAGGCAAAACGCGTCTCGCCGCCCACCGTGACGCGGCAGCCGCCGCACATGCCCGTGCCGTCGACCATGATCGGGTTCAGGCTGACGAGGGTGGGCACCCCGTACTCCCGGGTCAGCTGGGAGACGAACTTCATCATCGGCACGGGGCCGATGGCGACGACCTGGTCGATCTTCTCGCGGTCGAGAATGTCCTTGAGGGCGTGGGTCACGAACCCCTTGCGGCCGTAAGAGCCGTCGTCGGTGCAGATGTGGAGCTCGTGGGAGGCGCGGCGCATGAAGTCCTCGAGGATGAGGAGGTCCCGGGTGCGCGCGCCGATGATGGCGATCACGTGGTTGCCCGCCTCTTTCATCGCGCGCGTGATCGGGTGCAGCACGGCGACGCCGGTGCCGCCCCCCACGCAGACCACCTTGCCCAGCTTCTCGATGTGGGTCGGCTTGCCGAGGGGGCCGATCACGTCCTGGTAGCCGTCCCCCACCTTCAGGGTCTTGAAGAGGGCGGTCGACTTGCCCACGACCTGGTAGATGACCGCGATCACCCCGCGCTCGGGATCCGTGTAGGCCATCGTGAGCGGGATCCGCTCCCCGGTCTCGTTGGCCTTGAGGATGACGAACTGGCCGGGCTTGGCCTTGCGGGCGATGAGCGGGGCCTCGATTTCGTTGAGAATCACCGTTCCCTGGGACATCTCTTCGCGCTTGACGATCTTGAACATGATCCTCCTCCCTGCCGGGGAATGGACGCCGCCGCAGAAGACCGCTGACAAAAAAAGCGAGAGGGTATATTTTCACAAGCCATGCGGCAAATCAACCCTGGGTGCTTGCCTCTGTTCGACAGCCACTGCCACCTCGACGACGCGGACTTCGACGCCGACCGGGAGGCCGTGATCGCCCGCGCCCGCGCGGCCGGGGTGGGGGCGATGGTGACCGTGGGCACCGACGCCGTCTCCTCGCGCCGCGCCGTGGCGATCGCCGCCTCCGCCCCCGGGGTCTTCGCCGCCGTGGGCATCCACCCCCACGAGGCCCGCCTCGCCTCGGAGGAGGCCCTGGAGGAGCTCCAGGGCCTCGCCGGCCATCCCCGCGTGCGCGCCTGGGGCGAGATCGGCCTCGACTTCCACTACCTCCACTCGCCGCCGGGCGCGCAGGAGACCTGGCTCAAGCGCCAGCTCGAGGCGGCTGCGGCCCTCAACCTTCCCGTGATCTTCCACGAGCGCAGCAGCGCGGGCCGGTTCCTGGCCGTCGTGGCCGAAGCCCCCCCGCCGGCCGGGGCGGTGGTGCACTGCTTCAGCGGGACGGCCGACGAGCTCGAGCGCTACCTCGAGCTCGGCTTCCTGATCGGCATCACCGGGATCCTCACCCTCCCCGGCCGGGGGGCGGCCCTGCGCGGGCTCGTGCGGCGGATCCCCCGGGAGCGGCTGCTCGTCGAAACCGACGCCCCCTGGCTCACCCCCGACCCCGAGCGCCGGGGCATGCGCCGCAACGAGCCCGCCTGCGTCCGCACGGTGCTCCTGCGGCTCGCCGCCGAGCGCAACGAGGACCCCGCGGCGCTCGCCCGCCAGGTCACGGAAAACGCCTGCCGCCTCTTCAAGATCGGCGCCCTTGCCGAGCAGGCGCTTTTCGGCTACCTAACCGAGCGGGCTTGACGTCCCGCACCCCCTTGCCCCGACGGAGCGTCGCGATGATCGCACGGCTTCTCCCCTGCCTGGCCGCCGCCCTCACCCTCGTGTCTCTGGGAACGGCGCTTCCGCCCCCGGCCGCGGCCGAAAAGGGCAAAGCGGAGGCCCCCCGGCCGATCGCCGTGGGCGTCGAGGAGCGCACGGGGCTGTTTCTCACCCTCTACCAGGGCGACTGGGGGCTGGTGCGCGACCAGCGCCGCGTCACCCTGCCCGTCGGCACGGTGGAGTTTCAGTACCCGGACATCCCCGCGAAGATCCTGCCGGAGAGTGTCCGGCTCCGCGCCCTGGGCGAGGCCCCCCTGCGCGTCCTCGAGCAGCGCTACGAGGCGGACCTCATCAGCCCGCAGCGCCTCCTCGAGCGTCACGTCGGCAAGCAGGTCAAGCTCTTCGTCGAAAACCCCTTCAGCGAGCGGGAGCAGCAGATCCCGGCGACCCTGCTCTCCATCGAGGGCGGCCCGGTCTTTCTGATCGATGACGAGGTCACCTACGGGCACCCCGGCCGCATCCTCTTCCCCAAGGTCCCCGAGGGCCTCGTCAGCCGGCCGGCCCTCGCCTTCGTCGTCGAAAACGCCACCCCCCGGCCGCAGCGGGTCGAGGCGGCCTACCTCGTCCGGGGGTTGCGCTGGCAGGCGGACTACGTGCTCGTGCTCGGCGAGCGCGAAGACCGCGCGGAGCTCACGGGGTGGGCGACGGTCGAAAACGAAAGCGGGGCATCCTACCCCGGGGCGGTCGTAACCCTGGTCGCCGGCGAAGTGCGTCTGCCGCAGGAAGCGGCGCCCCGGCGGCGGCAGAGCGACTCCGGAGAACGCGGGCCGGTCTCGCTCATGGCCCCAATCGCTGCGGAGGAGGCCCCGCGGGAGGGATTCGGCGAGGTCTACCTCTACCGCCCGGAGCGGCCGGCCACGATCCGCAGGGGCCGGGTCACGCAACTTCGCTTTCTCGGCGCCGAGGGCCTCGCCGCCAAGCGGGAGTTCGTGCTCGAGTCCCCGGTGCTCTTTCGCGGCGAGCGCCGGCAGGAGGCTGTGACGCGCGAAAGCGCCGCGGTCGTGGTCGAGATCGAAAACCGCAAGGAAAACCGGCTCGGGACCCCGCTGCCGCAGGGCACCGTGCGCGTCTACCGGACCGACGACGCGGGGACGCCCCAGTTCGCGGGCGAGGACCGCCTCCGGGCCGTGCCCCGCGGGGGGATCCTCCGGATCGCCCTCGGCCGCGCCTTCGACCTCACCGCCGAGCGCCGGCAAACCGCCTGGAAAAAGCTCGCCGCCGACACCTTCGAGGCGGGCTGGGAGCTGCTGTTGCGAAACGAGCGCAAGGAGGAGGCCTCCCTGCGCGTCGTCGAGTCGATCCCCGGCGACTGGACGATCCTTGCCGCCTCGCACCCGCACCGGAAAACGGCCGCCGGCCGGGCCGAGTTCCGCATCCCCCTGCCGCCGGGGAAAGACGTGAAGCTCACCTACACGGTGAAGTTCCGCACCGAATGAACCGCCGCGCCGCCCGCATCGCGCTTCTTCTGTTGCCGGCCCTCGCCTCCGCCGCGGCCGCGGGGGATCCCTTCCGCATGGGGGAGGCGCTCCTGTGCACGGTGGAGCGCTCCACGATCCCCGGGGGCGCAGGCCTGCGGATCTTCCTTGCAGGGCTCGACTCGCCCGCGCCGAAGGCGGTCTTCGAAAACCACATCCGCGCCGCCCTGAGCCGCATCTTCGATTCGGAGGAGATCCTCGTCCTGCAGCTCGTCGCGGCGGTGAGCGGCAGCGTGGACACCTTCGTGATCGACAAGACGGCCGGCCGCTTCGCCCACGTCTCGGCGGGGATCTTTCCGGTCGAGACCCACGCCGCTGCGGAAACGGGCACCTGCCGGCAGGCGTCGGCCGACACGCCTTTTCCCTGAGCCCCGCGCCAGCGGCGGCCGCCCCCCCTCTTGCCGCGCGTCGCGGGGGAGCGGCCTTCCCCCTCCCGGCGCCGCCCCGGCCTACTTCGAGGCGGCCGCAATCGCCTCGAGAAAGGCCTTCATCATGGCCTCGCCTTCGGCGCCGTGTTTCTCGACGATGATCTTCTTCACCTCGGGCATGGTCGCGTCGCGGAAGCGGGCGATCTGGTCCGGGGCGAGCGCGTTGACCTTCAGGTCCTTGCTCAACCCGGCGAGCCCCCGCTCCGAGGCCTCGATCACGCGGCTCACCCCGCGGCCGGCGACGATCGCCGAGCGCACGGCGTTGGCGAGGACCCCCTTCTCCGCGGCGCTCAGGCCGTTGTAGAATTCGGCGTTCATCACCCACACGTAAGGGGCGAAGAGGTGCCCGGTGAGGGTCAGGTATTTCTGGACCTCGTTGAACTTGGCGAAGGCGATGATCGGGATCGGGTTCATCTGGCCGTCGGCCACCCCGGTCTGAAGCGCGGTGTAGACCTCGGTCCAGGCGATCACGGCCGGCTGGCCGCCGAGGGCGCTCACGATCGCCTTGTGGGTGTCCAGGCCCATGGTGCGGATCTTGAGGCCCTTCACGTCCTCCGGCCGGGTGATGGGCCGCCTGGAGTTGGTGATGTGAAAGAAGCCGCCCGAGTCCCCGAAGCCGAGCACCTTGAGGCCCGTCTTCGTTTCGATGTCCGCCGCGAGCCGCTGGCCGAAGGGGCCGTCGAAGACGGCATAGGTCGTGCTGATGTCCGGGAAGGCGAAGGGCACGTCGATCACCCCGAGCATGGGGTAGACCGACGCGAAGCCGCCCACGGAGTGAATGCCGGACTGGATCACGCCCGACTTCACCTGGGTGACGACGTCGTTGTCCTTCCCGAGCTGGCCGTTCGGAAAGGTCTGGACCTCGATGCCGCCGTTGGTTCCGGCCTCGACCAGGCTCTTGAACACCGTCGCCATGGCGCCGGTCGCGTTGTCGAAGGGGTCGTCCTTGTTGAGGTGGTGGATCTTGATCACCTTGCCCGCCGCCGCCGGGGCCGGCAGGCCGAGGCCGGCCACGAGCAGCCCGACGAGCAGCCATCCCAGAACTCGTTTCATGGGTCATCCTCCTTTTCGTTGCCGCGTTGGGGTGGTCGAAACGCGGGGCCCGCCGGCCGCCGCGCGAGACATCCGCCGCCCGCCTCCCCCGGTCTTCCTCCCCTCACCGCCCCAGGAGCAGGCGCGGCATCAGCAGCGTGAAGCTCGGCCAGAACGCGACCAGGAAAAGCGCGCCGACCTCGAGCAGGATGAAGGGCCAGAGCTCGCGGGCGATCGTCTCCAGCCGCTCGCCGGTGATCGAGCAGATGACGAAGAGGCAGGCGCCGACCGGGGGCGTCATGAGCGAGATGTTGAGCGCGAGCACGATCATCACGCCCGCGTGCACCGGGTCCATGCCGATCGCCTGGGTGAGCGGACCGAGCACCGGGGCGAGGATGATCAGCGCCGCGTTGATGTCCATGAACATGCCGATCACCAGGAGCAGGCAGAGGATCAGGGCGATCACCACCTGGGGATTGCGCGAAATCGACAGGAAGAGCTTCGCGATGGCCTGGGGGATCTGCAGGAAGGTCATCCACCAGCTCAGGATCGAGGCCGAGGCGATGATGAGGAAGACGACCCCCGTGATCACCGAGGTCCGGATCAGGGTCTGGAGGATCGCCGCGGGGGTGAGGCTGCGGTAGACGAAGACCCCGAGGAAGAAGGCGTAGAAAACGGCGACGGCGGCGGCCTCGGTGGGGGTGACGACCCCGAAGAGGATCCCGCCCAGGATGATCGCCGGCATGAGAAGGGCAAGCAGGCTCGCGCGCAGGCTCTGGAGCAGCCGCCGCAGCGAGAAGCGCTCGCCGCTCACGGGCAGGTGCTTGCGGCGGCCGACGAGGGCGATGTAGAGCATGCACAGAGAGCAGATGAGGAGCCCGGGGAGGATGCCCGCCGCGAACATGCCGGCGATGGACACGCCCATGAGCGAGCCGTAGATGATCATCAGGTTGGAAGGCGGGATGGTCGGGCCGATGATCGAGCCCGCCACGGTCACCGCACAGGAGAAGGGGCGCGTGTAGCCCTGGCGGACCATGGCCGGGACGAGGGTGTTGCCGAAGGCCGCCGTGTCCGAGACGGCCGCGCCCGTCATGCCGGCGAAGATGACCGAGGCCACCATGTTCGTGTGCGCCAGGCCCCCGCGCCAGTGGCCGACCAGGGCGTCGGCGAATTGCACGATCCGGCTCGTGATGCCGGTGCGGTTCATGATCTCGCCGGCCATGATGAAGAAGGGCATGGCCATGAAGGTGAAGAGGTCGAGCCCCTCGAAGAAGCGCCGGGGTGCCATGGCGAGGAAATTGTGCCCGCCCACCTGGAGAAGCCCCGCGACCCCGGCCACGCCGAGCACATAGCCGATCGGCAGGCCCAGGAGCATCAGGCCGAAAAAGAGAAGCGCAACCAGGCTCACGCGTCCCTCCTCGCCGAGGGCAGAGAGCCGCGGTCGCGCAGCATGGTCACCAGGATCTGGAACGAGGTGAGCGCGCCGCAGGCGGGGACCGAGGCGAAGGGGACGACCATCGTCATGCCGAAGAGGGTCGTGTACTGGGTCGCCCCGGCCGCCGCCATGCCGACCCCGTAGACCGTGAGAAAGAGAAAGAAGGCGACCCCCAGCAGGTCGAGCCCCAGCCGCAAGGCCCGCGCCACGCGGGCCGGGAGCGCGTTCTGCACGAACTCGAGCCCCACGTGCTCGCGGCGGTAGGCGCCGATGGGGACGGCAAGCAGCGCGGCCCAGATCATGAGGTAGCGCGAACACTCCTCGCCCCAGGTGTGCCCGAGCCTGAGGACGTAGCGCTGCAGGACCTCGAAGCCGACGACCAGGACGAGCGCCGCCATGAGGGCGGCGCAGACGCACTCGATCCCCCGGTTCAACGCGGCGCCGAAGGCGTCCACCCGCCGCAGCACCTTCTCCATCGGCAACGGCCTCCCGCAGCCTGGGCCGCGGCCGGCGCGCTCGGCGTTCTCCACCCCGTTGACTCCGGCCGCGGGAAATGGTTTCTTCTGCGCGATGTGGCGTCAAATGTCAATCGCCGGGGGCCGGGCGAGCGCCCCGTGACCGCCTTCCGCCTCACCTGCCCCACCTGCCCCGAGACCTACCGCATCGAGGACGGCCGCTTCTCCTGCCCGCGGCGCGGGGAGGCGGGCGATCATCTCCTGCGGCGCGTCGGCCTCGAGGGGAACGCGGCCGCGCGCGCGATCGCCCGCGGCTGGGAGCGCGCGGGGGCCGGGAGCTTTCTCCGGCTCCAGGCGCTGTTCTCGGCCCGGGAGCTCGCCGGCGAGGACGGCTACCGGCGAATCCACGACCGGCTGGAGGAGGCGCTTGCGGCCCGCGAGGGAACCGTCTTCCGCGTCACCCCGCTTCTCCCGCAGCCGGCGCTCGCCGCCGCGCTGGGCCGCAGCGGGCCGCTCTGGGTGAAGGACGAGACCGGAAACGTCGGCGGCTCTCACAAAGGCCGCCACCTCTTTGCGACCCTCCTCTACCTCGAGGCGCTCGCCGCCCGGGGGGACGCCCCCGGCAAGCCGGAGCTCGCCATCTACAGCTGCGGCAACGCCGCCCTCGCCGCCGCGGCGGTCGCGCGCGCGGGCGGCTACCGGCTGCGCGCCTTCGTGCCCGCCGACGTCGACCCGCGGATCGCCTCCCTCCTCGAGGAGCGCGGTGCGCTCGTCGAGCGGATCGCCCGGGCGCAGACCGGGGAGGGCGATCCCTGCTACCTCGCCTTCCGCGAGGCGCTCCGCCGGCCCGGCGTTCTTCCTTTCGCCTGCGCCGGAAACGACAACTGGTCGAACATCGAGGGCGGCTCCGCCCTGGGGTGGGAGATCGTCCTTGCGCTTCGCGGGCACGCGGCGGCGGTCGACCACGTGGTCCTGCAGGTGGGCGGCGCGGCCTTCGCGCGCGCCGTCGCCCAGGCCTTCGAGGAGGCCTTCTCGTTGGGGTTTCTGCCGCGGCTGCCGAAAATCCACGCCTGCCAGCCCGAGGGGGGCTTCCCCTTCGTGCGCGGCTGGGCGCTTGCGCTCGCGGCCTACGCCGCCCGAGGCGGCGGTTCCGCCGGCATCCCCTGCGACCGCCTCGCCCCGCCGGCCGAGGCCCTCGGGCGCCTCGCCGCCTTCCTGCGCGCCGAGGGGCCCTCCCTCTCCCCCCTCGTCGACCGGTTCGCCGCGGACTTCGCGGGCCCCGCAGCCCGGGCCGTCCTGGCCGAGATCGCCCGCCGCCCCGGGGCCTTCTTCTGGCCCTGGGACGGGGCCGCCCCGCAAAGCCTCGCCCACGGCATCCTCGACGATCTCCCCTACGACGGCACCGGCCTCCTCCCCGCCGTGCTGCGCACGGGGGGCCGGGCCGTGATCCTCCCCGAGGCGCGCATCCGCTCCGCCTGGGAGACGGCCCGGGCGGCCACCGGCATCCCCGTCTGCCCCACCGGCGCGGCGGGACTGGCCGGCCTGATGGAACTCGAGGCGCAAGGCCTCCTCAACCCGGCCGAGTCCGTCCTGGTCGTCTTCACCGGACGCGACCGCAGCGCCGATCCTCCCCCGAAAGGACCCGCAACCCCATGACCGCCTCCCGGCTGATCACCGGACCGACCTACGCCGAAATGCTCGACCCGGAGCGCATCGCGCCCGATCTGCGCCGCCGGGCGCTCGCGGCCGCCCGGCAAGACCCCCTCGATCCCCTCAACCTCTTCAACATCTCCTGGAAGGACGAAACCGGCCGCATCCGCCACGAAGTCCTCCCCCGGGGGCTGACCGGGGTCGATTGCCCCATCGTCGTCCTCTACGGCCGGGACTTCCCCACCGGCAGCCACAAGGTCGGCGCCACCTACAGCGTGCTGATCGAAAAGGCGATCACCGGCGAGGTGGATCCCGCCCGCCACACCCTCGTCTGGCCCTCGACCGGCAACTACGGCATCGGCGGGGCCTGGGTCGGCTGCCGCATGCGCTTCGACTCGGTCGTCATCCTGCCCGAGGAGATGAGCCGCGAGCGCTTCGAGCTCATCCGCGGCTACGGCGCACGCCTCGAGCTCACCCCCGGCTGCGAAAGCAACGTGAAGGAGATCTACGACAAGTGCCACGAGCTGCGCCGGGCCCACCCCGAGCGCATCCGCGTCATGAACCAGTTCGAGGAGTTCGCCAATTACCGCTTCCACTACTTCGTGACCGGCAACACGATCGTCGAGCTCGCCCGGCGGCTCGCCGCGGAAGGGGTGGGCCGGGGGGTGGTCTCGGCCTTCGTCTCGGCGATGGGCTCGGCGGGCACGATCGCGGCCGGCGACCGGCTCAAGCAAGAGTGGCCCGGCCGCCACCGCATTGTGGGGCTCGAGCCCATCCAGTGCCCCACCCTCTTCGCCAACGGCTACGGCGGGCACGACATCCAGGGGATCGGCGACAAGCACGTGACCTGGATCCACCACGTCGCCAACCTCGACGCCCTGATGTGCATCGACGACCTGGAGTGCAAGCTCGGCCTCCAGGCCTTGGTCGAGGAGCCGGGGCAGGAGGCGCTCGCCCGCGGCTTCGGCGTCCCGGAGGATCAGGCGCGCCGGCTCTCCGGCCTCTTCGGCATCTCCGGGGTGTGCAACGTGCTCGGGGCGATCAAGACCGCGCGCTTCTACGGCCTGGGCCGCGACGATCTCGTCGTCACCGTCCTGACCGACGCCATCGACCGCTACCGCTCGGTCCTGGCCTCGCTCAGCGAATGCTTCGGGCCGATGGGCCGCGCGGCGGCCGAAAAGCGCATCGAGGGCATCTTTCACCGCCAGCGGCTCGACTGGATCCTGGAGGGAACGCGGCTGAACCGCGAGCGCTGGCACAACCTCAAGTACTTCACCTGGGTCGAGCAGCAGGGAAAGACCGTGGAGGAGCTGAACGCCCAGCGGCGGCCCGAGTACTGGGAGGAACGACAGGCCGAGGTCGCGCGCATCGACCGGCTGATCGAGGCCTACCGCGCCGCCGGTGGCCAACCGGAAGGAGGACGACGATGAATCTCGCCCAGCGGGTGCTTGAGCGGGCGCAGGCCCAGGCGGGGCAGACCGCGGCGCTGCTCGCCGAACTGGTGCGCATCCCCTCGCCCACGGGCGGGGAGGGGGAGGTGGCGGCCTGCCTGCGCCGCCGCATGGAGGAGGCGGGCTTCGAGGAGGTGCGCTGCGACGGCCTGGGCAACGTGATCGGCCGCATCGGCCGTGGCCGGCGCCTTCTCGCCTTCGACGGCCACCTGGACACCGTCGGCCCGGGAAACCCCGAGAACTGGAGCTTCGACCCTTACGGCGGCGAAATCCGCGACGGGCACGTCTGCGGCCGCGGCGCGGCCGACCAGAAAGGCGGGGTCGCCGCCATGGTGGCCGCGGGCCGGCTCCTGCGGGAGCTCGGCTTCAACCGCGACCTGAGCGTCTTCTTCGTCGGCAGCGTCATGGAGGAGGACTGCGACGGGCTGTGCTGGAAGTACCTGATCGAGGAGGAGGGGCTGCGGCCCGAGGCCGTGGTCAGCACCGAGCCGACCGACGGCGGCCTCTACCGCGGCCAGCGGGGCCGGATGGAGATCGAGGTCGACTTCCGCGGCGTCTCGGCCCACGGCTCCGCCCCGGAGCGGGGCCGGAACGCGGTATACGCCGCCGCCCGGGCCTGCCTGGCGATCGAGGCGTTGAACGAGCGGCTGCGCACGGACGCCTTCCTCGGCAAGGGCTCGGTCACGGTGAGCCGCTTCGTCTCCGACGGCCCCTCGCTCTGCGCGGTCCCCGATTCGGCGCGCCTGCATCTCGACCGCCGGCTGACCGCGGGGGAGACCCGCGAGTCGGCCGTGGCCGAGATCGAGGCCCTGGTCGCCGGCGAAGACGCCCGCGTGCGCGTGCTCGACTACCTCGAATCCTCCTGGACGGGCCGCCGCTACGGCATGCCGAAATACTACCCGACCTGGAGCTGGCCCGAGGACCACCCCGCGGTCGCCTGCGGCGCGGCCGTGCACCGGGAGCTCTTCGGCACGCCGCCGCGGCTGGGCCGGTGGACGTTTTCGACGAACGGGGTGACGATCTCGGGCCTCTACGGCATCCCGACGATCGGCTACGGCCCCGGGGCCGAGGCCATGGCCCACGCGCCGGACGAGAAGATCCCCATCGCGGATCTCGTCCGCGCCGCCGCCTTCTACGCCCTGTACGCCCTGCGGTTTTGAGGCCGCCCCCGGAAAGGAGACGCCATGGACCCCTTCGACCGCCTGCTCGCCGAGATCGAGCCGCTGACCGGACCGCCCGCCGCCCCCGATTTCCTGCTCACCTGGGAGAAGAGCGAACCCGAGATCCGCCGGATCCTCGCCGTCGCCGAAGCGCTGCGGATCCTGCGCCGCGAGAACCGCTCGCTGCGCTGTTTCGACTCCGGCCTCGCCGTGAGCCTCTTCCGCGACCAGTCCACGCGCACGCGCTTCTCCTTCGCCTCGGCCGCCAACCTCCTCGGCCTCGCCGTCGCCGACCTCGACGAGGGACGCTCCCAGATCGCCCACGGCGAGACCGTGCGCGAGACGGCGAACATGATCTCCTTCTTCACCGAGTTCATCGGCATCCGCGACGACATCTTCCTGGGGGCCGGCCACCGCTTCATGGAGGAGGTCGCCGCCGCCGTGGCCGAGGGCCACCGCGAGGGGGTCCTCGAGCAGCGCCCCGCGGTGATCAACCTGCAAAGCGACGTCGACCACCCCACCCAGAGCCTGGCGGACCTGATGCACCTGGCGCGCCACTTCGGGTCCCTCGAGGCGCTGCGGGGCAAGAAGCTCGCCATGACCTGGGCCTATTCCCCGAGCTACGGCAAACCCCTTTCCGTGCCCCAGGGGGTGATCGGCCTGATGACGCGCTTCGGGATGGAGGTCGTGCTGGCCCACCCCGAGGGCTACTCCCTCATCCCCGAGGTGGTCGAGCGGGCCGCGGCCTTCGCCCGCGAAAGCGGGGGCGGCTTCCGCGTTGTCCCCTCCATGGAGGAGGCTTTCGCGGAGGCCGACGCCGTCTACCCCAAGAGCTGGGCCCCCTACCGCGTGATGGAGCGTCGCACGGCGCTGCTGCGGGCCGGGGACACCGCCGGGCTGAAGGAGCTCGAGCGCGAATGCCTGGCCGAGAACGCGCGGCACCGCAACTGGGAGTGCACCGAGGCGATGATGCGGCGGACGAAGAACGGCCGCGCGCTCTACCTCCACTGCCTGCCGGCGGACATCTCGGGGGTTTCCTGCCCCGCGGGCGAGGTGGCGGCTTCGGTCTTCGAGCGCTACCGCATCCCCACCTACGTGCAGGCGGGCTACAAACCCTACGTCATCGCCGCCGTGATGCTGACGGCCCGCTTCGCCCACCCGGCCCGGTTGCTCGACGCCCTGCGGCGCCGGGCCGCCCCCCGGCTCGGGCCGCCCCCCGTCGGGGCCTGAGGAACGCGTGCGCCCCCGCCCCGCCGGGGGCCGCAAGGGTCTCCCCCCGCCGCGCGCCGGACCGCGTCGGCGGCCCGGGCTTCAGGGCCGCAGCAGATGCGCGACCGCCCGCTCGAGTCCGTCCAGGGTGAGCTCGAACATCGGAAACAAGCCGCGGATCACCCCGATCGTGCGCGTGTAGGCCCAGGTGTCCGCAGGGCGGGGGTTCAGCCAGGCGCGGTGCCGGAAGGTCTCGGCCAGGAACCGGAGGCAGTCGATCGAGGGCTTGCCGCTGCGTTCCTCCAGGGCGATCGCGCCGTCGGTGGCGTAGAGCTCCCAGGGCGCCATGCTCGCATCGCCCACGACGACGAGGCGTGTCGCCGGGTCGAGGCGCGCGAGCTCCTCGACCGGGCAGGGTTTGCGCAGCCGCGCCGGGTCCTCCCAGAGGACCGCGTAGATCGTGTTGTGGAAGAAGAAGGTCCGCAGGCCCTTGAACTGCGAGCGCGCGTAGTCGAAGAGCGTCTGGACCACGGGGATGTAAGGGTCCATGGACCAGCCGCCGTTGTCGATCGCCAGGACCACCTGCAGCTTGTCGCGCAACGCGCGTTCGAAGACGATCTCGATTTCGCCGGCGTTGCGGACCGTCCGCCGAATCGTCGCCGCGACGTCCACGCGGTCGCGCGGGCCTTCGGGCACGAGGTGGCGCAGGCGCTTGAGGGCCTCGCCCACGAGGGCCTGGGTCAGGGGGCCTTCCTGGGAATAGTCGCGGTAGCGCCGCTCCAGGGCGACGCGCACGGCGGAGCGGTTGCGCGAGACCCCGCCGACGCGCATCCCCCCGGGATGCACGCCGGAGTGGCCGAAGGGCGAGGTTCCTCGCGTCCCGATCCAGCGGTTGCCGCCGTGGTGGGCCTCGCGCTGCTCCTCCAGGCGCCGCCGGAAGAGCTCAAGGAGCGCCTCCGGCGAAAGGCCCGCGAGCGTCTCGGGCTCGATCCCCAGGGCGCGGGCGATCTCGCCGGGGTCCTGGAGCCACGATTCGAGCAGCGCGCGGGCGAGCGCGTCGAGCTCGAGGCCGCGGGCGTCGGGAAGCTCGGCCCCGCGGAAGCAGTGGGCGAACACCTGGTCGAAGCGGTCGAACCAGCGCTCGCTCTTGACGAGAATGCTCCGCGCCGCGGTGTAGAGATCCTCGAGCGAGCCGACGAGCCCCGCCGCGAGAGCCCGGTGGAGGGTGAGAAAGGCGGTCGGGCTGACCGGAACCCCCGCCTCCCGCAACCGGTAGAAAAAACCGACGAACACGGCCCCACCCCTCCGCCGCGCGGGGGCGCCCGCGGCGCGCCCCTCAGGGGCGCCTGCCGGAGGTCGCCTCGCGGGCGCGCAGGAAATCCTGGCTTTTCTTGAAGAGCACCCCGAGGAAGGGCGGCTCGCCGCGCTCGAGATCGCGGGGCCGGAAGTCGGGGTCCGCCTGCAGCGCGCGGATCCAGTTCAAGAGCTCGCGGGTCGCGGGCCGCTTCTCGATCCCCTCGATGCGCCGCAGCCGGTAGAAGGCCGCGACGGCCTGCTCGAGGAGCCGGCGGTCGAGATCCGGGAAGTGCACGGCGACGATGCGCCGCATCATCTCCGGGTCGGGAAAGGCGATGTGGTGGAAGTTGCAGCGGCCGAGAAAGGGGTCCGAGAGATCCTTCTTGGCGTTGCTCGTGATCAGGATCACCGGCCGGTGGCGCGCGCGGATGGTCTTGTCGATCTCGATGATGTCGAAGGACATCTGGTCGAGGACGTCGAGCATGTCGTCCTGGAAGTCGGTGTCGGCCTTGTCGATCTCGTCGATCAACAGCACGGTGCGCCGCTCGGCGGTGAAGGCCTGGCCGATCTTGCCCATGCGGATGTAGTCCTCGATGCGGCTGACGTCGCGCCGCGAGTCGCCGAAGCGGCTGTCGTTGAGCCGCGTGAGGGTGTCGTACTGGTAGAGGGCGTCGACGAGCTTCATGCTCGACTTCACGTTGAGCACGATGAGCGGCATCGCGAGCGCCTCGGCGATGGCGTGGGCGAGCATCGTCTTGCCCGTCCCCGGCTCGCCTTTCAGGAGCAGCGGCATCTCGAGGGCGATCGAGACGTTCACGATGCGCGCGAGCTCGTCGTCGAGGACGTAGCGCGACGCCCCCTGGAACCGGACGGCCTCGTTCATGCGGGCACCTCCCGGGGGGGCCCGCCCGAACCCGGGGCCCCGCGGATGCGTTCGGACAGGGCGCGCGTGAGCTCAAGCCCCCTCCAGGCGAGCTCCCGGGAGAGGGTCCCCATCCCGCAGGCGGGGGTGATCAGCGACTGGGCGATCAGCCGCGCCGGCTCGACGCCCAGGGCGCAGAGCCGTCCCGCCTGCTCCTGGAAGCGCGCGTGGAGGGAGGCGGCCGATTCGCGCTCCAGGTCCCCGGGGTGCAGCGTGGGGATGAGCCCCCAGGCGATCACCCCCCCCCGGCCGAGAAAGCGGCGGATCGGCTCGGCGTAGATCACGAAGCGGTCGAAAAAGGAGTAGGCGTCGAAGCTGACGATGTCGGCCTCGGAGTCGAAAACCAGCGTCCAGTCGGCGTTGGCGCAGATGTGCACCCCGGCGAGCCCCCCCTCCCGGTGCACGGCCGCGATCACGGCGTGGATCCCCTCCACGATCTCCTCCCGGCCAAGCCCGATGTATTGCGAGGAGCCGAAGGCCGTGATCGCCGGGTCGTCGAGAAAGAGGAGCACCCGCGGGGCGAGGGCGGAGAGGCGCCGCACCTGCCAGCGCGCCCGCAGCGCAAGCAGCCGCAGCGCCGCCTCGCGCAGCTCGGGGTCGTAGAAGAGCGGCCGGCCGCGGCCGTCCGCGAGGCTCGTCCCGAAGGTGACCGGGCCGATGATCTGCCCCTTCACGGCGAGCGGCGGCCGCTCCCAGGCGGCCGCCCGCCGCTCGAGCTCGAAGAAGCCGCCCGCGGCGTCCAGGCTCAGGGCGAAGCGCGAGCCCTCGAGATCGCCGAGGCCCTCCTCGATCGCCAGGACCTCTTCGTAGAACCTCTCGAGCGCGGCGGGGAAGCCCTCCCCCTCGCGGTCGATGAAGACCCGCTCCCCGGTCACGGTCAGGCCCGGCATGCCCGCCGCAAACTGCCGCGTGATGACCTCGCCGGGGAGTTGGGGCAGCTGCACCCAGAGGGGGATCTCGGGGGTGAAACGCTCCACCCAGTCCGCGGCCTCGCCGTAGTCGGTGAGCGGCAGGCTTCCGATCAGGCAGGGAAGCGCGTGGCCTTCGAATCGAATTCGGTCCATGGTCGGGGCTCGCCGGGGGCGGCTTCGCCGCCCGCCGCCTCAAGCGGTGCTATAGGGGATTCCCCGCGCGCTGTCAAACCCGCGACCCGCCGCGGAAGGCGGCCATGGCGGCGAATTGACAGGGTTTCGGGGGGGTGGTAAGGAGAAGGGGCGCTCGCCCGGCGGACGCGCGGGCCGGCCGCAAAGAGGGGCTTCCTTGGCCGACATCATCTCCCTCGACGACAAGCTCGAACTCAGCCGCGAAAAGAAGGCGGACCGCCGTCGGCGGCAGAAGGCGATCGCCGTGCGGCGCGCCATGCAGTGCACGGGCTGCGCGCTCAAGTGCGAAAAATGCGGGGCCCAGGTCGAACGCCCGCCTGCGGCGCCGGCCGAACGCCGCCTTCCCTACCGGTTCTGCGAGGCCTGCGCCGAGGAATACACCGACTACCTCGAGCGGCTGCAGGGCCGCGGCGACCCGGATTGCTACTGGCACAACGAGGCCTGGCTCGACACCTGGCGCAAGTGGATCGACTACCAGGGAAGCGTCGACCGCTACCGCCGGTCGCGCGAGTTCGTCCGGCTGCTGCGCGAATTCGAAACGCCGGGGCCCGACGCCTAGCCGCGGATCGGGCCCTGCACCCCGGGTTGCGGCAACCCGGCGGCCGCGGCGGAGGCCCCGCCCGGCGGGCGTCTCCCGGGGCGGCCGCGCCAGGCGGAACCCCGGCGGGGGACGCCGCCCATCCGCTACCGCAAGAGGAGGGTTCATGTTCGGAATCGGCATGCCCGAGCTGATCATCATCCTGGTGATCATCCTCATCATCTTCGGCGCCGGCAAGCTCCCCGAGATCGGCTCCGGCATCGGCAAGGCGATCCGCAACTTCAAGGGCGCGGCCGAAGAGGACGGGAAGGACAAGAAGACCCCCGAAAAACTCGACGACTCCAAGAAGACCTAAGCCGCGGGCGCCGCCGGGGGCGGGATCCGCGCCCGGGGCCGGCCGATGACGAGGGGGCGGACGGGGCATCCCGGCCGCCCCCTCGGGTTCAGGGGAGACCGCCATGACCGCGATCCGCCAGACGGCCGTGATCGGGGCCGGAACCATGGGCCACGCGCTCGCGCTCGTGTTCGCCCGCCACGGCCTTCCGACCTTCCTGGTCGACCGGGACGAGGCCGTTCTCGCCACGGCCCGGCGGCGCATCGCCGCGGCCCTCGAGACCCTCGCCGCGGAAGGGATGCTGGAGGCCGGGGCGATCCCGGCGGTGATCGGCCGCATCCATACCACCCCGCGGCTCGAGGAGGCCTGCGGGGGGGCGGATTTCATCACCGAGGCCGTGGTGGAGGACCCCGGGGTGAAGCGCGGGCTCTTCGCCGCCCTCGACCGCATCGCCCCCCCGCACGCGATCCTCGCGAGCAACACCTCGCACCTCGACCTCTTCTCCTTCGTCGCCACCGGGCGGCCCGAGAAGGTCCTCATCACCCACTGGTTCTCGCCCCCCCACCTCATCCCGCTCGTCGAGGTCGTGGGCGGCCCGCGGACCTCCGCGGCGACGATCGAGACCGTGCGCGCGCTGCTCGCCGCCCTCGGCAAAAAGCCGCTCGTGCTCCGCCGCTTCCTGCCCGGCTTCATCGCCAACCGCCTGCAGGCGGCCCTCACCCAGGAGGCGCTCTTTCTCCTCGAAAACGGCTATGCGACCGCGGAGGAACTCGACGAGGCGGTGAAGCAGAGCTTCGCCCTGCGCACCCCGTTTCTGGGGGTCATCCAGCGGCTCGACTTCGCCGGGCTCGACCTCCAGCAGGCGATCCTCAAAAACCGCCGCTACCGCCCGCCCCCGCCGATCGAGCGCTCGCAGGCGATCGAGGAGCGCGTGGCCCGCGGCAGGCTGGGGGTGAAGACGGGGGCGGGGTTCTACGACTACGGTGCACGAAGCCCCGAGGAGGTCTTCCGCGAGCGCGACCGCCGGCTGATCCGGCTGCTCCGGCTGCTGGAGGAAACGGGCCCCCTCTGAGGCTCCGGGGGGGGGAGGGCGCCTGCCGCCTTCAGAACTCCGCGAAGCGTCCCTGCTGCGGCGCGCGCCCTTCCGGCGGGGGGGGAAGCGCCTCGCGCTCGATCTTCTCTACGCGGCGGAAGCCGCGCGGCAGCTTCCGCCCCCGGCGGCCGCGTTCCCCGCGGTATTCCTCGAGCATCTCCGGGGTCAGGCGCAGGGTGCGTTTTCCGGCGTGGAGCCGCAGCGCCTCGCCGGGCCGGAAGGCGACGAGGTGGGCGAGCCGCTCCTCGCCTGTCGCGCGCCGGGCGCGCGGGATGTGGAGGATCTTGTTTCCTTTGCCGCGTGCGAGCACGGGAAGCTCGCGCGCGGCGAGGACGAGCAGGAACCCCGTGTCCGTCACCGCGGCCAGCAGCGCCGTCGCGGGGTCCTCGAGAGGGACCGCGGGCAGGGCGCTTGCGCCCTCGGGGAGCTTGAGCACCGCCCGCCCCTTCTGGTTGCGGGCGATCAGGTCGGGGAAGGCGGCGACGAAGCCGTAGCCGAAGTCGCTGGCGAGCACCAGGCGCGTCTCCTCCCCGCCGATCGCCACCGAGACGAAGCGCGCGCCGGCGGGGAGCGCGAAGCGGGCGGCGAGCGGCTCGCCGAAGCCCCGCGCCGAGGGTAGGCGGTGGGCCTCGAGGCGGTAGGTCCGGCCCGCGGAATCGAGGAAGAGGACCGGCTGGTTCGAGCGGCCGCGGGCCGCGGCGAGAAAGGCGTCCCCCGGCTTGAAGGAGAGGCCGGCGGGGTCGACGTCGTGCCCCTTCGCCGCCCGCACCCAGCCGTTCGCCGAGAGCACCACGGTCACCGGCTCGGCGGGCGCGAGGTCCTGCTCGCGCAGCGCCTGGGCCTCCCGGCGCGCGACGATGCGCGTGCGGCGCGCATCGCCGTGGGCGGCCGCGTCCTCGCGCAGCTCCTTCTGCAGCAGGGCCTTCAAGCGCCGCTCCGAGGCCAGCGTCGCGGCGATCGCCTGCCGCTCGGATTCGAGATCGGCCTGTTCCTTCTTGAGGCGCAGCTCCTCGAGCCGCGCGAGCTGGCGCAGCCGGATCTGGAGGATCGCCTCGGCCTGGGCCTCGCTCAGGCCGAAGCGCCGCATGAGCTCGGCCCGCGGATCGTCGCTCCTGCGGATGATCCGAATCACCTCGTCCAGGTGCGCGAAGACGACGAGCAGCCCCTCCAGCAGGTGCAGGCGCTCGGCGATCCGCTCGGCCCGGTGCCGGAGGCGGCGCACGACGGTCGCCTTGCGGAATTCCAGCCACTGCCGGAGCAGCGCGACCAGGCCGAGCGTCTGGGGCCGGCGGTTGAGGCCGATCACCGTGAGGTTCAGGCGGAAGGTCTTCTCGAGATCGGTCGTGGCGAGCAGGTGCCCCATGAGGGCCTCGCGGTCGACGCGGCTCGAGCGCGGCACGATCCTCAGGCGCACGGGGTCCTCGTGGTCGGACTCGTCGCGCACGTCGGCCACCCAGGGCAGCTTCTTCGCCGCCATCTGGGCGGCGATCTGTTCGATCACCCGGGCGGTCGACACCTGGTAGGGCAGCGCCGTCACCACGATGTCGCCGTCGTCGAACTCGTAGGCCGCGCGCATGCGGATCGACCCCTGGCCGGTGCGGTAGGCCTCGAGCAGCTCGGCCGGCGGGGTGATGATCTCGGCGCCGGTCGGGAAGTCCGGCCCCGGGATGAAGCGGCGGAGGTCCTCCACGTCCGCCTGGGGGTGGTCGAGGAGATGGATGCAGGCCTCGACGACCTCGCGCAGGTTGTGGGGGGGGATGTCGGTCGTCATGCCGACGGCGATGCCCGTCGCCCCGTTCAGCAGCACGTTGGGCAGCCGCGCCGGGAGGGTCGCCGGCTCGCGCAGGGTGCCGTCGAAGTTGGGCACCCACTCGGTGGTCCCCATCTCGAGCTCGCCGAGGAGCACGTCGGCGTAGGGCGAAAGCCGCGCCTCGGTGTAGCGCATGGCGGCGAAGTCCTTGGGGTTGTCGATCGAACCCCAGTTGCCCTGGCCGTCGATCAGGGGGTAGCGGGTGGTGAAGGGCTGGGCGAGCAGCACCATCGCCTCGTAGCAGGCGCTGTCCCCGTGGGGGTGGTACTTGCCGAGCACATCGCCGACGGTGCGCGCGGATTTCTTGGGCTTCGCCGCCGCCCGCAGCCCCAGTTCGCTCATGGCGTAGACGATGCGGCGCTGGACGGGTTTGAGCCCGTCGCCCAGGAAGGGGAGCGCCCGGTCCATGAGGACGTACATCGCGTAGTTGAGGTAGGCCGGCCGCACGAACTCCGCCAGCGGCATGCGCTCGGCCTCCGGCCGGGGGGCGGCTTTCGATCGTGCCATCGCTTGCCTTCCTGTGGGGTAGATTAGAGGAGGTCGGCCGCGGCCCGGTCCCCCTCCTCCTCGAGCCACTGCTTGCGGTCCTTGACGCGCCGCTTGGAGAGCAAAAGATCCATGGCCTCGTCGCCTGCCGCGCGGTCGGGAAGGATGAGCTGGACGAGACGCCGCGTCCGCGGGTCCATGGTCGTCTCGCGCAGCTGCAGCGGGTTCATCTCGCCCAGGCCCTTGAAGCGCTGCACCTGGATCTTGCCGCCGCCGTTTTCGGCCTTGAGCCGCTCGAGGGCCGCCTGTTTTTCGCGCTCGTCCACGGCGTAGACGACGCGGCTTCCCTGGTCGATGCGGTAGAGGGGGGGCATGGCGACGTGGACGCGGCCGGCCTCGATCAGCGGCCGGAAATGCCGCAGGAAGAGGCCGCAGAGCAGGGTCGCGATGTGCAGCCCGTCGGAGTCGGCGTCGGCGAGGATGATCACCTTGCCGTAGCGCAGCCCCGAGAGGTCGGCCGAGTGCGGGTCCACGCCGATCGCGACGGCGATGTCGTGGATTTCGCGCGAAGCGAGGATCGCCTCGGGGTCCTCCTCCCAGGCGTTCAGGATCTTGCCCCGCAGCGGGAGCACGGCCTGGATGCGCTTGTCGCGCGCCTGCTTGGCGGAGCCGCCCGCAGAGTCGCCCTCGACGAGGAAGATCTCGGTCTCCTCGAGGTCCTGGGAGATGCAGTCGGTGAGCTTGCCGGGAAGGGCGGGCCCCATCCCCGGCCGGCGGCGGACGATGCGCGCGGCCTCCTTGAGCCGGCGGCGGGCGTTGTCGACGGCGAGCTCGCAGAGCCGCTGCGCGGCGGCCGGCTGCTGGTTGAGAAAGCGTGCGAAGGCGTCCTGGACGACGCTCGCGATGAAGGCCGTGCACTCCCGGGTCGCCAGGCGCTCCTTGGTCTGGCCGGAGAACTGCAGGTCGCTCAGCCTGGCCGAGAGCACGTAGGCGCAATGCTCCCAGAGGTCCTCGGGCGCCAGCCGCACCCCGCGGGGGATCCAGCCGCGGAACTCGCCGATGTCGCGCAGGGCGGCGAGCAGCCCCTGGCGGAACCCCTGGACGTGCGTCCCCCCGAGCGGCGTGGGGATGAGGTTCGCGTAGCTCTCGGCGATCCCCTCGCCCCCCTCGGGGAGCCAGACCACGGCCCAGCTCACCGCCTCGCCTTGGCCTTCGGCCTGGCCGGTGAAGGGCTCCTCGGGCAGCCGCACGAAGTCCCGGACGCTCTCGAGGAGGTAGTCCCGCAGGCCGTCCTCGTAGTACCAGCTCTCGCTCTGGCCGGAAGCCTCGTCGCGGAAGGAGACCCGCAGCCGCGGGCAGAGCACGGCCTTGGCGCGCAGCGTGTGGCGCAGGCGTCCGACCGCGAAGCGGGTCGTCTCGAAGTAGGCCGGGTCGGGCCAGAAGCGCACCGTGGTGCCGGTCTCGCCGCGGCCGGCCTTGCCCGCCTCCCGCAGGGGGGCGAGGGGCTCCCCGCCCTCGAAGGCCATGCGGTAGCAGCGGCCGCCGCGGCGCACCTCGACCTCGAGGCGCCGGGAAAGCGCGTTCACCACCGAGACCCCGACCCCGTGGAGCCCGCCCGAAAAGCGGTAGTTCTTGCCGCCGAACTTCGCCCCGGCGTGCAGCCGCGTCAGGATCACCTCGACGCCCGAGACCCGCTCCTCGGGGTGGATGTCGACCGGCATACCGCGTCCGTCATCCTTCACCTCCAGGGAGCCGTCGCGGAAGAGAACGACCTCGATGCGGGTCGCAAAGCCGGCGATCGCCTCGTCGACGGCGTTGTCGATCACCTCGTGGGCGAGGTGATTGGGCCGGGTCGTGTCGGTGTACATGCCCGGCCGGCGCCGCACGGGGTCGAGTCCCCGCAGCACCTCGAGGTCGGCGGCATTGTAGTCGGAAGAACCGTTGCTCATCGGCGGCACCCGAAAGGGGGAAAAGGGCCGCTCCCCCACGGGTTGGGGTCCCGGCGGACGATTTCCCCCAGAGATGGTAGCTTCAGGGTATCAAAAAGAGGGCGTTCTGCCAACCGGGATTCGGATCTTCGCGGAAACGGCGCAAGGTTTCGGGGGGGGTGGACGGGGCCCCTTTCCTCCCCGCGCCCGGCCCGGCGGGGCCGAAGCCGGCCTTGCCGGAGCCCTGCAGGCTCAGAAGGGGATGTCGTCTTCCGCGGGGGATTGGGCCTCCGGGACCGCGGCGCCGCGGGGGGCGGAACCCGGGCCGTTGGCCCTCCCGGGCGCGCCTTCCCTTGCGCCCAGGAACTGCACGTCGTTGGCCACGATCTCGGTGCTGTAGCGCTTGACGCCGTCCTTGTCCTCGTAGGAGCGGGTCTGCAGGCGGCCTTCGACGTAGACCTGCCGCCCCTTGGAGAGGTACTCGGCGCACTTCTCGCCGAGCTTGTCCCAGGCGACGACCCGGTGCCACTCGGTGCGCTCCTTTTTCTCGCCGGTGTTCTTGTCGCGCCACTCCTCGGAGGTGGCGACGCTAAAGCGCACGACGGCCGAACCGTTGGGGGTGTAGCGGACCTCGGGGTCGTTGCCGAGGCGCCCGACCAGGATCACCTTGTTGATGCCGGCCATGGGGTCTCCTCCTTGGGGGTCCCCGCCCCCGGCCCCGCGCGCGGGGTCCGGCGCCGGGGCGATCGAACCGCCTCTCTCCTTTCACGAATCGCGCGCCGAGTCAAGCCGGGCGCCGGCCCCGCGGCCCCATTGACTCGCCCGCGGCGGCGGTGGTAGGGGATCCCCGTTCGATCCCCGTTTCCCTTCCCCCAGGCGCCCGAGGCCCATGAAGACCGTCATCGAGCCCTTCAAGATCAAGACCGTCGAGCCCCTCAAGTTCACGACCCGCGCCCGGCGCGAGGAAATCCTCGCCGCGGCCGGCTGGAACCTCTTCGCCGTCCCCGCCGAGGAGGTCCTGATCGACCTGCTCACCGACTCGGGCACCGCGGCGATGAGCTCGCGGCAATGGGCCGGGATCCTCGACGGGGACGAGGCCTACGCCGGCGCCAGGAGCTTCTACCGCTTCGAGAAGACGGTGCGGGAGCTGACCGGCTACCGGCACGTGATCCCCACCCACCAGGGGCGCGCGGCCGAGCGCATTCTTTTTTCGATCCTCGGCGGGCCAGGGAAGATCATCCCCAACAACAGCCATTTCGACACGACCCGGGCGAACATCGAGGTGAGCGGGGCCGCGGCCGTCGATCTGCCGACGGCGGAGGGGTTGGACCCGGCGCTCGTCCAGGACTTCAAGGGGAACATGAACCTCGCCGGTCTCGAGCGGCTGCTCAAGCGCGAGGGCCGCGAGCGGGTCCCGCTCGTCCTCATGACCGTGACCAACAACGCCTGCGCCGGCCAGCCCGTCGCGCTCGGCAACCTCCGCCGGGTCGCGGAGCTCTGCCGCTCCTACGGCATCCCCTTCTTCCTCGACGCCTGCCGGTTCGCCGAGAACGCCTGGTTCATCAAGACGCGCGAGCCCGGCTGCCGCGGGCGCTCCCCCCGCGAGATCGCGCGCGAGATGTTCGCCTTGGCCGACGGCTGCACGATGAGCGGGAAAAAGGACGGGCTGGTCAACATCGGGGGGTTTCTCGCCCTGAACGACGAGTCCCTCGCGCAGCAGGCGCGAAACCTCCTCATCGTCACCGAGGGCTTCCCCACCTACGGCGGCCTCGCCGGCCGCGACCTCGAGGCCTTCGCCCAGGGGCTGGAAGAAGTTCTCGAGGAGGACTACCTCCGCTACCGCATCCGCTCGATCGCCTACGTGGTCGAGCGGCTGGACGAGCTGGGGATCCCGGTCTACCGGCCGGCCGGCGGCCACGCCGTCTATCTCGACGCCCGGGCGTTCCTCCCCCACATCCCGCCGCAGGAGTATCCCGGCCAGGCGCTCGCCTGCGCCCTCTACCTCGAGGGCGGCATCCGCTCCTGCGAGATCGGCTCGGTCATGTTCGGCAAACACGACCCCGACACCGGCGCCTTCCGGCCGGCGCCCCTGGAACAGGTGCGCCTGGCCGTGCCGCGGCGCGTCTACACCCAGAGCCACATGGATTACGTGATCGAGACGATCGCTGCGGTCTTCGCGCGCCGGCGGGAGATCGGCGGCCTGCGCATCGTCTCCGAACCGCCCCTCCTGCGCCATTTCACGGCCCGCTTCGAGCCCCTCTGAGGGTGCGCCGCCGGGCGGCCCCTCAGGCGGGCGCGCGGCGCGCCGCCGCCCGCCGTTTCTGCCGGAGGAACACCAGGGCGAAGCCGGCGAGCCCGGCCAAATCCGTGTACAGGCCGGGCTTGACGAGGCAGAGCGCCACCGCGATCAGGGCGACCCGCTCGAGCCAGGTGTCGTCGTCCACGAGAAAGCCCTGCATGCCGGCGGCGAGCGCATACATCCCGATCGAGGAGGTGATGAAGATCCAGCAGGCCTCGAGCACGCCGGCCAGCCCCGGGTCGAGCCCGATGAGGAGCATCTGCGGCGCGGTGATGAACATGTAGGGCAGCAGGAAGGTCCGCATGTCGAGCTTGAAGGCCTCGATGCCCGTCTTGAAGGGGTCCGCGCCGGCGATGCCCGCGGCGGCGTAGGCCGCGAGGCAGACGGGCGGGGTGCCGTCGGCCAGGATGCCGAAGTAGAAGACGAAGAGGTGGGCGGCGATGAGCGGCGTGTCCGGTTTCATCGCGATCAGGGCGGGCGCCATGATCGTCGCCATGATGACGTAGTTGGGGGTCGTGGGGACCCCCATGCCGAGGATCAGGCAGGCGATCATGGTGAGCACCATGGCGAGGTAGACGTTGCCGAAGGAGAGCTCGACCAGGATGTTCGTCATGTTGAGCCCGGCCCCGGTGAGGCTCACCATGCCCACCACCATGCCGGCGCAGGCGCAGGTGACCCCGATCGCCGCCATGGAGCGCGCCGCGTTGTAGAGGGCGTCGATCATGCGCAGCAGGGCCTCCCGGAAAGGCCGCCAGGAGCGCCCCGGCGAGGGAGAGGCCCCCGCCGGGGGGTCAGCGGCGAGAAGGCCGGCGGAGATCATCAGGGCGCGGGCGAGGAAGATGGAGACGGCGCAACCGATGGTCATCGCCGCCGCGGTGAGCGGCGTCAGGCGCGCCACGATCAGGGCGTAGAGCAGCACCCCGATCGGGACGAGATAGTGCAGCCCCGAGGCGAGCGTCGGCCAGAAGCGCGGCAGCATCTCCCGCGGCACCCCGCGGAAGCCGTATTTCGTCGCCAGCAGGTGCACCGCGCCGAGCAGCGCGAGCTGGTCGATCACGGCCGGCAGCGCGGCCGCGATGCAGACCTCGAGGTAGGGGATCCCCAGAAACTCGGCCATGACGAAGGCCGCGGCCCCCATGACGGGCGGCATGATCTGGCCGTTGCCGCCGGCCGCGGTGTCGATCCCGCCTGCGATCTCGGGCTTGAAGCCCACCTTCTTCATGAGCGGGATGGTGAGCGTGCCGATGGTCGCGGTGTTGGCGACCCCCGAGCCGGAGATCGTCCCCATGAAGGCGCTCGCCACCACCGAGACCTTGGCCGGGCCGCCCCGCGTGTGGCCGACCAGCGACATGGCGAGCCGCATAAGGTACTCGCCGGCGCCCGAGCGCTCGAAGATCGCCCCGAAGAGGACGAAGGCGAAGACGAAGGTCGAGGAGACCCAGAGCGGGATGCCGAAGATGCCCTCGCTGGTGAGGTAGAGGTGGTCCACAATGCGGCGGAAGGAGTAGCCGCGGTGGGCGAAAATGCCGGGGAAGTAGGGCCCGAAGAGGCCGTAGAGGACGAAAAACCCCGTGATGATGACCAGCGGCAGGCCCACCGCGCGGCGCGAGGCCTCGAGCACGAGCACGATGGCGAGCACCCCCATCACGAGGTCGAGCCCCGTGGGGTCCCCGATCCGGCGCACGAGCTCCTCGTAACACAGGCTCACGTAGGCCACCGAGGCGGCCGCGGCCAGGGCGAGCAGCAGGTCGAGCGGGGAGACGCCCTTGCGCGCCGCGCGCCGCGAGAAGGGGTAGAAGAGGAAGCAGAGGGCGATGGCGAAGGCGAGATGGATCGAGCGCTGCAGCGTCGAGGTCAGCACGCCGAAAAAGGCGGTGTAGAGCTGGAAGGAGGAAAAGCCGATCGCGATCACGAACGCGAGCCGGTGGGCCCAGCCCGTGAGCCTGCGCCCCCCGTACTCCTGGGCTTCCACGATTTCGGCGGCCTTTTTTGCAAGCGCCTCGTCGCGCGCAATCAGGGGTTCCATGGCGGGTTTCCGTCCTCAGCGGGTTGAAGGTTCGCTCCCCGGCCCGCCCTCCGGCGGGCCGAGCGCCTCGAGCCAGAGAAGAAGCCGCGGGCGGCGGGCGGCGGCGACCTCGGCGATCTCCCCCTCGGCGAAGACCCGGCAAAGCGCCAGGCGCCGGCCGCCGAGCGCCAGCTCCGCCTCGTTGACCGCGGACACGTAAAAACGAAAGGTCCCCATCCGGGCCCCCTCCGGGGAGACAAACGGGCCCGTGCCCTCCTCCCGGGCGAGCCCGCGCGCGGGCAGTCCCGGGCCGTGGGAGGAAAAGCGCGTCTCGACGAGGCGGAGCCCGCCGTCCTCGTCCACGCGGAACAGGGCCTCGACGGGCACCCGCTCCACGGAGTGGATGTAGCGCAGCCGGAAGCCTTCGCCCGCCGCGGCGGGGACGCGCCAGACCACCCGTTCCGAGCGCGCCTCCCTAAGCTCGAGGACCGGCTGCGGCAGAAGCAGCGCTCCCGCCGTGGCCGCGGCCGCGGCAAGCAGCGCGGCCCGGGCCGCAAGCGAACCACCCCGCCGGCGGGGAACCGGCGGGGTGGCGTCTCCGGAAACGGCCGTTATTTCAGGATCCCTTTTTCCTTGAAGAATTTTTCCGCCCCGGGATGCAGCGGGATGGACATGCCGGTGAGCGCGGTCTCGAGGGTCAACTCCCGCCCCTTGGCGTGCGCCCGCTCGATGTCCTTCAGGTTCTCGAAGATGACCCGCGTGATGCGGTAGGCCGTGTCCGCGTCCATCTCCTCGCGCGCGGTCAGGATGGCCATCACCGCGACCGTGGGCACGTCCTGCTCGACCCCCTTGTAGGCGCCCTTGGGCACGACCGCCCGGGTGAAGAAGGGGTATTTCTTCATGAGGGCCTCGCGCGGGGCGCCGTCGATGGGCACGATCACGCAATCGACGGTCATCGCCGTGTCGACCAGCCCCGCAGCACCCACGCCCACGGAGTAAAAGGCGGCGTCGATGCGGCCGTCCTTCAGGTAGTCCGCCGATTCGGTCGCCGTCAGCCGCTCGACCTTGGCGAAGTCCTCGAATTTCATGCCGTAAGCCTCGAGGATCTGGAGCGCGTTCTGCTCGGTGCCCGATCCGAGGGGCCCGACGCAGACGCGCTTGCCCTTGAGGTCGGTGACCGCGGCGATCTTCGCGTCCTTGCGCGCCTGGATCTGACAGTGCTCCTGGTAGAGGGCGGTGATGCCGCGGATGTTCTTGACGGGCTTGTCGAACATCGGCTTCACCCCTTGCAGGGCGTAGTAGGCGATGTCGTTCTGGAGGATGGCCATGTCGGCGTCGCCGGAGGCGATCAACTTGGCGTTCGCCACCGAGGCGCCGGAGGATTCGACGGTGATCTTGATGTCGGGCAGGTTCTTGTGGGCGATGTTCGAGATCGCGCCGGCGAGGGGGTAGTAGACGCCCACCACCCAGCCGGAGGCGATGGAGACGAACTTCTTGGCGGCGTAAGCGACATCCACGGTCTGCCCGCCGAGGGCGAGGGCAAGCGACAAGACGACGACAACGAGCCAGGTCCTCTTCTTCATGGGGCCTCCTTGTTCGGGGTGTCGGGGTGCGCTGCATCGCCGGCGGTCGATCGTGCGGGGCGACGGTGACCCGCACGATCCGCCGCGTTGAAGTCGGGAGAGGGATCCGGGCTCCGGGCCCGGCGGACACGGCCGGATATCTACCGGGAGCGCGGGGGGATGTCAACGCGGGTCCCGGTCGGGAAGGCCGGCTCCGGATTGCTTTCGGCACGCGGATGCATTACATCCACTGGCCAAAGCGGCCGGTAGGCCCGCCGCGCCGGCCGCCCGAAACCCGTTTCGACCCGGAGACGCCATGCGGGGGATGCCGCTTTCGCCGTTCACCGGCCGCGGGGGGGAGGGGGGTGTGATGCCCCTCGCGGCCGCCGCCCTGGCCGCGTTTTTCCTTCTTGCCGCCCCGCCCGCGCGGGCCCAGAAGCCCGGCGATGCGCCCCCGGCGCTTGTCGTCACCGCGGAAATCACCCGCGGCCGGGTCACGCCGCAGGCGGAATTCGTCGGCAGCGTCTTCTACAGCGAGGTCTCCCAAACGGCGACCGAGGTGGCCGGCCTCGTCGAGCGCGTCGCCTTCGAGGAAGGCGACCGCGTGAAGGCGGGGCAGGTCCTCTGCGAGCTCGGCAGCGATCTTCTGCGCAAGCGGCGGGATGCGGCGCGGGCCTCCCGGGCCCAGGTGCTCGCCGAGCTCGACATCGCCCGCATCGAGTTCACCCGCCGCAGCCGGCTCTTCGAGAAGGGATCGATCGCCGAGCAGACCTACGACGAGAACCGCTTCCGGGTGCTCGCCCTCGAGCGCCGCGCCGAGGCCCTCGCCGCCGAGCAGGAGCGGCTCGAGCTCGAAATCCAGAAAACCCGCATCCGCGCCCCCTTCGACGGCATCGTCATCCGCCGCGGCGTCGAGCTTGGCGAGTGGGTGGACGTGGGCAAAACCGTGGCCGAGATCGGCCGCAACGGCTGGATCGACGTCCGGGTCGACGTGCCCGAGCGGCTGCTCGCCCACCTCGGCCCCCAGGCGGCGGTCCGCGTCCGCATCGGGGAGGAGGAGCTCGAGGGCCGCCTCCAGGCCGTCATCCCGCGCGCCGACATCGCCACGCGCACGGTGCCGGTCAAGATCCGCCTGCCCAACCGCCGGGACTTCATCGAGGGGCAATCGGCCGCGGTCCGCCTGCCCGTCGACCGCCCCCGGGAGGATGCGCTGCTTGTGCCGCGGGATGCGCTCCTCACCGGCGGCGGGAAAACCGTCCTCTTCGTCGTGGAGGAGGGGCGCGCGCGGGCGGTCCCGGTCACGGTCACGGCCTACCTGGAGGGCACGGCCGCGGTCGCGGGGCCGAACCTCGCGCCGGGGCAGAAAGTCGTCGTCAAGGGCAACGAGCGCCTGCGGGACGGCCAGCCCGTCACCCCCGGCCCCTGAGGGGACGGGGAGGGAGGCATCCGCGCCGAGCATGGATCTCATCCGCGCCAGCATCGAAAAACGGGTCGCCGTCTTCGTCGGCATCATCCTCGTTTCCCTTTTCGGCATGATCGGGCTCTGGCGCATGCCCTACCAGCTCAGCCCGACGGTGATCGAGCCCGAAATCACGGTCACGACCCTCTGGCCCGGGGCCACGCCCTACGAGGTCGAGCGCGACATCATCGAGGAACAGGAAAAGGTGCTCAAGGGCATCCCGGGCCTGATCGAGATGGAGAGCACCTCGGCGAATTCCCAGGGCACGGTCACCCTCAAGTTCGCGATCGGCACCGACGTAAACGACGCGCTCTTGCGCGTTTCCAACAAGCTCAACGAGGTGCGCTCCTACCCCGAGACGGCGGAGCGGCCGGTGATCACCGCCACCGGCGCCGCGACCTCGCCCATCGTCTGGATGGTGCTCAAGACCGAGCCCGGCAACCCCGCCTCGGTTTACACCTACCGCACCTTCTTCGAGAACCACATCCGCCAGCACCTCGAGCGCGTCCCCGGGGTCGCCGACCTCTTCGTGGGCGGGGGGACCGAGAAGGAACTCCACGTCGTGGTCGACGTGGAGCGCCTGGCCGCCCACCGGCTGACCATCCCGGGGCTGATCGAGCTGTTGCGCGCCGAGAACACCAACGTCGCCGCCGGCACCATGGGGGTCGGCCGGCGTGACTTCCGCATCCGCTCGGTCGCCGAGTTCCAGCGGATCGAGGACGTGGAGGAGGTGGTGCTCGTCTCCGACGGCAGCCAGCGCGTGACGCTCTCCGAGGTCGCCCGCGTGCGGATCGGCTACGAGACCCCCACGGCGGCGACCCTGCACCTGGGCACCGAGAGCATCGCCGTCGGCGTGAAACCCGAGCCCGACGCCAACGTCCTCGAGCTGACCGACCGCCTGGAGGAAGTGGTGGGCCGGCTGAACGCCGAGAAGCTCCTGCCCGAGGGGGTCCGGCTCCATTGGGTCTACGATCAGCGGCCCTACATCCGCGGCGCGATCGCGCTCGTCAGCCAGAACATCCTCGTCGGCTCGGCGCTCGCCGTCATCGTGCTCTTCGTCTTCCTGCGCAGCGTCGCCTCCACGCTGGTCGTCGCGATCGCCATCCCGATCAGCATCGTGGGCACCTTCCTCTTCATGAGCCTCTTCGGCCGGTCCCTGAACGTGGTCAGCCTCGCCGGGATCGCCTTCGCCGCCGGGATGCTCGTCGACAACGCGATCGTGGCTCTCGAGAACATCGACCGCCACCGCAAGATGGGCAAACCCTCCTTCCAGGCGGCCTACGACGGGGTGCGCGAGGTCTGGGGGGCGCTCCTCGCCTCGACCCTGACGACGCTCGCCGTGTTCCTGCCCGTGGTCTTCCTCGAGGAGGAGGCGGGCCAGCTCTTCCGCGACATCGCGATCGCGATCACCTGCGCCATCTCCCTGAGCCTGCTCGTCTCGGTCCTCGTGATCCCCATGCTCTCGCGGCTGCTCTACCGCCTGATCCGGGAGGAGGCCGCGCCGGGGGCGGCCGCCCGCGCGGCGGGCCGCCTCGGGTCGGCGCTCTCCGGGGCGATGCTCGCTCTCCTCCGGGTCGCCGCGCGCTCGGCGCTCTCGCGGGCGGTGACGGTTGCGGGGTTCACGCTGCTCGCCGCGGTCGGCGCCGTGCTGCTCTTCCCCAAGATGGAGTACCTGCCGCAGGGAAACCGCAACCTCGTGCTCAATCTCCTCGTCCCGCCCCCCGGGCTCTCCTTCGCCGAGCGCAAGGCGATCGGCGAGCAGATCTTCGCCTCCGTGCGCGACCACATCGGCCGGGACCACGGCGGGCTGCCCGGCATCCGCAACATGTTCTACGTGGGCTCGGAGCAGATCATGCTCTTCGGGGCGATCAGCCTGCACGAGCAGCGCGCCGCCGAGCTGATCCCCCTCTTCCGCCGCACGATCCGCTCCATCCCCGGCATGCTCGGGGTGAGTCTCCAGGCCGGGGTCTTCCAGACGAGCCTCGGCCGCGGTCGCACGATCGACGTGGACGTGGTCGGCGAAGACCTCGAACGCTCGGTTGTGGCGGCGGGCCGGCTCTTCGGCGCGATCCAGCAGGAGATCCCCGGCTCCCAGATCCGGCCGGTCCCCTCGCTCGAGCTCCTCTTCCCCGAGATCCGCCTCCTCCCCGACCGCGACCGCCTGCGCGCCCTGGGGATGACCGCGCGCGACTTCGGCCTGCTTGTGGACGTGCTCATGGACGGCCGCGACATCGGGGATTTCAAGCAGGAGGGGCAGAAGAAGATCGACCTCGTCCTCAAGGCCTCCGCGGAGGCGATTTCCAGCCCCGAGGCCCTCTACGAGGCGCTCGTCGCCGTCCCCGGCGGGCGGGTGGTCCCGGTCTCCTCGCTCGCGGCGATCGAGCGCACCACGGGCATCACCCAGATCCGGCACCTCGAGCGCCAGCGGACGATCACCCTGCAGGTGACCCCGCCCCCCCAGGTTCCCCTCGAGGCCGCGATGGAGACGATCGCCGAGCGCATCGTCCCCGCGCTGCGTGCGAACGGGGCGCTCGAAGGGGTGGCGATCGAGCAAAGCGGGACGGCCGACAAGCTCACCCAGGCGCGGCGGGCGCTGCAGTGGGATTTTCTCCTCGCCGCCGTGATCTGCTACCTCCTCATGGCCGCGCTCTTCGAGCATTTCCTCTACCCGCTCGTCGTGCTCTTCACGGTGCCGCTGGCCACCTTCGGGGGCCTCTTCGGCCTCGCCCTCGTCAACCGCTTCGTGGCCGAGCAGCCCCTCGACATCCTCACCATGCTGGGCTTCATCATCCTGGTCGGGGTCGTCGTGAACAACGCCATCCTGATCGTCCACCAGGCCCTGAACAACATCCGCCTCTACGGCCTCGCGCCGCGGGAGGCCGTGCTCGAGTCGACGCGCACGCGCCTGCGGCCGATCTTCATGTCGGCGCTCACCAGCCTCTTCGCCATGATCCCCCTCGTCCTCGTCCCCGGGCCGGGCTCCGAGTTCTATCGGGGGCTGGGAAGCGTCGTCCTCGGGGGGCTTGCGGTGTCCACGGTCTTCACGATCTTCGTGATCCCCTGCCTGCTGCTCGGGGCCCTGAGGGAACCCCCGGCCGGGCGCCCGTGAACCCGCCGCCCGCCGGACGGGGGCGATTGCTTTTCCGCGGCCCGGGATTATGTTGAGGCACGTTGGCATGCGAACCCGCAGCCGGAAAGGCGAAGCCATGATCGACAAAGCGGTCCTGTGCGAGAAGATCCGCGCGCTCTATCCCGACGTGGGCGCCTGCGGCATCGACGTCGATGCGGAGTGGGACGGTGCCCAGCAGGCCTGGGTCGTGCACCTGAGCCGCGGCGGCTACCGGTTGAAGACCTTCCTTGAGCCAAAGGACGCCGAGCAATGCCTGATGGGCCGGCAATGCGTGAGCCTGGGGATCGAGATCGCCCAGCTCCGGGCGAACATCGAGCGGATGAAGGAAGCCTGAGCGCCGGCGGGGCGATGCGCGAGGAGAAGGACCCGCTGGGCACGGTCCGGGTCCCGGCGGAGGCTTATTACGGCGCGCAGACCGCGCGTGCGGCGGCGAACCTGCCGATCGGCGGGCCGCGCATGCCGCGTGACCTCGTCCGCGCCGTGGCCCGCATCAAACGTGCGGCCGCGGTGGTGAACGGCGAGCTCGGGCTGCTCGCCCCCGAGATTTCCCGGGCGATCGCCGAGGCGGCGGCGGAGGTGCTCGCCGGCCGCTTCGACGACCAATTCGTCCTGGGTGTCTTCCAGACCGGCTCCGGGACCTCCACCCACATGAACGCCAACGAGGTGATCGCCGGCCGCGCCAACGAGATCCTCACCGGCCGCCGCGGCGGCAAGCACCCCGTGCATCCCAACGACCACGTGAACCTCGGGCAGTCGAGCAACGACGTCATCCCCTCGGCCATCCACATCGCCGCCCTGGAGGCGATCCGCGGCCGGCTGCTCCCCTCGCTCGCGCGGCTCGGGGAGGCGCTCGCTCGCAAGAGCGCCGAGTTCGCCTCCGTGCGCAAGATCGGCCGCACCCACCTCCAGGATGCCGTGCCGATGACCCTGGGAGAGGAGTTCTCGGGCTACGCGCGCCAGGTCGAGCTCGCCGGCGAGCGGCTGCGCGCGCTCGAGCCCCGCCTCGGCGAGCTCGCGCTCGGCGGGACGGCCGTCGGCACGGGGGTGAACGCCCACCCCGAGTTCGCCCCGCGCACGATCGCGGTGATCGCCCGGGAGACCGGGATCGCGTTCCGGCGCGCGGAGAACGCCTTCGAGGCCCAGGCCGCACGCGACGCCGCGGTCGAGGCCGCCGGGGTGCTGCGCACGATCGCCGTCAGTCTCGGCAAGATCGCCGACGACCTGCGCTGGCTCGCCTCGGGTCCGCGCTGCGGTTTGGGGGAGATCCGGCTGCCCGAGCTGCAGCCCGGCTCCTCCATCATGCCGGGCAAGGTGAACCCCGTCGTCCCCGAGGCCGTGCTCCAGGTCACGGCCCAGGTGGTCGGCTGCGATGCCGCGATCGCCTGGGCCGGCCGCGGGGGCAACTTCGAGCTGAACACGATGATGCCGGTCATCGCGCACAACCTGCTCCAGGCGATCGCGCTGCTCGCCGACGCCTCCGAGGTGTTCGCCGCGCGCTGCGTGGAGGGCATCGCCGCCGACCGCGAAACCTGCGAGCGCATGATCGAGCGCAGCCTCGCGCTGGCCACCTTCCTCGTTCCCGCCCTGGGCTACGACCGCGCGGCCGCGATGGCCCGGGCGGCCTGGGAGTCGGGACGCACGGTGCGCGAGGTGCTGCGTGCGGAGCGGCTGCTCTCCGAGGAGGAGATCGACCGGCTCCTTCCCTGACCGGAACCCCGAGCGGAGGATGCTGCCCATGGGCAAGAAGAAACGCTACACGGTGAAGACGGCCTGCCCGCAGTGCGGCTGCACGGCGGCGACGGTGATGACCGCCGAAGAGCTCGAAAAACGCTACGGCCACGTCCCCAACTTCGATCTCGAATGCGGGGAGTGCCTGGCCCGGTTCTCCGCGCCCGCGGCGGAAGCCTGCCCGGAGTGGGACGCCGAATGCCGCATGAAGCGGCCGTGAGCGGACCCTCTCAGAGAGCGAGTGCGGCCTGGAGGGCGCGGTAGGCCATGCGGCAGCCCATCCAGATCATGAGCAGGCCGGACACGGTCTCGCAGGCCCTCCGGTAACGCCGGAAAAAGGCCGCGGCGACCGTCCCCAGAAGGAGCAGCCCCGGGACCGTCGCCAGGGCAAACCAGGCCGTCGCCGTGATGCCGGTGCGAAAGTCGCCGACCCCCAGCGCAAGGGCAAAGACGGCCCAGGACACGCCGCAGGGCAAAAGCCCGAAGAGCGCCCCGAGAAGGAAATGCCTCGCAAGCGACGCCCGGGCCTCGGACGAGGCGTTCCGCCGGCCGGAAATCCCGGGCAGCCGCTCGAGAGGGATCCCGGCCAGGAAACGCGGCTCGCGGACCCACCCGAGGCGGCTCAGGCCGAGCCAGAGGAGCGCTGCGGCGGCAAGCACGGAGGATGCGAGCGTCGCCCCGCGCAGGCCGCCCCCCCCGGGCGCGATCCCGCCCGCAAGGAGCTCGCCGATCCCCGCGAGAGCCCCGCCGACCACTATGTAGCAAAGAACGCGACCCGCGTGGTAGGCGAGGTGGGCCAGGAAGCGGCCGCTCGCTGCCGGAAAGGCGATCACGAGGGGGCCGCACATCCCCACGCAGTGCGGCGTCGCCAGAAGCCCCAGAATGAAGATCGCCGCCACATCGATTCCCATCCGTGGATCTCCTCCCCTCAGCGCCGGCGGCCGCAGCTCCGCGCGGCACGCCCGGCCGCGGGTTGACGCCCGTTGCCGGTGCGTGGTAGACCGAAGGCACGTTGCGATCCCGGCCTCCCGGCGCTCAGGCCTTCAACACCACCCATGAACCCCTCCCCGTCCCCGCAGGCCGCCTTCCGCGGTTGGGCCCGGCTGAATCTCTTCTGGGCGCTCTCGCGCACCCCCCACGGCCTGCTCGACATGTGCACCCCGCCCTTCGCCGCGCTGCTCTGGCTGGGGGGCTTTCCCCCGGCCGCGGTCGCCGGCCTCGGGCTGGTCACCGCCTTTGCCGGCTACACGGCGGTCTACGCGCTCAACGACCTCGTCGACTTCCGCCTCGACCGCGAGAAGGTGCGGCAAGCCGCGGGTTTCGCCGGCGGGGGCGCCGACCTCGACGGCCGCATCGTCCGCCACCCGCTTGCCCAGGGGCTGCTCTCCTTCCGCGAGGGCCTCGCCTGGACCCTTCTCTGGTCGGCCGTCGCCGTCGCGGGGGCCTTCCTGCTCAACCCGGTCTGCGTCGCCATCTTCGCCGGCGGCTGCCTCTGCGAGGCCGTCTATTGCCGGCTCTTCCGGGTCAGCCCCTGGCGCACGCTGGTGAGCGGCGCGGTCAAGACCTCGGGCGCGGTCGCGGCCGTCTTCGCCGTGGACCCCGCGCCTTCGGGGGCCTTTCTGCTCGCGCTTTTCGCCGCGGTCTTCGCCTGGGAGATCGGCGGCCAGAACATCCCCAACGACATCGCCGATCTCGCGGAGGACCTGCGCCTGGGGGCGCGGACGCTGCCCGCGGTCCTGGGCCAGCAGCGGGCCTCCCGCCTCGCCGCCGCCGCACTCGCCGCCGCGGCGGGGCTGACGGCGGCCTGCTTCGCCCTCGGCCGCGGCTCCCTCCCCGGGGCGGCCGCCTTGCTTTCGCTCGCCGCCTCGTGCTACCTCTGGGCGCCTCCGGCGCGGCGCCTGGTTCGCCGGCCGGACCGGGGGGCGGCGCTCGGCCTCTTCAACCGCGCCAGCCTCTACCCCCCGCTGCAGCTTGCGATCGCGGTCGCGGCGATCCTGTGGAACCGCTGGGCCCCCTGAGGGGCCCCGTGGGGCGAAAGGTCGTGCCCGGATGAAAGAATTCACCCCCGACGAGCTCTCCGCCTTCAACGGCGAGGCCGGCAGGCCGGTGTACGTCGCCCACGACGGCAAGGTCTACGACGTCACCGCGAGCAAGCTCTGGAAGACCGGCCTGCACATGAAACGGCACCGCTCCGGGGCCGACCTCACGGCCGACATCCTGGGCGCCCCCCACGGCCCGGAGGTCCTCGCGCGCTTTCCCCAGGTCGGCGTGCTGAAGAAACCGGCCGACCCGCTCGATGCGCGCCTTCCCGCCCCGCTCGCCGCCCTGCTGCGGACCTTTCCGTTTTTGCGCCGCCACCCGCACCCGATGACCGTGCACTTCCCGATCGTCTTCATGTTTTCCACCACGGCCTTCAGCCTGCTGTACCT
This sequence comes from Desulfatibacillum sp., assembly GCA_020725555.1. Taxonomy (GTDB): domain Bacteria; phylum Desulfobacterota; class Desulfobacteria; order Desulfobacterales; family SpSt-501; genus SpSt-501. The sequence goes on from DYEU01000004.1 coordinate 192,265, forward strand.
CCTGACGGACGAAAAGTCGTTCGACACGACCGCTTTCCATTGCCTCGGCGCGGGCGTCTTCTTCAACGCCGTCGGCATCGCCACGGGCTTTTACACCTGGTGGCTGAACTACCTCGCCCGGCCGCTCCGCCCGGTGCGCATCAAGATCCCCCTCACGCTCGCCATGTTCGGGATCTCGGTGGTGCTCTTCGTGTGGCGCTGGCGGGTGCCGGGGATCCTCGACGCGCTGAACGGTTTCGGCCTCGCCTACATTCTGCTGGTGCTCTCGCTTGCCGTCCTCGTCACCGTGATCGGCTGGAACGGGGCGGCGATGACCTTCCCGGTGGAAAAGGACTGAAGCCCCCCCGCCCGGGCCCCGCCGGCACACGGCCAGCAGGCCGCACCCGGGGAGCTCGAGCCGCCGCTCCAGGGTGAGCCCCGCCGCCTGCAGGCCCCGGGCAAGTTCCCTGCCGCGGAAGCGGTCCTCCGCGGGATGGGCGGCGAGCCGCCGCGCCAGGGCGTTCGCATAGACCGCCGGGTAGTACTCCTCGAGCAGGTAGAGGCCCCCCGGCCGCAGCACCCGCCGGATCTCCGCGAGCGCACGGCGCCAGTCCGGCACGTGGTGCAGCACGCCGAAGCCGAAGACGGCGTCGAAGCGCTCCCGCCGGAAGGGGAGCCGCGCGGCGTCGGCGGCCAGCACCCGCACGGCGGGGGAGGCGAGGGTGAGGGCGGCGCGGTGCGCCATCGCCGGGTCGAGATCGCTGAGGACGAGCCGCCGCGGGGCAAAGCGGCGGAGGATGCCGCGGCCGCCGGCGCCGCCGCCGCAGCCGATTTCGAGCAGCCGCCCGCCCGGGGCCAGGGGGCACGCCCGTCGCATCCAGGCGAGCACCGCGGCCTGCATGGCCCGCCGCAGGGGGCTCTGGACGAAGCAGCGCTCGAGGGGGCTGAGCTTCACCGTCCCTCCGCCTGTCCGGCCGGGGTCAGCGGGCCGCGAGGTGGGCGACGGCGATCCCGTTGGTGAACGGGCGCCAGGCGACGTCGCGGAAGCCGACGGCGCGGAGCAGCCGCGCCAGCTCCCCGGGCAGCGGGAAGGTGCGGATCGACTCCGGCAGGTGGGTGTAGGCCTGGCGCGAGCCGGCGATGCGCTCGCCGAGAACGGGCATCACCCGGAAGGAGTAGAGATCGTAGAGGAAGCGGAACCAAGCCCACCTCGGCCGTGAAAATTCCAGGCAGAGAAGCCGCCCCCCCGGCCGGAGCACGCGGTGCATCTCGGCGAAGGCGCGCCGCATGCGGGTCACGTTGCGGATGCCGAAGCCGACCATCACGGCGTCGAAGGCCCCCTCCCGGCAGGCGATCTCCTCGGCGTTGCCCACCACCGGCCGCACGGCCGCCCCGCCGGTTGCGGCGCGCAGTTTGGGCAGGCCCGCCGCGATCATCCGGGGGTTGATGTCGTAGAGGAGCACCCGTCCCGCCGGGCCGACGCGCCGCGCCGCCAGCAGCGCGAGGTCCCCCGTGCCGCCGCAGACGTCAAGGACCCGCATCCCGGGGCGCAACCCGAGCATCCGCACCGCCTGGCGCTTCCAGGCGTGATGGATGCCGAAGCTCAAGAGGGTGTTCATCGCGTCGTAGACGGGGGCGACCGCGTCGAAGTGCCGGATCATGCGCGCGGTCTTCTCCGCAGGCGAGACGGGCTCGAAGCCGAAATAGGCCTCCCCTTCCCGCCCCGAGGGTTCCTCGAGCGGCCGACGGCGCCGGTCCGCGTGCCACCACAGCCGGAAAAGTCTCATCCCTCTCCTGCCGGGACCGGAAAAGGCCCGCCGCGGCGGGAGGCGCTCCCGCAGGCGGCGGGCCGGATCGGGGTGTGGGGGTGTGGGGTTCCTCAGCCGGCCGCGGCCCCCGGGCCGGGGGCCGCGGGGCCGGCCTCGTCCATGAGGGCCTTCAACTCCTCGCCGGCGATCGTTTCCTTCTCCAGCAGGACCCCCACCGCACGTTCCAGCAGCGGGCGCTTCTGTCCAAGGATCTCGAGCGCGCGGGCGTACTGGCGGCGGATGATCTCGTTCACCTCGCGGTCGATCTGCTCGGCCGTCGCCTCGCTGTATTCGCCGCGGGACTCGGCGGGGATGCCGCCGAGGAACTGCGCGCGGCGGTTGGAGGCGTAGTAGACCTGCCCGATCGAGCCCATGCCGTATTCCTTCACCATGCTGCGGGCGATGTCGGTCGCCCGCGAGAGGTCGTTGTGGGCGCCGGTGGAGATGTCGCCGATGACGAGCTCCTCGGCCGCCCGGCCGCCGAGGAGGGTGGCGATCTTGTTCTCCAGCTCGCTCTTGCTCATGAGGAAGCGGTCCTCGGTCGGGACCTGCAGGGTGTAGCCCAGCGCGGCGATCCCGCGCGGAATGACGGTGATCTTCTGCACCGGGTCGGTGCCGGGGAGGCTCATCGCCACGATCGCGTGGCCGAGCTCGTGGTAGGCCACGATGCGCTTCTCGTGGGGGTTGATCACGCGGTTCTTTTTTTCCAGGCCCGCGATCACGCGCTCGACGGCTTCCTGGAACTCGGCCATGCCGGCCGCCTCCTTGCCACGGCGCACCGCGAGCAGCGCCGCCTCGTTGACGATGTTGGCGAGGTCGGCGCCGACCATGCCGGGGGTCATGTTGGCGATCGTTGCGACGTCGACCGTCTCGTCGTAGCGGATCTTCTTCAGGTGCACCCGCAGGATCGCCTCGCGCCCCTTGCGGTCGGGGCGGTCGACGAGCACCTGGCGGTCGAAGCGGCCGGGCCGGAGCAGCGCCGGGTCGAGAATCTCGGGCCGGTTGGTGGCCGCAAGCAGGATCACCCCCACCTGGGGGTCGAAGCCGTCCATTTCCA
>DYEU01000005.1 GCA_020725555.1 Desulfatibacillum sp.
GAGGCCCTCCGCCGGGCGCGCTCCATCCTCTACGACTCGGTCGGCGCCGGCATGACCCGCAGCTCCTTGTTGCGCATCCGCGGGCCGGAAACGGGACGCGGGTGGAAGCCCGCGCACCCGGCGTAGGGACGATGGGGACCTTGGCCGTTTTGGGCTTCCTCGCGGGCCTCGGCCTGCTCGCCGGCGGCGCGGTGCTGCTCGTGGGGGCGGCCTCGCGGCTCGCCGCGGCATTCGGCGTCCCGCCCCTCGCGATCGGCCTCACCGTCGTCGCCTGGGGAACGAGCGCCCCCGAGTTCGCCGTGAGCGTGCTCGCCGCGGCCGGCGGAAACGCCGACATCGCCCTCGCCAACGTCATCGGCAGCAACCTCTTCAACGTCCTCTTCGTCCTCGGGGCCGGCGCGGCGATCTCGCCCCTTTTCGTGGAGCGCCGCCTTGTGCGCCGCGAGGCGCCCCTGCTGCTTCTGGTGTCGGCCGCGCTCTGGCTGCTCGCCCTGGACGGCCGGATCTCGCGGCTCGAGGGCGTCGGCCTGACCGCGGGGCTGATCCTCTACACGGCCTGGGCCGTCCGGCACGCCCAAACGGAGGGGAGGCAACCCGCCCCGGAGCCGGGCGCCGTGCCGGCCGCCCCCCGGCGGCGGCCGTCGCCCGGTCGTGCGGTCTGGCTCCTGCTGCGGGCGGCGGCGGCGGTGATGCTCCTCTCCGCCGGGGCCCGCACCCTGGTCGAGAGCGCCGTGGCGATCGCGCGTGCGCTCGGCGTGAGCGACGTCGTGATCGGCCTCACGCTGGTGGCGGCCGGCACCTCGCTTCCCGAGGCCTTCACCTCCTTTGCGGCCCTCCTCCGCGGCGAGCGCTCGATCGCCGTCGGCAACGCCCTCGGCAGCAACCTGTTCAACGTGCTCGGCATCGCCGGCCCGGCCGCGCTGATGACCCCGCAGGGGCTCGCCGTCTCGGAGGCGATGCGCTCCTTCGACCTGCCCCTCTTGGTGTCCGCCGCGGCGGCCTGCCTTCCGGTCTTCTTCACCGGCTTTCGCATCGGCCGCGGGGAAGGGGCCCTCTTTCTCGCCACCTACGGCACCTACCTCGCCTTCGCGATCCTGGACGCCGCGGGGCATGACGCCCTGGGCCCCTTCAGCGGGACGCTGCTCGCCTTCGCCCTGCCCCTGCTTGCGACGGCGGGGGCCGGGATCGGCTACCGGTCGCTTGCGCGCAACCGTAGGGGGTCGATTCCCCGGGGTCTGCGGGGGGCGGGTGCGGCGGGCTTGAGAAGCGGCTCGCACACCTTGCGGAAGTGATAGCCCTGGATGGCGAGCGTCATCGCCAGCGGGAAAAGCCGCGGACGGCGGAGCACCGTCCAGGCGAGAAGCCGCCAATAATGAAACCGCTCGCGCCCGAGCACGCCCAAGCGCACCAGCGAGCGGAAGAAGGCGAGGAACCGCTGCAGGTCGAGGGGGGCCTCGACCCCCGCCGCGTCGCGGTACTCCCGCAGAAAGGTGAGCACCCGCCGGTAGTAGCCGCGCGGCGAGTAGATGTGCCGCAGGATGCTGCGGTAGCCTTCGAGCAGCGCCTCCAGCCCCATCCGCGGCAGGATGTTCGTGCTGCCGTCGGTGTTGTCGCCCGAGAGCCTCCCCAGAAGCCGGTTTTCGGCCTTGAGCCGCTCGAAGAGCCTCGTCCCGGGCGGGGCCTGCAGCAGCCCCACCATGGCGGTCACGATGCCGCTTCTCTGGATGAAGTCGATCTGCTTCTGGAAGATGGAGAGGGGGTCGCTGTCGAAGCCGACGATGAACCCCCCCTGGACCTGGAGTCCCGCGCGCTGCATGCTCTTCACGCTCGCCAGGAGGTCGCGGCGGTTCTGGGTCTTGCGGCACTCCCGCAGGCTCTCGTCGGCCGGGGTTTCGATGCCGACGAAGACCGTGTTGAAGCCGGCCTGGACCATGAGCGCCATCAGCTCCGGGTCGTCGGCGAGGTCGATCGAGACCTCGGTGTTGAAGGGCAGCCCCTTTTTCCCCCGGCGCCAGGCGATGAGGGCGGGAAGCAGCGCGGAGCGCAGGGAGGCGCGGTTTCCGATGAGGTTGTCGTCCACGAAAAAGACCGGGCCCCGCCATCCCCGGCGGACGAGTTCGTCCAGTTCGGCGAGGACCTGGGCGGCGCTCTTCTGCCGCGGCCGGTGGCCGAAGAGCGCGGTCACGTTGCAGAAGTCGCAGGAAAAGGGGCAGCCGCGCGAAAACTGGATGCTCAAGGTCGCATAGCGCCGCAGGTCGATCAGGTCCCAGGCCGGCACGGGGGTCCGCTCGAGGGGGGGGAACCCCTCCGGGCGGTAGACCCGCTGCGGCTCCCCGCGCGCGAGATCCTCCAGGAAGGGCGGCAGGGTCGCCTCGGCCTCCCCCAGGACCAGGTGGTCCGCCTGCGGGAAGGACTCCGGCTCGACCGTGAACAGCGGCCCGCCGCAGACCACCCGCTTGCCGGCTCGGTGACCGCGGGCGATCACCTCTTCGGCCGAGCGGCGCTGCACGGCCATGGCGCCGATGAAGACGAGGTCCGCCCAGGCGAGATCCTCCTCCTTGAGCGGCTCGACGTTGAGGTCGACGAGCCGTTTCGGCCAGGCCGCGGGCAGCATGGCGGCGACCGTGAGCAGTCCCAGGGGGGGGAGCGCGGCCCGCTTGCGCACGAAGGGCAGCGCGTAGGCGAAGCTCCAGAACGTGGGGGGAAACGTGGGATAGACCAGCAGGGCCTTCATCGGTGATCGGTTCCTCGGCTGGGGGGAAGGGCGGATCCGGCCTGCGCGGCGTGGGGCGTCCGGAAACGCAAGGCCGACCCCGGACGCCGAAACGGAGTCAGCATACGCCGGATCGCCGGCGGTCGTCAAGAAGGTTCTTGACTTTCTTCGCCGTTCGGCTATGCTCGCGCGATTTTCCTTTCCCGAAAGGAGGGCTTGCCATGAATGTCCGCTGGCTTCCCGCGCTCGGCGTCCTGGCCGCCGTCGCGCCCGCGGTCGCCGGGGAGGCGCCCCGGGTCGCGCTCGAGACCGACAAGGGCCGCATCGTGATCGAGCTCTACCCCGACAAGGCCCCGCGCACCGTCCGGAACTTTCTCGACTACGTCGATTCCGGCCACTACAACGGCACGATCTTTCACCGCGTGATCCCCGACTTCATGATCCAGGGGGGCGGGCTCACCGTCTCCATGAAGGAAAAGCCCACCCGCGGCCCGATCCCGAACGAGGCCGACAACGGGCTGAAAAACCGCCGCGGCGCGATCGCCATGGCGCGCACGCAGGTCCCCGACAGCGCGACCGCCCAGTTCTTCATCAACACCGCCGACAACGACTTTCTCGACTTCAAGAGCCGGACCGTCCAGGGCTGGGGCTACGCCGTCTTCGGCCTCGTGGTGGAGGGGATGGAGGTCGTGGAGACGATCTCCCGCGTCAAGACCGGAAACCGCGCCGGCCACCAGGACGTCCCCGTCGACCCCGTGGTCATCCTCAAGGCCGAGCGGCTCGCCACCCCGTGAGCGAGCCCCCGCCGGACCCGGCCTGGAAGGAGCCCTTTGCCTGCCATGATCTACAACGAGGAATTTGAAACCCTGCCGCGCGAAGCCCTCGAGGCGATCCAGCTGCGGCGCCTGCGGGCGACCGTCGCCCGGGTCTACCACGCCGTCCCCTTCTACCGCCGCCGCTTCGACGAGGTCGGCGTGAAGCCCGACGACATCGGCTCGCTTGCCGATCTCGCGCGGCTTCCCTTCACCACGAAGGCCGACCTGCGCGACAACTACCCCTACGGCCTCTTCGCAGTACCGCTCGACAACGTGACCCGCATCCACGCCTCCTCGGGGACGACCGGCAAGCCGACCGTCGTGGGCTACACCGGCCGCGACGTCCAGACCTGGGCCGAACTCATGGCGCGCTCGCTCACCGCCGCCGGCGCGCGAAAAGAGGACATCGTCCACAACGCCTACGGCTACGGGCTCTTCACCGGCGGCCTCGGCGTGCACTACGGCGCCGAGAAGCTGGGCGCCTCGGTCATCCCCGTCTCCGGCGGCAACACGCGGCGGCAGATCCTGATCATGAAGGACTTCGGCCCGACCATCCTCACCTGCACGCCGAGCTACGCCCTGCATCTCGCCGAGGCGGCCGAGGAGATGGGGGTGAGCTTTCGCGAGCTGCGCTTCAAGTCCGGCCTCTTCGGCGCCGAGCCCTGGTCCGAGCGGATGCGCGCGGAGATCGAGGAGCGGCTCCACCTCAAGGCCATGGACATCTACGGCCTGAGCGAGATCATGGGGCCGGGGGTGGCGGTCGAGTGCCTGGAGGCTCAGAGGGGCCTGCACGTCTTCGAGGACCACTTCATCCCCGAGATCGTCCACCCCGAGACCGGGCAACCCCTGCCCTACGGGACGCCGGGGGAGCTCGTCTTCACGACGATCACCAAAGAGGCCTTTCCCCTCATCCGCTACCGCACGCGCGATCTCTCCTCGCTCCACCCCGAGCCCTGCCGCTGCGGCCGGACCCTCGTGCGCATGTCGCGCGTGCAGGGGCGAAGCGACGACATGCTGATCATCCGCGGGGTGAACGTCTTTCCCTCGCAGATCGAAAGCGTGATTCTGGAAACGCGGCGCTTCACCCCCCACTACCAGCTCGTCGTGGAGCGCGTGGACAACCTCGATCGCCTCACGGTCCTGGTGGAGATGCAGCCGGAGCTCTTCTCCGATGCGATCAAGAACCTGCAGGCCCTCGAGCGCGAGCTCGAGGGGGCCATCCGCGAAACGCTCGGGGTCACGGTGCGCGTGCGCCTGGTCGAGCCGAAGACCCTCCAGCGCAGCGAGGGCAAGGCGGCCCGGGTGATCGACAAGCGCCGGCTTTAGGGGGGCGCCGCAAGGAGGCTTCGATGAACGTGGAGCAGATCTCGATCTTTCTCGAAAACCAGCCGGGGCGACTGGCCGAGGTGACCCGCCTCTTCGAAGAGGGCGGGATCAACATCCGGGCGCTCGCGCTCGCCGACACCTCCGAGTTCGGCATCCTGCGCCTGATCGTCAACGACAACGAGAAGGCACGGGAACTCCTCAAGAACCACGGCTACGCCGTGGGCGTGACCGAGGTGGTCGCGGTCGAGGTCGAGGACCGGCCGGGGGGCCTGCACCGCATCCTCACCGTGCTCGCCCGCCGGGGGATCAACGTGGAGTACATGTACGCCTTCGTGCGCCAGAGCGGCCGGAACGCGGTCATGATTTTCCGCTTCGACGACATTGCGGCCGCCGTGGGGGCGCTGGCGGAAGCCGGCATCCGGGTGATCGCGGGCGCCGAGCTCTACGCGATGTGACCCGCGGGAAACCCGGCGCCCGCCGCCTCGGCCCCTTCAGAAAAATCGATCCTGCAGCCCGAAGGGGTCCTTGAACTCGAGGGACGGATCGAAGCGCAGTTTTTTCTCCCCGCGCTGGTCCACGTACTTGAGAATCTCGAGATCGACCTTCAGGGGAACCTCCACCCCCGCCTTCGCGAGCGCCTGGCGCAGATAGGCCTCGGCGCGGGTGCCGAAGGCGATCGCATCGCCCAGGATCCGCAAGCCCTCCGGCGGGTTGTGGAAGCCGACCGAGTTCTCCGCCCCCATGAATACCGTCCGGTAAAACGCCTCCTCGTAGAACTCCTTCGCCCGGTCGTAAAGGGCGGCGTCGATCGTCTTCCCCTCCGCCCGGGCCCGGTGCGCCGTCTCGAAGAGCTTCGCCACGGTCGCGCACTGGTAGCCCGCACGGATCAGGATCGACACCGTGCGGTCCTGGATCGAAAAGACCCGGTCCCGCAGCCACTGCGGGCTCTGGGCGTGGCACTGCTTGCAGGCCTTCATGTCCGCCTGGACGGGGCTCATCACGCGGTGGTCGGAGACCTTGTGCACGCCGACCACGGTATAGGGCATGTGGCAATCGGCGCAGGAGGCGCCGGCCCGGAAATGGGTGCTTTGGTTCGTCCAGAACTCGTACTCCGGGTGCCGGATGAAGGCCATGCGGAAGCCGGTGACCGCCTGCTTCCATTCCAGGACCCGCGGGTCGCTGCGGATCTGCGCGATGATGGCCTCGATCGTGATCGCGCCGTAGTTCCCCTTCTGCCACGGGAAGTAGAGCCCGACCGATTGGCCTTCGGCGTCCTTGGGGATGTTGTAGGTCACGTGGCATTGCGCGCAGACCGCCGAGCGCATCTCCTGGCGGGTGAGGCGGCCGGGGTCGACCCCCATCGCCCGGAAGGCCTCGAGCAGGGTGAAGCCGCGGGAGATGCGCAGGCCCATGTCGCGGTGGTCGTGGCAATCGATGCAGGCCACGCCGAGATCCCGGTTCTTCTCGGGGATCTTCGCCAGGACCTCCCGGAAGGGCTTGCGGTAGTAATCGGTCCCCAGCTCCTTCTGCAGCCCGGGGGCGTAGGGGCTCTTGCAGCTCAGGCAGACGCCGCCTGCGCCGAGGCGGGAGGAGTCGATCTCCAGCTGGTCCCGGACCATGTAGGCGTGCCCGCGGGGCTCGTTGTATTCGATGCCGAAGCCCCAGCCGTTGAAGAGGAGCGCCATGAAGGGGAAATGCGACAGCTTGTCCATCGTCACCGGGCCGCTGTCCATGCCGGTCTTGTACTTGCTGCGGCGGGCGGAAATCGGCTCCTCGGTTTTTTTCCAGAGCTCGTATTCCTCGGGGTAGGCCTTGCCCCAGACCGCCGGGTCGATCTCGTTGTCGGGGATGGTCACCGTCTGCCGCGGCTGCGGCGCGGGAGGGGTGCAGGCGGCCGGGGCCAGGGCGAGGACCCCGGCCAGGAAGTACGCCAAGCCTCGGGCCAGCGACGGGTTCATGGGTCTCTCCTCCTCGGCGGGTTCAGTTCGTCAGACGCACGCCGGCCAGGTGATGCTGCAGAAAGCGGTGGCACTCCCAGCAATCCCGGCTGCGGTCGATGCGCGCGACACGCTCGCCGTGGCAGCGGATGCAGTTTCGCTGCACGAAGCGGCGGCCGCGATCGGAAAGGCGGATCGTCTCCGGGGTTTGGCCGGAGTAGAAGACGACGACGTCCTTGAGGCCGTCCAGGGATTTCCAGAGGACATACGCGGGGAGGTTCTCGTGCGGCAGGTGGCAGTCGACGCACCGGATCGTGCGGTGCGCCCCCACCTGGAACCAGGCCTCGAACTGCGACGCCATCACGTGGCAGGAGCCGCAAAAGAGGGGGGTCTCGGTGCGGGCCAGGAGCTGGGGGGGGCCGAAGGCAAGAAAGAGGCCGCCCGATCCCAGAACCGCAAGAAGCAGCGCCGGCTTCCAAAACGATCGCATCGTCCGCAGGAGGGCCATCGCCGGATTCCCCCGCTGACCCTTCGCCGGAAGACGAAGGGGAAGAGCTGCGCCCAGGGCCTTGCCGCCCCGCGGGCCCTTTCTATCCGCATGCGCCGCGAACGCAATTGACTTAAGTCAAGAGCGACAGGGCCCGCCGGTCCGGCGCCCGCGGCTTACCGAATCCTGTAGCGGGGGGGCTCGATGCGGGAGCGGCGGCAGCGGGGGCAGCGCCCCGGCCGGGTGAGGCGCCGGCGCTCCTCGAAGACGAAGCCGCAGAGCAGGCACTGGCTGGGGATCAGCGTGAACCGTTCGCCCGCGCCGGACGCCGTGCGCGCCACGTGCTCGAGATGAGCGAGCACCTCGGCTTCGCGGATGCCGAGCGCGCGGGAGAGCTCGCGGGCGCCCATCTCCTGCCCGCGCAGCAATTCGAGGATCCGGCGCCGCAGGGTCATCGGCTCCATGGCGTCCCGCCCTCCCCCCGCTCCGCCGGCGGGGGGATCTCCTTCTTGATCAGGCAGCAGCCGATGCGGTAGGCGGGTGTTCCCTCCGGCGTGTAGCGCAGCGTGTCGGGCTGCACGAGACGGTTCATCACGCAGCCCTCGGGGATCTCGAGGGCGAAGAGATCCCGCTCGTTGAGCGACGGCCGCTCCTCCAGGCGGTCCTGGCGGAAGACGAGGCTGTGGATCGGGTAATCCGCGCCGAGAGGGCAGCGGTAGACGCGGCCGTTGGGGAAGACGAAATGGTTGTCGGCGGTGCGGCCGGCGCACACAAAAGGCTCGCCCGGATCGAGGAACACCTGGGGGGCGACCACGCGGATGCCGCGCGCGGCGATCGCAGCCGCGGCGGCGGGGACGCGCGCCCGCCACTGCTCCGGGGAGAGGCGCAGGCCGGCCCCCCCCCTCGGCGCGGCCGCGGCGGCCCGGCCCCGCAGCCCGAGCACCTGGAGAAAGAGGCGCGCAACCCCGAGCTTCTCCAGAAGCGGCCCCAGGGCGTCGAGCTCGCCCGCGTTCGCGGTCGAGACGGTGAAAATGAGGCTGGCGGCGAAACCGCGCGCCCGGGCCTTGCGGATGCCCTCGAGGCAGGTTGCCCAGGACCCCTTGCCCCGCAGGCGGTCGTTCGTCTCCGGGGCGGCGCCGTCGAGGCTGAAGCTGAAGGCGTCCACCTCGCCGGGTTCGAGCGCTTCGAGGATGTCGTGGAACAGGTAGCCGTTGGTGTCGATCGTGACGCTCGCGTAGCCCAGGCGGCGCGCGGCGCGGACGACGCGCGGCAGATCCGGGTGCAGCGTCGGCTCCCCTCCCAGGAGAACGAGGTTCGCCCCCGGGGAGCGCTCGGCCAGCACCGCGAGCCAGCGCTCGATGCGCTCGGCCGGAAGCCGCCTCCGGCCGTGGGCCGCGGGGTTGATGTAGCAGTAGCGGCAGCGCAGGTTGCAGCGCGTGAGCACGTGGAAGAAGACGTTTGCGGCGCGGGCCGAGAAATCAACCGTCGCGTCGGGCATGGAGAAGATCCCGGATCCGTTTCTTCGCCTCGGCGAGTTCGCGGTTCGCCACGCGCAGGCGCATCGCGAGGTACTCGGCGAAGATGCGGTGGAGCAGCAACAGAAAATCGAGGCGTTCCTCCTCGCTTGCCGTCCCCGCGAGGCGGTCGCGGGCCGCGGTGTTCACCGCGAGGCAGACCGTGCGGCCGAGCGCCACGGCCGAGGCCGAGCGCCGGCCGGCGTCGATCAGGCGCATCTCGCCGAAGAGTTCACCCTTCGTTGCCACCCGGCCGATCTCCTGGCCGTCCTTGAGGATGCGCACCCGGCCGGAGAGCAGGACGTAGAGCCAGGGGTCGCGGTCGCCCTCGCGGATGATTTCCTCGCCGTCGGCGTACTCGCGGATGCGGCTGAGCTTGAGCAGCCTCCCCAGGCTGCGCGTCTCGAAGCGGCGCAGCGTCGGCAGCTCGAGCAGCCGGCGGATGTTCTCGATGTTGTCCTGGAGGTACTTCGATTCGATCATGGCCGCCCTCTCCGCGCCCCGCGGGCCGACCGCCCCCGCGTCGTCTTCTCATTTTATCCCGGGTTTGGCGGGCCGGCAAGGCGGCCGTGGCGGCCTCAGGGGCCTTCGAGGCACCCCTTGGAGAGGCTCTCCTCGAAGGCGACGGGGTAGCTGCCGTCGAAGCAGGCCTTGCAGAAGCGCTCCCCGGCTTGGGGGTCCCCGGTCGCGGCGAGCAGCCCCTCGATCGTGAGGTAGTGCAGGCTGTCCAGGCCGAGGAGCCCGCGCAGCTCCTCCTGGCTTCGGCCCGCGGCGACGAGCTCGCCGCGCGTCGAGAAGTCGATCCCGTAGTGGCAGGGAAAGCGGTGGGGCGGCCCGGAGATGCGCATGTGGACCCGCTTCACGCCCAGTTCCCGGAGCGCCCGCACGCGGGTCTTCACCGTGGTGCCGCGGATGATCGAGTCGTCGACGATGACGATCTCCTTGCCCTGCAGCAGCTCCTTCACAGGGTTCAGCTTCACCCGCGAGCCGAAGTCGCGCATGCTCTGGGTGGGCTGGATGAAGGTTCGTCCGACGTAGTGGTTGCGGATCATGCCGAGCTCGAAGGGAAGCCCGGCGGCCTGGGCGTAGCCGATCGCGGCGTAGGTGCCCGAGTCCGGGAAGGGCATCACGAAATCGGCCGGCGCCGGGGCCTCCTCGGCGAGCTTGCGGCCGAAGGCCTTGCGGACGAGGTAGACGGTCCGGCCGTCGAGGAGGCTGTCGGGCCGGGCGAAATAGATGAACTCGAAGATGCAGAGCGCCCGGCGCGGGGCGGGCGGGACGCGCAGGCTGCGGATCCCGTCGCCGTCCAGGATCACGATCTCGCCGGGTTCGACCTCGCGCACGAACTCCGCCTGCACGAGGTCGAGGGCGCAGGATTCGCTCGCCAGCACGAAGTGCCCGTTGATCCGCCCCAGGCAGAGCGGCCGGAAGCCGTACGGGTCGCGGATGCCGACGAGTTCGCCGCGGCTGGTGAGCATGACGAAGCAGAAGGCCCCCTCCAGCCGCTGCACGGTGCGGAGCAGGGCCTCCTCGAAGCCGTACCGCAGGTTCTTCACGAACAGGTGCAGCATGATCTCGCTGTCCATGGTGGACTGGAAGATCGAGCCCGCCTGTTCGAGTTCCTCCTTGAGGGTGGGGGCGTTGGTGATGTTGCCGTTGTGGGCGACGGCGTAGGCTTTCCGCCGGTGCCGCACCACGAAGGGCTGGGCGTTCATGAGGATCGAGCTGCCCGTCGTGGAGTAGCGCACGTGGCCGATGGCGCAGGGGCCCTGGAGCTCCTCGAGGTGGTCGACATCGAAGACCTCGTGGACGAGCCCCATGCCGCGGTGGGCGGTGAGGCAGCCCTCGTTCACGGCGGCGATGCCCGCGCTCTCCTGGCCCCGGTGCTGCAGGGCGTAGAGCCCGAAATAGGTGAGGGCGGCGGCGTCGGGATGCCCGCAGATGCCGAAGACCCCGCAGGACTCCCGCGGGGTTTCGTCCTCCCCGAAGGACCCGGGGCCGCCGCCGGCTTCAGTCAAGCGGGTCATTTTCCCTGAGGTTCCAGACCCCGCAGGGGCAGGCGCCGGCGCAAAAACCGCAGCCGATGCAGAGCGAATCGTCGACCTCGTAGGCATAACGCCCCCCCTCCCCTCCGGTTCTGCGGATCGCCCCCCGCGGGCAGACCGCGACACAGGTGCCGCAGTCCCGGCAGGCGCCGCAGGAGAGGCACTGGCTGCCGCACTGGCGGACATCGGGGAATTCCACGATGCGCGGGTCGAAGTACTCGGCCGTGACCCGCCGGCGGTCGATCACGGGACGCCGCCTCGCCTCCGCCCGCGCCCCGGCGATCGCCTCCGCGATCGCCTCGGCCGCCCTCCTCCCGGCGCCGATCGCCTCGGTGAGCAGCCCCGGCCGGACGGCGTCGCCGATGGCCCAGACGCGGGGGTCGCTCGTGCGGAACGCCTCGTCCACGCGGACGAAACCGCGCTCGCGCTCGATCGCCGCGGGGAGAAAGTCGAGGTCCGGCTGGTCGCCCACGGCGACGATCACCGTCTCCGCCGGGATCTCTTCGCCCGCCTCCAGGCGGACGCCGGCCGCGGTGATCTCCCGGATCCGGACCGGCCAGCGGAAGCGCGCCCCGGCCGCCTCGGCCGCCCGCCGCTCCTTGCCGAAGGCGGCGGGTCGTTGGATGTCGAGCAGCGTGACCTCCTGCGCACCCAGCCGGAAGGCCTCGGTGGCGGCGTCGCAGCCGACGTTGCCCGCCCCGATCACGGCGACGCGGCGGCCGACGGAGGCCTCGCCGGCCTTCGCCGCCTCGAGGAAGGCGAGCGCCGAGACCGCCCGCTCGATGCCGGCAAGCGGCAGGCTGCGGGGCTTGCGGGCGCCGACGGCGATCACGACGGCGTCGAACTCCTCGCGGAGGCGGAGAAACTCCTCCCGGCCGAGCGGCTGCCGGAGCGCAACCAGCGGGAGCACCCGGCGCACGCGCTCGAGCTCGGTGGCGATCACCTCGCTGGGGATGCGGCTTTCGGGGATCACCCGGGAGAACTTGCCCCCGAGCCTTCCCTCGAGCTCGTAGAGGACGGCCTCGATCCCCCGGCGGCGCAGTTGCCAGGCGACCGAGATCCCGGCCGGGCCGCCGCCGACGACGGCGACCCGCCCCCCCCGCAGGGGGGGCAGCTCGGGCGTCCGCGCGCGCAGGCTCGCCTGGCCGAGCTTCGTCGTGTCGACGGGCGCCATGCCGAGCGTGCCCCGGGTGCAGGATTGCATGCAGAGGTTGGGGCACAGGTAGCCGCAAACCGCCGCCGGAAACGGGGTGTAGGCGAGTGCGAGATCCACGGCCTCGTCGAGCCGGCCCTCGCGGATCAGCTGCCAGCGCCGCTGCACGGGGATGCCCGTGGGGCAGCTCGCCTCGCACGGGGGGGCGTAGACCTCGTGTTCCCACACGGGAACGAAGCGCCGCAGCTCGCCCGTCGTGATCACGGGGATGCGGCTGCGGTCGGCGAGGCTCAGGTCCCCGATCAGGCCGCCCGTCCCCAGCTCGGCGTCCCAGCGCTCGCGGTGGAATTCGCGGATGCCGCGGGCGGGAAGGAGCCGTTTTTCCCCCGGCCCTCGGGCGATGAGGAGCTGCCAGTCCTCGCGCACCGCGAGAAGCCGCAGGAGCTCGCTCCGGCCCACGGCCCGGAGGAAGCGCTCCAGGCCGGTCTCGAGCCACCGCCAGTCGTCGTCGCCGATCGGCGCCGGGCGGGCGTCGGCCGTGCTGTAGCCCCCGTGCGGGCCGCGGAAAAAGACCCTCCCGCCCACCATGCCGACGAGGGGCCGGTGGCCGAGGACGTTGTCGGGCCGCTGGGCCTCGTGGCCGCAGACGACGGCGATGCCGCCCGCCATGAACTCGCCGAAGTAGTCTCCCACCGAGCCCAGCACCCACAGCTCCGGCGGTTCGAAGCGCGGGTTGTGCTTGGTCATGGTCATCGCCCGCGCGCCGAGGTTGCCGCCCACATAGATGCGGCCCTGGGCCATGGCGTTGGCCACGCCGTTGCCGGCGTTGCCGCGGACGACGATCTCGGCGCCGGCGTTGAGCCAGCCGACGTCGTCCGAGGCCGGGCCGTCCACCTCGATGCGGGTCCCGGGAAAGCCCATGCCGCCCAGGCGCTGGCCGGGGTGCCCGCTCACGTGCACCAGCAGCGCGGCGCCCTCGGGGCTGCGCAGGCGGCCGCCGATGCCGTGCTGGCCGAAGGCCTCGATGTGGAGCCGGCGGTGCCCTTCGGCCACGGCGGCCTGGATCGCCTCCTCGAGGAGGCGCGAAGGAAGGCGCTCCCCCTGCACGCGGCCGGGGATGCGGTGGAAGGTTGCGGATCCGGGTTGCGGGATGTCGCTCATGGCCTGCCGTCCTTGCCGCCCCCGGGGGGGATCCCCCGGGGGCCGGGCCTGCGCCGCGATCACACGACATAGGCGATCTTGAGCCTCTCGGCGATGTGGGGGTCGTCGACGCCCAGGGCGTCGGACATGCCGATCGGGAGCGAGGTGGAGCGGCCCAGGGGGGCGACGATCTTCTTGAGCTCGGTGTCGAAGGCGACAACGCAGTCGACCACCCGCTGGGCGACGTCGTCCACGTCCAGGCGGCGGTAGAGGCGCGGGTCCTGCGA
This sequence comes from Desulfatibacillum sp., assembly GCA_020725555.1. GTDB lineage: Bacteria > Desulfobacterota > Desulfobacteria > Desulfobacterales > SpSt-501 > SpSt-501. The sequence goes on from DYEU01000005.1 coordinate 13,418, forward strand.
GGTGATCCCCTTCGGGCACAGGCCGATGTTGCAGATGTTGCAGCGGTCGGTCTCGGAGCCGAGGCAGCCGGCGGCGGCCTGCATGAGGTATTTGCCGACCTGGACGGCGCTCGCCCCCAGCATGATGAGGGCCGCGGCGTTGGCGGCGAGGTTGCCGGTCTTGCCGATCCCGCCGGCCGCGAAGAGCGGCAGCTCGTTTTGCATGCCGAGGCGCACGAGCGTGAGGTAGGCGTCGCGGATGTTGGCGGCGATGGGGTGACCCATGTGGTTCATGGAGACATGGTAGGCCGCGCCGGTGCCGCCGTCCTCGCCGTCGATCGCCAACCCGGCGGCGTAGGGGTTGCGCGTGAGGTTGTTCAGCACCGCAAGGGCGGTCGAGGTGCCGGAGATCTTCGGGTAGACCGGCACGCGGAACCCCCAGGCCATGCCCATCGACTGGATCATCTTGGCCACCGACTCCTCGATCGAATACTGCGTCTGGTGCGTCGGCGGGCTGGGCAGGCTCACCCCGGGGGGGACCCCGCGGATCGCGGCGATCAACCGGTTCACCTTGTGCCCCATGAGCAGCCCGCCGTCGCCGGGCTTGGCGCCCTGCCCGTACTTGATCTCGATCGCGCAGGGGTCGGCCTTCATTTCCGGGATGGCGTGGAGGATCTCGTCCCAGCCGAAGTAGCCGCTGGCGATCTGCAGAATCACATACTCCAGGAAGCGCGAGCGCAACAGCCGCGGCGGGCATCCCCCCTCGCCGGTCGAGATGCGCACGGGCATCCCCAGTTCCTCGTTCAGGTAGGCGACCCCGAGCTGGAGCCCCTCCCACATGTTCGGGGAGAGGGCGCCGAAGGACATCCCGCCGATCACCAGGGGGTAGATCTCGCGCACCGGCGGCACCCAGCCGTGCTCGCGCTCGTGGCGCAGGGCCGCCTCCGGCGGCAGCACCCGCCCGAGCAGCGTGCGCAGCTCGAACTCGTGCCGGCCGGCGTCGAGCGCCGGGTCCGTCAGCATGGAGATGCGGATGAACTTGATCCGGTCGAGCACCGTCCCGGGCACGTTGCGCCGGCCGCCGCGACGCCGCGGCTGGCCCCCGCGGTCGATGTGAAACCGCAGCTTGTCGGCCTCGTCGGTCCGCAGCGGCAGGATGGCGTGGTTCGGGCAGACGAGATTGCACATGGCGCAGCCGATGCAGGCGTAGGCCGGGTCGGTGCGCTGGCGGATCCCGTAGTAGGCGCGGGTGACGCCCGCCGTGGCCGCCCCGAGATCGGCCGGCGGCTCGAGCAGCCGCTTGCGGAAAACGGCCAGCTCGATCGCCTGCACCGGGCAGACGGCCGTGCAGCGGCCGCAGAGGGTGCAGGCCTCGCGGCTCCAGGCGATCTGCCAGGGCAGGTCCTTGACGCTCAGTGTGGAAGGGGCAATGGGTCTTTCTGACTGCATAGCCGGACCTCCCGCCGCTCGGGGTCGACCACGGCGGTCTCCAGGTTCATGGGTTGGACGTCGCGGCTCTTGTCGCGGAGCGGGATCGCCGCATCCAGGCCGCAGATCTCGGAGGAAAAGGCGAAGAGGCCGGGCCGCCCGCCGACGACGCCGGGGCGAAGCTTCTTGCGGTCCTGGACGAGAAAGAGGCTCCCGTCGGGGAGGCAGCCGATCACGCAGTTGGGGCCGTCGATGATCAGGGGGCGGCAGCTCTGCTTGAGCCGCCGCAGCCAGGGCGCGTGGGGGTGCTCGGCGAGCTCCTCGTCCGGCAGCGGGGTGATCACGTGCTTGTAGGCCTCGATGCCGAGTCCCAGCACCTTGTGGGTGTAGTGCAGGATGTGGGTGAAGACCTCGGAATCCGAGCGATAGCCCGTGTAGCCCGGGAACCCGCGCGATTCGAGGAACGTGCGGATGGGCACGAAGGCGGTGTTCTCGCCGTTGGTCATGGTCGCAAAGCCCTGCAGGAAGAAGGGGTGGCAGGCGTAGAGATCGATGCTGTAGTTCGTGTTCTGGCGCCCCTGGGCGAGCAGGATGCGCGCGCGGAGCTCCTTGCGGTCGAGCTGGAGATGGCGGGCGACGGTGAGCGGGTCGCCGATCTCCTTGATCAGGATCACGTCGGGCCAAAAGGAGAAGACGATCATGTCCTGGGACTCCTCCCCCATGGCCCGCAGCCGCAGGCGGATCCTCATCAGCCGGTCCTCGATCTCCTCCCGGGCGAGCCCCTCCCATTCCTCCGGCAGCTCGTAGGCCCGGATGAGGTAGATGTCGCGCCGCGGCACCCCCGGGGGAGGGGTCTTGGGGACCTTGATCGAGATCTTGTACTTGGTCATGAAGCCGAGATCCATCATCGTGGCGTCGAGGCGCTTCAGGCCCGCGTCGCTGAAGATCCCCGAGAGGATGGGGGCGTCCTTCAATTCCTCGAACGGCCCGCTCAGGTCCCGCAGGAGCAGGCCGACGCCGGAGCCGTCATGCCCCTCGCGCATGACCTCCAGCGCCTGGATCGCCATCATGGGGGAGACGGGCTCCCGGCTGGTGACGGCAAACAGACGGCACATCGCAAAGGCTCCTTTCCGCGCCCCCTCTCCGGGAGAGGGACCGGCGCGGCCGCGGCACGGATCACCGGGTGGCGGCGGACTCGAGCGGGTTCGGTTGCTGGAGCGCGGGGCCCGTCGGACGGCGGTGCGATCGCTGGCGGCGCCGGCGTTGGCGGTGTCGCCGCCGCCCCGGCCTGCCCGAGAGGAGGAGCAAAAGACGTGCCGCAAGGAGACGCGGACGCCTTGACGCCCCGCTTCGGCTCCGGCCGCAGCGGCTCCGGGGCTCGGCCCGGAAGGCGAAACCGGCACTTCGCTCTATGAAGGAAAAAAAACGGCCGGTCAAGCCCCGTCCCACAGCGTCGCATGCGGGAGCGCGCGTCACGACAAAAGTGTAGGATCTTTGCGGTCCGCCGGGGCCGCCGCGGCCGTTTGACAGGCCCGGGGCATTTTTTTAAGCTGCGGGCAATTTCGGGCCCCCGCCGCCGGGGCCGACCCCCGCAGGAGTTCGCCATGGATGTCCCCATTGCCGCGATCGCCTCCGCCGCCCTCACGCGGCGGCGCTTTCTCCAGGCGGGCGGGCTTGCGGCCGCTGGCCTTCTCGCCGGCTGCGCAACCAACCCCGTCACCGGGCGAAGCCAGTTCATGACCGTCTCCGAGGACGAGGAGATCCAGATCGACCGGCAGTACTCGCCGCGCCAGTTCTCCGAGGATTACGGGACGGTCCAAGACGCCGCCCTGAACGCCTACGTGGACCGCGTCGGGCGCTCGCTCGCCGGCCGCAGCCATCGCCCCCAGATGCCCTTTTCGTTCCGCGTGGTGAACGCGACCTACATCAACGCCTACGCCTTCCCCGGCGGCAGCATCGCCTGCACGCGGGGGATTCTCCTCAAGCTCCACAACGAGGCCGAGCTCGCCGCGCTTCTCGGCCACGAGATCGGCCACGTCGCCGCCCGCCACACCGCCGAGCAGCTCTCCAAGGGTCAGCTCTCCAACCTCGTGGTCGGCGGGCTTTCGATCCTCGCCGATCTGACCGCCCCCGGCCTGGGCCAGGTGGCCTCGACCCTGGGCGGGCTCGGGGCGGGCGCATTTCTGGCGAGTTACAGCCGGGACAACGAGCGCCAGGCGGACGCCCTGGGAACCGAGTACAGCGTGCGCGCCGGCTACAGCCCCGAGGGCATGGTGGGGCTGATGGAGATGTTGAACGGCCTGAACAAGTCGCGGCCGAACGCGATCGAGCTCATGTTCTCCACCCACCCCATGAGCGAGGAGCGCTATCGCACCGCGGTGCAGACGGCCCGCAGCGAGTATGCCGCGGCGCGCGGCAACCCCCTCCAGCGCGAGCGGTTCATGGACCAGACGGCGGGGCTGCGCGCCATCCAGGGCGCCATCGAGGAGATGCAAAAGGGGGACGACGCCCTGGGGAAAAAGAGCTACGATCAGGCCGAAACCCACTTCCGCGCCGCGCTGAAAGCGGCACCGGGCGATTACGCGGGGCTGCTCTCCCTGGCCCGCTGCCTGCTCCTGCAGAAGAAATTCGCCGAGGGCGAGCGCTACGGCCGCGAGGCGGTCGCCGCCTACCCCCAGGAGGCCCAGGGCCACTTCCTGAGCGGGATCGCCGCGCTCCAGCTCAAGCGCTACGATGCGGCGCTCGCCGATTTCCAGACCTACCGCCGCATCCTGCCCGGCAACCCCACGAGCGTCTTCTTCACCGGCTACGCCTACGAGGGCCTGGCCCGCAGAAACGAAGCGGCCCAGGAGTACCGCCGCTACCTGCAGCAGGTCCGGCAGGGTCCCTACGCCCAGCACGCCGCGCAGCGGCTGCGCGAGTGGGGCTACCTGCGCTGAGAACGGCAAACACCCCCGCCGGGAAGGGTCCGCGGAATTCCAGGCGCCGGGCCCCGGCGGGCCGGCGCCTGCCGCGCCCGAGGAGGCCTTTGCGCGACGTGCCCCGCCTCGATCCCCTCCCCGCCGATCTCGCCGAGGAAGCCGCGGCCAGGCGGGGCGCCCTCCTCCAGGCCGCGGCGGAAGCCGGGGTGGCGGTGAGGCTCGCCCCCGGGCTGGAGGCCGAGCTCGCGCGCGTTCTTCTTCTAAGCGACTTTCTTTACGAATCCCTCCTTCGCGACCCCCCCGCGCTCGCCGCCCTCCTCGGCGGGGGCGATCTTGATCGCCCCCGCACCGCCGAGGAAGCCGAGGCCCGGGTCGCCCGATCCCTCGCCCAGGCCGGCGACGAGGAGGAGGCCGGCCGCCGGCTGCGCCGGCTGCGGCGCCGGGAGCTCTGCCGCATCGCCTGGCGCGACCTCGCCGGCCGGGCCGGTTTCGAGGAGACGGTCCGCGAGCTCTCCGACTTCGCCGACGCCTGCCTGCACCAGGCCCACGCCTGGCTCCACCCCCGCCTCTGCCGCGAGGCGGGGACGCCCGAGGGCCCCGGCGGGAGGCCGGCCGGCCTGGTCGTGATCGCCCTCGGCAAGCTCGGCGGCCGGGAGCTCAACTTCTCCTCCGACGTGGACCTCCTCTTCGCCTACGCCGCCGCCGGGGAAACCCGCGGGGCCGCCACCTCCGTCTCGCACGAGGAGTTCTTCACCCGCCTCGCGCGGCGCCTCGTCCGCCTGCTCGACACCCCCACGGCCGAGGGGATCGTCTTCCGCGTCGACCTGCGGCTCAGGCCCTTCGGCGATTCCGGGCCCCTCGTCCTGAGCTTCGACGGCCTGGAGCAGTACTACCAGGAACAGGGCCGGGAATGGGAGCGCTATGCCTGGATCAAGGCCCGGCCGGCCGCGGGCGACCGCGCCGCGGGCGAAGAGCTCCTCCGGCGGCTGCAGCCCTTCGTCTTCCGCCGCTACCTCGACTACGGGGCCTTCGAGTCGCTGCGCGAGATGAAGCGCATGATCGCCCGCGAGGTCGCCCGCCGCACCCTCGAGAGGAACATCAAGATCGGCCGCGGCGGGATCCGCGAGATCGAGTTCTTCGGCCAGTGTTTCCAGCTCATCCGCGGCGGCCTGGAGCCGGCCCTGCGGGAGCGCGACATCCGGCGCGTGCTGGAGGCGCTCGCCCATGCGGGGATCCTCACCGAGGCGGCGCGGGGCGAGCTCGACGCCGCCTACGTCTTCCTGCGCACGCTGGAGCACCGGCTGCAGCAGCGCTTCGACCGCCAGACGCACGAGATCCCCCGGGACGATCGCGAGTTGCGGATCCTCGCCGCGGGGACGGGGCACGCGGAGCCGGCGCGCCTGCTGGAGGAGCTCGAGCGCCACCGCGAGCGGGTGCACGGCCATTTCCGCCTGCTGCTCGGCCCGGCCGAGGGGGCGGAGGCGGCCGCGGCGGGGGTCGAGGGCGAGCTCGCCGCCCTCTGGGAGATGCGCCTCGATCCCGCCGAGGCCGTGGCGCTCCTGCAGCGCACGGGGCACCCCGCCGCCGCCGAGGCCCTGGGGGCCCTGCAGGCCCTGCAGGAGGACCCCGAGATTCGGGCCCTCAGCCCGGCCGGCCGCCGCCGTCTCGACCGCCTCATCCCGCGGGTCCTGCTCGCTTCAGGCAGCTCCCCCGCCCCTCTGGAGGCCCTGCGCCGCACCTGCGACATCCTGCGCGCCATCGGACGCCGCACGACCTACCTCGCCCTCTTGCAGGAGTCCCCCGCCGCGCTCGGCCGTCTCGTCGCCCTCGCCGGGGCGAGCCCCTTTCTCGCCTCCTTCATCGCCCGTCACCCGGTCGTCCTCGACGAGCTGCTCGGCCCCGGCGGCCGCTACCGGCCGCCCGGCCGCGAGGCGCTGCTGGAGGAGGTGCGCCGGCGCCTGGCGCGCACGGACCCCGAGGATCTCGAAGCCCAGATCGAGGCCCTCTGCGTCTTCCAGCAGACCCAGGTGCTCCAGGCCGCCGCCGCCGACGTGAGCGGCGAGCTCGCGCTGATGCGGGTGAGCGACGTGCTCTCCGACATCGCCGAGACCCTCCTGGCGGCCGTGGTCGATCTCGCCTGGGGGCACCTCGTCGCCCGCCACGGCGCCCCGCTCGCCGTGCTGGAGGGCGAGGCCTGCCGGCCGGGCTTCGCCGTCGTCGCCTACGGCAAGCTGGGCGGTCTCGAGCTCGGCTACCGCGCCGATCTCGATCTCGTCTTCCTCCACGCGGGGGCGGGGGAGACGACCGCAGGCGGCCCGCGGCCGATCGACCCGGCGCAGTTCTACAACCGGCTCGGCCAGCGGGTGATCCACATCCTGACGACCCCCACCCGCGCGGGCCGCCTCTACGAGATCGACACCCGCCTGCGGCCGAGCGGCATCGCCGGCATCCTCGTGCAGCACGTCGAGGCCTTCCGCGACTACCTTCTCCACGAGGCCTGGACCTGGGAACACCAGGCGCTGATCAAGGCGCGGCCGGTGGCGGGCGACCCCGCCGTCGCCCGGCGTTTCCAGGCGGTGCGCCGCGAGGTGCTCGCCCGGCCGCGGCCCCCCGGGGAGCTCCGCCGGGAGGTCTTCGCCATGCGCGAGCGCATGCGCCGCGGCGCGCCGGCCGTACCGGAGAACGAATTCGACCTCAAGCAGGGGCCCGGCGGCATCGTGGACATCGAGTTCCTGGTCCAGCTGCTCACCCTGCGGCACGCGCGGCGCATCCCGGAGCTCTGCCGCTGGACCGACACCGTGCGGCTGATCCAGACCCTCAACGCCGCCCGCATCCTGGGGGAAATCGAGGCCCACATCCTCAAGCACGCCTACCTGATCTACCGCGCCGCCGCCCACCGGCTCGCCCTTCAGGAAAAGCCCGCCCGCGTCCCGGCGGAGCGCTTCGCCCCAGTTAGGTCGCGCGTGCTGGGAATCTGGCGGCAGGTGATGGGCGCGGCGGAAGCGGGAAAATAACAATTACGTAACTTTATTGCCGTTCAATATCACAAAATTGTTTTCTTTCCCTGGCCGGGGCGAACGGGCGCTCCCCGCGGGGGGCGGATTCCGCGGGCCTTTCCCCGCCCGGGAGCCTCTGGCACCCTCCTTGCTTCTTTCCACCCGGCGATGGAGCCTCTGACCACGATCCCCCCGCCGCCTTCCGGCCGCGAACCCCGGGGCGCCGCCCAGGCCCTGAAGGAGACGTTCGGCGCGATCGCCGCCGAGCTGCTCGCGGCGGGGGCGCCCGAGGACATCGCGAAGCTGAGCCGCGCGGTGGACGAGTATTTCGAGGAGGCCTTCGCGGCCAGCCCGAGCGGGCCTTTCCTCGAGCTCAACCGCAACCCCTACGCCATCATCGCCCTCGGCGGCTACGGCCGCGAGGAGCTCAACCTGCGCTCGGACATCGACCTCCTGTTTCTCTTCCGCCGCAAGACCCCCCGCGGCGCCGAGGCCCTCATCCGCGAAATGGTCTACCCCCTCTGGGACCTCGGCCTCGAGGTGGGCTATGCCGTCCGTTCGCTCAAGGAGTGCCTCCGGCTCGCCGCCCGCGATTTCCAGGTGCTCACCCCGCTGCTCGACGCGCGGTTCGTCTGCGGGGTCTCGGTCCTCTTCTCCGAGCTTCTCGAAGCGCTGCGGGCGGAGCTGCTCGAGCGGCGCCGGGCCTGGGTGATCGAGAACCTCGTGGAGCAGACGCGGCTGCGGCACGAGCGCTTCGGCGACTCCGCCCACCTGCTGGAGCCGCACCTGAAGGAGGGCCAGGGGGGGCTGCGCGACTACCACGGCCTGCGCTGGGCCGCGCGGCTCGACCACGAGGTGCTGCAGGCGCGGGATCTCGAATACGCGGGGTGGCTCTCCCACGGGGAGTTCGAGGAGCTCTGGGGCGCGCTGCGCTTCGTCTGGCGGGTGCGCGACCACCTGCACGACCTCGCGCGCCGGCGGGTCGACCGGCTTCATTTCGAACACCAGATCGCCATCGCCGAGCGCCTGGGTTACCCCGCCGAAGGGGGGCAGCAGCCGGTCGAGCGCTTCCTCGGGGAGCTGCACCGCCACATGGGCGTCATCAAGCGGCTGCACCTCGCCTGCATGCGCGAGCTCGCCGCACCCCGGGTGCGGCGCCGCGGCGCCTCGCCCGTTCTGCCCGAGGGGATCGCCGCCGTGCCGGGCGGGTTTCTCACCTTCGCGGGGCCCGAGGCGATCCTGGCGCGGCCGGAGATCCTCGTCCGCATCTTCACCGAAAGCGCCCGGTTGGGGTGGCCGCTCGCCGGCGAGGCCCGGCGGCTGATCCGCGAATTTCTCCATCTCGTCGACGGCCGCCTGCGCACGGCCCCGGCGGTCGTGCGCGCCCTCGAATCGCTGCTCGTCCACCCCCAGGCCGGGGAGGCGCTTCTCGACGACCTCCTGGCCACGGGGCTTCTCGAGGCCCTGATCCCCGAGTTCCGGGGGGTCGCCCACCGCATCCAGTACGACGAGTACCACGTCTACCCCGTGGACCGGCATCTCCTGCACACGGTGATCGCCCTGCAGGCCCTCGCCGCGCGGCCGCCGGGGGGGGTGGACGACCTTCCCGGCCGGCTCTACCGGGAGCTGCCGCGCAAAGGGCTCCTCCACTGGGCGGCCCTGCTGCACGACATCGGCAAGGCCGAGCCCGCCCCCGGGCACGCCGCCCGTGGGGCCGAGATCGTCCGCCGCATCCTCGCCGAGCGGGGGTTTTCCGAGGCGGACCGCGAGACGGCGGCTTTCCTCGTGCGCGAGCACCTGCTGCTGATCCAGACGGCGACCCGCCGCGACATCCACGACGAGGAAACGGCGCTCGTCTGCGCCCGGGCCATCCCCGACGCCGAGTCCCTCAAGATGCTCTACCTCCTCACCGTCGCCGACGCCCAGGCGACCGGACCCGCGGCCTGGTCCGACTGGACGGCTCACCTTCTGGAGGAGTTCTTCCTCAAGGTGCTCAACGTCCTCGAGCAGGGCGATCTCGCCAGCCGCCGGACCCAGGAAACGATCGCGCGCAAGGAGCAGGCCCTCCTCGCCTCGGCCGCCTCGGAGGAGGAGCGCCGGCGCTTCCGGGAGGTCTTTCCCCTCCTCAGCCCGCGCTACCTCCTCGCCATGGAACCCGGGGAGATCGCGGCCCACGTCGCCCTCGCCGCGCGCCTCGGGGGGCGGGGCTTCGTTTGGGAGATCCAGCCCGCATCCGGCGGGAAAACCCGCCGCCTCACGGTCTGCGCCAAGGACCGGCCGGGGCTGGTCGCCAGCCTGGCCGGCGTCTTCACCCTGAACGGGATCCACATTCTCGACGTTCTCGTCTTCACCTGGAAAAACGGCGTCGCCCTCGACCGCTTCGAGCTCCGGCCGCCGCCGGACCCGATCTTCGAGGAGGAGCGCTGGGAGCGCGTCGCCCGGCATCTCGAGGAAGTCCTCGCCGGAAGGCTCGATCTCGCCTCGGCGCTCGCCCCGCGGCTCGATGCCGCCCGCGCCGCGGCCCGGCCCCGCGCCGGCCGGAAACCCCACCGCGTGCGCATCGACAACACGAGCTCGAGCTTCTTCACCCTCGTCGAGGTCTTCACCTACGACTTCCCGGGCCTGCTCTACTGCATCGCCGATGCCCTCTACCGCGCCGGCCTCGACATCCGCGTCGCCAAGATCGCCACCCAGGTGGACCAGGTGCTGGATGTCTTCTACGTCCGCGATCTCGCGGGCGGAAAACTCTTGGAACCGGAGCGGGTCGCCGCGCTCGAGCGGGAGATTCTCAAGCGCCTCGCCCCCCCGGAATCTTCGCGGAAAGGAGAACCCACCCCATGATGCGCCGCACCCTGTCCCGAGCCGCGCTGGCGGCCGGGCTTCTCGTCCCGGGCTCGCTCGCCTGGGCGGGAGATCCCGTCCTGAACTCCGGCGACACGGCCTGGATGATCGTCGCCACCGCTCTCGTCATGGTGATGACGCCCGCCGGCCTCGCCCTGTTCTACGGCGGCATGTCGCGCTACAAGAACCTCCTGAACACGCTGGCCATGACCTTCGCGGCCTATTGCCTGGCGAGCCTGGTCTGGGTCGCCTGGGGCTACAGCCTCGCCTTCGGCCCGGATCTCGGAGGCGTGATCGGCGGGACAAGCCGCCTGTTTCTCTCCGGGATCACCCCGGCGGATCTGGAGGGCACCATCCCGGCCAACGTCTTCGCCCTCTTTCAGATGACCTTCGCCGCGATCACCGTCGCCCTGGTGCTCGGCTCCGTCGTGGATCGCATGAAGTTTTCGGCCTGGCTCGTCTTCTGCGTCCTCTGGGTGAGCCTCGTCTACTGCCCGGTCGCGCACTGGGTGTGGGGCAAGGGGTGGATGGCCGGCCTGGGGGCGCTCGACTTCGCCGGCGGGACCGTCGTGCACATCAACGCCGGGGTCGCCGGTCTCGTCCTGGCCCTCCGGCTCGGCCCGCGGATCGGCTACGGCAAAGAGGCGATGTTCCCCTCGAGCATCGCCCTCACGGCCATCGGGGCGGCGCTCCTGTGGTTCGGCTGGTTCGGCTTCAACGCGGGCAGCGCGCTCGTCGCCGACGGCCTGGCGGGGTCGGCCTTTCTGGTGACCAACACCTCGGCCGCCGCCGCGGCCCTCTGCTGGATGTTCACCGAGTGGGCCGTCAACCGCAAGCCCACGGTGCTCGGCATCGCCTCGGGCGTCGTGGCCGGGTTGGTCGCCATCACCCCCGCGGCCGGCTTCGTCGGGCTGGGCGCCTCGATCCTGATCGGGGCCGCGGCGGGTTGCCTGGGCTTCTTCGCGGTCGCGCGGGTCAAGGCGCGGCTGGGGTACGACGACACGCTCGACGCCTTCGGGGTGCACGGCGTCTGCGGCGCCCTGGGGGCGCTGGCGACCGGCCTGTTCGCCGACCCGGCCGTGAACCCCGCGGGCGCCGGGCTTTTCTTCGGCAACCCTGCCCAGCTCGGCATCCAGGCGCTCTCCATCGCGGCGACGGCCCTCTACACCGCGGTGGCGACCTGGCTGCTGGCCAGGTTCACCGGCCTGCTCACGGGCGGGCTGCGGGTCGACGAGGAAAACGAACGCATCGGCCTGGACGGCGCCGTGCACGGCGAACGGGCTTTTGAAATCGAATGAGCCGGGGGACCGGCCGCCAAGGAGGGAACCATGATCAAGAAAATCGAGGCCATCATCAAGCCGTTCAAGCTCGACGACGTGAAAGAGGCCCTCAACGCCGTCGGCATCCAGGGCATGACGGTCTCCGAGGTCAAGGGCTACGGCCGGCAGAAAGGCCACAAGGAGGTCTACCGCGGGGCCGAGTACGTGGTCGATTTCATCCCCAAGATCAAGCTGGAAATCGTCGTCACCGCCGAGCTGGTCGACCAGGCGGTCGCCCGCATCCGCGAAGCGGCCTATACCGGAAAGATCGGCGACGGCAAGATCTTCGTCACCCCGGTCGAGCAGGCGATCCGCGTGCGCACCGGCGAGACGGGGCCCGACGCCATCTGAACGCGCTCGGCCAAACGACGGCTCTCAACCCGGTGGATTCTCCCTATCCACGAAAAGGAGGAAAATGATGAAACCCAAAGAGGTACTGGCGTTCGCCAAGGAACAGGGCGCCCGCATGCTCGATCTGCGCTTCATGGATTTTCCCGGGCTGTGGCAGCACTTCTCCGTCCCCATCCACCAGCTCGACGAGGGAAGCTTCGAGGACGGCTTCGGCTTCGACGGCTCGAGCATCCGCGGCTGGCAGCCGATCAACGCCAGCGACATGCTGGTCATCCCCGACCCGGCGACGGCGCGCATGGACCCCTTCACCCAGGAGCCGACGCTCGTCATGATCTGCGACATCGTCGACCCGGTCACCCGCGCGCCCTACACGCGGGACCCGCGCCACATCGCCCGCAAGGCCGAGGCCTACCTCAAGAGCACGGGGATCGCCGACATCGCCTACATGGGGCCGGAGGCCGAGTTTTTCATCTTCGACGACATCCGCTACGAGTCGAACTCCTACGGCGCCTTCTACGAGATCGACTCGATCGAGGGGACCTGGAACACGGGGCGTGAGGAGGGGCCGAACCTCGGCTACAAGCCGCGGCCCAAGGAGGGCTATTTCCCCGTGCCGCCGATGGACAAGTTCCAGGACCTGCGCACGGAGATGGTGCTCGTGCTCGAGCGGCTCGGCATCGAGGTCGAGGCCCAGCACCACGAGGTCGCCACCGCCGGTCAGGCCGAAATCGACATGAAGTTCAAGCCCCTGCTCCAGATGGCCGACCAGCTCATGTGGTTCAAGTACGTGCTCAAGAACGTGGCCTACCGCCGCAACCACACCGTGACCTTCATGCCCAAGCCCCTCTTCGGCGACAACGGCTCGGGCATGCACACCCACGTGAGCCTCTGGAAGGACGGGAAAAACCTCTTCGCCGGGGACAAGTACGCGGGGGTCTCGCAGACGACGCTCTACGCCATCGGCGGCATCCTCAAACACTGCCGCGCCCTCTGCGCGATCACCAACCCCACGACGAACTCCTACAAGCGGCTCGTCCCGGGATACGAGGCGCCCGTCAACCTCGCCTACTCCAGCCGCAACCGCAGCGCGGCGATCCGCATCCCGATGTACTCGACCTCGCCCAAGGCGAAGCGAATCGAGTTCCGCACCCCGGACCCCTCCTGCAACGGCTACCTCGCCTTCGCCGCGATCCTGATGGCCGTGATCGACGGCATCCAGAACAAGATCGACCCCGGGGACCCCCTCGACAAGAACATCTACGATCTGCCTCCCGAGGAGCTCGCCCAGGTGCCCTCGGCCCCGGGATCGCTCGAGGAGGCGCTCGCCTGCCTGAAGGCCGACCCGGACTTTTTGCTCAAGGGCGATGTCTTCACCCGGGATGCGCTCGAGATGTGGATCGAGTACAAGACCCGCACCGAGGTCGACGCCGTGCGCCTGCGGCCGCACCCCCACGAGTTCTTCCTCTACTTCGACATCTGAGGCGCACGGCGCGGCTCTGCCGCGGCCGGGGCCCCCGGGCGGATTTCCCCGCCCGGGGGCCCTTTTCGCTTGGCGGGGATGCGGGGGGCAAGGCGGCCCCGGGAGGGGGGGATCCCTCGGGCCGGGTCCGGGGCGGCCCCCCGCCCGCTAGGGCCGGTAGATGCGGTAGTCGATCCCGTGGCGGCGCGCCTTGTAGGCGAACTTGCGCACGGTCGTGCGCAGGAGCGCCGCCGCGGCGGTGATGTTGCCGCGGGTGTTCTTGAGGGCGTCGATCAGCATCTCGCGCTCGAGCTTGGCGACGGCCTCGTCGAGTGCGACCGCGGGCAGGGTCCCGGACTCGGTGCCGGTCTGCAGCGTGGGGGGGAGATGGTAGCTGTGGATCACGCCCTCCTCGCACAGCAGGACGGCGCGCTCGATGCAGTTTTCGAGCTCGCGCACGTTTCCCGGCCAGTGGTACTGCATGAGCATGTCGATCGCCGGGGTGGAGAACCGCCGGATGTCCTTTCCGTTCTCGCGGGCGTACTTCTCGAGAAAATAATCCGCGAGCAGCAGGATGTCGGTCTTGCGCTCGCGAAGCGGCGGCATGTAGATTGGAAAGACGTTCAGCCGGTAGTAGAGGTCGCCGCGGAAGTCCCCCTTCTCCACCGCCTGCTCGAGGTTCGAGTTCGTCGCCGCGATCACGCGCACGTCCACCCGGATCGTGCGCTGCCCGCCCACGCGGTCGAACTCCTTCTCCTGCAGGATCCGGAGCAGGTTCGCCTGCACGTCGAGGTTGAGCGAGCCGATCTCGTCGAGAAAGATGGTGCCGCGGTGGGCGAGCTCGAACTTGCCGATCTTCTGGCGGATCGCGCCCGTGAAGGCGCCCTTTTCGTGGCCGAAGAGCTCGCTTTCGATCAGGTTCTGGGGGAGCGCGGCGCAGTTCACCTTGACGAAGGGGCCGTTGGCCCGCGGGCTGTTGTAGTGGATGGAGTTGGCGACCAGCTCCTTGCCGGTCCCGCTCTCGCCGCGGATGAGGACCGTCGCGTTGCTGCGGCAGACGCGGGAGATCATCTGAAAGACCTCCCGCATGCGGTTGGAGCTGCCGATGATGTGGCCGAAGCTGTACTTGTTCTGGAGCTCCGACTGCAGCCTGCGGTTCTCCTCGCGCAACCGCTCGTGCTCGAGGCGGATGGTCTCGAGCTTGCTCACGTGGCTGGCGAGCATCGTGGCGACGACCGAAAGCAGCCGCTTGCCCTCCTCCAGGGGGTAGTCCGGGTCGAAGGGGCGGTCGACGCTCAGGGCGCCGATCACCTGGCTGCCCTTCTTGATCGGGACGCAGAAAAAGGAGAGCTCGGCCGTCTTCTTGCCGCGGCGGCTCGCCGTGCGGTCGAGGAAGCGGGGCTCCTCGCTGATCCGCGCCACGGCCACGGCCTTGCCGCTCTGGATCACCTCGCCCGTCACCCCCTCCCCCAGCTTGTAGCGCACGCGCGCGATCGCCGCCGGGGCGATGCCGTGGGCGACCTCGATGCGGATCTCCTCCTTCAGGGGGTCGAGCAGCGTGATCGTCCCGCGCACCATGTTCATCGAGCCGGAGAGGATGTCGAGGACCTTGTAGAGCGAGCGCCGCAGGTCGAGGTGCTCGTTCAAGGCCTTGGAGATCTCGTAGAGGAGGGCGATGTGCTCGACACGCTCGATTTTCATCACTGTTTTGAATCCGACTTGATCGTTTTTTACAATTTTGTGAAATTATACCCCATCCCCCGGCGCGGCGCAAGCGCCGCGCCGGGCGGCGGAGGGCGGCGGTGATCCTGCACGTCGACATGGATGCCTTCTACGCCGCGGTCGAGCAGCGCGACCGGCCGGAGCTTCGCGGCCGGCCGGTCGTGGTCGGCGGGATGGGGGGCCGGGGGGTCGTGGCCGCGGCGAGCTACGAGGCCCGCGCCTTCGGGGTGCGCTCGGCCCTGCCCACGGCCGAGGCGCGCCGGCTTTGCCCGCAAGCCGTCTTTCTCGCCCCCCGACCGGAGCGCTACCGCGAGGTCTCCCGCCGCATCCGCGAGGTGCTCGCCTCCTTCAGCCCGATCGTCGAGCCCGTCTCGATCGACGAGGCCTTCCTCGACCTCGCCGGCACCGAACGCCTTTACGGCCCGCCGCCGGCGGCCGGGCGGCTGCTCAAAGAGCGGATCTTCGCCGCGGTCGGGCTGACCGCCTCGGTCGGCATCGCCCCCAACCGGTTTCTCGCCAAGGCCGCCTCGGATTTCGCCAAACCCGACGGCCTGACCGTGATCGCCCCCGGCGAGGAGGCCGCGTTCCTTGCGGTCCTCCCGCTCGAGAAGGCGCCGGGCGTGGGCCCCCGGATGCGGGAGCGGCTTGCGCGCTTCGGGGTGCGCTTTCTGGGCGAGCTCGCCCGCATCCCCGAGGGGGAGCTCGTCGCCCTCCTCGGCGCGGCCGGCCAAAGGCTGGCCGCGCTCGCCCGCGGCATCGACCCGACCCCCGTGACCCCGCCTTCGCCCCCGCGCTCCTTGGGCAGCGAGTGCACGCTCGACCGCGACACGCGCGACCGGGACCTGCTCGCGCGGCTGCTGCTCGCCCACGCCGAGGCCGTGGCCGCCGAGCTGCGCGCGGCGGACGCGGCCGCGCGCACGGTCGTGCTCAAGATCCGGCTTGCGGATTTCTCGCTCAAGACCCGGCGGCGCACGTGGGCCGCTGCGGCCTCCTCCTCGCGCGAGCTGTACCGCCGGGCGCTCGCCCTGCTCGAGGGGTTTCCGCTCGGCCAGCCGGTGCGGTTGATCGGCCTGGCGGCGGCCGGCCTGGTCGCGGCGGGCCTTCCCCGCCAGCCGCCCCTCTTCGGCGAGCAGGGGCGCCGGTCCGCGGAGTGGGAGCGGGTCGACCGCGCCATGGCCTCGATTCAGGAGCGGTTCGGGGACGGGGCGGTCGGCCGGGCGAGCCTCAGGGAGCCGCGAAAGACGCCGGCCCCAGGACCGCGAGGAGGCGGCCGACGACCTGGTCGGGGGTGAGGCCGTCGGTGGCGACCACGAGGTCCGCGGCACGGCGGTAGAGGGGGTCGCGCTCCGCCCAGAGCTCTTCGAGGCCCCGGCCGGGGGCGATCACGACCCCGCGGGCATCGAGGTCCGCAAGCCGCTCCTTCAGGCGTTCGGCCGAGAGCATCAGGTAGACGGAGATCCCCCCTTGCCGCAGGTGGCGCATCGCCGCCTCGCGGTAGACGACGCTTCCGCCGGGGGCGACCACGCAGCCCGCAAAGGAAAGCGACAGGACGTGGCGTTCCTCGAGCCGGCAGAAGCCCTCGGGGCCGTGCTCGCGGATCAGCTCCCGGAGGCTCTTGCCCTCGCGGCGATGGATCACGAGGTCGGTGTCGAGAAAGGAGAAGTTGAGGCGCTTGGCGAGGAGCACGCCGACGGTGCTTTTCCCGGCGGCGGGCATGCCGATCAGGACGACGTGGCCGAAGGGCGGCATGGCCGCATCCCGAAAAGAGCGCCGCGGCCGAACGGCCGCGGCGTCCCGCCTCCGGGGGGAACGGGGGCCCGGCTCACGGCGTGCGCCGCCGGACCGCGGCAAACGCGAGAAGCCCGGCGGCCATGAGGGCGAGCGTTCCCGGCTCCGGGACCGGCCTGGCCGGGAGACGTCCCGCGAAGAGCTCGTTGTGCGCTTCCCCGGTTCCGAAGAGCGAGCGTGCGATCAGCCCGCCCTCGATGTGGCCGTCGAAGAAGCGCACCTTCGCCCAGGGGGCGAGGACCGTCCCGTGCACCTCGATGCCGGCGATCTTGAGCGCGGTCGCCTCGTAGAAGTTGTAGAGGATGCGGTCGTCGGGGAAACGGCCCTCCGTGTCCTGGTCGCCGTAGAGGCCGTTGAACCAGAAGCCGAAGCCTTCCATGCGGCCGATCTTCCCCGCGATGTTGACCAGGACCGTGGAGCCTTCGGGGGCCTCGATCCGGAAATCGCCGATGCGCACGAGGTCCCAGGCGGAGAGGGTGAAGATGTTGAGCCGGGGATCGGACCCCTTGAGGGTGAGGTTCGGCTTGAGGTCTGGCCGTCCGGGGTCCCCGCCCGCCTTTTCGACCGTGCCGTTTGGCGCTAGATTTCCCCAATAAGAGGACAGTTCCCGCAACTGGTCGCGCTCGCGATGGAAATCGATCGGCGGCGGGGTCTTTTCCCTCAGGGTGTCGTAGGTGAAGGTCGGGTAGCCGCCGGCGTCCTTGCCGATGAAGGCCCTGCCGCCGACGACGATGTCGCCCTTTTTGTAGGCGGGGTCCCCGGAGTTCTCCTGGGGGAAGTAGCCGACACTGCCGCGCCGAGCGAAGAGGCTTCCGCCCACGATCAGCTCCGGGTCGGTGTCGTTGCCGTCCCGCTCGCGGATGAGCCGCGCAACCGACATGTCCGAGTAGAAGACGTTTCCGCCGGCGGCGACACGGCCCTCGGTGTCCGTCCTCCACTGCACAAGGTCCTCGAAGACGAAGACGTTGAACGCGGAGGCGACCCCCAGGGCCGAGGCAAGGGCGAGTGCCGGGAAACCGGATAACAAAAAAACCAAGGCACCCGCTACGGCCGTTCTTTTCATCTTCCCCCCTTTTTCCTTGCGGGTTGGCGGCGGCGACAATACGGTGAAGTTTAGTTAAATTATCAGCGCCGGGCGCGGCTGTCAATAGACGGATCCACAACCTGCAAGAATCAATGACAAATTGCCGGGGCCAACCCGCGGGAAACTCCCTTTGGGCAATGATCCGTACATATTGATCGAATTGCAGGTTGACACACAATATGTTGTGTGCAAAATGAAATACCAGATGCCGGCCTGCGGGCTGCCGGCCGCATGACCTACGCCGCATTTCATTCCCGGACAGGCTCCCCATGCTTATCTTGACGAGTCAAAGCCCGTGAAACGGCGGCCTGCAGGCGCCGCCGCAACCTGAAACCCCGTTTCCCGCCCAGCGGACGAGGACCCTCACCATGGAAGACGCCCTCATTGCGCCAGCGGCCTCCCTGCCGCAGCAGCCGGCCCCGGCGAAGCCGCGGCTTGTGCTCTCCGAAAACGCGCTCACGGTGCTGCGCAAGCGCTACCTGAAAAAAGACCCCCAGGGCAAACCGCTCGAAACCCCCGAGAGGATGTTCCGGCGGGTCGCGCACCACATCGCGCGCGCGGAAAGGAACTACGGCGCCGACGAGCGCCGTGTGGCCGAGATCGAGGAGGCCTTCTACGATTTCATGACCTCGTTTCGCTTCCTCCCCAATTCGCCCACGCTGATGAACGCCGGCCGGCGTCTGGGCCAGCTCGCGGCCTGCTTCGTGCTCCCCGTCGAGGACAGCATGGAGGGGATCTTCGATGCGCTGCGCAACGCGGCCCTCATCCACAAGTCGGGCGGCGGGACGGGCTTTTCCTTTTCGCGCCTGCGGCCCAAGAACAGCAACGTGGGCTCGACCGGCGGGGTCGCCTCCGGGCCCGTCTCCTTCATGAAGATCTTCAACACCGCCACCGAGCAGGTGAAACAGGGCGGCACCCGGCGCGGGGCCAACATGGCCATCCTGCGCGTCGATCACCCCGACATCCTCGAGTTCATCCACTGCAAGAGCAGCGGCCGCGAGCTCAACAACTTCAACATCTCCGTCGCCGTGACCGACGCCTTCATGCGCGCGGCCGCCTCCGGCGAGGACTACGATCTCCTCGACCCGCGGGACCGCCGCGCGGTCGCCCGGCTGAACGCGGCCGAGGTCTACGCCGCCCTCGTCTCCCAGGCCTGGAAGACGGGCGACCCGGGGATCATTTTCCTCGACCGCATGAACGCCGACAACCCGACCCCGGAGCTGGGCGAGATCGAGTCCACCAACCCCTGCGGCGAGCAGCCCCTTCTTCCCATGGAGGCCTGCAACCTGGGCTCCATCAACCTCGCCCGCTTCGTGCGGCCGGGCGCCGGGATCGACTGGGAGGGGCTGCGCGAAACCGTCGCCCTCGCGGTGCGCTTCCTCGACGACACGATCGACATGTCCCGCTACCCCCTGCCCGAGATCACGGCCATGGTGCAGGGAAACCGCAAGGTGGGCCTGGGCGTCATGGGCTTCGCCGACCTGCTCTTCGAGCTCGGCGTCCCCTACGACTCCGAGGAGGCCCTGCAGACGGCCGAGTCGGTCATGGGCTTCATCCAGAAGACCGCCCACGCGGCCTCGGAGGCGCTCGCCGAGGAGCGCGGGGTCTTCCCCAACTGGGAACGGAGCCTCTACGGCAAGCGGGGGCTCAAGCGCCGCAACGCGACGCTCACGACGATCGCCCCCACGGGGACGCTGAGCATCATCGCCGGCTGCTCAAGCGGCATCGAGCCCCTCTTCGCGCTCAGCTTCGTGCGCCGCGTCATGGACAACGACCGGCTGCTCGAGGTGAACCCGGTCTTCGAGCGCACCGCCCGCGAGCGCGGCTTCTACAGCGCCGAGCTCATGGACCGGATCGCCCGCGAGGGCTCGATCCGGAACATGGAGGAGATCCCCGCGGATGTCCGCCGCGTCTTCGTGACCGCCCACGACATCTCCCCCGAGTGGCACGTGCGCATGCAGGCCGCCTTCCAGAAGCACACCGACAACGCGGTCTCCAAGACCGTGAACCTCCCGCGGCAGGCCACGGTCGACGACGTCCGGCGCGTCTACGACCTCGCCTTCGAGCTCGGCTGCAAGGGGGTGACGATCTACCGCGACGGCAGCAAGGAGAACCAGGTGCTCTCCGTCGGGGCCGCCCCGGGGGCGCCGCCGGGCGGGGTGCTCGAGCGGCCCGAGACCCTCTTCGGCTTCACCACCAAGATCAAGACCGGCTACGGCCACCTCTACGTCACCGTCACCGAGCTCGACGGCCGGCCCTTCGAGGTCTTCGCCACCATCGGCAAATCGGGCCGCTCGACCACGGCCAAGACCGAGGCGATCGGGCGGCTCGTTTCGCTTGCGCTGCGCTCGGGCGTCACCGTGGACAAGATCGTTGATCAGCTCAAGGGGATCTGCGGCGAGCACCCGATCTTCCAGAACGGAGGGCTCGTTCTCTCCATCCCCGATGCGATCGCCCGCGTGCTCGAAAATCGCTACCTCACAAAGGAGGGCAAGCCGCGGATCGCCAAGACCGAGCACAGCCTGAGCGGGGAGAAGTGCCCCGAGTGCGGCCAGAAGGTGAGCTTCGAGGAAGGCTGCCTGATCTGCCACTTCTGCGGCTACAACAAGTGCAGCTGAGCGGGCGGCCCCCGGCGGCGCCCCCTCAGGCCCGGCTCAGGCAGTTCGCGCAGAGCCCCTCCAGGCGGACCTCGACCTCGCGGATTTCGCCCGCGAACACGCGCCGCACGCCGCCGAGATCCACGCGCACCCCGCCGGGGGGGAGGCACTGCACGGCGCCGCATCGCGCGCAGCGGAAGTGCGGGTGCGGCGGGTGGTGCTCGCTCGGGGCCATGCCGTAGAGGCGCCTGCGGCCCCCGAGCGAAAGCTCCTGGAGGATCTTTTCCCGCACCAGCCGGTCGAGAATGCGGTAGACCGTGACCCGGTCGAGCCTCCCCGTGCGGTTGACCGTGCGGTGGATGTCCGCCGCGCTGAGAGGCGCGGGGTGGCCGCCGACGACCTCGAGCACGCGCAGCCGGCCCGGGGTCGCCTCCAGGCCGGCCCGCTCAAGGATCTCGCGGTAGTTGCAGCGCGAACACACGGCGGCCTCCGCCCCCCCGCGCCCGGAAGCGCCCCTCAGCCGGCCTGCACCGGCCGTCCGGGAAAGAGGCGGCGCCACAGGAGCGCCCCCCCGAAGCCGGCCGCGGCGACGAGAATGATGGTCGCCCCCGAGGTGAGATCGAGGGCGTAGGAAAGAAGGAGCCCGCTCACGGTGAAGAGGGCGCTCAAGACGCTCGCCCGCACCATCATCCCCCGGAGCGACCCGCTGAAGGACTCGGCGATGAACGGCGGGATCGTGAGGAGCGCGATCACGAGAATGAGCCCCACGACCCGGATCACGATCACGACACTCGCCGCGATCAGGGCCAGCATGAGAACGTAGAGGGCGGCCACGGGGACGCCCCGGATGCGGGCGAACTCGGGGTCGTAGGACATGGCGAGAAACCCCGGGTAGCCCGCGGCGACGACCGCGACGACCAGGGCCGCGACCGCCGCCATCTCGGCGAGCTCGGCGGCCGGGACCGCGAGGATGCTCCCGAAGAGGTAGCTCATGAGGTCGCTGCGGTAGCCCGGGGTGAGGTCGATCAGCACGACCCCCGCCGCCATCCCGACCGCCCAGATCACCCCCACCACGGCGTCCGCCCGGTGCCGCGCGCGGAGCGTGACCGCAGCCATGGCGGCGGCGGCGGCGAGCGCGACCCCGAGGGTCCCGGCCAGGAAGGGCCAGCCCAGGAAGATCGCCAGGCCGATGCCGCCGTAGGCCGCGTGCGCGATCCCGCCCGCCAGGAAAACGATCCGGTTCACCACCACGAGCGTGCCGATCACGCCGCAGACCAGGCTCACGAGCAGCCCGGCGAGGAGCGCATGGCGCATGAACTCCATCTGCAGGGCATCGATCATCTCAGTCCTCCCGGTGCATCTCGAAGACCCGGTGGGGGATGCCGTGGGCCACGAGATCGACGGGGCAGCGGTAGGCAGCCTCGAGCAGCTCCGGGGTGATTTCCCCCGCGTCGTGGTGGTGGAGGCGGCGGTTCACGCAGGCGACCGATTTCACCCGCGGCGAGAGCATCATCGTGTCGTGGGTCACGGCGACGATCGTCGCGCTGCGGTTGAGTTCGGCCAGGAGGTCGTAGAACTCCGCCCGGCCCTGGGCGTCGATGCTCGCCATGGCCTCGTCGAGGAGCAGGATCTCGGGCCGCGAGACGAGCGCGCGGGCGATGAAGACCCGCTGGAGCTGCCCCCCGGAGAGCTGCCCGATCCGTTTCCGGCGCAGCTCCCAGACGCCCATCTCCTCCATCGCCGCCCGCACGGCGGCCTCCGCCGTCGGGCTCCGCCGGAAAAACCGCCCCCCCGCGCCGAGGCTTCCCAGGCGCACGACGTCGTGCACCGAGATCGGGAAACTCCGGTTCACGTGGACGTTCTGCGGCACGTAGCCGACGCGGCGCGCCGCCCGGCGGGGCGAGGTCCCCAGGACGACGATCTCGCCCCGGCCCGGGGGCAACAGCCCGAGGATCAGCTTGAGCAGGGTCGTCTTGCCCCCGCCGTTGGGCCCGATCAGGACGAGGAAGTCCCCGCGCCGGACCCGGAGGTTCACCTCCTCGAGCACGGGGTGCCCGTCGAAGGAGAACCCCAGGCCGCGGACCTCGATGACCGTCTCGGGACTCTGCGGTTCCGGTTCCATCGCGCCTCAGGGCAGGGCCTCGCGCAGGCGCCGGGCCGCCCGCCTCAGGTTCTGCGCCCAGTCGGCGGCCAGCGGATCGACGGGGATCACCGCGCCGTCGATCCCGCGCGCCACCGCCTCGGCGCTGCGCGTCGAGAACTGCGGCTGGACGAAGACCGCGCGGATGCCCTCCCGGCGGGCGAAGCGGATCAGCTCCTCGAGCCGGGCGGGCTTGGGTTCCTTGCCCTCGATCTCGATCGCCCGCTGCTCGAGCCCGTAGTCGCGGGCGAAGTAGCCCCAGGAGGGGTGAAACACGAGGAAACGCGAGCCCTCTTTGCCGGCGAAGAGCGCGCGCAGCTCGGCGTCCAGGGCGTCGATCTCCTCGAGAAACGCCGCATGGCCCGCTTCATAGCGCGCGCGGTGCTCGGGATCAACCGCGATCAGCCCGTCGCGGATGTGGCCGGCCTGCACCCGGACGAGGGCGGGGGAAAGCCAGATGTGGGGGTCGAGCCCCTCCCCGTGGGCATGGCCATGCTTGTGCGCGTGGTCGTGGGCAGGGCGTTTGCCCCCCTGCGCGCGGGTCCGGCCCGCGTCCGCCTCCCGCGCGGGCGTCTTGAGATCATCGTGGGCCGGCAGCGGGATCTTCTCGATCCCCCGGTCGGTGGGCACGATGCGCATGGCGGGGTTCGCGGCCGCGATCTTCTCCATCCAGGCGGCCTCGAAATCGATCCCCACGGAGAAGTAGACCGCGGCGCGGGAAAGCGCGGCCATCACCCGCGGCTTGGGCTCCCAGGTGTGCGGGTCCGCGCCCGCGGGCACGAGCACCGCGACCGCGACGCGCTCCCCGCCGATTCGTTCCACGAAGTAACGCTGCGGCTCGATGCTCACGAAGGCGGTGAGCGGGGCGCCCCCCGCCGCGGCCCCCTCGAAGCCGAAGGCGAACAGGCAGGCGGCCGTCGCCGCAAGACGTTGAATCCGGTGTTTCATGGCTCCC
Organism: Desulfatibacillum sp.; assembly: GCA_020725555.1. Lineage (GTDB taxonomy): Bacteria > Desulfobacterota > Desulfobacteria > Desulfobacterales > SpSt-501 > SpSt-501. The sequence goes on from DYEU01000005.1 coordinate 36,998, forward strand.
TCCGCGGCAGCGTTTTGCCATTCGGTTGCATCCCCGACTCAAGCGCTGGAGTGCGGTTTATGATCGAATCCGGGAAACTCGGCGCCTGCAACTATGTTGCATAAGGGGGCCGTTGTCAACCGCCTCGAGGCGGGGGCGTCCGGAGAGGGGCTTTGCTTCAGGATTTGAGGAGCTTCATCCCCTCGCGGGTGTCCTTCACGGTGTAGCCGAGCTTCTGGATCGCGGCGCGCAGCCGGTCCGCCTCGGCCCAGTCTTTCGCCTCCCGCGCGGCCTTGCGCGCCGCAACCAGCCGCCGCACGTCCTCGGGCAGCTCCTCCGGCCGGTCGAGGCGGTCGAGATCGAGCCCCAGCACGCGATCGAAATCGAGCACCGTCGCGCGCTTCACGGCGGGGGGGAGGTCGCTTTTCAGCAGCTCCTGCACCACGGCCATGGCCCGCGGCATGTTGAGGTCGTCGTTCACCTCCTGCAGGAACTTCTCGCGGAAGGAGGCGTCGGCTGCGGCCCCCGGCGCTCCGGGGCCGAGGTCGCGCACCTGGTTGTGGAGGTGCTCGAGCCCGCCGCGGGCCGCCTCCATCGAGGCTTCGCTGTACTCCATGGGCTTGCGGTAGTGGGAGAGAAAGGCGGCGAAGCGGAAGGCGAGCGGCGGGATGCCCTTGCGGACGAGGGCGTTTTCCAGGGTGAGGAAGTTTTCCTCGCTCTTGGCCATCTTTTTTCCGCCCTGGATGTTGAGGAAGGCGCCGTGCATCCAGAACCGGAAGAAGGGCTTTCCCGTCGCCGCCTCGGACTGGGCGATCTCGTTGGTGTGGTGGATGTCGATGTGGTCGATCCCGCCGCAGTGGATGTCGAGCCGCTCCCCCAGGTATTTCAGGCTCATCGCCGAGCACTCGATGTGCCAGCCCGGGAACCCCCTCCCCCAGGGCGAATCCCACTCCATCTGCCGCTTCACCCCGGGGGGCGAGAATTTCCAGAGCGCGAAATCGGTCGGGTTGCGCTTCTCGGGGTTCCTCTCCACCCGCGCCCCCTCGCGCAGCGCCTCGAGGTTCTGGCTCGACAGGCGTCCGTACTCGGGAAACCGCGCGGTGTCGAAGTAGATCCCGTCGCTCGTGCGGTAGGTGAAGCCCTTGTCCTCGAGGACGCGGATGAGGGCGATCTGCTCGGGGATGTTCTCCGTCGCCCGGCACCAGACCGTGGGCTCGAGGATGTTCAGCCGCGCCATGTCCTCGCGGAAGGCGCGCGTGTAGAACGCGGCGATCTCCCAGGCGCTCTTGCCCTCCCGGCGCGAGCCGGCCTCGATCTTGTCCTCGCCGAGGTCGCGGTCGCCGGTCAGGTGCCCCACGTCGGTGATGTTCATCACGTGGCGCACGCGGAACCCGTTGTAGAGGAGCACACGCTTGAGCACGTCCTCGAAGAGGAAGGTGCGCAGGTTGCCGAGATGGGCGTAGTTGTAGACCGTCGGCCCGCAGGTGTAGAGGCCGACCTCGTCCGGGAAGAGCGGGGCGAAAGGCTCCTTGCTCCGGGTGCGCGTGTTGTAGAGAAGAAGCGGCATGCGGGCGGCGCGTGGCTTCAGGAGGACTTCTTCGCCCCGGCGCGGGGGCGGGCCGCGGAGGGTTTCCGGGAAGCGGGGGCCGGCCGGGCGGCCTGGAGCTGCTTCTTGAGCTGCTGGATTTCGCGCTGCAACCCCTTCACGTCCTCGCGCGTGGCGACGTCGGCCTTGCGCAGCACCTCCTTCGCCAGACGGTTCACCCGCTTCTCGAGGCCCTGCTGCGCCCGGTCGTAGGCCTCCCGCAGGCTCTTCAGGAACTGTCCCGCCTCCGCCTCCGAAAGCCGGGATTTGCGGGCGATCTCGCGGCCGGCGGCCTCGACCTCGCGCCAGGTCTTGAGCGCAAGGCCCACGCCGGTGTTCAACGCCTTCTTGAGGGACTCGATCATCGTCTCTTCTTCCTTTCTCCGCCCTCTGCGGCGGGGGAGGCTCACTTCAGCTTGCCGAGCACGGCGCTCGCGATCGTGTTCTTCTGGATCTCCTTGGTCCCCTCGTAGATCTCGGTGATCTTGGCGTCGCGGTAGAACCGTTCGACCTCGTACTCGGTCATGTAGCCGTAGCCGCCGAGGAGTTGGATCGCCTCGTCGGCCACCTCGACCGCCGTCCGCGCGGCGTACATCTTGGCCATCGAGGTCAGCTTGGGGTCGATGCGGCCCTGGTCGAAATTCCAGGCGGCCTTGTAGGTCATCAGGCGCGCGAGCTCGATCTTCGTCGCCATGTCGGCGAGTTTGTGCTGGGTCACCTGGAAATCGGCGATCCGCCGCCCGAACTGCTGGCGCTCCTTCACGTAGGCGAGCGCGCGGTCGAAGGCGCCCTGGGCGATGCCGAGGGCCTGGGCGGCGACGAGGATCCGGCTTTCGTCGAAAAACTCGAGCACCTGGTAGAAGCCGCGGCCCTCCTTGCCGATCAGGTTGGCGGCGGGCACGCGCACGTCGCGGAAGTTCAGCTCCGCGGTCGCCATCATGTGGATGCCCATCTTGTCGCCGACGTCCGCGGCGGTGAGGCCCGGGCGGTCGGCCTCGACGAGGATCATGCTGATGCCGCGGTAGGAGGGGGTGACGCCGACCTCGGTCTGGCAGAGCGTGCAGTAGAAGCCGGCGAGCCCGCCGTTGGTGATGAAGGTCTTGGTGCCGTTGATGATCCACTCGTCGCCGTGGCGCACGGCGGTGGTGTCGAGGGCGGTGATGTCGGAGCCGTGGCCGGGTTCGGTGAAGGCGCCGCCGGAGAGCATGCGGCCCTCGGCGACGGGGGGGAGGAAGCGCTGCTTCTGCTCCTCGGAGCCGAAGCGCAGGACGCACTCCGAGGCGAAGCTCGCGAGGACGACCGCGCTGCCGATCCCCGAGTCGCGGGCGCAGAACTCCTCGGCGATCAGGATGTTCTCGAGGACCCCCAGACCCTGGCCGCCGTAGGCCTCGGGGAAGTGGACGCCGACGAAGCCGAGCTCGGCCGCCTTGCGCCAGATCGCCCGCGGAAACTCGTGCTTGCGGTCGAGCTCGAGGGCGAGCTCCTTATCGAACTCCCCGCGGGCGAACTCCCGCGCCGCTTTCTGGATTTCCTTCTGGGGCTTGGTCAGCTCGAAGTCCATGGCGATCCTCCGGTGGCGGAAGGGGCGGCAAGCGCCGGCAGCGGGGCCGGGGGCCCCCGAAGCCTTTTGGGGGCCGCGGGAGGCCTTGGCGGATGCGGCGTATTTCCGCGAAGCGCTTACCACAAGGCCGGGGGGGTTTGCAAGGCGCGGCGGGCGCGGGCGATCGCCTTGACTGGGCCCCCGTTCTGCCCTAAAGCAAAAGCACACGGCGCGGCCTCAACCCCCGCCGGACTCCCCGCAAGCGAGACCTTCTCCGATGGCCTTCCAGATCGCCATGGCCGGCAAGGGCGGAACCGGCAAGACCACCCTCGCCGGGCTCTTGATCCGTTACCTGATCTCCCGCAACCGCAAGCCGATCCTCGCCGTCGACGCCGACAGCAACGCCAACCTGAACGAGGTGCTCGGCGTCCCGCTCGCGGAGACGGTGGGCGAGGCGCGCGAAGACATGAAGCGCGGCCAGGTCCCGAGCGGCATGACCAAGGACCTCTTCCTCGAGATGAAGCTCGGCCAGGCCGTGGTCGAGGCCGGGGACTTCGACCTGATCGCCATGGGGCGGCCGGAGGGCCCCGGCTGCTACTGCGCGGCGAACGCGATCCTGGTCACCTGCCTCGAGAAGCTCGTCGCGAACTACCCCTGGGTGGTCATGGACAACGAGGCCGGCATGGAGCACATCAGCCGGCTGACCACGAAGAACGTCGACACGCTCCTCGTGGTCTCGGACTCCTCGCGGCGGGGCCTCGAGGCGGCCCTGCGCATCGCCCGGCTCGCCCGGGAGCTGAACATCGGGGTGGGGGAAAGCCACCTCATCGTCAACCGCGCCCAGGAGCCCCCCGCCGAGGACGCCTTGCGGCCGCTGCTCGAGGCCGGCCTGCGCTTCGCCGGCACCGTCCCCGAGGACCGCCGCATCACCGAGTCCGACGCCCGGGGCCGGCCGATCTTCGATCTTCCCGCAGACGCCCCGTCGCTGCGGGCGGCGGTGGCGATCTTCGAGCGCCTGTTCCCCTGAAGCCCTCGCGGATGAGCCCGAACCGCCGGGACGGGGGAGGCCGCTTGGGCGACAAGGAAGACCCATGAGACGCACCGGCTTGGTCTACGACGAGCGCTTCCTGCGGCACCGGACCGGCCCCTACCACCCCGAAATCCCCGAGCGGCTCACCGCCGTGATGCAGGGGATCGCGGAAGGCGGGCTGCTCGACCGCCTGGTGCGCATCCCCGCGGCCCCGGCGGAGCTCGCCTGGGTGCACGCCGTCCACAGCCCGGAGTACGTGCGGCGCTTCGAGGCGGCCTGCCGCAAGGGGGAGACCCTCTTCGACTCGCCCGACAACCAGATGTGCCGCGAGACCTACGAGGTGGCCCTCCTCGCCGCGGGGGGGGTGATCGCCGCCTGCCACGAGGTGCTGGAAGGCCGACTCGACAACGCCTTCTGCGCCGTCCGTCCCCCCGGCCACCACGCCGAGGCGAACCGCGCCATGGGGTTCTGCTATTTCAACAACGTCGCCATCGCCGCGCGCTACCTCCAGCGGCGCTTCGGCGTCGAGCGCATCGGCATCGTCGACTTCGACGTCCATCACGGCAACGGCACCCAGCACATCTTCGAGGACGACCCGCAGGTTTATTACTACAGCATCCACCAGCACCCCTCCTTCGCCTACCCGGGCACCGGCCGCGAGTTCGAATACGGCCGCGGCGGCGGCTACGGTTACACGAAGAACTCGCCCGCCCTGCCCGGCCAGGGCGACGAGGAGTACCGCCGGCTGATCGAGCGCGACCTCCTGCCGGCCTTCGCGGAGTTCCGGCCCCAGGTCATCCTGGTCTCGGCCGGCTTCGACGGCCACCGCGACGACGACATGTCCGACATTGCCCTCTCGACGGAGGGCTACACCTGGATCATCGAGCGCATCCTCGAGCTGGCCGCGGCGCACAGCGGGCACCGCCTCGTCTCGGTGCTCGAAGGCGGCTACTGCCTCGCCCGGCTGCCCGAGCTCGCCCGCAACCACGTGCAGGCCCTGCTGGGGGGCTGAAGGGGTGAATTCCATCGCATCGAGGGGGAGACCATGTTCGTCAGCCGATCCATGACCCGGGGGGTCGTCACCGCCGCCCCGGAGACATCCCTGTTCGACCTCCAGGAACTCATGGCCGCCCACCGCATCCGGCACATCCCCATCGTGGACGGGGAGAGAAAGGTGGTCGGGATCGTCAGCGACCGCGACATCCGCAGCGCGCTGCCCTTCCGGTTCTTCAAGGAGGGCCTCCGCGAGGAGGAGCGGGTGAAGTTCCAGGACATCCGCGCGCGGGATATCATGACCTCGCCGGTGATCACGATCTCGCCCGGCTACACGATCCAGGACGCGCTGCTCATGATCCAGAACGCCAAGGTGGGGGCCCTCCCGGTCGTGGACGAGGAGGGCCGGCTGCGCGGGATCCTCTCGGTGCGCGACCTGCTGCGGGCCTTCATCAATGTGCTCGGCATCGGCGAGCCCGGGACCCTGCTGTGCATCCTCGTGGAGGAGAAGGTCGGGCAGCTCAAGAAGATCGTCGATGCGATCACCGAGATGGGCATCTCCTTCGGCAGCGTGCTCGTCGCCCGCTACTGGGAAGAGGACAAGCGCGCCGTCTTTCCCTACCTGCTCACCCAGAACGTGGCCCCGGTGAAGAAAAAACTGGCCGAAATGGGCTACACGCTGATCGACCCCATGCAGTGGTATCTCGACCGGCTGCCGGAAGAGGAAAATCCGTCCGCCCCGCCCCGCCCATGAACCGCGGTACCGCCTGCCCGTACGGGGAACTCCACATCTACGAAATCGCCGGCCGGCCGCCGGCTTTCGCCGAGCCGCAAGCGGAAGGCTTCCTCGGCGGCTGGTGCGAGGAGGACGCCTGCTTTTTCTTCTTCTCCGCACCCGCCGCGGGCGAGATGGCGGAGTTTCTCTCCCGGCACCCCGGCCTGCGCCTGCGCGACACCCACCGCATGGCTTACGCCGACTGGCAGGGAGGCCCCCCGGAGCCCTTCCGCGTCGGCCGCTTCCGCTTCCTGCCCCCCTGGCACGAGGCGGAGGGGGCGGGCCCGGGGGAGGACCCCCCGCTCCTTCTCGACCCGGGCCTGGTCTTCGGCAACGGCCGCCACCCCACGACGCGCGACTGCCTTAAGGCGCTCGAGGCCGCCGCCCGGGAATCCCCGCCGGGCCGCGTTCTCGACCTGGGTACGGGGACCGGGGTGCTCGCGCTCGCCGCCGCCTCCCTCGGCGGCCGCGTGCTCGCCGTCGACGCCAACGTCCTCGCCGCGCGGACGGCCCGCCGCAACGTGCGTCTGAACGGCCTCGAACACCGCGTCCTCGTCGTCGCCGGGCGGGCCGAGGATTTCGCCGGGACCGCCGCCGACCTCGCGCTCGCCAACCTGAACGGCGGCGTGCTCCTCGGGTTGCTTGCGGACTCCGCCTGGCGGCGCACGCCGCGGTGGGTCCTCTCGGGGCTGTTGCGCGGGGAGGTGCGGGAAGTGCGCCGCCGGCTCGGCTTGGCCGGCTACCTCGTCGAGGAGGCCTGGGTCCACGAGGGCCTCTGGCACACGCTCCTCGCCCGCAGGGCCCAGGAGCGCCCGCTTCCGGAGGAGGCCCCATGCAGGAGCTGATCGCCCGGGCCGTCGAACGGCTGCGGGGGGCGAGACGCGCGGTCGCCCTCACCGGGGCCGGCATCTCGATCGCCAGCGGCATCCCCCCCTTCCGCGGCAAGGGGGGCCTGTGGGAAAGCTACGACCCGATGGAGATCGCGAGCATCGAGGCCCTGCTCGCCGACCCCGCCCGGGTCTGGAAGGTGCTCGTCAAGGACCTCAAGGCGGTCATCGAGCGCGCGCGGCCGAACGCCGGGCACCTGGGGCTGGCCCGGCTCGAGGCGCTCGGCATCCTCGCAACCGTCATCACCCAGAACATCGACGGCCTCCACCAGAAGGCCGGCAACACGGACGTGATCGAGTTCCACGGCACCTTCGCCTGGCAGCGGTGCATGGGCTGCGGGGCGCGGATCGAGACGCACCGCGTGGACGACTCCGTGCTGCCCCCGCGCTGCGCCTGCGGCGGCGTCCTCCGGCCGGACGCCGTCTTCTTCGGCGAGATGATCCCGATCGAGGCCCTCGTCCGCGCGCGCGAGGCGGCCGAGCGCTGCGACGTCATGCTCGTGGTCGGCACCTCGGCCGTGGTCCAGCCTGCGGCGAGCGTGCCCGTGATCGCCCGGCAACGCGGCGCGGCGGTGATCGAGATCAACCCGGAGCCGACCCCGCTCACCGGGGTCGTGAGCGAGCTTCGGCTCCCCGCCGCGGCCGACGAGGTCCTGCCCCTGCTCCTTGCGGAGCTGGAGAGCCGACGGTGAGCGTCTCCTCCTGGGTCCTGCCCCTGACGCTCACCCCGCCCAGCCTGCGCGACAACACGGCGGACGCCGACCGCCTGGCCGCCGCGCTGCGCCGCCGGACGGGCGGCGCCCCCGTCGCGCTCCCGCTCGAGCTCCTGCGCGAGCTCCCCGATGCCTTGCGCGCGGCCGACTGGCGCGTGCGCTGCGCCCTCTTCGGGGACGGCGAGGGCTGGGTCGCCACCGGGGTCTTCCCCGGCGAGGCGGGGGCCTCGCCGCTCGGCGCCGCCGTGGATTTGGGGACGACCCGCGTCGCGCTGCGGCTGCTCGAGCTCGCCTCCGGCCGCGTGCTCGCCGAGTCCGGCTTCGACAACCCCCAGGCGGCGGTTGGGCCCGACGTCCTCACCCGCATCCACCACGCGGCCACCCCGGCCGGCTTGGAAGAGCTCGCGGTCGCCGTCCGGCGGGCGCTTCACCGCGAGCTGAGCGCGCTTCTCGCCGCCCACGGCCGGGAGAGCCGTGAGCTCACCCACCTCGCGGTCGCCGGCAACACGGCCATGACCCACCTCTTCCTCGGCCTCGAGCCCGGCCGGATGATCCGCGAGCCCTACATCCCCGTGGTGAACCGGCCGGGGCTGGTCGCCGCGCGCGACGTGGGGCTTTCGTTCGCCCCCGCGGCGCGCGTGTTCGTCTTCCCCAACATCGGCAGCTACTTCGGCGGCGACCTGATCGCCGGCATCCTGTATGCCGGGTTGCACCGCGCCTCCGAGCCGGCGATCCTCATCGACGTGGGAACCAACGCCGAGGTCGTGCTCGGCACCCGCGACTGGATGATCGGCTGCGCGGGCGCGGCCGGTCCGGCCCTCGAGGGCGGCATGAGCCGCGTCGGCATGACCGCCGCCCCGGGTGCGATCGACCGCGTCGCGCTCGAGCCGGCGACGGGACGCCTGTCGTTTCACACGATCGGCGGTCTGCCGCCCCGGGGCTTCTGCGGCTCGGGGATGATCGACCTCGCCGCCTGCCTCTTCCGCGCCGGGATGATCGATGCCCGCGGCCGGTTCGTCCCCGCGGCCTGCGGCGGCCGCTTGACGACGGACGGCGCGCGCCTGGTCCTCGTCCCGGCCGCCGCCTCGGCGACCGGCGAAGACCTCAGCCTCGAGCAGGCCGAGCTCGACAGCCTCCTGCGCTCCAAGGCCGCCATGTACACGATCCTCGAAACCCTCTGCCTGAGCGTCGGGCTGCGCCTCGAGGACATCGGCACCTTCTACGTCGCCGGGAGCTTCGGCTGCCTGATCGACCCCCGCTCGGCCGCCACGATCGGCATGCTGCCCGACCTGCCGCCCGAGCGTTTCGTCCCGCTGGGCAACAGCTCGCTCGAGGGCGCAACCCTCCTGCTCGCGCAACCGGGGTGCCTCGAAGAGATCCCGCGCATCCGCGACCGCATCACCTACCTCGAGTTGAACGTGAACGCCGATTTCATGAGCCGCTTCAGCGCGGCGAAGTTTCTCCCGCACACCGACGCCGCGCGCTTTCCCAACCGCCCCCGTGGAGGGACCCCGTGAACCGGCCGATCTACCTCGACTACAACGGCACCACCCCCCACCACCCCGAAGTCATCGCCGCGATGCGGCCTTTTCTCGAGGAAGAGTTCGGCAACCCCTCGAGCGGCCATCTCTACGCCGTCCGGCCCCGCCAGGCCGTCGCCCGCGCGCGCCGGCAGCTCGCCGACCTCCTCGGCTGCACCCCCGCCGAGGTCGTTTTCACGAGCGGCGGGACCGAGGCGAACAACTGGGCCATCCTCGGGAGCGCCCTCGGCCTCGCCGAGCGCGGCCGGCACATCGTGACGAGTTGCGTCGAGCACCCCGCCGTGCTCAACGTCTGCCGCTTCCTCGAGGAGCGCCACGGCTTCGCGGTGACCCGGGTCGCCGTGGACGGCCACGGCCGGGTCGACCCCGCGGCCGTGGCCGCGGCCCTGCGGCCGGACACCGTGCTCGTGAGCATCATGCACGCCAACAACGAGGTCGGCACGATCCAGCCGATCGCCGCCATCGCCCGCCTGGCCCGCGAGCGCGGCGTGCGCGTGCACACCGACGCCGCCCAGTCGGTGGGGAAGATCCCCGTGCTCGTCGAGGATCTGGGCGTCGATCTGCTCTCCGTCGCCGGCCACAAGCTCTACGCCCCCAAGGGGGTGGGCGCGCTCTACGTGCGGCGCGGGATCGCCCTCGGGCCCTTGCTCCACGGCGCCGGCCAGGAGGGGGGGCTGCGCGCCGGAACCGAAAACGTGCTCGAGATCGTGGGCCTCGGCCAGGCCTGTGAGATCGCCCGGCGCGACCTCGCCGAGACCGGGGCCCGCCTGCGCGTCCTGCGCGACCGGCTCGAAGCCGCCCTCGCCGCGGCCGTCCCGGAGATGCGGGTGAACGGCCATCCCGAGGAACGGCTGCCCAACACGCTCAACGTCTCCTTCCGCGGCCTCGCCGCCCACCGCCTCCTCGAGGCGATCGGCCTCGAGGTGGCGGCCTCGGCCGGGGCCGCCTGCCACGCCGACCGCACCGAGATCTCGCACGTGCTCGCGGCCATGGGGGTTCCCGAGGCGTGGGCGGCGGGAACCCTCCGGCTCACCGTCGGCCGCATGACCACGGCCGCGGAGGTCGATGCCGCCGCGGCCGTGATCGCCCGCGAGGTCGCCGCCCTGCGGGATGGCGCATCCCGCCGCCCCGAGGGAGCCCCCGGCCGCCCGGCGTCTTGAAAATTTCCACCGGATCGTTACTTTCTTTCCTTCGCTTCGACCGGGGCGACTTCCGCCGCCGAACCGGCCGGGGCCGTTTTCGCTTCCGGAATTTCCGATGACACCGCTCTTCCCCCAGGAGGCCGCGACATGGAATGCGCTTGGGGTGCAGAGCCGCCGCTCGATCCGCTAGCGGCACCGCTCAAGGCCTGCGGCCGCGCCGCCGCCGAACTCGTTAAGCGGGCCGACCGCCTGGCACGATCCTGCGGCGTGCCGGCTGGGGACGCGGCCCGCCGCGCCGCGGCCCGCATTCTCGAACACGCGGGCGACCCGGTCGCGGCCGCGGCGGCCCTTCTCGGCGCGGCCCGCGGGCGAAGCGAGGCGCCGGCGAGCCCCGAGGCCCTGCGGCGGGAATTCGGCCCGCTCCTCGCCGGCCTGGCCGAGGCCGACCCCGGGGGGTTCACGCCGCCCTCCGACGGGGAAGGCGACCGCCGGGCGCGCCTCGAGGCCGTGCTTTCCGCCTTCGCCGAGCGGCCGCGCCTTGCGCTGCTCCGGCTCGCCTATCGCCTGATCGAGCTCGAGGACGCCTGCGACGGCCGGCGCGGGGACGGCGCCGCGCTCGCCCGCGAGACGCTCGCCTTCTGGGTCCCGATCGCCGACCGCCTGAGCCTCGGCGGCCTGCGCCGCAGGCTCGAGGACCTCTGCTTCCGGCTGATCGACCCCGCGGGCTACGAGGCGCTGCGCCGGCGGATCGCCCCGATCCAGGCCGGCGACGACCGCTACCTCGCCGCGCTGAGGGGCCACGTGCAGGAGCTGCTCGCGGGAAACGGCATCCGCGCCGAGATCCAGACGCGCACGAAGAGCCTCCACGCCATCCGGCGCAAGATGCTCCGCACCGGCAAGAAACCCGAGGAGATCATGGACCGGCTCGGCGTCCGGGTCATCGTCGAGACCGTGCCCGAGTGCTACGCGGTCCTCGGCCTGATCCACACCGCCTTCACGCCGGTCCCGGGGACCTTCGACGACTACATCGGCCGGCCCAAGGAGAACGGCTACCAGTCGCTGCACACGGTGGTGATCCCCTTGCGCGAGCTCTCCCACAAGCCGGTCGAGTTCCAGATCCGCACCCGGCGCATGCACCTCGTCGCCGAGTTGGGCTCCGCCGCCCACTGGCTCTACAAGAACGAGGTGCCGCCCGCGGAGGAGGATCCCGCGGCGCGGCGTCGCCTGGGGATGCTGCTCGAGGAGGGGCGGCTCGCCGAGAGCGTGGAGGCCTTCCTCGAGCGGCTCGGAGGCGGCGCGCCGCAACCCGGGGAGGTCGCACGATGAACGCCATGACCGGCGGGGCCCCCGCCTTCCAGATCGCCCTGGTCGGCACCTACCTGCCGCGGCAGTGCGGGATCGCCACCTTCACGAGCGACCTGCTGCGGGCGATCGCGCAGGAAATGCCGGAGGGGCGTTGCTGGGCGGTGGCCATGAACGACGTCGCCGGCGGGCTTCCCTACCCGCCGGAGGTGCGCTTCGAGATCAACCAGCGGGTGCTCGCGGAGTACCGGCTCGCGGCCGACTACCTGAACGTGAAGCGCGTGGACGCGGTCTGCCTGCAGCACGAGTACGGCATCTTCGGCGGCGAGCACGGCCATTACGTGCTCGACCTCTTGAACGCCCTGCGCATGCCGCTCGTCACCACGCTGCACACCGTGCTCCACCGGCCGGACCCGGGCCAGCAGGCGGTCCTCCGGCGCATCGCCCGCATCTCGGACCGGCTGGTCGTCATGAGTCGCCGGAGCGCCGAGGTCCTAGAACGCGTCTACGACGTGCCCCGCCGCAAGATCGCCTTCATCCCCCACGGCATCCCCGACGTGCCCTTCGTGGACCCCAACTTCTACAAGGACCAGTACGGGGTGGAGGGCCGCAAGGTCATCCTCACCTTCGGGCTGCTCTCCCCGGGGAAGGGGATCGAGGTCATGATCGAGGCCCTCCCGGCCGTGGTCCGCCGGCACCCCGACGTGGTCTACCTGGTGCTGGGGGCGACCCACCCCCACGTGCGCCGCGAGCAGGGCGAGTCCTACCGCCTCGGCCTGCAGCGCCGCGCGCGCGATCTCGGCGTGGGCGACCACGTCGTCTTCCACAACCGCTTCGTCGACCTCGAGGAGCTCTGCCAGGTCCTCGGCGCGGCCGACATCTACGTCACCCCCTACCTCAACCCGGAGCAATCGACCTCCGGCACCCTCGCCTACGCGCTGGGGTGCGGCAAGGCGGTGGTCTCGACCCCCTACGGCTACGCCGAGGAAATGCTCGCCGACGGCCGCGGCCGGCTGGTCCCCTTCCGCGACCCCGAGGCCCTCGCCGCGGCGATCCTCGATCTCCTCGACAACGAACGGGAGCGCCACGCCATGCGCAAGCTCGCCTACACCTCCTGCCGCGGCATGGTCTGGCGGGAGGTCGCCCGGAGCTACCTCGAGCTCTTCGCCGAGGTGCGCGCGGAGCGCGAGCGCTTCCCGCGGCCGGTCTTCCGCGCGCGCACGGCGGAGGAGTTCCCGCGCGAGGCGCCCCAGCCCCGGATCGACCACATCCTGCGGCTGACCGACGACGTGGGCATCCTCCAGCACGCCCGCTACGGCATCCCCGACCGCCGCCACGGCTACTGCACGGACGACAACGCCCGCGCCCTGATCGCCGTGCTCAAGGCGCGGGAGATGATCGCCGACGGCGCCCCCCTCGACGACCTCGCCGTGCGCTACCTGAGCTTCCTGCAGCACGCCTTCCACCCCGAAACGGGGCGCTTCCGCAACTTCATGGGCTACGACCGCAGCTGGGCGGAGGAGGTCGGCTCCGAGGAAAGCCACGGCCGGGCCGTCTGGGGCCTGGGCGAGGCGATCGCGCTCGCGCCCGCCGAGGACTTCGCCGCCGCCGCGCGCACGCTCTTCGAGGCCGCCCTGCCGGCGCTCGAGGGCTTCACCTCGCCGCGGGCGTGGGCCTACGCGCTGGCGGGCCTGGAGAGCTACCTGCGGCTCTTCCCCGGGGCGAGCGAGGTGCGGCGCCTGCGGGAGGCGCTCGCCCTCAAGCTCTTCGAGCTCCACCGCGCCGCCTCGACCCCCGACTGGCCCTGGATCGAGCCGCTCTTGGCCTACGCGAACGGCCGCATCCCGCAGGCGCTCATCCTCTGCGGCCGCCGCCTCGGCCATGCGGAGATGCTCGCCGCCGGGCTGGAGAGCCTGCGCTGGCTCTTCGCCGTCCAGACCGACCCCCGCGGTCACCTCGTGCCGGTCGGCAACAACGGCTGGTACCCCCGGGGCGGGGAGCGCGCCCGCTTCGACCAGCAGCCGATCGAGGCGGCCGAGCTGATCGAGGCCGCGCGGGAGGCCTGGGAGGCCACCCGCGCCCCCGAGTGGCTGCAGGCCGCGCAGCGCTGCCTGGAATGGTTCCTGGGCGGAAACGACCTCAACGTCCCCCTCTACGACCACCGCAGCGGCGGCTGCTACGACGGCCTGACCCCGACGGGCCCCAACCGCAACCAGGGTGCGGAGTCGACGCTCGTCTGCTTCCTTTCGCTGCTCAACCTGAACCAGCTCCGCGGTCGCGAAATCGCCTCCGAGGAGGAGGCGGCGCGGGGGGAGACGGTCCATGGCTAACCGGCCGATCGTGCTCGTGAGCTCCTACCCGCCGCGGCTGTGCGGGATCGCCACCTTCTGCGAGGAGGCGCGCGAGTTCATCCAGAAGGCGAACCCCGAGCGCGAGGTGCTGGTGATCAGCCACACCGACGGCCGCGGCGAGGGGGTCTATCCTATGATCGACCTCGCACGGCGCGACTGGTGGGTGCCCGTGGCGCGGCGCATCGAAAAGCTCGACCCCTACGCCGTGCACATCGAGCACGAGTACGGGCTCTACGAGTACCGCGACCCCCGGGGCGTGGGCGACGGCAACGAGGGCTTCCTCGACCTCCTCGAGGCGATCGGCACCTTCCCCGTCGTGGTCGAGCCGCACACGGTGCACGGCCGCCTGAGCGATTTCGAGGCCGACTTCATCTTCCGCCTCTGCCAGCGGAGCCACGTGGTCCTCTTCAAGTGCCATTACCAGAAGTGGCGGCTCGAATGGACCTTCCAGGGGCGAAACTGGGCCGTGCCGCGCAACATCATGGTCGTGCCCCACGGCGCGCGGCCCGACAAGCGCTGGGGCATCCACGAGATCCCGCGCATCCGCCGCGAGCTGGGGCTCGACCGGGCGGGGCTCGCCGACCACGTCGTGGGGATGATCGGCTGGATCCAGAGCAACAAGCGCTGGGACATCCTGCTCTCCCTGTGGGAGGAGCTTCACGAGGAGATCCTCCGGCGCACGGGGCAGCCGTGGGATCTGCTCGCCGCCGGGGCGATGCGCGACCCCCACCACCGCCGCGACTTCGAGGAATGGAAATCGGAGGTGCTCACGCTCGAGCGCAAGGGGATCGCGCACTACCGGGAGTTCATCCCGCGTGGCGACACCTACTACAAGATGATGGCCGTCTGCGACTTCATCGTCCTGCCGACGATCGACGAGACCCAGTCGGGGACGCTCGCGCGCATCATCGCCCTCAACAAGCCCTACGTCACGACCGCCCCCATGGAGGGGCTGACCGCGCAGACCCTCGAGAGCGAGGGCGGTCTGCTCTTCACGACCAAGGCCATGCTGCGCCAGAAGGTGCTCAAGCTCGCCTGCGACGAGCGGCTGCGGCTGGAGCTGGGCGAGAACCTGCGGCGCTACCTCGACGAGGTGGTCTCCTGGGAGCGGATCGCGCGGCAGTACAACGAAGCCTACCGGCTCGCGCGGAGGGCCGCCCGCACCGGCGAGCCGGTCGCGCTGGAGCCGGAATTCTGACGACGCCGGCAAGGAGTCCTGATCCGTATGAGCGACGCCCGTTTCCGCGAACTCTTCCGGCGGCACCCCGCCAACCCCATCCTGCAGACCCGGGATCTCCCCTATCCGGCGAACTCGGTCTTCAACGCCGGGGCGACGCGCTGCGGCGAGGAGACGCTCCTGCTCCTGCGCGTCGAGGACCGCCGCGGGATGTCCCACCTCACCGTCGCGCGCAGCCGCAACGGGGTCGACGGCTGGGCGATCGACCCGCATCCGACCCTGCTCCCCGACCCCGAGCACCACCCCGAGGAGCTCTGGGGCATCGAAGACCCGCGCCTCACGCGCATCGAGGAGCTCGACCTCTGGGCCGTGCTCTACACCTCCTACTCGCGCGGCGGCCCACTCGTGTCGCTCGCCACCACGCGCGACTTTCGCACCTTCGAGCGCAAGGGCGTCGTCATGCCCCCCGAAGACAAGGACGCGGCCCTCTTCCCGGTCCGCTTCCGCGGCCGCTGGGCCATGCTGCACCGGCCCGTCACCGCCTTCGCCGGGGTCGGCGCCCACATCTGGATCTCCTTCAGCCCGGACATGAAGCACTGGGGCGACCACCAGATCCTGATCCCGGCGCGGCAGGGCGGCTGGTGGGATGCGAACAAGATCGGCCTCTCCCCCCCGCCCCTGGCCACCGAGCGCGGCTGGCTGATCCTCTACCACGGCGTGCGGCAGACGGCCGGCGGGTGCATCTACCGCCTGGGGCTTGCGCTGCTGGACCTCGAGGAGCCGACCCGCGTGACGGCCCGCGCCGACGAGTGGGTCTTCGCCCCCGAGGAGCCCTACGAGGTCACGGGCGACGTGGACAAGGTCGTCTTTCCCTGCGGGTGGGTGGTCGAGGGCGACGCGGTGCGGCTCTACTACGGCGGGGCCGACAAGTGCATCGCGCTCGCCACCGCGAGCGTGCGCGAGCTTCTCGACTGGCTCGAGGCCCACAAGCACTGGGACCGCCGCGTCTGCTGAGGAGGCGCCCATGCGTGTCGCGATGCTCTCGCCCATCGCCTGGCGCACCCCGCCGCGCCACTACGGCCCGTGGGAGACCGTGGTCTCGCTGCTGACCGAGGGGCTGATCGACCGCGGGATCGAGGTGACCCTCTTTGCGACCGCGGACTCGATCACCCGCGCCCGGCTCGCCGCGGTCTGCCCCCGCGGCTACGAGGAGGACCCCGCCCTCATCCCCAAGGTCTGGGAGTGCCTGCACATCGCCTCGCTCTTCGAGCGCGGCGACGAGTTCGACCTGATCCACAACCACTTCGACTTCCTGCCCCTCACCTACTCGGCGATGACGCGCACGCCGGTCGTGACCACGATCCACGGCGTTTCCTCGCCCGGCATCCTCCCCGTCTACCGCGCCTACAACGGCCGGGTCTTCTACGTGGCGATCAGCGCGGCCGACCGCCGGCCGGAACTCGACTACCTGGCCGTCATCCACCACGGGATCGACCTTGCCGGCTTCACCTTCCGGCCCGAAGCCGGGGAGTATCTTCTCTTCTTCGGCCGCATCCACCCCGAGAAGGGGACCCGCGAGTGCATCGCGGTGGCCCGCCGCACGGGCCTGCCCCTCGTCATCGCGGGCATCGTCCAGGATCCGGCCTACTTCGAATCCGCGGTGCGGCCGCACCTGGACGGCGAGCGGATCCGCTACGTGGGCAGCGTCGGCCCCGCGCGGCGCGATGCGCTCCTCGGCGGGGCGCGCGCGCTGCTGCACCCGATCGCCTTCGAGGAGCCCTTCGGCCTCTCCGTGGTCGAGGCCATGGCCTGCGGCACCCCGGTCATCGCCTTCCGCCGCGGCAGCATGCCCGAGATCGTCGCCGACGGGGAAACGGGGTTTCTCGTGGAGGACCTGGAGGGCATGGTCGAGGCCGTCTTCGCCCTCCCCCGGATCGAGCGCGCCGCCTGCCGCCGCCGTGTCGAGGCGCACTTCACGGCCGGCCGCATGGTTGACGACTACCTGAGGGTCTACGGGGAGGTCCTCCGCCGCCGGGTCCGCCGCGGCGAAGACACCGCAAGAGGAAACGGAGGTGCGTGATGGGCGCATCGGCCGGGCCGCTCGTGCGGCGCCATCCCAAGAACCCCATTCTCACCCGCGACGACGTCCCCTATCCCGTCGTCACCGTGCACAACGCGGGGGCGGTGCGCTTCCGCGACCGCTACCTTCTCGTCTTCCGCTCCCATCTCCGCAACGGCCGCTCCATCCTGGGGCTCGCCGAAAGCGGGGACGGCTTCACCTTCCGCGTGCGGCCGACGCCCTTCCTCACCCCGGCGGCGGAGGGGCCGTTTGCCGCCTACGAGGAATACGGCGTCGAGGACGCCCGCATCTGCGCCCTCGAGGGCGCCTTCTGGATCACCTACAGCGCCTACTCGCGCCACGGGGTGCGCATCGGGCTCGCCCGCACCGAGGACTTCGAGCGCGTCGAGCGGATCGCCCTCATCACCCAGGCCGACTGCCGCAACGTGGTTCTCTTCCCGGAGCGCTTCGGCGGCCGCTACGCCCGCCTCGACCGCCCGCACTCGCAGATCGCGCCCTGGTCGATCTGGATCTCCTGGTCCCCGGACCTCGTCCACTGGGGCGACGCACAGATCCTCCTGCGGCCGGCCCCCTACCATTGGGACGAGATGAAGGTGGGCCCCGGCGCGACCCCCGTGCGCACCCCCCGCGGCTGGCTGAACCTCTTCCACGGGGTCTTCCAGACCATGGACGGCGCCATTTACCGCCTGGGCGCGGCCCTCCACGCCCTCGAGGACCCCGGCCGCCTCCTGGGGGTGGCCGACGAATGGATCCTCCAGCCCGAGGACCCCTGGGAGGTCGCGGGCTACGTCCACAACGTCGTCTTCACCTGCGGGGCGATCCCCGAGGAAGACGGGACGATCAAGATCTACTGGGGCGGGGCGGACACGGTGCTCTGCGCGGGCGAGGCCCGGATCGACGACCTGGTCGACCTGTGCCTGGAGCGGCCGCGGCCGCCGCTCTGAGGCGGCCGCGGAGGACTGTCCGGCCCCCCCCGGCCGCGATCGGGCGGGGGCCGTCGAGGGGGGGGACCCGGGAAGAGGCCATGCCGTTTCTCCGACCGATCGCCGCGTCGCTCGCTTTTCTTTCCGCCGCGGGGTGCCTTGCGCCCCCTGCGCCGTTTGCACCCGAGACCCCCGCCTGGCGCGTGGCCCCCCTGTTCGCCGCGCCGCCCGTCGACGGCCGGGGGCGCTTCCGGGAAATCCTCTGCCTCCTCGCGGCCGGCCTTCCGGAGGGGGAGGCCGGGGAGGCGTGCGCGGATCTCCTCTGGCGCCTCGGCGACGAGGCCCCCGCCGCCTCGACCCCGCGGCCCCTGCCCCCCCACGACCCGCGGCTGCGCATCCTCATCGTCCCCGGCGCCTTCACCGAGTGTTTCCCCGGCTTCGGGCGGCCCTTCGAGGACGCCGCGCCGTCGCTCGCCGCCGCAGGCTATCGGATCGATTGGATCCCCGTCGCCGGACGCTCGGGAAGCGAGGAAAACGCCGCCCGCATCGCCGCCTTCCTGCGCGAGTTTCCGCCGCAGGAGGGCGAGCGCCTCGTGCTGCTCGGCCACTCCAAGGGGGCGGTCGACATCCTCGATTTTCTCGCCCGGTACCCGGCGGAGGCCCGCCGCGTCCGCGCCGCGGTCGCGGTCGCCGGCCCGGTCGCGGGGTCCCGGCTCGCCGAGCGCTGGGAGCGCCTCGAGGATCTCCTGCTTTCCCGGTTTCCGCTGGCGCACTGCCCGGCAGGCGACGGCAGGGTGCTCGCCGACCTCGGCCGGGAGCACCGGCTCCGCCGGCTGGCGCAGGATCCTCCCGCCCCCGGGGTCCTCCTCGTTTCGCTCGGCGCCTTCACCCGGCGCCAGGCGATCCACCCGCTTCTTCTCGCCACCTACGATCTGCTTGCGTCCTGGGACCCGCGAAACGACGGGCTCGTCACCCACGCCGAGCAGGTCATCCCCGGCTCACTCCTGCTCGGCTGGGCGAACCTCGACCACTGGGACATCGCGCTGCCGGTGCGCGAGCGGCTGAACGTGGGCGGCGCCGGAAGCCGCAAGGCCGAACGCCGGCTCCTCTTCGAGGCCCTGCTGCGGATGCTCGCGGAACAGCTGCCATGACCTGAGGTGAGGGGGCTCGCGCCATCCGCGCCCGGCCATGAGGCCCTGGGAAATCTCGCGCGGCCTGCGGCCGGCGCGTCGGGGTAAGCCGGGTGCCGGGGAGCGATCGGCCCGCTCAGCGGCCGGCGGTCGCGAGGAAGCAGCTCACGTAGACGCGGGTTGCGTCTTCCTCCTCGTCGCTGCAGGCGAAGACGGCGTCGCCGACGCGGATGCAGGTCGAGGCAAAGAGGCCGCCTTCGGTGCCGTCGCCGTAGAGGGAGGCGGCGGCGAGCCAGTAGGTCGCGCCGGGGGAAAGGCCGGTGACGACAACGGCGGGGTGCCCGGGGTCGTCGAGCGCGGCGAGCGGCAACTCGTCGATTTTCTCCCAGTCGGCCCCGCCCGTGCGGCGATAGACGGCGTAGCCGGTGACGGCCGGGTCCGGGTCGGCCGGCCAGGAAAAGAGAACATCGATCGCCGCGGCCGCCGGAGGCAACACGAGGGCGACGAGAGCGGCGGCGAGCAAGCTGCGGCGGCTTCGTCTCATGCGTTGCTCAGCAGGAAAAGAAGGACGAAGCGCGCGTCCAGGTTCTCGGGGGCGACGCGGCCGTACTCCGCCTCGAGCTCGGCGAAGAGCTCCTCGAAGATCTCCCCCCAGGTGCCGCGGACCTCCTCCTCGTCGATCCCCGCCGCCGCGGCGAGAAAGGAGACGAAATCGGATCGCCGCGCCGCGGGGATCCGCCGCGGGGCCTCCGCCGGGGCGTGGGCGGCCGGTGCGAAGAGCCCCTCGAAAAAGGGCCGGAAGGCCGAAAGCGGAAGCGGCGCGAGCACCTCGCCCATCCGGCCCAGGCGGTCGGCGGCCCAGGCGGTGAGCAGGAGATTCTTCCAGGTGAGGAAGCGGTATCCGCCGGCGGGCCCCAGCCGTGGGGAAAGCCGTGCCAGCAGCCGGTCGACCCGGCGGATGCGCTCGAGCACGGTCTCGGTCGCCGCGATGTCCTCGCGGGAGTGGAACTCGCGGTAGAGGAGCCCCGTGCGGTAGTTGTCGTAGAACAGGGGCTTCTTGAGCAGGATCCCGCCCAGCACCCCCATCCACCGTTCCCCCCAGAAGCTGAGCTTGAGCCCCTCGCGGGCGAACCAGCTGCCGGCAAGCCAGGCCTCGGTCCGCCACTTGAGCCGCAAGGCCTCCCCGAAGCCGAGGCGGAAGAGGTCGACCAGCGGGTGGCGCAGCAGCAGGGCCGCCGCGCGTGCGGGGTCGGGGGCCGCGGTCTCCCCCTCCTTCCCCGCAAGCGTCTCCAGGGCGATCCCGAGGTAGCCGCAGGCCTTGGCGACCACCTCGCGCAGGTCGTCGCGGCTGCGGACCTCCCGGCGATCGGCCACGATGAGCCGGTTGCAGAGGTTGGCGAACTCCCATTGCAGGTACAGCCGCTGCTCGCCGGGCTCGATGCGCGCGAGCGCCCGGTGGAAGGGTGCGGCCTCCGGGAGCTCGCGCCAGGGGAAGGCCGGGACCGGCAAAAGCCCGCCCCCCTCCTCGACCTCGCCGCGGGGGACGCGTTTCGGCCGGCTGCGGCCGAGCTGCCCGGGGGTGACCGGTTGATAGACGCCGATCGCCTCGTCGAAGGGCACGAACCCCTTTTCCGCCAGGCGCACGTTCCGCCAGCGGTACTCCTCCTCCTCGGCCTCCGCCGGGATCACGTGGGCCGCCTCGAGCAGGACGCTCTGGTAGACGAGATGGTCCTCCGCGGCGATTTTCTCGAGGAGGCGGTGGAGAAAGCGGCGGCGGCGATCCTCGTCGAGGTCCGAGCCCCCCGGGATCCGCGGCAGGTCGAGGATGCGCACGTAGTAGACCTGGTCGAGGGTGAAGAAGCCCTCGCCGAATTCCGAGGGGTCCTGGTCGTGTTCGCGGATGCGCACCTCGACGTTGTGAAAGAGATAGAGCTCGCCGAAGGCGAGCCGCTCCTTCAGAAACCAGCGCACGAAGCGCCCCGGGTCGGCCTCGAGGAGGAGATCCATCCAGCGCGTGGCGCGGTGCACCTCGAGGCGCTCCCCGGCCCAGGCCTCGACGTCGAGCACGTGGTCCCACTGGCGGTCGGAGGCGAGCTTGAGCAGCGGCAGCGCATCCTCGGGACCGATGTCCCGGACGAGGAGGTGGAAGTCGCTCTCGGGGATCGCGTGCACGAGGGCCGGCGCCTGGGGCTCGGCGAGAATGCGCTCGAGGGCCTCCTCGGCGGGAAGCGCGAGGATCTCGGCCCGCTTGCGCGCGAGTTCCCGCAGCCGCTCGCGCACGGGGGCGGCCGGGGGCGTGTGCGGCGGGTGCTCAGCCATGGGGTCCGGGGGCGACTCTATCAGGGCCTGCGGCTTCTGGCAAACCGCCCGCCTCGGGGGGCTCGGCGCCGGGCAGCCCGCGCAGCAACCACAGGCCGGGCGCCGCGGCGAGGGTGCAGGCGAGGAAGAAGGTGGGCCAGCCGAGGTGGGCCGCGGCCCAGCCCGTCGGGGCGGCGGCGAGAACGCGCGGCAGGCCCATAAGGCCGGTGAGCAGCGCGTACTGGGTGGCGGTGAATTCGCGGCGGGTTTGGCTCGCCATGAAGGCGACGAACGCGCTCGTCCCCATGCCGGCCGTCAGGTTCTCGAAGGCGATCACCGCGGCGAGCAGCGCCAGGCGATCGCCGGCGAGCGCGAGTGCCGCGAACCCGGCGGTCGAGAGGGCCTGGAGCAGGCCGAAGACCCAGAGGCTGCGGCGGATCCCGAGCCGCAGGATCCACAGGCCGCCGAGCAGCGCCCCGGCGATCGTCGCCCAGGAGCCGAAGAGCTTGACGACCGCGCCGATCTCGGATTTCGAGAAGCCGAGCTCGAGGTAGAAGGGGGTGGTGATCGCGGCCGCAAGCGTGTCGCCGATCTTGTAGAGGACGATGAATGCGAGGAGCCTGAGCGCCTTGCGCCGACGCAGGAAATCGGCGAGCGGCCCCCAGGCCGCGGCGGCGAGCGTCCGCGGGGCGGCCGGCGCCCCTGCGGGCTCGGGGGCGAGCAGCGTGGTGGCGATCCCGGGGATCATCCCTGCGGCGAGCAGCAGGTAGACCTGCGAGAAGGGCAGGACGTCGGCGAGGATGAACCCGCCGCCGCCCGAGGCCCACATCCCGACGCGGTAGCCGTAGACGTAGAGCGAGGAGCCGAGCCCCAGCTCGCGTTCGGGCAGGTCCTCGCGGCGGTAGGCGTCGACCACGGTGTCCTGGGTGGCGCTGAAGAAGGCGACGACGGAGGCGGCGAGCGCCAGGCCCAGGGCCTGCCGGCCGGGGTCGAAGAAGGCCATGGCGGCGATCGCGAGCGCCAGCCCCGTCTGCGCCAGCAGGAGCCAGCCGCGCCGCCGGCCGAGGATCGGCGGCGTGAAGCGGTCGAGGAACGGGGCCCAGAGGACCTTCCAGGCGTAGGGCGCCTGGACGAGGCTCACCAGCCCCAGCAGCGCCAGATCGACCCCGCCCTCCTTCATCCAGGCCTGGAGCAGCCCCATCGTGAGCGGAAGCGGAAGCCCGCAGGAGAGGCCCATGAGGAAGGCGACCGTCATGCGCCGGCTGAAAAGCACCGCGGCCAAGGCGGCGCATCGGGCGGGCTCGGGCTTCACGGGTTCCAGGGGTCGCCGGGGGGCATGCGGCTGCGGATCCAGCGCATCACGCGTTCGAACTCCGCGCCCAACTCGGCCATGGCACGGCCGCGGTGGCTCACGCGGTGTTTTTCCTCGGCGCTGAGCTGCGCGAAGGTCCGGCCGAGCGGGGGATAGAAAAAGACCGGGTCGTAGCCGAAGCCCATCTCGCCCGCCGGCTCCTCGGCGATCAGGCCCTCGCAGCGCCCCTGGTAGGTGAGGGCCGCGCCCGAGGGCACCGCAAGCGAGAGCACGCAGACGAATGACGCACGGCGGTCGCTGCGGCCCTTCATCGCCGCCAGCAGCCGCGCCACGCGCTCGGCGTCGGAGAGGCCCGGTCCCCCGTAGCGCGCCGAGTGGACGCCGGGGGCGCCCCCCAGGGCGGCGACGCAGAGGCCGGAGTCGTCGGCGAGCGCGGGAACCCCGAGGATGCGCGCCGTGAAGCTCGATTTCTTGTAGGCGTTTTCCTCGAAGCTCGTGCCGTCCTCCTCGACCTCGGGCAGCGGCCCGAACCGGCCGAGATCGCGCACCTCGACCGGGAAGCCGGCGAGCAGCGCCTGCAGCTCGCGGGTCTTGCCGGGGTTGCGCGTGGCGACGACGAGCAGGGGGGGGCGCGGGCTCACGGCGAAGGCCTCCTGAACGGGGATCGGGGTTCTTGTACGCGCTCCGGCGGGGGGTTGCAAGCGGCGCGCCCCGCTTTACAAGGTCCCTCCCCCGTGTATAATTGCGGCCGCGATCCGGACGCCTTCCGGAGACCGCCGTGCGCCGAGGCCGCCCGCGATGCTCAGGGAACTCGCCATCCGCAACTTCGCGATCATCGACGATCTCCGGGTGGGCTTTGCCCCGGGCTTCACGGTGATCACCGGCGAGACCGGGGTCGGCAAATCGATCCTCGTGAACGCCCTGAACCTCGTCCTCGGCGGCCGCGCCTCGGCGGAGATGGTCCGCACCGGCGCCGAGGCGGCCGAGGTGGAAGCCTTCTTCGAGGTCCCCCCCGATTCGCCCGCGGCCCAGGTCCTGTCGCAGGCGGGCTACGAGGCCGGCGAGGGTCTCCTCGTGCGGCGGGTCGTCTCCCGCGCCGAGGGCAACCGCGTCTACCTGAACGGCCGGCTCGCCACCCTCCAGGTGCTCGCCGCCGCGGTCGAGCCGCTCGCCAGCATCTCCGGCCAGCACGCCCACCAGGCGCTCCTCAAGGAGGAGCGCCACCTGCTCCTTCTCGACCAGTTCGGGGGGCTCCTTGCCGCGCGCGCCGCGGTCGCCGCGCGCGTGCGCGAGCTCGCCCCGCTGCTCGAGCGCCTGCACGGCCTGCGCGAGCGGAGCGCACGGCGCGCCGAGCGCGAGGAGCTGCTCTCCTTCCAGGTGCGCGAGATCGACGAGGCCGCCCCGCGGCCCGGCGAGGACGAGGCGCTCGAGGCCGAGCGGCTGCGGCTCAAGAACGCCGGCGCGCTCGTGGCGGCCGTGGAGGCCGCCCTCGAGGCGCTTCACGGCGGGGAGGGCTCGGCGACCGAGCGGGTCGGCGCGGTGCGCCGCAGCCTGGAGAAAATGGGGCGCATCGACCCCGCGCTCGCCGCCGAGGCCGAGGCCGCCGCCGATCTCCTCTACCGCCTCGAGGAACGCTGCGAGCGCTTGCGGCACTACCTCAAGACGGTCGAATTCGAACCCGGCCGCCTGGAGGAGATCGAGGTGCGCCTCGACCGGTTGAACCGCCTCAAGCGGAAATACGGCGGAAGCCTGGCCGCCGTGCTCGCGGAGCGCGCGCGCGCCGCATCCGAGCTCGCGGCCGTCGAGCGGCTGGAGGAGGAAATCCGCGCAAGCGAGGAGACGATCCGGGGGCTCACGGAGGCGTTGCGGCGGGAGGCGCTCGCCCTCTCCGCGCGGCGCCGCGAGGCGGCCCGGCGGCTCGAGGAGGAAGTCGCCCGCGAGCTCGCCTCGCTCAAGATGAAAGGCACCCGCTTCGGGGTGGAATGGCTTTCCCCCGCCGGCGAGCCGGCCGCCGACGGCCTCGCCCCCCCGGTCGAGGACCGGCCGGTCGCCGAAAGCGGCATCGACCGCATCCGCTTCACGATCGCCCCCAACGTGGGCGAGGCGCTGAAGCCGCTTGCGGCGATCGCCTCCGGGGGGGAGCTCTCGCGGGTCGTGCTCGCCCTCAAGTCGCTCCTCGCCCGCCACGAGGCACTCGCGACGATCGTCTTCGACGAGGTCGACGCCGGCATCGGGGGGGCGGTCGCCGAGGGGGTGGGCCGCAAGCTCGCCCGGCTCGCCCGGCACCACCAGGTGATCTGCATCACGCATCTGCCGCAGATCGCGCGCTTCGGGACCCATCACCTGCGGATCACGAAGGAGGTGCGGGAGGGCCGCACCCGCAGCCGGCTCGAGCCCCTCGACGCGGAGGAGCGCACGCGCGAGATCGCCCGCATGCTGGGCGGGGAAAAGATCACGAAGCTCACCCTCGAGCACGCGCGCGAGCTGCTCGCCAAGGCATGAAAAAAGCCCCCGCCGGGGCGGGGGCTTCTCGTCTTCGGCGCCGCGGGTCCGGCCGTTTTCGGGCCCGGGCGACGGCGGGTCAGACGAGCTTTTCCACTTCCGAGGCCGCGGGCCCCTTGGCGCCCTGCTGGATCTCGAAGCGCACCTTGTCGCCCTCGACCAGCGAGCGGAACCCCTTGCCCTTGATGGCGGAGTAGTGGACGAAAATGTCCTGCCCGTCGTCTTTCTTGATGAACCCGTAGCCCTTCTTCTCGTTAAACCACTTCACGACTCCTTCCGGCATGACCTCTTCTCCTCCCCTGTGGTGTGTTATCCGACGACCTTTTCGACGTTGACGGCGGACGGGCCTTTTTCGCCCTGCTCGACATCAAAACGAACCCGGTCGCCTTCGGCCAGCGACTTGTAGCCTTCCCCGCGGATGGCGGAGTAGTGGACGAAGATGTCCTTGCCGCCCTCCTGCTGGATGAAGCCCCACCCCTTCTTGTTGTTGAACCACTTGACGATGCCTTCCTGCATGCCGCTCTGCATCCTCCCCTGCGCGAGATCCCGGCCGCCCCGTATCCCTGTCCCCCCGCGGACCGGATCCCGGCGGGGGATGGGCTTGCGGCCGTCGACAATAAAAAAAAGGCAGAGCCCGCAAGAGCTCTGCCTTGATCGATCACGATCCGCGAAACAAAACCATTCGGAACACGCTGCCGCTCGAACCGGAGCCCGCGCCGCGAAATCCCGCGCAAGCGGCGCGATGGGACGTATCATCCCGAAAACCCCCATGAATGTCAACAAAAAAAAACGCGCCCGGCGCGCCGGGCGCAGGCTTCGGAAGGGGGATTCCCACATCTTGTGGCCGACTCCCCTTCCCCGCTCAAGGGAAAGCGGCCGCTTGCGGGCCGGAAATCCCGTGCTATCCTGGACGTCATGGAGCGCCTCTCCTTTTCCCAAGCCGCGGCGGGCGCCGACGCCCTCGCGCTCCAAACGCCCGGCCCGGCCGCGATCCGCCGCGAGCTTCGCGCAAGCCTCGTTCTCGCAGCGCTTTGCGCCGCGGCGTTTCTCGGCCTTCTGCTCGTGCGCCTCGATTTCCCCGGGCGCCCGGCGGCGGGCCCCCCGGCCCCGCCGGAGCCGGCGGCCGCGCCCAGTTTCGCGCGCCAGTCCTGGATGACGGTCTACCAGCAGGAGCGGCGCATCGGGTTCGCGGCCGGCCGGATCGCGCGGCGGCTGAAGGGCTGGGAGCTGGAGGAGACGATTCTTTTGGGATCCGTGCGCTCGGCCTGGTGCAGCCGCTGCGGCTGGAGACCCGCGCCGAGCTCGCGCCCGATCTGGCCCTGCGCCGCTTCCGCTTCGAGGCCGGCTCGGGCGGCCTGCGCTTCCGGGCCGAGGGGGAAAAGGAGGGCGAGCGGCTCCGCGCCGTGCTCGACTCCGGCTCGGGCCCGCAGACGGTCGAGATCCGGGTCCCCGGCCGCACGACCCTTTCCGCCGCGATCCTCCCCGCGCTCGCCGGGCGGCCCCTGCGGCCGGGGGAGCGCTTCGCCTTCGACGTCTTCGACCCCGCCGCCCTCGCCGCGATCCCCGCCGAGGCCGAGGTGCTCGAGCGCGAGGAGCTCGCCCTTCCCGGCGGGCCGACCCCCGCCTGGCGCCTCCGGCTCTCGCTCCGCGGGGTCTCGCAGACCCTCTGGGTGGACGATGCCGGGGAGCTCCTGCGGGCGCGCGGCGTTCTCGGCCTGCGCCTCGAGCGCGCCTCGCGGCAGGAACCCCGCGAGCGGCTCGACGCCCTCGTCGGCGAGGACTGGGCCGAGCTCGCCGCGATCCCCGCCGGCCGCGAGATCGCCGACCCCACGGCCCTGGCGCGCCTGCGGGTGCGCATCCGCGGCCTCCCCCCCGGGAACCTCGCCCTTCACGGCGGGAGGCAGCGCCTGGAGGGAGAGGTCCTGACGGTCGAGCGGGAAACCCTCGAGGAGCCTCCGGCGGCGCTTTCGCCGACGGCCCGCGGCGCTCTCGAGCAGGCCTTCCTCCGGCCCGAGCCCTTCATCCAGGCCGACCACCCGCGCATCCGGGAGGCCGCCGCGGAGATCCTCCGCGGGGCCGAGGGGGAAAGCGAGCTCGCGCGGGCGCGACGGCTGGTGCGCTGGGTCTACGAACAGATCGAAAAGCGGCCGGTCCTTTCGCTGCCGGATGCGCTGGCGACCCTCGAGCGCCGCCGGGGCGACTGCAACGAGCACGCCGTGCTGCTGACCGCGCTCGCGCGCGCGGCCGGCATCCCGGCGCGCGTCGAGGTCGGCCTGGTGTACCTGCGGGGGCGCTTCTACTACCACGCCTGGACGCTCCTGCACGCGGGGCGCTGGGTCACGGCCGACGCCGCCCTGGGGCAGATGCCCGCGGATGCGACCCACATCCGCCTCGTGAGCGGAAGCCTCGCCCAGCAGGCCGACGTGGCCGCGGTGATCGGGGCGCTCGCGCTCGAAATCCTGGAGTGAGGGGCGAAGCCCGGGGCGGGAGAAACGGCATGATCGAGCTTTGCGAGGTGAGCAAGCGCTACGGGGGACACCTCGCGGTCGACCGCCTGAGCCTCAGGGTCGAGCGTGGCGAGATCTTCGGCTTCATCGGCCCGAACGGCGCGGGCAAGACGACGACCCTGCGCATGCTGGGAGGGATTCTCCTTCCCGACGCGGGCGACATCCGCATCGCGGGGATCCCGCTTTCCCGCTTCCCCGAGGAGGCCAAGCGCCGTGTGGGCTTCGTCCCCGACCGCCCCGCCCTCTACGAGAGGCTCACCGCGCGCGAGTTTCTCGAGTTCATCGCCCGCCTCTACGGGGTTCCCCGGCCGCTCTTCGAGGAGCGGGCGCAGAGGCTGCTCGCGGAGTTCTCGCTCACCCGCCACGCCGAGGCGCCGATCGGCTCCTTCTCGCACGGGATGAAACAGCGGCTCGCCTTCGCGGCCGCCCTGCTGCACGCGCCCGAGGCGCTCATCGTGGACGAGCCCCTCGTGGGGCTGGACCCGCTCGCCGTGCGCGGGCTCAAGGCGCTCTTCCGCCGCCTCGCCGCCTCCGGGGTCACGATCTTTCTCTCCACCCACAGCCTGCACCTCGCCGAGGAGCTCTGCCCGCGCATCGGGGTCATCCACCGCGGCCGGCTGGTCGCGACCGGAAGCCCCGCCGCGCTGCGGCGCCGCGCCGGGGACCGCGCGGTCGACCTCGAGGACGCCTTCCTCGCCCTCGTCGCCGGGGACGAAGGCGAGCAGGCGGCGGGGGGGGCGCGATGAGCGGCTGGGCGGGCCAGACCCTCGCGCTGCTCTCCCCGCGGTGGCTTCCGCTGGCGCGGCGCGGCCCGGCGGGCGGCCGGGCCCGGCTCGCCGTCACCGCCGGCGCCGGGGGCGGCTTCGCGGCCGGCCTCTTCTGGGTGAGCCGCCGGGTGCTGCTCCACGCCCTCGGCGTCGAGGGCATCGGCGACCTCCTCGCCTACCGGCTGCTCGCCATGATTTTCGGCGTCTGCTTCGCCCTGCTCCTCTTCAGCGGCGTCCTCGCCGTCCTCGGACGCCTCTACCTCGCGTGCGACCTCGCGCTGCTCCACGCCCTGCCCGTGCCGCGGCACCGGCTCTTTCTCGCCCGCTTCCTCGAGGCCGCCGCCGAGAGCTCCTGGATGGTCCTCGCCTTCTCGGTCCCGGTCCTGGCCGCCTACGGGGTCGTCTTCCAGGCCGGCTGGGGCTACGCCCTCGTCGCCGCCGCGGCCCTCGCGCTGCTTTCCCTCTGCGCCTGCGCCCTGGCCGCGTTCGGCGTCCTGGCGGGGGTGTTTCTCCTGCCCGCCGCGCGCCTGCGGGGCGCGGCGGCCGCGGCGGGCGTGATCCTCTTCGTCGCGCTCTACATCGCCGTGCGGCTGCTGCGCCCCGAGCAGCTCGTCGACCCGGAGGCCTTCGAGACGCTCTTCGCCTACGTCGAGGCGCTCCGGGCCCCGGCCTGCCCGGTGCTGCCGAGCGGCTGGGCCGCGGAGGCCGTGGAGGCCGCCCTGCGCGGCAGGACCGGGGCGGCCGCCCTGCCCCTCGCGCTGCTCGCCAGCTGCGCCGGGGCGCTCTGCGCGCTGCTGGCCCCGGCCGCCCACCGCCTCTACGCCCCCGGGTTTTCCCGCTCGCAGACCGCCCCCGCCCGCCTCCCCCGCCGCCGCGGCCCGGGGCTGCTGGGGCGGCTTCCGTTCCCCGGCCCGGCCGCGGCGCTCGCGGCCAAGGAGATCCGCACCGTGCTGCGCGAGCCGGCGCAGTGGACCCAGATCTTCCTGATCGGCGCCCTGCTCGTCATCTACCTCTACAACTTCGGCGTCCTCCCCCTCGAGCGATCCCCCCTGCCGGCCGCGGCCCTCCAGAACCTCTTCTGCTTTCTCAACCTGGGGCTCGCCCTCTTCGTGCTCACCGCCGTGGCCGCGCGCTTCGCCTACCCGGCGGTCAGCCAGGAGGGCGAGGCCTTCTGGGTCGTGAAAAGCGCCCCCCTCGCGATCGCCTCCTTTCTGCGCATCAAGTGGGCCCTCTACGCTCTGCCGCTGCTCGTGCTGACCGAGATCCTGGTCGTGGGCACCAACCTCCTGCTGCGGGTCGGCCCCTTCATGATGGCGCTTTCCACCCTCACGGTCCTCTGCACCGCGCCGGGGATCGTGGCGCTCGGCATCGGCCTCGGGGCCGCCTACCCCGACTTCCGGCGGAAACCCCCGGCCGGGCGGCGACGAGCTTCGGCGGGCTCCTCTTCATGGCGCTCGCGGCGGCCTTCATCGCCGCGGTCCTGCTCCTCTTGGCCGGGCCGGCCCACCGCATCGTCCTGGCCGGCCTCCACGGGGTCCCCCCCTCCGCCGGGGTGCGGCTCTGGGCGGCCCTGGCCTTCGGCGGGATCCTCCTCCTCGGGGGTCTCGCCGTGGCGCTGCCCCTCTCCTTCGGCGCCCGCAGGCTCGCCCGCCTCCCCCTCTGAAAAGGCACATTCGGGTTTACATCAAGTTGACATTGACATTGACATTCAGGCGGCTATACTGAAGGGGACGATTGCCCGCCTGCGCCGCCCCGGGCGGCCGGGGGGAGGTGGAGGAAAACGCCATGGCCGCCCCGCTGACACCCGTCCAGGAACGCCTGCTCGCCTACCTGCGCCGCCGCCTCGCGGAGGAGGGCCGCACCCCCAGCCTGCGCGAGGCCGCCGCCGACTTGGGGGTGAGCCACGCCGCCGTCGCCCGCACCCTGCGCGCGCTCGCCGCGAAAGGCTGGCTCCGGCGCGAGGGCCGCTACGGCCGCACCATCGCGCTGCTGCGCGCGGCCCCGCCGGGGGCGGGACGCGGCCGGGAGGTTCCGGTCGTGGGCCGCATCGCGGCCGGGCTTCCCCTCTACGCCCAGCCCGAGTGGGAGGGGTGCCTCGTGGTCGACGCCGCCGTCTTCCGCGGCGAGCGACTCTTCGCCCTGCGGGTGCGCGGGGATTCCATGCGCGGGGCGGGCATCCTGGACGGCGATCTCGTCGTCTGCGAGCCGCGCCAGTACGCCGAAAACGGCGAGATCGTGGCCGCCCTCGTCCGCGGCGAGGAGGCGACCGTGAAGCGCTTCTTCCTGCGGCCCGGGCACATCGAGCTGCGGCCCGAAAACCCCGCCCACCCCGTCCAGCGCTACGGCTTCGGCGAGGTGCTCGTCCAGGGCCGGGTGGTCGGGCTGGTGCGGCCGCCCGCCGCCGCGCAGCCGCGGCGGGAGGAGGAGGCGCGGTGAGCGGGGCGTGCGAGATCCGCGTCGGCACCTGCGGCTACTCGTACCCCGAGTGGGTCGAGGCCGGCTTCTACCCGCCGGGGACGCGGGCCGCGGACATGCTGCCCCTCTACGCGCGGCACTTCTCCGTGACCGAGCTCAACTTCACCTGGTACCAGATGCCCAAGGCCCCGGCCCTCGAGCGCATGCTGCGGCTCGCCCCGCCCGGCTTCGCCTTCACGGCCAAGCTGACGCGCACCCTCACCCACGAGGTCGACCCGGGCCGCTGGCGCGGCCAGGTCGCGCTCTACCGCGAGGGGGTCTCCCCCCTCCTCGAGGAGCGGCGGCTGCTCGCCGTTCTCCTCCAGTTCCCGGCCTCCTTCGTGCGCGCCCCGGCCTCGCGGCTCTACCTCGCGCAGCTGATCGAGGCGCTCGAGGGACTGCCGCTCGCCGTCGAGTTCCGACACGCCTCCTGGGCCGAGGAGCGCGTCTTCCGGGAGCTCGCGCGGCGCCGGGTCTCGCTCGCCGTCCTCGACGCCCCCCCGCTTCCCGGCCTCTTCCCCACCGTCGAGGAGGTGACCCACCCCGGCCTGTTCTACGTCCGCCTCCACGGCCGCAACGCCCGCGGCTGGCGTTCGGGGAACCTCCAGCAGCAGTTCGACTACGACTACTCGGAGGCCGAGCTCCGCGGCTGGGCCGAGGGGGCGATCCCGCGGCTCGCCGCGCGCGCCGCCCGCGGGGTGATCGTCTTCAACAACCACGTGCGCGCCCAGGCCGCGCGCAACGCGCTCGGCCTCCAGCGCCTGCTCGCCGCCTCCGGCCTCGCCCCCGCCCCGGCCCCATGGAGCGCAGCATCATCCACCTGAACGTGGCCGACTTCGCCGCGGCCGTGGAACGCGCCCTCGACCCGCGGCTGGCGGGCCGGCCGCTGGTGATCGCCCGGCCGGCCGCGGCGCGGGCGACGGTCTTCGACATGAGCGAGGAGGCCTTCCGCGCGGGCGTCCGCAAGGGGATGCCGCTGGCGCTCGCCCGGCGCCGCTGCCCCGAGGCGCAGCTGCTGCCGCCGCGGCCCGAGCGCTACGCCCGCGCCATGCGCGTGCTCTTCGAGACCGCGCTTGCCTACTCGCCGCGGGTCGAGACCGGCCGGGCGGACGGGCACCTCTTCCTCGATGCGACCGGCACGCGGCGGCTCCTCGGCCCGCCGATGGACGTCGCCTGGCGGCTGCGCCGCGAGGTGCGCGCCCGGCTGGGGGTGACGCCGATCTGGACGCTCGCCCCCAACAAGCTCGTCGCCAAGGCCGCCTCGCGCCTGGTGAAGCCCGAGGGCGAGTACATCGTGGCCGAGGGCGAGGAGGAGGCCTTCCTCGCCCCCCTGCCGCTCGAGCTCGTCCCGGGGGTCGAGCGGTGCGACCTCCGGACGCTCGGCTCCTTCCGCCTGCGCCGCGCGGGCGAGGTGGCCGCCCTGCCCCTCGAGGCGCTGCGCGTCCTCTGCGGCGCGCGCGCCGGCTTCCTTCACGAGGCCGTGCGCGGGATCGACCCCTCGCCCGTCCGCGCCGCGGGCGAGCCCGCCCCCGAAATCGCCGCCGAGGAGCGCTTCGCCGGCGACACCGACGACGAGGCCGAGCTCGCCGCCGCCCTCGCCCGGCTCGCCGGGCGCGCCGGCGCCGAACTCCGCCGCCGCCGCCTAACGGCCCGCCGCGTGCGGGTCGTGCTGCACGGCGCCGACGGGGCGGAGGCCCTCCGCCGCGCGGCGCTGCATCCCCCCACGGCGGACGATTTTCTCCTCCGCGACGCCGCACGCCGCGCCGCGGCCGCGGCCTGGAGCCGCCGCGTGCGCTTGCGCGGCCTGGCGCTCGCCTGCGAGGGGCTCGTCTTCCCGCCCGCCCAGATCGAGCTCTTCCCCGCGGCGGGGGAGGCGGGCGAAGGCCGCGCGCGCCTGATGGCGGCGATCGACCGCGTGCGGCGGCGCTTCGGGGAGGAGGCCCTCCGGGTGGCGGCCGCGCTCCCGCCGGAGACGGCATGATCGCCCTCGGGGTCCACTCGCACTACTCGCTGCGTTGCGGCACGGCCTCGCCGGCGGCGCTCTGCCGCGCGGCGGCGCGGCTCGGCTACCGGCGCCTTGCGCTCACCGACACCGACAACCTCTACGGGCTCTGGCCTTTCCTGGCGGCCTGCCGCCGCGAGGGGATCGAGCCGGTCGTGGGCGCGGCGCTGACCGACCCCCGGCGCGGGTCCCCCGCCGCCCTCTGCCTCGCCGCGACCGACGAGGGCTACCGCAACCTCTGCCGCCTCCTCAGCCGCCGGCACCTGCACCCGGAGGCGTTCGACCCCGCCCGGGAGATCCCCCGCTTCGCCTCCGGCCTGGTCGTGCTCGCCGGGGAGGCGGGGCTCCTCGAGCGGCTGCACGAAGCCGGGGTCCCGGCCGCGGCGGCCGTGACCCCGCAGGCGATCCTGCGCGCCCACCCCCTGCGGCAGGCGGCCCGGCGGCTCGGCGCCCCCGAGGCCGCCGTCCACCCCGCCTTCTTCCTCTCCCCCGACGACCACCGCCTGCACCGGCTGCTGCGGGCGATCGACCGCCGCGCGCTGCTTTCGCGGCTTCCCCCGGAGGACTGCCTGCCGGCCACGGCCCGTCTGCTTCCGCCCGCGGAGCTCGCCCGCGCCTTCGCCCCCGACCCGGCGCTCCTCCGGACGGCCGCGGCGCTCACCGCCCCCGTCGGCTTCCGGGGGCCGCGCTTGGGCGTCGTCCTGCCCCCGCGGCCGGGGGAGACGGCCGCCGAGAGCGCGGCCGTGCTGCGCCGCGAGGCCTACGCGGGCGCGCACCGCCGTTACGGCGCGGAGCTCCCCGAGGCCGCCGTCGAGCGGCTCGAGCACGAGCTCGCCCTCATCGCGCGCATGGGCTACGCCGGCTACTTCCTCATCGTGCGCGACATCGTGGCCCTGAGCCCGCGCACCTGCGGCCGCGGCTCGGGGGCCGCCTCGCTCGTCGCCTACTGCCTGGGCATCACGAACGTCTGCCCCCTCAAGCACAACCTCTACTTCGAGCGCTTTCTGCACCCCGGCCGCACGGACCCGCCCGACATCGATGTGGACTTCGCCTGGGACGAGCGCGACGCCGTGATCGCCACCGTGCTCGAGCGCCACCGCGGGCGCGCCGCCCGCGTCGCCAACCACGTCCTCTTCCGGCCGCGGCTCGCCCTGCACGAGACGGCCCGGGCCCTGGGCCTCGGCGAGGCCGAGATCGCGCGCGTCTGCCGCCGCCTGCCCGACTTCTGGCAGGAAGAGGGCGGCGAGGCGGGGCCGCCGGAGGCCGATTCCGCGGAAACGGCCCGGCTCCCCGCACCCTGGCCCGAGGTCCTCGGCCTCGCGCGCCGGCTGGTCGGGCTGCCGCGCCACCTCTCGCTCCACCCCGGCGGCGTGGTGATCACCCCGGGGCCGATCACGGACTACGCCCCGGTCGAGCGCACGGCCGCGGGCGAGCCGCTCCTCCAGTGGGACAAGGACGGGGCCGAGGAGGCGGGCCTCGTCAAGATCGACCTTCTCGGCAACCGCAGCCTCGCCGTGATCCGCGACGCGCTCGCGGCCCTCGGGGAGAACGCCCCCTTCCGCGACCCCGCCGGCGGGGAGCCCGAGGAGGATTTCGCCACCCAGCAGACCGTCGCCCAGGGGCGCACCCTGGGCTGCTTCTACATCGAAAGCCCGGCCATGCGGCTGCTCCTGCGGAAATGCCGCGTCGGCGACTTCGACCACCTCGTGATCCTGAGCAGCATCATCCGGCCCGCGGCCGGGGCCTACCTCCGCGAGTTCATCCGGCGGCTGCACGGCGGCCCCTGGGAGCCGCTCCATCCCCTCCTCGCCGACATCCTCGCCGAGACCTTCGGGCTGCTCGTCTACCAGGAGGACGTCGCGCGCGCGGCGGTCGCCCTGGCGGGCTTCAGCCCCGCTGAGGCGGACGGGCTGCGCAAGGTCCTCTCCAAGAAAGACCGCGCCCGCGCCCTCGCCGACTTCGCCCGCCGCTTCCGCGAGGGGGCGCTCGCCCGCGGCCTCTCCGAGGAGCAGGTCGCGGCCGTCTGGGAGATGATGATGAGCTTCGACGGCTACTCCTTCTGCAAGCCGCACAGCGCCTCCTACGCCCGCGTCTCCTTCCAGGCGGCCTACCTGAAGACCCACCACCCGGCCGAGTTCATGGCCGCGGTGCTGGGAAACGGGGGCGGCTTCTACCGCCCCTTCGCCTACGTCTCCGAGGCCCGCCGCCTGGGGCTGACCGTCCTCCCCCCCGACGTGGCCGCCGGCGGCGTCCGCTGGAGCGGAAGCGGCCGCACGCTCCGCGCGGGCCTCGCCGCCGTGCGCGATCTCACGGCGGAGCTCCCCGCGCGCATCGTCGCCCGCCGTCGCGAGCGCCCCTTCGCCGACCTCGAGGACTTCCTGGCGCGCACCCGGCCCACGGCCGAGGAGGTCCGGGCCCTGCTCGACGCCGGGGCCCTCGACGGCCTGGGCGGCGGGGAGGACCGCGCGGCCCTCGCCTTCCGCGCCGCGCGCCTGCGCAACGCCCCGCCGGCCGGGGCCCCGCGGCAGCGGCCGCTCTTCGCCCCCGCCGCCGCGGGCGGCCGCATCCCGCGGTTTCCGCCCGAGGAGCCGCGCGAGCGGCTGCGCCGCGAGTTCGCCGCCCTCGGGTTTCTCTGCGAACGGCACCCGATGGAGCTCTACGCCGCCGCCGTGGCGGCCGCGGGCGGCCGGCGCGCGGTCGAGCTTTCCTCCCGCATCGGCCGCCGCGTGCGCTTCGCCGGCTGGCCGGTCACGGAAAAGCTCGTCGCCACCCGCAGCGGCGCGCCGATGGCCTTCCTGACCTTCGAGGACGAAACGGGGCTCGTCGAGGCGACCCTCTTCCCCGAACCCTACCGCCGCTTCCGGCGGCTGCTCGACGAGGAGCGGCCGCTGCTGCTCGCGGGGCGGGTGGAGGACGACTGGGGGGCCGTCACCCTCACCGTCGAGACCCTGCAGCCCCTCCCGCCGCCCCCGGCGCCGGCGCGGCGCGGGGGGACCGCGGCGATCCGGGCGTGAGGCGGGCGTAGAGGTCGCCCCCGGCGACGCGGCCGGCCGGGGCCGCGAGGGCGGCCGCGGCGGCGTCCCCCGCCACCCAGGCGTCCCGCTCCAGCCGCAGGCGTTCGCCGAGGCTCCAGTTGAACCGGTAGGGGCCGAGGGCCTCCAGGCGGTCGATGCAGGCGCGGGCGATCCCGGGGGCGAAGCTCAGAAACTCGAAGGAAAGGCAGGCGAGCGGCCGGCTCAGCCCCGCCAGCACCTCCGCCTCCCAGCCCTCGACGTCGATCTTGCAGAAGGCGGGCTCCCCCCAGGACCGGACCAGGCGATCGAGCGTCGTCACCGCGACCGGCAGACTCCGGTCCCAGTGCTCGCGGCCGCGCGCGGCGGCCGCCATGCGCCGGCGCCAGGCCGCCCCGGCCAAGCCGCTCAGGGTGGGGTTGCGGCGGTTCACGTGAAGGACGCCGACGCCGGGCCGGGCACCGACGGCCTGCTCGAGGACCACGACGCGGGGGTCCCTCCTCCAGCGCAGCCGCAGGAGGGCGGCGCAGAGCGGCTGGGGCTCGACGGCGACCACGCGGGCGCCGAGGTCCAGAAAGGCCTGGGTGCGGCCGCCCACGTGGGCGCCCAGGTCGAAGCAGAGCGCGCCCGGCGGGACGAAAGGGCGGTAGAAGCGGCGCAGGCGGCCGCGCCGGCCGGGCCGGGCGAGGTAGATCGCCACCGAGCGCAGCAACCCGTAGAGGGCGGCGGCATCGCTCATGAGGCCTCGAAGACGAGCAGCCGGTAGGCCGTGAGCCCCGCGCGGTAACAGCGCTGCTTTGCGTCGCCCCCGAGGAGCATCTCGCCGTAGAGCGTCCCCAGCAGCCGCGGGCCGGCCAGGCGGACGAAGAGGGCGATCGCCCGGTCCCGCGGCCGGCGCAGGCGCAGCCACGGCGTGAGGTCCCGCCGCCGGACGCGGCGCATCCCGGCCGCGACCGCGGCCTGCACGATCGCCCCCTCGGCGGTCAGCGCGGGAAGCCGCCAGCAGCGGCGGTAGGTGTCGAGCAGGGCGGCCGCCGCAGGGTCGAGGCCGGTTGCGGCGCGCTCCTCCAGGACGTCGTCGATGAGGGCGAGCCTCCCCCCCGGCGGGAGGAGACGCGCCGCGGCGCGAAAGAAGGCCGGCGCGCCGGGGGCGTGGGCGAAGGCCTCGATGGCGAAGGCGAAGTCGCAGGCGAAGCGGCCGGGGTCGAGCTCCGTGAAATCCGCCGCGGCGAACCGGAAGCGCGCCGCCGCGCCCGGGGGGATGAACCGGCGCGCCAAACGCACCTGGGAGGGGCTCAGCGTCACCCCCGTGAGCGACACGAGCGCGGGCAGGCGCCGGCCGAGGTAGAAGAGGCTCGCCCCCACGCCGCAGCCGAGGTCGAGAACGCGGCCCACGGGGACGGGGCTGTCCTCGATCTCGCGGGCGATGAGCTCGTTTGCCGCCTGCATCGCCTGGGAGAGGCGTTTCGTTCCCGGCGGCCACAGGGCGGCGTGCAGGTTGGCCGTCCCGCCGTCCCGGCCCCAGCGGAGAAACCGCCGCGTGTTCCGCTCGTAGTAGGCGCGCACGGCCGCAACCGCCCCGCCCGGGTCCGGCCGGCCGGGCCCCGCCCCCGGCGCCGTTTCCGCTTCCATGGCCCCACCATACCCCGCCGCCGGGGCGGGGGGCAAGGGCGGTCCTTATTTCATGACACTGAAATTTGGTCTTGACTATATTTCAGATGCATGAAACAATGACCGCCTATGACGGATCGCCCCCTTTACCGCA
Organism: Desulfatibacillum sp.; assembly: GCA_020725555.1. Classification (GTDB taxonomy): domain Bacteria; phylum Desulfobacterota; class Desulfobacteria; order Desulfobacterales; family SpSt-501; genus SpSt-501. The sequence continues at coordinate 74,764 of DYEU01000005.1, forward strand.
GCCTGTGGCGGGAGCTCACGCGGCATCCGCGGATGGTCTTTCTCGCCGGGCCGCGGCGGGTCGGCAAGACGACCCTGGGGCAAATGATCGGCGAGGCCTACCCCAACCGCGTCTACCTGAACTGGGAAGACCCGGCGGAGCGGGCGCGGCTGATCCGGCATCCGCGGTTCTTTGAAGAAGCCGAACGCGTCGACGAATCGACCCCGCTCGTCTTCCTCGACGAGTTCAACCGCTACCGCGGCTGGCGCCGTTTCCTCAAGGGCGCCTTCGACCGGGCGGGCGGCCGCTACCAGTTCCTGGTGGCGGGGGGAAGCCGCCTCGACCAGGCGCGGCGGGGCGATTCGCTCGCCGGGCGCTACTACCTCCTCGGGCTGTGGCCCTTCACGGCGGCCGAGCTCGGGGGCGGGCAACGCTCCGTGGAGGAGTTCCTCGCCGACCCGCAGGCGGTGAGCATGGAGCGGCGGGGCGAGCTGGGCGAACTCTGGCGCGGGCTCTCCGAGCTGGGCGGGTTCCCGGAGCCCTTCCTCTCCGGCCGCAAGACCGCCTGGCGGCGCTGGTCCTCCGCCTACGGGGCGCAGCTGATCCGCGAGGACATCCGCGACCTCACGGCGATCAAGGCCGTCGCCGAGCTCGAGACGCTCTTCGAGTTGCTGCCCGCCCAGGTCGGAAGGCCGCTGTCGATCCCCGCCCTCGCCGAGGGGCTGCAGGTCGCCTACAACACGGCGGTGAGTTGGCTGGCGACGCTGGAGCGCTTTTACCTGACCTTCAGCCTCACCCCCTGGGGACGGGGGGTCCCGCGAGCGGTGCGCGAGGGGCGCAAGGTCTACCTGTTCGACGCACCCCGGGTCGCCGGCCCGGAGGCCCGCCTCGAGAACCTCGTGGCCCTCGAGCTCGCGCGGGCGGTGTCGACCTGGAACGCGGCGGGTTACGGCCGCTTCGGGCTGCACTACCTGCGCACCAAGGACCGGCAGGAGGTCGACTTCGTCCTGGTGAACGAGGACCGCCCGGTGCTGCTCGTCGAGGCGGGCGAATCGGCCGAGCCCTCGCCCGCGATCGTCAAGTTCCAGGGCCTCCTGCGGGTGCCGGCCGTCCGGCTGGTGGCCCAGGCGGCGGGCTACCGCCGGGTGAAGAACGAGGAGCGCCGCGTGCTCGTGGCGCCGGCCTGCCAGTGGCTCGCCGGGCTGCCTTGACGAGAAAAGCGGGTCACGGAAAACGAAAGGAGGGCGGTCGCCTCGCCGGGGGCGGGCGGGGGCGAAAAAACGGTTGCAAAAAAGATTTTTGGTGCTATTTTCTCCGACCTTTTCCGGCAGAGGCACACCCCCCGGAAAGGGGCGCACCCGCATCGCGGTGGCGCCCCCCGGGGGCTGCGGCGTCAACCTCAACTCAGGAATTTTTATGATACCGAAAGGGAACAGCAGGGGTGGAAAACGAAGAGTTCTTGCACGCGGAAGGCCGTCTGGGTGAGCTGGTCATCGGCAACCGGATCCCGAAGGACTATTTCGTCACCAAGGGAACCGGGCAGAGCGATCTGACCGTCCACGCTGGTTCCTACCACCTCGCCCTCAAGGCGGCAGGGGTCGAGATGTGCAACATCATGACCTACTCCTCGATCCTGCCGAGCATCGCCACCGAAATCCCGAAACCCGAACGCCTGGTCCACGGCTCCGTGATGGAGTCCATCTTTTCCGTCTGCACGGTGAACCGGGGCGAGCGGGCGACGGCGGGGATCATCTACGGCTGGCTCTACGAGAAGAAGACCCGCCGCCGCTACGGGGGGCTGGTCTGCGAGCTCTACGGCGACCACTCGATCCCCGAGATCGAGACGCGGTTGCACGCGAGCCTTGAGGAGCTCTACGCCAACGGCTATGCGGACGACTTCGAGCTCGCCGACCGCCGGTTGATCACCGAGAGCTTCGTCCCCGAAAAGAAATACGGCACGGCGCTCGCCGCCCTGTGCTTCGTGAATTACCACGTCCCGATCCTGGGCCGCTTGCGCGACGCCCGCTGAGCGGCGGGCCCGGGGGAACGCGCCGGCGCCTCGCGCGCCGCGGCCCGGGCTGAGGCCGCCGGCGCGGGGGAGAGGTTCGCCCGGAGGGAGAGGAACGATGAAGAAGCCGAAAAAAAAGGATTTTCTCAAAACGCCCGTGCGGCACGCGGACATCACGCGCTTCGACGCCCGGCCGATCCTCGAGACGATGGCCGGGATGTCCTTCAGCGCGCGCGAGTGCGCGCGCGCCTGCGAGATCTACCGCCGCATGCTGAACGACCCCGACTGCACCATCGTGCTCGCGCTCGCCGGCTCCACCGGCGCGGCGGGCTGCCTGCAGGTCTACGCCGACATGGTCCGCTACAACCTGGTCGACGTGGTCGTCGCCACCGGCGCCTCCATCGTGGACATGGATTTCTTCGAGGCCCTGGGCTTCCGGCACTACCAGGGCACGGCCGCGGCCGACGACCGGCTGCTGCGCGAGCTCTACATCGACCGCATCTACGACACCTACATCGACGAGGAGCAGCTCCAGGTCTGCGACCTCACCGTCCAGAAGATCGCCGACCGGCTCCCGCCGCGCCCCTACTCCTCGCGGGAGTTCATCCGCGAGATGGGCCGTTACCTCACGCGGCACGCGGTCAAGAAGGGCTCCCTCGTCGAGCTCGCCTACCGCCACCAGGTCCCCGTCTTCTGCCCGGCGTTCACCGACTCGAGCGCGGGCTTCGGGCTGGTCAAGCACCAGGCGGAGCGGCCGGAGAACCACCTCACGATCGACGCCGTGCGCGACTTTCGCGAGCTCACCCGGATCAAGATGGAGGCGAAGACCACCGGCCTCTTCATCGTGGGCGGGGGCGTCCCCAAGAACTTCATCCAGGACACCGTCATCTGCGCCGAGATGCTCGGCCGCCCCGTCCCCATGCACCGCTACGCCATCCAGGTCACGGTCGCCGATGTCCGCGACGGGGCCTGCTCCAGCTCGACCCTGAAGGAGGCCTCCTCCTGGGGCAAGGTGGACACGACCTGGGAGCAGATGGTCTACGCCGAAGCGACCCTCGTCGTGCCCTTGATCGCCAGCGACCTCTACCACCGCAAGGAGTGGAAGAAGCGCAAGCGCCGCGAATGGGCCAAGCGGTTCTAAACGGCCGGCTCCATCCCCCCCCGGGGTGCGGCGACGCCGCCGCCCGCGCGCCCCGGGGGCGTCGTTTTCCTACCGGAAGCTCTTCAGGAAGGCCGTCGCGATCTGGAAATAGACCGTGATCCCGATCGCGTCGATCAGCGTCGCCATGAGCGGCCCCGCGGTGAGCGCGGGGTCGAGGTGAAGCTTCCTCAGGGCGAGCGGGATCAAGGCCCCGCCCAGGTTGGCGAGAAGCAGGGTGGCGAGAAGCGCGGTGCCGACGATCGCCGCCAGCACCAGGTTGTGGTCCTGGAGAAAGACTCGGAAATAGGCGATCAGCCCCAGCGCGGCCCCCAGCGCGATCCCCATCCAGACCTCGCGGCCGAAGACGCGCAGGAAGTCCGCGGGCCGCACCTCCCCCAGGGCGAGCGCCCGGACCACCATCGTCGCCGACTGGGTGGCGGCGTTGCCGCAGGTGCCGATCACCATGGGGATGAAAAAGGCGAGCGCCACCATTTCCTGGAGGGCCGGCGCGTTCCACTCCATGACGGTGGTGGAGAGGAGCGAGGTGAACAGGAGAATCGCCAGCCAGCAGAACCGGCTCCAGAACAGCCGCGGCATGGAGCGCTGGAAGTACTCCTCCTCGAAGGGGACGACGGCCGAGATGCGATGGAAGTCCTCGGTGTTTTCGGCCTCGATGATGTCGATCACGTCGTCGACGGTGATGATGCCGAGCAGCCGCCTCTCGTCGTCCACGACGGGCAGGGCGAGGAAGTCGTACTTCTGGATGAGGTCGGCCGCGGCCTCGACGTCGAGATCGTGGGGCACGGAGATGACGTTGTCCTCCATGATGTCGCGCAGCCGCTGCTGGGGCTTGGAGAGGATGAGGTCGCGCAGCGACAGCACCCCCACGAGGTGATGGCGCTCGTCGGTGACGTAGATGTGGTAGATGGTCTCCTTGTTCGGGGCGAGCAGCCGCAGGGTCTCCAGGGCCTCGCGCACGGTGAGTTCCGGGGCGAGGTTGCAGTACTCGGTCGTCATCACCGCGCCCGCGGTGCCCTCGCGGTAGTTCCAGAGGCGGCGGATCTCGTTTCTCTCGGCCTGGGCGATGAGCGGCAGGATCGCCTCCCGCACCTCCGCGTCGACCCGCTTGAGCAGGTCGACGCGGTCGTCGGGCTCCAGGTTCTCGACGAACTGCAGCAGGGTGCGCGTGCGGCCCGTCTCCAGGCAGGCTTTCTGGGTTTCGAGGGAGAGGTGGGCGAAGGCCTCGATGGCGAGCGAATTGCCCACCTTGACGAGGGTCTCGACGATCTCCTCCGGCTCGAGGCCCGCTCCTTCGAGCGCCTCGGCGATGTCCGCCGGGTGCATTTCGCGCAGGGCCTCGACCTGCCGGCGGTCCTCGATGCGGCAGGACGCCGAATTCTCCGGGATGATCTGGGGAGAGGCGCTCATCGACGTCTCCTGGCCGCCCCGGAACCGGCGGGGCCGGTCCGCAACGGCCGGAGGCGTGCCTCCCGGGGTTCGCGATCAGCGGGGAGGGACGGATCCGGGCGCGTTCCGGGCCCGGTGCGGCGTGGGCGGCGGCCCGGCGGGACTCCCGTCCCGCGGGCTTCGGTGGCTCGGGCTACTGCCCGGGTCTCCTGAGTTCATGGGGTTCCTCGAGCGATCGGGTTCGACGCCCCGGCCGGCCGGAGGCCCGGGGGGCCGGGGGAAAGCATCCCCTTCTAAGCGCCTTTCATTTCGAAATCAAGGGAAAAGACCGGGCCGGGGGCCCGCCGTTTTCGCCCTCCACCTTCCGCAGGGCGAAGCACTTGAGGTAGGCCGTCTCGGGCATGGAGAGGAGCACGGGGTGATCGGGCGCCTGCATGCCGCGGTAGGCGACGTGCGCACGGCCGCCCTCGCGGCGCACGGCCGCGGCGAGGATCCCGGCGAATTCCGCCTCGGAAACGAGCCGGCTGCAGCTGGAGGCGAAGAGCAGCCCCCCCGGCTTGAGCCGCCGCCAGGCAAGCCGGTTGAGCTTGAGATAGGCGCGGTGCGCCTGGGGGAGCGCCTTTTTGGACTTGGCGAAGGCCGGGGGGTCGCTCACCACGAAATCGTAGCGTCCCGCATCGCGGGCGAGAAACTCGAAGACGTCCTCGCGGCAGAGGGCCGCCCGCTCGCGCGGCAGGCCGTTTGCCGCCAGGCTGCGCTCGAGGAGCCCGAGGGCCTCCCGGCTCTCCTCGACAAAGACCACGCGGCCGGCCCCCGCGCGCAGCGCCCGCAGCCCCCAGCCCCCGGAATAGGAAAAGAGGTCCAGGACCCGGGCGCCGGGCGCCTGCCGCACCGCCTTCTCGAAGCGCAGCCGGTTTTCGCGCTGGTCGAGGAAGAAACCCGTCTTCTGCCCCTCGACCAGATCGGCGGCAAAGCGCACGCCCTCCTCCTCGACCCAGGCCGCGCGCAGCGCCTCGCGGTCGCCGAAGGCGACGCGTGTGAAGCGCCCCACGGCCTCGAGCTCCCGGACCGGCGCGTCGGCGCGGATGAGCAAACCTTCCGGCGGGGCGCCGAAGGCCCGGCGGAGCGCCGCCGGCAGGATCTCTTCGAGAAGCGGCAGCACGAGATCGATGCCCGCGGTGTGGCTCTGGAGAACCCCATAGGGCGGGTAGAAATCGACCACCAGGCCGGGGAGAAAATCGGCCTCGGAGAAGACCAGCCGCGCCGCCCGGCCGGGGGGGAGCGGGAGCCTGCGGCCGATGGCCGCGGCCAGCCTCCTCTCAAGCAGCCCGTCGAGGCGGTCCTCGCGCGCCCCGAAGGCGAAAAGCCGGCCCGCGATCAGCGAGTGGCGGTTGTAGCAGCCCCAGCCGACCGGGTTGCCCCCCGTGCGGAAGCGGCACCAGAAGGCGGGACGCCCCGGGTCGCCTGCGGCCGTGACCTCGTTGGCGAAAACCCAGAGATGCCCCCCGGCCAGCCGTTTCGCGGCCCGCGGGGTGATTTCGACCTCGGGCCACCCGGCCGGGTCAAGCGACGGCGCCTCGACCATGCGTCTGCCTCTTTCCGCCGCATCCGGGATGCGAACGTTTCCGCCGCCACTCTATACCCGATCCCCGCGGCGCGGCAACCGCCGGGGCCGCAGGCCTCGTTTGACCCTCGGACGGCTCCATGATATTCTTTGAGATCAACTCGTTACCCACGGGGAGGCCCCGCGTGAAGCAGAGCAAGCTCTTCCAGCACTGGGGAACCTTTCGCAAGGGCATGGACGCCCAGAGCATCCAGCTCTCTTTCGCTAGCCACCTCCAGTACTCCCTCTGCAAGGACCAGTACACGGCGACCCAGCGCGACCTTTACCTGGCGCTCGCGCTCGCGGCCCGCGACCGGCTGATCGAGCGCTGGATCCAGACCCAGCAAGGCTACTACAAGGCCGACGTGAAGCGGGTCTATTACCTCTCGGCCGAGTACCTCATGGGCCGGGTGCTGCTGCAGAATCTCCTCAACCTCGGCATCTACGAGGAGACGCGGCGCGCCATGGAGGAGCTCGCGATCGATCTCGAGGCGCTCGCCGCCGAGGAGCCGGACATGGGCCTCGGAAACGGCGGCCTGGGCCGCCTTGCGGCCTGTTTCCTCGATTCCCTCGCCACCCTCGAGATCCCGGCCATGGGCTACGGGATCCGCTACGAGTTCGGCATTTTCGACCAGGAGATCCGCAACCTGCAGCAGGTCGAGCTCCCCGAGAACTGGCTGCGCTACGGCACCCCCTGGGAGATCGCCCACCCCGAGGTCATCTTCACGGTGCACTTCTACGGCCGGGTGAAGCAGACCCGGCTGCCGGACGGCGGCTTCAAGAGCGAGTGGGTGGACACGAGCGACGTGGTGGGCATCCCGCACGACATCCCCATCCCGGGCTACGGCAACCAGACCGTCAACACCCTGCGGCTCTGGTCGGCCCGGGCCTCGAAGGAATTCGACCTCAACTACTTCCAGCACGGCGACTACCTGAAGGCGGTCGAGGAAAAGAACATCTCCGAGAACCTCTCCAAGGTCCTCTACCCGAGCGACGAGTTCTACGAGGGCCGCGAGCTCCGGCTCAAGCAGCAGTACTTCTTCGTCTCCTGCTCGATCAAGGACATCCTCCGCCGCTACCTCGTCAACCACGACGATTTCGACGCCTTCCCCGACAAGGTGGCGATCCAGATGAACGACACCCACCCCTCGATCGCCGTGGCCGAGCTGATGCGGCTGTTTCTCGACAGCTACGGCCTGAGCTGGGAGAAGGCCTGGGAGCTCACGACGAACACCTGCGCCTACACGAACCACACGCTCCTCTCGGAGGCGCTCGAGAAGTGGCCGGTCTCCATGTTCGAGCGGCTCCTGCCGCGCCACCTCGAGATCATCTACGAGATCAACCGGCGCTTCCTCAAGGACGTCTCCATCCGCTTCATGAACGACGTCGAGCGCAAGCGCAACCTGTCGCTGATCGAGGAAGGGCCGGAGAAGCGCGTGCGCATGGCGCATCTGGCGATCGTGGGCTCGCACTCCGTGAACGGGGTCGCCGAGCTGCACAGCCGGCTGTTGCGGGAGCGCGAGCTCCGGGATTTCGCCGAGATGTACCCCGGCCGCTTCACCAACAAGACCAACGGCATCAGCCCGCGGCGCTGGCTCCTGCTCGCGAACCCGGGGCTGGCGGCCCTGATCCGCCGGCACCTGGGCGAGGACTGGGTGCGGGACCTCACGCAGCTGCGGCGCCTCGAGCCCCTCGCCGAGGACCCCGACTTCCGCCGCGAGTGGCGCGACATCAAGCTCGCGAACAAAAAGCGCCTCGCCCTCCTCACCCGCCGGCTGACGGGCGAGCGGGTCGACCCGGCGGCGATCTTCGACGTCCAGGTCAAGCGCATCCACGAGTACAAGCGCCAGCTGCTGAACATCCTGCACGCCGTGACCCTCTGGCTCAAGCTCAAGGAGGAGCCCGAGTTCCGCATGCACCCGCGGGTCTTCTTCTTCGGCGGCAAGGCGGCCCCGGCCTACAAGACGGCCAAGATGATCATCCGCCTGATCTGCCATGTCGCCGACATGGTCAACCGCGACACGGCGACCCGCGAGACGATCCAGATCGTCTTTCTCCCCAACTACCGCGTGAGCCTGGCCGAGGTGATCTACCCCGGCGCCGACGTCTCCGAGCAGATCTCGACCGCGGGCTACGAGGCCTCCGGGACGAGCAACATGAAGTTCGCCCTGAACGGGGCGCTCACCATCGGCACCCTCGACGGCGCAAACGTCGAAATCCTGGAGGAAGTCGGGCGGGAAAACCTGTTCCTTTTTGGGCTGACCGCGGAGGAGGTGGCCGCACTCAGGCCGCACTACCGCCCGGCGGAGGCGCTCGCCGGCCTGCCGGCGCTCCGGCGGGCGCTCGATCTCATCCAGAACGGCTTTTTCTGCCCCGACGAGCCCGGCCTCTTCCGGCCGCTCGTGGAGCTTTTGCTCCACGAGGACCGCTACTTCGTGCTCGCCGACTTCGAGGCCTACCACCGCACCCAGATGGCGATCGACGCCCTCTACTGCGACCCCGAGGAGTGGACGCGGAAGTCGATCCTGAATGTGGCGCGGATCGGCAAGTTCTCCTCCGACCGCACGATCCTCGAGTACAACCGCGACATCTGGCGGGCCGAGCCCTTCCCCGTGCGGCGCGAAAACGGCGACGACCCCGGCGCGGCGGCGCGGTCCGCATGAGCGCACCGCCGCCCGCCCCGCTCCTGGTCGTTCACCAGGGGGCGCTCGGCGACCTCGTCTGCCTCTTTCCGCTGCTCGCCGCCCTGCGCCGCCACCGGCCGCTAGCGCTCATCGCCCAGGCAGGCCTGGCGCGGCTGGCCCGCAGCGAGGGGATCGCCGACGAGGCCCACCCGGTCGAGGCCGCCTGGACGGCGGCGCTCTTTTCCGGGGACCCGGGCGACCGCCTGCGCGCATGGGTCGGGGGCTTCGCCTGGGTGCTCGCCTTCTCCGGCGCGGAAGCGCTCCTTGCGCCCTTGCGCCGCCTGGCCGGAAAACGGCTCGTCGCCGTGCCGCCCCGGCCGCCGGCGGGGGCGGCCGTGCACGTGGCCGACCACGCCCGAGGGCTGCTCGTCGCCGCCGGGCTGCTCGCGGCGGACGACCCGGAAGTCCGCTCGCCTCCCCCCGCGGCGGGCCGCCCGCCGGAGAGGGTCTGGATCCACCCCGGTGCGGGCAGCGCCCGCAAGCGCTGGCCGCTTGGGCGGTTCCTCGCCGTCGCCGACCGGCTGCGCGCCGCGGGCAAGGACCCCGCCTTTCTCGCCGGCCCCGCCGAGGAGGATCTTCTCCCCCCGATCCGCGCCGCCGGCCACGCCGTCACGCAGCCGGAGAATCTCACGGACCTCGCCGCCTGCCTGCGCCGCGGGTCGGCCTATCTCGGCTGCGACTCGGGGCCGAGCCACCTCGCCGCCTGGTGCGGGATCCCCTGCGCCGTCCTGTTCGGGCCGAGCGATCCCGCGCGCTGGGCCCCGCGCGGCAGGGCGGTGCGCATCCTGCTCCCCACCCTTTCCTGCCGGCCCTGCTTCGAGTCCGAGCCGGAAAACTGCGCCGCCCCCGACTGCCTGCTCGGGGTGCGGCCGGAGGAGGCGCTCGCCGCGCTCGCCGCGCTCCTCCGGCCGCCCGGGTAGACCCCCGGGGCCGCGGCCGTCACGCGAGGCCTTCATGGACGAGGAACGCCGCCTGCACGCCCTGGCGCGGATCTACGCCCTCCACGAGGATCATCTGCGCGGCCGGAGGATCGCCTGCCGCCGGCGCTGCCGCCACTGCTGCACGACACGCGTCACGGTGACGACGCTCGAGGGCCGGGCGATCCTGCGGGCGCTTTCCCCCGGGGGGCGGGCCCGCCTGCGAGGCATCCTCGAGGAGGCTTTCGGCCTGCCGCGTCTTAGGCCGGCGGTCACCCTGAACGGCCTGGCCGCGCTCTGGGCCGAAGGCCTCGAGGAGCCCTCCCCCCCGGAGGAGGAGGCCCCCGCCGCCTGCCCGCTTCTGGCGGACGATCTCTGCCCGATCTACGCCGTCCGCCCCTTTCACTGCCGCTGTCTCGTCTCGCGCACGCCCTGCGCGGCCGGCGGCGCAGCCGAGATGGAGGAGGAGCTTCTCGCGGCGAACACGGTCTTCCTCCAGGCGATCGAACACCTGGATGCGGGGGGCTGGAGCGGGAACCTGCTCGACGTGCTCGCCGCCCTCATGGCGGGGGCGGAGGAGGGGCGATCCTCCGGCGGGGCGCCGGGGCTGATCCCCAACCGGCCGCTTGGGCACCTTCTTCTTCCGCCCGCGCACCGCGCGGCGCTCGAACCGCTCCTCTCCGCCCTGCGGCGGATCCGGCTCTGAGGAGGGGGCGGCTTCAGCCCTGTTGCGCCTCGTCCAGGACCCGGCGCACGGCCTCGGCGAGCTCGCGCCTGAGCAGCGGCTTGTAGAGGACGGCGCGGATCCCGAGGGCGCGCGCTTTGCCCTCCTCTTCGGGCTCCCCGAAGCCCGTGCAGAGAATCACCGGGAGGCCGGGGCGGATGAGGAAGAGCTCGCGCGCCAGCCTGAGCCCGTTCATCTGCGGCATGGCGAGATCGGTGATCACGAGATCGTAGCGCGAGGGGGCGCTCCGGAAGGCCGCAAGCGCCTCGAGCGGTGCGGTGCGGACCTCGACGCGGTAGCCCAGCCCGTCGAGCAGGCCCCGGCCCAGCTCGGCGAGCGGGGCCTCGTCGTCCACGAAGAGGATCGTCTCGGAGCCCGTGGGCAGCGGCCGGGCCGCCTCGGCGTCGGCCTCGGCTTTCCCCTCCGCCCGCGGCAGAAAGACCTTGAAGGTCGATCCCCGGCCGGGCTCGGAATAGACCCGGATGAACCCACCGTGGGCGTGGACGATGCCGTGGGCGACGGCCAGGCCGAGGCCGGTCCCCCGGTCGGGCCCCTTGGTCGTGAAGAAGGGCTCGAAGATGCGTGCCATCACCTCGGGGCTCATGCCGCAGCCGGTGTCCGTGACCGTGAGCACGAGGTACGGCCCGGGCAACGCCCCCGCCTGGCCCGCGAGATCCTCCGGACCCAGATCGGCGTTTTCGAGCTTGAGGAGCAACTGCCCGCCCTCCTCGCCGAGGGCCTGCACGGCGTTCGTGCAGAGGTTCATCACCACCTGCTGCATCTGGGTCGGGTCGGCGAAGACGGGCCCGGCGTCGGGGGCGATGAACTGCTCCAGGCGCACCGCCGGCTTGACCGAGGAGCGCAGGAACTCGATCGTCTCCTTGACGATCGGCTTGAGGTTGATGAGGAGCCGCTCCTCGCGGCTGTGCCGGCTGAAGGCGAGGATCTGGCGGACAAGGCTCTTCGCCCGCTGGGAGGCGGCGAGGATCTGCTCGAGCTGGCCGCGCGCGGCCGGCGGCAGGCCGGGGTCGAAGGCCATGAGCTCGGCGTTGCCCACGATCACGCCCAGGATGTTGTTGAAGTCGTGGGCGATCCCGCCGGCGAGCGTCCCGATCGCCTCCATCTTCTGGGCCTGGACGAGCCCGCGTTCCAGTTTTTTCTGCTCGGTCACGTCGCGCGCGAAGACCAGGACCGCATCCTCCCCCCGGAAGCGGAAGAAGACCGAGGCGACATCGATCTCGGCGGGCTTGCCGTCGAGGCGCACGACGCGAAAGGTGCGCGGCGGGACGGGAACGCCCCGCGCGAGCGCCGCAAGCCGCGCGGCGAGCGTCTCGTGCTCCTCGGGGCGAACGAGATCGCGGACGGTGCGGCCGACGAGGTCCTCCGGCCGGCCCGCGCCGAAGATGCGCGCCGCCGTGGGGTTGGCGAAGCGGATGACCCCCCCGCTCTGGATGTAAATGCCGTCGGGTGCGCTCTCGATCAGGCGCCGCAGGCGCTCCTCGCTTGCGCGGAGCTCGCGCTCCATGCGCTGCACCGCGGTCACGTCCACGATGCTCACGAGCACGAGATCGCGCTCGTCCACCCTGACCGGCGCGGTCGAGATCAGGGCCTCGAATTCCCTTTTTTCTCCGTTTGCCCGCAGGACGAGCGACCCCGGCATGTTCTCGGCCCCCTGTCCGGTCTCGAAGCTCCTGAGGGCGAGCGTGCGCACGGCGCATTCCGGGCAGGCGGGGGTTTCGCCGCAGCAGGGCCCTTGCCGGGCGTGGGCGCAGAACAGGGCATCCCCGCAGAAGAGCCCCTCCACCTCCTCCGGCCGGCGGCCGACGCGCCGGGCGCCCGCGCGGTTGATGCGCACGATACGCACCTCGCGGTCGACCAGCATGAGGATGTGGGGGACGCTCTCGAAGACGGCGCTCAGCAGTCGCCGCTGGGATTCGAGTGCGCGCTCGACGCGGCGCTTTCTGCCGGCAAGGACGAGGAGCAGGGCGACCCAGAGGCCAAGAAGCGGCGCCGCGGCGGCGGCGGCGATGACCGCCCCGCGATGGCGCTCGAAAAAGGAGGCCGGCCGGTTCACGACCCGCGCCTCCGCGGGAAGATCCCCCTCCCCGATCCCGAGGCGCGCCATCTGCCGGGAATCGAACATCGCAACCGCGGCGGGCGTTTCCTCCACGCGGATCCGGCCGGGGTCCTCGCCTGCGAGCACGCGCCGCGCAAGGGCGGCCGCCTTGAGGCCGTGATCGCGGCCGTCGAGCAGCATCCCGCCCAAGATGCCGTGGCCGAGGCGCTCCGATCTCAGGCCGTAGACCGGGACCTCCGCCCCGGCGGTGAGCAGGGCCGTCCCCTCTTCCATGGGGAGCGAGCGGCCCGCGGCATCGGTCGCAAAGGAGAGAATCAGGGCGAAGGCGTCGGGGGGAAGCCTCGCCACCTGCTCCGCCGCCTCCTCGAAGGTCAAGGGGGGGGAAAAACGGCCTCGAGCCGGCCGTGGAACCGCGGCAGGACGGCCTCCGCCTGCCGGCGCAGGGCAAGGCCGGTCTCCGTCTCGTCGTGCAGGAAAAGGACTCGGCGCGCCTTGGGGTGAAGCCGCAGGGCGAGCGCGAGCGTCCCCGCGATGTCGCTCCGTTCGCGGAGGCCGGTCACGCCCCGCTCGGCCGCAAGGAAGGGAGCCTCGGGATCGTCCACCCCGGCGAACACGAGGGGTGTTTCGGGGAAGAGGGCCTGGCGCAGCCGGAGCGCCAAGGGGACCGCGGGGTCGTCGAAGGCGACCAGGAGATCGAAGCGCATGGCGCGGTACTTGAAGCGCAGGTGGCGCTCGATCGCCTCGCGCGAGGTGCGATCGAGAAAGCGCTTTGCGTCCAGATGCTCGATGTGCGGCACAAGCCCCGGCTTCCAGGATTTGAGCCCCTCGAGAAAGCCCTCGATCTCGCGGTCGGACCAGGCATATCCGGGGTGGTAGGAGCTAAGCAGGAGAATCGCGGGGTCACGGCCGGGTGTTGCCGCGGCAAGCCCCCCGGCCGGGGCGAGGGCCGCCGCCACGGCGAGGAGAAAGGAAACGATCGTTCCGATCGGCCCGCGGCGCATGAAAAACCCCTTATCCGGGTTTGGGCTGCGGCGCATGAAAATAGACCGCCACAATGTATCCTAATGACGCTTTGCCGGCCTGTCTATCGGGGAAAGACCGATAAACTGCGTAGGAAAAATCTTACAGGGTTTCCTGGGAAACCCGGCTTCCCGGGCGGGGCGAGCCCCGCCCGGGAAGGTGTGCATCCCCCTCAGGTTCAGAAGTCGGCGAACTCTTTTTCGCCCAAGGGGATGACCGCTTCGGGGGCGGGCTTGTCGGCCTTCTTGCGGCCCTCGACCTTGGCCTTGAGCCGGCCTGCGGCCCGCGAAAGCGCCGCCGCCGCCTTCCTGGGCTTGGGCTGCGGCCGCAAAGCCGCCGCCTCCTCCTGCTTTCCTGCGCCCTTCCCCCCCGCCAGCGCC
>DYEU01000032.1 GCA_020725555.1 Desulfatibacillum sp.
CCAGCGAACTCGACGTCTCCTCAATCGAGGCCGCCTGCTCGCTCGAGCCCTCCGCCAACGACTGCGACGCCCCAGACACCTGCCCCGCCGCCGAGGCCACCTCCTCCGCACCCTCCGACAACCCCACAATCACCCGCCGCACCGGGCCGGTGATCGAGCGCGTGATGAAAACGGCCAGTGCGACCCCGACGATCAGCGCCACCGCGAGCCCCACGAGCACCGTCGCCGCAGCAGAGCTCAAGGACGCGGCGGCCTGCTTGGCGATATCCTGAGTTTGATCCCCGGCCGCCCGCATCAGGTTCCGGGACTGCTCCAGCGCCTTGTTGGCTGCGGCAAGCCGCGCCGCGGCGATCCGCTCCAGGGCGGCCTGGGTGTCGCTGAACGCCTGCATCCCGGCCTTATAGGCCGCGGCCGCACTCACGATTTTCTTCAGCTGTTCCTTGTTGGCGGCCTGGCGTGTGATCGGCTCGAGTTCCTTGGTTTTCTTTTCGATGTCGGGGAAAATCTTCTGGATCCCTTCCACCATGACCTTGTTGTCGCGCCAGGCCCGCGAGCCGAGGTTCGCCACGCGTGCGGCGTTCCCCAGGTCGATCAGGTCGTTCACCAGGGTGATCTTCTGCAGCCGCTCCTTCAGCTTGTCGGCTCCGGCGCCCTCCGCGATCTCCTTGGCCATGGCCTCGTTCTGGTCCTTCAAGTAATTGTACGCCTCGGCCATGTAGTTTTTGGCGACCTCGAGCAGGGTGTCGGACGCCTGTTTCTGTGCGGCCACCTCTTTTTCGGTTTCCGCAAGCAGCCGCTCGTATTCGGTCATCGTTTGCTTGATCTCGCCGATCGCCCCTTTCAGAAGGGTGAGGTGTGCGGCTTCGGCCGCCAGTTTCTCGAGCTTGCCGATCGTCTCCTTGACCTGGCCGATGGCCGCGCGGCCATCTTCCAGGAACTTCTGCTCGCCGGTGTACTGGTAGCCGCGGACGGCGAACATCGTGCGGTTCACGCGCCTCTCCAGCTCGCTTGCCAGCAAGGCCTCAGGGGCGTACTCCTCGGCCAGCCTGACCGAGTCGCCCACGACCCCTTTCATCTTGACCGTCGCCAGCCCGCCAAGCGCCATGGCGATTGCGAGCATCACCCCAAAACCCACCGCGATCTTGGTCCCCAGCTTCATGTTCTTCAACATCGCCTGTGTCTCCTCATGTTAGGACGGTATTGAAAACGTCATGAATCCGCCTCGCCAAGCCGCTCAGGCCGCCAGCCGGATCGCCTCCAGATCGTTTGCGCCGAGCACGCGGTCGATGTCGAGAAGCAGCTTGACACCCTTGCCCATCTTCGCCATGCCGAGGATATAGTCGGTGTTCAGCCGCACGCCGAAGGAGGGGGTGTCCTCGATCTCCTCGGCGCGGATGTTCAACACCTCGGAGACTGCATCCACCACGATCCCGACGGGCATGACCCCGCCCTCGCCGGCCGTCTCGACCACGATGATGCAGGTGCGGTCGCCGATCTCGATCTCGGGCATCCCGAAGCGCAGCCTCAGGTTCACGACCGGGATGACCTTGCCGCGCAGGTTGATCACCCCTTTCACGTAGGTGGGGGTCTCGGGCACGGCCGTGATCGGGAGGATGCCGATGATCTCGCGGATCTTGAGAATCCCGATCCCGTACTCCTCGCTCCCCAGCGAAAACGTGAGATACTTGCCCTCGCGCTTCGCCGCCTGGGGCGGCGTATCCCCGCTCGTGCCGCGTTTCGCTTCCATCTCTTCTCCTCTCCCTTCTGGGTTCGCTGCGCTTAGCTTTCCTCGCCCGGGGATCCGCCGCGCCGGCGGTCCAGGTGGGCGAGCAGGCCGAGAACCTCCGCGGCCGCGATCGGCTTGGCCAGGTAACAGACGACCCCCAGCCGCCGGATGCCCAGCTCGAGCTCGCGGTTGCTGGCGCCCGTCACCGTCACGACCGGCAGCCCCGGCCGGAAGGCCCGCAGGACGGGGATGAGCTCGCAGGCCGTCGCATCCGGCAAAAAGACATCGACCACCGCGAGGTCGAGCGGCCGCGCCGCGGCGAGGCGGAGCGCCGCACCGGCGGTCTCCGCCGCCAGCACGTGGTGTCCCGCCCCGCGGATGAGTTCCTCGAGATAGCGCCGCTGCTGCCCATCGTCCTCCACCGCAAGCACCGTAAGCGTAGACGCCCACCCCCTTCGATCGGCCTGCGGCCGGATCGCCCCGGGAAAAATCAAGAAGCGTGCCGAAGCCTGCAGATGGACTTAACCAACAGAAATCAATGATCATATTTTTCCAGTCGGGCGGGCGCGGCTTTCGCCGGACGGTGGCGAAACGGTTACGCCGCGGGGGCCGGTTTCAATGACAAAAACTTGTTTTTACTTGATATTCTGTTCATGTGGCTGAAGCGTTACGCCGCGGTGCAGGTTCGGCCACAGGGAGGACGGCTCATCGGGGCCGCCGCGTGAGGGCCTGCCCGGAGGACAAGGGGGGATTTGCGCGCAAGGCTTGCGGCGAGGGGCCGCCGCTGTTTGACAGCGATCCGGGGGCTGGTATAATTGAAAAAAATCAGCGCCGCAGGGGGGAGCCGACCGAGTGGCCCGTCACATCCTCATCGTCGACGACGACCGCGAGCTGTGCGCCGTGAAAAAGGCCCAGCTCGAGCTCGACGGCGAATTCACGGTCACCGTCACCAACGACCCCCGCCAGGCCCTCAAGGCGGCGCGCAAGAAAAAGCCCGACCTCATTCTCCTCGACATCATGATGCCGGGGAAGGACGGCTTCGAGGTGCTCGCCGAGCTGAAAAGCGACCTCGAAACGGCCGCCATCCCCGTGATCATGCACACCGGGGTCGAGGAGGAGGAAAGCCGCCTCCGGGCGGCCGAGCTCTACAACGAGGACTACGTCCTCAAGTCGGCCGACCGCGAGACCCTCATCGCCGCCATCCGCCGCGTGCTCGGCCGGAGGCGCTGAGGGGCAGCAGCGCCGGGCTCCCCCGCCGAATAGACCTCCCCCCGCCACCGCCTCCGGCAGCAGGAGGAAGGGTAGTTCTTGCCGTCAGCAGACGGGGAGAGCGCCCTGCGGCCGCTGCCGCGCCGCGGTGCGGCCCATGTGCTCGAGGATGCTCCGCAGTTCAACGGCGTCCACGGGCTTGGCCATGTAGTAGGCGATCCCCAGCTCCCGCAGGCGGCGCTCGAGCTCGCGGCTGCTTTGGCCGGTGAGGGTGATCACCGGGGCGCTTGCGCCGAGGCCGCGCAGGCGCGGGATCAGCTCGACCGCCGTGGCGTCGGGGAGGTAGACGTCGAGCAGGAGGAGGTCGAAACCCTCGGCCGCCGCGGCCGCAAAAGCCTCCTCCCCGGTCGCCGCGGTGGCCACCTCATGCCCCCACCCCGCGACCTGCGCCGCCAGCACGTCGCGCTGCAACTCCTCGTCCTCGACGATCAGGATGCGCATGCGTCGCTCCGCCCCGGGGGGGTGATCCCGTGTTTTTTCATCTTGGCGAACAGGGTCTTGCGGTGGATGCCGAGCGCGGCGGCGGTCGCCTCCCGCCGCCAGCGGTTTTCCGCGAGCGCCTCGAGGAGGAGTTTTTTCTCGTAGCGTGCCACCATCGCCTCGAGCCCCTCCCCGTGCCCAGTACCGGCCGGGGGGGCGGGGCCGGCCGCCTCGCTCTCCCGGCCGCCCGCGAAATCGAGCCGCTTCAGGGCGAGATAGCGGTACACGGCGTTCTGCAGCTCGCGCACGTTTCCCGGCCAGTCGTGGCCGCAGAGCGCCTCGATCAGGCGCGGGGTGAGGGGCGGGGCGGCCGCGCTGCGGCCGAAGCGGGCGGCGAAATGGTTCGCCAACAGCGGGATGTCCTCGCGCCGCTCCCGCAGCGGCGGCAGATGGATCGGCAGGACATGGATGCGGTAGAAGAAATCCTCCCGCAGCTCCCCGCGGCGGACCAGCGCGCGCAGGTTGCGGTTCGTGGCGGCGACGATGCGGAAGTCGGGCCGCTTGACTTCCGTGCCGCCGATCGGGGTGAAGCCGCCGCCGTCGATCGCCCGCAGGAGCTTCACCTGGAGGCGCGGGCCGATCTCGCCCACCTCGTCGAGAAAGAGGGTGCCGCCGTCGGCCAGATCGAGATAGCCGTGCTTGTCGATCAGGGCCCCCGAAAAGGCACCCTTGCGGTGCCCGAAGAACTCGGACTCCATCAGCGTCTCGGGAATGGCGCCGCAGTTCACCGGGACGAAGGAACCCGCCCGGCGGGCGCTCAGCTCGTGGATCGCCTGCGCCGCAAGCTCTTTGCCGGTCCCCGACTCGCCGATGAGCACGACGTTCGCGTCACAGGCGGCGGCGAGCTCGATCAGGTCGAAGACGTGCTGCATCGCGGGGCTTGCGCCGATGATCTCGCCCAGCCGGTCGCGTTCGCGCCGCGGCGCGGCGGAGGACCCCACCCGGCCGCGCGGCAGGCCAAGGCGCCCCGCCTCCGCCGGCCGTGTGCCTGAAGCCGGCGCGAGGGCCGCGGCGGGCGCTTGCGGATCGGATCCGTACATGGCGGCTCTCCCCCATGTCCCTTGCCGAACGACCATTGCCGAGGAAATCTTTAGCAATAATGATGCCATAGCCGCGATGCCGCCTCCGCCATGAGCCTCAACGAAACAAAATGCTAACAAAAATGGTGAATTAGAATGTTTCGGGGCAGGGCGGGGGAATACATGGCGTGTGGAAGGAAAGCGGCCGGCGGTCAAGGGCTTGACGGCCGCCCCTCCTCGCAGAGCCCGTTGCGCACGGCATAGGCGACCATCTCGGCCGTGGTCGCAAGGCCGGTCTTCACGGCGATCCGGCCGCGGTAGGTGGCGACGGTCTTCGCGCTCAGCCCCAGGCGGCGCGCGATCTCGGCCTGGGACATGCCGCCCGCGAGCAGGCGGAGAACCTGGAGCTCGCGGTCGGAGAGCCGCTCGTGAGGCAGCCGGTCGGCCTTGGCCCCGAGGGAGGTGTAGGCGAGCTTCTCGGCGAAGGCGGCGCTCAGGAAGCGCCCGCCGGCCGCAACGCGGCGCACGGCCCGGATGAGCTCCTCGGGAGCGCTCTCCTTGGCGAGGTAGCCCGAGGCGCCGGCCTTGAGGGCCCGGAGCGCGAACTGCTCCTCGGCGTACACGCTCAGCACAAGGACGGGAAGCCCCGGCCGCAGGCGGCGGATGCGCCGGAGCGCCTCGAGCCCGTCGATCCCGGGGAGCCGGATGTCGAGCAGCAACAGATCGCAGGCGAGATCCGCGAGGCAGGCCAGCAGCTCCTCGGCGCTCGCGAACTCCGCCGTAACACGGGCATCGGCGGTTGCCCCCAGGATCTCCCGCAGCCCGGCGCGGACCACGGGGTGGTCGTCGACGATCACGACCGCGATCACAAGACCGTCCTTTGCCCGGGAAGGGCGACGCGCACGCGCAGGCGGCTTCCGCCGCCGGGTGGGCGCTCGATGGCCAGCGTCCCGCCGTGGGGCCGCAGCCGCTCGCGCATGCCCGCCAGGCCGAGCCCGCTTCCGGGGAGATCGGCCGTTTCCGGGGGAAACCCCCGGCCGTCGTCCTCCACCGCGAGATCGGCGACCCCGCCCTTGACGCGCAGCGCAATCCGCACGCGGCCGGCGCGGGCATGGCGGGCGACGTTGCTCAGCGCCTCCTGGACGATGCGGAAGAGGTCGGTGGCGAGTTCCGGGGGGACCTCCGCGCCTTCGGGCTCGACGTGCAGCCGGGTGTCGATGCCGCTCAGGCGGCGGAACTCGCCCGCCAGCCAGGCGAGGGCATCGGCCAGGCCGAGGGTGTCGAGCACGGCCGGCCTGAGCGCGGTTGCGATGCGGCGGACGGAGCCCATCGTGCGGCCGGCGATCGCGCGCACGGCGGCGAGCGCTTCGCGCGCCCCCTGCCCCTCGGGCCCCAGGCCTTGCTCGACGCGGGCGAGCGCGAAACGCAGGGCGGTGAGCTCCTGGCCGAGCTCGTCGTGGATCTCGCGCGCGATGCGCCGGCGCTCCTCCTCGAGCGCCTCCTGCTGGCGGCGGTAGAGCCGCAGCAGCTCCTGCCGCGAGCGCCGCTCCTCTTCCTCGGCGCGCCGGCGCAGCACGATGTCCCAGACGAGATCCGCAAGCGAGGCAAGGCCGGCGACGTCGGCCGCCTCGTAGGCGGCGGGCTTGTTGCCGACCCCGAGGACGGCGACGACCCGGCCGTCGCGCACGACCGGCACCACCAGCTCGCGCACCACCGGGACGTGGCCGGCGGGCAGCCCCTTGCGGCCGGGACAGGCGGCATAGTCGTTGTGCACCGCCGGCCGCCTCCCGGGGATGCCCTCGGCCCACAGGCCGGCCTGGGCGATGGGGTAGTGGCGGCCCGCGCCCGCGGCCCGACAGGCGCGCTCCGTGTTCGTGGACCAGGCCTCAAGCGACAGGGCTCCGGCCGCCTCGTCCACGAAATGGAAAAACCCGATCCGGCTCTCCGTGATCGCCTCGGCCTCGTCGAGCGCCAGGCGCAACAGCTCCCGGGGCTCGAGCCGGGGCGCCTCCTCGCTCAGGCGCAGCCGGGCCTCGAGGATCCGCTCGGTCCGCTTGCGCTCGGTGATGTCGGTGACCAGGGCGAAGGCGCCGCCGAAGCCTCCCGCCTCGTCCTCGAGGGCGCTGGCGGAGACGATCGTCCAGAGGGTCGTGCCGTCGGCGCGTCGGAAGCGGCGTTCGTAGACCTCGCCGACCCCCTTGCGCCGGGCGCGTATCCGGCGCCGATGGTCCGCGCGATCCTCGGCGAAGAGAAACTCCTCCATCGGCCGCCCGAGAAGCTCGGAGGGCTCCCGGCCCAGCATGGCCGCCAGGCGCGGGTTCACGTAGCGCGTGCGCAACCGGGCATCCACCAGCCAGACGCCCTCCCGGGCCTGCTCCACGATGCGGCGGAAGAGCGCCTCCTCCAGGCCGCGGCTCGCACCGCCTTTCGGCGAAGGCCCTTTCACGCCACCTCTCCCCCGGCGGTATCGATGCCGAGCAGGCGGGCCGCGTTTTCTCCGCAGATCAGCGCGCGCTCGGCCGCCGACAGGCCGCCCTCCTCCATGTCGCGGAAGTAGCGCCGCGGCCGGAGCAGCGGAAAGTCGCTCCCGAAGAGGATGCGCCCCGGGCCGACGATCTGGGCCGCGATGCGGTAGACCGCCGGCTGATAGAGGTAGGGCGAGGCGGCGGTGTCGAAATAGAGGTTGCGGAACCGCTCGCGCACCTCCCTTTTCAACAGGCCGTAAAAGAAGAGCCCCCCGCCCCAGTGGGCGAGCACGATCTCGTTTTGCGGAAAACGCGTCACGAGGCCGTAGAGCTGGGCGAGGGTGAGGGGGGTTTTCCCGGGGTAGGCGTGGCCGATCGGTTCGTTGGCGTGGAGCAGGACGGGGCGGCCGCGCTCGCGGCAGAGATCCATCACCGGCGCCAGCCGCGCGAGCGCCTCGGCGTCCATGCCCGAGCCGTAGAAGGCGAGTTCCCCGATGCCGGCGAGACCAGCCTCCAGGCAGCGCTCCGCCTCGCGCGCCGCCGCCGGGCTTGCGGGGTCGAAGCAGCCGAACCCGATGAGCCGCCGCGGGTGGCGCGAAACGGCTTCCAGGATGCAGTCGTTGTGACGGCGGAAACGCTCCGAGTCCCGCCAGGGGAAGCCGAAAACGACCGCGCGGTCGACCCCCTCCTCGTCCAGGGCCGCGAGCAGCTCGGCCTCGCTCACCAGCCGTGCTGCGGGGTTGCCGTAGAGCAGCGCAAACTCGGGCTCGTCCGCGAAATGGCACTCCCGGTCGGCACAGACGGAGGCGGGGAAGAGATGGACATGAAAGTCGACGATCATGCGGCCGGGGCCTTCAAAAAAGGTAACGGCCGACCGGGGTTTCCGATCAGCCGTCAAGGAGGAGAACAGATGAAGATCGTTTCAGGCTTTGCATAGAAGGACAATCAAACTTCGTGCCAAAAGGTTGCGTTGGGGGCAAAAAAACCGGGCACGTCGAAAAGTCAAATCATTACATCTTCTTGCATCGCATCTTGTTCCGATCGCGCGGCGGCCTCGAGGCCGGGGTCATGGCCGCGGGGGCGCGCTTTTGTTCATTTTCGTAAACCGCATTCCGGCCTCGTCATGCAACCCGCCAATTTTCTTGGTAAATGAAAAACAGGTACGGTTCAAGAATTTAAACCGGCGCCTCCGCGTCGTCCCAGACGCCCGCGATGCGCTGGCCGCAGGACGCGCAGCGGTCTCCGTTCATGCGCCTGCGGTGCACCCGGAAGCCCCAGCGCTCGACGATCACCGTGCGGCATTGGGGGCAAAAGGTGTTCTCGCCTTCGTCGCCGGGGATGTTCCCGGTATAGACATGCCGCAGCCCCGCCGCAAGCCCGATCTCGCGGGCGCGCTGCAGCGTCGCCACCGGCGTGGGGGGCCGGTCGGTCATCTTGTAGGTCGGGTGAAAGCGGCTGACGTGCCAGGGGGTGTCGGTGCCGAGGGTCCGCGCGAGAAAGCCCGCCAGGGCCTCGAGCTCGCCGGGATCGTCGTTGAGGCCGGGGACGAGAAGGGTGGTCACCTCGACGAAGACCCCGCGCCCTTTGAGGTGGGCGAGGGTGTCGAGCACGCCTTCCAGCCGCGCACCGCAGATCTCGCGGTAAAAGCGCGGCTGGAAGGCCTTGAGGTCGACGTTCGCCGCGTCGAGGACCGGGGCGATCAGGTCCACGGCCTCGCGGCTCATGTAGCCGTTGGTCACGAAAACGTTTTTCAGGCCGGCCTCGCGCCCGAGGCGGCAGGTCTCGAGGGCGAACTCGAAGAAGACCGTGGGCTCCGTGTAGGTGTAGGCGATGCTCCGGCAGCCGGTCGCGCGCGCCTTGGCGACCACCTCCGCGGGGGTCGCCCGGCCGCCCGCGATCGCGCCCCGGCGATCGGCGGGGAACTGGGCGATGTCGGCGTTCTGGCAGAAACGGCAGCGGAAATTGCAGCCCACGGTGGCGATCGAATAGGAGAGCGAGCCGGGGAGGAAGTGAAAGAGCGGCTTTTTTTCGATGGGGTCCACGTGTTGCGCGATCAGCCGCCCGTAGACGAGGGTCTCGAGCACCCCGCCGCGGTTTTCGCGCACGCGGCACAGGCCGCGCTTTCCGGGGTCGATCTCGCAGCGGTGATTGCACAGAAGGCAGCGCACCCGCCCGTTTTCCAACCGTTCGTAGAGGAGCGCCTCCATCGCCTGGGCCCCCCTATCCCGGCACAGCCCCGGGCGTCCGCGCCCTGCGGGCGCAGCGCACCGCGAGCGGCCGCGTGCGCACCCGGGGCATGAGCACGACCGCGATCCCGACGAAGGCGCCGAAGGGGCAGCGCTCGAGCAGGGGGTTCTCGAACCGCGCCGCGAACCTCCCCGCGAGGGGGACCTGGCACACGGTGCGCCAGGTGACCGGCACCGGGCCGAGCAGGTCGCGCAGCATGGCCTTCAGCTGCCAGACGCTGAAGAAGCGCGCGCGGTTGTAGATCGAGGGCGCAAAGAGGCCGCGGATGCGCCGCTCGATGCCCTTGATCGCGTAGCGGTTGAGGACCCCGATGAAGAGCCGGTCCTTGGCGACGCGGCAGGCCTCGGCCAACGCCCGGCGCGGGTCGTCCACGAACTCGAGGGTGGTGAAGAGGCAGGCGTGGTGGAAGGCGTTGTCCTCGAAGGGGAGCTCTTCGGCGACCCCCCGGTGGAGTTCCGCCCGCCGGCCCACGCGGCGGGCGGCGAATTCGAGCATCGCCTCCGACGGGTCGATCCCGGTCGCCCGCAGGCCGAGCTCGACGAACGCCTCCAGGCACAGGCCCGTGCCGCAGCCGATGTCGAGGATCGTCTCGCCCGGCCGCGGCTGGAGGAGATCGCGCAGCAGCCGGATCTCCGCCCGGAAGACGGCCTCGTTCTCCGGCTCCCGCATCCATCTCTCGCAGGCGAGGGCGTCCTGGAAGTCGAAGACGTATCCCATGGGCTCGGGCGATTCAGGGGATGAACCCCTCGGAGGCCTCCGGCGCGGGGGAGGGGTCCGGCCGGGCCGCGGGACCCGGCTCCTCCGCCGCGCCGCCGGGCTCTTCCGCCGCGGCGGGGGCCGCCCCCCCTTCGGCGGCGGGGGCGCTGCGTTTCTTGCGGCGCCGCCGCCGGCGTTTCTTCGGCCGCTCGGCCGCCTCGCCTGCGGCGGCGGTCTCCCCGCCGGGCGCCGGCGCCGCGGCCTCGGGGACGACCTCTTCCGCCGGGGCCGCGTTCTCCGCGGCGGGCTCCTTGGGC
Source organism: Desulfatibacillum sp. (assembly GCA_020725555.1). Classification (GTDB taxonomy): domain Bacteria; phylum Desulfobacterota; class Desulfobacteria; order Desulfobacterales; family SpSt-501; genus SpSt-501. The sequence continues at coordinate 10,220 of DYEU01000032.1, forward strand.
CCGAAGCCGAAAAAGGCCCCCGGGACCCGCTTCGCGCGCGGCTTTGCCGGCTCGGCCGGGGCGGCCTCGGGAGCGGCCTTTTCGCGGCGGCCGCCGCGGGGGCGTCCCGCACGGCGCTCGGGCCGCTCGGCCCCGCGCCGCCCCTCGCGGCGTTCCCCCCCCCGGCGGGGCCGCCGGAGGTCTTCGGGCCGCGAGAGGTCCTCGACGAACCAATCGTCCTCCGGCCACACGACCGGGATGCGGAAGGCCAAAAACTCCTCGAGCGGCTCGAGGTGGAAAACGTACTCCTCGCAGGCGAGCGTGATCGCTTTTCCGGTTCTTCCGGCCCGGGCGGTGCGGCCGATGCGGTGCACGTAATTCTCCGGGTCCTGGGGGATGTCGTAGTTGACGACGTGGCTGACGTCCTCGACATGGATGCCGCGGGAGGCGACGTCGGTGGCGACAAGGATCCGCACCTCCCCGCTCTTGAAGCGCTCCATCAGCCGGAAGCGCTGGCGCTGCGGCAGGTCCCCGGTGATCCCCTCGGCCGGGTGGCCGTTGCGCTGCAGGCGCCGCGCGAGGCGCTCGGCCTCGAACTTCGTGTTGACGAAGATCAGCATGCGCGTGAAGGCCTCGCGCTGGAGGATGCCGAGCAGCAGCGAAAACTTGCGGTCGCTGCCGACGTGGAAGAGGCTCTGGTCGATGCCCGCGACCGTCACCCGGTCGGGGACGACCGAGATGAACTCCGGCAGGTTCATGAACTCGTAGGTGAGCTCGAGAACGCGGTGGGAGAGGGTCGCGGAGAAGAGCATCGACTGGCGCTTCTCGTAGGAGGGCAGCTTCCGCAGCAGAAAGCGCATGTCCTTCTCGAAGCCGAGATCGAGCAGCCGGTCGGCCTCGTCGATCACGAGGAAGCGGATCTCGCCCGTTTTGAAGATCCCCTGCTTGTAGTAGTCGATGATCCGGCCGGGGGTGCCGATGACGATGTCGACGCCGCGGCGGAGCGCTTCGGCCTGCTCCTGGTAATCGATGCCGCCGACGACCTCGAGCAGCGAGAGGCCGCTGTGGCGCCCGAGGAGCCGTGCCTCCTCCACGATCTGGCGCGAGAGCTCGCGCGTGGGGGCGAGGATGAGCGCCTGCGGGAGTCCCGGCGGCCGCTGCCCGCGGCGACGGAGCAGCCCGCTGAGCACGGTCACGAGAAACGCGGCCGTCTTCCCGGTGCCGGTGTGCGCCTGGCCGGCGACGTCCCGCCCGGCGAGCAAAACCGGCAGCGCCTCGGCCTGGATCGGCGTGCAGTACTCGAAGCCGGCGTCGGCCAGGCCCTGCCGCACCTCGGCCGGAAGGTCGAAGGAATCGAAACGGGTGGAGGTCAGAAACTCGGGCTTCGGAGCCCGGGGCGGTTCGGCGGAGCGTTCGGGTTCGTCGGAGTGTTCGGGCTCGTCGCTCCGGCTCTGGGGTTCGTCGTTCATCGGCAACGGATCGCCTTCCTCAAAGGGGGATCGGCCTCCTCCCCCGCGGCGCGTCCGCCGGGGCTGCGGGCCGCGGGGCCCGCGCCCCCCGGCTTCGCGGGGAGGGGCGTGGCGGTGGATTATATCCTGCTTTCAGGAATTTGCAAGACGCTCGATTGACTTTCGCGGCCCGAACCCCCTATATTTGGAGCGGGCGGGTTGCGGCCGCATGCGGCAGGCCCGCGATTTCATTCGGCGTCCTCGTTGACGATGGAGTTCTTCAAGGTTCTCGACATCGCCCAGGTTCTCGCCCTGCGCGAGGGGTTCGGCCGCGTCGCCAGCGAGGAGCTCGCGCTCGAGGAGGCGCTCGGCCGGATCCTCGCCGCCGAGGTGCGCGCTCCGGAAGACCTGCCCCCCTTTCCCCGCTCCACGGTCGACGGCTTCGCCGTGCGCGCCGCCTCCACCTTCGGGGCCAGCGACGCGAACCCCGCCTGCCTCTCCCTCGCCGGCGCCGTCGCCATGGCGGAGGTGCCGCGCGTGAAGGTCGGGCCCGGCCAGGCGGTTTGGGTGGCGACCGGGGCCATGCTCCCCGACGGGGCCGACAGCGTCGTCATGCGGGAGCACGCCGAAGCGCTGGACGACACCTCGATCGAGGTCTTCCGCAGCGTGGCCCCCGGCCAGAACGTGATCGCCGCCGGCGAGGATTTCGCCGCGGGCGCGGTGCTCGCCCCGGCCGGGAGGCGGCTGCGGCCGCAGGAGCTGGGCGCGCTCGCCGCCTTCGGCCTCCTGCGGGTGCGGGTCTTCCGGCGGCCCGTGGTCGGCATCCTTTCGACCGGCGACGAGATCGTCCCCGCGGGGGAAGCGCCCGGCCCCGCCCGGATCCGCGACGTCAACCGCTTCAGCCTCTCCGGCCTCACCCTGCAGGCGGGCTGCATCCCGCGGCCGCTCGGCATCGTGCCCGACCGCTGCGAGGCCCTGCACGCCGCCTGCCGCGAGGCGCTCGCCGCCTGCGATGCGGTGTTGATCTCGGGGGGCAGCTCGGTCGGCACCCGCGACTTCACGGTGGAGGCCCTCCAGGCCTTCCCCGACGCCCGCATCCTCGCTCACGGGATCGCCATCAGCCCGGGCAAGCCCACGATCCTCGCCCGCGTGGGCGACAAGGCGGTCTGGGGGCTCCCCGGCCACGTCGCCTCGGCGATGATCGTCTTCGCACGCATCGTCCGCCCCTTTCTGCTCTCCCTGGCGGGGCTGGCCCCGGGGGACCCGGAGGAGGTCCGCCTGCCGGCCCGCCTCACCCGCAACCTCGCCTCGGCCCAGGGGCGGACCGACTTCGTGCGCGTGCGGCTGATCCGGCGCGGCGAGGGCTGGTGGGCCGAGCCGGTGCTCGGCAAATCGGGGCTGATCCGCACGCTCGTCCACTCCGACGGCCTGGTGGAGATCCCCGCCTTCTGCGAGGGTCTCGACGAGGGGGCGGCGGTCGAGGTGATCCTCTTCTGAACCCGGAGCCTTCCGGAGGAACCCCATGGCGCGCAACGTCTACCTGAACATGAAAACCCTGGCCGAGGCGCGGCGCCTCGTGGTCGAACGGCTCGGACCCCTCGGCCGCCGCGAGCGCGAGACCCTGCCCGTCCCCGAGGCCGTGGGCCGGGTGTTGGCCGAGCCCGTCTTCGCCGCCCTCTCCTCGCCCGCCTACCCCGCCGCGGCGATGGACGGGATCGCCGTGGCCGCGGAGGCGACCTTCGGGGCCGCCGAGGGCCGCCCCCGCGGGCTCACCCTGGGCCGCGACGCCTTCTGGGTGAACACCGGCCAGCCCCTGCCCCCCGGCACGGACGCCGTGATCATGGTCGAGCAGGTCCGCGTCGAGGAGGGGCGCACGGCGTGGATCGAGACGCCGGCCTACCCCTGGCAGCACGTGCGCAAGGTGGGCGAAGACATCGTGGCCACCGAGTTGCTCTTTCCGCGGCACCACCGCATCACCCCCTACTGCGTGGGCGCGCTGCTCACAGGCGGCGTTTTCCGCGTTCCGGTCTGGAAACGGCCCCGGGTGCGGATCGTGCCCACGGGCTCCGAGCTGCTCGACTGGCGGACCGCCTCCCTCGCCGAGCTCGCCCCGGGGCGGATCCTCGAGACGAACTCGTTTCTGCTCGCGGCCCTCCTCGAGCAGGCCGGCGGCACGGCCCGCCGCCGGCCGCCCGTCCCCGACGACCGCGGCCTCATCCGCCGCGAGATCGAGGAGGCCGCCGCCGAGGGCGACGACCTGGTGATGATCCTGGGCGGCTCCTCGGCCGGCTCCGAGGACCACGCGCGCGCGGTCGTCGCCGAGATCGGCGAGGTCCTGATCCACGGGGTGGCGATGATGCCGGGGAAGCCGGCCGTGGTGGGCACGGTCGGCCGCACCCCGGTGTTCGGCATGCCCGGCTACCCGGTGTCGGCGATCCTCGTCTTCGAGGAGCTCGTCGTCCCGCTGCTGTGCGCCTGGCTGGGCCTGCCGGAGCCCGTGCGCGAGACGGTGACCGCGCTGCCCACGCGCAAGATCCCCTCGCGCCTGGGCATCGAGGAGTTCGTGCGCCTCAAGCTGGGCGAGGTGGGCGGCCGCGTGGTGGCGACCCCGCTGCCGCGGGCGGCCGGGTCGATCACCTCGATCACCGAGGCCGACGGCCTCCTGCGCATCCCCCCCGACACGGAGGGGATCGCCGAGAACGAACCCGTGCCGGTGGAGCTGCTCCGGCCCCGGGCGGAGCTCGCCCGCACCCTCGTCGTGGTCGGCAGCCACGACAACACGCTCGACGTCCTGGCCGACCTGCTCAAGGCGGGCCCGGAGCGCATCCACCTCTCCTCGAGCCACGTCGGCAGCCTGGGCGGGTTGATGGCGGTGAAGCGCGGGGCCTGCCATGTGGCGGGCACCCATCTGCTCGACCCCGAAGACGGCAGCTACAACGTCTCCTACATCCGCCGCTACCTGCCGGACCGCCGGGTGCACCTCGTCCACCTGGTCGAGCGCGAAAACGGGCTGATCGTCGCCCGCGGCAACCCGCGCGGCATCCGCGGCATCGAGGACCTGACGCAGCCCGGGATCACCTTCATCAACCGCCAGGGGGGCTCGGGGACGCGCATCCTGCTCGACTGGCACCTGCAGCGGCTGGGCGTCGACCCCGCGGCGATCCGCGGCTACGGCAACGAGGAGTTCACCCACATGGCGGTCGCGGTCGCCGTGGCGAGCGGCGCGGCCGACTGCGGCCTGGGGATCTACGCGGCCGCCCGGGCGCTGGGCCTGGATTTCCTCCCCGTGGTCACCGAGAGCTACGAGCTCGTGATCCCCGAGGAGCACCGGGAAAGCGCGCCGGTCAAGGCGCTGCTGGCGGCGATCGCCTCGGAGGAGTTCCGCCGCCGCGTCGAGGCGCTAGGCGGCTACCACACGACGCGCACCGGCGAGGAGCGCCTCGTCGGCCCCGGGGGAAATTGACAATCGGCGGCCGTGTATTAAGATCGAACCACCTTCCCGTCGGCCGCCCTTGCACCGGGGCGGCGATTCCATGACGACGCACGCGCGGCTTGAGGGCCATGGGGCAGAAACGGGATTACTACGAGGTCCTGGGCGTCGGGCGCAACGCGACCGAGGAGGAGCTCAAGTCCGCCTATCGCAAGCTGGCGCTCAAGTACCACCCCGACCGCAACCCCGGAGACAAGGACGCCGAGGAAAAATTCAAGGAGGCGGCCGAGGCCTACGAGGTGCTGCGGGACCGCGAGAAACGCAGCCTCTATGACCAGTACGGCCACGCCGGGCTCGAGGGGAGCGGCTTTTCCGGCTTCGGCGGCTTCGAGGACATCTTCTCGAGTTTCGGCGACATCTTCGAGGAGTTCTTCGGCTTCGGCGGCCGCAGCGCCTCCCGCGGCCGCCCCCAGCGCGGCTCCGACCTGCGCGTCGACCTGTCGCTCACCTTCCAGGAAGCCGCCTTCGGCACCGAGACCGAAATCGAGGTGACCAAGCGCGAGCGCTGCTCGGCCTGCCGGGGCTCGGGCTGCGAGCCGGGCCACGGGCCGGAGCTGTGCCGCGCCTGCGGCGGAAGCGGGCAGCTCTCGCGCTCGCAGGGCTTCTTCACGATCCGCTCCACCTGCCATGTCTGCCGCGGGGCGGGCCAGGTGATCACCCACCCCTGCACGCGCTGCCGCGGCGGCGGCCAGGAGACGGTCCGCAAGCGGGTCGCGGTGAAGATCCCCGCCGGGGTCGACAACGGCTCCCGGCTGCGCCTGAGCGGCGAGGGCGAGGCGGGCGGCCCGGGCGGCCCGCCGGGCGACCTCTATGTCTTCATCCACGTCCAGCCGCACGAGTTCTTCGAGCGCCGCGAAAGCGACCTCCTCTGCCGCGTGCCCATCTCCTTCGTGCAGGCGGCCCTGGGGGACACGATCACCGTGCCCACCCTGAACGGCACGAAGCCCCTCGAGATCCCCAAGGGCACGCAGCCGGGCGACGTCTTCACGCTGCCGGGGGAGGGGATCCCCTCGCTGCGCACGCGCCGCCGCGGCGACCTCATCGTCCAGGTCGACATCCGCACCCCCACCCAGCTCTCCAAACGCCAGGAAGAGCTCCTGCGGGAATTCGCCCGTCTCGAAAAGGGCAAGCTCTCGACGCGCATCAAGTCCATGTTCAAGGGCGAAACGGCCCGCTAAGCCGCAGCACCGCCGGGAGGGGCGGCCATGTACGAGCTCAAGGTGATCACGCGCTTCGCCGCCGCCCATCGCCTGGCGATGGTCGGCGCCCGCTGCGAAAACCTGCACGGCCACAACTGGAAGATCGAGGTGACGATCGCCGGGGAGGAGCTCGACCCGGCCGGGGTGCTGCTCGACTTCGGCGTCCTCAAGGAACGCGTGCGCGGGATCGTGGAGCGGCTGGACCACCGCTTCCTGAACGAGCTCGAGCCCTTCGCCGCGGGCCGGCAGCCCTCCTCGGAGCGGATCGCCGCCTTCATCGCCCGCGAACTGGAAGGGGTGCTCGCGGAGCCGGGTCTTCGCGTGAGCCGGGTGAGCGCCTGGGAGTCCGAGGACGCCTGCGCGACCTACCTGCCCCCCGCCGCCGCTCGCGGCCTCAAGCCCCGCCGCCGTCCTGCGGCCCGCAAAGCTCGCGCCAGCGCGCGAAAAGCTCCTCGCGCGTGACGATCGCGCTCGCCTGCGGAACCGCGGCACGGATCGCCTCGAGGCCCCCCTCCTGCCGGTCGACGAGCACGACGGCGCAGGCCACCTCGAGGCCCTCGGAGCGCGCGCGCTCGATCGCCGTGAGGGTCGAACCCCCGGTCGTCGCCACGTCGTCGACGACGGCGACCCGCTCGCCGGGCTCGAGATCGCCCTCGATCCAGCGCACCATGCCGTGGTCCTTGCGGGTCTTGCGCACGGAGAAGGCCTTGATCGGCCAGCCCTGAAGCTGGGAGACGAAGGCGGCGGCGAAGGCGACCGGGTCGGCGCCGAAGGTGAGCCCCCCCACCGCGGCGACCCCGGCCCCGGCGAGGGCCTCGTAGACGAGGTGGCCGACGAGGAACATCCCCCGCGGGTGGAGGGTCGTGGGCTTGCAGTTGACGTAGTAGTGGCTCATGCGGCCGGAGACGAGCCGGAAGACCGGCTCCGCGCGGTACTGGAAGGATTTCCGGCACAGCAGATCGATCAGCTCGCGTTTCACCTCCGCCACCCCCTCCCCGGCCCCCCGGCGCCTTGACCCTGCGCGGGCTTTGAGGATATAGAAAAGCCTCCACCGCTCCGGGACGACGCCCTCGTGTAAGGGGAGTGGGTGGAGGCTTTGAGCAAGAAAAACCGCGTTCGGCCCTCCTTGAACTCGCCCGTCTCCTTACCAGGTCCGGGCCCCGGGGTCAACGCCCGCAGGTACCGGAGAGGCGCACCATGACCCGCTTCCTCACCGCCGCGGCCCTGGGCGCGGCGCTGCTGGCGGCCGTCGCGGCCGGCCGGCCCGCGGCGGCGGGCCCGGCGCAGCCGGCGCAGGCCCCGCTCACCCTCCGGGAGGCCGTCGAGACCGCCCTGCGCGCCAACCTCGCCGTCCAGCGCTCCGCCGAGGAGATCCTCGCCGCCGAGGCGCAGCGCCGCGTGAGCCTTTCGCGTTTTCTCCCCTCCCTCGGGACGAGCTACAGCGCCGTCCACCGCAACCGCGAACGGACCTCCGTGAGCCCGCTCACCGGCCGGGAGGTGGTGAGCCTCCCCGAGAACCAGTACACCTGGACCACGAGCGTCACCCAGCCCGTCTTCACCGGCTTCGGGCTGATCCAGGAATACCGCCTCGCGGAGCTCGGCCTCGACCGGGCCGAGGTCGCCCTCAAGCTGGCGCGGCAGGACGTCGTCCTGGACGCCCAGAACGCCTTTTTCCTGGTCCTCAAGACCCAGAAGCTGGTCGAGGTCGCGCGGCAGACCGTCGCCTCCATCTCGGCCCAGCGCAACGTCGCCGAGGACTTTTACCGCGTGGGGCTCACCCCGCTCAACGACCTGCTGCAAAGCGAGGTCCAGCTCGCCAACGCCCGGCAGCAGCTCACCAGCGCCTTGAACGACCTGGACATCGCGCGCGCCCGCTTCAACACGCTGCTGCGCCGGCCGGTCGGCACCCCCGTCGCGCTCGTCGAGGAGGTGGAATTCGCGCGGCTCGACTGGACGCTGGACACCTGCCTGGCGGAGGCGGCCGCAAACCGGCTCGAGCTGGAGATCGCCGGCCTGGACATCGCCATCGCCGAGCGCCAGGTGAAGCTCACCGAGAAGGACTTCTTTCCCGCGATCAACCTCACCGGCGCCTACATCCGCACGGGCGAGGAGTGGGACGTGGACGGCGGCGAGGGGATCTCCGATGCGGCGGGCTGGAACGTCCAGGCCACGGCCACCTGGGAATTCTGGCAGTGGGGCCGCACGGCCTACGGGCGGCGCGAAAAGCTCGCCCGGCTCGCCCAGTCGCGCCTGCGGAAAACCGAGATCGAGGATTCCATCCGCCTCGAGGTGCAGCAGGCGTACCTCAAGGCGCGCGAGGCCGAGCAGAACATCGCCACGGTCGAGCGGGCGGTCGAGCAGGCGAAGGAAAATCTGCGCATCACCGAGGAGCAGTACCGCGAGCAGGTCGCCACCCAGACCGACGTCCTCGTCGCCCAGACGCTCCTCACGCAGACCGAGACGAATTACACGAACGCGCTCTACGACTTCAAGATCGCCAAGGCCTTTCTCCTGCGGGCCATGGGCCGCAACCCCTTCGAGTGATGCAGCCGCGGGCGGAGCCTCCCCTCATCCGCCTCCGGGGCGTGCGGGTCTCCTACGGGAGCCGCCCGGTCCTCGAGGGCCTCGAGCTCGAGGTCGGCAAAAACGAGCGCCTGCTGGTCACCGGCCCCAGCGGGGCGGGCAAAACCACGCTCATCCGGCTGCTCTGCGGCGCGCTGCGGGCCGAGCGCGGGGAGGTGGAAATCGACGGCGTGCGCCTCGACGGCGCGCGGGAGGGGGACCTGCGGCGCCTGCGCCGCCGCCTGGGCATCGTCTTCCAGGACCCCCGGCTGATCGCGGGGTTCACGCTGCGGGAAAATCTCGCGCTCGCGCTCGAGGCCGCCGGGGAGCGCCCCGAGCGGATGGCGCCGAAGATCGAGCGCGTGCTGGCGCGGGTCGGCCTGGCCGGCCGCGGCGACGCCTATCCGCCCGCCCTCTCCGGCGGCGAGCAGCAGCGCGCCGCCCTCGCCCGCGCCCTCGTGCGCGATCCCCGGGTTCTCCTCGCCGACGAGCCGACCGGCAACCTCGATGCCGCGGCCGCGGCGGCCGTGACGGCGCTCCTCGAAGACGCCTGGATCCGGGGCGCCACGCTCGTGATCGCCACCCACGACCCGGCGCTCGCCGCCCGGCTGGGCGGCCGCCTCGTGCGCCTGGAACGCGGCGCGTTCGTTGCCCCGGGCCGCTCATGATCCCCCGCCCGCTCCGGCGCCTGGCCGCCGACCTGCGCGCCCACCGGCTGCTGCACGCCGTGACCGTGCTCACGGTGGCCCTCTCCACGCTGGTCGTCGGCGGCACACTCCTCGCCGGGGTCAACGCCGCCGAGGCGCTCGCCGCCTGGCGCCGGGAGACGCGGATCCTGGTTCACCTCCGGCCCCTGGCGGCCCCGGAACGGGAGGAGCTCGAGCGGCGGCTCCGGGCCGCGGAAGGGGTTGCCGCGGTGCGGTTCCTGCCCCGCGAAGAGGCCTTCGCCGAGCTGCGCCGCCACTTCCCGAACCTCGAGCTGCTCTTCGAGCCGTTCGAAGACCCCCCCCTGCCCGACGCCTTCGAGGTGGAGCCGCGGGAGCCCGCCCTCGCCGCCGTCGAGCGGCTCGCCCGGGCCCTGCGCGCGCTGCCCGAGGTCGAGGAGGTCGCCTACCCCCGGCGCGCGCTCGAAGGCCTGCAGGCGTTTCTGGATTTCCTGCGGCGCGGCGGGCTTCTGCTCCTCGGGCTTGCGATCCTCGCCGCGGTCGCCATGGTGGCGGCGACGACACGGCTCGTGCTCCACGCCCGGCGCGAGGAAATCGAGCTCCTGCGCCTGTTCGGCGCGGGGTGGGGGCTGCTCCACGGCCGCTTTCTCCTCGGGGGGCTGCTCCACGGGGCGGCCGGCGGGGGCCTCGGCCTCGGGCTGCTGCGGGGGCTCTTCGACGCCCTCCTGCCGGCCGCCGCGCCCTTGGCCCACGCCGCCGGCCTTGCGCCGCGGTTTCTCAGCGCCGCCGAGGCCGCGGGCCTCGTGGCCGGCGCCGCCGCCGCCGGGGCGATCGGGGCGCTCGCCCCGCTGGGCCGGGGGCTCCGGGGCGTTCCGGGCTGGCTGTTCGCCCTTGCCGCAGGCCTCCTCCTCGCCGGGGCCGTGCGCGCGGCGGCTGCGGAACCGGCCGGAGACGCCGCGGCCGTCGATCCCCTGCAGCAGGAGGCCGAGGCCCTGCGGCGCGGGCAGCGGGAAATGGAAGCCGATCTCGAGCGGCTGCGGCGCCGCGAAACCGACGTCGCGGCGGCGCTGGATCAGGCGGCGCGGCGGCTCGCCGAGAGCCGCCGCCGCGCCGCCGCCGCCCGCGCCGAGCACGAGGCGCTCGCCCACCGCGTGCGGCTGCTGCAGGAGGCCCGCAGCGACCTCGAGGGGCGGCTTGCGGAGCTCAAGCGGGCGCTCGCCAAGCGCCTGCGGGCCCTCTACGGGGTGCACCGGCTGGGACCGGCCGCCTCCGGCGGCGCGCTCGCCGCCTCCCCGGTCGAGCGCCAACGCGCCGAGGCCGGCCTCGAGCGGCTGCTCGCGCACGACGCCCGGCTGCTTTCCGCCCTGGCCGAAGACGCCGCCGAGCTCGCCGGCCTGCAGGCCGGCATCGAGGCGGACAGCGCGCGCCTCGCGGAGCGGCTGGCGCGGCTTGAGGAGGAGCTCCGCGCGCTTTCGCTGGCCGCCGCGGAGCGCGAACGGCTGCTTGCGCGGATCCGGCTCGACCGCGACGCCCGCCGCACGGCCGCGGCGCGGCTCGAGGAGGCCGGACGGCGGCTCGAGGAACAGATGCGCAGCCTGATTGAGCGGCCGGCCCCGGACGCCGCCACTGCCCCCCCCGCGCCGCCGATGGCCGCGGCAAAAGGCTTGCTTCTCTTTCCGCTTCAGGGTAGCATGAATGCTGCACGCCTCCTGCAACGGAACCCGGGGCCGGCCGCCGCCGGGTTCCGCAAGGGGATCGAAATCGCCGCCGAACGCGGCGAGCCGGTCCGGGCCGTGCACGGCGGGACCGTACTCTTCGCCGACTGGTTCGGCGGCTACGGCAACATGATCGTCATCGACCACGGAGACCACGTTTACTCCCTCTACGCCCACCTCGAAGACCTCTTCACTGCGCCGGATCGACGCGTCGCCCCCGGCGACGTCATCGCCACCGTCGGCGACTCGGGCCCCCTGGGGGTGAGCAGCCTCTACTTCGAGCTGCGGCATCGCGAGCGGAGCCTCGACCCGCTGGAGTGGTTCCCCCCGCAGTGACCCGAGGAACCGCCCGGGGCGGCGGCCCCGGGCAAGGAGCGGCACACCATGAAACCGAGGATCCATCGTCCCGTCCGCCTGTGGGTCGTCATGCTGATCGCGCTGGCGGCGTGGATGCTGAGCGCGGGATTCCAGCGCGCCGATTCGGCCGGCAAGGAACAGCTCTACGAGCAGCTCAAGATCTTCTCCGACGTGCTCGAGCTGATCCAGCGGGACTATGTGGAGGAGGTCGATCCCAAGGACCTCATCCAGAAGGCCATCCAGGGCATGCTCCAGGGGTTGGACCCCCACTCCTCGCTGCTCCCGCCCGATGCCTACGAGGACCTCCAGATCGACACCAAGGGCAAGTTCACGGGCATCGGCATCCACATCACGATGCAGAACGGCTTCGTCACCGTCATCTCGCCGATCGAGGACACCCCCGCCCACCGCGCCGGGATCGAGCCGGGCGACCGCATCATCAAGGTGGACGGCCAGCTCACCAAGGACCTGCGCGAAGCCGTGCGCATGATGCGCGGGCCCAAGGGCTCCAAGGTCACGGTGACCATCCTGCGCGAAGGGGTGAAAAAGCCGATCGATTTCGAGCTCACCCGCGACGAGATCCCCATCCAGAGCGTCAAGCACGTGCTGCTCCGCCCCGGCTTCGGCTACGTGCGCATTTCCAACTTCACCGGAACGACGACCCAGGACTTCGAAAAGGCGCTCGAGCAGCTCGAATCCTCCGACCCCCCGCTCAAGGGGCTGATCCTCGACCTGCGCAACAACGGCGGGGGCCTGCTCAACCAGGCGATCAGCATCGCCGACGAGTTCCTCGAGCAGGGCACGATCGTCTCCATGAAGGGCCGCGACAAGCGGAACACCAAGGTCTTCAGCGCCACCGCCTCGCGCACCCCCCGCACCTACCCGATCGTGGTCCTGATCAACGGCGGCACGGCCAGCGCCTCCGAGATCGTGGCCGGCGCCCTGCAGGACCAGAAGCGCGCGCTGATCCTCGGGACGACCTCCTTCGGCAAGGGCTCGGTGCAGACCGTCGAGACGCTGCGCGACGGCTCCGGCGTCAAGCTGACCATCGCCCGCTACTACACCCCGAGCGGCCGCTCGATCCAGGCGAAGGGCATCGAGCCCGACATCGTCCTCAAGTTCAAGCGCCTGGACGAATCCGAAACGGCCGCCGCCGAGGACGGCACCCTCAAGGAGAAGGACCTCGAAAACCACCTCGAGGATGAGGGCCCCTCGCGCAAGCCCCGCCCCGCCCGGCCGCCGGCCAAGCCCGAGGAGGACGCCAAGAAGCGCCTGAAGGAAGCCGAGTCGCGGGTCGGGCCGCTGCAGGTGGAGACGCTGCAGAACGACAACCAGGTGATGCGGGCGCTGGAGATCCTGATCGGCCACGACGTGCTGCGCCAGGCCCGGCGCTGAACCGCGGCCATGGCCCCGACGCCTTCCTCCCCGCGCCGGCGGCCGCGGCGGCCCGGGCCGCGCCGCCGGGCCAAGGCCCCCGCCTGGCCCCGCCGGCTGGCCTGGTTCGGGGTCTTTCTGCTCACGACCGCGGCGCTGCTCTGGGGCCTGCACCGGCTGGGGTACCGGCCCGAGGCGCCGCCCGCCGCAAGGACGGACCGGAGCACCGCGAAGCCCGCCCCGCCGCGGGCCGCCGCCCCGCCCGCCGCCCCGCGGCCGGCGGAGGCCCCCCCCGGCCGCACGCCTCCCCCTTCCGCCCCGGCTCCCGCCCCCGCGCCCTCGCCGGGAGCGGCGCCCGCCGAGCTCCACGCCGCCCTGCCGCCCGGGCCGCCTCCGGGGCCCCCCGTTCCCCGCGCCCGGCCGCGCGTCGCCCTCATCATCGACGACATCGGCTACGACCGGTCGCTCGCCGAAAAGCTGATCGCGCTCGACGCCCCGCTCACCTTCGCCGTGCTCCCCCACAGCCCGCACCGCAAGGCGCTCGCGCGGCTGGCCGACGAGCGGGGCCGCGAGGTCCTGCTGCACCTGCCCATGGAGCCGCGCGAGTACCCCGCGGTCGACCCGGGGCCGGGCGCGCTGCTCGCCGCGATGACGCCCGATGAGCTGCTGCAGGAGCTCGAGCGGGACCTTCAGGCCGTGCCCTTCGCCCGCGGGGTGAACAACCACATGGGCTCGCGCCTCACGGCCGACGCCGACCGGATGAACCAGGTCTTCTCCGTCCTCAAGCGGCGCGGGCTCTTCTTCGTCGACAGCCGCACGAGCGAGGAGAGCGCCTGCCGCTCCGCGGCGCGCCTCTTTCAGGTCCCCTTCGCCCAGCGCGACGTCTTCCTCGACCACCGCCCCGAGCCCGAGTTCATCCGCCGGCAGCTCTCCGCGCTCGTGCGGCTCGCCCGCAGCCGGGGCGAGGCGATCGGCATCGCCCACCCGCACCCGGCGACCTACGCCGTGCTGCGCGAGGAGATGCCGCGGCTCAAGGAAGAGCTCGAGTTCGTGCCCGCCTCGCGGCTCGCGCGGCTCATCGAGTAAGGGCCGGGGCGGTTTCCTGCGGGCGGAGCATGGCCTGGAGCGAGGCGGGGTAGAGCAGGTGGAACCCGTAGCGGGCGAAGCCGACACGGTCCCGGTCGTTCAGGGCGACGGGGGTGCGGCCGAGTCGCCGGCCGTTCACCCAGGTGCCGTTGGTGGAGCCGAGGTCCTCGAGGAACACGGCCTCGCGGCGCACCTCGATGCGCGCATGTTCCTTGGAGACGGCCGGGTCGGGCAGGATGAGGTCGCAGCCCGCGACGCGGCCGATGGTGAAGATCTCCCCGCGGGCGGCGGCGTGCGCGCCCTTGACCAGGGGATAGATGGCCGTGCGCAGGCTCTCGGAGGCGAGCGCCCCCGCCGCGGCGTCTTCGGTCGGCTGGAAGAGCACGGTGCGGTTCAGAGCGGGCGAGCCGCCGCGGCCCGGGCCGCCGAGGGTGCCCTCGAGGATCCCGGAGCCGGCGAGCACCGGGCGGCGGAGGAAGGCCTCGAATTCCGCGGCCGAAAGCCTCCCGGCCAGCTCCCGGAGCAGATCGAGGGGGATCCGCCCCGCGGGGTTGATGAGCCGGGAGACCCCGCCCGGGGGTCCCGGTTCTGCGGCCGCGGCCGGCGGGGCGGGTTTCGGCGAAGCCTTGCGGAAAAACATGCCCGTGGTTCTCCGGGCCGGGGCGTTCTCCCCGGCCCCCGTGCCAACACCGCCGCCCCCCGGATTTGACCCCGTCGGGGATCGATCATACAAAGGGAGCGGCTTCCCGAGATCTTCTATCGCCATTTTGCCGCGGACGCTTGAGGGCAAGGGGTGCCCTCGACGGCCGCGAAGGCAAGGGCCATGTTGCGGATCGCCTTGACGGTTCTGCTGCTCCTCGTCCACCTGCTGGCCGCCTTCGGCGAGGACCTCCTCCTCGTCGTCCGCCCCTGGCAGGCAGGCGAGCGGGCGCCGGTCACCCTGCGGGCCGGCCGCGACGAACCCGCCGCCCAGGGGCCGGGCCTGCGGGCGGGAGAGGTCCTCGTGGGCGCCCGGTGGTTGCTCTCCGAGGAGGATCTGCGGCAGATCCGGCGCTGGGAGGCGCTGCGGGCCGATGCCTTCCCGCGCGAGATCCCCGCCGTCCTGCTGCTCAGCCTCTGGGCGGTCGTGTTCCTGTTCCTCGCCCTGTCCGCTTTGAAGGAGGCGGGACTCCGCGGGCGGGTCTCCCCGTCGCTCCTGCTTGCGCTGCTTCTGCTGCAGGCCCTGGTCTTCAAGGGGATCCTCGCCTTCACGACGCTTCCGCTCGAGGCGCTGCCGGTCGCCCTGCTCCCCTTCCTGGCCATCGGCCTGCGGCAGGGGCGGCTGGCCGCGTTAGGCGCCTTTCTGGCGGGCTTTCTGCTCGCGGCGCCGCTGCTCGGCCGCTCGTTCGACACCGCCGGCGGCGTTCTCCTCGCCGGCACCGCCGCGGTGATGTTCGCCCCCCGGGAGTTCCGCTGGCGCTCGGCCCTGCTTGCCTCCCTCGGCGTGGGGCTGCTTCAGGCCGCGTTCCTCGCCCTGGCGGGGGCGGACGGGACCGGGCTGGCGGCGGGGGCCTCGGCCGCGGAAGCCTTGCGTCGGCTGGCCGACTCGGCCGGGGCCGGCCGCAGCGGCTGGGCGTTTCTGGCCGGCCCGGCGGCGGCGGGTCTCGCCTTGTTTCTGCTCCCCGGCCTCCGCGGCCTCACCGCCCTGGGATCCCTCCTCAGCCTGCGGCGCTTCGCCGATCTCGAGCACCCGCTGCTCAAGCAACTCTTCGCCCAGGCCCCCGGCACCTACCAGCATTCCCTGAACGTCGCCTACCTCGCCCAGGCCGCGGGCGAAGCCGTGGGGGCCGATGGGGTGCTCCTGCGCGTCGGCGCCTACTTCCACGACATCGGCAAAATGGACCGGCCCGAGGCCTTCGTGGAAAACCAGCGCAACGGCCTCAACCCCCACGACCACCTCGACCCGCGGGAGAGCTGCGCGATCCTGTTCGATCACGTCGCGCGCAGCCGGACCGTCTGCCGGGCGGCGGGCCTGCCGGCCCCGGTCCGGGACCTGGTCGCCCAGCACCACGGCACCCAGTGCGTCGAATACTTTTACCAGAAGGCCCTCGGCCGGGTCCCGCCGGCCGCCCTCCGGGAGGAGGACTTCCGCTACCCCGGCCCGAAGCCGCGGAGTCTGGAGGCGGCCATCCTGATGATCGCCGACGCGGTAGAGGCGGCCTCGCGCACGCTCGAGCGGCCCGGCCGCGAGGCCTTCGAGGAGCTCGTGCGCCGGATCGTCCTCGGCCGCATCGCCGACGGCCAGTTCAGCGAGTGCGTGCTCGACACGCGGGAAATCGACGCCGTGATGCGCGCCCTGGTCGAGGCCCTGGAGGCGGCCTTTCACGGCCGGATCGCCTACCCCTGGCAGCGGACCGCGGCCGGCGGCGGCGCCTGAGGGGCCCCCGCTTGCGCGCGCCGGCCTCCCGTGTTAGACAGGCGCGTTTTTTTTCGCGGACCCGAGGAAAGGAATCCCCCATGGCCATGGTCTGGCTCGACGGCAACGAGGCGGTCGCCCGCGGGGCGGTCGCCGCGGGGTGCCGGTTCTTCGCGGGCTACCCGATCACCCCGGCGACCAGCATCATGAACCACATGCTCGCCCTGCTGCCCCCGCGGGGCGGGATCTGCCTGCAGGGCGAGGACGAGATCGCCTCGATCGGCTTCTGCATCGGCGCCTCCATGGCCGGCCTGCGGGCCTTGACGGCGACCTCCGGGCCGGGCATCAGCCTCTACAGCGAGCAGATCTCCTTCGCCGTGGGGAGCGAAATCCCTCTGGTCATCGTCGACGTCCAGCGCCTGGGCCCCTCGACCGGCTCGGCGACCCGCGGGGCCGACGGCGACGTCCAGTTCCTCCAGTGGGGCAACAGCGGCGGCCTGCCCGTGGTCGTCTACGCCCCGGTCGACGCCGCGGATTGCTTCCGGCTCGTCCAGGTCGCCTTCCGCACCGCCGATCGCCTGCGGACCCCGGTCTTCCTCGCCTCCAACAAGGAAATCGCCCTGACCCGCGAAAGCCTGGACGAGGAGCGGCTGCCCCTCCTGCCCCCGGGCGAACGCCCCGCGCCCGCCGCGGGCCGGCCCTACCTGCCCTTCGAGACGCCCGCGGGTGCGCGGGTTCCGCCTTTTTTGCCGATCGGCGGCGAAACCCTGGTGCGGCAGACCTCCTCCACCCACGGCGCCGACGGCTACATCACGACCGACCCGGCGGAGATCACGCGCATGCTCCGCCGCATGCAGGCGAAAATCGAGGAGGCCGCCGAGGAGCTGGCGATCGTCGACCACCGGCCGGCCCCGGGGGCCGACACCCTGCTCATCACCTACGGGGTGACCTCGCGCGCGGCCTTCGCCGCCTGCCGGGCGCTCGGCCGGCAGGGCAAGCCCGTGTCCCACCTCGTGCTCAAGACCCTCTGGCCCGTCCCCGCGGCCGCCATCCGCCGCGCCGCCGAAGGGATGCGCCGCATCCTCGTCGTGGAGATGAACCTCGGCCAGTACGTGCGCGAGATCGAGCGCGTCCTGCCCGGCCGCACGGTCGCCTTTCTCGGGCAGATGGACGGCCGGCTGATCGCGCCGGAGACGATCCTCGAGGCGGTGCTCCATGGATAGCCTGTTGAACGCGGCCCGGCCGCCGGTGTTCTGCCCCGGCTGTTCCCACGAACGCATCACCCGGAGCCTGGATCGGGCCTTCGGCCGGATGGGCCTGCGCGGCGAGCAGATCGCGATCGTGAGCGACATCGGCTGCTCGGGCCTCTTCGACACCTTCTTCCACACCCACGCGCTCCACGGCCTGCACGGCCGCGCCCTCACCTACGCCGCCGGCATCAAGCTGGCGCGGCCGGAGACCACGGTCGTGGTCACGATGGGCGACGGCGGGCAGGGCATCGGCGGGGCGCATCTGCTCGCCGCCTGCCGGCGCAACCTCGACCTCACGCTGCTCGTCCTGAACAATTTCAACTTCGGGATGACGGGGGGGCAGTACTCGGCCACCACCCCGCCCGAGGCCGAGGTGGGGTCGGGGTTCCTCAACCGGCTGGAGCGGCCGCTCGACCTCTGCGCGGTGGCCCGCGCGGCGGGGGCGCCCTACGTCGTGCGCTGCTCGGCCTACCGCGAGGACATCGCCCAGGTCATCGAGCAGGCGATCGCCTACCGGGGGTTTTCGCTGGTGGACATCTGGGGCATCTGCCCCGGCCGCTTTTCGCGCCGCAACCGCCTGACCGTGCAGGAGATCGACCGCCTGCTCGCCCGGTTGCCCGCCTGCGAGGGGCCGGTGCCCGAAAACGAGCGCCGCGAGTTCGGCGAGCACTACCGCGAACTCGCCGCCCGGCAGAAGGCGCCGGCGGAGCCGCTCGCCGTGCCGCGGCGGACGCCCCCGCCCGGTGCGGGCCGGGAGGAGGTCTTCCTGCTGGGAAGCGCCGGACAGCGCATCCTCACGGCGGGCGAGATCCTCTGCCTCGCCGGAATGTCCGCCGGCCTGCACGTCACCCAGAAGAACGACTACGACATCACCGTGCTGCGGGGCCCCTCGATCAGCGAGATGATCCTTTCGCCGGAGCCGATCGACTACACCGGGATCGCCCGCCCCACCGTCGTCGTCGCCCTCGGTCCCGAAGGCGTGGCCCGCCGCAAGGCGCTTTGGCCGGGACTGGACGAGGAATGCCTCGTGCTGCAGGCCGAGGGGGTCGAGATCCCGCCGACCCGCGCCCGCCGGGTGGCGCTCGCGCTGAAGTCGCAGGGATTCGCCCGCACCGACTGGGCGCTCGCCGCCTTGGGCGCGCTCGCCAAGTCCGGATGGGTGATCGGGGAGGAGATGCTCCGGGCCGCGCTCGAGGCACGCCTTGCGGGCGCGGCGCTGGAGGCGGCCCGGCAGGTGGTCGGCCGCGTGGAGGCCGCCCGCTGAGGGCGGCCGCGGGGAAAGCCCCCGCCTATTCCAGGGTCATCAGCAGCTGCCGCGTGGAGACCGCGTCGCCTTTGCGGACGGCGATTTCCTTCACGCGTCCCGCGACGGGGGCCGGGATCGCGTTTTCCATCTTCATGGCCTCGAGCACCAGCACCTCCTGCGCTTCCTCCACCGCATCCCCCACGTTGACCAGGATGTCGATCACCTTGCCGGGCATCGGGGCCACGATCTGCGTGCTCATCGGGCGGGTTCCTCCGTCGAACGGGTTGGCTTGTCCCCCGCGGATCCCGGGCTGAGGGGCCCGCGGGCGGAACCCTCTGCTACTGGAAGGATCCCGCGATGTCAAGCCCGGTGCGGCCTGCCGGGGGCCGCCTTGACGCCGCTTTCCGCTTTGGTTAAAGAATCCGGAACCTCCGGACGGCCGGGTCTCGCGGCTGCAGCCCGCCGGACGGCCATCCCGCCCACGGAAGGAGCCAGCCCATGCGACCGTACTTCGAGAAGATGAAGGAATTCGGAAGCCCCCTCAAGCCCGGTCTCGTGAAGAGCCGCGAACAGAACGTGCAGCAGATCCGGGAGGTCGAGGAGGAAATCGACCGCGCCGTAGAGCGTGTGAAGAACGTGGGCATCCCCGCCGAGGAGATCAACAAGCGCGGCCAGTGGACCGTGTGGCAGCGGCTCGACTACCTGGTCGATCCCGGCACCTGGACCCCGCTCAACACCCTCTACAACCCCTGCCACAACGTCGAGGGAACCAACAACGTCATCCACGGCCTGGGCAAGATCTCGGGCAAATGGGCCGTGGTCATCGGCTTCGACAACAAGGTCCTCGCCGGGGCCTGGCTGCCGGGGCAGGCCGAGGAGGTCTTCCGCGCCACCAACCTGTCCAAGCGCCTGAACATCCCGCTCGTCTGGCTGGTCAACTGCAGCGGGGTGAAGCTGCCGGAGCAGGAAAAGTTCTACGCCGACCGCCGCGGCTCGGGCACGACCTTTTTCCGCCACGCCGAGCTCGAAATCGCGGGCGTCCCGATCCTCGCCGGCATCTACGGCACCAACCCCGCGGGCGGGGGCTACCAGGGCATCAGCCCGACCATCCTCTTCGCCCACAAGGACGCCAACATCGCCGTGGGCGGCGGGGGCATCCTGAGCGGCATGTCCCCCAAGGGCTACTTCGACCTCGAGGGGGCCGAGCAGCTGATCGAGGCCGCACGGCAGTACAAGGCCGAACCGCCGGGGTCGGTGAAGATCCACCACCAGGAGACCGGCTTCTTCCGCTACGTCTTCGACACCGAGCAGGGGGTCCTCGACGGGATCAAGGACTACATGAAGGACATGCCGGCCTACCACCCGAAGTTCTTCCGCGTGGCCGAGCCCAAGGATCCCCGCTTCCCCTCGCAGGACCTCTACTACCTGCTGCCGTTCAACCAGAAGCAGATGTACGATTTCGACGAGATCCTCGCCCGGCTCGTCGACGGCAGCGAGCACATGGAATACCGCCCCGGCTACGGGCCGGAGGTCTACACGGGGCTGGTCAAGATCGACGGCTTCCTGATCGGGGTCATCGGCAACCGTCAGGGGTTCCTCGGCGAACACTACCCCGAATACGCCCCCTATCCCGGCATCGGCGGCAAGCTCTACCGGCAGGGCCTGATCAAGATGAACGAGTTCGTCGTGCACTGCGGCCGCGACCGGGTGCCCATCGTCTGGTTCCAGGACACGACCGGCATCGACGTGGGCGACCTCGCGGAGAAGGCCGAACTCCTCGGCCTGGGCCAGGCCCTGATCTATTCCATCCAGCAGACCGACATCCCGATGATGCTCGTCGTGCTGCGCAAGGGGACCGCCGCCGCGCACTACATCATGGGCGGGCCGACCGCGAACCGCCACAACGCCTTCACGCTCGGCACGGCGACGACGGAAATCTACGTCATGCACGGCGAGACGGCGGCCGCGGCGAGCTACTCCCGCCGGCTGCTGAAAGAAAAACAGAGCGGGCGGCCCCTCGAGCCGATCATCGAGGAGATGAACCGCCTGGTGCGCTCCTACTACGAAAACTCGCGGCCGCTCTACTGCGCGCAGCACGGGCTCGTGGACGAGATCGCCCGCCTGAGCGCCGTCCGCGGCTACATGCAGGCGTTCGCCGGCGCGGCCTACCAGAACCCGCGCTCGATCTGCCCGCACCACCAGATGATGCTGCCGCGCATCATCAAAGGATGAGGCGCCCCGGGGGAGGGGGCGGAAGCGCCCTCCCCCCCGTCCCCGCCGCCTGACCGATGCCCCCCCTCGCCGCCTTCCGCCGCGCCGTCCGCGCCGCCGTCGCGGCGGCGTTCGCCTTCGCCCTGGGGTTGGCCGCGGCCGCCCCGGCGCCGGCCCGCTCCGCCTTGCCTTCCGGCGATCCCGTTGGGCCCCGGGTTGAGCTGACGCCGGCCGAACCGCGCGCGGGCGAGATGGCCGTGGTCGAAGTCGACTGCCGCCCGCGGGGCGGCCTCTGCCCGGAGGGGCTGAGCCTCCGGTGGGCGGGGCAGGACATCGCCCTCTTTCCCCATCCCGTCCGCGGGCCCGCGTTCCGCGCCGGGCTGCTCGCCGTCCCGCTGACGGCGAAGGCCGAAGCCACCGCCCTCGAAGCGCTCTGGTCCGAGGCGGGGCGCCCGGTTTCGCGGCCCGTGGCCTTCCGCATCCGCGCCGGGGTGTTCGCCGAGGAGGCCCTGCGCGTCGACCCGCGCCACGTGCACCCCTCCCCCCAGGATCGGGAACGCATCCGGCGCGAGCGCGAGGAGCTCGAGCGCATCTACGCCGCGGGGGCCCCCTCCCCCCTGTGGCGGGGGCGGTTTCTCGCCCCCGTCCCCGGCGAGGTGAGCGGCGCGTTCGGGACCCGCCGCGTGTTCAACGGCGAGCTGATCAGCCGCCACACGGGCGTCGATTTCCGCGCCGCCGCCGGCGACCCGGTCGCCGCCGCCGCCTCCGGGGTGGTGCGCCTGGGCAAGGAGCTCTTCTATTCCGGCAACGCCGTCGTCGTCGACCACGGGGCCGGGGTGTTCACGTCGTATTCGCACCTGAGCCGGATCGAGGTCGGTGTCGGGCAGCGCGTCGCACGCGGCGAGGGGATCGGCCGGGTCGGTGCCACGGGCCGGGCGACCGGCCCCCACCTGCACTGGGGGGTGAAGGTGAACGGCGTCGCGGTCGACCCGCTCGCCTTGCTCGAGGCGACGGCGCTGCTGGCCCGCGAGTGACGCCTCGTTGCCCCCGGGGCGGGACTTGACGGCGGCCATCGGGCGGCGTATAAGAGCCGCCTTGCCGCAACGGCGAAATCATTGAACCGACGGCCCGGACGGCCGTTTCGTGTCACCCGAAGGATGCCTGCCTCACCGACCCTGATCTACGCCCCGGATCTGCAGCCCCCCGGCCTCACCCCCTTGCGCCAGGCGGTCACGCTCGCCGGGCTGCTCGCCGCCCAGGACGACTACCACCGCGGCCACGGCCGCCGGGTCGCCGCCTATGCCGAGCGGCTGGGCCGCCGGCTCGCCCTGGCCGCGGGGGAGATCGAAATGCTGCGCCTGGCGGGGCTGCTCCACGACATCGGCAAAATCGCCTTCAGCCGCGAGCTCCTCTGCAATCACCGCCGCCGCCTCAGCCCCGCGATGCGCGAAGAGATCCGCCGCCACCCGGTGCTGGGGGGCGAGCTGTTGCGGGCGATCCGCGTCGCCGACCCCGTGGTCGACGGGGTGCGCTTCCACCACGAGCGCCGCGACGGCTCCGGCTACCCCTACGGCCTGCGCGATTCCCAGATCCCGCGGGCCGCCGCCGTGATCGGCCTGGCCGACTGCTTCGACGCCTTGACCACCGACCGCTCCTACCAGCGGGGCCGCGGCGTCGAGGAAGCCCTGGCGCTGCTCGCAACGCTCGCCGGGCGGGCCTTCGACCGCCGCCTGGTCGAGGCCTTCGCGCAGGAGATCCGCGAGCACGGCCCCGCCGCGGGCTGAACCGGCTCTCCCCCTTCTTTTCTCCGACCGCTCAGTCCGGGATCGCCCGCCGGCGCTCGCCCTCGACGCCCACGCGGGTGGGGCCGCCGGCCGGCCGCACCAGCCGCAGCCGGTGGGTGATGCAGCCCGGGAGATCCCCCTCCTCGTGGGCGACGCAGATCACCGTCGCCCGGCCCGCCGCGGCGAAGCGGTCGACCGCGTCCAGGAACCGGCGGCGGTGGAGGGGATCCAGCCCCTGGCAGGGCTCGTCGAGGATGAGGATCCGGGGCGGCTTGACGAGGGCCCGGGCCAGGAGCACGAGGCGCTGCTCCCCGGCCGAGAGCTGCAGGAAGGGGCGCTCGGCGAGCTCGCGCGCGCCCAGCTCCGCAAGAAGGCGGCAGGCGGCGGCGCACCCCTCCTCCGGCACCCGGCGGTAGAGCCCGATCGAGTCGAAGCGCCCCGAGAGGACGACGTCCCGGGCCGTGGCGGCGGCGCTGTAGCCCAAGTGCAGCTCGGCCGACACCCAGCCGATGTCGCGGCGGTGCTCCCGCAGGGTGCGGCCCCCGCCGAGCCGCGCGCCGAGCACCTCGATGCGGTTGGCGTAGGCCTGGGGGTGCTCGCCCGTCACCAGGCGCAGCAGCGTCGACTTCCCCGACCCGTTCGGCCCGAGGACCGCCCAGTGCTCGCCGGCGCGCACGGTCCAGGAGAAATCCTCGAAGACCGTCGCCCCGCGATGCATCACCCGCACCCCCCGCAGGGCGATCCGCACCTCCCCGGTCCGGCCGCCGCCTGCGCCGCACGGCGGCCTTGTGGGCCGCGCGGCCGGCGGCGCGAGCATCTCCCCCAGCCGCGCCCAGGCCTCCCCGTCCGCCCGCCCCTGGAACACGACGCGGCCCTCCCGCACGGCGAGCAGGTGGGTGATCCCCGCGGGAAGCTCCCCCGGCCGGTGGGTCACCCAGACGAGGGCGCACTCCCGCGGCAGGCGCTCGCCGAGCTGGGCCGCCAGGGCTTCGCGGGCCTCGGCGTCGAGCCCCTCGCAGGGCTCATCCAGGATCAACAGGCGCGGCGCGGCGGCGAGCGCGAGCGCGATCTGCAGGCGCCGCAGCTCCCCGGTCGAGAGCTCCGCGATGCGCCGCCCGCGGAGCCGCTCGATGCCCAGCCCGGCTCCCGCCGCGGCCTCGCGGGCTCCGCTCCTCTCCGGGGGCAGGAGGTCCTCCACGCGCAGCCCGGGGTCGGGGTCGCCGGCGAAATCGCGCCCCCGGGCGTGCGCCTCCGCCCGGAGAAGCAGCCGGCGGCCGCGCTCGAAGGACACGAGCGCGGACTGGCTCCGCAGGCGCAGGGGCTCGGCCGGGCGGAGGCGGCCGCAGACCACGGGGACCTCGCCCGTGAGGGCGCGCACCAGAGTTGTCTTGCCCGCGCCGTTCGGGCCCAGGACCGCCCAGCGCTCGCCGGGGCGGATCGTCCAGTCCGTCCCGGGGAGGATCCGCCGCTCCCGCAGGCGCAGCGTGACCGCCTCGAGCCGGACAACGGGCTCCGGGGCGCAGGCGTCGTCCCCGCCGGAGGCGGGGGGGTCGGCAAGGGCGTTGTTTTTCGGCATGGCGGGAGGATGTAGCGGGGGCCGGCCGCTCCTGTCAACCGCACGGGCGCGCCCCCCCCAAAACCGCTTGACAGGCCCCCGCCAAGTTTGTATGACAATCTCACGATCTGATTTTCATAGAAAGGGAGCCGCCGTGGCGCGGGTTGTCCGCAAGAAGGTGTCCGACTCGGTCCTCGAGGAGCTCGTGCGCATGTTTCAGGCGGGCGAGCTCAAGGCAGGCGACAAGCTTCCCAACCAGAACGCGCTTGCCGCCCAGCTCGGCGTCTCCCGGGCCTCGCTGCGCGAGTCGCTGCACACGCTCGCCATCGCCGGCGTGCTCGAGCAGCGACCCGGCTTCGGGACCGTGGTCCGCGGCCCGCTCCCGCAAGACTTCGCCGAGCTCTTCAACCTCCCGCTCATCTCGGACCCCAAGGAAACCATCGAGCTCGTCCAGGCCCGCCGCTACATCGAGGTCGCCAACGTCGAGCTCGCCGTCGAGCACGCCACCGAGGGGCAGCTCGCCGAACTGGGCCGGCTCTGCCGCGAGATGGCGGCCGCCGCCCGCCGCGGCGACCAGCAGGCCTACGTGCGCGGGGACGCCGCCTTTCACCACCTGCTTGCGCGCTCCACCGGCAACCGCTTCATGGAACACCTCTTCCTCACCCTCCGCCGGGTCATGGAACAGTTCATCCACGAATCCTTCCGCGTGCTCCCCCGAATGCTCGACCGCTCCCTCGAGGACCACCGGCGCATCTGCGAGGCCGTGCGCCGCCGGGACCGCCGCCGGGCGGTGGCCGCCATGACCACCCACATGCACCACATCCGCACCGCCATGAAGAACCTCTACGAGATCACCCGCACCGAGCCGGCCGCCGCGCCCGCGCGGCGCACGGCGAGCGGGTAATTGCGGAGAACCCGATGCTCATCGATCCCGAACGCTGCATCTGCTGCGGAGAGTGCGTCGCCCTCTGCCCCATGAACGCGATCCGCCTGCGCCCCAAAGACGCCGCCTCCGGCCGCGACGCCCATGCCGCCATCGACCGCGACGAGTGCGTCGAATGCGGGGTCTGCTTCCGCTCCGGGGTCTGCCCCGAGGCGGCCATTCAGGAAGAGTCCCTCTCCTGGCCGCGGATCCTGCGCAAGGCCTTCTCGGACCCGGTGTTCACCCACCCCGGAACCGACATCCCCGGCCGCGGCACCGAGGAAATGAAGACCAACGACGTCACCGGTCGCTTCCGCGCGGGCATGATCGGCATCGGCCTCGAGTTCGGTCGCCCCGGCGTCGGCACCCGGCTCCGCGAGGCCGAGGCGGCCATCCGGCGCCTGCTGCCCCTGGGGGTCGCGCTCGAGCCCAACAACCCGCTCACCCAGCTCATCGCCGACCCGGCCACCGGCGCCCTCAAGCCCGAAGTGCGCGAGGAGAAGGTGCTTTCGGCCATCGTCGAGGCGATCGTCCCCGAAGAGGCCTTCGAGCGCGTCCTGGCCGAGGTCCGCGCCATCGCCGCGGCGGCCGACACCGTGATCAGCCTCGGGGTGATCGGCAAGGTGGCGGCCGACGGCCGGGTCCCGGCGGCGGAAGCCATGCGCCGCGCGGGAATTTCCCCGTCGCTGAACGGCAAGGTGAACGTCGGCCTCGGCCGGCCGGCGTATCGTTTCTGAATCCTGCGGAGGAACCATGTCCCACACGCTGCACCGCTGCGGCGCCGCCGAGGACCTGAAGCAGGACTTCGTGGTCTTCAGCATGTCGGCCAAAACCGTGAACGCCAAGGGCTCCGGCGAAACGATGAAACGCTTCTTCGAGCTCCTGCGCAACCTCCCCGCGGCGAACTTCGGCGACGTCAAGACCGGAAGCCGCTTCAACACGGACTGGCAGACGATCCACGACCGCTTCCGGGACCAGTCCGTCGCCCACTACGTCTTCAGCGACCGCCACGTCGTGGCGCAGGCGCTGCGGGCGCTCAAGGACGCCGATCTCGGGCTCTCGGTCATCGTGAGCGGGGTCTTCGCGGAAATCGAGGCGATCTGCCGCGAGGTGGGCCTCCCCGTCCACACCGTGCAGTACTCGGGCGGGGTGCTCGGCCGCACCGACCGGCTGCCGCCCGGCCCGGTGCTCGCGATCACCACGATGTGCGGCCACGGCCTCGTCTCGGCCCGGCTGGTCGAAAAGCTTGCCCGCCAGGTGAAGCGCGGCCAGAAGGAGGCCGCCGCGGCCGCGGCAGAGCTCGCCCGCCCCTGCATGTGCGGCGTCTTCAACGTCGAGCGGGCCGAGCGGCTGCTGCGCGAGCTCGCCGACCGGCGGGACGGGTGATGTCCCCCGCCGGGCCGAGACCCGCAGCCCATTCGCCAAGCCAAGGGAGGAGAACGCGGAACATGGACTCGAAGATCCGACGGGTGGAAGGATGGCAGACGGGCGTCGGGCGCATCCCGATGCTGATCGACGGGGACTGGGTGGAGGCTGCAGGAGGCTGGATCCCGGTCGAAAACCCCGCACACCGGGGGACGCTCGCCGGGGAGGTCCCTCGCGGGGGGGAGGCCGAGGTCGACCGGGCGGTGAAGGCCGCCGCCGCGGCCTTCGGGCCCTGGAAACAGACCCCCGCGCGCGAACGGGGCAGGGCGTTTCTGAAACTCGCCGAGGCCCTCGAGGCCGAGCGCGAGGAGTTCGCCCGCCTCTATTCGATCGAGACCGGAAACGCGATCGCCACCCAGTCGCGGGGCGAGACGATGCTGACCGCCGATCTCATCCGGTATTTCGGGGGTGTGGCCGGCGAGATCAAGGGGGAGGTCATCCCCCTCGGCGAGTCGCTCTTCAGCTACAGCCGCCGGGAGCCGCTCGGCGTCGTCGGCGGGATCGTCCCCTGGAACGCCCCGCTCGCGCTCGCCGCGCTCAAGATCTGCATGGCCCTCGTCGCCGGCAACACGCTCGTGCTGAAACCCTCCGTGGAAGCCCCGCTCGCGGTGCTCAAACTCGCCGAGCTCGCCCACCGGTTTCTGCCCAAGGGGGTCCTGAACGTGGTCACCGGGACGGGCACCGAGGCGGGCGAAGCCCTCCTCCGCCACCCCGGCTTGGCCAAGCTCTCCTTCACCGGCTCGACCGAGGTCGGCCGCAGGGTGATGCAGGCCGCCGCGGAGCGCATCATCCCCGTCTCGCTCGAGCTGGGCGGCAAAAGCCCCCAGATCGTCTTCCCCGACGCCGACGACGATGCGACCGCGGCCCAGGTCATCAACGGCATGCGCTTCGTGCGCCAGGGGCAGTCCTGCACCGCGGGGTCGCGCCTCTTGCTGCACGCCTCGATCTTCGACTCCTTCCTCGAGAAACTCACCGCCCGGCTGCGGGCCTTCCGGATCGGCGAGCCGCTCGAGGAAACGACCCAGATCGGCGCGATCGTCAACGAGCGGCAGTACCTCACCGTGCTCGACTACCTCCGCGAGGCGCTCGCGCAGCCGGGCGCGCGGGCCCTCTGCGGCGGGCTTCCGCCCGCGCGCGCGCCCTTCACCGAAGGCTACTTCGTCGAGCCGACCGTCCTGGTCGGGGTGCGGCCCGACTGGCGCGTCTGCCGCGAGGAGGTCTTCGGGCCGGTGCTCATC
This sequence comes from Desulfatibacillum sp., assembly GCA_020725555.1. GTDB lineage: Bacteria > Desulfobacterota > Desulfobacteria > Desulfobacterales > SpSt-501 > SpSt-501. The sequence goes on from DYEU01000032.1 coordinate 38,121, forward strand.
GCCCTCCCCTGGAGCGAGGAGGCCGAGGCCGTCCGCATGGCCAACGACACCCACTACGGGTTGGCCGCCTTCATCTATACCCGCGACCTCTCCCGGGCCCTGCGCACCGCCCACGCCGTCGAGGCCGGCTTCGTGCAGGTCAACCAGGGCGGCGGGATCGTCCCCGGGCAATCCTACGGCGGCTTCAAGGCGAGCGGCATCGGCCGCGAGTGGTCGCTCGAGGGCATGCTCGACGCCTTCACCCAGAGGAAAAGCGTGACCGTCAACCTGGCCTCCTAGAAAGGAACCGTCCATGAGCCACCCGCACCCCACGCCGGATCCGCGGTTCGTCGAGACCGTCGATCTCTCCGAGGTGATCCTCACCCGCTTCCACCCGGGCGACGACCTCTTCCCCACCCTCGTCAGGACCGTGCGGGACCGGGGCTGGGAACGGGCCGTGATCCTCTCGGGAATCGGCAGCCTGGAGGATGTCGTCTTCGTGGCCCCCAAGCCGGCCTTCCGCATCCCCGTGCAGCCCGCCGAAAACCTCAACCGCATCGAAATGAAAGGCCCCTTCGAGCTCATGAGCATCGAGGGGAACATCGTCCCCCTGGTCGGCGAGTTCGGCCCTCTCAAGGACGGCGACCCGGTGCTGCACGTCCACTGCCTGCTCTCGCACGGCAACGGCGAGTTGACCGGCGGCCACATGGTCTCGGCCAAGGTCTTCACCACGACGGAGATCTTCATCGCCCATGTCCGCCATTCGCGGGTGAAAAAAACGCGGAGTGCCGTCACCGGCCTGCTGGAGTTCCGCAACGACCTGTAACCCGAGCCGGCCCCCCCCGGGGGGGCCGTCCCCACGGACGACGGGAGGCAACCATGAGGACCATCAACGGAAACCGGGCATGGATCGGCGCCCTCTTTCTCACGGCGGTGCTGCTGGCGGCGGGCGCGGCACACGCGGCCGAGACGGTGAAGATCGGCGTCATGTTCTCCACCACGGGCGCCGGCGCGGTCATCGGCGTCGGGCAGATGCAGGGGGCCACCCTGGCCATCGCCGAGGTCAACCAGGCGGGCGGGGTGAACCTGGGCGGGAAGAAGATGAGGCTCGAGGGGGTCTTCCGCGACGACGAGACCAACCCCCAGGTCGCCGTGGGGCGCTTCAAGGAAATCGTCAAGGATCACGGGGCGACCGCCGTCGTGGGCGGCACCTTCGGCAACATCTCCATGGCCCTGAACGAGGAAGCCAAGAAGGCCAACGCCTTCTACATGGCCACCAACGGCGTCCCCGAAGGGTTCTTCAAAAAGGGCACACGCGGGCCGGCCTCGTTCTGCATCGTCGCCGCCGCGGAGTGGGCCGGGCGCGGGGCGGCGGCCTACATGGCCGACCAGATGAAGGCCAAGCGCATCGCCTGCTTCATGCCGGACTACGCGATCGGCAAGGGGACCATGAAGGGCTTCGAGGAGGTGATCCGCACGCGGGCCGGGGTCGCCTACACGAGCGTCTGGCACCCGGTGCAGAGCCCGGACATGACGAGCTACCTGATCAAGGCGCTCGAGTTCAACCCCGACGTCCTCTTCATCGGCTCCTGGGGCGGAGACGCCATCAACGCCCTCAAGCAGGCGCTGGAGACGGGCGCCGCCCGCAAGGCCCCGCTCTTTCATTTCTGGCTGATGAACGCCTTCGCGACCGGCATCCCGGCGAACGCCATGCAGGGGGTCAAGGGGCAGATGTTCTGGTACCACGACATGCGCGGCTTCCGGGACGCCGAGGTGGTGGCGGCCTCGGAAGCCTTCGTCGGCCGCTGGATGAAGGCCCAGAAGGAGCCGCCGGATCCCTACGCGATGAGCACCTACTACGGGGTCAAGGAGACCGTGCGCGCCATGGAGCTCGCCAAGTCCACCGACCCCAAGAAGATGGCCGCCGCGCTGCTCGCCCACCCCGAGTGGAAGGGCGCCAAGGGGCCGGCCAGGTGGCGGGAGGACGGCGCCTGCATCTACCGCTATTCCACCTGGATCGTCGAGGGCAAGGGCGAGGCCGAGCGCAAGGAAGAACGCTACCCCGCGAAATTCGACTACGCCCGGGTCGTCGATGTCTATGCCGGGGACGCCTTCGTCCCCTCGCTGAAGGATCTGGGCTACTGAGGATCCCCGCCGCGGGGCCGATCCGCGCCACGATGCGCCCGGCCCCGCGGCCCCCCGCGGTCCTCCACCGGGAGTCCGGAGCATGGCCGAATTGCTCGCCACCGCGGCGCTCACCAAGCGCTTCAACGGCCTGACCGCCGTGAACGAGGTCGATTTCCGCGTCTCCGAGGGCGAGACCGCAGGCGTCATCGGCCCGAACGGCTCCGGCAAGACGACCCTCTTCAACCTCCTCTCCGGCTTCTTTCCGCCTTCCTCGGGCGAGATCCGCTTCGACGCCGCATCGATCACCCGGCTGCCCCCGCACCGGCGCGTCGCCCTCGGCATCGCCCGGACGTTCCAGCTCGTCTCCGTCTTCTCGACGCTCAGCGTCTGGGAAAACGCGGTCCTGGCCGTCCTGCGCTTCCAGCCCGGGGGGATCCGGCCGGGCCCCTTCTTCTTCCGCTCCGCCCGGCGGGCGCCGGTTCTCGAGCGCTGCGCGGAGGCGCTCGCGCGGGTCGGGCTGACGGGCAAGGCCGCCCTGCCCGTGGCCGGGCTCTCCTACGGCGACAAGCGCATGCTCGAGATCGGCATCACGCTCGCGCTGCGGCCGCGGCTGCTGTTGCTCGACGAGCCGCTGGCCGGGCTGAGCGACCATGAAATCGCGCGCGTCGTGGAGCTGATCCGGAGCCTGCGCGGGCAGTTCACCGTGGTGATCATCGAGCACAAGATTTCGAAGATCCTCGAGCTGGTCGAGCGGCTGAGCGTCATGAACGAGGGCCGCCTGATCTGCGAGGGGGCGCCGGGCGAGGTCCTGGCCGACCCCCGGGTCCGCGCGTGCTACTGGGGGAAGGAGGCGCCCGCGTGCTAGAGGTCGCTCGCCTGGAGGCGGGCTACGGGTCCGCCCGCGTGCTCCACGACGTCTCCCTGACCGTCGCCCCGGGCGAGATGGTCTTCGTCGTCGGCAGAAACGGCGCCGGCAAGACGACGCTGCTCCGCACGATCGCCGGGCTTCTCCCCCCGGCGGCGGGGGAGATCCGCTTCGAGGGCCGCTCCGTCGCGGGCCTTGCGCCCGAGAAACGCGCCCGCCTGGGGTTCCGCTACGTCAACCAGGAAAAGCGCGTCTTCAGCCCGCTTTCCGTGCGCTCGAACATCGAGCTCGCCGCCCACGGCGCCGGCGAACCCTTCGACTCGGCCTGGCGCCGCGCCGTCGCGCTCTATCCCAAGCTCGACGAGTTCCGCGAGCTCCCCGCCGGCCGCCTCTCCGGCGGACAGCGCGAAATCCTGCTCATCGCCCGGGCCCTTGCCGGGCAGCCCCGGCTGCTGCTGATCGACGAGCCGACGGAGGGGCTCGCGGCGATCGTGATCGAGGACATCTTCCGCATCCTCGAGCGCATGCGCCAGAGTGTCGCGGCGATCATCGTGGAACAGAACCTGGCGATCGTCCGGCGGCTGGCGGACCGGATCTACGTGATGAACGAGGGGCGCGTCGTGCACGAAATCGCCGACCCGCGAAAGATCGCGGGCGCGGAACCCCTGGAGTGCTTCCTGTGACCTTCATGCCGGAGAGGGCGGCGTTCTCCGTGCAACCCGCAGCCCGCGGGGCGCTCCTGCGCGAGCTCGCCCTCCTCGCTGCAGGGCTGCTGCTCCTCGCGCTGGTCATCCGGGTCCACTGGATGGCCGATTTCGCCGTCTTTTTCATCCTGGTGCTCAGCTTCGATCTGCTCTACGGCTACATGGGCCACCTGAGCTTCGGGCACATGCTCTACTTCGGCGCCGGGGCCTACGGGGCAGCGCTCTGGCTCGTCTACGGGAACGCGAGCGCCTGGGCCGCCCTCGCGGTCGGCCTGGCGGCGGCGGCCGGGATGGCCGCACTGCTGGGGGGCGTCGTGCTGCGCACCCGCGGGGCCTCCTTCGCCCTGATCAACATGGCCTTCAACGAGATCGGCCATTTCCTGGTGCAGTCGCCGCTCGCGGCCTACACGCTCGGGGAAGACGGCCTGAGCTGCACCGCCGACCCCCTTTTCGGGGCGATCTCCCTCTACGAGGACCGCTGGGCGTTCGCCTTTTGCGGTGCGGTGCTGCTCGCCGTGTACGCGCTCTTGCGCCTGCTCACGCGCTCGCCGTTCGGCCTCCTCGTGCGCTCGATCCGCGAAAACGAGTCCCGGGTGCGGTTCCTCGGCTACGACACCTTCCGCTTCAAGTGGATCGCCTTCGTGATCGCCTCCACCATCGCGGCCCTCGCCGGCGGCCTCTTCACCCTGGTGCAGGGGTTCGTCAGCCCCCGGGTCATCAGCCCCTTCGGCAACGTGGACGTGATCTTCGCCGTCCTGATCGGCGGGGCGGGCAGCCTCGCCGGCGCCTTGATCGGGGCGGCGGCGTTTCTGGCGATCAAGAACTTTCTCCCCGTGATCATCCCGGAGCTCTCGCGGCTTCTCGACGTGAAGCTGCCGCAGTGGGAGCTGTGGCTGGGTGTCGTGCTGCTTCTGATCGTCTTCTCGCTTCGCGGCGGCATCGTCGGCACGGTGCAGGCGCGGCTCCGGAACCGCAAGCCGGCGGGGGAAGCGCAATGATCCAGACCGTCGTCTACGGCTTGACGATCGGGGCGATTCTGTACTTTTTCTCGGTCGGGCTCGCCCTGACCTTCGGCACGATGCACATCATCAACTTCGCCCACGGGATGGTCTACACCCTCGGGGTCTACCTCTTCATCACGTTTCTGCAGGGGGTCGGGCAGTCCTTCCTCCTGGCGCTCGCCGCCAGCCTGCTCGCCATGCTGCCCGTCGCCTGGGTCATCGAGCGCTTCGTGATCCGCCGCCTCTACGGCGAGAGCCTGGACTACGCCATCATCGCGACCTACGGGGTGCTCCTGATCGGCACCGACGCGATCAAGATGATCTGGGGGACGACGCCTTATCCCGTCAACGACCCCGTCGGCATCGCCGTGCCGCTCGCCGGCATGGACCTCCCCGCCTACCGCATCGCGGTCGTCCTGAGCGCCTTCGCCCTCTACGGGGCGCTGCGCGCCTTTTTCCGGCGCTCCCTCGTCGGGCGGGTCGTCACCGCGGCCCTCGAGGACGCCGACGGGGTCCGCTGCCTGGGGATCGACGTCGACCGCCATTTCAGCATCGTCTTCGTCCTCGGCAGCGCGCTCGCCGTGCTGGGGGGCGTCCTCTACGCCCCGATCTCGACGGCCGACCCCTACATGGGCTTTCACATCCTGCTGCTCGCCTTCGCCGTCGTCATCGTCGGCGGCATGGGCAACCTGAACGGAACGTTTTTCGCCGCCCTGGCGTTGGGCATGGTCATGGCGGTGACCGGCCGCTTCTGGTCGCAGGCGGCAAACGCCATGGTCTTCGTCGTCATGGCGCTCGTGATCCTGCTGCGGCCCCAGGAGGCGCATTGACCCGGCGGGGCGGCGCCCCGGCGGATGGCCGGGGACGCCGCGATCGCCCAACCGTTTCGCCGCAAGGGGAGGGAATCGGACCATGAAAGGCGTGTGGAACCAGATCCTCAAGATCGATCTCACGGAGAAGAAGGCCGCGGTCGAGCACGTGCCTGACCCGGTGTACGCGTACTTCCTCGGCGGGGAGGGGCTCGCCGCCTGGGTGCTCTGGAAGGAATGCCCGCGCGGGGTGACGGCCTTCGACCCGGCCAACCGGCTCACCCTCGCCGCCGGCCCGATGCAGGGCATCCGCCAAAGCGGCGCCTCCAAGTGGGCCGTGGGCGGGATCTCGCCGTCGATCCAGATGAACGCCGGATCGGCGATCACCCATGCCTTCGGCGTCGAGATGAAGCAGGCGGGCATCGACGCCGTCGTGATCCACGGCCGCGCGGCAAAGCCGGTCTACATCGTGATCGACGACGACCGGGTCCGGATCAAGGACGCCTCGCGGCTCTGGGGGTTGGATGCCTACGAGGCCCAGGACGCGATCCAGGAAAAGGAAGGCGACGGCTTCGAGGTGATCACCACCGGCCAGGCCGGGGAGCGGCTCGTGCGCTACGCCAACATCCAGACGGCCAAGAAATCCTTCGCCGGGCGCTGCGGCTTCGGCGCGGTCATGGGCTCGAAGCTGCTCAAGGGGGTCGCCGTGCGCGGGACCCGGCGGTGCCCCATCCACGACCCGGCCGGAAACGACGCCCTGAACAAGGCGATCAACCGGCGGCTCGCCGAGGTCGACGCCTCCAAACCCGAGGAGTTCCGCATCTCCTGGCTCGGCACCGCCATGGCGACGGCCCTCTTCGCCCCCCAGGGGAACCTGCCCATCAAGAACTACCGCCTGGGGACCTTCCCCGAGGGGGTCGCCAAGCTGGGCGGACGCCCCTACGTGGAGACCCTCAACGCCAAACCCTGGCCCTGCAAGTACTGCGTCATCCAGTGCCACAACAAGTGCGAGGTGAAAAGCGGCCCGTATGCGTATAAGGGCAAGGGCCCGGAGTACGAGTCCTTCGCCATGATGGGCTTCAACCTCCTGATCGACGACCAGGCGGCCGTCGCCTACGCGGGCGAGCTCGCCAACCGCTACTCGATGGACACGATCTCCCTGGGCGCCGTTCTCGCCTGGGCCTTCGAGTGCTACGAAAAGGGGGTTCTCACGCGGGAGGACACCTACGGCATCGAGCTCACCTGGGGCAACGCCCAGGCGCTCGTGGAGATGACCCGCAAGATCGGCGAACGGGCCCCGGGCCTGGGCTACCTCCTGGGCGAGGGCTGCAAGACCGCCTCCGAGCGCATCGGTCAGGGCTCCGAGGACTGGGCCGTCCAGATGAAGGGCCAGGAGATCGCCGCCCACAACTGGCGCGCCCAGTACATCTCCGCCCTCAACTACTGCACCGGCGTCGCCTCCGGCCCCAACCACGAGCGCGGCAACTCCCAGCACATCTGGGTCGGGCACCGCTATCTCCCCGAGTGGGGGATCGACCACGTGGACAACGAGGAGCGCTGGTCCTGGGAGAAGGCCGCCGAGCGCAACGCCAAGTTCCACGACTACTGCAACGTGATCAACTCCTCCGTGCACTGCAAGTTCCAGGAGTTCGCCGGCTACACGCTGACCGACCTGCTCGCCACCATCAACACCTGCACCGGCCTCGCCTGGACCCAGGAGGACCTGCAGCGCTGCGGCGACCGGATCACCAACCTGCAGAAGCTGCTGAACCTGCGCTACGGATGGAAACGGGAGGACGACTTCCGCTACCCCAAACGCTTCATGGAGCCGGTGAGCGACGGGGTCGCGGCCGGCCGGGTCCCCGTCGGCCTGGAGCAGGCGATCGTGGATTACTACCGCTACCGCGGCTGGGACGACGACGGCCGCCCCACGGCGCAGAAGCTTAGCGAGCTCGGCATGGAAACCATCCCGGGCTGAAGGCGGACGGCCCGTCAGGCCCCGCCCGGGAAACCGAGGGGGGCCCGGCCCCCGCCGCCGGGCCGTCCGCGACGGCCCAGAGAGGCTCAAGCGCCATGAGGATCCTGGTCAACGGAAACCCCGAGGAGATCGAACCGGGCGCCCGCCTGAGGGTCCTCGTCGATCGCCTGGAGGCGAGGGTCCGCGACGACCCGATGATCGTCGCCTTGATCCAGAAAACCGGCAAAAGCCAGCTGCTCTACATCCTCAACGGAACGGTCGTCCGCGCCGAAGAGATCGACCGCATCGTGCTGCGCGAAGGGGACGACCTGCGCTATGTTCACCCCTTCTTCGGCGGGTGAACGCGGCACCGAAGGCCGGGGAACCCCCCCGAGGAGGTCACGTCATGAGTGCGAAGAAGAAAGCGATCCACGATTTCTGCCGCATGAAGCGGGAGGGCGAAAAAATCACGTTCCTCACCGCCTACGACTACCCCACGGCCCAGTTCGCCGAGGCCGCGGGTCTCGACATGCTGCTCGTCGGGGATTCGCTCGGCATGTGCGTCTACGGCTATCCCGGGACGGTGCCGGTGGTCATGGACCAGTGCATCCGCCACGCCGAGGCGGTGCGCCGCGGCGCGCCGAACACCTTCGTCGTGGGGGACATGCCCTTTCTCTCCTATCAGACCTCGATCGAAAAGGCGGTCGAAAACGCGGGCCGCTTCCTGAAGGAAGCCGGCTGCGACGCGATCAAGCTGGAAGGCGGGGTGCGGGTTGTGCCCCAGATCCGGGCGATCGTGGATGCCGGCATCCTCGTCATGGGCCACGTCGGGCTCACCCCGCAGAGCTCGGGGCAGCTCGGCGGGCACAAGGCCCAGGGGCGCACGCTCGAGTCGGCCCGCCTGGTGATCGAGGACGCGCTCGCGGTGCAGAACGCGGGAGCCCACATGATCCTGCTCGAGGCGATTCCGCCCGAGGTCGGGGCCCACATCGCCCGCACCCTCACCATCCCGGCCCTGTCGATCGGCGCGGGCCCCGATTGCGACGGGCAGCTCCTGATCGTCTCGGACATGATCGGGCAGTTCCAGGCCTTCACCCCGAAATTCGTCAAGCGCTACTGCAACGTCGCCGCAATCGTCACCGAGGCGATGAGGGCCTATGTGGCCGACGTGCGTGCGAAACGGTTCCCTGCCGAAGAGCACGGCTATCCCATGCTGCCGGGGGAACTGGAAAAATTCCAGGCCGCCTGCAAGGCGAAGGCCTGACGAGGAGGCTCCACCATGGCCGAACTGCGCGATCGACTCCTCCTCGACCCCCGCCGGATCGAGGAGCTGAACGCCCTGCTGACCGACCCCGGGAACGAGACCGTGGGCGCCCTGCTCGCGCTCGTCAAGCGCCTCGGCGGGCCCGAGGCGATCAACCGCCGCGCGGCCGAGGCCTCGCGGCTCGAGACCCGGCTGGCCCGCCTCGAGGCGATGGGCTCGCCCTACCTCGCCGATCTCCGCTGGCTGATGGAGCAGCGCGACCGCAAGGCCTTCGTGCCGCTCTCCGAGTACGCCCGCCGCGTCCGCGGCTCGGCCGAGGGCATCCTCTGGAGCCACGCCGTCACGCTGGAGATCAGCGCGCTGCAATACTTTCCCTGGCTGATCCGCCAGGCCCGTCACTGCCTCGAGGCGGGCGAGCTCATGCCCGGCCGCTTCATCCGCGTGCGCAAGATGGCCGAGCAGACGCGCGACCGGGGCGACACGATCGCGGTGGCGGCGGCCATGGAGATCATCGGCGCAAGCTACGTCGAGACCCTGGACACCAAGGGCACCGACGGCGCAAACGTTCATCTCGGCGGCCCCGAGACGATCACGGGCTACTTCGGGGGGATCGGCCAGCCCAACCACTACCCGCTGCGCTGGGCGGAGGAATACCTCACGCACTACATGGAGTACGGCATCCGGCAGGTCCTCAACATCAACTCCGGGACGGTGCTCGTCGGCTACCTGCTCCACCGGCTGGGAATCGACAACGAATTCAAGATCTCGGTGTTCATGGGGAACGACAACCCCTTCGCCGTGCTCTGGACGCTGCTCACCGCCCGCCTTTTTGCGCGCGCGGACGGGAGCACCTCGCTCATCGGCTTCAACCTCTCCAACTCCGTGAACAACGACACCATCCGCCAGGCGGCCTGGATCCGGCGGGCGCTCGGCCTGGAGGACCGGGTCCGCTTCGAGCACCACATCACCGAGACCTGGAAATCGATCGTGCGCCAGCCCTACAACCGCCGCGCGGAGCTCCTCCAGATCGCGCGCGAGGTGCCGAACATCTCGGCCAAGCACGAGGGCGGGGACCCCGAGATCGAGCAGACCCTCGAGCACCCCTCCGACATTCTCGACTACTTCCTCTCCAAGGAAGAGATCGAGCGCGCGGGCCTCATGCCGGCGCTCGAGCGGAACTACCTCGAAAAGCAGCGCGCGGTCGAGCGGACCGCGCGGGCCCTGCTCGAGGCCGGCATCGGCGTCGTCTGCGCCGGCCGGCTGCACGGCTGAGCCGCCGGCGGGCCGGGGGGACGGAGAACGCCCTTCCGGCCGGTCCCCGCCGCCGCGGGGGAAGCGCGGGCCACGTGACGCCGGGGGAACCCCGTTCCCCCGGCGTCTTCGTTTCGGCGGCGGGCGGGAAGTTCTTCTTCCTGCCGGTTGCGCCGCCCCGCGGCGTTTCGTTTCGGCGGCGCCGGAAGCCCCCGTCGCGGTTGAATTTCCGCGGGGTCAATGGTATGGGAGGGGGCCCTGACGCCGCGGCCTGCGCGGCGGACTCCCGGAGCGGCGTGGATGAAAAAGGCGCTCTTCGAAAAGCTCAAGCCGATGTTCCCCCTGATCGCCCACGAGTACCAGGAGATCGGGCCGATCGAGGAGTTGCTCTACCGCCTGGCGATGGGCAACACCTTCAACACGCGCGTCGTGGGCCTCGAGGCCGTCAAGCGCCTCCGCCACGAGCAGCCCGGCTGCAGCATCACCTTCAAACCCAGCCACTTCAGCGAAGCCGACTTCGTCGTCCTGGGGGTCGTGTTCCGGAGAAACGGCCTGCGCGTGGTGATCGAGGGCGGCAACAACCTCTTCATCGAGGAGATCGACATCTTTCGCGACGTGCTCCCCGCGCTGGTCCACCCGGATCTTAGGCGGCTCGCCGCGGCGCACGCGGCGACGATCGCGGACTACCTGAAGCGGCGGGGCGCCTTCAAGGTCTTCCGCAACCCGGTGACCGTGAAGCACCCGCAGGACGGGAGCGAAATCAAGCTCGGCCGCAAGGACATCCTTTCCCTGAGCCGTGCCTACCGCCAGCATCTCGTCGAACAGCGCGAGATGTACCTCACCTTCCCCGGGTACTCGGCGCTGCGCGCGAGCCTGCTCGACATCCTGAAGATGGAGTCCGTCAAAACGGGCCGCAGCTACACCGGCCGGATCGACGGCTTTCACCACCTGCCCTTCCAGATGGACATCGAGGCGGCGCTCGACAGCGGGGTCGACCTCTACGTCGTCCCGGTGAACATCGCCTACGAGCGCGTCCTCGAGGACGAGAACTTCGCCGAGCTCGCGCGCATGCACGAGGCGGGGGAGCCCCAGGACAAGATCTACCTCCAGGACATCGGCTACATCATCCGCCGTTTTCTGGAGGACAAGCGCAAGGTGAATCTTTCCATCAAGTTCGGCGAGCCGCGCAAGATCGACCTCAAGGCCCACCGCGGCGACGTCCTCGGCGCGCGCATCAAGTTCGCCGCCCATGCGCTGGCCCGCGAGACCTACGAGCGCATGCTCGCCATGCAGCCGGTCTTCCCGGCGAACATCTACTTCCACGCCTTCGACGAGCAGTTCAACCGGCTGCCGACGCGGGTCCTGCGCGAGCGAATCGACGACGTGCGCGAGCGGCTGCGGCAGCTCGTCTGGGGCAAGCAGCGGCGGCGGATCGACCTGCACTACGTCCTCGGCTACAACCACCAAATCCTGTGCGCCGACGAGATCATCAACCGCACCTTCGAGGTCTTCGCGGCCCTCGAACGGCCCATCACCTCCCTCGACGGCGACAACTTCGTGGTCCACAACGTGGACGTCGCCCGTCAATACCGCAATCACATCGCCCACTTCTTCGAACCGGCCAAAAAATAAAAAGAGGGGACGTCCATTGTGATATTGGTATCCGTGCTCTACCAATAAAACAATGGACGTCCCCTTACGACCGTCCCCTTACGACCCCTTCCGCTAATTTGTCTTTTGAAAAACCAGCACATCCTGAAAAAACAGGCCTGGTATTTCTTTCCAGTTTCCGGGGTGATATTCGAGCACCTGCATGTTTGCATGCCCCGCGAGACGTTCCAGCCCCTCCCGTGTCACTCCGATGGCCTGTTCGGGGACTTTGGCCCACCGGGGATGAAACCACATGTCCGATCCGTAGGCCGGCTGGTCAAAAATCCAATCGTCTTGGGAAGTCATATGAAACTTCCCTTTCTCATGGGTCCGGTTCGCCAGACTTTGATGATAAAGCGCGTCCAGAAGAAAAAAAGTGATGATCGCCTTTCCTCCCGTTTTGAGCACGCGCGCTACTTCGTTGAAGTAAAAGAGCGCCTCATCTTCGTTCAGGTGGGTCCAAACTGACAAGGCGGTGACCATATCGAAGAGGCCGCTTTTCATCGGCCAAGCCGTTGGTTCCCTCGTCTGCGCGGGAGCATAGGCGGAGTTGGATTTGTCCAGATGAACGAACTCGAAGTGTTTTTGCGGATAATGGCTGCGGCAAAAATCGATGTCCTGCTTTAGGATGTCGATGCCCACATATTTGCCCTCGCCAGCGACATAGGGCTCGCTGGCAATCGCCAACAGTCCCGTCCCGCAACCCACATCCAGAATGCGGTTGTTCCACTTCTCTTTCAAATGCAGATACAGGAGCGTCTGGAAAATCCCGATGACATGAGCCCATTCGGCGTAAGCGTATTTGCCTCCTCTTCGATTGTCTTCGTGGGGAATGAGCCGGATATTGCGGGTTCAGCGGATGTGCTTTTTGTCAAAGAGAAGATACAGGCGGTCCAGCAAATGGTAAACTATCTTCTCATCGGCTTCATTTTCCACCATCGAACGTGTTGCCATAATTCCCTCCAGAATTCCATCGGCGACTCTGCAGAAAGAGCCCAATCGCCATAAAACGGAGTCCGTTCCTTAGTCTTGCATTCATGAATTTCCCGCGTGCAAAAACCCTCAGCGTGTGGAGAAGCGCTGCGCGAGGGCCCACTCGAGGAACTGCGTGTACACGCGCCAGCTCTCGCGGCCGTAGCCGCCGGCCATGACCCAGGCGCCGGGGACGCGGCGGGCCCGGAGAAACTCCCAGACCGTCCGGTCGCGCTCGAAGAGCTGCGCGAGCGTCAGGCGCAGGCCCGCGGCCGAGGGCAGCTCGTCCTTCTCGTAGGGGTCGGCACCGCAGACGACGAGCGCGAGATCGGCCCCCGGGCAGCCGGCGGCCAGCCGCTCAAGCCCCTCCCGCAGCCGCGGGTTGTAGTCCGCCTCCTCGCCCGCGGCGACCGGGATGTCGACCGTGCTGGGGATGAAGGAGGGGTTGGGGACCCCGGCGGCGTCGAGGGGGGGCTGGTCGAGGGGCCAGCCCGCGGCCATGTGGATGCTCAGGGTGGCGATCGTGGGGTCCTCCGCGGTCAGGGCGGCCGTTCCGTCGCCCTTGTGGGCGTCGACGTCGATCACCCAGGCGCGGCGGACCCGCCCTTCGGCCTGAAGCCTGCGCAGGGCGATGACCAGGTCGTTCACCAGGCAGAAGCCCGCGCCGAAGTCGCGATGCGCATGATGCATGCCGCCGCCGAAATAGAAGCAAAAACCGGTTTGCCGCGCAATCCTCGCCCCCGCCAGGGTTCCGGACGCCCGCTCGAGGATGCGCCCCCAGAGCTCACGCAGGGGCAGTTGCGCTCGCGTCGGGTCGTAGCGGTGATAGGTCCCGTCGGGGTGCAGGAGCTCGTAGGCGCGGAGGATTTCCTCCTCGAGCCCCTCGGAGGTGAGCCGTGCGACGTACTCGGGGGAGTGCGCCCGAAGGAGATCCTCGGCGGTGAGCGTTTCGCTCCAGCGCATGACGTGCCACGCGGCGCGCCGGGGGCCGAGAACGGGGTGGGCGGAAAGCCGCGCGAAGGTCTCGCGCGCGCGGCTTTCCCGGACCGGAATCAGGATCCCGAATTCCTCCAGGCTGTGCGCCTGGCGGGGATCGTAGAGGATCATCGCCTCCCCGCTAGCGGGCCGCGGCCAGCCGGAAGCTCTGCATCACTTCTTCGAATGTCTTCAGATCCTGCGCGAAATAGTCGTCCCGCGTCGCGCCGTAGCGGATCGTGTAGTAGGTCTCCCCGCGGATGAACCCGCAGTAGATGGTCTTGAACACGAAGCCGTCCGCGTCGGCGTAGGTGAAGGTGAGCCGGAAGCCGGGGTTGCCGGCGATCGTCGCCGGAGTGTTCTCGAGCAGCTGGAAATTGCGGATCTGGGTGTCGGCGGAAAGCTCCTGCACGACCAGGGCCGCCGCCTCGGCGGGCGCCATCTGCGCGTTGAGCGAACGCCGCGTGAACTGGAAGGGCTCGGAAACGGCCCGCTCCCGGATCAGGACGAACTGCTTGTAGCCGCCGTCCCGGGTCATGAAGAGCATGGCGTCCTCGTTGGGGATCTCCCGCCAGCCCTCGGGCACGACGGCCTGGAAGGATAGCGGCGGTTTGCCCCCCCCGTGGGCGCAGGCCACGCAGAGCAGCACCAGGCATGTCCAGAGAATCGTTCGCGATTTCATCTTCCACCTCGCTTTCGGAAAGGCGTGCCGAGGGCCGCGAGGTGCCTTTCCCGCCTCGCGATCGACCGCTCGGGTGCACCTTAAAACGGCCGCTTCGCCCGCGTCAACCTGCCTGTTCTTCCCGCCCCCCGACGCGGCGGCCGCCCCTCACGCCGCGGGGATGGACCCGCCGGGAGCGAAAGACCGCAAGGGGCGACGCCGCGCAAGTCCCCACTCGGCTGAAGGATCGGCCGCAACGGTTTAGGACTTTAGCGAAAAGGCGTTTTTCGGCCGCAGGGCCAGCCCGCCCCTTGCGGTTTGCCTTGCTCCTGGGGAGAAAAATCGGCCTCCCCGATGGACATTTGCGAAATAATGCTTATACTCAGCGGCCATAGGCAAACGCTTGCGCGGAATGAAGCGCCCAATTCAGCAACCCCACGTACCCAAAGGAGGAGATTCGATGAAAAAGTTGCTTTTGCTCGTCGCCGCAGGATTGTTGATGGCCGGGTGCACCTCGGAATTCTACAAGCACGACCGCGTGTTTGCGACCAACGCGCACGTGGCCTACAGCTGGTGGGGATACAAGAACACCAACGCCGATCACGCCAAAATGTCGGCCGAACAGGGCTGGTGGGGCAGGGAAATCCCCTACGTGCCCGCGAAGTAAGGGGCGCGGCACCGCCGCACTCTTTCACCCGGGCCGGCCTGAAACCTGCCGCGGTTCAGGCCGGCCTCTTTTTTCCCGCCTCCGAACAGCCCTTTCGCGAAGGCCCTTTTCGCCGCGAAATCCCCGACCGGCGCCCGGCGCCGGCTCACTTTACGCCGCGGGCCGCCAGGAAGGGGCCGTACTGCTTGTCGGTCTCGAGGATGTGCTTCGCCAGCCAGTCTTTCAGAAAGTTGGTCATCTGGATGGGGCTTGCGAGGGTCCCGGCGCGAAACTGCTCGCTCAGCTCCTTCACCTTCTGCGTCATGCGTTCGTGGCGCGCGCGGTGGTCCTCGTAGCCGGGGAACCCGTGCGTTTTCATCAGCTGTTCCTCGGCGGCGAAATGCGTCTTCGTGTAGAGCAGAAGCTCCCCCAGGACCTTGCCGAGCGTCTCGCGTCCTTTGCCGGCCTGCATGGCCTCGTAGAGATCGTTCAGGAACCCGACGAGCCTGCGGTGCTGCTGGTCGATGCGGTCGATCCCGACGCTGAACTCCTCCCGCCAACTCAAAAACGCCATGGCCGATTCCTCCCCTGCCGTCTCGTTTTCCTCCGGCCGGAAGCCGGGTCTTCTCCCCCATTATCGCCCGCGCCGCTCCGGTCCTTGAGCCGCGCCGCGGCAATTGACAGGACCGGGCCGACCGGATAACTTCGCGCGCAATCTTTTCCGACCGGGAGACCCCATGTCCGTCGCCGCAAGACTGGCTGCGGCCGTGCTGGCGGCCGCGGTCTGTTGCGCCCCGGCGCTCGCCGCCGAGGACTTGATCGTCGAGATTCCGCTCAGGGAGGCGCACATCCACACCGCCGCCGGCCCCGAGCCCCAGCAGGCGATCCTCGCCGTTTTCGACCCCCAGGGCGAGCCGATCCGCGGCCTGCAAGCCCGCGACCTCTTCCTGGCCCGCGGCCTCCGGCAGGGGAAAGTCCTGGCCGTCGAGACGCTTCCCGCGCGGGAGATCCCGCCGCTCAACCTGATCTGCGTCGTCGACAACTCCTTTTCGATCCAGGAACGGGGGGCGGCCGGCGCCCTGCTCTCCGCCCTGGAGCTCCTGCTCCACGACCTGCGGCCGATCGACCGCGTGCACGCCGTCGTCTTTGCACACGAGGAGCGCAAGGCCCCGGGAGGCCGCACCCTGCATGTGCGCACCCTGAATGCGCGCACCCCGGCGGAATGGAAGCGCGGGTTCACCGAGGCCCTGGATCGCGGATCGACGTCGCGCACCTTCCTCTACGAGGCCATGCTGGCCGCCGTCGAGATCGCCCGTTCCCTGCCGGCGGGCGAGCCGAAATTTCTCGCCGTCTTCTCCGACGGCGAGGACCTGCACAGCCGGATCCGCCCCGCCGAGGTGGAAGCCGCCGCCCAGGGCATCCCCCGTCTGCACGCCTACGCCATCGACTTCCGGCCGGTGGAGGCGGCCGATCCGTTCCTCACCGCCTTCGCCCGCAACCAGCGCGGGCGGGTGTGGAAGGCGCACGCGGCGGCGGACCTGGGGCCGATCTTCCAGACCCTCAGGAACACGATCACCCACCGCTACCGGGTCGCCTACGAGCTCGCCAACCCCGTGGCCCTCGAACCCCGCCTGTTGCAGCTCGAGGTGCCGGCGACCCTCTCGGGGGACCCCGCACTCGGCATGCTGTTCTTCCCCACCGGCCGCGGGACCCTGCCGGAGCCCTACATCCAGCTGAAAGGCCGCGAGGAAACCGAGGCCTTCCGCTCCGCGGCCCTGTCGGGGTTTTCCAGCCGTTACTTCAACCTTCTCAACTGGGTGGGCAAGGGACTGCGCGAGGTCCCCGAGGCGAAACTCCTCCTCACGGGGTGCACCTCGTCCTGGGGCCCCGAGGCCGACAACCTGAAGCTCGCCCAGCAGCGGGCCGAGGCCGTGCGCGATTACCTGCAGCGGATCTGGGGTATCGAGCGGGGCCGGATCCTGCTTGAGGCCCGGGGGCTTCCGTCCCGGCCGTCGGCCGAAGACGATCCCGAGCGGCGCCGCGAAAACCAGCGGGTCGAAATGGCGATCGACCCCCCCGCCGCGGCGGCTCGCATCCTCGGGGCGTCCATCGCCGAAAGCCGGGGCCAGTCCGTCCTGCGGGTGGCCCTCGAGCTCAACCCGCGGCTCGCAATCGGCGAGGGGGAGATCGAGATCCGCTCCGCGGACCAGGTCCTCCACCGCATCCGCCTCGGACCGGAAACCGGCGCCCGGGCCTCCTTTCCCGTCCCACTCGATGAGCTGGGCCGCGGCCGGCTGCTCGAGGCGGCTTCTCTCGAAGCCTTCCTGCGCCTGCGGGACCGGCAGGGGCGCCTTTACGAGGCCTCCTCGGATCTCTGCCACATCCAGACCCGGCCGCGCCCCGTTGTCCGCGAGCTCTCCCCGCCCCCCTACGGCACCGTGACCCTCGAGCCCGCCACCCTGCGCCTGGAGGAGGTGACGGCGATCGAAAGCGCGCCCCTCCTTCCCTACGTCTACTTCGAAACGGCGAGCACGGAGATCCCGGAGCGCTACGTGCGCTTCGCCTCGGCGGCGGAGGCCGCCTCCTTCGAGCCCTCCGCCCTGCGGGGAACCCTCGCCAAGTATCGCCACCTGCTCAACGTGATCGGCAAACGCGCCGCCGAGCGCCCGGGAAGCCGCCTGAGGATCGTGGGCTGCCGATCGGAGAACGGCGAGGAGCGGGGGCGGGCCGAGATTTCGCGCGGCCGGGCGGCGGCGGTCCGGGACTACCTGCGGGCGGTCTGGGGCATCGACCCCGGTCGCATGACCGTCGAGGCGAGGGGGTTGCCCGAATTCCCCAGCGCATCCCTCTCGCCGGAAGGACGCGCCGAAAACCGGCGGGTGGAAATCTACGCCGACGACCCCGCGATCCTCGACCCCGTGACCAGCACCCATCTCGAGATCCGCAGCGACGTGAACGTTCTGCGCATCGCGCCGCTGATCGAGCCCGGGGCCCGGCTCCGCAAATGGGCGCTCGTGGTCTACGGGGACGACCGCCGCCTGGACGCCCTGGAGGGCGAGGGCGATCTCGAGCCGGCCTACGTGCTGCCGCTGGCGGAGCTCGGTTTGGGGGACATCGGCCGCCTCCAGTCGATCACCGTCCAGCTCGAGGCCGTCGACGGCCGCGGGCAGGTTCTCCGGGCACGGGACAGCGCGGCGGTCGAGGTGATCCGGCGCGAGGAGCGCGGCGCTCAGCGGCAAGGCCATCGCGTCGAAGAGCGCTGGGCGCTCATCCTCTTCGACTTCGACCGCGCGGAGATCCGGGACCGCCACCGCCGGGTGATCGAACGCATCGCGGCCCGCGTCCGCGAAGTGCCCGGGGCGAACGTGCGCGTCGTCGGCCACACCGACGCGATCGGGGCCCCGGCCCGCAACGTGGAGCTCTCCCGCAAGCGGGCCGAGGCCGCGGCGCGGCTCCTGGCGGCGGCGCTCCCCGACCCCGCCCGCTTGCGCGTCGAGGGCCGGGGACCGCAGGATGCGCCTTTCGACAACGCCCTTCCGGAAGGACGCGCCTACAACCGCACGGTCACGGTGACCCTCGAATACCAGGAACGCCCTTGATCCCTCCCCGGCAGGCCTTATGTTGCCCAAGCGACACGGCGCGGAGAATTTCGTGCCGGAAAGGATGCCTGCATGAACGCTCCCCTTCGGGAAGACCAGCTCATCACCATCGTGAAAAACGTCGTCGAGCAGAACGGCTGCCGGCTGATCGAGATCGACTTCGAAACCCACACCCTGCACATCGACGGTCCGGAGGAAAACCAGGTCCGCTGCGCCATCGCGCTCCAAGACGTGTTGGGGTAAGAGGCGCCCCGGTTCCCGCCCGCTCCGCCTGCCGGACGGCGACGGGGACCCCCGCCGCAGGGAAGGAATCGGCGCGGATCGGGATCGGGAGCTGGCCTTTCCGACCGGTTCCGTGACCCTTCTTCGGCGAATGGCCTGTGCTGTGCCCGGACCAAACGACCGGTCCGGGCCGCTTCCTATGTCTCGGGAGTGCTGCGGCGTTGTGCCGCGGGGACTGCTTCCGGGGGACCTTGATTCTTCCAGGCGGATGATCGGTTCCTTCAGTCGAAGACGATAGTCCGGCCGGCTTGTCGGAAGACCGCCCCTCTTCCCCCCGTCAGGGCGCTCCGTTTCTGCCACGCGCAAATCCCCGCTTGGTTCCTCTCCGCGCCCGCTTCAAGCAGAGCGGTTGCGTGCAAGGATTCGGTTCCGCCACCCGCGGACGAAAACGACCAGCGCGTAGAAAGGAAATGTGTACATCGCCGCCACGGTGGGCTCCAGCGGCGTGAAAAATCGGGCACTGAACACAATGACCAGAATCTTGTTCATGATCCACAGGCTGACCACCGCCGAGAGCCTGTCCTCGAGTCGCCAGCCTCGAGAAACGAGCATCCCTGCGCCGATAAACGAAAGGCCGCACGCGAACGCCACCCCAAGGGCTTCGAGAATGCGAAGCGGATGGCCTCGGAAGAAATCGGCATATTGGGAAAACACCCCCAGATTGGTGAGCGCAAAAAGCAGCAAGGAAAGCGGGTATTGGTTTCTCCGCAGCATGTCCGCCGCGGGGGAAGCGACTTTTTTCAGGACCTCCGCTGCAGCCAAGGGAAGAAAGATGACGAGACTGAGCAAGCGCATCATGGCTGCCAGAGGAATCTCCAGCTCGCGGCTGAACAACAACGCCACCAGAGCCGGGAGCGTAAACGGCACGGCGAGGGAGGAGAAGACGACGACGACCAGAACGAACGAGGGATTGGCCCCAAGCAGATTGGCAAAAAACGGCGCGACGGCCCCTGTGGAAATCCCTGCCAGAAGCGTCGCCGAAAGGCCGTAGGCGGGCCAGATCAGCCTGAAGAGCCCGGCCATGGCCACCGGAAGCATGATCAAGCGGAACCCGAGAAACCCGATGATCCGCAGTGGAAACCGGCGTGTGGTCTGGAAAACATCGACCAAGCGGATCGAAAGAAAACTCAGGAAAAGAAGCCCCATCATGCATAGAACCGGGTAAGGCCGGAGGGGGGCGAAGATCTCCGATGCCGTGATTCCGGCCAGAAGCGAGCCGAAGCTGACGGCCAGAAGCAGAAGGTCTTTGACACCCCTCATGGCTGCCTGCGCATGCGCTCCTTGCGGTTTTCCCCCGAATAGCGAAAATTTTTTTCCTGATCAACTTTTTTGTTGACAAAAAACATAGATGTTGTAAAAAAACTACAATTTGGGCTGATGCCCCTTTTCAGCTACACCATGTAAATCAATAACATAATGCGCGACACCCTTGGCCTGATCCGCAAGTCCTTGAAAGGACTTCGCAATTCCGAAAAAAAGGTGGCCAAGTGCGTGCTTTCCGACCCGGAAGCGGTGGTCCGCTCTTCCATCACCGAGCTGGCCGAGAAGGCGGGAACCAGCGAGCCGACCGTTCTGCGCTTTTGCCGCCGACTGGGGCTCGGTGGTTACATGGAACTGCGCCTTAGCCTGGCGCGCAGCTTGCCTTCCTCCGACTACATCTTTGAAAATGTGCGGGAAAAGGACTCCATCGCCGAGATCGCGGGGAAAATCCTCAATGCGCATCGCGAAGCCATCACCCACACCCTGAGCCGCATCAACCTGGACGATCTCGAAGCGGCGGCGAGCGAGCTCGGGCAGGCCCGGCGCATCGAGTTTTATGGCCAGGGTGGATCGGCCATTGTCGCCCGAGACGCGCATCACAAGTTTTTCCGGCTCGGGATCCCGTGCATCGCCCATGACGACCCGCATATGCAGGTCATGTCGGCCGCCCTTCTCGGCCCCGGCGACGTGGTCGTCTCGATCTCCCATACCGGCTCCACCAAAGACATCATCGAAAGCGTCCAGGTCGCCCGAAAAACGGGTGCCACGATCATCGGTGTCCTCGGAAGCGAAAATTCGCCGCTTTCCAAAATTTGCGACATCGCGCTTTCGGTCTGCTCGCGCGAAGCGGCGCTTCGCCTGGCCCCCATGACGTCGCGGCTCGCCCAGATTGCCGTGCTCGACGTCCTTTTTGTGGCGGTCGCCATGCGCGACTTCGGTGCCACCCGGGATCGACTGGACAAAGTCAAGATGGCTCTGGTGGGCAAGCGCTATTGAACGAGCATCGCCGCGGGAAGACGGCGGAAATGAAGGGGAAGGCCATCGCGCGATGAACGGGTTCGATCGAACGTTTCTCAGGCTGAACCGGGCGCTCATCGGTGGCATGATGTTCGCGATGTTCGTTCTGGTCTTCATCAACGTGGTCGGCCGTTATGCGTTCCAGGTCTCTTACGCCCCTGCCGAGGAAATCTCGACCTTTCTCATGATCTGGGTCGCCTATCTTGGGGCCGGGCTCGCACTGCGCGAGGGCCGGCATGCCGCCATCGACATGCTCCAGGACCGGCTGCCCCCTCCCGCACGGCGGCTGCTGCGCATCCTCCTAGCGGGGGTGATGCTCTGTTTTTTTGCCGCGCTCGTGTGGCTCGGGATCTGCATGTCGATATTCGGATGGTCCCAGGAGACCATTGCCACCCAGATCCCGACAGGGATCCCCTATCTCGCCGTGCCGCTGGGTGGGGTTTTCTTTTGCATCCACCTCGTTCTGAGCATCCGCGCCTGGGTTGAGCGCCGGTGGCAGGAAGGCCAACCTGAGGAAACGACCTTCCGCCCGGAGGAGGAATCCCTGTGAGCGCCATCCTCTTCGGGGTCTTTCTCTTCAGCCTCTTCATCGGCCTTCCCGTATCCGTGAGCATGGGCTTTTCGGGGATGGTCGCCGTCCTGGTCGACGGCCGATTTCCGGGAATGGTCGTTCCTCAGTACCTTTTCAACGGAATCGGCTCGTTTCCGCTGATGGCCGTCCCCTTTTTCATCCTGGCCGCGGAGATCATGACCGCCAGCGGCCTGACCCGCTCGCTGCTGAAATTCGCCAACAACCTCGTCGGGCACATCCGTGGAGGCTTGGGGCATGTCAACGTGCTCATCAGCATGCTGTTCGCCGGCGTGAGCGGCTCGGCGCTGGCCGACGCCGCCGGACCGAGCGCCATCGTCATGAACCTCATGCGGAAGGCCGGCTACGACGCTCCGTATGCCGGCGCCTTGAGCGCCGCCACCGCCACCATCGGCCCGATCATCCCGCCCAGCATTCTCATGGTGATCTACGCCATCTCGGACAGCCGGGTGACCGTGGGGGGGCTTTTCCTGGCCGGGATCGCTCCCGGGATTCTGCTGGGGCTGGCTTTATCCGCGGTCAATCACGCGGTATCGCTGCGCAGGGGGTATGTGTTCCGCAGCAGCCGCCCGAGCCTTTCGGAGCTTTCCCGCAGCTTCTGGGAAGCACTGCCGGCGCTTCTGCTGCCCTTCATCATCTTGTTCGGCATCCTGGGGGGAATCTTCACCCCCACCGAAGCCGCCGCCGTCGCGGTCGCCTACGCCCTCGGCGTAGGGCTCTTCATCACGCGGGGGCTCTCCTGGAGGAATGTTCTGCCCGTCTTCACGCGGGCCGGCGTGATGACCTCGGCGGTTTTGCTGATTGTTTCCATGGCCTCCATCTTCTCCTGGCTGCTCACCATCCTGCAAATCCCGCAATCGCTCGCCGGGGGCATCGCGAAGATCACCACCAACCCCGCATTGGTGCTCATCCTCGTTGCCGCCCTCGTTTTCCTCTGCGGGATGGTGATCGACACCCTTCCCGCCCTCATCATTCTCGTTCCGGTCCTGGGCCCCCTCGTGGACCGGTTCGGCTTCGACCCTCTGCATTTCGCCATGGCGGTGGTGTTGAATCTGGCGATCGGGCTCGTCACCCCTCCGGTCGGTCCCGTCCTGTTCGTCATCAGCACCGTCGGAAGGATCCGCTTCGAAGATCTCGCCAAAGCCGTCCTGCCACTGATCCTTGCCGAGCTGGCGGTTCTGGCTGCCGTGATCGCCTTTCCCCCCCTCAGCACGTTCGTGCCGAGATCTCTGGGCTTCACCCGTTAACCCCAACCCGCAGAACGAGGAGGAAAAGATGAGCGCACGGAAAAAGTTGACGTTCCTGATCGGAATGGTTCTTCTGCTTCCGGGTTTCGCCTTGGCGCAGCCGAAGGTGATCAAGTACGCACATTTCCAGCCGGCCAAGCTCGATCAGCCCAAACAGGCGGCCGCCCTGGCTTTCAAAAACTATGTCGAGGCCAATTCCAAGGGGACGATCCGTGTCGAGGTCTACCCGGCAAGCCAGCTCGGCAACGACAGCGCCACCATGGAAGGGCTTCGGATGGGCACGATCGAGATGGCCGTCGTGCATGACGGACCGATTTCCGCCGTTTACAAGCCCTTCATGGTCTTCGCCATCCCCTACCTCTTCGACGACCAGACCATGGCCTGGACCATCGTGGACGGCCCCTTCGGTCAGGAGATGGCCCAAGACATGACGCGCAAGACGGGAATCCGGCTGTTGGCCATGGCCGACAACGGGATTCGCCATTTCACCAACAACAAACGACCCATCAAGAGCCCCGAGGACATGAAGGGCCTCAAGATGCGGGTCATGACCGGGCCGATCTGGACCAAGCTGGTTGAACCCCTGGGAGCGAGCCCCTCGCCGGTTCCGTGGACCGAGCTGCCGGCCGCCCTGCAGCAGGGCGTGGTGGACGGACAGGAAAACGGCGTCACCAACATCCTCGCCGCGAGTCTTTACCAGCACCAGAAATACATCACGCTCGACGGCCATGTGTACAGCTGGCATGCCTACATGATGAACGACCGCTTCTTCGGCTCGCTGACCCCGGAGCAGCAGACCATCGTGCTCAAGGGCGTTCAGATCGCCAAAATCATCCACCGCGGCATGACCGCCGCACAGGACTTGAACGCCCCGGCCATCCTGGGAACGCTCGGCATGGAAGTCACCGCCCTTTCCCCCGAGCAGGTGGCGGCGTTCCGCGACAAGTCCCAGCCGCCGGTCAAGGCGTGGGTGGAGGAGCAGATCGGCAAAGAGTGGGTCGAAAAGCTCTTCAGCCGAATCGAGGCGTACCGCAAGGCGAAATAACGGAATCACGCCCCAGGGCCCGAAAGGCGGGCCCCCGCAGACGACCGCGGGGGCGCCGCCCCGAGGGCCATACGGCCACGCAAGGGCAAGGGAGAGAAAACGATGTACGATCAAGAGATCCTCGATGGGTTTCGCCGCGTCTCCACGGCCTCGGTCTCCGATGCCGTCGACAAGATCGCCCGGACGCGAGGGTTCATGGACCCTCCGATCAAGCCGCGGATCAACGACAAAAAAATCGTCGGCCCCGCGGTCACCATCTTGGAGGCCCCCACGAACGAGGCGCTGCCGCCGCAACACGCCTTGGATGCCATCGACGAGTCCCCCCCCGGCAGCATCATCGTCATCGGCGTTCTCGGAGACCGGGAGGTTGCGGTGTGGGGCGGCCTGATGACGGCCGGGGCCGAAGTCAACGGTCTGGGGGGCGCGGTGCTGGATGCCGGCGTGCGGGATGTTGCGGAAATCCGCCGCGACTCCGGATTCCCGGTTTTTGCCCGATGCGTCTGCCCGGCCACAACCGTGGGGCGATTCAAAACCCTCTCCTCGAACGAGCCGGTTCTCTGCGGAGGCGTCCTGGTTCGTCCGGGAGACCTCATCGTGGGCGATCTGGATGGGGTCGTCGTCGTGCCTCAGCGTTCCGTGGAAGCCGTGCTGCGCATGGCCACCGAGATCGAAGAACGGGAGGCCGAGCAGGCCCGATTGATTCGCCAAAACCGATCGCTGCGCGAGGGCCTGGCCAAGTACGGCCGGATTTGAGGAGGGCAGTCATGCCGCAGCCCGAAATCGTCGCGATCGGCGAGCCCATGCTGGAACTGAACGCCGAAGAGGAGGGCCCTCTCTCCGAAGCCACCCGCTTTCTCGTCGGCTGGGGGGGCGATACCTCCAATTTCTGCATTGCCGCCAGCCGTGCCGGCGGAAACGCAGGATACCTGACCCGTCTGGGGGAAGACGAGTTTGGCGAAAGTTTTCTCGCCCTCTGGCAGAGGGAGGGGATCGACACCCGCCAGGTCCTCCGCGATCCGAGGGCCTACACGGCCGCCTATTTCATCTCTCGCCGTGGGCGGCAGCATTTCTTTACCTACTTTCGGAGAGATTCCGCGGCCAGCCGCATGCGCCCCGAGTTCCTCCCTTCCGCCTACATCGCCCAGGCCCGCCTGCTGCATGCCTCCGGCATCAGCCAGGCAATCAGCACGGGCGCCTGCGACGCCGTGTTCGCCGCGATCGGCATCGCGCGCAGCGCCGGCCGCCTGGTTTCCTACGACCCCAACTTCCGTCCCAAGCTCTGGCCCCTGGAGCGCGCACGGGCGGTGATCCACGAAACCTGTCGCCTGGCGGACCTCGTTTTTCCCAGCCTGGATGAGGCCCGTCTTCTCACCGGCCTCGACGACGCCGAAGAGATCGCCCACTTCTATCTCGGGCTGGGCCCGAAGGTCGTTGCCCTGAAGATGGGGGCCGAGGGCTCGCTCGTCGCCACGGCCGAAGGGCTCGAGCGGCATCCCCCCTTCCGGGTGGAGTCGATCGACATGTCGGGAGCCGGCGACACCTTCGACGGCGCCTTCGTGACGGCCTTCCTGGAAGGGAAGTCTCCTTCCGCATGCGCGCGATTCGCAAACGCCGCTGCCGCGTTAACCACGACCGGATTGGGCTGCGTGAGACCGATTCCACGCCGCGAGGCGATCGAGGACCTCATGCGCCGTCAGCCGTCGGCCTAAAAAGCAGGGGAGATCCTGCCATGCCGGCTTTCAAGGTCAGTGTCGTCTCCTTGGGCTATGCCTCGTATGCCCTCGAACGCTCGTTGTTGAGCCGAATCGACGCCGA
Source organism: Desulfatibacillum sp. (assembly GCA_020725555.1). Lineage (GTDB taxonomy): Bacteria > Desulfobacterota > Desulfobacteria > Desulfobacterales > SpSt-501 > SpSt-501. Next base: position 63,836 of record DYEU01000032.1, read on the forward strand.
ACTCGTGCTTGCACCGCGGGACTGCCTGACGGAAGAAGAGGTGATCGCGGCCGCCCGGGACGCAGACGCCGTTCTGGTGCGGGAGGCGCCAATCGGCTCCCGGGTCATTCGGGCCTTGACCCGCTGCCGTGCGATTGTCCGCTACGGCGTCGGCGTAGACAACATCGACCTGGAAGCCGCGAAAATGCGGCACATCTATGTCGCCAATGTTCCGGGGTACGGGACCGAAGAGGTCTCCGATCATGCCGCGGCCCTTCTTCTCGCCTGCATCCGTCGCCTGCTCCAACGCGACGCCCGCCTGCGGCGGGGAATCTTGGAAAGCGACATCCAAGCACCGGTCTATCGCACGACGGGCAAAATCCTCGGTCTTCTCGGATACGGGCAGATCGGTCGGGCCTTTCATCGCAAATGGAAGGGGTTTCTCCCGGGTCGAGTGCTCGTCTTCGACCCGGAGGTGGCGCCGGAGGTGATCCGCGACAACGGGGCCGAGCCCGCAACCCTGGAAGAGCTTTTTTCCTGCTCCGATTATCTCTCCCTGCACGCCCCCCTCACGGAAAAGACGCGCCACATCGTCGACGCCGATCGCTTGAACTGCATGAAACCGACGGCCATTCTCGTCAACACGGCACGGGGAGGGCTGATCGACGAGGACGCCTTGGCCGCGGCGCTGGCAGCAGAGCGAATCGCGGGCGCCGGACTGGACGTCTTCGAAAAGGAACCCCCCCCCGCAGACCACCCGTTGCTTTCCCTGCCGAACGTCGTCCTGAGCGGCCATGTCGGGTGGTATTCCCGGGACGCGGTCCAAGAGTTGCAGCGCCGGGCGGCAGAAGAAGTCGTCCGTGTCCTCTCGGGGGGAACCCCTCACAACTGGGTCAATCCCTGGTAAGTCGAGAACTGCCGGCAAAGGAACGGAAGGAGCCGACTGTGCTAAAAGAGGAGGTGTTCCGGATTTTGAAGGACGTCGGCGTGGTCCCCGTCGTGCGGGCCGAGGCCGCCGGAGACGTCCTCCTTGTCGTTGAAGCCCTCGTGGAGGGCGGTCTTCCGGTGGCGGAAATCACGCTGACCGTTCCGGAGGCTGTTCAGGCCATTCGCGCCTGTGCCGCGCGGTTCGGAAACCGCCTCGTCTTGGGGGCCGGCAGTGTGACCGATCCCCGGCAATGCCCGGAAGTCATCGAGGCGGGATGCCTCTTCGTCGTGACCCCGGTATTCAAACCCGAGGTGGTCGACCGTTGCCGCAGGGAAGGCGTCGGTGTAATCTGCGGGGCGCTGACACCGAGCGAAATCGTCTCCGCCTGGGAAGTCGGCGCCGACGCCGTCAAGGTATTCCCGGTGAAAGCCCTCGGCGGGGCCTCCTATCTGCAGATGGTGCACGAGCCCCTGCCCCAGATCCCCTTGGTACCAACCGGGGGAGTCACGCTGGAGACGCTCGAGGAGTATTTTCGGGCAGGCGCCCCGTTTGTGGGGGTCGGCGGCGATCTGGTGGATCGGCGCAGCGTGCAACGCGGCGACCGGGCGGCCCTCACCGCAAGGGCCCGCAGGTACGTGGAGGCCGTGCGCAGGGTGAGGGAACGCCTGGCGATCGCCTGACGGAAGAAGGCGTCAGCCTCTCTCCCGGCGAAGACCCCCTCCAGGTCACGGAGGCAAACGGGCCGCGGCAAGGAAACCCCATGCGCGACATCCGGGAATTCCCCGCCGCATGGAAAGGCGGGGTGCGTTTTGTCCTCACCGACATCGACGACACCCTCACGGTCAACGGCCGGCTGCCGTCCGCGGCGCTCGCGGCGATGGAGCGGCTCGAGGCGGCGGGACGCGCCGTCATCCCCGTGACCGGCCGGCCGGCCGGCTGGTGCGATCACATCGCCCGCATGTGGCCCGTGGCGGCCGTCGTCGGCGAAAACGGGGCCTTCTATTTCCGCTACCACCGCGCCGCACGGCGCATGGAGCGCCGCTGGGCCAAGACCGAAGCCGAGCGCCGCGCCGACCGCCTCCGCCTGGAGGAAATCCGGCGGCGCGTGCTCGCCGCGGTCCCCGGCTGCGCCGTCGCCGCCGACCAGGCCTACCGCGAAGCCGACCTCGCCATCGACTTCTGCGAGGATGTCCCCCCCCTTCCCCCCGCCGCCGTCGCGCGGATCGTGCGCATCTTCGAGGAGGCCGGCGCGCGGGCCAAGGTGAGCTCGATCCATGTGAACGGCTGGTTCGGCGACTACGACAAGCTCGGCATGACGCGGATCCTCTTCGAGGAGGTCTTCTCCCGCCGGCTCGAGGAGGCGCTCCCGGAGACCCTCTTCATCGGCGACTCCCCGAACGACCAGCCGATGTTCGCCCGCTTTCCGCACAGCGTAGGGGTCGCCAACATCCGCCGTTTCCTGCCGCAACTCGAGCACCCGCCGGCCTGGGTCACCCGCAGGGAGGGGGCCTGGGGCTTCTGCGAGATGGCCGGAGTGCTCCTTTCCGGTTGACTTGCCTGCCCGCTCTCATTAGGCTGGGCGCCGCGGATTTTCTGCGGCCGCGCGTCGCCCAGCGCCGCGTTGCCCGCACGTCCCCGACGCGGAACCGGTTTTTCCCGGCGGATCCCCGCCGTTGGTTCAACCCTGCTGCCCAAAGGAGGACGTCATGAGAAACGCCGTCGTGGTTCTCGCGCTGGTCGCCTTCGTCTGGGGCGCTCCCGTTTCTTTTGCCCTCGCCCAAGCCCCCGCCATCGAAAATGAGCTCTACCTCATCACCCCGGTTTCCAAGGATGTCCACGACCCGATGCTGAAGGCCTTCGCCGCCTGGGCCAAGAAAAAGTACGGCGTGGACGTGAAGACGAGCGCCATCCCGAAGGGAACGCCCGTCGCCTACGGCCAGATCCTCGAGTGGAAGGGAAAGCCGCAGGCCGATGTCTTCTGGGGCGGAGAGGGAACCCTGTTCGACAACCTCGCGGCCGAAGGGCTGCTCGAGAAGGTCCAGTTGCCCAAGGCCATGTGGGAGGCGATCCCCCCCGCCATCGGCAAGCCCGTGCCGCTGCCCCTCAAGGACCCCAAGGGGTTCTGGGTGGGGACGACGCTCGAACCTTACGGCTTGATCTACCAGCCGAAGCTCCTCAAGCGCCTGGGCGTGGAAATCCGCGACTGGGAGGACCTTCTCAACCCCAAGCTCAAGGGCCAGATCGCCCAGTGCACGCCCGACCGCTCGAGTTCCAGCCACGCGAGCTATGAGGTTATCCTGCAGACCTACGGCTGGGAAAAGGGCTGGGAGTGGTTGAAAAAACTCGCCGCCAACACGGGGATTTTCACCGCGCGCTCGCGCGACGTGCCGAACGTCGTGGCCAAGGGGGAGTTCGCCGTGGGGTTCGCCGTGCCGAGCTACATGGCCTTCGCCGAGGTGCTGGCCGGATACGAACTCGTCTTCGTTTACCCGAAAAACGCCTACGTCACCCCCGAGCCGATGGCCGTCCTGAAGGGCGCCCCGCACCCCAAGGCGGCCCATGCCTTTATCGAGTTCTGCCTGAGCGAGGAAGGCCAGCTCCTGCTCTCCGGCCTGGGCGTCTACCCCATCACCCCCGGCCTCAAGGTCCAGGGCCCCGCGGGATCCAACCAGGAAAAGGCCGTCGCCTTCACCGGCGGGCTGCGCTCCTTCTTCGAAGTCGAGATCGGGAACGTCTACGACGACAAGATCGCGGGCGAAAAGAAGCGCATCGAGGAGGTCAATTCCTATTTCCGCAAAGAGATTGCGGAAAAGCACAAGGAGATCGTGAAGTAAGCGAGGGGCGGCCGGTCCCTCCGCGGCAGGCGGGGGGACCGGCGCCCGAACAAGGGCCCGGCACGGATGAAGATCGACATCGAGGGGATCGTCAAGCGCTTCGGAACCCTGGAGGCGGTGAGCGACGTCACGCTGCACGTCGGGGAGGGCGAGCTCTTCACCCTGCTCGGCCCTTCGGGTTGCGGGAAAACCACCACCCTGAGGGTGGTCGGAGGCTTCCACCGCCCGGACCGCGGCCGCGTGCTCTTCGGGGGGAGGGACGTCACGGCCCTGCCCCCCTACCAGCGCAACATCGGCATGGTCTTCCAGAACTACGCCCTCTGGCCGCACATGCGCATCTTCGACAACATCGCCTACGGGCTGCGGCTGCGCAAGTTCTCCGCCGCCGAGATCCGCGAAAAAGTGGCCCGGGCCATGACCCTGGTCAACCTGCAGGGCCTCGAGCGGCGCTACCCGGGCGAACTCTCCGGCGGCCAGCAGCAGCGCGTGGCGCTCGCGCGGGCGCTGGTTCTCAACCCCGACGTCCTGCTGCTCGATGAGCCCCTTTCCAATCTCGACGCCAAGATCCGCATCCAGGTACGGGCCGAGATCCGCAAGCTGCAAAAGGAGCTGGGGATCACGACCCTCTACGTGACCCACGACCAGGAGGAGGCGCTCACCCTCTCGGACCGCATCGCCGTCCTCGACCACGGCCGGCTGCTGCAGGTGGGCACCCCTCATGAGCTCTACGAGAAGCCCCGCAACGCCTTCGTCGCCGACTTCATCGGCATCAACAACCTGATCCCGGGCCGGGTCGCCGCGGTGTGGGACGGAGGCGGGCGGGTGCGGGTGGACAGCGTCGTCGGACCGCTCGAGGGAACGGGGGACGAGCGTCTCGCCGTCGGCGGCCGCTGTGTCGTCTGCGTCCGCCCCGAGTCGGCCCGCATCGGCGCAGCCCCTGAGGGCGAGGTGAACCGGGTCGCCGCCGTGGTGAGCTTTCCCTCCTACATCGGCAACACCGTCCGCTACGACGTGGACATGAACGGCTTTCTGTTCAAGATCGATGTGCAGAACCCGCGCGGCAGCCGGGAACTCCCGCCCGGTGCGCCGGTGACCGTGTCATTCCCGGTGGAGGCCACCCTGGTGCTCCCGGCCGAAGGGGAAAGCGAAGGCGCGCCGCGGAGGGCGGCATGAGCGCCACGGCGCAGGCGGCGGCCCCGGCCGGCCTCGGGGTGCGGGCGGCCGGTCGCTCGCTCGGCGGGCTTCTCGGCTACGGCGCGATCTGGGCCTTCATGGCCGTTTTCCTGATCTACCCCCTGCTGCACCTCTTCTACGACGCCTTCACCACCGAGGCGGGCGAGTTCACGCTCGCCAACTTCCGCGACTTCTTCACCGACCGTTTCTACCTCCGGGCCCTGGGGAACTCGATCCTGCTCGGCGTCGGCACCGTCGTCACCACCTCGCTCATCGGGGTCACCTTCGCCTTTCTTCTGCTGCGCTACGAATTTCCGGGCCGCCGCCTCTTCACCTACCTCTCCATCGTGCCGATGATCATGCCGCCGCTGGTCGGCGTCATGGGCTTCGTCTTCATCCTGGGCCGGGCGGGAACGGTCAACATCCTGCTCATGGACTACCTCGGCTTCGCCAAGCCGATCAACTTCATGTACGGCGTCCACGGCATCCTGATCGTCGAGACCCTGCACCTCTTCCCGCTCATGACGCTCAGCATCGTGGACGCGATGAGCAAGATCTCCCCCTCGCTCGACGAGGCCGCCGAAAGCGTGGGCGCCCGCGGCTTCCGGAAGTTCCGGGACATCACCTTCCCGCTCACGACGCCGGGCTACGTGTCGGGGGCGCTGCTCGTCTTCATCTGGACCTTCGCCGACTTCGCCACCCCGCTCGTGGTGGGTGTGGACGACCTCCTCGCCTCGCAGGCCTACCTCAACATCGTGCAGTTCGTCGACCGGCGGCTCTTCAAGATGGGGATCGTGATCTCGGCCATCATGGTGCTGCTCGCCATCGTGTTTCTGATCGTCGCCAAGAAGTACGTCTCCATCAAGGACTACAGCTCGCTTTCCTACTCGGTGATCGAGCGCAAGACGCTCCCCCCCCTCGCCAAGGCGGGGGTGGTGTGCTTTCTCGGCCTGATCCTGATCCTCGCCTTCATTCCCTACCTGGGGATCGCCCTCGACGCCTTCGGCAAGGGCTGGGCGCTGACCCCCTTCCCCGTGCGGTACACGCTGCAGTACTTCGAGCGCGTCGCCTTCGAGACGCCGAAATTCATCCTCAACAGCCTGCTCTACGCCGGGATCTCGGTTCTGATCTGCATTGCGGTCGGCGTTCCGATCGCCTGGGTTGGGGCGCGCACGCGGCTGCCGGGCCGCGAGGTCCTCGACTCCCTCACCACCCTGATCCTCGCCCTTCCCGGGACCGGGATCGGGATCGCCTACATGCGGGCCTTCCGCGACCCATTGCCCGGGATCGAGGTGGCCTTCATCGGCCTGTGGCTGGTGATCCCGGTGGTCCTGGGCGTGCGGCGGCTGCCCTACACCGTGCGCGGCACCTACGCCTCGCTCCAGATCGTCCACCGCTCCTACGAGGAGGCGGGCGAAAGCGTGGGGGCCACCCGGGCGAGGACCTTCGGCGACATCACGCTGCCGCTCATCTGGAAGGGCGTCCTGGTGGGCTCGCTCTACTCCTTCATCCTCGCGCTCCAGGAGGCGTCGGCCACGCTGCTGCTCGTCGTCCCGGGGCACGAAATGATGACCGTGGGCATATTCAATTTCTACATCGGGGGGTCGGTGAACGAAGCGGCGGCCCTCGGGTTCATCCTCATCCTGCTCGGGGCGGCCTGCCTGCTCGCCATCAACCGACTGGCCGGGACGCGCATGGGCGGCGTGTTCGGCTGAGAGCCCGGGCGAAAAAAAAGAAAGGCCCCCCGAGAACCGGGGAGCCTTTCCGTGTCAGGCGATCGGTAAGGATCAGCCGACCGTCGTGACGTTCACCGCCGCGGGGCCTTTTTTGCCCTGCGTGATGTCGAACGTCACGCGGTCGCCGTCTTTCAGCGTCTTGAAGCCGGATCCCGCGATGCCGGTGTGGTGGACGAACACGTCCTGGCCGTCTTCCGACTGGATGAAGCCGTAGCCTTTTTTGTCGTTGAACCACTTCACCGTTCCGTTGGCCATCGATGCACCCTCCTTTCCTGAAATTCTCATCGTCTCATCCTTCAGGGTGCCGCCTTGGAACGGATGCCCCGCAAGTCGAAAGGGCCCTTTGCACGAAAGGGCTTTCGATGATTGTTTTCAGTATAGCGCATTCCGGAGCCCGAAATCAAGGGACCGCAACATAAAAACCGGGAGGACCCCGCCATGCACCCCTCGACCCGGCACTTTCGCGCCCTCGTTTCCTCGGATTGGAGCGAGTGCCTCTCCCCCACGGGACCGTTTGATTTCATCGCCTTCCATTTCCCCGAGCACGCCGCCCGCTGCGAGGAGATCTTCCGCCGCTACACCGGAAACCGCATCACGCTGGGCGAGGCCTGCGAGCATCTGGCCGCGCTGCTGCCGGGGCCGGTGAGCGCGGAGGCGATGGACGCCTACCTCGAGCGCGGATTCGCCGTCTACCGCGGCGTCCCGGAGCTGATCGCCTGGTGCCTCGAGCGGGACATCCTCTTCATGATCAACACCACGGCGATGATCGGCTATTTCCAGCGGGTGCTTGCCGCGCGGCGGCTCCCGCCTCTGCCCGCCCTCTCGGCGAACGCCTTCCTGCGCTATCCCCCCGCCCCCTCGGATCCGGGGCTGGTCTTCGAGTTGCGCGAAATCTCCGACAAGGGGGTCCACACGGCCGAGGTCGCCCGCCGCTTCGGCATCCCGCCCCGCCGCGTGGTCGTGATCGGCGACAGCGGCGGCGACGGCCCCCACTTCGTGTGGGCCCACCGCGCGGGCGCCTTCACCATCGGCAGCATGACCAAGGAGTCGCTCTCCCGCTACTGCGCCGAGCGCGGGGTGCCGATCGGCCACCGCTTCGGCGTGAGCTACGCTGCGGGCGAACCGCGGGACCCGGGCCGCGAGGGCGCCTTCGATTTCCGGGATCTCATCCCCGTGCTGCGCGGGGTTCTCGAGGGGTGAGGCGCAACCCCGCGGCGGCGGCCGGGATCACCCGCCGGGGGTGGGCGCCGGCCGGAGGCGGGCGCAGATCGTGAGCAGGTAGACCACGGCCATCGCCGCGGCCAGCCGCGGCAGCCAGGCGTAGAGGGGGCTCACCACGAAAGGCAGAAAGAGCAGCGGGTCCTCGATCATGGAATGGTTGATGCCGATCGAGAGCTGCAGCTTCTCCACCTCCCGGGCGCTCAGCTCCAGCTCGCGCGACTGCTCCATGATCAACGCCCCGCCGTAGGCGAGCCCGAAGAGCGCCCCCGTCAGCCAGAGCACGGTCGCCCGGCGATCCAAGCCGAGGAGGGTGAGGATCGGGCCGAAGACGGCGACCAGGTACCCGATCCAGGCGAACGCCTTCATGAGCTCGATCAGGACCATGATGCCGAGGAGGATGGCGAGGACCTTGAGGCAGAGCAGAATCGTCTGCAGGCCCCATTGGGTAAGAAAGGGAAGCAAGGAGGCTTTTTCGTAGAGCGCGGCGGGGCCGCCGCCGTCGAGGGGTGCGGGATCGAGCCACCCGGCGACCAGCAGGCCCGTCACCCCCGCGGCCGCGAGCCGGACGGCGGTCGCCTTCCAGAAGGAGATGCCGGAGCGGGCCTGGATCACCCCCTCCTGGGGGAGGTTGTGGGCGATCAGGACGAAGACGGAAACGATCGTCATGTGCTCGGCCGTGAGCGGCAAAACGGCCATGGCCGCAAGGCAGCCGTACACGCCGGCCGTGAGGCCGATGACGATGGGCAGGGCGGCGGCCGCCGGAAGCCGGAGGATCCCCATGGCGGGCTGCAGGATGAAATCGAGGGCCGAAAGCCATCCGCTCCACTCGAGCAGCGCGGTGGCAAGCGAAATGGGCAGCCAGATCTTGAGCAGCCAGAGGTAGGCCGAAAACCCCTTGCGCAGTCCGCCCGCGAGCGCCCCTGCCGCCTTTTGCCGCCACGATGCCATCGCTTCCCCGGTTCGCGTCGTTTTAAAAAAAACCACCGCCTCCCCCTCGCACCCGGGGGCGCGGCGGCGACCGGGAGGGATGATAGCCCGGAACGGGGGTCGATGCAATTTCCTCGAGGCCCCTCCGCTCAAGACCGCCCGGGGTTGGGCCGAAAACCCTCCTGGAGAGCGCGGCCGTGAATCCTCAAGTCCTCGAGCACATCCTCCGGGGGGAGATCCGGGTCTCCTCGCCGGAAGCCTTTGAAAGCCTTCTATCGGAGACCCCGGGGCATCCCGGGCTCCTGCGGCTCTACGCCCGCGTCCTCGAACACCACGGCCGCATCGACGCCGCCCGCCGGCGGTACTTCCAGGCGGCGGAGGGTTTCCTTGCCGGCGGCCGGGTCCTCGCCGGCTGGTCGGCCGCGATGCAGGCCTGGCGCCTGAAGCGGCCCGCGGCCGCGGAACTCGCCGCCTTCCACGACGCCATCGAGCGCACGCAACCGAACGGCACGCCCGCGGATCGGTTTCTCGGAACACTCTCCCGGGCCGAGCGCATGGCGGTCTTCGCCCGCTGCCTGCAAAGCGCCGTGCCCGCGGGGGCCGTTCTGCTCCGGCCCGGAAACCCGGTGCACCACCTCCATCTCCTGGTCGCGGGGACCCTGCGGGAAGCGCGCTACGAAACGGTCGAGGAGCGGCCCCGCCGGGACCGCCCCCCGGTACGCCTGCTCCGGGAGGGTGACGCCTTCGGCGAGATCTATCCCTTTCACGAGCCGCGGCTTGGCCGTTTGCTGGTCGAGGGGGTCGAGCCGGCCGAGCTATTATCGATCGACCGCGGCCGGCTGATGCGGGCCTGCCGGCGTCACCCGGGCGTGGACCGAGCGCTCGTCAGCCTGCTGGGTTTGAGATCGGAGGCCGCGGGCGGGGGGGCGGCCGGGGGGGGCCGGCGGGGTGCGCGCTACCGCATCCCGGTCTCCATGAGCGTGGCGATCGAGGCCGCAGGTGAGGGGCTGAAGCCGCTCCGCCTCACCGGGCTCTCCTTCGACCTCTCCGTCTCCGGGGTTTCCTTCATCCCCGAGGGGAACGGACTGCCTGCGGCCCCCGCCGGCCCGCCCGGCGAGGACCCCCTGATCGGGTGCCGGGTCAGGGCCGCGCTTCACGGGCAGGGGATGACCCTGGAAATCAACGGGCGGATCGCCCGGCGACGCACGCTCCTCTTCGAGGGCCGGCGCTCCCCCGCGCTCGCCATCCAGTTCGACGGCCTCCCGCCCCGCCTGCGGGGCCTGCTCTTCGCCTTCGCCGGAGACCTCGCCGCCGGCAGAGCCGAAACGGGCTGAGCCCCGGCCGCGCTCGCGGATGGCGCCGCGCCGCGGCATCTGCTAATCAGGCGGCGTGGATGAATTGCTGGCCGTTTCGCTGCTGGGCGAGGTGCTCCTCCCCGCTCTCCTCGCCGTCCGCTTCCTGCGGCTCGCCGATCCGGGCCCTGCCGCCTGGGGGGCGAACCTTCTGGCCTGCGCGGCCTGCGATGCGATGCTCTGGCGGGTGGGCCTCTGGCAGGTTTTTCCTTCGTCTCTTCTGTTCGGGTGGGCCGGGCTGCAGGCCGCGGCGGGCCTTGCCGCGTGGAGGCGGCGGCGCCTGCGCGGCGGCCGCAAGCCGCTCGGCCGTCTCCACCCGCAGACGGCATCGAGCCTGGTGATCGCCCTCGTCGCCTCCGGCGTCCTGGCGAGCGCCCTCCTCGTGCCCCCGCCGCGGGAAGAGGAGACGGTCGACCTCGACCCCCCCCTACGGGGGGGGGTCTTCCGGGTCATCCACGGCGGCGGCTCCCGCCTGCTGAACCCCCATCGCAAGACGCTCGCGGATGAGCGCCTGGCGGCTTTCCGGGGCCAGGCCCATGCGCTGGACATCGACCGGGTCGATGCGCTGGGACGCCGCGCCGCGGGCCTTCGCCCGCAGGACCCGCGGGCCTATTTCATTTTCGGGCACCCCGTGTTCGCCCCCTGCGGCGGAACCGTGATCGCGGTCGAGGCCGGGTTGCCGGACCTGGCGCCGCCCCGGATCGACCGCGACCACCCGGCCGGCAATTTCGTACGCCTCGACTGCGGCGGCTTCGAAGTCCTTCTTGCCCATCTGGCGCAATCAAGCGTGGAGGTCGTCGCCGGTCAGCGGGTCGCCGCCGGGGACCTGCTCGGGCGGGTGGGCAACTCGGGCATGTCGCTCGAACCCCACCTCCACCTGCACGCCGAGCGGCGGGGGGAAGCAGGCGCCCGCCCCCTGGCGGTGCGCATCGAGGGCCGCCTCCTGGTCCGCAACGACCGCTTCAGTCCGCGATGACGGGGGGTCCGACGGGAAAGGGGGTGGAGGAGAGGGTGAGGGGAACCTCGAAGTCGAGCCGATCCTCCTTGATCAGCCGGTAGTACTGGAGCACCTTCTCGACGTAGGCCCGGGTTTCCGGAAACGGCGGCACACCCCTGTGGCGGAGCACCGCCTGCTCGCCGGCGTTGTAGGCGGCCAGGGCGAGGCGGAGATCCCCGCCGAAGCGATCGAGCAGGCCGCGCAGGTAGCGGGTTCCGGCATCGATGTTTTCGGCGGGGTCGAACACATCGCTCACGTCGTAGGCCGACGCGGTGACCGGCATGATCTGCATGAGGCCGCGGGCCCCTCTCTTCGACTTCGCCCGCGGGTCGAAACGGGACTCGGCCATGATGATCGCGAGAATGAGATCCACATCGATGCGGTAACGGCCAGCGGCCTCGTGGAGGGCATGGTCATAGGGCAGCCAGTCGGGTTCCGCGTTCGGTTCGTAGGCGAAGGGGTGGGGAAGGCCATCGGACCAAGGACTCCCCTGCCGGTCGTGGGAAAGGGGGTCCACATTTTCCGGGGCCGCAGCCACGCTCTGAATCCCACCCCCCCCGGCCACGCTTCCCCCCTCCGGCGCAAAGCGGATGTCGCTGATCGAAATCGCAAGCCCCAGAAGGCCGGCCACGACCCAGGGCCACAACCGCTCCCTAAGCCTGCGTGTTGCGCTGGCCTCTTGCTGTTCGAGAACCATGGTTCCTGACTCCTTTTCCTCTGCGGTGAGCCGCCGTGATCGCCTCATGCCCCGCTTGCGCATCGCCCCCGTCGATGCCTCAAATGAGAAAAAGCAAAAATCGTGCAGGCCGGATTTAGAAATTCGCTCTATTGAAATCAGGGAATTATGCCGCTCAGCCCCGGAGGGAAAGGAAGGAGTGCTTCTTTTCCCACCGAGACTTGGGTAAAACCATTCCGAGCCGGCCGGGAGGGAAGAGCTCAAGCACGAGAGGCATGCGGCGGATAATAGGGTATCCAGAGAGATGTGGCAAGGCTTTTTGTGGTTTCTTGCAGCCCTGACCGACATATGGCATAAAAATTGCTTACTTCAGTACGGAGTGCCGATGGCGAATATTGCCGAGAAGGAAGTAGCGGGGCGGAGGTGCCGGCGCGAAGATATCCGGCACCACTTCGAAGCCGAGGGGCGGCCGATCATGGCCGAGGCAGCCTCCCGCCGGGGGCGCTTTCGCGCTCAGGTCGTGAATCTGAGCGCGAGAGGGGCTCTGCTGCGGACGGATCATGCCCTCGCCATCGGCGAGGAAGTCGCGCTCACCATCCCCCTGGTGAGCAGTCGCGTGGTGCTCCGCGCCACCGGGGATGTGCTCCGCCTCGACCCGCGGGGGGCCGCGGTGCTCTTTCGCGTGGTCTTCAACTACTGATCCTCGGCCGTCTCCCCTGCGGCCACCCCCTTGAGCGCCTCGCGGAGGGCGGGCTCGGAAAACCCCCGGGAGCGAAGAAAGCGTTCGAGCTTCGCCTTGCGCGCCGGCAGACTCGGCGTGCGACCCAGCGTCGGCCACTTCTTTTCTGCCGCGCGGCAGGCGGCTTCGGCCTCCTCTTTCGGATCCTGGAAGCCCGCGGGGAGATGCTCCTCTTCGGAGGGGATGAGGCGCCGGCGGAACAGCTCCCGGCGCAACCGGAGAGACCCGAACCCCCGGCGCTTGAGACTTTCGGCCAGCTCGGCCGCCGCGCGCCGCTCGTCGAGGTAGCCGAGCCGGAGGCACTCGGCGATGACCTTCTCAACGGTCTCACCGGGGATCCCCCGCCGCTCGAGCTTGACGGAGAGCTCGTAGGCGGAGTGCTCCCGCCGGCCAAGCAGGCGCAAGGCAAGGGCCATGGCCTGGCGAACCTCGGCATCTTCCAGAGGCATGGTGACCGTTCCGGGCTCCTTGTCTCCGCAGAGACCGGCAGCGGCATCCCGGCCGGGCGGAAAACGGGCCCGTTTTGAAAAATGCAAAAAAGTGTGAAAAAAAGCTAAAGTTTGCCGCGCACCTGCCGATACCATCACCGGAGCGGGGCGGGGCGTTTGACCGCAACCGCAGGAGATGGTAGCATAAACTCGGCGGCTGGGCGAACGGCCGGCCTCATTTTCGAAGGAGAGCCTCATGCAGGTCACCCCCAAAGACCAGGCAACCCTTGTTGAGCTCTACGGCACGGCGAAGGTCGAACGCCCCGCGGGACGGCAGGCGGGCGATGCCGCGCCGGCAGGGGCGGCCCCGGCGGACACGGTGGAGCTGAACGACGCTGCGGCACGCGTTCGCGAAGCCCGCGACCACATCCGCACCCTTCCCGACATCCGGGAAGAAAAGGTCGCCGAACTCCGGGCGCGCATCGAAAGCGGCACCTACGAAATCGAGCCCGAGCGGGTCGCAGCCAAGATGATCCGCGATGCCTTGCTGGAAGATTCCCTGTCCTAGACTCCACCCCCCATGAACACGTCAAGGCGGCTCCGGGTGTTCCTCCGGAGCCGCCTTTTTTCGCCCCCGTGGGGTTGCGCCGCGCTTTGCCCTAGCCGCCAAGGAGCCTATGGGAACAGACGGACCAGCCTCTCCCCGCGGCGCCGGTTCGAAAGGGGGGCCTCTCCCACCCCGTCATGAGCGCCTTTCGCCGTGCCGCGCGCGGCGTGATCACGGGCCGCAAAAGGGCCGTTTTCGCGGCGCCGGTCAGGTCTCGTTGCCGCTGAACTCGAACCATTCACGGCTCGTCTCGGCCTCGCGCAACGACCGCGCGGATTCGGAACCATAGAGCAGGTGCTCGCCTTTTCCGGTCAGTCGCAGGTTGAGATCCGCGCCCTCGACCGGCTCGAGGATGCCGATGGCGACGAGTTCCTGAACGGCTTTCTTGAACAGTTTTTTCTCCTCGGAAGAAAGGCGCGGAAGATAGACCGCTTCCAGCCATTTCCCGGGGAGGGTATCGCCAGCCTCGGCGCCGATGGCGCGGAATTTGTCCAGAAGGTCCCGCTTGATCTCTTTTTTCTCCTTCATCGCACAGCCTCCGTCGCGCACGATCGCATGAACCGGATGCCTCGGCGTCCCGCCTCTTTCCTCAATCGATCCCTTCGCAGGCGAGGCAGTAGGCGTGGATGCCCCGCGGGTCCTTGAAGAGAAGGCCCAGGAGCCCTTCGATCCCGGGCTGGAGGAGTTCCCCCGGAAGCAGAAGGTGCGCCAGCCCGCGGGCCAGATCGCGCCCCGCCCAGCGCTCCCGCAGCTCGCGGAGAATCTTCTCTTTTGACGAAAGCGGGGGCTCGAGGTAGTCGACGGCGTAGGTTTCCAGCCCGGCGCGTCGCGCGGCGGCGGCGACCGCCTCCTCGATCCCGCCGAGACGGTCGACCAGTCCGTTCTCCTGCGCATGACGGCCGGACCAGACCCGGCCCTCGGCCACGCGCCGCAGCTGTTCGTCGGAGAGCCCCCGCGAGCGGCCGACCCGTTCCAGGAAGGCGGCATAGCTCCGCTCGACCAGAAGGCGCAAGGCCTCGGCGGCGTGCGGGTTCAACGGGCGGCTGGGGTTGAGGGCGTCGGCGAGCCGGGTCGTGCCAACACCGTCGTTGCGGATCCCCAAGGACTGGAGGCCTTCGGCGAAGGAGGGGAAGAGCCCGAAAACGCCGATCGACCCCGTCACCGTAGTGGGAGCGGCCCAGATTTCATCGGCGGCGCAGGCGATCCAGTAACCGCCCGAGGCGGCCACCGAGCCGAAGGAGGCGATGACCGGTTTTCCCGCATGCCGGGCACGCTCGAGCTCCGCGAGCACCGTCTCGGCCGCCAGGGCGCTGCCGCCGGGGCTGTCGACCCGCAGGACCAGGGCGCGCACGGCGTCGTCCCCCACCGCACGGCGGATCTGCTGCACGAGCGGGGCCGATCCCGTCCGTCCGGCCCGGGGAAGTCCGTCCACGAGCACGCCCTGGGCGACGATCACCGCGACCTTCGGCCGCTCCTTTTCGTCCCGGCCGGTTTCGGCGCGCCGCGCCCGGAGGTAGGCGGCGACATCGACCTGCCGGAAGGAGCGCTCGGCGGGGTCCTCGCCGACCATCGCCAGCAGCTCCTCGCGCACCGCATGGCGCGGCCGCACGGCATCGACGAGCCCCGCCGCCCGCGCCGCCTCCGCCGCATCACCGCCCGCGGCCGCCAGGTGACGCGGAAAGCGCTCGACGTAGTCCTCGATCGCCGCCGGCTCGAGCCCGCGGAGGCGCGCCACCTCCTCCTTGTAGGCCGACCACAGCACCCCGAGCAGCGCGGCGTTCGCCGTGCGATCCTCTTCCGACATGTCGCTGCGCTCGAAGGGTTCGGCGGCCGACTTGTAGACCCCCGCGCGAAAGACGTGGACCTTCACCCCCAGCCGCTCCAGGGCCGGGTGCAGGTAGTGGCGATAGATGCCGTAGCCTTTGAGAAACACCCCGCCGAGCGGCGCCACGTAGACGCGGTCGGCGTGGGCGGCGAGGAAGTAGGACGATTGCAGAAAGTAGTCCCCCGCGGCGATGACGGGCTTTTTCGATTCACGGAAGCGCTCGAGCGCCGCCCCCACGGCCTGGAGCTTGCTCAGCTGCCCGCCGCCCAGCCGGCTTAGATCCAGGTAGACCGCCCGGATGCGCGGGTCGTCTTTCGCCAGGTCGAGCGCCTCGACGAGATCGCGCACCACGGTTTCCGCGGCCCCCTCCTCTTCGGGGAGAAGATCCTCCCAGGAGACCCCGCGGCTTTCCTGCTCCACGAGAAGGCCGCTGGGGGCGACGCGCAGGGCGGCGGAAGCGGGAAGGCGCGGTTCGCGGCCGCCGAACCCCACAAAGACGGCAAGGGCCAGGAATCCTAAGAAAATCAGGTTTGCCGCCACGCGACGAGAAACGGTCAGGGTTTTCCAGAAACCAAGGAGGAGAACTTTCAGCAGGCGAAGCGCTTTTCTCATGCGCCGGTCTCGAGCAAAGGGCAGATGGGCTTCAAGCCGTAAAAATAACGCACAAGCGGACGTTGTCCAACGGGGGGCCGCGCGGAAAAAGAAAGGCCCCCTGGAGGGGGGGCCTTCCCGGGCCCGAAGCCGGAGATCAAGATCAGTTGACCTTGATCTGCTTCGGTTTGTGTCCCTCGGGTTTCGGAACCTCCACCGTCAGCAGGCCGTTCTTGAATTCGGCCTTGATCTTCTCGGCGTCGACGTCCACCGGCAGGCTGAAGGAGCGCACGAACTTGCCGTAGGACATCTCACGGCGGTAGTAATTGTCCTCCTTGACCTCGTTTTCCGATTTCCGCTCGCCCTTGAGCGTCAGCACGCCGTTTTGCAGGTCGAGGCTGATGTCCTTCTTTTCCAGACCGGGCAGTTCGGCCTTGATCACGACCTTGTCGTCGGTCTCGAACATGTCCACGGCCGGGACCCAAACCCCGTCCGCCCAGGGGTCTTCGCGGCGATCGGAACGGAAGAAGACATCATCGAAAAGACGGTTCATGCGATCCCGCAGGGACACCATCTCTTTCCAAGGATTCCAACGGACCAGATCCATCATCGTTCAACCCCCCTTTCGACTTGCTTTGTTTTGAGCTTGTATGTAGGATTCATCAGTTTTCGAGCAAATAATAAGTCGTTAATGAGTTGTGTCAATAGGATAACATTACTTTTTATTCTTTTATCCTAATCAATAATAGAACCGGGGTGCTGGGGGCATGGAAGAATTCAAGTTGCCGACACCGGAGCTCAAGGACCTGCGCGGGAGGCAATCCGTGCGCGCCACGTTCAAACTCTCCCCGCGCGCCATCGCGGTGCTGAGCGCCGTGGCCGCGCACCTGGGAATCAAGCAGAAATCCCTTTTCGACCAGCTGATCGAAGACACCGCCAGCCTGCAGGCCATCGCCCGCGAGATCGAACCGGTCGCCTTCCGCAGCCTGGAACGGGTGCAGAAAACCTTCGTCATCAGCCGCAGAACCCTGGTCAGCCTCGAAGAGACCGCGCGGGGCGCGAGCACCCCGCGCGATGCCCTGGTCGAGTATTCGATCCAGCGGCTGCTGCCGGTGCTCTTCGAGGAGCGCGAAAAGCACCGCAAGCGGAAAACCCTGCGCGAGGATATCCGCCGCCAGGTGGCCGAGGCCGGGAAAACCCTGAAAAAGGCCGTCGCCTTGCTGGGCGAAGAGGACCCCTTGACGCTCCGCCTGGGGGAGGCGGTGCGCGGTCTCCACGCGCTCGAGACTTTCCTGGAGGAACTTCTCGAAAAAGGCGAGGCGATCGAGCGCTTCTAAAGCAGACGCAAGGCGACCATGGTCACGTCGTCCGCGAAGCGCTTTCCGGCGCTGAACCCCTCAAGCTCCCGGACGACGGCCTGCACGAGCGCCTGGACCGGCGCCCGGCCGTGACGGGCGATCACCTCCCGCAGCCGGAGCGGACCGAAAAACTCGCCACCCGGCCCGGCGGTCTCCCAGATGCCGTCTGTCCCGATGAACAGCAGGCTGCCCGCCGGCAGGGGTCCTGCGCTCTCCTCGACAAAGACCGCCCGCGGGTCGACGCCGAGCGGCACTCCGGCGCCGCGCAGCTCCCGGAACCGCCCCGAAAACGGGTCGAACAGCAGGGCCGGCGTATGGCCGGCGCGGACCCAGCGGAGGATCCGCCGTTCGGCGTCGACGCTCACGAAGAACATGGTCATGAACGCGCCGCTTTCGCCGAAATCTTCGGCCAGGCGGCGGTTCACGTCGCCGAGCAGCGCCGCCCCGCCGCCGGCCGCGAGGGCGCGCATGCGCAACGTGGCGCGCGCCGTGGCCATGAGCAGCGCCGCCGGGATGCCGTGGCCGGAGACATCGGCCACGGCGACGCAGGGGGTGCCGGAGGCGTCTTCGAAAAAGTCGTAGTAATCCCCCCCGGTCTCATCGCAGGAGAGGCTTACCCCGGCCACCTCCAGCCCGGGCCAGGCGGGCGTCCGGTGCGGCAAGAGCTTCTGCTGCACCTCGCTCGCCAGAAGCAGCCCATCCCGCATGCGCAGGTGCTCCTCCAGCTTGGGGACCATGGCGTTGAAGGCTTCGATGACGCGGTCGCGCTCATCCCCGGTGCGCAGATCGACCCGCACATCGAAGCGGCCGCGGCTGAGCGCGGCGGCCGCCGCGGCGAGCGCCGCCATCGGCCGCGCAAACCGCTGGGCGCCGATCCAGGCGGCCGCCACCGCGACCAGAACCGCGCCGACCGCCGCAGCGCTGACGATCCAGATCTCCTCCCGGGTGAAGGCTTCGATGGCCGCGGCCGCACGCTCGGGAAGCTGCGCGACGACCGCGAGCGGAACGGCCACCAGGAAGGCGAGCCCCCCGTGCACGGGCGCGTGGGCCCAGAGGCAAGGCTCCCCGCGGAAGTTCATCTCGAGAAGGCCCGAGCGCCGCTCCCGGATGGCCTCGGCCAGCCGCCTCAAAGCCTCCGGGTCGGCTTCCTGCAGGGTTTCCGGGGCGGGCAACTCGTCCCAGTGAGTCCCCCGGCCGTCCCCCTCCCGCCGGGCGAAGACCAGGAGCCCCTCTCCCCGGCCGTCGGCGGCGGGGACCGCCTCCGCGAGAAAGGAAGATACGCTCGCGCTCCTCCAGAGGGTGGCCAGCGCCTCGGAGCGCAGCACCTCGCTCAGGAGCACCTCCAGACCGAGGACCGTCTCCGGCCCTCCGCCGGGAGGGGAGACCCGCTGCAGGACCGTGAGCAACGCGCGGCGGCTGCCCGCCTCGACGACGGGACCGATCCAGCGCGGCTCCCCGGTGGCGTCGAGCACTCCCGGCCGGCCGAGGGGATCGTATCCGGCGGGGAAGCCGCCCCGGCCCGGGTAGACGATCTGAACGCCGCTTTCGGTCACCGCGAAGGCCGCATGCAGCAAGGGACCCAGGCGTTGCGCCAGCTCGCGGAAGGCCTCCTGGAGGCCGGTCAGCCGGTCGATCTCCTCGCGGACCGACTCCGCGGAAAGGCCGGGCGCCAGCAGAACGGCCGGCCGTCGATGGCTGACCCAGTAGCCGCGGCCTTCCCCGGAATCCGATTCCTCGGCCGTCGTCGGCCGCCATTGGGACTCGGGAGGCCGGTGGAAGGGGTCGTCGAAGTCGGAGGCGAAAAAGACCTCCACCCGCGCCGGGGGCTCTTCGCCGAGGGCGGTCTCCGCCTCGCGGGCCAGCGCCGCGAGCGCGAACTCGAAGGAGCGCTTGCTCATCTGGATGATCGCCGCCGAATCCTCCGTGCTCAACCGCAGGATCTGCCGCCAGAGCGCGAGCATCTGCCGGCGGACAGCGGCGGAAATCTCGGCCTCCAGGCGGGCGATCTCCCGCCGTTCGATCCAGACGACGCCGCCGAGGGGCAGCAGGCTGAAGATCACCAGGACGAGAAAGAACTTGCTTCTCAGCTTCATGGCTCCGGATCACCCCTGCGGCGCCAGGCACGCGCCGACCGCCGCCAGCACCCCGGGCTCGCCGACGAGCAGCGGCTCCTCGATCTTGCGGCCGTCGAGGTATTCGTTGAGGTAGAAATCGCCCCCGTCGAGGCGCCGGAAACGGCCGCCGGCGGCCTCGAGGATGACCCGCGCGGCGGCGAGTCCCTGGAAGGTCTCGTTGGCGACGAGCGCCGCGTCGGCGCGCCCCATGGCGACGTAGCAGATGTGCGCCGAGGTGCAGCCGAAGGAACGGATCTTTCCCGGGAAGTTCGCGCGAAAGTGCTGGTGGAAGCGGGAATAGGTGAGCAGGACGCTTTCGTCATTCACCCCGCCGCCGGCGGGGATGCGGATCTCCCGCCCGCCCCACCAGGCGGAGCCGCCGGCACGGGCATGGAAGAGATCCCCGGTGGCGGGCATGAAGAAGACGCCGAAGACCGGCCAGTAATTCTCCAGCATCGCCAGCGACAGCCCCCAGAGGGGGATTCCGGCCTGAAAGTTGGCGACCCCCTCGAGGGCGTCGAAGCTCCAGAGACAGCGCCCCCCTTCGTGCGAGTAGCCCTCGGTCGGCTGGTCGAAGCGGAAGAGCCGGTGATCCGGGAACCGCCGGTGGAGCTCGCCCTGGAAAAACTCGGTGAGGGCGATTTCGGCCGCGGTCACCACCGCGTCGTCGAACTTCACCTGGGGCCGCCCCTTGCCGTAAAAGTCGAGCGCGATCTCGCCCGCGCGTCGGATCGCCTCCATACCGAACCCGACCAGTTCGTCCATCTGCAGCGTGCCGTCCTCGCTCATGCACCCTCCGTTTGCCGTGGTGGTTTCCGGGCCCGCGCTATCGCGAAGGCCCCTTGCGTTTCTGGATTCCCGGCCTGCGCGGGTCGCTTGACAAGCCGCCCGCCGGGGGCTACCAGGCAGGGGTTCGATTTCGCCCCCGACCCTTGCACGACAGGAGACCCCTCATGGAAGCCCCCCTGCCCTCCCGGGAAGACGCCCTGGCGCTCCTGCGCGAATACAACCAAAGCGAAGGCCTCATCAAGCACGCCCGGGCCGTGGAGGCGGTCATGCGCCATTTCGCGCGCCTGCGGGGCGCGGACGAGGAGCTCTGGGGCCTGGTCGGCCTGATCCACGACCTCGACTACGAACGGTTTCCCGAAGCGCATTGCCGCAAGACCGAAGAGATCCTGCGCGGGCGCGGCTGGCCCGAGACGGTCATCCGCGCCGCGGTCAGCCACGGCTGGGGCATCTGCTCCGAGGTCAAGCCCGAAAGCGAGCTCGAAAAGACCCTCTACGCGGTCGACGAGCTGACCGGGCTGGTGACCACCGCGGCCCTGGTGCGCCCCTCGCGCAGCGTGCTCGATCTCGAAGCCTCCTCGGTCCGGAAAAAATGGAAAGACAAGCGCTTCGCCGCGGGCGTGAACCGCCAGGTCATCGAAAACGGCGCCGCCATGCTCGGCGTCGATCTCACCTGGCTCATCACCGAGACGATCCGCGGCATGCGCACCGTCGCCGAGGAGATCGGCCTTCGCGGCACACCCCCCGCCTGAAGACGACCCCGGGACGGCTCAGGAGGCCTGCCGGCGTCCGGGGGCCCGCAGCCTTCCCCGCGCGAGCGAAACCCCGGCCCCCACCAGGCAGAGCACCAGAAACACGGCCAGCGCCCCGCGCAGGCCGCTTAGAAAAACCGCCCGCTCGATCCCCCCGAGCGTCTCCCGGCCGACCCGGATCGCGAACATTAGCGTCACGACGCCCAGCGAAACCCCCTGGCCGATCAGCCGCATCGTGGCCACCGAACCCGCGGCGACCCCGTAAAACCGGGCATCCACGGCGCTCAGGATGGCATTCATGTTGGGGGAGGAAAACAGGGCGAAGCCGAAGCCGAGCAGCGCAAGCGCCACCAGGACCGGGACGAGGCTCGCCGCGGCGGCGGCGTGCATCAGGCCGAACAGGGCGAGCGCCGTCACGGCCATTCCCGCAGATGCGGGAAAGCGGGGTTCCAGGCGGTCGGAGAGCCTGCCGGCGAACGGCGAAACACAGGCCATGAAGAGCGGCTGCACGCTCAGCACCAGCCCCGCCTCCCGGGGGGAAAGCCCCTGGATCACCTGCAGGCAGAGGCTCATGAGGAAGGTCACCCCGAAGGTCGCCGCGTAGTGGATCAGGGCGGCGAGGCAGGAGAAGGCGAAGACCCGGTTCTCAAGGAGCAGGCGCACTTCGAAAAGCGGCTCCGGGTGGCGGATCTCCCAGCGCCCGAAGAGGACCAGGCCGGCCAGGCCGGCCGCGAAAAGAGCACCGCCCGCGGGATGGTGAAGGTCGGCAAGCCCCGCGAGGAGGGCGATGACGGCCGCGGCGTAGATCGCGGCCCCGATCCGATCGAGCCGCCCGCCGCAGGCCGGCGCCCATTCCCCTCTCAGGTTGCGGCCGGTCAGCCAGGCAAGCAGCAGGCAGAAAGGCGGCGGCAGGAGAAAAATCGCGCGCCACGACCACCCCTCGGTCAGCGCCCCCCCGACCAGGGGGCCCAGGCTCAGCCCGGCGTAGACCGCGGCCACGGTGATCCCCAGCACGCGGCCGCGCTCTTCCCGCGGGTAGACCGCGGTCACCAGCGCGACCCCCGTCGAGAACACGAAGGCGATGCCCACACCCTGGAACACCCGGCAGGCAAGCAACACCTCGATCGAGGGGGCGAGCCCGGCGGCCAGGGTGGCGGCCGCGACCAAGACCATGCCCAGTTGAAAGCACTTCTTGCGGCCGTGAAGATCGGCCAGGCGGCCCGCGGGGACGAGCGCGGCGGCGGCGGCGATCAGAATGGCGGTCGCCACCCATCCGAGCTGGACGGCGTCCGCGGTGAGGCTGCGGCCGATCGCGGGGAGGGCGACGTTGACCGCGGAAAGCATAAACGGCGTGAGAAAGGAACCCGCGGCGGCCACCCCGAGGGCCGTTCGCCGTTCGCGGCGGTCATCGGCCGGGGCGGGAGGGCATGCGGAAGGGGTCATGCGAAGCCCTGCTTAGCGGATTTCCCGCCGGTCCGCAACCGTCCGCCTTTACCCGGCGGGGGCCTTCGGCTATCATCGCCCGGCCATGGTTCCCGCCGCACGGCCGCCCGAGCTGATCCTCGCCCCGCTCAAGGGCTTCACGGACAGCCTCTTCCGCAACCTCTTCGCCGGGCATTTCGGGGGGTTCGACCGCGCCGTCGCGCCCTTCGTCACCGCCTGCCCCCCCGAGCGCTTCGAGGAGCGCCTGCTCCGCGACCTGTTGCCCGAGGAGAACCGCTCGCTTCCGGTCGAACCGCAGATCCTCGGCGCCGCACCCGAGCAGGTCCTCTTTCTCTACCGGCGGCTTGCGGAGCTGGGCTACCGGGAGGTCAACTGGAATCTCGGCTGCCCCTTTCGCCCGGTCATGCGCAAGGGCCGCGGGGCAGGCCTGCTGTCGCAGCCCGAGCTCGTGGAGCGCTTTCTCGAGCGGGTCATGCCGGAACTGGCGGGGGCGCTCTCGATCAAGATGCGCCTGGGCCGCCGCTCGCCGGAGGAGATCTTCGCCCTCGCCCCGATCCTCAATCGCTATCCCCTGCGCGCGGTGATCGTCCATCCCCGCACGGCGCGCCAGATGTACGCCGGCCCTCCCGACCTTGCGGCCTTCGAGCGGTTCCTGGCATGCTGCCGCCACCCCGTGGTCTACAACGGCGAGATCACGGACGCGGCGGCCTTCGAGGCCCTGCGACGGCGCCTGCCGCAGACGGCCGCGTGGATGATCGGCCGCGGGGCGCTGCGCGATCCCTTCCTGCCCGCGCGGATCAAGGGCCGGGACCTCCCCTCGCCGCAGGCCCGCCGCGAGGCCTTTTGGTCCTTTCACGACGAGCTCTGCGCCCGCTCTGCCGAGCGCCTCGACGGGGAGCCGCGGCGCTTGCTCAACCTCATGAAAGGCTTCTGGACCTACTTTGCGGATCTTTTTCCGGAGCCTGCGGAGGTCCGCCGCCGCATCCACCGCGGCTCCGATCTCGACGCCCTGCGGACGGTTCTTTCCTCGTTGCGGCGGGAGGGGGGGGAAAGGAAGCCGCAGGGTGCGCCGCCCGGCGGCGGCGCACCCTGCGCCGGATTCACCGGGCCACTTTCAGCACCTGGAAGCCGGCCCCCGGCCGCTTGACGAGAAAGAGCACCGTCTCGCCGGACTTCACCTTCTGGTACTCCGCGCGCAGCTCCTGCACCGTCGTCACCGGCACGCGGTTGACCTCCTTCACGATGTCGCCCTGGCGCATCCCGGCCTGGTCGGCCTTGCCGCCGGCGCGGACCTGGACGATGAGCACGCCGCGCTCTTCGGCCTCGATGCCGAACCGGCGCGCGGTCTCGGGGTTGAGGTCGGCGGCGCGGACCCCCAGGTCGTCGGATTCCTGGGGCGCCTGGCTGCGCACGGGCTGCTCGGCGTCCTTGCGCTCGGCGAGCTTAACGCGCAGGGTGAGCTCCTTGCCGTCCCGCAGGACCTTCACGGGCACCTCACGGCCGACCTCCATGCCGGCGACCGTCGAGGAGAGCTCCCGGCTGTTGTGCACGGGCTTGCCGTCGACGGAGAGGATCACGTCCTTGGCCTTCATGCCCGCCTTGTCGGCCGGGTCGCCCGGAAACACCTGGGTCACCAAGACCCCTCCTCGCGTGTCCTTGAGCCCGTAGTACTGGGCGAGCTCCGGGGTCATGTCCTGGATGCCCACCCCCATCCAGCCACGCACCACGCTGCCGCGTTCCTTGAGCTGGGCGATGATGCTCTGCGCGAGGTTCACCGGGATCGCAAACCCGATCCCTTGGCCCTGGGCGATGATCGCCGTGTTGATGCCGACCACCTCGCCCTGAAGGTTGAGCAGCGGGCCGCCGCTGTTGCCGGGGTTGATGGAGGCGTCGGTCTGGATGAAATCGTCGTAGGGGCCGGCCCCGATGAAGCGCCCCTTGGCGCTCACGATGCCGGCGGTCACGGTCTGCTCGAGCCCGAAGGGGCTGCCCACGGCGAGCACCCAGCTGCCCACCTCGAGCTTGTCGGAATCCCCGAGGCGCAGCGGCCGGAGGTCTTTGGCGCCGTCGATCTTGATCAGGGCGAGGTCCGTCTTGGAGTCGCGCCCGACGATCCGCGCGTCGAACTCGCGCTCGTCGGAAAGGCGCACCTTGATCTGGTCGGCCCCCTCGATCACGTGGTTGTTGGTGACGATGTAGCCCTCGGTGTCCAGGATGAAGCCCGAGCCCAGGCTCTGCTGGCGGAATTCACGCCCCGGCCCGCCCTCGCCGAAGAAGTCGCGGAACGGATCGCGCTCGCCGAAGGGGTTGCCGAAGAAATGGCGGAAAACCGGGCCCCCCTCCTTCAGGGTCTTCACGGTGCGGATGTTCACGACCCCGGGCTTCACCTGCTTGGCGAGCTCGGCGAAGTTGGGAAGCACGGTGGCGACGCTTTCCCGGGCCGCAGCCTCCGGGGCGATGGGGAACCCGGGAGAAAAGAGGACCACGGCCGCCGCGGCCGTGGCGATGAGGGTGCGGAGAAACGCCATGTCGAACCTCCTGTCCGTCGGCATTGCAAACTTGGATAACATAGATCCGCTTCGGCCGTCCCGCAAGCCGGCGCGGGCCGCCCCTCAGTGCCCCATGAGATCCGGCAGCACGAGGGCGAGCCCCGGAAAGGCGGCGAGCAGGGCCGCCGTCAGCAGAACGGCCGCCAGAAACGGAACCGTCCCCTTGAAGATCTCCCCGACCGGGACGGGTGCCGCCAGGCCCGCGATCGTGTAGACGTTGAGGCCCACGGGGGGGGTGATCAGCCCGGCCTCCATCATGAGCACGCAAAAGACGCCGAACCAGATCGGGGAGACGCCCAGGCCTGCAATCAGCGGGAAGACGACCGGCAGGGTGAGGACCAGCATCGAGACCGCATCCAAAAAGCAGCCCAGGAGAAGGTACAGCGCCGTGAGCACCACCAGCACCCCGCCGGCAGAAAGCCCCAGGTCCGCGATCGCGGCCGCAAGCCGGGAGGGGATCGTGGACAGGGCGAGAAAGGTGCTGAAGACCGTCGCCCCGGCCACAAGGAAAAGCACCATCACCGTCACCCGGCTCGCCTCCGCGAGCGCCGCCGCCACCGCCTCGCGCGTGAGGCGCCGCCGGCAGGCGAGCAGGGTGAGCATGGCGAGCGCGCCGACGCCTCCGGCCTCGGTGGGGTTGATGCGGCCGGAGTAGATCCCGCCCATGACGAGCGCGAAGAGAAGGGCGCTCTGCCAGACGCCCTTCAGGGCGCGCAGCTTCTCGCCGGCGCTGGAGGGGTGCGGTTGGGCGGGGGCATGCGCCGGGAAGAGAAGGCTCCAGAAGACCACCACGGCGCCGTAGGCCGCGCAGAGGAGCCCACCGGGGAGAATGCCCGCGACCAGGAGCTTGCCGATCGATTGCTCGGTCAGCATCCCGTAGACCACGAACCCCAGGCTGGGAGGGATGAGGAAGCTCAGGGTGCCGCCCGCGGCCACCACCCCCGTGGCCAGCCGCGGCGAGTAGCCGAAGCGCCTCATCTCCGGCAGGGCGACCGACCCCATCGCCGCGGCCGCGGCCACCGAGGAGCCGCAGATGGCGGCAAACCCGGCGCAGGCCCCGAGGGTGGCGAGGGCGAGCCCCCCGGGCAGCCGCCGCAGCCAGATGTCGAAGCTGGTGTAGAGATCGCGGGTCACCCCGCCCGCGCCGGCAAGATGCCCCATGAACACGAAGAGCGGGATGAGGCTGAAGGGGTAATGTGCGGCCGTTTCGTAGAGAACGCGGGCCGGCACCGGCAGCGCGGCCTCCGGGCCGGCGAGGGCCCACAGCCCCGCGAGGCCGAGACCCATGAGCAGAAAGGCGATCGGCATGCCGCACGCAAGGAGCACCGGCAAGGCGAGCAGGCCGGCGGCGCCGAGCGCGGTGGGCTCCATCATCGCCTCCGGCGCAAGCGCCGCACCGCCGCCAGGGCCTCGAGCCCAAGAACGCCCGCCAGCAGCAGGCCGCCTGCGGCCACGAGCAGGCGAAACGGCCCCACGGGGATGCGCAGCTGGTCGGAGACCGCCTCCTCGGCGAACCCCTGCCGCACCCCCTCCAGCACGAGAACCGCGGTCACGGCCAGCATCGCCGCCGTGTTGAGGAGATGCACCCCTTCCCGCACCCGCGGCGGGAGACGGCGGAGCAAAAAGCCGACGGCGACATGCCCCTTCACCTGCTGGGTGTGGGCGGCCCCCAGGAACACGCAGGCGGCGAGCAGAAACTCCGAAATCTCGAAGACCCCGGGAAGCGGCCTGCCGAAAAGCGTACGGCCGGCGACATCGGCCCCGGTGAGCAGCATGAGGGGCAGCAGGCAGAGCATCCCCGCCCCCCCGGCCGCGGCGCTCAGGCGGCGGACGATGCGCTCGAGGGGGGCTTGCGCGGGTTCCACGACCCCTTCTCCTCGGACGGCGGGATCCCCCGGCGGATCCGCCATCACCGGGCGCGCAGTTCCGGGGGGCAGGCCACGACCCGGACGCCCCGCCGGCCGCACTCCTCGTCCATCACCGTGACCGCCCGCCTGGCCGGGAGCCCCTTGCCTTCGAGTTCCTCCGCCCAGCGGCGGGTCACTTCCTGGAAGCGCTCGAACCAGCGCTCGGCCTCCGCCCGGGGAAGCTCGACGGTACGCACGCCGGCGCGCTCGATCTCGGCCAGCATCCGGGGGTATTCGCTGCGCGTCAGCCCCCCCGTGGTGCGGAACGGGTTGGCGGCGACCTCTTCGATGACCCTGCGCCGGCTTTCGTCCAGGCGGCTCCAGAAGCGGCGGTTCACCACCACCCCCTCGGAGACGCAGCCGAAGGTCGTGACGAGGCCGTGGCGGAGGACCTCATGGAGCTTGAAGGCGAGGATGACGGGCGGGCAGGTCACGATGCCGTCGATCGTCCCGCTCTCGAGGGCGAGGTAGACGTCGCCGGGGGGCATGAAGACCGGCTCGCCCCCGAGGGCGCGGATGTAGTGGCTCTGGTGGCCGCCGGGGGTGCGGATCTTCATCCCCCGCAGATCCTCCATGCGGCCGACGGGCCGGCGGGTCCAGAGAAAGGACTGGATGCAGCCGTTCAGCTCGATCACGTGCACCTCGCGGAATTCCTCGCGCAGCACGCGCTCGTAGACCGCCCGGCCGATGTCCACGGCAAGGTCCTTGCCGTCCACCCAGGCCGCAAGCGAGAGCACATCGGTGAGCGGAAAGCGTCCGGGGGTGAAGGTGGCCGTGAAATAGCCCATGTCGGAGAGGCCGTCGCGGACGATGTCGAAGTGGGCCGGGGCCTTGCCGAGGGCCCCACCGGCGTAGAGCCGGTAGTCGAGGGCTCCCCCGCTGCGCCGGCGAATCTCCTCGAGCATGGGGGTCCAGACGGTGACCGTCTCGCGGCTGAGCGGGGGGTGCCAGGTGCTGAAGCGGAGAGGGTCCGGCCCCGCCGCGGCGGGGACCCACTCGAGCACCCCGCTCCCCAGGGCGGCTCCTCCCCAAAGGAGCCCTTTGAGAAAGTCCCTGCGTCCGATCCCGCACGTGCACATGACCCACCTCCGAATGCCCCCTCGGCCCGCGGGCCGGAAAACCGTCCCGCTTCGGGGCTCACGCCGTGCCGCCCGTCGCGCCGGGGGGCGGCTCCGGCCGGCCCGCACGGCGCAGGCCGGCAAGGAACGGGCGGGCGAAAAAGGCGGCCAGGGCCAGCACGGCCGCAAGCCCCGCGGCGAGCAGGACGACGCGCTCCAGCAGCACGGCCCCCGCAGCCGTCGCCGCCATGAGCAGCGCCACGGCGATGAGCGAGCCGGCATGGCGGATCCCGGAAAGATAGACGGAATAGGCGATCAGCAACACGAGCATGGGGCCTTGAGCCTCGGGCGCAAGCCCCCGCCGCTCCGCCAGCCAGAGAATCGCCCACACCGCCGCCGCCGCCCCCGCCCACTGCAGGGCCTGGTCGAGGAAGAGCTCACGAAAGGATGCCCCGCGCCCTCCCGCCAGGCAGACGCCCAGGCAGCCGGCGCCGATCATCCCGACCAGGGTGAGCCAGAAGCCGGGGGTGCGGGCGGCGGTGAAGGGCGCGGCGAAAAGCCCTGCCCCGCAGAGGCCGACGAGCGCCAAAAGCAACACCGTGCGCACCAGGGGTCGCCACCCCCCCGCGGCGGCCGCGCCGCCCGGGGACGCCGCCGATTCCATCGGGCCCGCGTCCATCGTCTCCTTCCTTTCCTTGCGGTCTCATTCGTAGCCGAGCTCGATCAGGCGCTCCTCATCGATGCCCAGGAAATGGGCCACCTCGTGCACCACCGTGATCTCGATTTCCTCCTCGAGTTCCTCGCGGCTGGCGCACATCTCCTCGAGCGGCCTTTTGAAGATGTAGATCGTGTCCGGGTAGAGCGGCGGTTCGGTCGCCGAGCGCTCGTTCAAGGGAACCCCCGTGTAGACGCCGAGCGGCGGATCCTCGGGCGAGAAGCCCAGCTCCTCCAAGAGCGCGGGGTCGGGACGGTCCTGGACGGTGATGACGACGTTGTCGAGGTGCCGCCGGATTTCCTCCGGGATGCGGCGGATCGCCCGCTGGACGATGCGCTCGAATTCGGCGCGGCTGAGCTTCATGAAGCCTCCTCGAAGGCGGATGATAGAAGAGTCCATGTGGAAACTCAACCCGCCCGAGCGCCGCGGCGGTTGGAAAGCCCGGGGGGCCGTGGTAGAATGGTCTGAAACGCCTGCATGGCCCGGCCGCATGCCGGCCGATGCGGAGGATTCCGGGCGCGGCCTCCGCCGCCGCGCACCCCGCGCTCATGGAGCACGCCGCCAAGATCCCGCCGCTCTATTTCGACCGCAAGGACCGCGATCTCATCCGGATCGTCAACGAGTCCCTGGACACGACCCGCGCCTCGCGCAAGCGCTATTTCCCCTACTTCCATCCCAACGGCATCAAGGAGCTGGCCGAGAGCAAGGGGTTGCGCACGGCCTACGCCGTGGCCTACCTGCTGAGTTCCCTCGAGGTCGGGGGCGTGGAGGACCGGCTGCGCGCGCTGCGCATGCTGCGCATGGAAGTGATCGACGCCGCCGAGGGCCCTCTCCCCAAGAACACGGCCCGCGTGCTTCTCGAGATCATGAAACACCTGGTGCGCGCCCGGGGGGACGAGCGGCGCCAGCTCGAGCTCGCCCACGATTTCCGCTTGGCGGCCTCCGGCAAGCCCCGCTTCATCCGCCGCATGCTGCGGCGCTACCACCTGCTCGAGATGCCCGAGGCCTGGAACCAGATCGCCTTCGACGACCACGTCCACGACGTGAACACCAAGGGGCGGAAGTCCTCCTCGCACCTCATCATGGACGCCTGGATCAAGGGCATCCGGCGGCTGCGCGTGATCCACTACTACTACCTCGAGCCGCGCTTCGCCGCCGAGCTCTTCGAGGCGGCGCGCATCCTGGAGATCGACGTCCGCATCGGGATCGAATACTACGCCCGCTTCCGCGGCCGCTACGTGCAGCTGATCTGGGTCCCCCGGGGCTTCGCCGACAGCCAGGCCTTTCTCTGTTTCCTCGAGGAGCCCGCCGTCTCGCACCTGATGGAGGCCGGGCGCAGGGCCGCCCGCTGGCAGCAGCGTTCGGTGATGGAGCTGCTCGGAAAATTCAACGCCGTCCACCGCCGGGCGATCGAGCAGCGTCTGGGCGTGGAGCTGGCCCCGATTGCGGAATCGGAGTTCCTCGCCTTCGTCGGCATCGGTCAGAAATCGAAGCTGCACCTGTCCAAATTCATCGAGGACCGGCTCGTGCTCGCCCTCGAGCGCCGGGTCGCGGAGCTGCGCCGGGAGTTCCCCGCCGCCTCCGCCGAGCGCCGCGCCGAGATCGAGCGCTGGGTGGCGGAGGTGAACCGGTTGGACCTGGAGGCCTTCGTCGACGGCTTCCTCGAACCCGAGCGCAACCCGGAAATCCGCTACCCCGAGCAGCCTTCCACGGACCCGGACACCCCCGAGCTGCTGCGGCTCGGGCCCCGGGAGATCCTCGCGCGGCTCGCCGCCCTGCATTCCGGCTATCGCATCACGCTCAACCTGACCCATCTCACCGCGGCCGACGTCCTCGAACTCCTCTACGACTGCCAGGGGATGATCACGCGGCTCGAGCTCTTCAACCTCAAGGACTACACGGCGGGGAAGACCGAGCACATCGGGGACATCGGCCGCCTGATGCTCGCGGTGAACGAGGGCAGCGTCATCCACCTCAAGCAGGTGATCCGGGAGATCATCGCCGGGCTTTCCGCCGCGGACGACCCCCGCAGCGCCGCCCAGGCCGAGAAGCTCCGCGTGATCCTCTACGACATCGAAAGCTTCACGTCGTATTACGCCGGCCGCGCCCTGAAGGCCCGCATCGGCAGCGACTCGACCGGCCGCTCGCCCCGCCTGCCGGGCATGGGCATCGCCGTGCTGGAAACCCTCCCGGCGCGGGCGCGCCGAGAGGTCCGGCGGCAGGACCCGGCGCAATCCCGCATGCTGCTGCCGGTGCAGATGACGGTCTACAAGACGGTGATCCACCTCCCCCGCGAAGCCGCACTCTCCGCCTCCCGGGAGTTCAACGGCTTCTCCGGGGAGCCGTCCTGGAACCCGTTCGGCCGGAACCGGGTCGTGCGCTGGCAGGTGGAGACCACGCAGACCCGGCTTGCCGAACCGGGAAACCTCGTGACCCTCGGCGGCTTCCGCCGCTCGATCGACAACGGCCTGCGGCTGGAGGCCCGGGAGGCGGCACCTCGCCCCGCGCTTCCCCCGCTGTCCTGCCTGAACAGCCGGCTCAAGAACGCGCTCAAGGTGCTCTGCGGCTTCCTGCCGGCCTTCGCCACCTTCTTTTTCACCCAGCCGTGGTGGCTCCTGGCCTACGGCGGGGCGGTGATCTGGTTTGCGATCACGGGGCTGAGGAACATCCTGCAATCCGTGCTCGGCGGCGGGGGGCTCCGGCGCTCGCCGCTCCTCAACTGGAGCGACTACGTGAGCTGGAGCCGCCTGACCGACTCGCTGTTCTTCACGGGGTTTTCGGTCCCGCTGCTGGATTTCCTCGTCAAGACGGTCCTTCTCGACCGCGGCCTCGGGATCAACACCGGCAACCAACCGGCCGTGCTCTACGCGGTCATGGCCCTGGTGAACGGGGCCTACCTCTCGAGCCACAACGTCCTGCGGGGGCTTCCCCGCGAGGCGGTGGTCGGCAATTTCTTCCGGAGCGTGCTCTCGATTCCGCTCGCCTTCGCCGTCAACGCCGCCGCCGGCGCCGTGCTCGCCTCCGCCGGTGTCGCCTCCCCGGCCGCGGAGCTGCAGAAATGGGCGGCCATCATCTCCAAGGCCTCCTCGGATACCGTGGCCGGCTTCATCGAGGGCATCGCCGACCGGCGCAGGAACATCCTGCTCCGCCTGCGCGACCTGCGCGTCAAGTTCGGCCAGCTCTTTGAAACCTATGCGCAGCTCGAGCTGATCCACCCCGAGGTCGAGGTCTTCACCGTGTTGCAGGAGACCCCCGCGGCGGAGCGCCGCTCCGCGGGGGAGGCGCGCGACCTCGAGCGGATCATCATGATCCACGCCCTCGACCTCTTGTATTTCTGGATGGTCCAGCCGCGCGGCCGCGATGCGCTCGAGCGTTTCCTGCAGACCCTGACCGAGGACGAACGGTTGATCTTCGCGAGCTCCCAGTTCACCCTGCAGCGCTGCCGCGAGATCAGCCAGCTTTTCCTGGACGGAATCCTCGGGGAGAATTTCCCCAAGCCGCTCTCGTTCTACCTCGCCCGCTACGGGGAGTACCTCGAGGCCGTCAAGCGGCTCGCCTTCGCCGAAACCTCATCCCTCACCGCGCCGCCGCCGCGCCGCTACACGGTGAGGCCTCCCGTGCTGAAATGCCCCATCGCGCCGGGGAACCGGGAGGCGGACGTTCCTTGAACGGCCGGGGGGGTCGGCGCCGGGCACGGCGCGCTCAGCGGCGGCGGGGGCGAAGCGCCCGGTGTTCGCGCTCCAGTTCGGCGAGCAGCCGCTCCACGGTCCAGGTTTCCGATACGGGGGTGAGAACGGCCCAGAGGACGCCCTCGCCCCCGGCCCTGCGCCAGAGGGTCAGGAGACGGGCCAGGCCCGCCTGCGGGATCCCGGAGACGATCACGGCGCGCGGCAGATGGGAGGGGCGGCCCGCCCCGGTGCCGTCGGGGAGTTGAAGAAGCGCGGCGAGCGTGCTCGCGGCCTGCCCGGTTTCGACCCAGACCTTCGGCACCGCAGCGAGGCCGGCCCCGGAGGCGACGGCCGTGAAGCGGCGCGCGGCGGCGCGGGCGAAGCCGCAGAGCAGGAATTTCGGCGGCCCGTAAAGCGGTGTTTCGTCGGCGGCGAGTTTGGAGAACGTCCCCTCTTCGGTCATCCGGGAATTCCTTGGCGCGCCGGGCTCAGTAACCGATCCTCACGCCCACGCCGGCCCCCCCCGAGCCGATCCCGATCCCGATCCCGCTTCCGGCCCACGGATCCTCATCCAGCCAGGGCATGGCCGTCTGGATGAAGACGATCCGGCGCTCCGGGTCGGCGCGGATCCCCGCGGAGAGGCTGGAGTACCAGACGCCGATCGTCTCTCCTTGAAGGTCCAGGATGTAGGCCCCGAAGGGAAAGCCGCCGGGCGCCGGAAAGCGCTCGACCAGCCCGACCACCTTCTCGAAGGTCTTGGACTGCGGGTCGACCTCCGTCCAGTGGATGTCCTCGACCCGCCAAGGCGGTTGGAGGCCGATCACGGCGTACGGGTTGTTCTCCTGGTAGTAGTACCAGTAGCGGTACCCGGGGTAGACGTGGAGGGTCTCAAACGCGCGGCCGACTTCCCGCGAGGCCCTCAGCGAGCCCCGGTTGCCGAACGCACAGCCGGAAACCGCCAAGACGACCGCAACCCCCAGGACCACGAGTGCCCGCGCGGTGGCCGCCCCTCGTTTCGTCATGGCCCACCTCCCCCGCGGATCCCCCGGGTCGTGCGGGGATCCGCCCTTGCGTTCCGAGGACAACGTAGCGCCGCTCGGCGCGCGAAGCAAGCCGCGGCCGGAGGGGGCCTCATCCGGGGAAGCACAGCCGGTCGCCGGCGGCGGCGAAACGGACGGCTTCCCCCAGTGCGGCGCGCAGCCGGCAGACCTCGGCCGCCCCCGAGCAGTGGAGCGGAAAGAGCGCGGCGGGCGCCTCGCGGGAGAGTGCCGCGATGGTGCGCTCCAGGCGCTCGTCGGAAGCCCCGCGCAGGTGCAGCCCGCCCACGATGCCGGCGATCCTGCGGTTTCCGAAACGCCGCCGCACCAGCCCCAGCATGCCCGCGATCCCGCCATGGCAGCATCCCGTGACGAGCACCAGCCCCGCATCCCCCAGATCGGCGACCAGGCCGATGTCGTCGTCGATCTCGTCGCCGACCCGGCCGCCCGCCCCCGCGCGCAGGAACCCTGCGGGCCTTTCCCAGGGCTCCCGCGGCGCGATCCCGCCGGTCGTCCACAGCCCCGGAGTCAGGACGAACGGCCCCGCCGCTTCGATCAGCTCCACGCCCGCCCCCCGCACCTCGGCGGCCTCCAGGCCCGCCCCGATCTCGCTGAGCCGCGGCCGCGCGCGGTAGCGCGGCCCCCAGAACCGGGGATGGCAGACGACCCGCCGCGGCCGCGGCGCCCCGGAGAGGAGCGCTTTCAGCCCCCCGGCATGGTCGTAATGGCCGTGGCTCAGGACGACGTCCGCGATCCCCCCGGGGTCGATCCGCAGGGCGTTGAGGTTGTGCCGCAGGACCGCGCCGCTTTGGCCGGTGTCGAAGAGGACCGTCCGCTCGCCGCGGGCGCCCTCGGCGTGAAGCAGGAGCGCCAGCCCGTGTTCCGCGCGCAGGTCGCGGGCCTCGACGCGGTTGTCGACGAGCAGGGTCACGGTCAGCCGCCGCAGGGGCTCCTCTCCTCCCCCGGCGTCCCCGGGCCCCGCGGCGGGCGACGGCGGCTCAAGGGGCATCACGGGCCTCCCTCCCCTTCCTCCCCCGGGAGCAGCATGACCCCCTCCCCCCGCAAGCCGTCGATGCCGATGCGAAGGGGCCGCTCCCAACGGAGATGGAGAAGCGTCTCCGTTTCCGCCACGGTCGCGGCGGCGCTTCGCAGCCGCTCCCAGCGGATGAAGGCCTGCGACCCGTAGGGGACGGTGAGGCAGCCGATGTGGAGGGAGGTGACGTTCTGGAAAAAATGGGTCCCCTGGGCGGGCTCGACGTTGAAGCCCTTGAGCCCCACCTCGACCAGCACCCGCACCCCCGAAATCTGCGCCCAGCTGACCCCGATCCCCATCGACGGGTCGGTCGACCCCCAGCGGCCGAACCCGACGAGAGCGTAAGGGCGCCGCTCCTCCACCAGACGGCGGTTCACCTCGCCGATCTCGCCGGCGATCTCCCGGGTCCGGGAGACATCGAAGGCCTCGGGCTTGACGCACAGGAGGTCGCAGACCCCCTGCACCCAGCCGTTTCCATGGGCGAGGTGCGAGTAGCAGAAGGCGCGCTCCTTGAGTTCCTCGGGGATCGCCACCCGTTCCCAGCGGTGGCGCGAGGCCATCGGCCGCAGCTGAAGCGGGTAGAAGACGGGGCGCCCCTCCTCGGGCAATTCGCAGGCAAACTCGATCTCGACCGGGATGCGCATGGAGCGCTCGCAGGCGGTCAGCAGCGCGGCAAGAAGCTCGCCAAAGCGCATCCGGGCGTCGCGCAGCACCTTCTGGAAGGTCACGATCCGCGGCCCCTCGTAAAAGAAGCTGTCCACGAGCAGCCCGCTGTCGGACTGGTAGACCGAGGCCACCTTCTGCAGGACGCCGTCGGCCTCGGCGGCCGCAAGCGGCAGCAGGCGCAGGCGCTCCATCGCGGCCGGGTTCCGCGGCTCCGGGACCGGCGCCATGTCCAGGGCGTAGAAATGCTTCTGGGTGAAATAGAGCCAGTCGCGCATGTCGGCGAACTGCGGCAGCAGGAGGGGGTAGCGGGGGCAGAACCGCACGATCGCCCCCCCTTCGACGACGGTCTTGCCCAGCCCGAGGGCGACCTGCGCGACCCCGTCCTCCGGCTTCATGTACGAGAGGGGGTAGAAGTTCCGGCTCTGCGCCACCCCCGAGAAGGTGGGGTAGAACCACGGCCCGCGGCGGCTCCCGCCCAGCGTCTGCACGACGACGGACATGCGCTCGTCCTCCAGCCGGTAGCCGGTCTGCCGAAAGTAGGCCCGGGGATTTTCGCCGAAGGTGGAAGCCCAGACGAGCTTGAGGGCGGCGAGGAGCGAGGCGAGGCGCTCCGCGATCGTCTCCTCGCTGTTCGGCAGCATGTAGGTCGCGTAGATCCCCGCCAGCGGCAGGTTGTGGGAGTCCTCGAGGATCGAGGAAGAGCGCACGGCGAGCGGCTCGCCCACGGCCTGCAGCCAGGCCCGGAGGTCCTCCACGAGCTGCGGCCGGAGCCTTCCCTCGAGGAAGCGGCGCCGGAGTTCCGCGGGCTCGAGTCCGCCCTCGAGCGCGGGCTCCCAGAGGCGGTTGTCCTCCATGAAATGCACGAACTCGTTGGCGCAGACCACGAGCGTCGGCGGGATCTGGATCGCCATCGCCGGGAACTGCGCGCGGAACTCCAGGCGCGAAAGCAGGTAGCGCAGAAACCCGATGCCCCGCGCCTTGCCGCCGAGCGAGCCCTCCCCCAGGCGCATGAACTGCAGCTCCTTCGGGTTGCGGCCGGGAAGGAAGCGCGTGATGATGTCGCTTTGCTTCTCGTAGAGGACGGTTTCGATGACCCGGATCAGAAAGGACCGCAGCTCCTCGGCGTCCCGGAAGTCCTCCACGCGCTTGGGGTAGAGCTGCTCGGCGATCCGGATTTCGGTGCGGGCCATCATCCAGTGGGAAAAGTGCTGCCGAGCGGCGTGGTAGAGGAGCGAGGCGGCCGGCACCTCGCGCAGCCGGTCGAGGAGCTCGCGGGGGTTCCCCGCCCGGGCGATCTCGCGGCCGTCGGGCAGGCGGAAGATGAAATCCCCGAACCCCAGGGCCTCCCGCAGGAACCGCTGCAGGTCCTCCATGAGGCGCGTGGAGTTCTTGTCGATGAAATAGGCCTGAAGCGCCTCGGCCCGGGCGCGGTTCGTTTCCGGCTCGGCCGACTGGATGCAGATCGGCAGATCGGGCATGTCGCGGCGCAGCAGGCGCACCAGCGCGAAGCCCGCCTCGGCGTCCGGCCGGCCCTCCCGGCGGAAGCGTACGTCGGTGATCACCCCCAGCATGTAGGGCCGGAACCGGCGGTAGACCTCCACCGCCTCCTCGTAGCTCGAGGCCAGCAGCACCTTGGCCCGGGAGCGCATGCGCAGTTGGCGGTGGAAATGGTTGAGGCCCTCGTCGATCAGGCGCCGCGTGAGGTCCATGATCGCCGTGTAGATCACCGGCAGGAAGGTGGACACGTGGGCGACAGAATCCTCCACGAGCAGGACCACGCGCACGCCGCCGGCCTGGGTGTCGTGGTCGGCGTTCATCCGGTCCTCGAGGGACTTGACGATGGCCACGAGCAGCGTGGGGTCGTTCTGCCAGAGAAAGAGCCGGTCGACGCCCGGGAGCGCCTCCCGCTCCCCCAGCCGCGCAAGCACGCCGGGATCGGTGACGAGCAGCACGACCGGCAGCTCCGGCCGCAGGGCCTTCACGCGGGGGGCAAGGTCGAGCGCGAGGTCCGCCTCCTCGTGCACCACGGCGAGCACGAGATCGACCGCGGCATTGGCGATGACCTCGAGGGCGCGCTCGATGCTTGCGACCTTGCGGATCAGGGGCACCGTGGAAAGCCCGCGGTCGGCGTACTGCTGCCAGATGCGCTCTTCGAGGGTGCCGTCCTCCTCGATGATGTAGGCGTCGTAGACGCTCGAGACGAGAAGGATCTCCCGGATCCTGCGGGTCATGAGCGAACGGAAGGTATCGAAGCGGTGCTGCAGGCTGTCGATGTCCACGGGGGTCCTTTCCACGCCGGGGGCAGGGGGCACACCTCCCGCCCTGTTTCGACTTATAGATTGCCGCATCCGGCCCTGGCAAGACCGCGTCCCGGAAGGAGGCGGCGGAGACGGCCGCAGGGCCGGGACCAAGACCGCTTTCCCGGCGCCGGGGCGCGGTGATGACTTTTTCCTCACCGGGGAATCCCGCCCCGCCCCGGCGAAGACCCGCAGCCCCCGCAAAGGTTCCTTCCGCGCAGATGGATCGCGTGCCATTTCCAACGGTTCGGGAGACGACGGCCCCCGCCAGGGGTCCTGGCACGGCTCTTGATTACCCCGGTTGCGCAGTTCACGCCCTGCCGGGCGCCCGGGACTTGGCAGGCGGCGGGAGGCTGAGGCCCCCGACCGCCGGCCCGGACGCGCGCGGCGCTTTGGAAACCCTATCCCATGCGAAAGGAGACCGCGCATGCACCCCGAAACCCTCCGCCACGCGAACCCCTTCCCCCCGACCGCGGCCGTGGAACAGGAAGCCTTCGAGGCCCTCCTCCGGGCGAGCCTGTGCGCCAACTGCCGGCACCAGGACGGCTGCGCGTTTCTGGCGCAAACGCGGGTCCCGATTGTCGTGTGTGAACTTCATGCCTGCGGCGCCCCGGAGACACCCCGGCTGCGGCTGCTGCGAACCGCTCCCGCGCCGGCGGCCGCCGGGGGCGAGGGCGAGGCGGAAGCGGCCGGCCTGTGCGCGAACTGCGACCACCGGAGCGACTGCCGACTGCCGAAGCCCGCCGGCGGGGTCTGGAGCTGCGAGGAATACCGCTGAAGGCGGCCGCACCCCGCGCGGGGAAGCTCCGCGCCGGTTTTGCCTTTTTCCCCGCAAGCGGATAGACTCGGGGGAAACGATCCCCGCATGCAGGAGAACCCCGGCCGATGAGCGAGACCTTGAACCCCTTCGAAACGGCCCAGGCCCAGTTCGACCGCGTGGCCGAGATGCTGGGCCTGGAGCCCGGCGTGCGCGAGCTGTTGCGCTGGCCGATGCGCGAATTTCACTTCACCATCCCGGTGCGCATGGACGACGGCACGATGCGGGTGTTCCGCGGGTTCCGCATCCAGCACAACGACCTGCGCGGGCCGGCCAAGGGCGGCATCCGCTTCCACCCCCAGGAGACCGCCGACACGGTGCGCGCCCTGGCGACCTGGATGACCTGGAAATGCGCCCTGGTCGACATCCCCCTGGGGGGCGGCAAGGGGGGCGTCGTCTGCGACCCCCGGCGCCTGTCCCCGCGCGAGCAGGAACAGCTCTGCCGCGGCTGGGTGCGGCAGGTGTTCAAGAACGTCGGGCCGCAGCTCGACGTCCCCGCCCCTGACGTGATGACCAACGCCCAGCACATGCTCTGGATGCTCGACGAATACGAAACGCTCGCCGGAGGACACTACCCGGGGTTCATCACCGGCAAGCCGATCGGCATGGGCGGCTCTCTCGGGCGGCGCGAGGCGACGGGCTACGGGGTGATGTACTGCGTGCGCGAGGCGCTCAAGCGCCGGGGGCGGGGCGTGAACGGCCTGACCGCCTCCTTCCAGGGCTTCGGCAACGTCGCCCAGTACGCCGCCCGCTGGTTCACCCGGAACGGCGGCACGGTGCTCTGCGTGAGCTGCTGGGACGGCCGCGAAAACACCGCCTATGCCTACCGCAAGGCGGACGGCGTCGACCCGGAGTTTCTCGCCTCCATCACCGACCCCTACGGCGCCATCGACCGCGACCGGGCCCGCGAGGCGGGCTACGAGGTGCTCCCGGGCGAGGCGTGGATCCGCCAGCCGGTCGACCTCCTCGTCCCCTGCGCCCTCGAGCACCAGATCCACGCCGGCAACGTGGGTGAAATCAGCGACCGCGTCTTCCTGATCGCCGAGGGGGCCAACGGCCCCACCACCCCCGACGCCGACCGTGTCCTTCAGGAGCGCGGGATTGCGGTGATCCCCGATTTCCTCTGCAACGCCGGCGGCGTGACCTGCTCGTACTTCGAGCAGGTGCAGGCGAACATGAACTTCTACTGGGAACGAGAGGAAGTCCTGCAGCGGCTGGACGGGTTCATGACG
The DNA here is from genome assembly GCA_020725555.1 of Desulfatibacillum sp. GTDB lineage: Bacteria > Desulfobacterota > Desulfobacteria > Desulfobacterales > SpSt-501 > SpSt-501. Next base: position 103,281 of record DYEU01000032.1, read on the forward strand.
CGCGCCTTCCACGCCATGGCGGATCTCGCCGAACAGCGGCGGGTGTTCAGCCGCGATGCGGCCTACATGATCGCCGTCGACCGCGTCGCCCAGGCGGCCCGGCTCCGCGGCCGGGTCTGATCCGAGCGGGTCGGGCCCCTCCCGCATTTCCGGCGACGATGCCCCGCACCCCGCGCGCTTCCGCCCCGGCACCCCGCGGGGGCGTTGGCCCGCCGGCAAGGCGGGAAGTCGAAGAATTCTTCGACGGCCTTTTCGCCCTCGCCGCTGAGGGCCGGCTGACGATCGCCGCCCTGCGGGAGATCGCCGTCCGCCTTCGGGATTTCCTGGGCTGCCGGGCCGTTGAGATTCTCTGGGACGAGCGGAGGAGGCGATTCCACGCCAAGGCCCGGGAGACGGCGGTCTCCTGCTGGCGGGACCGAAACGACGGCCCCTTAGGCGGCTGCCTGGAGCGACTGGAAACCCTCTCCCCGCGAGTCCGCCGGGCGCTCGCCGCGGGGCTGGCCTCGCCCAGGGGGCCGCTTCCGCGGGTCGTCTCCGCGCCCGCCCGGCCGGGGAGCGCGACCGCCCTGGTGCTCACGGCCGGCGACGCCCCCGCCGGCATCGCCGTCCTTTCCTTTTCCGGCAGCCCGTCGGAACGGCTCCTTTCCCCGGCACGACTCGAGCGCCTGGCGCGGCTGCTCGGCATGGCGCTCGTCCACAACCTGTCCCGCTTCGAGCTGCGGGAGCGCATCAAGGAGCTGAGCTGCATGTACCGCATCGCCGGCCTGGCGGTGGAGCACGCGGGGGACGAGGAAGGCTTCCTGCAGCACACCGTCGCCCTCCTGCCGGAAGCCTACCAGTACCCGGAGATCGCCTCCGCCCGCATCGTCCTGGGGGAACGCGTTTTCCGGACCGGGTCGTTCCCTGAAGGCCCCTGGATCCAGGGCGCGCCCATCCCGGTCGGGGGTGCGGCGTGCGGCCGCGTGGAAGTCGCCTACCGCGAGGCCCGGCCCGAAATCGACGAAGGGCCCTTCCTCCTCGAGGAACGGCGGCTGATCGAATCGGTGGCCCGGGAGATCGGCCTGTTTCTCGAACGCCGCCGGGCCGAGCGGGAGCAGGCGCAGCTGAAGGAACGGCTGTTCCACGCCGAGCGGCTGGCGACCGTCGGTACCCTGGCGGCGGGGGTGGCCCATGAGCTGAACGAACCGCTGACCGGCATCCTGGGGTTCGCCGAACTCCTGGAGGGGTCGGCCCGCCTGGAGGGGGAAGCGGCCGGCGACCTGCGGCGGATCCGGAACGCGGCCCTCCATGCCCGCGAAATCGTGCGCAAGCTTCTGCTGTTCTCCCGCCAGGTGTCCCCGCGTCCCGGCCGGGTGGACGTGAACGGGCTCGTCCGCGAGGTCGTCGATTTCCTGAAGCACCGCGCACGGACCTCCCCCGTCGCCATCGACGTGCGCCTGGATCCCGCGCTGCCCCCCATCCCCGCGGACGAGGCCCAGATCCGCCAGATCCTGATCAATCTCTGCCTCAACGCCATCCAGGCCATGCCCGCCGGCGGCCGCCTCACGCTGGCGACCCGCTTTCTGCGCGGCATGGTCCGGCTCACGGTCAGGGACACGGGCCCCGGGATTCCGGAGGAGATCCGGGACAAGATCTTTCTTCCCTTTTTCACCACCAAGCCCGTCGGCCAGGGAACGGGACTCGGCCTTGCGGTCGTCCACGGCATCGTCAGCGCCCACCGCGGAGAAATCCGCGTGGTCCGCCGGGCGGGCGGCGCCGAGTTCCAGGTCACGCTGCCGGCGTCGCCCGGCAACGCCTGAGGCGAGGGTTGCATGCCGCCGAATCCCGCCGCACCGGCCGCCGTGATCCTGGCCGTCGACGATTCGCCCGACGCCCTGGAGCTGATCCGCCGGCACCTGGCCCCGGCCGGCTACCGCGTGCTCACGGCCGCCACCGCGGAGGAGGCCGCACGGCGGATCGCGGAAGAACCCGTCGACCTGGTGATCACGGACATGAAAATGCCGGGGAAAAGCGGGCTGGAGCTCGTCCGGCATATCCGCTCCCGCTTCCGGGAAACCGCGATCCTCATGGTCACGGGCTATCCCTCCATCGGCGGCGCCGTGGAGGCGGTACGGCTGGGGGCCGACGATTACCTCGCCAAACCCTATACCCGCAACGAGTTGCTCCGTTCCGTGGCCCGGGCGCTCGATGCGCGCCGCCTGCGGACGGTTGCGCCCGCGCCGCCCCACCCGGCGGCCGGCATCCTGGGAACCTCGGCGGCCATGCAGCCGGTCTTCTACGCGATCGAGAAGGCCGCCGCCGTCAACGCCACCGTGCTGATCACGGGGGAGAGCGGAACCGGCAAGGAACTCGTCGCGCGGGCGATCCACTACCGCAGCCCCCGCGCCCCCCACCCTTTCGTTCCCGTCAACTGCGGCGGCATCCCCGAGGCGCTCCTGGAAAGCGAGCTCTTCGGCCATGTCCGGGGGGCGTTCACCGGCGCCACCGTCACCCGCGCCGGCTTTTTCCAGACCGGCCACCGCGGCACGATCTTCCTCGATGAAGTGGCCGAGACGAGCCTCGCCATGCAGGTCAAGCTGCTCCGGGTGCTCCAGGAAAAGGAGATCACGCTGGTCGGGTCCGCCCGGCCGCTCCAGGTCGACGTGCGGATCATCGCCGGGACGAACAAGAACCTGGAAAGCCTCATCCGGGCCGGGAGATTCCGGGAAGACCTCTATTACCGCCTCCACGTCATCGGCATCGAGCTGCCGCCGCTGCGGGCGCGCGGCGAGGACGTGCTGCTGCTCGCGCGCCATTTCACCGCCAAGTACGCCGCCGACATGGGGCGCTCCATCCCCGGCTACACCGACCGTGCCCTGGAGGCCCTGCTGCGTTACCCCTGGCCCGGCAACGTGCGGGAACTCGAAAATCTGGTGCAGCGCTTGCTGGCGATGGTCGAGGGCGAGACCATCGACGCCGCGGATCTGCCGGCGCAGATGCGCCCCGAGGTGTTCGGCGACGGGCGAGGCCCCGACCGGCCCCTCGCCGAGGTCGAGCGCGAATACGTGCGGCGGGTCCTGGAGCGCTGCGGCGGGAACAAGACCCGTGCGGCGAAGGTGCTGGGCATCGACCGCAAGACGCTGCGCCAAAAGCTCGGGCCCGGGCCGCAGGGGAGGGCTTCCGGCGGGCAAGCGGCCGGGCGGCCCGGGTCCTGAGGACCGCGCCGGTCGCCGCCTCAGGCGGGCGGGCCGAGGGTCACCCGGTTCCGACCCGCCCGCTTGCTTTCATAGAGGAAGCGGTCGGCACGGTCGAACAGCGAGGTCGGCGTGTCCGCCGTCGAGGCGGTCGTCCCCCCCAGGGAAATCGTGAGTTCGGCCTCGCCGGCCGTCCCCGGCAGACGCGAGCGGGCGACCAGGGCCCTGAGCCGCTCGGCGATCCCGGCGAGCGCCGCCAAGTCGGTGTGGGGGAAGATCCCGGCGAATTCCTCCCCGCCCCAGCGGCCGACCACGTCGAAGGGGCGCACCGCGTGCGCGATGGTGCGGGCGACGACGAGCAGCACCCCGTCCCCGGCCGCATGCCCGAAGCGGTCATTGACCCGCTTGAAGTGGTCGATGTCGCCGATCAGAAAACCGAACCCTGCGCCGCTGCGCCGCATTTCCTCGAGCCGGGCGTGAAGCTGGGCCTCCAGGTGCCGCCGGTTGGGGATCCCGGTCAGGGGGTCGAGCAGGGCGAGCTTGCGGAACTCCTCGACCTGGAGGGAGAGGGCCGCGCGGGAGCTGAGGTCGCTGAAGATCTCGACCGCCCCGCAGGCGGTGGGTGCGCGACCCGGCAAGGGCGCGGTGCGCACCCAGACGGGCACGCGGTGGCCGTCCTTGTGCCGGAGGAAGACCTCGGCCTCGCGCGGAACCCCCCGGGAGATGCTCTCCTGAAGCGGGCAGTCGCCGGTGCACAGCGGCCGACCCCGGCCATCCACGTGCACGAGCAGGTTGTCGGCGCAGCGCGTGCCGATCACCTCGGCGGCGCTATAGCCCGTGATGCGCTCGGCGCCGCGGTTCCAGAAGGTGATCCGCCGGCGGCGATCCACGAAATAGACCCCGTCGGCGAGCTCCTCGATCAGCGTGCGGTACAAATTCTCCCGCGGCATGGCGGCGGTCCTTGCAAAGGGTCCCGGCTCCGGGTAGGCTTCAGGATACACCGACGGCCGCCGGAAGTCAACCTCGCCGGGCCGTCCGGGGAGAGGAGCCGCCGATGCCCACGATGCAGGCCCTCGTCAAATCGGAAGCCGCCCCGGGGCTCCGCCGCATGGAGGTCCCCGTGCCCGAGGTCGGCATCAACGACGTCCTGATCCGCGTCCACAAAACCTCCATCTGCGGCACCGACCTCCACATCTACGAGTGGAACGACTGGGCGCGGCGCACGATCCCCGTGCCGCTGGTCATCGGGCACGAGTTCGTGGGCCGGGTGGCCGCCGTCGGCGCCAACGTGCACGACTTCCGGGAGGGCGACCTCGTCTCCGGGGAAGGCCACCTCGTCTGCGGGCGCTGCCGCAACTGCCTCGCTGGCCGCCGCCATCTCTGCCCGCACACCCGCGGCATCGGCGTCACCCACCCGGGGGCCTTCGCCGAATACCTCTGCCTCCCGGTCACCAACGTCTGGTACTGCGACCCCTCCATCGACACCGACGTGCTCGCCTGCTTCGACCCGCTCGGCAACGCCACCCACACCGCCCTCTCCTTCGACGTCCTGGGCGAGGACGTCCTCATCACCGGGGCGGGGCCGATCGGCTGCATGGCGACGGCGATCGTGCGGCACGCCGGCGCCCGCCACGTGGTCGTCACCGACCCCAACCCCTACCGCCGCGAGATCGCCCGACGGATGGGGGCCACCCTCGTGCTCGATCCCGGCCGCGACTCCCTCGCCGACGCCCAGCGCCGCCTCGGCATGAAGGAGGGCTTCGATGTCGGCCTCGAGATGTCCGGCCACCCCGCCGCCTTCCGCGACATGCTCGCCCAGATGTGCCACGGCGGCAAGATCGCTCTCCTCGGCCTCCTGCCCGGCGAGGTGCCGATCGACTGGGGCACGGTCATCTTCAACAGCCTTACCCTGAAGGGCATCTACGGCCGCGAGATGTATGAAACCTGGTACAAGATGACCGTCATGATCCAGAGCGGTCTGGACATCACGCCGGTGATCACCCACCGCTTCCCCTTCACGGACTTCGAGCGGGGCTTCGACGTCCTGCGTTCGGGACGGGCGGGCAAGGTCATCCTGGAGTGGGAATGAGGCCCGCGGGGCGCGCCGCGGGCGCAAAGGAGGCGCCATGTCCCTTCGGGCCCTCGATCGTGCGCTGGAAGCGGAGACGGCCGCGCTCGCCGCGGAAGGGCGGGCCAAGCCGCCCGAGCGGGTGATCACGGGGTACCTGCCCCCGGAGGGCGACCGCGGGCCGCGGTACCGCCTGCAGGGCTCGGAGCGCCTTTTCCTGCGCATGAACGCGAACGACTACCTCTCGCTTTCCCACCACCCCGCGACCCTGCGCGCCGCGGAAGAGGCGAGCCGGGAGCTGGGGGTCGGGCCGGGAGCGGTGCGCTTCATCGACGGCACCTTCGCCCCCCACGTGGCCCTCGAGGCGGCGGTCGCCCGCTTCCTGGGCAAGGAGGCGGCGCGAATCTTCAGCTCGGCCTACGCGGCGAACCTGGGGCTCGCGCTGGCGATCACCCACCCCCGCACCTTCTGGATCGGGGACGCGCTCAACCACAACAGCATCATCCGCGCCCAGCGCATCGCGGGGGTCCCCCCCGAGCGCCGGGCCGTCTACGCCCACAACGACCCCGACGACCTCGGGCGAAGGCTCGCCGCGGTGCCGGAGGGCATCGAGCGCGTGATCGTCGTCTTCGACGGGGTCTTCAGCATGCGCGGGGACCACGCCCCGCTCGCCGCGATCGTGCGGGTGCTCGCCCCCCACCGCGAGCGCTACCCCGGAGGGCTCGTCACGGTGATGGACGACTCGCACGGCATCGGCGCCTTCGGGGCGACCGGCCGGGGAGCGGCCGAGGTGTGCGGGGAAACCGCCGACATCGTGGTCGGCACCTTCGGCAAGGCCTTCGGGGCAAACGGCGGCTTCGTCGCCGCGAGCGCCGCCATCATCGAAGCGCTCCGCCAGAGGGCCGACACGACCATTTACAGCAACCCCCCGGGGGTGGGCGATTGCGCCGCGGCGCGGGAGGCGCTCCGGATCTGCGACGGCCCGGAGGGCAGGGCGCGCCTCGCCCGCCTGCAGGAGCTCGCCGGCCGTCTGCGCCGCGGGGTCTCCGCCCTCGGGGGACGCACCCTCCCCGGGACCCACCCCATCGTGCCCCTGCTGACGGGCGACACGGGGCGCACGCGCCGCCTCGTCGAGCACCTGCACGGCCGGGAGATCCTCGCGACCGGCCTCGCCTATCCCGTGGTCCCCCGCGGCGAGGAGACCGTCCGCTTCCAGGTCAACGCCGACCACACCCCCGCGGACATCGACCGCGTGCTCGCGGCGCTCCAAGCCTTCCGATGGTGAGGATCATCGCCGGGGAACTCCGCGGCCGGCGGCTGCGCACGCCTCCGGGCCGCAGCACGCGGCCGACCGCGGACCGCACGCGGGAGGCGGTCTTCGACATCCTGGGCGATCTTCCGCGCGGCGCCTGGGTCCTCGACCTCTTCGCCGGCAGCGGCGCCTTCGGCATCGAAGCCCTCAGCCGGGGGGCGGTGGGGGCCGTCTTCGTGGAAAACGACCGCCGGGCCTTCGGCGTGCTGCGGGGCAACCTGCAAGCCCTTGATCTCGGCCGCCGCAGCCGCGCCTTCTTCCGCGACGCCGCCCGCGGCCTGGGCTTTCTCGCCCGCGGCTTCCGCTTCCGCATCGCCTTTCTCGACCCGCCCTACCGTGCCGGCCTCGTGCCGCCGGCGCTGCAGGCCCTGGCGGCCGCCGGCTGCATGGACCCGGCGGGCCTTCTCGTGGTCGAGCACGCCGCGGACGAGGAGGTGCCCGAGTCCGCGGGCCCCTTCCGCCGGAGCGACCTCCGCCGCTACGGCGACACCCTTGTTTCGTTTTATTCTTCCATGCTATGAGGCGTGGGCCGGTGCGCGCCGGCCGCCATGTCCGCCATCCCTAGAACCCAGGGGGCCCCGCGCGTGGAACGCATCGCCATCTATCCCGGGTCCTTCGACCCCGTGACCTACGGGCATCTCGACGTCGTCGAGCGCGGGCTCCGGCTCTTCGACCGCATCGTCGTCACCATCCTCAAGAACCCGCGCAAGCAGTTCCTCTTCCCCCTGGAGGAGCGCCTGGAGATGCTCCAGGCGAGCCTGACCGATTTCGCGCGGGTCGAGGTCGACACCTTCGACGGCCTGCTCGTGGAGTACGCCGCGCGCCGCGGCGCCCAGGCGATCCTGCGGGGGCTGCGGGCCCTGTCGGACTTCGAGTACGAGTTCCAGCTCGCCCTCATGAACCGGCGGCTCAACCGCGACATCCAGACCGTCTTCCTGATGACCGGGATGCGCTGGATCTACACGAGCTCCTCGATCATCAAGGAGGCCGCGCAATTCGGCGGCGACATCGAAGGCATGGTCCCGCCCATCGTCCTCGAGCGGCTGGAACGCAAGTTCCCCCTCCTGGCCGAGGCCCGCCGGGAGCGGGCCGGCGGTTAGGGGAATGGACCTCTGGCAGCTCCAGATCTTCTGCCGGGTGGTCGAGACCCGCAGTTTTTCCAAGGCGGCGGAGGGGGTCCGCCTCTCCCAGCCCACCGTCAGCAGCCACATCAAGGATCTCGAGGACCACTTCGGCTGCGCCCTGATCGACCGCCTCAGCCGGCAGGCCGTCCCCACCCAGGCCGGCGAGCTGCTCTACCGCCACGCGCTGCGGCTTCTGGCGCTGCGCGACGAAATCGAAGCCGTCATGGCCCGCTACCAGGGCAAGACCCTGGGTCGGCTCACCGTGGGCGGCAGCACCATCCCGGGCGGCTACCTCCTGCCGCCGATCGTCGGCCGTTTCCAGAAGCGCCACCCCGGCGTCACGCTCGCCCTCGTGGTCGCCGACACCGGGGAGATCCTGCGGCGGGTGCTCGAGGGCGGCCTCGAGCTGGGGGTCGTGGGCGCCGCGCCGCGGGAGCGGCAGCTCGTGCACGAGGTGCTGGTCACCGACACCCTGCGGCTGGTCGTTCCCGGCGACCACCCCTGGGCGTCACGGCGGGAGGTGCCCTTCGCGCTGCTCCGCAACGAGCCGTTCATCCTGCGGGAAGAGGGCTCCGGGACGCGGCAGGCGATCGAGGAGGCGCTTCGCCGCGCGGGGTTCGGGGTGGGAGATCTCCGCGTGGTCGCGGAGATGGGGAGCACGGAAGCCGTTCGCCAGGGCATCCGCGAAGGGATCGGCGTCTCAATCCTCTCGACGCTCGCCGTCCGGGAGGACCTCGCCGCCGGCCGCCTGGCGGCGCTGCGCGTGGAGGGGCTCGCGCTGACGCGGCATTTTCATCTCGTCCGCCACCGGCAGCGGACCCCGGCACCCCTGGCGCTCGAGTTCACGGCGTTTCTCAAGGAGAGCCTGAAGTTGCGGCGCCCCGAGGCGGCCTGAGCGGCAGGGGGGGCCGCGCGGCCCCGGCCTTCGGCTCAGGGTTCCTTCCAGCCGTGTTCGCCCACCAGCTTCACGAAGCGGCAGCCCCCGAGACGGGCCTCCCGGAAGCCGGTTTTTTCACGGACGATGCGCACGAGTTCCTGGGTGTGCTCGTTGCCCACCGGGGCGACCAGGCGGCCTCCCGGCTTGAGCTGCTTCAGGAGGACCTCCGGCACGCGCGGGGCGCCCGCCGTGAGGAGAATGGCGTCGAAGGGGCTTTCCTCCTCCCAGCCCTTGGAGCCGTCGCCGTAGCGGGTGACGATGTTGAAGAGCTTGAGCTCGTCGAAGAGGCGCCGGGCGCGGAGGTAGAGGGAGCGGATCCGCTCGATCGTGAAGACCCGGTAGGCGATCTGCGCCAGGATCGCCGCCTGGTAGCCGGAGCCGGTTCCGATCTCGAGCACGCGGGAGTCCTTGTCCAGGGCCAGGGCCTGGGTCATTTCGGCCACGATGTAGGGCTGGGAGATGGTCTGCTGCTCGCCGATCGGCAGGGGGTAATCGCCGTAGGCTTGATCGCGGAGGGCTTCGCTCACGAAGAGGTGCCGCGGGACCCGGCGCATCGCCTCGAGGACCGCCGGATCGGTCACGCCCCGGGCCTCGATCTGGCGGCGGACCATTTCCTCCCGCAGGCGGGCGTATTTGGGGGCCTCCGGCTCCACGCCATCCCCTCTACCAGCGGGCCCTTAGAGGGTCAAGCGCCCCGGCGGGCCCCTCACCACGCAGCGCCCCGGCTCAGATCTTGTAGATCACCCGCTTGTCGGTGATGATGATGTCCACGGGCTTGTCGTGGTGCTCCAGCGGCACCTGGGAGACGATCTGCTCCTCGAAGGCGAGCGCCACCTTGCGCGTCGTGATCGGCAGCTCCGGGATCAGCCGGTCGTAGCCCCCCCAGCCCGAGCCGAGGCGGCCGCCCTTTTCGTCGAAGGCGAGACCGGGGATGATGGCGATGTCCACCTTCTGGGGCATCACCGGTTTGCAACGCTCGGGCCGCGGCTCCAGCGCGCCGCGGGGGCCGGGCTGGAGGTCCTTCTCCGGGTGGTCGACCTTGAAGAACGAGGGCTTCTTCCGTTCGGGGTCGAAGGCCGGCAGGGCCAGGATCTTTCCCAGCGCGAGCGTCTTGCGCAGCAGCGGCTGGGTGCGGACTTCGTGCTCCCGCTCCGCGTACAGCAGAACGACCCGGGCTTCCTGGAAATTGGCGAGATCCAGGAGCTTGGCCTCGATCACCGCCGTCTTGGCCGCGCGCTGCTTTTCGCCCATGCGGTTGAGCACCTGGATCACGTCCTTGCGGAGCTGTTCCTTGGCGGAGCGGATCTCATCCATCAGCGAAAACCCCCTCGTCGAAATTGAACGCCGCAACGCGCACGCAACCGCCGGGGAGCCGGCGGCGCACGATCCCCCTCGGGGAGCCCTCGTTTCCGCGCGGCCGCCCCTCGTCCCGCGCCGGCGTTGACCCGGCGGGTCGATTCCGATAAAGAAAAATTCGGATCTTGGGCGCACCCGTTGCGGAACGGGAGAGAATATAATCGATTTATGTTGGATATCAAGTACGTACGACAGAACCTGGCCGCAGTCGAAGCGGCCCTCTCCCGCCGCGGCGGCGGGGTCTCCCTCGAGCCTTTCCGCCTCGCCGACGAGGAGCACCGCCGCGATCTCGCCGAGCTCGAGGCCCTGCGCCACCAGCGCAACCGCGTCACGGCGGAGATCGCCCGCCTGAAGAAAAGCGGGGACCCCGCCGAGCCCCTGGTGGCGCAAATGCGCGAGGTCTCGGCGCGCATCCGCGAACTCGAGCAGCGGGTCGCGCACGCCGAGGAGCGCCTGAACGAAATCCTCCTCGGGTTGCCGAACCTCCCGCACGCCGACGTCCCCACCGGCCGGGACAGCGCCGACAACCCGGTCGTCGCCTCCTTCGGGGAGCCGCCGCGGTTCGACTTCGAGCCCCGCCCCCACTGGGAGATCGGCAGCCGGCTGGGGATCCTTGATCCCGAGCGCGCCGCCAAGATCGCCGGCGCCCGCTTCCCCCTCTATTACGCGGCCGGGGCCCGGCTCGAGCGGGCCCTCATCAACTTCATGCTCGACCTGCACACCGGGGAGCACGGCTACCGCGAGGTGCTGCCCCCTTTCATCGTCAACCGCAGGTCCATGACGGCGACGGGGCAGCTGCCGAAATTCGCGCCGGACCTCTTCAAACTCGAGGGATGGGACTATTTTCTCATCCCCACGGCGGAAGTCCCGCTCACCAACCTCCACCAGGACGAGATCCTCGAGGAGGAGGACCTGCCCCTGGCCTACACGGCCTACACGCCCTGTTTCCGCTCCGAGGCCGGCTCCTACGGCAAGGACACCCGCGGGCTCATCCGGCAGCACCAGTTCAACAAGATCGAGCTCGTGCGCTTCTGCCGGCCGGAGGATTCCTACGCGGAGCTGAACCGGCTGCTCGCCCAGGCGGAGACGGTCCTGCGCCGCCTCGAGCTGCCCTACCGGGTGGTCGAGCTGTGCACGGGCGACCTGGGCTTCTCCGCCGCCAAGACTTACGACATCGAGGTCTGGATGCCCGGCCAGGGGGCCTACCGCGAAATCTCCTCCTGCAGCAATTTCGAAGATTTCCAGGCCCGCCGCGGGGGCATCCGCTTCCGGCGGCGGGGGCGCAAGGGCACCGAGTTCGTGCACACGCTGAACGGTTCGGGGCTCGCCGTCGGCCGCACCTTCGCCGCCCTCTTGGAGAACCGCCAGCGCGCCGACGGCGCGGTGGACATCCCGGCCGTGCTGCGCCCGTACATGAACGGCATGGAGCGGCTGACCCCATGAGGCTCGAGGATTTCGCCCCGCCATGGCGCGAGCGGCTTCTGCCCGCTCACCCCGGCCGGATGGTCTACCGCTGCCTCGGCTGCGGCGCCCAGTTCGGCATCGAGCGGCTGCTCTATGTCTGCCCGCAGTGCCGGGAGGTCCTGCTGCTCGAAGACCTCCACTTCGACCGGCTGCGGGAGCGCCCCGGGGCCGAGTGGCGGGCGATCTTCGACCACCGCAAGATGCTCACCCTCCCCGCCTTGCGCGGCATCTACCGCTACCACGAATTCATCGGCCCGGTCGTCCCGCTCGAGGCCGTGGTCTACCTGGGGGAGGGCCACACCCCGGTGATCCGCGCCAACCCCCCCTTGCGCGACCGGGCGGGCGTCGATTTCGGCTTCAAGCACGAAGGCCAGAATCCGAGCGCCTCGTTCAAGGACCGCGGCATGGCGAGCGCCTTCAGCTACATCCGCACGCTCCTCGCCGCCGGCCACCTGAGCCAGGTCCTCGCCGTCTGCGCCTCGACCGGGGACACCTCCGCCGCGGCGGCCCTCTACGCCGCCTACCTCCAGCCGGGCATCCGCTCCGCGGTGCTTCTGCCCCACGGCAAGGTCACCCCCCAGCAACTCTCGCAGCCGCTCGGCTCGGGGGCGGTCGTCTACGAGATCCCGGGCGTCTTCGACGACTGCATGAAGGTCGTGGAGGCGCTCTCCGAGGACTACCCGGTCGCGCTGCTCAACTCCAAGAACGCCTGGCGCATCCTCGGGCAGGAATCCTACGCCTACGAGATCGCCCAGGACTTCGACTACGACGTCGGCCGCCTCGTGGTCGCCGTCCCCATCGGCAACGCGGGCAACATCACCGCGGTGCTGAGCGGTTTTCTCAAGTTCCACGAGGCCGGCGTGATCCGCGAGCTGCCGAAGATCCTGGGCGTGCAGTCGGAGCACGCCGACCCCGTGGTGCGCTACTACGAGGAAGCCGACCCGGCGCGGCGCCGTTTCGTCCCCGTCACCGTGCGTCCGAGCGTGGCCCAGGCGGCGATGATCGGCAACCCCGTCTCCATGCCGCGGGTGATCCGCCTGGTGGACCGCTACAACCAGAGCGCCGGCCGCGAGCGGGTCTTCTTCGTGCGCGTGAGCGAACAGGAGATCATGGACTGGCAGCTCGCGGCGAACGGCAACGGCCACATCGCCTGCACCCACGGCGGGGAGGCGCTTGCGGGCCTGGTGCGCGCGAAGCAGGCGGGCTGGATCGGCCCGGAGGAGTTCGCCGTCCTCGATGCCACCGCGCATGCGCTCAAGTTTTCGGGTTTCCAAGAGCTCTACTTCGAGGACCGCTTCCCCCCCGAGTTCGGGATCCGGCCGAAGCCCGAGTTCCGGCGCCGGCCGGTCTTCATCCGGCCGGCCGATCTCGAACGGGTCCCCGCGCCCGGCGCCCCGCTCGAGGGCGAGGCGATGCGCCGCTTTGTCCGCCGCACCGCCGAGGAGATCGCCTCGCGGCTCGGCCTTGCGCGCACGGGCGCCTGACCCCGCCGGGGTTCAACCCGCGACACGGGAGAGGAGACCTGCCATGAACGCCAAACGCCCCGGATGGATCGCGCTCTGCGCCGCCGCCTGGCTGCTTGCCGCCTGTGCGGCGACGCCCCCCGAGCCGGCGTCCTCGCCGGAGCGGCCCGAACGCAACCCCGAACTCGCCGAGGCCGCCCGCCAGCTGGGCGAAGCCTACCTGGCCGGGGGCAATCTGGTCGCCGCGCTCCGCGAGCTCAAGCGGGCCGAGAGCCTCAACCCCGGCGATCCCATCACGCTCTTCGACATCGGGCTGGTCTACTACTACCGCGAGCGCTACGACCAGGCGATCGAGCATTTCGAAAAGGCGCTGGCGATCAAGCCCGACTTCGCCCCCGCCATGAACAGCCTGGGCAACGCCTGGCTGGAAAAGGGCGAGTGGGACAAGGCGATCGCCGTCTACCGCAGGATCCTGGAAGACGCCTTTTACGCGACCCCCCATTTCCCGCTCTCCAACACGGGACTCGCCTATTACCAGAAGAAGGACTACGCCCAGGCCGAGAAGTATTTCCAGGAGGCGCTGCGGATCCAACCCGACTTCCCGAACGCCGTGGGCGGCCTCGCCATGACCTACAACGCCACCGGCCGCCACGCCGAGGCCGCCCTGCGCCTCGAGCGGGCGATCAAGAAACATCCCGCCCTGCCGCAGCTCCACTACGAGCTCGGCCGTGCCTACCGCGGCACGGGCGAGCCGGACAAGGCGGCCGCCGCCTTCCGGCGCGCCATCGAGCTCGCCCCCGAATCGCCCCTCGCCGAGGAAGCCCTGCGCCAGCTGAAGGCTCTGGGGAAATGATCGGGTGCAAAACGCCGCAGGGCCCGGTCGCTTGGCGACCGGGCCCTGCGGCAATGCGCGCCCCGAGGGGGCGTCAGGTGAGTTTTCGCTGCTCGAGCTGGATGATGCGCGGGGTGATGAAGATCAGCAGTTCGTTTTTCTGATTCTCGATCTTCTCCGAGCGGAAGAGCCAGCCCACCGCCGGCAGCTTGCGCAACCCGGGAATCCCCGAATCCGCCAGCCGCTTGGTGTCCTTGAGGATGCCGCCGATCACGATCGTGTCGCCGTCCTCGACGAGGATTTCGGTCTTCGCCTCGTTGGTGGAGAGCGCGGGCTCCTTGGCCGTGGGGTCAATCACGTCGTTCTTGGTGAGCAGGATGTTCATCACGATCCGCCGGTCCTGGGAGATGTTCGGCGTCACGTCGAGCAGGAGGTCCACGTTCTTGAAGCGCACCGTGGAGTTGCCCGAGGAATCCCGCTCCTGGTAGGGGACCTCGAGGCCCTGCTTGATCGTCGCCTTGCGGCCGCTCAGGGTGATGATCTTGGGCGAGGAGATGACGTTCGACTTGCCCTCCAGCTCGCTGGCGGCGAGCTTGGCGTCGATGATCGAGATGTTGGTGCCGAAGAGGGTCGAGAAATTGAACCCGATCGAGTTGTTCGCCGTGAAGGTGGTGGGGATGTTGTCGGCGCGGAAGGCGGTGGGGCCGACCTTGAGCGCGCCGCCGATCTTGAAGGCGTTCACCGAGATCGTCCCCCAGTCAAAGCCGATCTCGCGGGTGAAGTTGCTCGTCGCCTCGACCACGCGCGCCTCGATGATCACCTGCGGGGTCACCCGGTCGATGCGCGCCACGATCGCCTTCGCCTGCCGCACCTTCTCGGGGATGTCGGTGACGATCACCTGGTTGTTGCGCTCGTCGACCGAGGCCTTGCCGCGTTCCTTGGTAAGGATGTTGGTCACGTGCGGCAGGACGTCGGTCTTGGCGTTCGAGTAGTTGACGGGGATGTACTCGGTGACGAGCGGCTCGCCTTCCTCCTCCTGCTTGCGCGCCTCCTGCTCGGCCTTGAGCTGCGCCTGGCGCAGCTTTTCCTCCTGCTGGAGGGTGGCGAGGGTGGCGATGCGGATGATGTCCCCCTCGCGGGTCATGCCGAGCTGGTTCATCTTGAGCACGAGGTCGAGCACCTGGTCCCAGGGGACCGGCTTCTGCAGAGCGAGCGTCACCTTGCCGGTCACGTTCTTGTCGATCGCGAAGTTCTTGCCGCTGATCTCCTGGAGAATGCGGAAGACGTTGCGGATGTCCGTGTCGTAGAAATCCAGCGCGATCTTCTCCCCCGTGTAGACCTTCTCGTCGGGGGCGGAGAGATTCTCCACCCGCGAGGCGGCGCGCGGGGAAACGGCCCGGGCCGGCGCGGCGGCCGAGAGCCCGGCCGGGGTCGGGGCCGGGGCGGCGGCGGCCGAGAGCACGGCCGGCGCAGCGCCGGCTTTCCAGGCGGGGGGCTCGGCCCCCTCGTAAGGCTTGGGCGGGATGCTGGAGGCGGCGACCTTCAGCCGGATCAGGTTCCCCTCCTGCTCGGCAGCGACCTCGACCTTTTCCCGGAGCTGCACGGAAATCACGGTCTCGGTGGGGCCCGCGAGCGGGGTCACGCGGTCGACGGCGCTCTCGAAGCGGGTCGTGATCAGCGGCCGGCCGTACTTCTCGGGAAGGCGCGCCTGCCGCAGGCGCAGGCGCACCTCGCGCTCGCCGGCGGCGACGAGCTCGTGGTCGACCGGGTGGGTGGTCCCCACGATCACGGCCGAGCGGCCGCCTTCCTCCTCGGCGAACTCGAGCCGGTTGATCCACGCCGGCCGCTCCGCCTTCGGGGCGGCGGCGGCCGGCGCCGCGGCCGCAGGCGATGGGGCTTCCGCCGCCTGCGGCGCGTCGCCGACGCGGATGAGCAACCCGTCCTCGAGGGGTTCCGCCCGGTAGCTCTTCAGGGCATCCCGGCGGGTCTCCAGGACCAGCCGCACCTTCTCCGGGGAGCCGAAATGGCGCACCCGGCTGACGGGACCGCCCGTGAGGCCGATGCGCTGCTCGCCCCGGAAGGGGCTTTTCAACCCCGGAAAATCGAACACGATCCGCGGCGGCTCCTCGGCCATGGTGAAGGAACGGAAGCCTTCGAGGGTGCCGTCCGCCTGCAGCCGAATCACCGCCCCGCCGGAGGCGGCGTCGGCCTCGACGCGGCTCAGGGTCGTCGCCGGCCGGGTGGCCCGGCTCGGCGGCGGAGGCGCGGGCGCGGGGGCCGGGGCGGGCTGGAGATCGGTCTCCTTCGGCCCCGCGGCGGTCAGCGGTGCTTCGTCCGCCGTGGCGAAACGGATCACCAGGTCGGAGCCCTCGGCGTGAACCTCGTGCGCGAGGCTTCTCTTGAGGGCGATGAGCATCCGCACCGCCCGGCCGCCTTCCTGCTGGAACTCGCTCAGCCGGATGGCCTCGACCGCGGGGTTGTCCGGCGGCTGGATCGTCTCCTGCAGGCGGTCCAGCCCCGTTGCGGGAAAGAGCAGGACCAGCCCCGCGGGCTCCCGCTGTTCCTGGACCGTGTAGTCGAGCGGCCGGCTGCCGCGCACGGTCAGCACGAGGTGGGTCGGCTCCTCGCGGCTGACCACGTCGGTGATCCAGCGGTCGGCGCCGGGCGCCGTCACCTGCTGGGCCGCGGGCGCGGCGCAGCCGACAACCGCGGCCAGGGCCGCGATCAGCGCAAGGCGCTTCCAGTTGCGACGGGGATGGCGTTGGGTCGTCATGTCACAGCTCTCCGGGCGGCTTGGGAAGTTTGAGCTCTTTTTTCTGCACCAGGCTCTTGCCGTAGACGTCTTCGTACTCTTCCTCGATCAGGACCTTGTCGGCCTGGATCTCGACCACGCGGCCGGAATTGAGGCCGATGAAGGTCCCCTCGCGCAGGATGTAGCCCTTGCCCGAGGCCTCCTCGACCATCGCGCGGTTGCCCGTGGGTGCGGCCACGATGGCGACCAGCTTCAGCTGCCCCAGATCGACGCGCTCAAGCGGCGTCTGCGGGAGGCGCTTCTTGGGCCGGATCGAAGGCCCGGCCGCCGTTCCTTCGTCGCGGATGACCGGCTCGAAGGGGTCGGGCTTGCCCTTGGGGTCGTAGGGCTCGCGCTGCGGGATGTTGAGGAGGGCCGCGACCTGGGCGTCGGAGACCGCCTGCTCCGCCGCCGGGGCCGGTGCCGGAGGCGAGGGCGGCAACGCGGCCTGGGCCTCCGGGGGGCCGAGGATCTTCGTCGGCGGGGGCGGCTGCGGCGGCTGCGGCGGCCGGGGGGCCGGCGGTGCCGGGGCGTCCGGCGGCGGCGCCGGGGCGGGCGCCTGGGCGACGGGGGGGGTGACCCGCGGCGCCGGGGCCGTGCGGTCGGCGGGGGCGTCGATCTTCTTCTTCACCACCGTTTGCGGCGAGGGCCCCGGGGACACGTCCTCGCAGCCTGCCGCCAGGCCGACCAAGAGCGCCAAGGGGATCGCGACGCGGAGGAATCGGGGTAGGGGTTTCATAGAGCAGCCCTTCGCAGTCCGGTTAAAAGTCCAGTTTCTTCGGCTTGGCCTTGCCCGGGGCGTGGTCCGCGGCCGGGGGCGCGGCGGGTTTCGCCGCGGCCGGCTTCGGCGCCGGCGGGCGTTTCTCCGGCGGCGGCTCCACGAACTTGTAGGTCACCGCCGTGCAGTTCGCGTTCAGGTCCCGTTGATCCTTGCCGCGTTGAATGGCGATGTTCTGGATGGTGACGATCCGCGAGAGGCGGGCGACCTTGTCGAAGAACAGGGCCATGTTGTGATAGTCGCCGCGGATGCTCATGGCGACGGGGATCTCGGCATAGAACTCCTTGGTGTTCTCCGGCTTGGGCTCGAAGAGCAGAAACTCCAGGCCGACCTCCTGGCCCGACTTGGAAACGTGGGTGAGCAGGGCGGGGATCTCCTGCCGGTCGGGCAGCGCGCGCATGGCGATCTTGAACTGCGCCTCGGCCTCGCGCATCTTGGCCTGGAATTTTTCCAGCTCGGCGGCGTTCACCTTGGCCGTGGCGAGCTTTTTCTCCAGGGTCTCGAGGTTCTTCTCGAGCGTTTCCATCTCCTCGTAGAGCGGGAGGTAGAGCAGCCAGGTCGCGGCGCCGAAGAACACCGCGATCACCCCGGCGACGATCGCCGCCCGCTGCCACAGCGCCAGCTTCTCGATCTTTTCCAGGAATCCGCCGCCGGTGATCCGGCCGAGCGCCTCTTGCGTGTTCATTTCCTGACCTCGCTTGCCGCCGCGAGCTGGAGCGGCGGTTTTTTCTGGCAGCTGATTTCAAAGGACTTCAGGCCGGTCTTCTGGATCTCGACGTGGCGCAGCGTCTTCAGATTCACCGCCGAAAAGAGGCCGCAGCCCTCCAGCCGGAGCATGAAATCGGCGACCGTCTTGTCGTCCATGGCGATGCCGCTCAGGTTCACGGCCTCGGCCTTGGCGTCGACCGCAGTCAGCCACATGCGCTTTTCGATGATCATCCGGGCCAGCGTGTCCATGAGCGTCACCGGCTCGTGGCGGCTGGCCTCGAGCTGCCGGATGACGGCGAGCTTCTGGTTGAGGTGGTCGAGCTTCTTCTTGATCTCCTCGATCTCGCGATTGATCTTCTCGTACTTCGCGAGTTCCTCCTGCGTGGCGGCGATGCGCTGCTTGAGGCCGTCCACCTGGTTGTCGAGCAGCAGGAAAATCGCGAACATCGCCACGCCGGCCAGGATCAGCGAGAGGACGAAGATCGAGAGCTGGCGGCGGATGTTCTCCTTCTTGCGCGCGGTGCGGAAGGGGAGCAGGTTGATGCGAATCATTTGTCGTCCACCCTTCTCAGGGCCAGCCCCAGGGCGATCGCCGCCTGGGGGGCGATGTGGCGGATGGTTTCCGCGTCGAAGCGTTTTTCCTCCCAGCCGAGTTTCTGGAGCGGGTTGAGCGTCTCCACGGCGATGGCCGCCTCGGCGGCGAGCCGGCGGCGGAAATCCTCGACGTGGGCCCCCCCGCCGCTCAGGAGAATGCGCCGGATGCGGTCATCGGGGTAGTTGGTGGCGAAAAAGTCGATCGCCCGTTTGATCTCCGTGCACCAGTCGGTGACCACCTCGGAGACGGCCCGGCCGAGCTCCTCGGCGGAAAGGCGGTCGGGATCCTCGCCGAGCTTGATCCTCTCGGCCTCGTCGTAGGAGCAGTTCAGGCGGGACATGATCTTCTGGTTGACCTGGGCGCACCCCAGGGCCACATCGCGCATGAAAACCGAGGATCCGGCCTTGAGGATGTTGAGCGAGGTCTTGCTGGCGCCGATGTCGACCAGGGCCACGTTTTCCTGGTCGGTGTCGTAATTGGCCTCGAAGATGTTCTGCAGGGCGAAAGCCTCCACGTCCACGATGCAGGGGTTCAGCCCCGCCAGGCTGACGAGGTTGACGTAGTCGTTCACCATCTCCTTCTTGGCGGCCACCAGAAAGACGCTCATCTGGTTCGAGCCCGCCTCGCTTTCGCCGAGAATCTGGAAGTCGAGGTTGACATCGCTGATGTCGAAGGGGATGTACTGCTCGGCCTCGAAGTGGATCGTCTCCTGCAGCTGCTCCTCGCTGCGCGCCTGCACGTTGATCTTCTTCACGATGACCGAGTAGCCGCCGATCGAGACGGCGACGTTCTTTTCCTTGATGTGGTGCTCCTTGAAGAGCTCGCGGATGACCTCCGCCGCCGTGTCGGGATCGGCGATCGCGCCGTCCTCGATGGTCCCGGCCGGCAGGGTCGCCATCCCGAAGCGCTTGAGCTTGAGCCCGCTCTTGGTTTCCACCACCTCGGCCGCCTTGACGGCCCGCGAGCCGAGATCGAGACCCACCAGCGTGTCCCTCTTTGCGAATAGCATGGTCGCGCTCAGTCCTCGAAGAGTTTGGGTTTCTCCGAAAGCTGGAACCCCAGGGCGAGCAGGATCTTGCGCTGGGTGTCCAGCCGACAGGGCATGCCTTTTTCGATGCGGCTGATCGTGATCGGCGAGACCTCGGCCCGGCGGGCGAGCTCCGCCTTGCTCAGAAGCAGCGATTCACGGACGGCTTTCAAGCGGTTGCGGGACATGGCCTTCATCCGGCCCGCCTCCCGCGGCGAGCGCTTCCCGTCGGGGCGGCCGGGCGCGCGGGAACGGGGGCGGACCCTAATGATGCCAAAAGTTGCATAATTATCGGTTGCACCGGCGAGGTGTCCCTCCCAGGGTTGGCAAACGCTGCCAAAGCAATTTTCGCGCCAGAGAGGCGAAGGCCGTCGTCGGGGCGGCGATGGTTTGCAACCCACGGATTTTGTTTCTTTCATGCTTCCCCGCGGCACCTGGCGGGCGCGGCGGCGGGAACTCCGCGCCCTGTCCGGGCGGCCCCCCGGCGGCAAGGAATCGCCGGGGCGTCAAAATTTTGTATGCCGGATTTCCAGGCTGAAAGCGGCCCGACGTCCGGTTGGGTTCGCCTGAGGGGTCTATCGGCCGGGTGGGAAAAAACCTGAGCGGTTTTTGTGCTCCGGGATGCAGGCTTGAAACGGCTCAGGGGACCTTCTATAACCCGGCTCATGGATCTCAGCCGACCGCTGGCCCCGGCCGCCGCGCGGCCGCCGCGCGAGGAGCGCATCAAGCCCTTCCGGCTCGTCAAGTACTTCGCCTTCTCGGGGCTGGTGCTCATCTTCTTCGTCACCGTCATCCTCGCCATCCTCAACACCCACTGGGTGAAGTCGCTGCAGCGCAAGAAAAGCGAGGATTACGCACACGCGCTCATCGAGAACCTGAACCACCAGATTTTCCTGCAGTTCATTCTGCCCGTCGGGTTGCGCTACGGCCGGATCCAGCTGCGGAACCCCGAGCAGTTCGAGCGTATGGACCACGTGGTGCGCAGCACCCTGCACAGCTTCAAGGTGAAGGATCTGAACATCTACAGCATCAACGACACGATCTCCTACAGCTTCGACCCCGAGCGCATCGGCGTCCAGGCCGTCAAGGACCGCGCCCTCGAGGAGGCCAAGGCCGGCCGTTCGAGCTCGCGGCTCGTTCTGCGGGGGGACTTTCTGGAGGTCCTGCTCGGCTTTCCGCGGGAGGTCAGGCTGGTGACCTTCGCCCCGTTGCGCTGGGAGGAGCCCCTCGGCCGGATCTCGGACCCGGTGCTGGGGGTGATCGAAATCGCGCAGGATCTCTCCGAGGACTATCAGGTGGTGTACCGCTTTCAGATCCTCGTCGTTGTCTCCTGCGCCGTGCTCCTGGGAGGGCTCTTCGTCGTGCTGCTGTTCGTGGTCAAGCGCGGCGAGGCGATCATCGAGAAGCGCGCCGAGGAGCGGCTGCGGCTCAAGGAGCAACTCAACCGCGCCGAGCGGCTCTCCGCCATGGGCGAAATGGCGGCCGGGATCTCCCACGAGATCCGCAACCCCCTGGGCATCATCCGCAGCTCGGCGGAGCTGCTCAAGAAGAAGCTCGCCCGCCTCGACCCGGGCAACAACCTGCCCGAGATCATCGTCGAGGAGGCCGGCCGCCTGAACGCCATCATCACCGATTTCATCAGCTTCGCCCGGCCCCGCAGCCCCAAGCTCGCCCCCTGCCGGATCGAGGACGTGATCGACCGCAACATCGCCTTCCTGACCCCCCAGATCGCCGAGAGCCGCTGCACGATCGAAAAAACCGTCCTCACCCCGCTGCCCGAGGTCGCGGCCGACGCCCCGCTCCTGCACCAGAGCTTCCTCAACCTGCTGCTCAACGCCGTGCAGGCCATGCCCAACGGCGGCCGCATCCGCATCATGCTCCAGGCCGACGCCGCCCGCATCCGGGTGGACATCGAAGACGAGGGCCCGGGCATCCCCGAAGAGCTCAAGGAAAAGATCTGGGATCCCTTTTTCACCACCAAGGAAAAGGGCAGCGGCCTGGGGCTGGGCATCGTGCGCAACATCATCGAGGCCCACGGGGGGGGCATCCGCATCGAAAACCGCGAAAGCGGCGGTGCGCGCGTGACCGTGGAGCTGCCGGTCCGGCCCGCCGAGCCCGCAGGGGACGCATGGAAACCATCCTGATCGTCGACGACGAGAAGAACTATCTCCTCGTGCTGAGCGCCGTCCTCGAGGAGGAGGGCTACGAGGTGCTGACCGCGGTCAGCGGGGCCGAGGCGCTCGAGGTCCTGGCCTCCTCCGAGCCCGATCTCGTGCTCACCGACATGAAGATGCCCGGCATGGACGGCATCGAGCTCCTCGAGCGCATCAAGGCCCGCGACCCCGACCTGCCGGTCATCATGATGACGGCCCACGGCACCGTGGACAAGGCGGTCGAGGCGATGCAGAAGGGGGCCTACACCTATCTCCTCAAGCCCTTCGACAACGAGCGCCTCATCCTCTACGTGCGCAAGGCCATCTCGCTCTTCCAGGTGATCCAGGAGAACCGCCGGCTGCGGCGGGCCATGCAGTCGCAGTACCGCTTCGGGCAGCTCATCGGCAAAAGCCGCTCCATGCAGGCCGTGTTCGACACCGTGGAGAAGGTCGCCCCGAGCGGGGCGACGGTGCTGATCGAGGGCGAAAGCGGCACCGGAAAAGAGCTCGTCGCCAAGGCCATCCATTTCAACAGCCCGCGGCGCGACAAGCCCTTCGTCGCCGTGAGCTGCTCGGCGCTGGCCGAGACGCTGCTCGAAAGCGAGCTCTTCGGCCACGAGAAGGGGGCCTTCACGGGCGCGGTGGCGACCCGCAAGGGCCGCTTCGAGCTCGCCCACGGCGGGACCCTCTTCCTGGACGAGATCGGCGAGCTCTCGGCGGGGCTGCAAGTGAAGCTGCTGCGCGTGCTCCAGGAGCGGAGCTTCGAGCGCGTGGGCGGAACGCGGCCGATCACGGTCGACATCCGGCTGATCGCGGCCACCAACCGCAACCTGAAGGAGGAGGTCGCGCGCGGCCGCTTCCGGGAGGACCTCTTCTTCCGCCTGAACGTGGTGCACATCGTGCTGCCGCCGCTCCGCGAGCGCCGCGAGGACATCCGCCTCCTGGTCAACCACTTCCTCGAAAAATACGCCGCCGAGCGCAAGTCCGGCGTGCCCGTCAAGGGGCTCTCCCCCGAGGTGGAGCGGCTCTTCTACGAGTACGACTGGCCGGGAAACGTGCGCGAGCTCGAAAACGTCATCGAGCGCGTCATGGTCCTGTGCCCGCGGGAGATCGTCACCCCCGCCGACCTGCCCGCCGATTTCGCGCAAAGCAGCGCCAACCTGCTGCAGCTCGGCATCCCGAAGGACGCCCGGCTCTACGAGACCCTCGAGGCGGTGGAGAAGGCGATGATCGAGCGGGCGCTGCGGCTGTGCCACAACGTCCAGGCGCACGCCGCCGAGCTGCTGGGCATCACCCGCAGCGGCTTGAACCAGAAGATCCGGCGCTACGGCCTGGAGGCCGGCCCGAAATCGTGAGGCCCGGCCCGAGGGGGAGGGACGCCGCGGCCTTCAGCCCGCAAGGCGCGCGCGGACCGGGCCGGCGTACCAGGAATCGGGGTGCTCGCGGAGCAGCCGCTCGAAGAAACCCTTCCCCTTTTCCGCCTGCCCCTGGGCGAGGCAGAGATCCCCCAGGTGGAAGAGAATCTCCTCCTGCAGCGACCCCTGCGCGAGGGGGAGCGCCTGCTCGAAGCGCTCGATCGCCGCGGCCGCCTCCCCGAGCGCGAGGTGGCAGTGGGCGATGCTCTTCAGCAGCTGCAGCCGGAGGGTGTGGGGCTCGGGGAAGTCGCCGAGCGCCGCGCGGTAGATCTCAAGCGCCCGGCGCGTCTCGCCCGCCTCGAAGAGGAGATCGGCGTAGAGGATGCGCGCCAGGCGGCCGCCTTGCCGGCGGCCGTGGTCAGTGATCAGGCGTTCGAGGTCCCCCGCCGCCGCCCGAAGCGCCTCAGCCGGCTTGCCTGCGGCTTCGGCCCGTTCCAGCGCCCGCGAGAGAAGCGAGACCGCCTGGGCTTCCTGCCGATTTTCCCAGGCCCGCCATCCCGACACGAGCACCGCGACCGCGAGGGCGACCGCCGCCGCCAGGCGCAGCTCGCGCTTGTGCGCCGCGACCCAGGCGAGCGCCTTGCCCGTGGTCGTCAGAAACTCGTCGGGTTCCTTGAGCAGCTCCTTGCGGCTTTTCTTCTGCACGGCAGCCACGGCGTCAGCCCTCCTCGGTCTCTTGGCCCGCCCCGGCGCGGGGGGTCGGGGGGGAGAGGTTGGTTGCGGCCGCCGGCGAACCGGCGCCCAGGGATTCCACGATGCGCCGGATCCGCCGCCAGCCTTCCTCGGGAATGGAGGCCCCCAGCACCTGGCAGACCTCGTAGCCGCAGGCCGACCCGATCGCCCCGCACTCGGGGAGGGGGCGGTCGCGGACCAGCCCGTAGAGAAAGCCCGCGGCCCACAGGTCGCCCGCACCGGTGGTGTCGAGCGCGCGGCCGTCCCCCCGGGCCGGCACGGCATGGGTCTCGGCGCCGGCGGCGATCAGGCTGCCGCGGGCGCCGAGCTTGACCACGGCCACCTCCACCTCGCCCCGCAGCGCCTCGAGGGCGCGGCCGGGGTCGGCCTCGCTGGTGTAAGCGCGGGACTCGTCCTCGTTGGCGAGCAGGATGTCCACGTAGTCGCGCACGAGGCGGGCGAGTTCCTCCCGCGCCGCCGCGACGACGTTGTGGCTGGCGAGATCGAGCGAGATGCGCGCCCCGGCGTCCCGGGCCGCCTCGAGGGCCCGGCGGATCAACGCCGGGTTGTAGAGCAGATAGCCCTCGATGTGCACGATCGCCGCATCGGCGAAGAGCTCGGGTGCGATCTCCTCGGGCCGGGCCTCGGCGGCGGCGCCGAGGAACGTGAACATGGAGCGCTGGGCGTCGGGGGTGACGACCGAAAGCACGCGGCCGGTCGGCTTCTCCGAGCCGAAAAGCCGGGGTTCCACCCGGTTTTCCCTGAGCGCCCGCTCGAGAAAATCCCCCATCCGGCCCCGGCCGCGCTTGCCGACGAAACGCGCCCTCCCCCCCAGCCGGGCGACACCGACCGCCGTGTTGCAGGCCGACCCGCCGGGAACGACCGCCGGGGGCTCGGGGAGGCGGGAAACCGTCCGCTCGATCACCTCGCGCTCGACATAAATCATCCCGCCCTTGACGCCGCCGGAGGAGGCGAGAAATCCCTCGTCCGCCCGGGCCAGGATGTCGACCAGCGCCGAGCCCACGGTGACGATCGTGTCGCGTCTGTCCGTTCCCATCGTGCCTGCCGCCCGTGAGCGAAGCGCCGTCTCTTACCACACCAGGCTGTCGTGGATCCAGCCCCGATCGCCGTCGGCGTGTTCGACCTGGATCCAGCGGCCCTCGCGGCGCAACACCTTGAAGGGGACCCCCTTGTCCACCCGCCCGAGGACCGCGTGCTCGGTCCCCGGGCCGCTGCGCAGCTGGCAGCCGTTCTGGCGGGTGATCACCGTCGGCGTCTTGTCCACCAGCGATTTGTGGACCCAGCCGGTGTCGCCCTCGTAGTCGCGGAAGCGCACCCAGACGCCGGAGGTCTCCAGAACCTCGATCGGGTGATATTTTTCAATCTTCCAGAGCACATCCGCCGTGGGCTTGGGCTCGGCGCGCACGTTGGCCTCGGCGGCGCTCACGGCCATGCGCTCGGCGGCCGCGAGCGGAAGGGCCGCCCCGAGCAGGAGGAAACCGGCGAACAGGAACCGAACGGCGCGCATATCCGGGGTCTCCTCACGCGTGGATGAAGCGTTCCTCGGGAAGCTGCAGGCAGGTGAGCTTGTTGCCGTAAACGGCCCCCGTGTCAATGCCGATCTTGTTGTCCTCGACCAGCGGCTCTTCGAAGGGGGTGTGGCCGAAGACGACGCGCTTGCCGAAGGGGCGCCGCTCGGAGAGAAACTCCTCGCGGATCCAGAGCAGGTCCTCGGCTCTTTGGCGCGGGAGGGGCAGGCCGTGCCGCATCCCGGCGTGGACGAAGAGGTAGTCCTCGGTCTCGTAGAAGAGCCGCAGGGACTCGAAAAAACGCCGGTGTTCGTCCGGGACGGGCGGGCCGGCCGCCGCGGGGGCGCGGCGCAGGTAGCTCTCGAGCGTCTGCCGGCCGCCGTTGTAGAGATAGGTGAGCCGGTCGCGGCCCTCGAGGTACTCGAGGAGCATCGCTTCGTGATTTCCCTTGAGAAAGACGACGTCGGGGTGCCGCCGGCCGAGGGCGATCAGGTGCTCGACGACCTCGAAGGAGTCGGGCCCGCGATCGATGTAATCGCCGAGGAACACGAGCCGGTCCCGCCCCCAGGCGATGGGGATCCGCTCCAGCAGCCGGCACAGGGCCTCGTAGCAGCCGTGGATGTCGCCGACCGCGAAAATGCGGCCTTCGTCGGTCATGGCCGCCACCCCCTCGCCGCCAGCCGGTCAAGCCGGGTGATGCCCTCGGCCTGCGCCTCCTCCACCGCCCGCCGGAACTCGGCGACGGAGACGGGCCGCTCGAGCCCCTCGATCTCGGAGGCGCGGCCGCAGGGCCGGTACTGGGACATGAGGTTCACGTAGGTCCGGGGGGAGATCTCGCGGGCGATGAAGCGCATGACCTCCCTCGTCCCGGCAAGCCCGCCGGGGAGCACGAGGTGACGCACGATCAGGCCGCGCCGGGCGATCCCGCGCTCGTCGAGCACGAGATCCCCCACCTGCCGGTGCATCTCCTTCAGGGCGGCGCGAGCCACCTCGGGGTAGTCGGGGGCCTGGCAGCTGCGGCGGGCGACCTCGGGGTCCCAGAACTTGAAGTCGGGCATGTAGATGTCGACGATCCCCTCGAGCAGCGCCAGCGTCTCGGGCAGATCGTAGCCGCCCGTGTTGAAGACCAGGGGCACCTCGAGGCCCCGGTCGGCCGCAAGCGCGACCGCGGCGAGGATCTGGGGGACGACGTGGGAGGGGGTCACGAAGTTGATGTTGTGGCAGCCCATCGCCTGCAGCGCAAGCAAGACCCCGGCGAGCCGCTCGTCGGAGACTTCCTCGCCTTCGTTTCCGTGGCTGATCTCGAAGTTCTGGCAGAAGAGGCAGAAGAGGTTGCAGGACGAAAAAAAGACCGTCCCCGAGCCCCGCTCGCCGACGAGGGGGGCCTCTTCGCCGAAATGGGGGTGGGCGCTCGCCACGCGCGCGTTGCGCCCGGTGCGGCAGAAGCCGCGTTCGCCCGCCCGGCGGTCGACCCCGCAGCGGCGCGGGCAGAGGCGGCAGTCGGCGAGCCGCTCCAGGGCCTCCGCGGCCCGGCGGGCGAGCCGTCCGTCCTGGAGGGCGATGCGGTAGGCGGCTTCCACGCGCTTCTCCGATCGGCCCGGTTACTCCGCGGGCTCGACCAGGATTTTCTGGGCCAGCCCGCGGCCGAGCACCAGGCGCCGCTCGCCGGCCGAGACGGCCATCTGGCCCTGACCCGCGTTGGTGAGCACTTCGATCCGGTCTCCGGGGCGCAGCCCCATCGCGAGCAGCCGCACCCGCACGGCGGTCCCGCCGGTGATCTCGCTCACCCGGAGCCGCTCGCCCGCCTTGGCGTTCACCAGCGGCAGGCGCTTTTCCCGCTCGCGCAGGCAATCGGCGCAGAGGCCGTAGAGCTCCATGCGGTGCCGCAGCAGGTGAAAGCCGTGGCGGGAGGCGACCTCGACCTGACGGCGTTCCAGCCGCTCGTCGGTGAACTCGAGGATGCGCCGGCATTTCAGGCAGACCATGTGGTCGTGGTGGTCGCCCAGGTGCCGGTGCTCGTAGCGCACGACCCCGTTGTCGAAGCGGCCCGGGCGGGCGAAGCCCCAGCGGCTGAGGAGCTTCAGGGTCTCGCGCACGAAGTCGACGGGAAGCCGCACCCCGCGTTCGGCGAGCAGCTGGGCGAGCTCCTCGGCGGTCAGGTGCCGCTCGACGGACAAGAAGCCCTCGAGCACCCGCAGGTGGTCCTCGGGGCGCTCCACCCGCTCCTCTTCAAAGAGCTTCTTGAACTGGTCTTTCTCCTGCTCGTGGAGCCGGGTCATGGCGGGGCGTGCGGGCGGCGCGTGATCAGCGGGAGTGCCCGGGGAGGTCCCAGGTGGTGCAGGAGCCGGCCGAACAGGAGCGGGTGCGCCGCGTGGGGGACTCCCCGGCATCGCCGGAGGAGCCGCCGATCACGCTGGCGCAGCTGAGGACACGCTCGAACTCCTCGGAGCCGCATTTCGGGCAGCGGGTCTCGAGGGTCTCCTCGCGGGTCAGCACCAGGATCTCGAAGCAGTCGTTGCAGCGGGTGCAGCGAAACTCGTAGATGGGCATAACCGGTTTTCCTCACAGGATTTTCGATCTTCGAAGTATTTCCCAGATCCCCCATCCTGTCAAGCGGTCCTCGCCCCTGCCCGTGACAGCCGGCCGAAAATGGCTACACTACGGCCATGTCCAAAAGTCTGCCTCCCGCGGCCGAAGAGCGCCTGCGCCCCGCCGCGCAGGCCCGCTGGTTCGGCGGCATCCACGAGATCGACCGCGAGCGCTGGGATGCGCTCGCACTGCCGCTGGAGACGCCCTTCCTCGAGTGGGACTGGCTTCGGCTGCTGGAGTCTTCGGGAAGTGTGGGGCCCGCGGCCGGCTGGATTCCCTGCCATTTGACCCTCTGGGAGGACGGACGCCTCCTCGCCGCCGCGCCCCTCTACATCAAGCTCCACAGCGAGGGCGAATTCGTCTTCGACCGTCTCTGGGCCGAAGCCGCCCGGCGCCTGGGCCGCCGCTATTACCCCAAGCTCGTCGGGATGAGCCCCTTTACGCCGATGATCGGCTACCGTTTCCTGACGGCGCCGGGCGAGGGGTCGGCGGCGCTCGGCCTGCGGCTTGCGGCGGAGATCGAGCGCTTCTGCTGCCGGGCGGGCCTCTCCGGGTCGGCCTTCCACTTCGTCGATCCGGCCTGGGGAGAGGAGATGGGGGCGGCCGGCTACCGCGGCTGGGTTCACCAGAGTTTTCTCTGGGAAAACGAGGGCTACGGCGACCTGGAAGCCTTTCTCGCGCGGTTCACCTCCGCCCGGCGCCGCCTGATCCGCCGGGAGCGCAGGGCCCTGCGCGAGCAGGGCATCCTCACGCGGATGATCCCCGGCGAGCGCCTTCCCCCCGAGCTCTACGGCCGGATGTGGGATTTCTACGCGGCCACCAACGACCGCTTCGGCCCCTGGGGCTGCCGCTACCTGACGCGGAGTTTTTTCCTGGGGCTCGCCGAACGGTTCGCCCGCCGGCTCGTCTTCTCGGTCGCTTGCGCCGCGGGCCGCGAGGAAGACCCCCTGGGGATGGCGCTCCTGGTGCGCAAGGGGGAGCGTCTCTACGGCCGGTACTGGGGATGCCGCGAAGAGATCCGCTACCTGCACTTTGAGACCTGCTACTACCGGCCGATCGAATGGGCGATCGCCGAGGGGGTGCGCTTCTTCGACCCCGGGATGGGCGGGGAACACAAGATGCTGCGGGGGTTTCGCTCGGTTCCCAACCGCAGCCTGCACCGCTTCGTCGACCCGGTCCTCCAGGGGCTGCTCGAACGGCATCTCCCCGCGGTCAACGAGCTCGAGCTCGAGGCCATCGGCGAGTTGAACGCCCAGGTCCCCTTCCGGCGGGGGTAGGGCCGGCCGGGGAGGGGCCGGGAGCGGCCCGGCAGGGCTTCAGAGGCGGCGGAGCAGAAAGTCGTGAAACTGCTCCGAGAGGTCGCGGTTCCAGTAGCCCACCGTGCCGGTCCGCACGGCCACCTCGGTTGCCTCGAGGCCGAGGATGCGCAGGCGGATTGTGACCGGCGTGCCGTCGCGGCGGCGGGTCTCGAGGATCAATTGCTCGCCGCGGCTTGTGCGCGAATCGATCGGCATCCCCAGATCCTCGAGGAGCTGCGTGCAGGCGTTGAGCACGGCGGCGTAGGGTGCGGGGTAGCTGCGGATGAGCTCCCCTTGGATGTAGGAGTAGGCGCCGGCGCCGGCCCCGGCCCCGACGACCACGGCGGCGCACCCGCTGGCGAGGAAAGAGGCGCAGAGGACCGCGGACAACCCGCGGCGGATTCGGTCCATGGCTCGGCTCCCGCGCGGAAGGGGTGAGGGACGTTCTTCCGCGGCCGAGCCTACCATGCCGCCGGCTGCAGTCAAGGGGCGCGGTTGACTTGCACGCCGCCGGCGTCGTAAACAACCGTTGCGACCCTCACGATGCAAGGATCCCCGCCCATGGAAGCCCAGCCGCCCGTCGCCCCCACCCGCTCCACCCGCCTGCTTCGCGGCCTGGTGAAGGTGCTGCTCGCCCTGCTGTTGATCTGGCCGCTCACGCTGGGCGTCGTCTATCTCGTCAACGAAACCTACACGGCGCTCGACCCCACCCGCTTTCCGCTTTCCTCCTCCCGGGTGGAGCGCCTCCTCGCGGCCCTCCCCGCCGATCCGACCGAACCCCAGAAAGGGGCGACGCTCGCGCTCGCCATGGTCAACCGCCTCGAGGAGGAGCTCGACTCGCGGCTGGGGTGGTCGGTGAACGACCTGTGGCTCTCACCCACCCGCTGGCTCGACAACCGCGCCAACCGCCAGCGCGGGGTGATCTTCGCGACCCGCATGCTGACCGCGTTTTTCGCCACCCACCTCGCCAAGTACGGCACCGTGGACGCCGAAAACGAGTGGCTCAAGGAGGCGCGCGAAAAGCGCTTCGCCTTCACCGAGGACAGCTGGTGGCTGCCCTCGAGCGAAAGCGAGTTCCGCAAGGGGATCGATCTCGTCCGTCGCTACACGAACGGGCTGAGGGACGGCAAGAGCGTCTACAACGTCCGCACCGACGACGTCTACAACCTCCTCGTCTACATTCTGGGGCCCCAGTTTCTCGACCAGCCGCTCGGCCTCCTCGTCCAGGCGACGGAGCAGGTGCCCTACACCGAGCTGGACGACCGCATCTATTACACGCAGGGCGTGGTTCTCGTGCTGCGGGATTTCCTGCACGCCTTCGCGCGCCTCTATCCCTGGATCGGCGAAAAGGGGGGCGGGGAAAACCTCAAGATCGCCTTTCAGGAAATGGAGCGCATCTGCACCTTCGACCCGCTGGTCGTGCTCCGCGGCCGCCACGACTCGATCATGGCCGACCATCGCGGCAAGATGGCGAGCTACCTGATCAGCATGCGCGAGCGGCTGAACGACCTCGCGCAGTCGATCCGCCGCTGATCCCCAAGGAGGCCCCCGGCGCATGGATTCCTGGCTCGTCGTCGGGGCGGTCGCGGCCGCGGGCGGGGCCGCGACCGCGTTGCAGGCCCACTTCATGGGGCTGCTCGACCGCGCGGGCGGGACGCTGGAGAGCGTCTTCGTCACCTACTTCAGCGGCGGCCTGGTGATCGGCCTCGTGTTCCTGCTGTTGCGGGCGGGAAGCCTTCTGCCCGCGGGGGGGGCGCCGTGGTATGCCTACGGCTCGGGGCTGCTCGGGCTGGTCATTGTGGCCGCCCTCTCCTACAGCACGCCGCGGCTGGGGCTGGTGGCGGCCTTCACGATCTTCGTAGCGGCGCAGTTCGCCTTAGGGGCCGTCCTGGATCATTTCGGCTGGCTGGGGGCCCCGGTCAAGCCGCTCGGCCCGGGCCGCCTGGCCGGACTCCTCCTCCTGCTCGGCGGGGTGTGGCTGATCGTGCGCGGATGATCGGCCGGCGCCTCCTCGCCCTCGGCCTGGCGGCGGCCCTCCTCGCCGCCTGTGCCGCCCCCCCGCCGCCGCGGGTCATGCCCCCGGCCGGCACCGATCCGACGGCGCCGGAGCCCTGCTGGGGGGCTCTCCGTTTCCGCTTCGCCTGGCCGCCGGGCGGGGATCCCGCCTGGCACCTCGACCTGCTTTTCGCCGACCGGGTCCTCCGGCCGATCCTGGAGCGGGAGGCCCGCGGGATCCTCCTGTGGCGGCTGCACCGCCGCGCGGTGCGCGACGGCGCCGGCCACCAGCTGAGCCTGCTGTTTTTCGCCGATCCCGGCACCGCGCGGCGCGTCCTCGCGGCCGCGGCCGCCCACCCCCTCGTCGCCCGCGCCCGCGAGGCGGGCCGCCTGACCGAGTTCCTCGCGGAGCAGACCGCCTCCGCCCGCCTTGCGGACACCAGCGACCCCTCCTGGCCCGAGGTCCTGCGCGCCGCCTGGCCGCACTACATCGCGGGGGCAAGCCGCATGTGGCTCGAGCTCGTCCACGCCTTCTCCCCGCCCGGGGAGCCTTGCGGCGCCGCGGAAGACCTCGACCTCCTGGAACGCGGCTACCGGGAAACCGCCGCCCGGCTCGACGCCCTCTGGCAGGAGGAGGGGCTGCACGCCTTTCTCCACCACCTCAACGCCCTCTTCGGCTACGCGCCGATTGTGGTCATCGAGGAGCGGCGGCTCAGGTTCTGACGCCCGCACGGCCGGAGCGGTTGAAGGCGGGGAGCCGCTGCGGTATCTTTCGGCAAACGGCCGCCGGCGGACGCCCGCCGCCCGGTCAGGCGCCATCCCCGCCGGGGGATGGGAGGAGGACCCCATGAGACGGACGTGCATCCCCTGGGCCGTAGCTGCGGGAGCGGCGGTTCTTTTGGCCTTCGGCGCCGCGCTGGCGCCCGCACAGGAGGACCCCGCCCGGAAAGGGTGGGGCCGGGAGGACCCCTACAACAAGCTCTACAACCCCCGGGAGATCGAGAAGTTCAAGGCGCGGGTCGTCCGGGTGTTCGAGACGGTGCCCATGCCGGGCATGTCGCCCGCCACCGCGCTCGAGGTGCGCGAAGGGAACCAGACCCTGGTCGTCCATCTCTGCCCGGTCTGGTTCGCCTCCCCCGGCCAGGTGGGCGTGCGGCCGGGGGATGCGGTTTCGATCCGGGGAGCCTGGGCCGAGATCGGCGGCAAGGATGTCTTTCTCGCCGCCAAGGTGAAGAAAGGCGACACCTACGAGTTCAAGGCCCGCCTGACGCGGGACGGCACCCCCCTGTGGACGCTTACGCCCGAGGAACTCGCCCGCGAGCGAGCCAAGAGCGACGATTGAGCCCCTCGCCGGCCGACGGAAGGACGCCCCCCGCGATGACCCCCGCCGCTCCCCCGCCGCCCGTCATCTCCATCGTCGGGCGCTCCCGCTCGGGGAAGACCACCCTGATCGAAAAGCTCATCCCGGAGCTCGTGCGCCGCGGCTACCGCATCGGCACGATCAAGCACACCCACCACGAGGTGCGCTCCGACCGCGAGGGCAAGGACTCCGCGCGACACCGCGCCGCGGGTGCGCATACGGTGGTGCTCGCCTCGGAGGGCGAGATCGCCCTTTTCCGCAACGCCGCCGCGCCCCGCCTGGAGCCGCTGCTGCGCTACTTCGACGACGTGGACCTGGTGATCACCGAAGGCTACAAGCGGGAAGCGCGGCCCAAGATCGAGGTCCTCCGCCGCGCCGTCGGGGAAAGCGAGCTCCTGTGCGCAAACGACCCCCTGCTCGTCGCCGTGGCCGCCGACGGGCCGGTCGCGGCGCCGGTGCCGGTGTTTTCCCTGGACGACGCCGCGGGCCTCGCCGGGTTCATCGTCGAGCGCTTTTTAGGCTCCCGCGCCGCCGACCGCACCCCGCCCGAGGACACCGCACGATGAACGGCGCCCCGCTCGCATCGATCTTCTGCCGCCCGGACAACCTGGAACTCGTGCTCGACAACCTGCAGGAGGGCATCATCGCCCATGACCCGGAGCGCCGCATCTTCTTCTTCAACCGCGAGGCCGAGCGCATCACCGGCTACGCCCGCGCCGAGGTCCTCGGCCGGGACTGCCACGAGGCGTTCGGCGCGCCCTTCTGCGGGGGGCACTGCTCGTTCTGCGAGCGCCCCGCGTCCGTCCCGCAGATCCCCGACTACACGACGACCATCACGACGCGCAACGGCGAGAGCCGCAGGATCGAGATGCGCATCACCTGCATGCAGGGCCCGGACGGCGCCCTCGGCGGGGTTCTCGCCTGCTTTCGGGACGTGACGGATCTGCTGAGCCTGCGGATGAAGGCCGGCGAGCCGGTCCGCTGCGGCGACCTGATCGGCCGCGATCACAAGATGCTCAGCGTCTTCGAGCAGATCCGCGATGTGGCGGCCTACGACTTCCCGGTGCACATCTCGGGGGAGACCGGGACCGGAAAGGAGCTCGTGGCCCAGGCGATCCACAACGAGAGCCCCCGCGCCGGGGCGCCCTTCGTGCCTATCAATTGCGGGGCCCTCCCCGAGAGCCTGATCGAATCGGAGCTCTTCGGGCACGTGAAGGGGGCCTTTTCCGGGGCGGTGCGCGACCGCCGCGGCCGCTTCGAGATCGCCGACGGGGGGACGGTGTTTCTGGACGAGGTGGCGGAGCTTTCGCCGGCGATGCAGGTGAAGCTGTTGCGCTTCCTGCAGGAGGGGCGCTTCGAGCGCGTGGGGGGCGAGGAAACCGTCTCCGTGAACGTGCGCATCCTCAGCGCCACCAACCGCTCGCTCAAGAAGGAGGTGGAGCGGCGGCGTTTCCGCGAGGACCTCTTCTACCGCCTGAACGTCATCCCCATCCGGCTCCCGCCGCTGCGCGAGCGCAAGAACGACATCCCGCTCTTGATCGATCATTTCCTGCGGGAGGCCGCCGCGCGCTACGGCCGCGAGGTGCCGCGGCTCTCGCACCGCGCGCTCGCCGTGATGCTCGACTACCGCTGGCCGGGAAACGTGCGCGAGCTGCAGAACGCCGTCCAGTTCGCCTTCGTCCAGTGCGAGGGCCGGCGCATCGAGCCGGAACACCTCCCGCTCGAGCTCCGGCAGGCGGCCGCCCTCTGCCCGCGGCGCGGGCCGCAGCGCAAGCTCGCCCCGGAGGCCGTGGCCCGCGCCCTCGAGCAGACGGGGGGGAACAAGGCGAAGGCGGCGAAACTCCTGGGGGTGGGGCGCGCGACCCTCTACCGCTTCCTCGGCGAGCACCCCGAGTTCACCGCGTGAGGCCGAGCTCGGCCTTGAGCCACGCCTTCACCCGCTCGTCGGGGGCGTAGACCCCTTTCAGCTCGCAGACTTCCTTCTCGAAACGCTCCGGCAGCTCGAAGCAGGCGAGCTCCTCGGCCTGCTCGGAGTTGCGCCGGATCAGGTAGATGCGGTAGGGCCGGTTCCAGCAGTTCACCACGAAGTAGGTCGTGTAGTCGCCCTTGGAGCGGATCACGTAACCGTCGCCGCGCGCCCAGTTGTTCCCCCACTCGAGGTAGAGCCGCACCGCCTCCTCCGGGGTCATCTCCCAGTGGATCTCCTCGATCAGGTCGGGCCGTCGTTTCAGCTCTTCCAGACTGAGCATCCCGTCCTCCGGAAAAAGGCCGGGGCGCCCGCGAGGGGGCGCCCCGGAGATGTCGCCGCGGGATAGCCGGCCGCTTCTCAGGCGGCCGCATCCAGCTTGCGGCGGTCGGCCATGGACATGAGCTGGCGCTCGCGTGCCTTGTCGATGCCCAGCGCCTTGCGCTTCTTGTCGATGTGCTCGATCATCATGCGGGCCATCTCGTGGGGATCGGTGGCGAAGCCCCATTTCCCCATGCCCATCTTCTCGAGCTCCTCGAAGAGGTGCTTGTGGAACTTCGTCCCCTCGACGATCGGGAAGGTGACGCCGAAGACGGTGAAGACGCCCGAGGCGACGAAGTACTGGCCGATCGAGATCGCTTTCTCGCTCATATACTCGGGCGCGGCCCCGGCGACCGGCAAATCGGCGATGCTGTTGCCCAGCCCGCCGGTCTTCACCATCTCGGAGGCGGCGATCAGGATGCGGCTGTTGTCCACGCAGGAGCCGATGCCGAGCACCGGCGGCATGCCGACCGTTTCGCAGACCTCCTTCAGGCCGGGCCCGGCGAGGTAGGCCGCCTCGGGGGTCGTCAGCCCGGCCTTGGTGAGGGCGATCTGCGAGCAGCCGGTCTGGAGCACGAGGACGTCGTTCTTGATCAGCTCCTTGACGAGCTCGACGTGCACCCAGTCCTGCTTGACCCGCGGGTTGGTGCAGCCGACGACGCCGGCCACCCCGCGGATGCGGCCGTTGATGATGTTGTCGTTCAAGGGCACGTAGGAGCCGCGGAAGCTGCCGCCCAGCATGTAGTTGATGTACTCGTGGGAAAACCCGTGGACACCCGCGTTTTTGATCTTGGGGATGTCGATCTTGGCCGTCCTCGTCTTGAAGCGGCCGATCGCCTGGAGCACCACCTCGTCGGTGCACTCCTTGGGCGCGTGCTCGTGGAACTCGATGTGCAGGGCTCCCTCGATGCGGCAGCGGGGGTTGGTCGTGATGAGCTTCGTGCCGTAGCACTCGGCCACCTTGACCAGCCCCTGCTTGATGCACTGGACGTCCACGCACATCGCGTCGACCGCGCCGGTGACGAGGATCGCCTCGGTGGACATGAAGTTGCCGGCGTGCGGGATGCCGTGGCGGACCAGCACCTCGGCCCCGGAGCAGCACATGCCGCAGAGGTTGATCCCCTTGGCGCCCGCCGCCCTGGCGGCCTCGATGAGGGTGGGTTCGTTCACCGACTCGATCATCGACTCGAAGAGGTTGGGCTCGTGGCCGTGGACGATGATGTTGACGTGGTCCTCCTTCAGGACCCCCATGTTCACCTCGATCGCCACCGGGGTCGGGATCCCGAAGAGGATGTCGGAGATCTCGGTCGCCACCATCGAGCCGCCCCAGCCGTCGGCGAGCGCCGTGCGGCTGAACTGCCGGGTGATGTTCTCGTAGTCCTGGTCGACCCCCATGTGGGTGCGGTGCATGAGCTCCATGATCTCGCGCATGGCCCCCCGCGGGACGAGGCCGTACTTGCGCCAGGTCTCGAGCGTCTTCGGGGGCACGCGCTGGGCGAAGGGGATCTCGCCCTCGACCTGGGTGTAGGTGCGCTCGAGTTCCTCGTAGAGGTCCTTGGCGATGTCCATCATCTCGCGGCCTTCGGTTTCGATGCCGATCGATTGGGCGACCGCCTCGAGCTTCTGGGGGTTCTTGATGCGGTAGTCGGTGATGCGGCCGTGCACGACTTCGCGGAAGAGGTCGAGCATGCTCATCCCGTGGTCGGTGTGGGCGGCGCACCCCGAGGCGACGAAACGGGCGAAGTTGCGCGCCTGGATGGTGTCGATCGTCGCCCCGCAGACGCCGACCTTGGAATAGGGGTCCTTGGCGTTGAGGCGGCAGGGCCCCATGAAGCAGTGCTTGCAGCAGGCCGATTCGGCGCCGATCGGGCAGGCCTTCATGCTGTGGGCGCGCTCGAAGGCGGTCTCGATCCCGTCCTCGCGCGCCTTGGCGAGCATGCGGGCCGTGGCTTCGCAGGTGGTGAACTCCTTGGGATCGGGCAGATCCTTGGTTTCTTTCTTCTTGATCAGCTCCTTTTTCTCTTCCGCCATGGAACATCCTCCCTTCGTGGAAAGGCTGGGCTCGGATTTGAGGGGAATTCCCCGGGAGGGGAAGGCCGGTCGACCCGACGGCCGCGGCGCTTCGAGCGCACACGATCCCACTTCCGCTTACGGGAAAACACCACCCTTGTCAAGATCCCGCGGCCGAAGACGCCTTGCATCCCGGGCGCCGATGGGGTAGTCCTGGGGCACCTCCCTTCCCGGACCGGAAAGGGGGGAAAACGCCCCACCCAAGGAGCGACCCATGACGGAACCCGACCCCAAGCCGGCCGCGGGGGAAAAGACCACCCCCCCGGTCAAGATCTATTCCCTGAGCACCTGCAGCCACTGCAAGGCGACCAAGAAGCTCCTCGGCGAATGCACGGTGCAGTACGAGTTCGTGGACGTCGATCTGCTCGAAGGCGAGGAGCGCCGGGCGATCATCGAGGATGTGAAGAAGTTCAACCCGCGCTGCTCCTTTCCCACGGTGATCATCGGCGACAAGGTGATCGTCGGCTACAAGGAAAAGGAGATCAAGGAGGCGCTCGGCCTGGAATGAACGCGGAAGAACTCTACGAGACGATGCGCAAGGTCCAGGAGCCGAAGGGCTACTACTTCAACCGCGACCGCGAGCGGGTCTTCGAGCTGCTCGAGGCGCTGCTCCTGAACAAGAAGCGCTACGGCTACCCGGGGTGCCCCTGCCGCCTGCTCTGCGGGGACCGGGAGAAGGACCGCGACATCATCTGCCCCTGCGTCTACAGTGTCGCCGACATCGCCGAGTACGGCAGCTGCTACTGCAACCTCTACGTCTCCCGGGAATGGAACGAGGGCAAGATCCCCCGCGTCTACGTCCCGGAGCGGCGGCCGCCCGAGAAAATGACCTTCTGAGCGGGGCGGCCGCAAGCGTGCGCGGGCCGTTCTCCACCCGGGGCCGGGCCGCGGCGCGCCGCGCCCCCCCCTCGGCTAACCGAACTCGTCGTAGGCGATCATCTCCCGGTCCACCCCCAGGCTCTCCAGCATGCGCTCGGTCGCCCGCAGCATGGGCGGCGGCCCGCAGAGGTAGTACTCGATCTCGGTCGGGTCCTCGTGCCGGCTGAGGTAGAGGTCGTGGGCGACCTGGTGGATGAAGCCCACCGGCCCGTCCCAGCGGTCCTCCGGCAGGGGGTCGGAGAGGGCGACGGTGTAGCGGAAGTTGGGGAAGCGGCGGGCGAGCTCGCGGAATTCCTCGTCGTAGAGCATCTCCGAGCGCGACCGGGCGCCGTACCAGAAGGTGATCTTCCGCCCGGTCTGGACACGCAGCAGCTGATCGAGGATGTGGCTGCGCATGGGGGCCATCCCGGCCCCGCCGGCGATGAAGCACATCTCGCGCTGGGTCTCCTTGATGAAAAACTCCCCGAAGGGCCCGCTCAGGACCACCCGGTCCCCCGGTTTGAGGCTGAAGACGTAGGAGGAGCCGACCCCCGGCGGGACCTCCCCCCCGGCCCCGGGCGGCGGGGTGGCGATGCGGATCGTGAAGCGGAGCAGCTCCTCCGAGGGGGTGTTCGCCATGGAGTAGGCGCGGAAGACGGGCTCCTCGGTCCTGGCGACGAGGCTCCACAGCTTGTAGCGGTCCCACATGGAGCGGTAGGTCTCGGGGATGCGGAATTCCTTGAAGGAGGCGTGGTAGGGCGGGATGTCGATCTGGACGTAGGCGCCGGACTTGAACTCGAGCTTCTGCCCCGGGTCGAGCCGGAGGACCAGCTCTTTAATGAAAGTGGCGATGTTTTCGTTCGAGACGACCGTCGCCGTGTACTTCTTGATCTGGAAGATCTCCTCCGGGATGCGGATCCGCATGTCCTCCTTCACCTTGAGCTGGCAGGCGATGCGGATTCCTTCCCGGCGCTGCTTGCGGTTCAGGTGGGCGAGCTCGGTGGGCAGGATGTCGCGGCCGCCCGCCTCGACCTTGCACTTGCACAGGCCGCAGGAGCCCCCGCCGCCGCACCCGGAGGGAAGAAAGATGCCCTTCTCGGCGAGCGCGGCGAGCAGCGTGCGGCCGGAGGGCACGCGGATCGCCCGCGAGGGGTCGTCGTTGATCACGATCGTGCGCTCGCCCTTCTGGACGACGCGCGCCTCGACCAGGAGCAGCGCCGCCACGAGGACGAGCAGGACGCCCGCGAAAACCGCCGCGCTGAGGAGATACTCGTTCATCGGCCCCTCAAAGCGAGATCCCCGCGAAGAGCATGAAGCCGATCGCGATCAGTCCCGTGGTGATCATGCTGATCCCGAAGCCCTGCAAGCCGCGGGGCACGAGGGCGTAGCGCAGCTTCTTCTGGATCGCCGCCATAGCGACGATCGCCAGGCACCAGCCCACCCCCGAGCCCGTGCCGTAGACGAGGGTCTCGGCGAAGGAATAATTTCTCTCCACCATGAAGAGCGAGGCGCCCAGGATCGCGCAGTTGACGGTGATGAGCGGGAGGTAGACGCCGAGCGCCGTGTAGAGCGCGGGCGAGTAACGGTCGATCACCATCTCGATCGCCTGGACGATGGCCGCGATCTGGGCGATGAAGACGATGAGCTTGAGGAAACTCAAGTTCGCCCCCGGCAGCCCGGCCCAGGCGAGGGCGCCGGGGGCAAGGAGGCCGTGGTAGATGAGCCAGTTCACCGGGGTGGTGAGGGCCATCACGAACACGACCGCCACCCCGAGGCCCGCCGCCGTGGCGAGGTTCCGCGAAACCGCGAGAAAAGAGCACATCCCGAGAAAATAGGAAAGCAGGATGTTGCCCACGAAGACGGAGTTGAGGGCGAGGCCGATCAGGTTTTCCACGCCTACTTCCTCTCCAGGAGGGTGTGTTCCAGCCAGACGAACAGCCCGATCATGATGAAGGCCCCGGGCGCGAGCACGAGCAAGCCGTTGTTCACGTAGCCCGCGCGGTAGAAGGCCTCGGGGATCACGGTTGCGCCGAAGAGCTTGCCGGAGCCCAGCAGCTCGCGGAAAAAGGCGACCCCCAGCAGGACCGAGGAGTAGCCCACGCCGTTCGCCAGCCCGTCGAGAAAGGCCTGCCCCGGCGGGTGGTTGAGGGCGTAGGCCTCGGAGCGGCCGAGCACGATGCAGTTGGTGATGATGAGGCCGACGAAGACCGAGAGCTGCTTGCTCACGTCGAAGAGAAAGGCCTTCAGGAGCTCGTCGGCCAGGATCACGAGGGTGGCGATCACCGCCACCT
This sequence comes from Desulfatibacillum sp., assembly GCA_020725555.1. GTDB lineage: Bacteria > Desulfobacterota > Desulfobacteria > Desulfobacterales > SpSt-501 > SpSt-501. The sequence continues at coordinate 143,426 of DYEU01000032.1, forward strand.
GGACGATGATGCGGATGTTGCGCGGGATCGCCTTGCGCAGAAGCGACACCGCGAGGCTCGAGCCGGCGGTCACCCCGGTCAGGGCGAGGCTCATCACGAGCGCGGTCTCGAGCTGCACGGTGACGGCGAGCGAGGAGCAGATCCCCAGGATCTGCTTGGAGATGGGGTTCGCCCGCCAGAGCGCTTTCACGATCTCCTTGTAAGCGGCCGTGCGCCGCACGGCGGCCCACGGCCTGGCGGCGGCGGTGGTCATCGACGGCACTCCTTTCTCAGGGCCGCGCGGGAGGCAGCGTTTTCTCCCACTCGGCGATCTGGTTGCGCCGGAAGCGGATGGAGACCGGCTCGTAGCGGCTCAGGGAGTCGCGGATGCCGGCGGTGAGAAACCGGCCGGTCATCGTCGCCCCGCTGATCCCGTCCACGTAGTGCGGCCGCTTGGACTCGGGGACCCCCTCCTCGACCTTGCCCTTGGCGATCGCCACCGAGACGAAGGTCCCCTCCCGCGTGGCGATCTTCTTCCCCACCCAGTTGCGGCGGAACCACTCCTTTTCGATCTCGCCCCCCAGCCCGGGGGTCTCCGCGTGACGGGTCACGGCAAAGCCCTTGACCGTCTGCCCGTCGCGGTCGATCGCGAGGTAGGCCTGGATCGGGCCCCACAGCCCCCGGGAGTCGATGGGGACGATGTAGCCGCGGACCTCGCCCTCCTCCTGGATCAGGTAGAGGGGGAGGCCGTCCGGCCGCGCCCTTTCGGCGCCCTCGAGGATCCGGCCCTCCGGGTCGACCCTCAGCTCCCGGATCCGGCCGGCGTAGAGCGCCTCGACCTCCGCCTCCCCGACTTTCCGCCCCGGCTCGATCAGGCCGGCCGCCAGGAGGACGTTGCGGTGCCGGTCGATGAGGATGTTCCTCTCCTGGTAGGGCCTCAATCCGCTCGAGGCCGCCGTGAGGAGCAGGCTGCAGACCACGCAGAGCACCGCGGTGAACAGAAGACTCTTGGCGCTACCGGACATGGGAAAGCCGTCGTTTCAGCCGCCGGCGAAGCTCGAGATCGTCGAGCAGCGGGGCAAAGCAGTTCATGAACAGGATGGCGATTCCGATCCCCTCGGGGAACGCGGGGTTGAACACCCGGATGAGCACCGTCAGGGCGCCGATGAAGAACCCGTAGGCGACGCGCGCGCGGGGCAGCGCGGGCGCCGAGACCGGGTCGGTCGTCATGTAGGCGATGCCGAAGGCGGCCCCGCCGACCAGCAGGTGGAGCCAAGGATCGAGCAGCAGGTAGGGCGCCGCCCCCGGCCCGGCCAGGAGCCGAATGGCGGCCGCCGTGCCGAGAACGCCAAGGAGGTCGCCCGCGATGATGCGCCAGTCGGCCACCCCGACCGTGATCAGGAACAGCGCCCCCACGAGGCAAAGCAGCGTCGAGGAGGCGCCGATCGCGTCCGGGTAGAGGCCGAGAAACAGGGTCCAGAGGTCGTAGCCGGCCTCCGCCCAGGCCTGCGGGATGCCGCCGCTCTCGGTCAGCGCGGCAAGCGACAGCGGTGTGGCCGCGGTGAAGGCGTCGACGGGGGCGGCGCGGCCCGGCAGCAAGAGCGTCCAGACCGCGTCCCCCGAGGTCTGCGCGGGGTAGGCGAAATACAGGAAGGCGCGGCCCGTCAGGGCGGGGTTGAGGAAATTGCGTCCTGTGCCGCCGAAGATCTCCTTGCCGATGACGATGCCGAAGGAGATCCCCAGGGCGACCTGCCACAGGGGCTGGGTCGGGGGGAGGGTGAGGGGGAAGAGGGCGCAGCTCACGAAGAGCCCCTCGCTGATCTCGTGCTTGCGCACGGTGGCGAAGAGCGCCTCCCAGAAGTAGCCCACGGCGTAGGTGACGACCACCATGGGAACGACCGCCTTCAGGCCGACGGCGATCACGGAGCCGAACTCCGGCGGGAGCCCCGCCGCGCGGTGGGCCTGGTAGCCCACGTTGAAGACCCCGAAGGCGTAGTGGGGCACCAGGGCCACGATCACGAGAAACATGTAGCGCTTGACGTCCAGGGTGTCGCGCACCTGGGGGGCGGCCGCGGTGACGGCGGCCGGGGCGAAGAACACCGACTCGATGTTCTCGTAGAGGAACCCGAAGCGCGCCAAGCGGCCCCCGGGCTCGAAGTGGTGCCGATGGGTATCGAAAAAACGCCGCACGGGGTTCATCGCCGCTCAGTCCATCTCCGCGCGAAAGGCTTCTTTCGCCTGCCGCAGGGCCTGCAGGAGCTCGATCTTGGAGGGGCAGACGAGCGAGCAGAGCCCGCATTCGACGCAGTCGAGAAGGCCGTGGGCAAGCGCCTCCTCGGTCTCCCCGGCGAGCACCGCCTTGTAGGTGAGCTGGGGCAGGATGTCCACCGGGCAGACCCGGGCGCAGAAGGCGCATTGGATGCAGGCGCGGATCCCGCCGTGGCGGTTGCAGTCCATGGGGTAGGAGGCCGCCGGGTGCCAGGAGGAAAGGAAGGCGCGGGAATAGCTCGGTTTGCGACGGCCGGGAAGCATCCACTCGAGGAACCCCCCGGGGCGGGCGCCCTCGGGAAGAAGCGTGAGCGCCTCCTCCGGCAGTGCCAGGAAAGAATCGGCCGAAGCGGCCGTTCCGGTGAGCACCCCGCCCGCCACATAGCGCAGCGGCTCGCCGGAAACCTCCCGGCCGGCGGCCAGCTCGGCGAGGGGTGCGCCGAGGCGCACCTCCAGGTGGCCCGGCGGGGAGGCGCCGGGTCCGCCCAGGGCGATGACGCGTCGGGTCGGGTGGCGGCCCTCCTGCAGGAACTCGGCGATCAGCAGCAGGTCCGGCCCCGCGACCATCCAGGCGGCGCGCTCCTCGGGCCGGCCGAGCCTGCGGTAGAGGAGCACGCCCGGATCGTGGGCGGGGTAGCGCCCCGCGACCACGCAGGAGAGCAGGGGGGCCACCTCGGCGATCGTCTCCGCCCCCCCGGCGCAGGCGGTCACGACCGGCGGCCGTCCGGTCAGCCGTTCGAGAACGCGGAGCCCGAAGCGCAGCCGCTCGAGCCGGCCCGCGAGGTAGACCCGGGGGTCGGGGTGGAAGGGTTCGAGGTTGTCGAGGAAGACCACCACGGCGGGCGGCCGCCGGTCGAGGGCCGGGGGTTCGCGGAAGGGAAGCTCGCGGATGAGGCTCCAGAGGCCGCCCGCAACGATCCGCCGGCCGAGCTCCGCGGGGTCGATCGCCTGGAGATCCGCCTCGTCGAGCCGCGGGAACTCCTCCGCCTCTTCCTCCTCGTCGAGGTCGATCACGACCTCTTGCAGGCGGCGGCGCGGGCCGAAATTCACGGCGCTCACGCACCCGCCGCCGGGGGAGAGAAAGCGCAGCTCCGGCCGGCGCTTGTCGGCGAAGAGAAGCGAGCCGATCTTCACGCGGTCGCCGGGCTTGACGGCAAGGCGCGGCTTGAGAAACGGCAGCCGGCCGGCGACGGCCGCCACCCGGCGGGGGGCGGCGGGGGTGTCAAGCGTCGCGGCGGGCCTTCCGCCGATCCGCAGCGTGAAGCCGTTTTTTGCGTGCAGGCGGTCCATGGCGCAGGCTTCGACGCCGGCCCCATGGAATGGGAGAAATCCCCTCCCGTGGACGCCGCGGCGAAGCCGAAGCGTCTTTCTACCAGACGGCCGACCCGCTTGCAACTCCCGCGGCAAGGGCCGCCGGGCCTTGACTTTTGCCCGCGCAATGAAGATGTAAACGTAGCCTTGCGGCAATACGGTTGACCGGCCCTTTTGCCGGCCGGCTGCCTCGATGCGGGGGAACCCACCGAAATACCGGCAGGGGGAAGGCATGGTCGAAGACTGCAAGATGCCGATGGACACGGGGTTGCGCGGCGTCGTCGTCGCCAGCACGCGGATCGGCGAAGTGGACGGCAAGAACGGGCGGCTGCTCTACCGCGGCTACCGCATCCAGGACCTCGCCCAGGCGACCTACGAGGAGGTCGCCCACCTGCTGCTCCTCGAGCGGCTGCCCTCGCGGCCGGAGCTCGAGCGCTTCGCGGAGGAGATCCGGGCCTTGCGCGAGGTACCGCCGGCGCTGCTCGAGGCCCTGAGGACCCGTCCGGCGGACGCCCACCCCATGGACGTCCTGCAGGCCGCAACAGCCATGCTCGGCCATCACGACCCCGACACCCGCGAGGCAAGCCGCGAGGCCGCCCTGCGCATGGCCAAGCGGCTGATCGCGCGCTTTCCGACCGTGGTCGCCGCCTGGCACCGCATCCGCAGCGGCGAGCCGGTCATCCCGCCCTCGAGCCGCCTCGGCCACGCCGCCAACTTCCTCTACATGCTGAGCGGCGCGGAGCCCGACCCGGAATTCGCCCGGGCGCTCGACATCGCGCTCGTGCTCCACGCCGAGCACGCCTTCAACGCCTCGACCTTCGCCGCGCGCGAGGTCGCCTCCACCCAGGCCCACATGTACGCCGCGACGGCGGCCGCGGTCGGCTCGCTCTCCGGGCCGCTCCACGGCGGGGCGAACGCCCGGGTGATGCAGATGCTGCTGGCGGTCGAGCGGCCCGAGCGGGCGCGGGCCTACGTGGAGGCGGAGCTCGAGGCGGGTCGCAAGATCTTCGGGCTGGGCCATGCGGTCTACGACGTCGACGACCCCCGGGCGCACATCCTCGCCCCGCTTTCGCGAACGCTGGGCGAGAAGCGCGGCGATCTCCGCTGGTACGAGCTGTCGCGCGAGATCGAGGCCGCCGCCAAGGAGGTCTTCCGCCGGCGCAAGAACGCCGACATCCCGGTGAACGTCGACTTCTACAGCGCCTCCCTCTACCACTACCTGGGGATCCCGATCGACCTCTTCACCCCGGTCTTCGCCATCTCCAGGGTCGCCGGCTGGACCGCCCACATCATCGAGGAGCAATTCGCCGGCGCGGCCCCCAAGGCCGTGCTCTACCGGCCCGAGTCCCGCTACGTCGGCGACTACTGCGGCCCCGCGGAGTGCGCTTTCGTGCCGCTCGAAGAGCGGGCCCCGGCCTGAGCGCCGCCCGGCCGGACCCCGAAACCCGTCGGCGGGGGCCGCAAGGCCGAAAGGAGGAGGTCGTGGAGATCGCGGTCGTCGGAGCGACGGGATTCGTCGGCGCCCCGCTCGTCCGCCACCTGCACGAGCGAGGCCACCGCGTGACCGCCATCGCCCGGGGCGCCCGGGCCGCCGCGGCCGACCTGCCGGCCGCCGCGTTCGTCTCCGCCGACGTGACGGCCGCCGGGGCCTGGCAGGAGGTGGTCGGCCGCGCGGAGGCCGTGATCCATCTCGCCGGCCGCTCGATCGCCGGCCGCTGGAGCCGGCAGGCCAAAGAAGAAATCCGCGCCAGCCGCATCGAAAGCACGCGCCGCGTGGTGGAGGCCCTGGCCGGCGGCCGCTGCCGCGTGCTCCTCCACGCCTCCGGGGTCGGCTACTACGGCGACCGCGGGGACGATCCGCTGACCGAGGAGGAGCCCCCGGGCCGGGGCTTTCTCGCCGAGCTCGCCCGCGACTGGGAAGAGGCGGCGCAAGGCGCGGCGGATCAGGGGGTGCGCGTCGCGGCGATGCGCTTCGGGGTCGTCCTGGGAAGCGACGGCGGCGCCCTCGGGCGCATGGTGCCGGCCTTCCGCGCGTTTCTGGGGGGGCCTCTCGGTAGCGGGCGCCAGTGGTTTTCCTGGATCCACATCGCGGATCTGCTCGCCGCGGTCTCCTTCCTGCTCGATGTCCCCGCGCTCTCCGGCCCCGTCAATTGCTGCGCCCCCGAACCGGTCACCCAGCGCGACTTCGCCGCCGCCCTGGGCCGCGTGCTCGGGCGGCCGAGCTCCCTTCCCGCCCCGGCGTTCGCCCTGCGGCTCGCCATGGGGGAGGCGGCCGACCTCCTGCTCGCCAGCCAGCGGGCGATCCCGCGGCGGCTGCTGGACCACGGCTTCCGGTTCCGCTACCCGGCCCTCGCGCAGGCCCTCGAGGAGCTGCTCGGCGGGAGAGCGGCCTGAAGCGCCCGGCCTTCCCGCGCCGGACCGAAAGCGAGCCGATCATGGAAGACGACAGCCGCCGCTTTCTTCTCGAGCTCCGGGAACAGACCGGCGGGGATCCCGCCCGGTCGGTTTCCCTCTACGAGGTCGGCCGGGTTCTGGGCTGGGAGCGCCCGCAGGCGCTGAACGCCGCCCAGGATCTCATGGCCGCCGGGCTCGTCGAGATCCGCTCGCTCTCGGGGGCGATCGCCATCAGCCCCGCGGGGGTGAGCGCCGCCGAAGGCGAGCTCCGCGCGGCCGCGCCCGCAGCACCCCCGCTCCGGCTCGGCCGGGGGCCCGTTTTGGAGGAGGGGGTCCGGCGGAGGCTCCCCGCCGTGCTGGAGGAGATCCGCGGCGCCGCCGGCGCGGCGGCCGCGGGCCCGGCGGAGGCGCTGCGCCGCGAGCTCGAAGCCGACCTGCAGACGATCGCGGCCCAGCTCGCCTCGCCGCGCCCCAAGACCGCCGTGGTCCGGGAGACCCTGCGGTCGATCGCCGAAACCCTGGCCGGGACCGCCGGGGAGGGGCTTGCGGCCCGGCTGCGCTCCATGCTCGAGGACTGAAGGGGGCGTCCGCCGATGCCGCAACGAACGCGGAAGCGCTGGAAGATCGTTTCCTGGAACGTGAACGGCCTGCGCGCCGCCCTGCAGAAGGGGTTCGTCCCAAGCGCCCTCCGGCTCGAGGCCGACGTCCTGTGTATTCAGGAGACGAAGCTCCCGCCCGGCGGGGCGGCGGAGGAGATGGCGCGGATTCCGGGCTACGAGACGATCTGGGCCCACTGCACGGCGAAGCGGGGCTACAGCGGGGTCGCGACCTACACGCGCATCCCGCCCCTTTCCGCCCGCAGCGGGTTCGGCGTGGAGCGCTTCGACCGCGAGGGCCGCGTGATCGAGACCGATTTCGGCGATTTCCTGCTCTTCAACGTCTACTTCCCGAACGGCCAGGCCGGGCCGGAGCGGCTGCAGTACAAGCTCGACTTCTACGAGGCGTTCTTCGATCACGCCGAGGGCCTGCGCCGCCGCGGCCGCCGGGTCGTCGTCTGCGGCGACTTCAACACCGCCCACAACGAAATCGACCTCGCCAACCCCAAGGCGAACGAACACTATTCCGGCTTCCTGCGGGTCGAACGCGACTGGCTCGACCGCATCGTGGCCCGCGGTTGGGTGGACACCTTCCGGCACCTCCACCCCGACACCGTGCAATACTCGTGGTGGACCTACCGCTTCCGCGCCCGCGAGCGGAACATCGGCTGGCGCATCGATTATTTCTTCGTCGGCCGCGAGCTGATCGAGGAGGGGAGGGTGCGGGAAGCCTTCATCGACCCCTCGGTGGCGGGGTCGGACCACTGCCCCGTCGGGCTCGTGCTCGAGTTCTGAGCCGAGGGGAGGCCGCGTGGACCCGGACCGCATCGTCGCCGTTTTCGGCAGCCCGCGCCGCCGCGGCAACACGGCCACGCTGCTCGAAGCCGCCGTGGAGGGGGCCCTCTCCGCCGGGGCGCGCGTCGATCGCCTGGTCCTGCGCGACCTCAAGATCGCCCCCTGCCTGGAGATCTACGGCTGCCGCGTCGACGGGGAATGCCGCATCCGCGACGACTTCCAGGCCGCCCGCGACCGGATCCTGGAGGCGGGGGGCATCATGCTCGCCTCGCCCATCTTCTACTACGCGGTGAGCGCGCAGGTGAAGATCCTGATGGACCGCTGTCATTCCCTCTGGGTGAAGCGCCGCTGGGTGGAGAAGGCGGAGGCGGCCGGACCGCGGCCCCGGCGCCGGGGCCTCTTCGTCGCCGCCGGGGCCACGCGGGGGCGGCGGCTCTTCGAAGGGGCGCTCTTGAGCGTGCGCTGCTTCTTCGATACGCTGGACTGCGATCTCTGGAAGAGCCTTCTCTACCGCGAACTCGAGCACGAGGGCGAGGCGGCCGCGCGGCCCGAGCTCCTCGCCGAGGCCCGCCGGGCCGGGGCCGAGCTCGCCCGCCTCCTCCGGGAGACCGCCCCGGCGGGGGACGAAACCGGCCGCTGAACGACCCGGAGCCATGGACCTCTCCTTCGAACCGATCGGCATCGAACGCCAGGACGAATACCTCGCGCGGCTCGCCCGCTGCCCCCAGCCCGCCTCCGACTACAGCTTCATCAACCTCTGGGCGTGGGCGGAGGAATACGGCCTGGAGTGGGCCTGGGAGGGGGAGCTCGTCTGGCTCCGGCAGCGGATCCCCGCGGAGGCCTTCTGGGCCCCCGTCGGGGACTGGGAGGCCGTGGACTGGGATAAACGGCGGGACGCTCTGCGCGCGGCCGGAAGCTTCCACCGCGTCCCCGAGCGGCTATCCTCCCTCTGGCAGGCGGCCTTCGGGGAAGGCCTCACGGTCACCCCCCAGCGCGGCCACTGGGATTACCTCTACGATTTCCGCGACCTCGTCGAGCTCCCCGGCAACCGCTACCACGCCAAGAAGAACCTGCTGCAGCAGTTTCTGCGCACCTACACCTTCCAGTACACCGACTTCGGGCCGCGGACCATCGAGCACGCGATGGCCATGCAGGAGGACTGGTGCACCTGGCGCGACTGCGAGTCCTCGGAGCTGCTCGCCGCCGAAAACCGCGCCATTCTGCGGGTCCTTCGCCACTGGGAGGCGCTGCGCCGCATCCGCGGGGGGGCGCTCTTCGTCGAGGGCCTGATCGTCGCCTACACGATCGCCGAGCCGCTCACCCCCGAGACGATGCTCATCCATTTCGAAAAGGGCTGCCCCGCCTACAAGGGCGCCTACCAGGCGATTCACCAGATGTTTCTCGCCCACGCGGGCGACGGCTTCCGCCGGGTCAATCGCGAGCAGGACCTCGACAGCGAGGGCCTGCGCAAGGCGAAACTCTCCTACCACCCGGTCGAGTTCCTCAAGAAATCCCGGGTCGTGTTCCGGGCGTAACGCCGCAAGGAGCGTCATGGATTCGCGTCCGCATCCCGTTGACCGCTGCAAGGCCGAGGCGGCCGCCGCCTCCGATGCGCGCTCGCGGCTTCCCGCCGTGGCCGAGGCGATCATCGAGAGCTGCGCCGAGACGGCCTGCTACACGCACATCGACTACGAGCCCATCCCTTCGCGCGAAAAGGTCGTCGAGGTCATCGAGCGCCTGCGCGCGCTCCTCTTCCCCGGCTATTTCAGCCGCGAGAAGATCGACCCCGTCACCCTGCGCTACACCCTGGGGCGGGCCGTGACCGAGGCCTACGACCTGCTCTCCGAGCAGATCTGCCACGGCATCCGCCACGACTGCCAGCGCTACGGCCAGGCGTGCAGCGACTGCGAGCAACGCGGCCGGGAGATCGCCTTCGAGCTGTTGTGCGGCCTCCCGGAGCTGCGGCGAAGGCTCGCGGCCGACGTCCGGGCGACCTACGAGGGCGACCCCGCCGCGCACAGCCACGACGAAATCATCTTCAGCTACCCCGGGATCTACGCGCTCTCGGTCTACCGCGTCGCGCACCGCCTCTTCGAGCTCGGGGTCCCGCTTCTGCCGCGGATCATGACCGAATACGCCCACAGCGTCACCGGGATCGACATCCACCCCGGCGCCGAGATCGGGGAAAGCTTCGTCATCGACCACGGCACGGGCGTCGTGATCGGCGAGACCACCCGCATTGGGGACCGCGTGCGCATCTACCAGGGGGTCACCCTGGGGGCGCTCTCGCTGCCGCGCGACGCCGGGGAACGGTTCCGCGGCCGCAAGCGGCACCCGACGATCGAAGACGACGTGATCATCTACTCGGGGGCGACCATCCTGGGGGGGGAGACCGTGATCGGCGCCCGCTCGGTGATCGGCGGCAACGTCTGGTTGACCGCATCCGTCCCCCCGGACACGATGGTCGTGATGGAAAGCCCCCGGCTCATCTACAAAACGCGTTCGCCGGGGGAGGAAAGGAAGACGCCATGAGGTATTTCACCGCCGTCGAGGCGACGATCGGCCGCACCCCGCTCGTCCGCCTGAACCGCATCGCCGCCGGGCTGCCGGCCCGCATCCTCGCCAAGCTCGAGTTCTTCAACCCCTTGGGCAGCGTAAAGGACCGCATCGCCGCCGCCATGATCCGCGCGGCCGAGCGCGAGGGCCGGATCGGGCCGGAGACCCTCATCGTCGAGCCCACCAGCGGCAACACGGGCATCGCGCTCGCCTTCGTCTGCGCCGCCCGGGGGTACCGGCTGACGCTCACCATGCCGGAGACGATGAGCCTCGAGCGCAGAAAGCTCCTGGTCCACCTCGGCGCCGAGCTCGTCCTCACCCCCGGCGCCCAGGGCATGGCCGGGGCCATCGAAAAGGCGCGCGAGATCCTCGCCGCCGAAAAGAACGCCTACATGCCCGACCAGTTCGCCAACCCCGCCAACCCGCAGATCCACCGGGAGACCACCGCCGAGGAGATCTGGCACGACACCGAGGGCCGCGCGGACATCCTCGTGGCCGGCGTCGGCACCGGCGGCACGATCACCGGGGTCGGCCAGGTGATGAAGGCGCGCAAGCCCGGGTTCCGCGTGATCGCCGTCGAGCCGGCCGCCTCGCCCGTGCTCTCGGGCGGGAAGAAAGGGCCCCACAAGATCCAGGGGATCGGTGCGGGCTTCGTCCCGCAGGTGCTCGACCGCGCCGTCATCGACGAGGTGATGACCGTGAGCGACGAGGACGCCTTCGCCACGGCGCGGGCCCTCGCCCGGCAGGAGGGGATCCTCTGCGGCATCTCCTCCGGCGCCGCCGCCTGGGCGGCCCTTGAGGTCGCCCGGCGCCCCGAGGCGGCCGGCCGGATGATCGTCGTGATTCTCGCGAGCACGGGCGAGCGCTACATCTCGACCGAACTGTTCCGCTCCTGAGCCCGCACCCCCCCGGCCGGGGCGCGATCCGGCCCGGGGGGCGTTTCCCTCGCCCCGCCTTTTTTCCCACCGGGATCAAGGTTTTGAAAAAAAAGCCGAAAACCTCTACCGGCGGCCCCGCCGCGGCGGACCCTGCCGCGGCGGCCGGGCGCTTTGGCGAAAACCTCACCGGAATGCTTATGGAACCCTTCGACGCCGCGGGGCTCGTCGGGACACGGGTCGGCAGCGCCACCCTGCTTGCGGAACTGGCGCGCGGCTCGATGGGCATCGTCTTTGCGGCCTTCCAGCACACCCTCAAGCGCCGCATCGCCGTCAAGGTGCTGCCGGACGCGCTCGCCGACGAGGAGAGCTCCCGGCTTTTCATCCAGGAGGCGGAGGCCGCGGCGGGGCTCGCCCACCCGCACATCGTCCCGATCTACGAGATCGGGCGGGAGCCCGGGTTTCACTGGTTCAGCATGCAGCTGATCGAGGGCGAGTCGCTCGACCGGCGCTTGAAACGCCTCGCCGCCAACCCCGTCCCGGGCCGGCGGCTCTTGCCGACGGGGGAGGCCCTGCAGCTCATGCAGCGCGTTCTCGCCGCCCTCGACTACGCCCACGGCCGCGGGGTCGTCCATCGCGACGTGAAGCCGGCCAACATCCTGGTCGCCTCCGGCTCCGCGCTGCCGGTGCTCACCGATTTCGGCATCGCCGCCCTCCGCTCCCCCGGCGGCGACGCCCTGAAGACGCCGCGCGGCAGCCCGCTCTACATGGCGCCCGAGCAGATTCTCCACCCCGCGGCGGACGAACGGGTCGACGTCTATGCCGCGGGCGTGCTCCTCTTTCGCCTTCTCGTGCCCGGGCTCCCCCTCGTGGCGCACCGCTCGACGGAAGAGCTGCTCGTCGCCAAGTCCTCGGGGAAGCCGGTGTTCACCCGGCGGCCAAGCGAGGTGAACCCCCGCCTGCACCGGGACATGGACGACCTGATCGCGCAGGCGACGGCCTTTCGCCCCGCGGAGCGCTTCTCCAGCTGCCGCCACTTCGCCGAGGCGCTGGCGCGCTACGAACGCCGTCACGGAGGATCCGGCTGACATGCCCCGGGCCGAGGCGATCAAGAAAGGCACCCACCAGGCGGGCAAGGCCTTCGTCCTCCTCTTCAACCGCGTCTCCATGTACGGACCGGGGCATCCCTTCTCGGAGCAGGCGGTGGGCGATTTCCATGCCGCCATCGGCCGGTTGCTCGAGAACACCGCGCCCGTGGTCGTGATCTATGACCGCGAGCAGTTCTTCCTCGAGGACGAGCCGATCGACCCCAACCTCAACACCTTCAAGATGGCGGCCCATTTCAAGAAGGCGGCCGTCACCTCGATCTCGATCGAACGAGGGCTCGAGCTCCCGGAGCTCAAGGCCTTCGTCGAAATTTTCCTCGACCCCCGCGGCTACCCCACCGCCGAGGCGATGCGGCAGGCGGCCGCGGCGCGGGGGGTGCGCCGCATCCGGATCAACCACGTCTTCTTCCGCAAGGTGACCGAAGACGAGCGGATCGTGGAGCAGTCGCACGCCGCCGCGGCCGAGGCGGCCGTTCAGGAGCTGGACGGCCGCCGCCGGGCCGAGGAGGCCCTCGGGATGATCGCCGGCAAGCTGATCGCCGACGAACTCGGGGGCGCCCTGACCGTGCGCGAGCTGATCGCCGACCCGCGCTCCGTGGCCGGCCGGCTGCTCGCCCCGCCGGCGGCGCAAGGGGAGGGGGCGGCCGCGGCGGCCGACCCCGGGGCGACGCTGGCGGCACGCTTTGCGGCCCTGGGCGCCTTCGTCCGCGAGAGCGCCCGCGGCGCCGACGCCCCGCCGCTCTCCGAGCTCGCCCAGGCCCTGCTCCAGGTGAAATGCGAGTTGCGCGAGACCCTGGAAGCCGGCCGCATTTTCGGCCTGGAGCCCGATCGGCGGGAGGGGGTGCTCCGCGAGGCGGAGTCGGTGACCGACGCCGTGATCCTCGATCTCGTGCGCCTCGAGTACCGCCGCGGGGAGACCTCCGCCGAGCGGCTGGCCTTCGTCCTGGAGCGGCTGCTGCCCGACCCGGAGGATCTGCGGCGCTTGCTTCCCCGGATCCGCGACGCGCTGCTCGCCGAAGGGATGGCCCCCGAGGTCTTCGCGCACCTGGCCCGGCTGCTGGTCCGGGGGCGCAAGAACGCCGAGCTTCTGTCCGCGGTGGAGCGCGAGGCGCAGGCGATCGGGGCCGAGGGGGCGGACCTCGTCGAGCGCTGGATCGCCGACCCCGCGGCGTTCACCCAGGTGCTCTACCTCGCGGCCGAAATCCAGAAGGAGTCCGGCAGCCCCGAGCCCCTCTCGCGGATCCTGGTCGATCACCTGGAGCGGCTTCTCCCCGGGACGATGCGCCCCCGGCCGGGGGAGGGGGCGGGCGAAGCCGAGGACCGCCTGCGCCGCTGGAGTGCCGTGCTCCGGGCCGGTCTGGCCGGCCGCCTGCGGGGCAACGGGGCCGACCCGGCCGCGATCGCCGAGTTCGAGGCGCGCATGGCCGAGCGGCTTGAGGCCTCGGTGCGGGCGGTGTGCGCGGAAATCGCCCGCTCCCGCGGCGGCGCCGCGAAAGCCGACCCCGGGCCGCGGACGCTCCTTGGCGGCCTCGAGGAAAGCCTGCCCGCGAACCACCCGCTCAAGCCGCTGCTCTCCGGCCTGCGGGCCTCCTTCCGGCAGAAGGGGCTCGATGAAAACGACGCCGTCCGGATCCTCGCCGAGATGGAAAACGCTCGCCGCGGCGCCCGCTCCGCCGCCCGGCCTCTCGAGGAGATCCTCTTCAACCGCCGCCAGACGCGCAGCCTGCTCGAAGTCGAGATGGCGCGGGCCCGGCGCTACGGAACCGACCTCAGCGCGATCGCCTTCTGGCTCTACCGGCACGGAAAGCGGGCCGGGGCCGGGCCGGCCGAGGTCTCCTCGGAGGAGACCCTCGCCGCGCTCCGCGCCCTGCGCCGCCACCTGCGCACGACCGACTGGCTCGGGGTGGTGAAGGGCCGTCTTTTCGTCGCCGTCCTGCCGATGACGAGCTTCCGCGAGGCCCATCTCGCCGCCCGGCGCCTGCTACGGCGGCTTAACACGGAGGCGGCCGCGGAGGCCGGGGCCTGCCGCGTCGCCGGTTGCGCGGTGCACTGCGATCCGGCCCGGGTTGCGGACCCCGACGCCTTCATCGCCCTGCTCGAGAGCGAACAGGCGGAAATGAACCACCGGCTGCGCAACCTGCAGGATTACATGTAGGGGAGGAGGGGCCGATGGCCGTGCTGGTGCTCCGCTACCGGGACCGGGTGCTCGAACGCTTTCCGATCGGGGTGGGGGATACCTTCTTCATCGGCCGCGAAGAAGGCAGCGACATCGTGATCGACAACCTCGCCGTCTCCTTCCGCCACGCCAAGATCGAGGCGATCGGCGACGATTTCCTGCTGATCGATCTCAAGAGCGAAAACGGCACCTTCGTGAACGGCGAGCCGATCCGGGCCCACTGGCTCGAAGACGGCGACGAGATCACGATCGGCAAGCACGCGATCTCCTTCCAGAACCCGCGCCGCCAGGCCCCGATCGAGGCCCCCGCCCCGTCGATCGTCGAGACCATGCCGATGGACACGGCGGCCTTCCGCGAGCTGCTGCGCCGCAACCGGCGGCCGCTGCCCCGCCGGACGGGGGGAGAGCCCGGCCCCTTTCCCCTGCTCACCGTCCTGCGGGGGCCGCGCCGCGAGGTGCGCCTCACCGACCGCCCCTTCCGCATCGGCGGCGACCCCACGGCCGATCTCGTGCTCCGCGGCTGGTTCGTGCCGCCGGTCGCGGCGGTCATCAACCGCGAGGAGGACGGCTGGCACCTCACCCCGGCGGCCCGCTGGCCGCGCGTCCGCGTGAACGGGGAGGCGCTCCGCGCGCCGCGACGGCTGCTGCGGCTCGACGTGATCACGATCGGCCGCCTGGCCCTCCAGTACCGCCACTCGGCCTGACCGCATCCGGCCCGCGCCCCGCCGCGGCTTGACAGAGAGGAGCGCCGAGCCTTACGGTTGAGGCGTGTGCCGACGGCTGCAGGGGGCCTTCCCGCGCGATTCATGAAGAGCAAGGCGCGCCGGGGGTGGCCCGGCCCCCGGGCTTCGGGCGCCCGGAAGGGGAAGCCTCGTGGAAACGCTCGCGGACATCCTGGGTGCGGCGGGGGAGATCCTGCTTGATTCCTCCCCCTACGTCCTCTTCGGCCTCTTCGTGAGCGGCCTCCTCCATGCCTTTCTCGACCCGCGCTCGATCGCCCGCCACCTCGGCCGCGGCCGCATCGGCTCGGTCGTCAAGGCGGCCGCCCTCGGCGTCCCGTTGCCGCTCTGCAGCTGCGGGGTCCTCCCGGCGGCCGTTTCCCTGCGCGCTCAGGGGGCGACGCGCGGGGCGACCACGGCCTTTCTGATCTCCACCCCCGAAACCGGCGCCGACTCGATCGCCGTCTCCTGGGCGCTGCTGGATCCCCTGATGACCGTCGCGCGGCCCGTGGCCGCCTTCTTCACGGCCACGGCGGCGGGGATCGCGGAAAACTTCCTCGGCGGCCGGGACCCCGGCCGGGCGCCGGCGGAGGCCCCCGCCGCGCCGGGGGATGAGCCCCCGCCAAGACCGGGCGCGGCGGCCGGCCCGGCCCGGAGACTCGGCCGCGGTCTCTCCTATGCGGCGCGGGAGCTGTGGGGGGATCTCGCCCCCTGGTTTTTCCTCGGGGTTTTCCTCGCCGGAGTGGTCATGGGGCTGATGCCGGAGGATTTCTTCGAGCGGCACATCGGCTCCGGCCTGCCCGCGATGCTCCTGCTCCTTGCCGCCGGGCTCCCGCTCTATGTCTGCGCCACCGCCTCGACCCCCCTGGCGGCGGCCCTCATCCTGAAGGGGGTGAGCCCCGGTGCCGCGCTCGTCTTTCTCCTCGCCGGACCGGCGACCAACCTCGCCACGATCACCGTGCTGCTCGCCACGCTGGGCAAACGGGCGACCGCCGTCTACCTCGCCGCGATCGTGACCTGCTCGCTTCTCTTCGGGACGCTCGTCGATCTGCTCTACGAGGGGCTCGGCATCTCCGCCCGGGCCGGGATCGGTGCCATGGCCGAAGGGATCGGCCCGGAGGCCCGGCTCGCCGCCGCGGCCGTTCTTCTCCTGCTGTCGATCCCCCCCCTGGTCCGCCTGGCCGCCGCCGCAGGCCGATCCCTCATCGGCTTCGCCTCCCGCCGCAGGGGCTCCGCGGGGCCGGCCCCCGCCCCGCGCTGCGCCTGCACCCTGGGCTGCGGGGAACACGCCGCGGGGCGGGTTCCCGGGAAGCCGCGGCCCTGACCCACGGCGATTTTTCTGTTGACTTTTTTCGTGCTTCATCTAACATTTAACGGTTTTCGAACTACGATCGGCAGGAGGATGTCGATGTACGCGGTGATCGCCAGCGGCGGGAAACAATATAAGGTGCAGGCCGGGGAGACGCTCCGGGTGGAGAAAATCGTGGGCGAGGTGGGCCAACCGATCACCTTCGATCAGGTGCTCCTGGTCGGCGAGGGGGAAAACCTCCGGGTCGGACAACCCCTTGTCGCCGACGCCCGCGTCCAGGCCCGCATCGTCGAGCAGGACCGGGCGCGCAAGATCCTCGTCTTCAAGTACAAGCGGCGCAAACGCTATCGCCGCAAGCTCGGGCACCGCCAGCCCTACACCGCGGTCCGGATCGACGCGATCGAGGCCTGAAGGGGCCGGAAGGGTTTTCCGGGGCGCATCGCCCCCGTCCATGCCGCGGCCGCCGGTCCCCCCTTTCACGGGCGACGGTGGGCCGCTCGAGGGAGCATCCACCATGGCACACAAAAAAGCAGCCGGAAGTTCCCGCAACGGCCGTGACAGCGCCGGCCAGCGTCGCGGGGTCAAGATCTTCGGCGGGCAGTTCGTCCGCGCCGGAAACATCCTCGTGCGCCAGGTCGGCAGCCGTTTCCACGCCGGGGAAAACGTCGGGATCGGCAAGGATTTCACGTTATTTGCGAAAATCGACGGCGTCGTCGCCTTTGAGCGCCTGGGCCGCTCCCGCCAGCGAATCAGCGTCTATGCCTCCGAGTGAAGTTTCTTGACGAAGTCATCATAACCGTTCGCTCCGGCGACGGGGGTGGGGGCTGCGTCAGTTTCCGCCGCGAAAAATACGTCCCCCGCGGCGGGCCGGACGGCGGCGACGGCGGAAAGGGGGGAGACGTGGTCCTCGTTGCCTCTGCGGAGCGCCGGACCCTGTTCCCTTTCCGCTACAAACACGAATTTACCGCCCCCTCCGGGGGCCGCGGCGGAAGCCGCAACCGCACCGGCGCCCAGGGCGAGGATCTGCTGATCCCGGTGCCGCCCGGGACCATCGTCCGCGACGCCGAAACCGGCGAAGTCCTTCACGATTTCCATCGCGCAGGCGAGCG
The DNA here is from genome assembly GCA_020725555.1 of Desulfatibacillum sp. Classification (GTDB taxonomy): domain Bacteria; phylum Desulfobacterota; class Desulfobacteria; order Desulfobacterales; family SpSt-501; genus SpSt-501. Next base: position 160,619 of record DYEU01000032.1, read on the forward strand.
CTTCGTCGTCGCCCGCGGCGGACGCGGCGGCAAAGGCAACACCCACTTCAAGTCCTCGACCCACCGCACCCCCCGTTTCGCCCAGCCGGGCGAGCCCGGCGAGCAGCGCCGGCTCAGGCTCGAGCTCAAGCTGCTGGCCGACGTGGGTCTGATCGGGCTGCCGAACGCGGGCAAATCGACGCTCCTGCGCGCGATCTCGGCGGCCCGGCCCAAGATCGCCGACTACCCCTTCACCACGCTCGTCCCCCACCTGGGGGTGGTGCATCCGCCGCAGGGGGAGCCTTTCGTGGCCGCCGACATCCCGGGGCTGATCGCCGGCGCGCATGCCGGAGCGGGCCTCGGCACCCGCTTTCTGCGCCACATCGAGCGCACCCGGCTTCTCCTCCATGTGATCGACGCCGCGGCGATCGACCCGCAGCGGCCGCTTGCCGCCTTCGAGACCGTGCAGACCGAAATGGCCCTCTTCCATCCCGACCTGGTGCGCAAGCCGCAGCTGATCGCCCTCAACAAGATGGACCTTCCCGCGGCCGCGGAGGGCGCGCGCGCCTTCCGCGCGGCGCTCCGGGGCCGCGGCGGCATCCACCTCATCTCCGCCGCGACCGGCCGGGGCGTGAACCGCCTCGTGGCCGAAACCCGCCGCAGGCTGGAGGGGCTGCTCCATGCACCGGCGAACGAAGCTCGCTGAGCCCATCCGGCGCCTCGTCGTCAAGGTCGGCAGCCATGTGCTCACCGCGCCGGAAGGGCTGAACGCCGCGGTCATCGACGCCCTGGCCGACCAGATCGCGGAGATCCTCGGCCGGGGCGTCCAGGTGCTGCTCGTCTCCTCCGGGGCCGTCGCCTCCGGAGTGCGCAAGATCGGGCTGCCGGGGCGGCCCGAGGAGCTTCCCCGGCGCCAGGCCGCCGCCGCGGTCGGCCAGGCGGGCCTGATCATGGCCTACGAGAAGTCCTTCGAACGCCACCGGCGCCTGGTGGCCCAGATCCTGCTCACCAGCGAGGACCTGAGCAGCCGCAAGCGCTACCTGAACGCCCGCAACACGCTCAACACGCTTCTCGAGTGGGGCATCCTCCCCATCATCAACGAAAACGACACCGTCTCGGTGGAGGAGATCCGGCTGGGGGACAACGACAACCTGGCGGCCATGATCACGCTCCTCATGGATGCCGATCTGCTGATCGTCCTGAGCGACATCGACGGGCTCTACGAGGAGGACCCGCGGCGAAACCCCGCAGCCCGGCTCATCCCCGAGGTGACCTCCGGCCACCGCCAGCTCGAGAAGGCGGCCGGGAACCTCCCCGGGGAGCTCGGCACCGGCGGCATGCGCAGCAAGCTCGCCGCCGCCCGCAAGGTGAACACGGCCGGCGTGCCGTTTCTCCTCGCCCGCGGGACGGAGGAAAACGTCCTGCCGCGGCTGCTCGCGGGCGAACCCCTGGGGACCTTCTTCGCCCCGCGGGCCGGGCGCCTGCCGCGCCGCAAGTGCTGGATCGCCTTCTCGCTCAAGCCCCGCGGCACCCTCGCCGTCGACGCCGGCGCGGAGAACGCGCTCGTTCGCCGGGGAAAGAGCCTGCTTGCCCGCGGGGTCACCGCCGTCCAGGGGGAATTCGCCGTCGGCGCCCCGGTCGCCATCGTGGGCCCCGGCGGCGAAGAGATCGGGATCGGGCTCGTGAACTACAGCGCGGCGGACATCCGCCGCATCCTGGGCCTGCACTCCCGCCACATCCGGCAGGTGCTGGGGGAAAAACCCTACGACGAGGTCATCCACCGCGACAACCTCGCCGTGCTGGCCGCCCCCGGGGCGGAGGCCTGAGGGGGAGACGATGCCCGAAACGATCGCCGCGATGATCGCCGCCATGGCGCAGGCCGCCCGCCGGGCGGCGGCCGAGATCGCCCGCGCGGACGCCGCGACCAAGGCCCGCGCCCTCGAGCGCCTGGCCGATGCGCTGCTGCAGCACAAGCCGCAGATCCAGGCCGAGAACGAAAAGGATCTCGCCGCCGCCCGCGCAGCCGGCCTCGCGCCTTCCCTGATCGACCGGCTCGCGCTCTCGGATGCCGTGTTCGCCTCCATGGCCCGCGGGCTGCGCGAGGTCGCCCGCTGGCCCGACCCCGTCGGCCGCCTCGGCCCGGAAACCCTCCGGCCGAACGGCCTGCGGGTCCGCCGCATGCGCATCCCCCTGGGCGTGATCGGCATCATCTACGAGTCGCGGCCGAACGTCACCGTCGATGCCGCCGGCCTCTGCCTCAAGGCCGGAAACGCCGTGATCCTGCGCGGCGGCTCCGAGGCCCTGAACTCCAACCGTGCGCTCGCCGCGGTGATCGCCGCGGCGCTGGCGGCGAGCGGCCTGCCGCCGGAGGCGGTCCAGGTGGTGCCGACGCGGGAGCGGGCCGCGGTGCTCGCGCTCCTCAAGCAGGAGGGCGCCATCGACCTCATCATCCCGCGGGGGGGCGAGGAGCTGATCCGCTTCGTCGTCGAGCACGCGCGCATCCCCATCCTCAAGCACGACCGCGGGGTCTGCCACGTCTACGTGGACGAGGGGGCCGACCTCGCGCAGGCCGAGGCGATCTGCTTCAACGCCAAGGTCCAGCGGCCGGGGGTGTGCAACGCCATGGAAACCCTGCTCGTCCACGGAGCCGAGGCGCCCCGTTTCCTGCCGCGCATGGCGCAGCGCTTCGCCGCGGCGCACGTCGAGCTGCGCGGTTGCCCGGAGACCCTGCGCTGGGTCCCCGGCGCCGTGCCGGCGACGGAGCGGGACTGGGGCGCGGAGTACCTCGACCTCGTCCTCGCCGTGAAGGTCGTCGCGGACATAGAAGCCGCGATGGCCCACATCGCCGCCTACGGATCGCACCACACCGAAGCCATCGTCACGCGCGACCCGGGGCGCGCGCAGCGCTTCCTGCGCGAGGTCGACGCCTCGGTCGTGCTGGTGAACGCCTCGACGCGCTTCAACGACGGCGGCGAGCTCGGGCTGGGAGCCGAAATCGGGATCAGCACCTCGAAACTCCACGCCTACGGGCCGATGGGGGTCGACGAGTTGACGACGAGCAAGTTCGTGGTCTTCGGGGAGGGACAGGTCCGCTCGTGAGGGGCTCCTTGCCGCAGGCCGCCGGGCGCTCTTCTTCCGGCCGCGGCGGCTCCCGCCGCCGGGGGGGCCGCGCGGCACGGCTCGGGCTTTTCGGCGGCACCTTCAACCCGATCCACGTCGGCCACCTGCGCGCGGCGATCGAGGTGCGGGAGGGCTTCGGGCTGGACGAGGTGATCCTGATCCCGGCGGCGACCCCGCCGCACAAGCCCGCCGCCGGGCTCGCCCCCGCGTCGGACCGGCTCGCCATGGCGCGGCTGGCGGTCCGCGGGGTCCGCGGCCTCTCCGTGTCGGATGCGGAGATCCGCCGCGGCGGCCCCTCCTACACCATCGACACCGTGCGGCGCTTTCTGGCCGCCTCGCCGCCCGCCGCGGAGCTCTTTCTCATCGTCGGACTGGATGCCTTTCTCGAGATCGACACCTGGAAGTCCTACCGCGAGCTCCTCGCCCTCGTGCCCGTGATCGTGATCCCGCGGCCGGCAGCCGCGGGCGGCCCCACGGAGCGGCGGGCGCTCGGCCGGTTCCTGCGGGCGCGGCTTGCGCGGCGGGCGCGGGAGGTCGCGGGGCAGGGGGCGTTTTGCGCCCCGGGGGTACGCGGCATCCACCTCTTTCCCGTCACCCCGCTCGACATCTCCAGCCGCCTCATCCGGCAGCTGCTCGCCGCCGGGCGCTCGATCCGCTTTCTCGCCCCCGACGCCGTGGGGCGCTACATCGAACGCAGAGGATTGTACCGATGAGCGAAGACTTCGATCACCGGGTCACTCTCTTCCTCCGCGCGGTGACGGCGAAAAAAGCCCAGGACGTCGTCGCCCTGGATGTGCGCGGGCTCACCTCGATCGCCGACTGTTTCATTCTCTGCCACGGGACCTCGAGCCGCCAGGTCAACGCGATCGCCGACCACGTGGAACGCGAGCTGCGCAAGCGCCGCATTCGGCCGCTGAGCGTGGAAGGGGCTTCCGAGGGGCAATGGGTGCTGCTCGACTACGGGGACGTCGTCGTCCACGTGTTCTTCGAAAGCACACGGCGGCTCTACGATCTCGAGGGCCTCTGGAGCGATGCCCCGCGGCTGCCGCTGCCCGCGGCGCGCCGCACTCGAGCCCCCGCGCGCAGGCGGTCCGCCGCGCCGGTCGAACCGCTCGATGGGGAATGAGGTGGGGAGGGCTTCCATGAAACCGTTTGGGACGCTCGTCGATGCCGTCACCGGCCGCACCGTGCCCAACATCGGCCCCGAGGAGAACCGCCAGGCCGTCGAGCGCCTTCTTCTCGGGGAAAAGGGCTACCGCCGCGAGGAGATCGCGGTCGACCACCCGATCGAGGTCACGGTGCAAGGCGTCCCCTACCGCTCCCACCTCCACCTGCTCGTGCGGGTGGAGGGCCGGGCCGCCCTGGCCGTGATCTGTGTGGCGGGCTCCGTGGTTTCCTGGGAGCGCATGGCCGTCGCGGCCGCGCGGCTGGCGGCGGAGACCATCGTACCGCTCGCCGTGGTCTCCGACGGCCGCACGGCGCTCGTCGTCGATGCCGCAACGGGCGGCCGGATCGGCGAGGGTCTGGAGGCGATTCCCTCGCGGGCCCAATGGCAAGCCCGGTTCGCGGCGGCGCCGCCGGCACGGCTCGACCCCGGCCGCAGGGAGCGCGAGGCCCTGGTGTTCCGATCCTACGACTCCGACCGGGTGAACGTGCCGCCCCCGACCGGGAAGCCCTGAGCCGCGGCGGTCTTGACCACGGGGGCGGCTCTCGGTAGAGAGGACCCAATTTCCGTTCAGGAGGCCGAAGCGCGTTGGGCGGATGGGCGCGCGGCGAGGATCGCTCGTTGCCGGATCCCCGCCGCAGACGACTTTGCAAGCTGGGGCTCTTCGCGGCGGCGGCCTGCCTCTTCCCCGCCGCCGCCCGCGCCGTGACCCGCCCGGTCGACGCGGCCGACCGCCGTCTCGTCTTCTTCAACACCCACACCGGGGAAACCCTCGAGGCCGTCTACTTCCGCGCCGGCGGCTACGACCCCGCGGCCCTGCGGGCGATCCATCACATCCTGCGCGACCACCGCTCCGGGTGCGTCCACCCCATCGACCCCGCCCTCCTCGACCTTCTCCACGTCCTGGGGCAGCGCCTGGGCCGGGATCCCCGCTACGAGGTGATCTCCGGCTACCGTTCGCCGGAGACGAACACCCTCCTGCGCGCCCGGAGCCGGGGGGTCGCCTCGGGCAGCCTGCACACCGCCGGCAAGGCGATCGACGTCCGCATCACCGGCCTGCCGTGCCGCACGCTGCGCAACGAGGCCGCGGCGCTCGCCGCCGGCGGGGTCGGCTATTACCCCGCCTCGGATTTCGTCCACCTGGATGTCGGCCGCGTCCGCTGCTGGTGAGGCCGACGCCGCAGCCCTCAGGACGCGCGGGGCGGCCCCTGCCGCAGGGCGCGGTCAAGGACCGGGTCCCGGCCGTAGAGATCCTCGAAGAAACGAACCGTCCCGTCTTCCTCGACGGCGGCCGTCATGTAGAGCAGATGCAGGGGAACGGGCCGTTTCAGCCGCAGCGTGTGCGTCCGGCCGGAGGCGAGCAGCGCCTCGATCCCCTCCGGGGAACCGGCCGGTTCGCCGCGCAGCAGCCAGGAGGCGAGCTCGAGGGGCTTTTCGATGCGGATGCACCCCGAGCTGAAGCCCCGCCGCGCGCGGGAGAAGAGGGCCTGCGAGGGGGTGTCGTGCAGGTAGACGGCGAAGGGGTTGGGAAAGAGAAACTTCACCCGGCCGAGATCGTTGTGGGGACCGGGGTCCTTCATCAGCCGGTACCGGAACTCCCGCGCCGACACGGAGGGCCAGTCGATCTCCGCCGGATCGAGCTCCGCCGCCCCCGGCCCCCAGTGCTCGAAGACGCGGATCTTCTCGCGCCGGAGGTAGCCGGGATCGCGGCGCGCCTTGGGCAGGATGTCCTCGACGGCGATGCGCCGGGGGATGTTCCAGTCGGGGTTGAGGACGATGCGGTCAAGGCGGCTCGAGAAGACCGGGGTGCGGCGCACCTCCCGGCCGGCGACGACCCGCATCGAGAGGGCGGCCGCCCCGCCCTCGCTCACGACGAGGTCGAAGCCGGGGATGTTCACGCGGATGTGCGGGTCCCCCAGCTCGCGCGGGAGCCAGCGCCAGCGCTCCAGGTTGAGCTCGAGACGGCGGATGCGCTGCGCGAGCGTCAGGTTGAGCGCCCGCAGCGTCTGCTTTCCCAGCCGGCCGTCGGCCTCGAGGCCGTGGCGCTCCTGGAAGCGCCGAAGGGCCCGCTCCAGATCCGCCTCGCCCCCGGCAGCGGCGGCGAGGTCGCCCTCGCGCCGCAGACGCTCCCGCAGCAGGTCGGCCGCTTCGCCCTCCTCGCCCGGCTGCCAGCGGGCGGAATCGGGGAGGAGGGGGAAAGGACCCGCGGCCTCCAGGGCGCGGTACCGGCTAAGCGCCCCCCGCAAGCGGCCGTATTCCGGGTGGGGGGAGCGGAACTCCGCCAGGGCCGCAGCGGCATCGCCGCTCCATAACGCTCGCTCGAGCGCCGGCAGAAACTCGGCCGCGCGTTCGAGGCCCACGACCCACTCGCCGTGCAGCGTCTCGGGGTTCACGCGCCCGGCCCGCAAATGCGAGGCCAAGAGCAGGAAGGCGTCGGTGAGCAGAAGATCGAGGTCGAGGGTCAGCGCCCCCCCGGCCGGCGCGCCCTCCGCCCGCTGCAGGAGATCCTGCAGCAGATCGAAGCGGTAGGCCTGCGGATCCAGGCCCTCCTCCGCGATCCCGCCCAGAAGCCGGACCAGGGACCGTGCGGCCGGAAGCGGCCCCTGCGCATCACTCCAGGCCGGCTCGAACCCCCGCCGGGCATAGAAGGCGGGGAGAAGCGAAAGGCCGCAGATCATCTCCCCGCGGCAGTCGAGGGCCCCGGCCGCCTGGGCGGCCTCGACCCGCGCGCGCATTTCACGGGCGGCGGGCGAGCCCTCCGCGGCAAAGGCGAATGCGGCGGAGAGGAAAACGGACAGGGCTGCGGCAAGGAAAAACTCGACCCTCTCGCCCCGCGGCCGCCCGCCGCCGAGCGCGGGGGCGGCACGCGGCCTGGGTCCCCCAAGCCCCGGGCAGCCGTTCATGGGGAGGATCGCTTTCCGGGCGGGCTTCAGGCTCAGGCGCCGGTTACGTCTTTTCCGCAATGCTTGCAGATCTTGGCGCGGCGCTTGATCACCTCGGCGCAGAAGGGGCACTCGCGGGTGAAATGCCGTTCGTGGATCCGGGCCACGGCCGCATCCACCTGTTTCTGGATCGCCTCGCTCGGGAAATGGAGGCTGCGCAGCGGCTCGATCGCCTCCACCTCGCCGATGTCGCCGATCATCTCGGCCGCCTTGAGCCGCACGCGGGCGGGTTCGAGCGGGTCGAGAAGCAGCTTCAGCACCCCCGGGCCGTCCTTGGTGTTGTAGTACTCGGCAAGCAGGTTGAACCCGCGGATGATCGCTTCCTTCTCGGCCTCCTGCCGGGCGAGGACCGACTCGTCGACGATCTGGCCCTTCATGCCCATCTCGCTGAAGACCGGCACGCACTCGAACACGTCGGTGCCGGGGTAATTCATGCAGCGGTAGGAGGCGTGGTGGGCGTAGGTTTCCTCGATGTGTTTCCAGCCCGAGCGGAAGAGCTCGCAGTCGTCGTTGAAACAGACGAAGAGGTAGGGGGTGCCCCAGCCGAGCCCGTCGCCGAAGCGGATGGGCGGCTCTTCCCAGATGCTCATTTCCGCGCCGCAGTGGGGGCATTTCGGGCGCGGCATGCCCAGGACCTTCTGCAGGACTTCTTCACGACTTTCAAACATGAGTGTTTCCTGTAAAGTGGAGGTTCGCTGCCGGGGCGATCGCCGCATCGCTCGGCCAAAGTAAGAAAGGGCCGCGCGGATGTCAAACCGGCCGGGGCTCCTGCGCGTCCCGGCCCCGGGGAAAGAGAAAAAAAGCGGCGGGACGCCGCCTTGCCTTGCGCCCGCCGCCGTTTCGGTTTCGCGTTCTCCCCGCTTCGCCTCGTCGCCGCGGGGAAGCAGTCGGGGTCAGCTCTCGCGCGTGCAGGCGGAGCTGCAGGACTTCCAGCTCTCCAGGCAGCGCCGGGGGCTGGACGAGGCTTCCAGACACTCGACGAAACGGGACTCGCAGCGCTTGCTGCAGTCCTTGCGCTCCGCGGCATCGTGTTTCATCGTCCTTCTCCTTTCGGCATCGCCCGCCGCGCCGGGCCCCGCAACGAGGCCGGCTCGGTTGCCATGAACGGGAGCGCGGCCACCGCCCCGCAACACCTTGCGCGGAGAGGATACACCGGGTCTCCCGATCAAGGGTCGGTTCATGGATCCGGGGCCGGATCCCGATGACCAAAGAATAATTCCTTTTCGCCCGCTGTCATCTCTTCTTTGGGCGGATTGGCGCGTCTGCGGCGTTGCGGGGGTGCGTCGGGTCCTCTACGTGGGCGAGACGACATCGAAAAACGGGTACGGCCCGCGGTATCGCCCCGGCTGCTCGGGGATGGTCCCGACATGGGTGAGCAGCGTGGGTTCACCCCAGAGATCGGTCCAAACGTGGAGCAGGAAACCGGCCGGTTCCAGGACGAAGACCGACGGGGCTTCCGGTCGCAGGTCGAGATCCAGCTGCATCCCGATGCCCGGGGCCACCGTGGCGACGGTTCCGCCGAACCGCCGGGAGAAGGCCCGGTGGATGTGCCCGCAGGCGATGCGCTCCACCTGGGGATGCCGGCGGATGATCCCCGCCAGTTCCTCCCGCCGGATGAAGGGCTCTCCGTCCATGTGCCCGATCCCGGAAGCAAAGGGGGGGTGATGCATGAAGACGAGCGTCGGGGCGGAGGGCCGTTCCGCAAGCGCGCGGTCGAGCCATTGGAGACGCCCGGCATTGAGGCCCCCGCCGTGCTCACCGGGGATCACCGTGTCGATTCCGATCAGGCGCAAGGAGAATTCTTCGATGCAAAAACACATCGCCCGGCGGCCGCCTGGCTCGATGAACCCTTCGAGGTAGCCGTGGTCGGGGAAGGCCGCGCGCAGGCGATCCTTATGGTCGTGGTTGCCCGGAACCATGAAAAAAGGCATGGCGAGACCCACAAGGATCCCCCGCAGGACGTCGTAGGAGGAGGAAGCCCCCTCGTCGACAAGGTCCCCGGTGATCACCACCGCCTGCGGCCGGGGGTCGAGGCGGTTGAGCAGGTCGACCGCTCGCCGCAGGGCGGCGGCCGTGTCCGCCGCGCCGTAGGCGAGCACGCCGGGGGGTTTGAGGTGGGGATCCGAAATCTGGGCGATCACCGTGGGGGTCAAGCGGGCCTCCACATCATGCGTCAAGGCGCAGCAGGGCGTCGGGTTCCACCACGACCTCCACCCGCTGTCCTTTCCGGAAGCAGCGGTTGCCTGCGGTCTCGATGGTGAGGCCGCCTTCCGCCGCGCCCTCCAGGAGGAGCCGCGTGCGATCGCCCATGAAGAACGAGGCCGCCACGGTCGCCTGAAGGCCGCCCTGCCCGGGGTCGACCAGCCTTGCGTGCTCCGGCCGGAAGAAAAGCTCGATCTCCCCGTCGGCCGGGCCGCGGACACGCTCCGGCAGGGGGAGGCTTCCTCCCGGCAGGATCAGCCGGCCCCCCTGGACCCGCCCCTTCAGCCGGTTGATCGTCCCGATGAACTCGGCCACGAAGCGGGTGCGGGGGGCGAAGTAGATCTCGCGCGGCGTGCCGACCTGGGCGACCCGCGCGATGTTCATGACGACGATGCGGTCGCCCAGCGCCATGGCCTCGGCCTGATCGTGCGTCACGTAGATCGCCGTGATGCCGAGCGAGCGCAGCAGGCCGTCGATCTCCACCCGCAGCGCATCCCGCAACTTCGCATCCAGGGCGGTCAACGGTTCATCGAGCAGCAACACCCGGGGCCGGATGGCGATCGCCCGCGCCAGGGCCACCCGCTGCTTCTGGCCGCCCGAGAGCTGTTCGATCGGCCGGTTGCGCAGCTCGCCGATCTTCATCATCTCCAGCATCTGCGACACGCGCCGGTTGCGGCGGGCCGTGTCGACGCCGCGCACCTTCAGTCCGTAAGCGATGTTTTCCGCGACGGTCATGTTGGGGAAGAGGGCGTAGCTCTGGAAGACCATGCCGACGTTGCGCCTCTCGATCGGGACCTCGGTGACGTCCTCGCCGCCGAAATAGACCCGGCCCCCCGGGTCCGGGCTCTCGAGCCCGGCGATGATGCGCAAGAGGGTCGTCTTGCCGCAGCCGGAGGGGCCGAGGATCACGACGGTCTCCCCGGCCTCGACGCTCAGGTCGAACGGCTCGAGGGCGCGGGTGCCGTCGGCGAAGGTCTTCGCGCAGCCCTGCAAACGAAGCGCGGTGCCGGACCCCGTGACCGGTTCGTCGGATCGATCCGCGGCGGACGGAAAAACGGCGCGGCGGTCGGGCAGTGCCGTGGCGGGGGCGATCGCTTCCATCACGAACGTCCTTGGGCGGGGTTTGGCGACCCACTGCATGGCGACCAAAAGCGGGATGATCATCAGAAAGAACACGATCGTGTAAGCCGAGCCGATCTCGAGGCGCATCGAGGCGTAGCTGTCGGCCAACCCCACCGGCAGGGTCTTGGTCTGCGGGGTGTGCAGCATCCAGGTCAGGTTGAACTCTCCGATCGAGAGCGTGAACACCATCAACGCCCCCGCCAGGATGCCCGGCACGGCGTTGGGGATCACGATCTGCACGAAGCGCCGCCCGAAACCAGCCCCCAGGCTGGCTGCCCCCTCCTCGAGGTCCTTGAGCCGGATCGCGTGCATGATCGCGATCACGGAGCGCACCATGAAGGGCAGGGTGAAGATCACATGGCCCGCCAGGATGAAGGCCCAGCTCCGCCGGAACGCGGTGAAGGCGCCGTAGTGGACGATCAGGGCGAGCGCGATGGCCAGGCCCGGGACGGCGAGCGGCGTGACCAGCAGTTCTTCGAAAAGCCGGGTTAAGCGGTTCTGGCGCTTCACCATGGCGTAGGCGGCGGGCACCCCCAGCACGAGGGCGCACGCCAGGCAGGCGAGCCCGATCAGGATGGAGAGTGCGATCGTCTCCCGGTAGAGGCCCCACACCTTGACGAACCAGCGCAGGGTCAGGCCGCTCTTGACTCCCACCATGAAGTTCTCGGTCAGCCCGGCGACGACGGACTGCACCACGGGCACGATCAGGAAACCGCACACCGCCAGGGTCAGGCCGAGCTGCGCGGTGAAGGCGGGCGAGAATCGACGCTTCATCTCAACCCGCCGCGGCGACGGTGTTGCCGGCGACGGCCCGGGCCACGGAAAGCGCCGCCCAGGTGATCGCCCCCAGGAAGATCGACAGGGCTGCGGCCATGGCGATGTTCGCCATCAAGGTGAACTCGGTGTAGATCACGATCGGGAGCACATCGATGTGGGTGGCCAGCGTGAAGGCGGTCCCGAAGGCGCCCATGGAGGTCGCAAAGCAGATGGCCCCCGAAGAGATCAGGCCGGGGACGAGCGCCGGGATGAGGACATCGCGGGTCACGCGCCAGGGCGAGGCGCCCAGGGAGCGCGCGGCCTCCTCCAGGCTGCGGTCCAGCTTCTCGGCCGAGGCCATGAGGGTCGTGATCGTCCGGGGGATGGAAAAGTAGAGATAGCCGAGGAAGAGGCCGGTCATCGAGTAGGCCAGGACGACCTTGGCGCCGAAGAGGCAGCCGGTGATGTCGCCGATCAGCCCTTGGCGTCCGGCCAGCAGGATGATCATGAACCCGACCACCACCCCGGGAAAGGCCAGCGGAAAAGTCAGCAGGGACACGAGCAGGCTCCGGCCACGGAACTCGTTTCGCGCTAGGAACACCCCGCTCACCCCGGAGACGACGAGCGTCACCAGGGTCACGCTGGCCGAGAGGAACACGGTGTAGCCGAGGGTCTCGAGATACCGCGGGGTCGTGATGGCGGCGATGTAGATGCCCACCCCGGAGGGGCCTAGGCTCGACTCTACCGCCAAGCGGGCGAGCGGCAACAGGAAAAAGGCCGTGAACACGACGAGGGCCGGTGTGAACATGGCGGTCAGCAGCAGGGTGTTGCGGTTTTCCACCGGGATCTCCTCGGGCGGGCGAGGGGAGCCCTTCACGGCGCTTCCGGCCGCGATGCGGATGGGGATCTCACCGCGTCGCGTTTCGAAAGCGCCGCGAGGCCTTACACGGTTCGAACCGATAGGAATCGCTTGCCAACCCGGCCGTGAGCCGGGGCGGGCGGCGGAAGTCAGGCCCGCTTCAGCGAACCTCGTTCAGGTAACGCTTGCGGAATTCCTCCTGAACATCCGCCATTTTTTTCCAGTCGACGGATTTGGCCCGGGCGTACTCGGAAGCCGGCAGAAACTTGACGGCCGCCTCCGGGCTCATGGCCGTCGCCCGCACCGGACGCAGGAAGGCGTTCGCCCAGACCGCCTGTCCCTTGTCGGAGAGGATGAAGTCGAGCGCCTTCTTGCCGTTTACGGCGTTGGGGCCGTTTTTGACCAGGCTCATGACATAGGGCGCAATGAGCGTCCCCTCGGCGGGGATCAGAAACTCCACGTTGGCCTTGTCCTTGTACTTGGCCCGATAGGCGTTGAAGTCGTAGTCGAACAGGATCGGAATTTCCCCCGAGAGCACCCGGGCGTAGGAGGTCTGCTTGGGGACGATCGGCTCGTTCTTCTTGAGCTCCTTGAAGAAGCGGATGGCCGGGTCGAAATTGTCCAAGCCGCCGCCGAGGGCGATGTTCAGCGCCACCGCCCCGGAATAGCCGACCGCGGCGGACGTCGGGTCCAAATAGCCCACCATCCCCCGGTAATCGGGCTTGAGGAGATCCTTCCAGGACTTTGGCACGGGCTTTCCGCCGAGGGCGTCCTTGTTTACGAAGAGGCCGAGGGTGCCGGAGTGGATCGTGAACCAGTAGCCTTCAGGGTCCTTGAGCCCATCCGGAATCTGCTCCCAGAGGGCCGGTTTGTAGGGGGCCACCACGCCGGCCTCCTTGGCCAGGATGCCGAAGGTGACCCCGTAATAGGCGATGTCGGCGACGGGATGGTTCTTTTCGGCGATCAGCTGGGAGAGGGTTTGTCCGGAGTTCTTGTTGTCATGAGGGATGTCGATGCCCAGGTGATCCTTGATCGCCTTGAGCTGACTGGCCCAGTCGGCCCATTCGGGCGGGCAGTTGTAGCAAATGGCGGTCTCCGCGGCCCACGCGGCCGCAGGGATGATGCAGGCCGCCAGAACAAGCCAAAAAACCCGACGCATGCCGCTTTTCATAAAATGCCTCCTGTTGGGGTGACGTAAAGCTGCCCGGCGTTTCGCTGCCTGCGACACGACAGGCGCCGCGACCCACCGGCAACGAGTCGGGGTTTTGGACGTCCCGTGTTGCGGGACGTTTAGGGGATGGTTCAAAAACGGTTAGCCGGCGAAAGGGGGCCTGCGTGACGGTCCCCCGCGAGAAGAGCTTGGCTTCAAGAACCCACGGCAAGGAAGGCCCGAAGTTGAACCGATCTGGCCTGCCGGCAGGGCCGTCCGTTCACGGGGTGCCGGGAACCCGAAGCGCGCAGCCGGCGCAACCGGACCAAGGACGCCATGCACTCGGCAAGCCTGCCGAGGCCTCCCCTCCCATCCATCAGGCGGGCCGATCGCAGGGGCCGGGGGGACGGCCGAGGAGTGACGCGATCGGGTTGCAGGGGGGACGAAGGGGCGAAGGCGGGTTGCGGGCCGGCAATCCCGTCGCGGGGCCTCTTCCCGCCACCCGGAGAAGCTTCTTGACAGGCACTGGCCGCAGGATCAAAATGCGTCCGGCTCGCGGTTGCCCATCCGCCGGGGGGGGACCGCCCGCCTCTATCAAGCGATCCGTGTTGAGCGCTGTGCCCCGGTTCTTTTTCCGGCCGAAAGGAACCATCCGATGAGTTCACCCTGCCGCAACGCCGCTCTCCTCAAGTGGGTCGATGAATGCGCGCGGCTCTGCCGCCCCGACCGTGTCGTCTGGTGCGACGGGTCCCGCGAGGAATACGATCGCCTCATGGCGGCCATGACCGCCTCCGGCGCGGCCATCGCCCTCAAGAAAAGACCGCGGAGCCACCTTTTCCGCTCCGACCCGAGCGACGTCGCCCGCGTGGAGGACCGCACCTTCATCAGCACCCCCTCCCGCGTCGAGGCGGGGCCCACCAACAACTGGATCGCCCCCGATGAGCTCAAGGGGACGATGACCGGTCTCTACCGCGGCTGCATGGAAGGCCGGACGATGTACGTGATCCCCTTTTCAATGGGGCCGCTCGGCTCGCCGATTTCCCGGTTCGGCGTCGAGATCACCGACAGCCCCTACGTCGTCTGCAACATGCACATCATGACCCGGGTGGGGAGCCGTGTTCTCGAAGCCCTGGGGACGGATGAGGAATTCATCCCCTGCCTGCACTCGATCGGCGCGCCCCTCAAGCCCGGGCAAAAGGACGTCCCCTGGCCCTGCGCGCCGATGGAGCAGAAATACATCGCTCACTTTCCCGAGGAGAACCTCATCTGGTCCTACGGCTCGGGCTACGGCGGAAACGCCCTGCTCGGGAAAAAATGCCTCGCCTTGCGGATCGCCTCGGCGATCGCCCGCCGCGAGGGCTGGATGGCCGAGCACATGCTCATCCTGCGGCTGACCAGCCCCGAAGGCCGCCGGTTTCACATCACCGGGGCCTTCCCCTCGGCCTGCGGCAAGACCAACCTCGCCATGATCGAGCCCACGATCCCCGGCTGGAAGGCCGAGTGCCTGGGCGACGACATCGCCTGGATGAAAATCGGCCCGGACGGCCGCCTGTACGCGCTCAACCCCGAAAGCGGCTTTTTCGGCGTCGCCCCCGGGACCTCCTACGAATCCAACCCGGCGGCGATGGGCACGCTCAAGGAAAACGTCATCTTCACCAATTGCGCCCTGACCGACGAGGGCGACATCTGGTGGGAAGGGATGGACGGCCCGCCGCCTGCGCACGCGATCGACTGGAAGGGCCGCGATTGGACGCCGGCAAGCCCGACCGAGGCCGCACACCCGAACGCCCGCTTCACGGCCCCGGCGGCCCAATGCCCGGTGATCTCCCCCGACTGGGAGAAACCCGAGGGGGTGCCGATCGACATCTTCATCTTCGGGGGCCGGAGAGCCTCCGTCGCCCCGCTCGTCCACGAGGCCTACGACTGGGATCACGGGGTGTTCCTCGGCTCGACCGCGGCCTCCGAGACCACGGCCGCCAACATCGGCGCGGTCGGAAACCTCCGGCGCGATCCCTTCGCCATGAAGCCCTTCTGCGGCTACAACATGGGCGATTATTTCGCCCACTGGCTGGCGATGGGCGACCGCCTGGGGAAGAACGCCCCGCGCATCTTCTACGTGAACTGGTTCCGCAAAAGCCCCTCGGGGAAGTTTCTCTGGCCGGGGTACGGGGAGAACAGCCGTGTCCTGAAATGGATGTGCGAGCGGGTGGCCGGCCGCGTCACGGGCCGGCCGACCCCGATCGGGATCCTGCCCCGGCAAGAGGAACTCGACCTGCAAGGCCTTTCGCTGCCGCACGACGACCTGGCCGAGCTCCTGCGCGTGGACCCGGCCGCCTGGAAGGCCGAGATCCCCGACATCCAAAAGCACTTCGCCCAGTTCGGCGACCGCCTGCCCGGCCGGCTGGCCGCGCAGCTCCAGCGCCTGCGCGAACGGCTGGGCTGAAGCCCGGAAAGGCCTGGAGGGGGGATCGGAATGGAAGCGCTCGAGATCGTCGCCCGCCTGATGGAACTTGCCGCCGTCACCGCCCCGAAGAGCAAGGGGGTGAATTTCGTTCAGACGCGGGTTCTGACCGGAAACGCCCTGCAAGAGCTCGCCGCCGCCATGGTGCGCTTCGGCGAGCGCACCGGCAAGAAGGACTTCGACCGCGACGCCCGCGGCGTTTCGCGCTCGGGGGCGGTGGTGCTGATCGGGCTCAAAGACGCCAAGCCCGTGGGCCTGGATTGCGGCGCCTGCGGGCATCCGGACTGCAAGAGCTTCGAGGCCCAGGCCAAGCGGGAAAAGGAGTTTTCCGGGCCGGCCTGCGCCTTCCGGCTGCTCGACATGGGAATCGCCCTCGGCTCGGCCGCGAAGACGGCAAGCCTTTTCAACGCCGACAACCGCATCATGTACCGGATCGGTGCGGTCGCCCGGGACATGAAGCTTGTGGACTGGGATTTCGTGATGGGCATCCCGCTCGCGGCGGAGGGGAAAAACATCTTCTTCGACCGCTGAGACGCGGCCGTCATCCCCGCAGGGGACCGGCGGCGCCGCGGGAGGGGGGAAGCGCGGCCCCCGGCCGGCAGCGCCCACCCACCAAGCCGAAGGCCCCCAGGCTCTTCGCCAAAAGCCCGCCGAAATGCCCGATCAGGGCGGTGTTGTTGTACCAGCAGCGGCAGCCCCGGCCGTTCGCCAGCCGGCCTCGTTCGCGCCGGAGGGCCTCCCCGTTCCAGACCGCGGCGAACGATGCGCCGCGGATCGAGCCCACCCGCACGTGCTGTTCGAGGCAGGGGTAGACGTTCCCCCAGGGGTCGATCCGCGCCATGAGAACCCCGGCGTAACAAGGCCGCTCGGGAACACCCGTTCCCACTTTCAGCGCCTCGATCCAGCGCTGCAGGTAGGGGTCGGCCGCAAGCGGGGTCCCCCCGAGCTCCCGCGCGAGGACCGCGGGATCCGGCTGGACGGCCTCCGGCTCCATGCCCGTGTAGAAGGCATCGGCGCAGTGGTGCAGCGGCTGCAGGAGGACGTCCTCCGCCACCCCGGCCCAGCGGCGGTAGAAGGCGCCGACCTCGCCTGCGTTCACCTGCGACACCGTCATGCGCACCCTGAGGATCGGGAGGCCGTTTGCCCGCGAGGAGAGGAAGGCCTCGATCCCCCCCTCCACCGCGGCGTGGGCGCCCGGCCTCCCCCGCAGGCGGTCGTGGGAGCCGGGGCTTGTCCCGTCGAGGCTCACGGTGACGCAGCGCGCCCCGCTTGCGGCGATCTCGCGCCGGTAACGGCGGAGCAGCAGGCCGTTGGTGCAGAGGTTGACCGAAAGCCCCCGGCCGGCGAAGGCCTCGATGATCTCGAAGATCTCCGGCCGCAGGAGAGGCTCGCCGCCAGCGATCGAAATCTGGTGCGTTCCCAGGCCGGAGAGCTCCACGGCCAGTGTACGGTAATCGGCAAGCGACAGTTCCCCGCGCCGCGGGTCCCGCCAGCGCTGGCACATGCGGCATTCCAGGTTGCAGCGGTAGGTGACATCGAGCTCGGCGAGGTAGGGGCCGGCGGGAAGCCGCTCCCCCCGGGAGTCCGCCCGCAGGTTGCGGCAGGCGCCCCACACGGTCCGGGCGAAGCCGGTCGAGCAGAGGATTTTGCGGTAGGTTCGGAAATTGTGCAGTCTCATCCGCCGGCGTTCCGTGCGGGACGTCGTTCTTCCGCTTCTTGGTAAGCTACCCATCCCCGCGTGAAAATCAACTCTGCTCCCCGGGGCCGATAGCCTCGAAAGATCCGGGAGCCAGCCCGGCGTGCACCCAGCGGATGAGGGTGAGCGCATCGTAGACGGGGCGCCCCGTCGCCTCGCGCACCGCCGCCGCGTAGGGCGGCAGATTGGCGCACTCGAAAAGCAGGGCGCGGATCTCCGGGTCGGCGGCGCAGAGGCGTCGGCTGCGTTCCACGACCTCGCGGCAGACGCCCGCGGGATCGATCCGGCCGCTTCCGGAGAAGATCGCCTCATGGAAGCAGGGCGCGTCCTGGAGGCCGCAGAGGCTCACCCGCTCGGGCGATCCTCCCGCAAGGCGCAGGTGCTCGGGGAGAAGATGTTCGGAATCGGCGGTAACCACCCCGATCCGACCGCGCGGACCCAGGGCGCGCTCGATCAACGGAAGCTGGAGCAGGCTTGAGGTGAAAACCGGCACCGGGAGAGCGCCGGCGAGCTCGCGCTGAAAGAGGATCATGAACCCGCAGGTGGTCCCCAAGGCCTGGACCCCTTGCCGCACGAGCCGGAGACCGGCCTCGACGAAGGGTGCCACGATTCCCGGGTCCCGCTCCCGGATCAACCGCGCGAGGCCCGCCCCGCGGACGGTCTCGAAGAGCACCGGAAAGGGGTAGCTCGCCGGGTTTCCGGCATCGCCCGGGATACGTCGGATCACGGCATCCATTTTCAGGATCCCGATTCTGGCGGCTCCGTCCGGTCTCGTTTCCTCCATGCCCCGTGTTTACCACCGCGCGCAAGGCCGTGGCAACGGCTCCGGGTTTTCAAGCGGCCCAATGCGGATCGAGCCTCTGGCGCAAGTCGCCTCTTCCTCCATATCGCCGATCTCGGCTGCGGCCTCTTCCTCAAAAGGCCGCAGCCCGTGATCCTTGGAAAACGTTGGGCTGGGCTTTTTGCTTGCCTACTCCTATATGGCAGAAATTCGACTTCGTCACTTCCGTGAGCGTCGACTTCCTTGCCCATATCTCAAACACCCTGCTCCGAAACCATAGCGATTGCACGGAACCCGGTTGAATCATTTCGAGTTGTCATGGCCGCAAAAGGGCGCATCGGAAATTTTTAACCCGCCGAATCTACTTGCAATGACCCGCTTTCGAGTTTCCCGCGAAAAGCGATGAGATCCGATCTGGTTTGGCGTTGGTTTTCCGGGATGGCCCATTTCGAAGAGTGCGTTGCAACCGAAAGGCCGGGCCACGAGCGCAGCGGATATCCCTTGACAGCCCTCATGGCCGGGGCTATGGGCAATCCGTTTGCAATTCCACGACATCGGGGGGCTCGGTGTGCGCTTCTCCTGCCCCCCCAACCCCATCCCGGAGGTGCAGCATGAGACATCGCCCGACGCTGTTCGCCCTCATCGCATCCCTCACCCTGGCCGTGGCGGTCCCGGCCGGCGCCCAGCAGGTGACCCTCACCTGGACGGCGGGGGGGGCCGGAGGCGGCTGGTATGCCATCGCCGGCGGCCTGGCCACGATCATCAACGAGGCCGAGCCCAACATCGTGATCAAGGTCGTGCCGGGAGGGGGCCTGCAGAACCCGGCCATGGTCGCGAGCAAGGGGGCCGAAATCGGCTGGGGGCTTCCGTTTCTGAACGCGGCGGCCTACCGCGGCATGGCGCCCTTCGAAAAGCCGCTGGAAGAGCTCCGGGCGCTTGCGGGCGGCATGAGCATGAACTACTTCCACTTCTACGTGGACGCGGACTCGCCGCTCAACACGATGGACGAAATCTTCGGGCAGAAGAAAAAGCTGCGCCTGGCCATCT
Source organism: Desulfatibacillum sp. (assembly GCA_020725555.1). Lineage (GTDB taxonomy): Bacteria > Desulfobacterota > Desulfobacteria > Desulfobacterales > SpSt-501 > SpSt-501. The sequence continues at coordinate 179,899 of DYEU01000032.1, forward strand.
CCCAGGCGGGGAGCTCCGACACCTGGGTGCTCGAGCGCGTGCTCGAGGCCTACAAGACGAGCATCCCCGACCTCGAGAAGGCGGGCTTCACCTTCCTGCGCGGCAACTACGCCTTCCAGGCGAACCAGTTCAAGGACAAGAACGCGGACGGGGTCTTCACCTTCCTCGCCATCCCCGGGGCGGCCGTGATCGAGGCCTCGGTCGGACGCCGCCTGAAGCTGATCGACTTCTCCCCGACGGCGCTCAAGCACCTCGAGCAGTTCGGCATCACCGCGGGGAAGATCCCCGCCGGCACCTACGAAAAGGCGGCCAACACGAAGGACGTGGTGACGGCGACCGCCGGCTCGGTCATCACCGTGCACAAGGACATGAGCGAGGATCTCGCCTACCGCATCACCAAGGCCTTCAACGACAACTACCTCAAGGCGCGCAAGGTCCACGCCAGCATGGAGCCCTACGAGCCCAAGGACGGCCCGACCGGTTGCGGGATCCCCCTCCATCCCGGCGCGGTCAAGTACTACAAGGAAAAGGGGCTCCTGAAGTAGGCCCATGCGGCAGCTCTCGCTTCCCTGGAAGATCCCCATCCTTGCGGTCGCCGTGATCGCGGGACTGTTTCACTATTACTGTGCGGGGTTCGGCTCCCCCGAACCCCGCACCTTCCGGGGACTGCACCTGGCGATGCTGCTGCCCTTCGTCTTTCTGCTCTTCCCGGCGCGCAAGGGGTCGCCGGCGACGCGTCCGAGCCTCCCCGATCTTCTCGCCGCGGCGATCAGCCTGGCCGCCTCGCTCTACACCGTCTTCCACGCCGGCCGCCTGAACCTGCGCTTCGTGGGCTTCCACCCCGTGCGGACCGAAGAGATCGTCCTGGGGGGGCTGCTGGCGCTCGCCTCGATCGAGGCCTGCCGGCGATCCATTTCCAAGTGGTTCGCCGCGACCGTGGCCTTGGTCCTTTTCTATCTCCTGACCTGCCAGCACTGGCCGTGGCTTTTCCACTACAAGGCCTTCACCCTGGACCGGGCGGTCGAGATCCTCTACCTGCCGAACGACGAGGGCATGTTCGGCTTCCTCATGGGGATCTCGGCGGATATCCTCTACATCTACATCCTCTTCGCCGCGGTGCTCATCCGCACCGGCGCCGGCGACTACCTCATCGAGTTCGCCAGCTGGGCCGCGGGCTGGGCGCACGGCGGGGCCGCCAAAATCGCGGTCATCTCCTCCGCCCTCTACGGCACGGTCTCGGGCTCGACGGTCGCCAACGTCTACGCGACGGGGTCCTTCACGATCCCGATGATGAAAAAAAGCGGCTACACCCCCAAGCAGGCCGCGGCGATCGAGTCGGTCGCGGGGGTGGGGGGCCAGATCATGCCGCCCATCATGGGCGCGGGCTCCTTCATCATGTCCGAGGTCACCGGGATCCCCTATTTCACGATCATCAAGACGGCCGTCATCCCGGCGTTGCTCTACTACCTCGGCGTCTTCCTGATGGTCCATCTGATCGCCCGCAAGCGGGGCATCCCGCCGATCGAAAAAAGCGCCCGGCCGCCGTTCCGATCGTTGTGGCGGCGAAGCTATTTCTTCCTGCCCTTCGTCCTGGTCGTCCTGTTGCTCGCCTGGGGTTACTCGCCCGCCAAGGCCGCCTTTCACACGATTTGGGTGATCGTGCTCTTGAGCTTTCTCGACCGCAAGACCTGGCTCACCCCGGCGAAGCTTCTCGAGACCTTCTTCGGCGCGCTGGTGAACTGCAGCCTGATCGCCGCCGTGCTCGCGGGCTCGGGCATGGTGGTGGGGGTGCTGACCCGCACGGGGGTCGCTCTCGCCTTCGGCTCGATCCTCGTGTCGCTTTCCTTCGACTCGCTTCTCCTGATGCTTTTTCTCGTCTTTCTCGTGATCAGCATCCTCGGCACCGGCATCCCGACCACCCCCGCCTACATCATCGCCGTCACCGTCGGCTCCTATGCCCTCTCCAAGTTCGGGGTGAGCCCGCTGGCGGCGCACCTCTTCGTTTTCTACTACGCCGTGCTCGCCGATCTCACCCCGCCCGACGCGGTCACCTCCTTCGCCGCGGCGAACATCGCCGGCGCCGAGCCCATGGCGACCGGCATCGAGGGCTTCCGCCTGGGGCTCGCCGGATTCCTCGTCCCCTTCGCCTTCGTCTTCCAGCCCGGGCTGCTCCTCGTGGGCAGCTGGGGGGAGATCCTGTTCAGCCTGGCGCTCACCGTCTTCGGGGTGGTCTGCCTCGCCGCGGGCGTGATCGGCCATTTCTTCACGCCGATTCCGCCGCTCTTGCGGGCGGTGCTCATGGCGGCGGCGGGGCTGCTCGTCTTTTCCGCGCAGTCGCTCGAGGCGATCGGCCTCGCGGCGGGCGGCGCCGTCCTCGGCTGGTCGTTTCTGCGCCGCCGCAGCTTCCGCGCCGCCGGGGCGGATCCCTTGCCGGAGAACACCGCGTGAACGAAACGGCGGCGGATGTCGCAATCGTCGGGGCCGGGGTCATCGGCGCCGCCATCGCCTTTTATCTCACCCGGCGCGGGATCCGGCCGCTGGTGATCGAAAAGGAGGACCCCGCCGCGGGAAGCTCGGGCGCCTGCGACGGGCTGGTCTTTCTCCAATCCAAGAAGCCCGGCCTGCATCTCGAGCTCGCAATAGAGAGCCGCCGCCGCTTCGAGGAGCTCGCGCAGGTCCTCGGGCCCGAAATCGAGTTTCGGCCCTCGGGCGGCCTGTGCCTCATCGAAAACGAGGACGAGCTTGCGGCCCTGGGGCGCTCGATCGCGGCGCAGCGGGCAGGCGGGCTTCCCGTCGAGCTGATCGCCGGCGAGGAGGTGCGGCGCCTCGAGCCGCTCGTTTCGGAGCGGATCCTCGCCGCGGGGTTTTCGCCTCTCGACGCCCAGGTGAACCCCTACGCCCTCACCTTCGCCCTGCTCCGGGCGGCGCGCGCGGGGGGTGCTCGCCTGTTGGGCGGCGAGCCGGTCGTGGGGATCGAGACCGCCGCGGGCCGCGTGCGGGCGGTCCGCACCCCGCGCCGCAGGATCGCCGTCCCCATCGTGGTCAACGCGGCCGGCGCGCACGCCCCGGAGATCGGCCGCCTGGCGGGGGTGGAGGTCCCCATCACCCCGCGGCGCGGTCAGCTCCTGGTCACGGCGGCCCGGCCGCCGCTTCTCCGCCACGGGCTGATCTCGGCGCGCTACATCGCCGCCAAGTTCAACCCGGAGCTCGCCCGCTCGGGGGAGATGGGCTTTTCGCTCGAGCAGGCCGAAAGCGGAAATCTCCTCATCGGCTCGACCCGCGAATTCGCGGGCTACGACCGCCGGACCTCCTTCGAGGGCATCCGCGCCGTCGCCCGGCGCGTTCTTCCCGTTTTCCCCGCCCTCGCCTCGCTTCCCGTGATCCGGACCTTCGCCGGCCTGCGACCCTACACCCCCGACGGGCTTCCCATTCTCGGGCCGGTCGCCTCCATGGAGGGGTTCCTCATGGCCGCCGGCCACGAGGGCGACGGCATCGCCTTGTCGGCGATCACCGGCGAGATGCTCGCCGCACACATCGCCGGCGACAGCCCGCGGTTCCCGCTCGAGCCCTTCCGGCTGGAGCGGTTTTCGACGGCGGAGGCCGCATGAGCGGAAGACGCCTGCCCTACCCCGCCCGCGGGGCGCCGGTTGCGATCCGCCTGAACGGGAGGCCGGTCACCGCCTTCGCCGGGGAAACGGTCTTCGCCGTACTCTGTCATGAGGGGGTCTTCGCCCTGCGCCGCGGCGGACCGGGGCGGCCGCCGCGCGGGGCGCTCTGCGGCATGGGCGTCTGCCAGGAGTGCCGGGTCACGATCGACGGCACCCCCGACCGCCGCGCCTGCATGACGCTCGTGGCCGAGGGCATGGAGATCGAAACCGATGGCCGCTGAGCGCTTTGAGATCGCGATCGCGGGCGGCGGCCCGGCCGGCATCGCCTGCGCCGCGGTTCTCGCGCAAGCGGGGGTCCCCGGCCTGTTGATCGACGAGCACCCCCGGCTGGGCGGCCCCGGCCTCCGCGACGCGGCCGGGGCCTTCTCCCCCTTCGCCCCGGCCTGGGCCCGGACGGTGAGGGCCATCCGGAGCCTCAAGAAAGAGGCCCTCACCGTGCTCCCCCGAACCGGGCTGATCGGGATCGAGCCCGGCCCCCGCCTGCTCCTTGCCCCGGAGGAGGGCGGCCTGCGGGAAATCGCGTGCCGCCGGCTGGTGATCGCGACCGGGGCGCGCGAGCGCTTTCTCCCCTTTCCCGGCTGGACGCTGCCGGGGGTGATCGCGACCGGGGCCGTCCAGATGTTGCTCAAGCAGGGGATCCTGCCGGCCGCGGATTTCGTGGTCGGCGGGGCGGGCCCTTTTCTCCTGGCCGTCGCCGCGGATATCGTCCGGCGGGGGGGGCGCGTGCGTGCGCTCGCAAACGAAAGCCGGCTCGCCGATCTCCTCCCCCCGCCGGGGCTCCTCGCGGGGCAGGGGGTGAAAATTCTCGACGGGCTGCTCCGCACGCTCCGGGTCCTTGTTTCCGGGACACGGATCGCGCACGGCACGCGCCTGCTCGAGGCCCGGGGCGCGGGGCGCCTGCAGGCCGTGGTCACCGCCCGCGTGGACAAGAGCGGCCGCCATCTTCCCGGAACCGAGCGGGTCGTCCCCGCCGCGCTGCTGGCCATGGGGTTCGGCTTCACGGCGAACATCGAGCCCGCCCAACTCGCCGGCTGCCCGCTCTTCTTCGAGGACACCCTCGGCGGCTGGCTCGTGCAAACGGACGAGTCCCTGAGAACCGGTGTCGAGGGCATCTACGCGGCGGGCGAGGTCACGGGCGTCGGCGGGGCGGAAAAATCGCTCCTCGAGGGGCGGCTTGCCGGCCTGGCGATCCTCGAGGAGATGGGGCGCCTCGACGCCGCGGGGCGAGGCGAAATCACCCGGCTGCAACGCAAGCGCAAGGCGCTTCTTTCCTTCGGCCGCTGGTTCAACCGGCCATCGCGCTTTGCGGCCGCCTGCCGCACGAACTGGTTCGCCTCGCTCCCCGATGAGCTCACGATCTGCCGCTGCGAGGAAGTGCGCCTGAGGGACATCCGCCGGACGCTCGCCGCCGGCTGCCGCACACCGGCCGGCATCAAGAAGGCGACCCGCTGCGGCATGGGCGTCTGCCAGGGGAACACCTGCAAGGGGATCCTGCAAGAGGTGGTCGCGGCCCTTACCGGGGGGCCTCCCGGGGGGTTTCCGCCGCCCTCAGTGCGCGCTCCCCTCAGGCCCGTGGACCTGGGCCTGCTCGGCGGGGATACCGTCTGACCGTGGAGTTTTCCGCCCCCAAACCCGCGCGCCTGGACCGGCCGGTAGCAGGAGGCCTCTGGGTGCTTCTCTCGGCACTCCTCTTCGCCGGCGTCGGCGCGCTCGTCAAGGCGGCCTCGGCCGAGCTCCCCTCCGAGGTCGTGGTCTTTTTCCGCAACGCCGTGGCCATGGCCTTTTTGCTGCCCTGGCTGATGCTGCGCGAGCGGGGCCTGAGCCTGCGGACCTCCTGCCTGCATCTCCATCTGCTCCGCTCCGCGGCGGGGCTCGGGGCGATGTATTGCTTTTTCTGGACCCTCAAAACCATGCGCCTCGCCGACGCGACACTTCTCTGCTACACCCAGCCCATCTTCATCCCGCTCATCGAGCGCCTCTGGCTGCGGGAGCCCGTTCCGCGCCCGACCGTCGCCGCGGTGCTGCTCGGCTTCGGCGGGATCGCCTTCGTCCTCAAGCCGGGATCCGGGCTCTTCCAGCCCGCCGGCCTGGTCGGCCTGGCGGGCGGGGCGCTCGTCGCCTTGGCCATGGTGGGGATCCGGCGCATGACGGAGACCGAACCCGTCCCCCGCGTCGTCTTCTACTTCACGACCTTCAGCACGCTCGTCTCGGCCGTCCCGCTCGCCTGGGCATGGGAGACGCCCGGGGGGACGGCGCTCGCGGCGCTCGCGGGGATCGGGGGGCTGGCGATCATCGCCCAGATGTGCCTGACCCGGGGCTACAGCCTCGCCCCCGCCGGCCAGGTCGGCCCCTTCAACTACGCAAACGTGCTTTTCGCCGCCCTGCTCGGCTGGGTCTTCTGGGGCGAAAGGCTCGATCTGCTGACCGCCGTGGGGGCGGCGATCACCTGCGCGGCGGGGGTCATCGCCCTGCGGCGGCGCTGAACCCGAAACGGGCTGACCGCGACGGACCCTCGAGGCTCGAGGAGGGAGCTCTGAACCCGGAAACCCCGTCCCGCCCGTGACGGGAATCGTCGGCTGCCCCCCCCGGTCAGGCTGATGCCCCCCTTCCGTGAGTGAGGCTGCGCCCCCGCAATCGTCGCACGCCTTGGCGGACAGGCGGATCCCTTTCTTTCCCCAGCCGGACCAGGGCCTGCCGGCGAAGGGGAAGAGGGGGCCCTTCGCCCCCCGCGGCAGGGCCGTTGATGTTTTCCCGTCTTTTCGCTACATAGAGGGCGTTCGGGGATGGAGTCCCCCGCGAAACCGCCGCCCGCCCGGCGGCTGATGACTCCTGGCAAAGAGGATCCCCCGCAGCCTGTTTCTTTCGCGAACGGCCTGTGCCGGAGAAGGATCCCATGCGCAGCCCGCCGCTTTTCCCGAACGCACCCGCTTCGCCTTCCCGCACAGCCCCGGGGCCTCCGCCTTTCCCGACCCCGCCCCCGCGCAAGCGGCGCAGCGCCCTGAAGGCCCTCGCTGCGAGAGGCCGCCGGGCCGCTCGTGCCGGCACACCCTCGAACCCGAAGGAGGAACCCGCCATGCAGGAAACCCACGACGACGTCATCCGAGAAAAGAAGCTGCCGCGCGTCGGCGACGTGGTGAGAAGCCGCAGGCACGGCACCCTCTGGCGCGTAATCGAAAAGAAGGAGGTCTACCAGAGCACGGCCGACGGCACCCGGCTCGTGCCCGCCATCTACCTCTGTTTCTGGAAAATCGCCAAGGACCGCCCGCCGGGGTACGGCCAGATGCTGGGCTACGCCTACACCCTGCAGGACAACACCTTCGAGGCCAACTGGGAGCGGGTCAACAACGGTTGACGGGAGGGAAGGAAGGTGTGCCGCCCGGGGAAGAGGCGCTTGCCGCCGCTTCGGGTGGCTTGGCCCCCGTAGGGGAAACCGGCGCGGGGCGCGCCGCGGCCTGACGGGGCCCCTCGCGGGAGCAGGTCGCGCCCCGCAGGGTCGGACGATCGACTCTCTGGCGTCCAGGGAGGCTGCCGGGGAAGCGTGGAGCCAATTCCCCGGCCGCAGGAGCGGGGTTCACAGAGTCTTGCCCGTCGCGCGCGGCTCCTTGCGCGGCCCTGCCGCGGCGGCCGCCTTGCGCACCGCCGGGGCGGGGTGTCCTTGCAGAAGGGTCAGGGCCGCTTCCTTTTGGGGTCCGCCGGGAAGTTTCCGGAGCGCGGCCACGATCTCGCGGGCGAGAACGATATCCGTCGGGTGCTCGAGGGCACAGCGGGCGAGGGGGACGGCGGCCTTGAGATCCCCCCGATTGCCCAGGCTGATGACCGCCGCCATCTGGACCTCGCGGATGGGGTGAGAGAGCGCATGGATGAGTCGCTCGCGGTAGTCATGGCCTGCGGTCCAGAGCGCCGCATCGCAGCCGCAAGCGGGGCAGGGGCCGGATGGGGAGGGCCGTCGGGCAAAACAGGCCGGGCAGAAGAAGCGGACCATGCGGCGATCGACGTGCGGGGGCGGTGGCCCCATTCCGGCACGATCACAGCGACTCGGCCATCTGGCGGTATTCCGCCAAGCGGCTGCGGATCCGCTCGATGGCCGAGAGGCGCTCGTCGAGATGGGAGAGGGTCGCCGACACCTCGGTTTCGCTGCGGTCCTTCAGGGCGACCGCGCGCTGCAGGGCCTCGCGGATGGTGGAGAGGGTGAGATCGGCTTTCTCGTCGAGCGATTTCTGGAATTTGCGGGTGGTCTCCTCGATGCGGCGGACGAGATCGTAGCGGACCCGGCCGCAGTGCCGCTCGAAGATCTCCCGCGCCATCGCCTTGATCCGCCGCAGGATCAGGCCGCGGGTGACGAAAAGCGGCATCGCGGAGCGAAAGCCCAGGCGGATCAGCCCGAGCGCGTCGGGGTCGTCCTTGAGGAGGAAGTAGAAATCGCTGCGGTTGGTCAGCTTCTCGACGGAGGTGAAGGGCTTGAGCTCCACCGCGAACAGGGTGGCGGCGAGTTCCACAAAGGCGGCGATCGTCCGGTTGGTCCGTTCGGCGAGATCGAGATAGAGGGCCTCCAACGCCTCGGCCAGGCGATGGGCCGTCTGTTCCCGGAAGCCGGAAAAGACCTCCACGATTTCCCGGTAGAGGGTTTCCTCGAGCTCAGACTCGAGTTCCCGGCCTTCCCGGCTCGTCCGGAGTTTCTCGCGAAAGCGCGCTTCGAGGTCGGCCTGAAGCCGGGGGATCTCCGCGGCGGAAAGCTTCGCCAGGTCGGCGTCGAGGCTCTCGTGGAGCTTGCGGATCCGGCCGTTCAGGATGAAGCGGTGCTCGTCGCGTTCCTTTTCGATCCGGCGCACGGAGTCCTCGAAGCGGGCGATCTTCGCGCGAAGCTCGGCGAGCGTCAGCTTGGCCGCCTGCTGCTCGAGCTTCCAGGCCATGCTCTCGTCGGACACGAAGCGCAGCAGCGACGCGGTCATGCTCTGCAGGAAGGTCTTGCCCTTCTCGCGGTGGAGGTAGCCGCGGAGGTGTTCCTCGAAATCGGGCAGACCGGAGCGGCGCCATTGCCGCTCGTTGTTTTCAAGGCGGCCCTCGAGGGCCAGCCGCGCGGAAACCGGCCAGACCTTCACCGGCCGCCGCAGGTCCTCCTCGAGGACGGAGGCGGTGAAGGAGATCGCCTCCGCAAGGTCCCGTTCGCCGACCGCATCGGCCTTGTTCAACACGAAAAAAAGCTGGTCGACGTAGCCGCGCACCTCCCGCAGAAAGCGGTGCTCTGAGGCGCTGAGCGGCGGGTCCGCGGTGACCACGAAAATCCCGGCATCGACGTGCGGCAGGTAGTTGTAGGCGACCTCGGTGTTGTGGTCGAAGACCGAACCCACGCCGGGGGTGTCGATGATGCGCACGCCGTCGCGCAAAAGCGGGCTGGGAAAAGCGACCTCCACCTCCTTGACCTGCAGGCCGTTTCGCGGGTTCGCCCTCTCGGTCACGAAGCGCTGGATGTCCTCAAGACGAATCTCCTCGCGCCGCCCGTCCAGGTAATGGACCGCGGCCGCGGGGGTTTCGCCGTACCCGATGCGGGTGACGATCGAGGTGAGCGGCACGATCGCCGTGGGGAGGATCTCGGCGCCGAGAAGCGCGTTGATCAGGGTGGACTTTCCCCGCTTGAACTGCCCCATGACCACGAGGTGGAAGTGCTGGCCGTCGAGCTTTTCACGAAGCTCGGCCAGCCTGCGGTGGCCGTCGAACGCCCGGCCGCTCAACTCGTCGAGGATTCCGGCCAAGGCCTCGCGGATCGCACGGTATTCCGCCGCCATCGTCACCTCTCCACCCAAACAAAATGACCTCTACCGGAGACGCCACGCTTCCAGTAGAGGTCATCATCCCTGAGGACGGGCGGTTGGGGCTGACCTCATAGCCCGCTTCATCTGGTGTAGGGGCAGTTTAGCCCCCGAGCGCAGGGCTGTCAAGTCGCCCCCGCGGCGCATCCCCATTCACACTTCTCTTGATTTGTTACCATCGTTACAATATCATGATAAGGTGGATTCCGTCTCCTGGCTGATCTTCCTCTACAAAGTCCCCCCCGAGCCCGCCCGGGCGCGGGTCGCTCTCTGGCGGCGCCTCAAGTCCATGGGCGCGGTCTATCTGCAAAGCGGGGTCTGTCTTCTGCCGGACACCCCCGATCATGCCCGGCGCCTGAAACTGCTCGAGCGCAAGGTCGCGGAAATGAGCGGCGAGGCGGTGATCCTGAAGGCGGCCGCCCAGGACCGGGGCCAGCGGGAAAAAGTGCTGGCGCATTTTCAATCCGACCGCGAAGAGCACTACCGCGAATTCATCTCCCGCTGCGACGACTTCGAGGCCGAGATCGCCCGGGAGACGAACGCCCGCCACTTCAGCTATGCCGAAATCGAAGAAAACGAGGCCGACCTGAAGAAGCTCAAGCACTGGCTTGCCGTGATCCGCAAACTGGACTTCTACGGGGCGCCGCTTGCGAAAGAGGCGGAGAAACGCCTGCAGCACTGTGAGTCGTTGCTCAACGCCTACGCCCGGCGCGTCTTCGAGGAGCAGGATGGAAACCCCCAACCCTGAACTCTCCTTGCCCGAGGCCCTAGACCGCCCGGAGGCGAAGCGCCGTCGCTGGCTCAACCGCACGGTCGCCGGCGCGGGGATCACCAGCGCTCTCGGCGATTTCTGCTACGAGACCACGACCGTCATCCTGCCCGGCTTTCTCGCCGTCCTCGGCATCCCCGCGGCGGTTCTGGGCCTGATCGAGGGCATCGCCGACGCCGTCGCCAGTTTCACCAAGATGGCCTCCGGCTTCATCGCCGGTAAGCTGGGGCACCGCAAGCGGCTCGTCGTGATCGGCTACGGGCTGACCCCCCTCGGCCAGGCGTTGATCGCCGCCGCCGCCGGCTGGCCGCTGCTGCTGGCCGGCCGGGTGGTCTCCTGGTTCGGGAAAGGCCTCCGCGGTCCCCTGCGCGATGCCATCGTGGCGCAGGCCGTCCGGCCCGAAACCCGGGGCCGGGCGTTCGGTTTCCACCGCGCGATGGACACCGTGGGGGCCGTCGCCGGCCCGCTGCTGGGAGTGGCCCTCCTCGGCTGGGCTCAGCGCCTCTTTCCCGAGGACCCGGCCGTTGCGTTTCGCGCGGTGCTCTGGTCGAGCCTGATCCCGGGGGTCCTGGCCGTGATCGCCTTCCTCACCCTGGTCAACGATCCCGAGCAGTCGCCGAACCCCGCGCTCGGCTTCTTGCGCACCCTCCAGGGGTTCCCGCCGCGATTCAAGCGCTACCTCGGGGCCGTCGGTCTTTTCGGGATCGGCGACTTCTCTCACAGCCTCCTCATCCTGGCGGCGACCCAACGGCTCACCGCCTCCCACGGGGCGATCCCGGCCGCCCAGGCTGCGGGCATGCTCTATGTCTTGCGCAACCTGGTCCAAGTCTCGGCCTCCTACCCGATCGGCATGCTGGCCGACCGCATCGGCTCGCTTCCCGTGCTGAGCGCGGGCTACGCGCTGGGGGTGCTGACGGCCATGCTGACCGCCGCGGCCTTCTGGCTCCCGGGGGGCGATCTGCCGCTCCTCGGCCTCGTTTTCGTCATCGCCGGCCTTTACACCGCCGTCCAGGAGACGCTCGAGACCACCGTGACCGCGGAGATGGTGAGCGGGGAGACCCTGGCGATGGGATACGGCGCGCTGGGCACGCTGAACGGCACGGGCAAGCTGGTCTCCAGCGCGGCGGTGGGCCTGCTGTGGACGGGCCTCACGCCCGTTTTGGCCTTCGGCCTGGCGGCGGCGGTGATGGCCTCCGGGACGATCCTGCTCCTGCGTCTCCGCCGGTAAGGGAGGCCTTCACGTCACCGTGGCCCTCGAGCGCTGGAAATCGGCAGCCCGCAGGCTGAAGCAGGAGGTGCGGGCGCTGCTCCTCGCCTGCCGCGATCCCCGGGTCCCCTGGGTCGCGCGCGTGCTCGCGGTCCTCGTGGTCGCCTATGCCTTGAGCCCGATCGACCTCATCCCCGACTTCATCCCGATCCTGGGCCACGTGGACGACCTGGTGTTGATCCCCCTCGGGGTTGCCCTCGTGATCCGGCTGATCCCGCTGGAGATCCTCGCCGAATGCCGGGAAAACGCCCGCCACGCCGGACCGCCCGGGACGCGGGCCGGCCGGCTTGCCGCGCTCGCCATCGGGCTGCTCTGGGGGTCCGTTTTGTGCTTGACGATCCGCTGGATCGCTGGCATAGTGGCGTCCTAATGAAACGAGGGGATGGGGTCCCCCGTACAAACGCCCGCCGGGGCTGATGACTCCTGCCGCGCTTTCCCCGAATCGTGGCGGAGTCGCACCGCGTTGGCGCGGGTCCGTTGGCCGCCGCAAGGCGGCTTTTTTTTTGGGGGGGAGCGCACGCGCGCAATTCACGTGGGAAAGGAGCCGGGTCCGCTTTCCATGGAAACCTTCTTCACCGTCGCCGCCGTGTGGTTGGCCCTCGCCGTCGTCTCCTCCGTCATCGCCTATCACCTGAAAATTTCGATCGCCCTCGTCGAAATCTGCGTGGGGGTCCTGGCCGCGGCTGCGGCAACCCGGCTCGGCCTGTTCGACGCCCTGGGCACCCAGGAGCCGTGGCTCAAGTTCCTCGCCTCCTCGGGGGCCGTGCTGCTCACCTTTCTCGCCGGGGCCGAGCTCGAACCCGAGGCGATCCGCACCAAGTGGAAGGAAGTGAGCGTCGTCGGCCTGATCGGCTTCTTCGCCCCGTTTCTGGGCTGTGCGGCCCTCGCCCACTGGGCTCTCGGCTGGGAGGCCCGCGCGAGCTGGCTCGGCGGCATTGCCCTCTCCACCACCTCGATGGCGGTCGTCTACGCCGTGATGCTCGAGACCGGCCTCAACCGCACCGACTTCGGAAAAGGGATCCTCGGGGCATGCTTCATCAACGACCTGGGGACGGTGCTCGCGCTGGGACTCCTCTTCGCCCCCTTCACCTACCGAACGGTCATCTTTCTCGTCCTGAGCATCGCCGTCCTCTCCCTGCTTCCCTTTCTCACGGCGCTGCTCACGCGCCTCTACGCCCACCGCACGGCGGCCATCCGCACGAAATGGATCCTGCTCGTGCTGATGGGGCTGGGGGCCCTCGCCCTGTGGTCGGGAAGCGAGGCGGTGCTCCCCGCCTATCTCGCGGGCATGATCCTCGCCGGAAGCGCCGCGCGGGACAGCTTCTGGGTGCGGCGCATCCGCACGCTCACCGTGGGGTTCCTCACCCCCTTCTACTTCCTGCGCGCGGGGACGCTCGTCTCGCTGCCTTCCCTTTTCACCGCGCCGCTTGTCCTCCTCGTGCTGCTGGGCGGGAAGGTCCTCTCCAAGATCTTCGGCCTCTACCCGTTCATTTCCCTCTTCCGCCGCGACCGCAACGAGCGCTGGTACTACACGCTCCTCATGTCCACCGGCCTGACCTTCGGGACGATCTCCGCCCTCTACGGCTACGCGAACGGGATCGTGAACCAGGAGCAATACTCCTTTCTCGTGACCGCAGTCATCGGAAGCGCCGTCATCCCCACGCTGATCGCCGGGATGGCCTTCCTGCCGCGGCACCTGCTGCACGAGGCCAAGGCGCGGGCCGAGGCGGCCGCGGCGGTCTGCGTCCCCGAGCCGCCGAACGGGGATCTGGCCGAGGAGTAGCGCGAGGGAGCCGGCAGGGCTTCCGTGCGGGTTCAGAGGATCCAGCGGCGCCGTACGTTGCGCAGGCTGAAGGCGAAGAGAGCCCAGCAGAAAAGGCCAAGGACCCCGAAATCGACGGCCGGGGAGAGCATGGCGGGCAGTTGCAGGGAATGGCGCAGCAGGTCGACGCCGTAGGTGAGCGGAAAGAGGTAGGCGAGCGGCTGCAGAAACCAGGGGAGATGCGCGATCGGAAAGAAGAGGCCGCAAAGGAAGATCATCGGAAAGCGGAAGAAGTTCGAAAAGGTCTGGGCCTCGAAGACCTCGCTCACCGAGACGGCGATGAAGAGCCCGAGAAAGGTCGAGGAGACGGCGAGCAGCAACACGGCCGGGAGCGCCGTCCCCCAGGCGAAGGGGACGAGATCGACGAAGAACGCGGCGATGGCGAAGGGGACGAAGGCGTTGGCCACGCCGAAGAGGATCGCGCCGGCGGTCTTGGCGAACATGAGCAGCTCAAGGGAGATCGGCGCCAAGAGCAGCCGCTCGAAGGAGCGGCCTTTCTTCTCGAAGGTGACGGTGACCGCCAGCATCGAGGTCGTGCCGAAGAGGATCGAGATCGCGGCGACCCCGGGGAGCACCTCCCGCCAGCGCTCCGGCCCGGAGCCGGACTTGATGAAAAACATCGCCGTCCAGGCCAGGGGAAAGAGAATCCCCCAGCTCACGTTGGGCGGCTTGAGGTAGTAGGCGCGCATGTCCTTGAGCAGGATGTTCCAGAAAGCGATCGCCTGCCTCATGCCGTGCCTCCTGCCGGACGCGGCTCCCGCTCGCGCCGCATCGCCTCCGCCTCGATCCCGGTGATTTCCACGAAGACCTCTTCCAGGGAGGGGCGCAGGCGAACGGCCTCCAGGACCTCGATGCCGCACTCCTCCAGGAAGCGCACGATCGGGCCCAGGGCAACGGGCGCGGCGGATTCCAGCCGGCAGCGCTTTCCGGCAAGCGCGGCAAAGGCGATCGCCGGAAAGGCCCGGCTGAGCTCCCCCAGCCGGTCGTCGATTTCCCGCGACAGCGTCAGGCGGAGCATGTGCTTCCCCTTGAGCGGCTCGAGCAGCTCCTCCAGGAAGTCGACGCGCAGGATGCGGCCGGCGGCGATGAAGGCGATGCGGCGGCAGAGCCGCTCGGCCTCCTCAATGTAGTGGGTCGTGAGAAAGATCGTCACGCCCTCGCGGTTCATCTCCGCGAGCAGGCCGCGGATGCGGCGGGCGCTTTCGACGTCGATCCCGGTCGTCGGCTCGTCGAGAAAAAGAATCGGCGGGCGGTGCATCAAGGCCGCGGCGATGGCGAGGCGCCGTTTCATGCCCTTCGAGTAGCCGGAAAACCGCCTCCCGGCCGCCCCCTCCAAACCGAAGAGCTGAAGCAGCTCGCGGGCGCGTTCCTCCCGCGGCCGCTTGCGCATCCCGTAGAGCGCCCCGCAGAAGCCAAGGTTCTCCAAGCCGGTGAGCTCCGGGTAGAGATTGCTCTCGTCGGGGACGACCCCAAGCAGGCGCTGGGCGCGCTTCATCCGGCCGGTCGTCTCCTCCCCGCGGTAGAGGATGCGGCCGGCGTCGGGCCGGGCAAGGCCGGTGAGGAGATTGATGGTCGTGGTCTTTCCCGCGCCGTTTGGGCCGAGAAAACCGAAGATTTCGCCTTCGGCCACCTCGAAGGAGACTCGGTCCAGGGCGAGAACCCCCCCGTAGCGCTTGGTGAGGTCTTCGGCCCGGATCACGGGGGAACTCATGCCCCGGGTTCCCGGCCGGGTTCCGTTGCCGCAGCCGGCGGCGGGGTCGTGCAGGGGTGACCGCCCTTTTCCCCGTGGCATTCGCGGATCTGCTCCGGGGTGCAGGATGCGGGGGTGTCCTTCAAGCGTTCCGGGTGTTCGCAGCAGCTCCGGCAACACATGGCTTTCTCCTTTCTCTTCGGGGGCGCGGCGGCGATTCCCGTCACCGGGCAGGGAATGCGCACCGCGGCTGCCGTGCCCCAGGCCGACAGCGCCCGGGCCGCATGCTCGAGAACCGCGCGCTTGATGCGGTAGTGCCGGAAGCGCCCCCGTCGTTCGGCCTCCACCAGGCCCGCCTGCTTCAGGACCCGCAAGTGCTGGGATACGGCCGCCTCGCTGATTCCCAGCCTTACGGCGATCGCCCGGCCGCACAGCTCGTGGCCGAGCAGCAGATCGACGAGGCGCAGCCGGGTGTCGTCTCCGAGGGCCTTGGCCACACGGCGGATGGTGGGGATTTGGGCGCTCATTCGATTAAGAGAATACTTAAACGAGCGCGGCCTGCATGTCAAATGATTTTTTTTATGATAGTTAAGAAATTTCTTGCTTTTCAAAAAATTTTGTGAAACTGTTCGTTTGCGGCGTGCGCGCCGCGGAGGAGCCGCATGAAGGAACCTAGGCCGGAAGCGAGAGGCGCGAGCGGTTTTTCGGGATGCAGCCCGGCAGCCTGCCAGATCGAGGCGATCGTCGCCGTGGATGAAAAGGGCCAGATGGTTCTGCCCAAGGCCGTGCGCGACCGAGCGGGCATCCGCGCCGGCGACAAGCTCGCCCTCATCGGCTGGCAGAAAGAGGGGGAAATCTGCTGCCTCGGCCTGATCAAGGCCGAATCGCTTGCGGAAATGGTGAAACAGGTCCTCGGCCCCCTGATGAAGGAGATCGGGGGCTGACCGGGCCGTGAACCAGGCGGCGCCCCGCGGCGCCGCCCCGGTCCCCACGGGGCGTTCGGGAGTGCTCACGGCTTGTCCCCAGCGACGGGGCGAGCCGCGTCGCGGCCGAACGGCCAAAGGAAATGTGGAGGTCTCGTCCCATGAACGAACCCATCAAGGAACGGGTGCGCGAAGGCTACGGCCGCATCGCCCGCGGGCAGGCCTCCTCCTGCTGCGGCGGGGGATCCTCCTGTTGCGGCGGCGGCATCTCGAGCCGCACGATCGCCGAAAGGATCGGTTATTCCCCGGAGGAGCTCGAACAGGCGCCCGAGGGCGCAAACCTCGGCTTGGGCTGCGGCAACCCGCTGGCGCTCGCCGCGCTTGCGGAAGGGCAGACGGTGCTCGATCTCGGTTCGGGTGCGGGCTTCGATTGTTTCCTCGCCGCACGCGCCGTGGGCCCGACCGGCCGCGTGATCGGCGTCGACATGACCCCGGAGATGATCGTCCGGGCGCGCGCGAACGCGGAGCGGGCGGGAGTCGAGCATGTCGAGTTCCGGCTGGGGGAGATCGAGGCCTTGCCGGTCGCCGACCGCACCATCGACGTCATTCTCTCGAACTGCGTCATCAACCTCTCCCCGGACAAGCCCCGGGTCTTCGCCGAGGCGTACCGGGTCCTCAAGCCGGGCGGGGTGCTCGCCGTCTCGGACATCGTCCTCAAACGGCCGCTCCCGGAGGCCCTCGCGGCCTCCGTTTCCGCTTACGTCGGCTGCATCGCCGGCGCGAGCCTGAGGGAAGACTACCTGGCCTTCCTGCGCGAGGCGGGCTTCGCCGACGTCGAAGTCATCGAGGAAACCCCCTTTTACGCCGTCGAGGATTCGGCCGACCCCTGGGTCCGGGAAATCCGCGAGCAATCGGGCCTCTCCGCGCAGGAGCTCCGGGAGGCGGCCCAAGCCGTGGTGAGCCTCAAGCTGCGGGCGCGGAAAGCTCCTTGACGAGGAAGGCGGCGGCCTGCGGGCAGAGGGAGGAAAACTCGCTCGTCCCCCGGATCGCCGGCGGCGCCTCCTCCCGCGCGACCCGGCGGTATCCCCGGGAACGAAAGAAGGGCTCGGCCGTCATCGTGAGGAGGTAGAGCGCGGCCACCCCCTCCGCGCGGGCGCACGCCTCCGCCGCGGCGAGCAGCCGGCCGCCCAGGCCGCCTCCCCGGTACCGGGGATCGACCGCAAGCGAGCGCAGAAGCCCGGTTTCCCCGTAGATCTCGAGCCCCACCGTGCCCGCGAGGGTCTCGCCGTCGAAGGCCCCGAGAAACCGGGGCGCCAGCCCCCCCGTGAGACCCGCCGTCGGCAACCCGCAGGAAGCGAGCAGGCGGCGGAT
The DNA here is from genome assembly GCA_020725555.1 of Desulfatibacillum sp. Classification (GTDB taxonomy): domain Bacteria; phylum Desulfobacterota; class Desulfobacteria; order Desulfobacterales; family SpSt-501; genus SpSt-501. The sequence goes on from DYEU01000032.1 coordinate 197,216, forward strand.
CGCCCCCGGCTCGGCCCCGGCCCGGATCGCCGTCTTCTCCGCCCGGTGCGCCATCGTCAGCCACTCTCCCGCCGCAGGTTTTCCTTGAGCAGCTTCAGCCCCTCCTCGCGCGCCTGGAGGATCCGTTTCACGTCGACCCCGGCGAGCTCGGGCCGCCGGAGAATCGTCTCGGAAAGCGCCCGGCGGTAGCGCAGGTACTCCTCCTTCCCCGAAACCGCCGCCGGGACCTCCTCCACGTGCAGGAACTCCTCGATCGGGCGGTTCTTGCCGTTGCGGTTGCCCTCGGTCAGGTCCACCCGGTACCGGCCGTGGACGAGAAAGCAGTGCACCATGGGGATGTAGGGCAGACCGAACTCGGCGAGCAGCCGCCGGGTCCCGCTCACGATCTCCTCGGTCATGGCGTAGATCCCGATGTTCTTGCGGATGTCGAGGCCCTGCTCGCCGGCGAGCGTGCCGATCACGGCGTGCTTGGTGGTGCAGGTGCCCATCTTCTCCTTGAAGAGGATCATCAGGTCGTCGCGGTCCGAATTGTAGCCGTAGGGGAGCTCGTGGACCCAGCGGCAGGCGTGGTGAAAGCGCCGGATGTTCATTTGCAGAAAGGCCTCGCTCACGGGCCCGGCGTGGGCGAGTTCGGCGTCAGGGAAGACGGTGTAGGCATCCATCGGGTTTCCTCCAGCAGGGTGTTCGGCACGGCGGCAAGCCGCATGCGGAAGATCGCACCGGATTGTTAAGAAACCATGAGGCCGCCGCCCGCACTCGCCGCCGCTCACGAAAGGGCGTTGAAGATCCAGCCGACGGCGAGGATGCCGAGACCGACGATACCGACGAAGCAGGCGAGAAGCCGCGGCTTGAGCACGCGGCGCAGGATGAGGATCTCGGGGAGCGACAGGGCGATGACGCTCATCATGAAGGAGAGCACCGTGCCCAGGGCCGCCCCTTTCCCGAGCAGCGCCTGCACGACCGGGATCATCCCGGCGGCGCTCGAGTACATGGGGATCCCAATGCCGACGGCGAGCGGAACCGACCACCACGCCTCCTTGCCCAGGATCGCGGCAAGAAGGGCCTCGGGCACGTAGCCGTGGATGAAGGCGCCCACCGCAATCCCCAGCACGACCCACTTCCAGACCCGGCCGACGACGCTGCGCACGGCGTCGAATCCGGCCTGGACGCGCTCCCGGAAGGAACCGGGTCCCGGCGCGGCCTGCACCTCGTTGCCCCGCACCGCGGCGACCCACTCCTCGATGTGCCGCTCAAGCCGCAGACGGCCGAGCACGAACCCGCCCACCGTCGCGATCGCCAGCCCCGTCCCGGCGTAGAGCAGGGCGATCTCCCAGCCGAGGAGCCCGTAGAGCAGAAGCAGCGCCACCTCGTTCACCATGGGGGCGGAGATCAAAAACGAAAAGGTCACCCCCAGGGGGATCCCCGCGGTCACAAAACCGATGAAGAGCGGGATCGCCGAACAAGAACAGAAGGGGGTGGCGACCCCAAGGAGGGCGGCCAACACGTTCCCCACGGCCTCCCGGCGACCGGCCAGGAGGCGGCGGGTGCGCTCGGCGGTGACGTAGGTGTTCAGGATGCCCACGCCGAACACCACGACCGTCAAGAGCATCAGCACCTTGGGGGTATCGTAGAGAAAAAACTCGACCGCGGCGGCGAAATGCGTGCCGGCCTCCAGGCCGAAGACCTCGTAGGTCAGAAGGCGCGCCGCCTGGGGAAGCGCCCGGTACACCGCACAGCCTGCGCCGAGCACGGCGAGAAAAAGCACTCCCTCCCACAAACGGATCCTCCGTGCAGCAGGGACGGCCCCGGGCGCAGCGGGCTTTCCGGGTGCGTGGCAACAGGGGGAAAACTCGGCGATCGGCTTCAGCTCCATGGGAGCACTCCTGGATCGCCCCGGCGAACGCCGGGGGCGGGATGCGGCGGTTTGCCCTCTCTCACCCGGCAGGCCGTTGTCCGCCTCCGCCCGTCCCCCCGGCCGCGGGCGAAGGAAGCGCTTCCCGCAGGATTTCGATCGGGTGCCGGACGGGGTAGGGCAGTAGCTGCGCGAACTGGAGCCTGCAGCTCAGGCAGTCGGTCAGGATCTCCTGGGGGTGGATCTCCTCGATGCGGCGCATCAGGCGCCCGCCGAGGGTGATCGAAAGATCGTGAAAATCGTGTTTGAAGCCCATCACCCCGGCCAGGCCGCAGCAGTAGAGGTTTCCCTCGAGGTCGGCCGCCTCCAGTCCCGGGATCCGCCGCAGGAGATCGAGGTAGGGCCGGCCGAAGTGCTGCTCCCGCTGGTGGCAGGGGGCGTAGTAGAGGGCCTTCCGGCGCAAGGGGGAAAATCCGCCCGGCCCGGCGCCCTCGCCCACGCGCTGCAGGAGATATTCGCCCACGTCAAAGGTTTTCTCGGCGACGGCGATCCGCCGGAGGGGATCGAGGCCGGAGAAGTACCCGTCGTCCTTGAGGATGTGTTGAAACATGGTGCGGTCGAAGATCTCCATCCCCCCGGCGGCCCGGCCCCCCGCCCGCGCGCGCGCCGGAACCCGGATGAAGCGCGGATCGGATCCCACCGCTTTCTGGTAGGCCTCGGCAAAATAGGCGCCCTCGGCCATCAGCCCGCGCAACATGAAGCTGCAGGTCGGGCAGGAACAGAGAATGTCGTATCCCTCCTCCGCCGCGGCGGAGAGAACCGCGAGGTTTTTGGAGGCGGCGCGCAGGGTGAACTCCCGGTCCCCTTCGAGAAAGGAGGGCATCCCGCAGCAGGAAAGCGGCGGGCAGAAGACGGAGAGCCCGCAGGCCTGCAGGACCTCGACCGTGGCGCGGGCGACCCCCGGGAAGAGGTAGGTCGCCGTGCAGCCCGCGAAATAGAGCACGCGCTTCCCGGCCGCCGCGCGCGGCTTGCGGTGCAGCCCGCGTCTGCGCGCCCAGGCCCTGAAATGCTCCCGCGGAAACTCGGGCAGCCTGCGCTCGGGGTGGATCCCGATCCACCGTTTCAGCCGCCTCCCGGCCCGCGTGGGGGAGAGCAGGCGGCCGGTGAGCCGGGGAAAGGCGCCGCAAACTTTGCCGATCCGCTGCACGTCCTCGACCCAGCGCACGCGGGCGGGAAGCCCGTCGCGGGCGACGAAGGCAGTCTTGGCGCGGATGATGTCCGCCCGGATGTTCGGGCAGGGGCAGAGTGCGCAGAAATTGCACCGCTCGACGAGCGCCCGCAATTCTTCCCCGGATGGCGTGCGGCCGGTTTCCGTTTGGCGGTCGTAGAGCCGGTAGAGCTCGGGGAAAAAGAGGCAGGCCTCGTCCAGGATCGGGCGGCAGCAGTCACAGTCCGCACAGTCCTGGATGACCCGGTAGGCGATCTGCTCCGGCGAGCCGGGCGGATACGATGTCCTCACGTCAAGCCGTCCTCGGGGAGGTTTCCTCGGGCCTTCCGGCGCACGAACAGCCGCCAGCAGCCGTAATCGCCCATGTAGACCGGGAGGATTCCCCCCTCGGCGGGAAGCGCCTCGAGCAGCCGGCGCTCGATGAAGATCGACACCCCGCCCGCCGGCAGCCGTTCGCAGGGCCGATCATCCACGGGCTTGCCGATCCGACCGATCGGCCCTTCGACCCCGTGTCATCAGCCGACGACCGTCCTGCCCGAAAAGACGCTCAGGATGCCGCCGCGGTCGGCGATGAACGCCCGCTGCGCCTCGGAGAGGTCCACCTGGGGCGACTCCTTCACCGCGATCTCCTTTGCCGGCCTCGGCGCTCGGCCGTCGGGCCCGCGGAAGCGGTACGGCGGCTCTGACGACGGCAGAGCTCGTGGGGGTCCCGGCGCAAAATGGCCGCCAGCCTCTTGCGATCCCGCAGGATCGGCGCTGTGTCCTGCAGGCAGGTACGCAGAAAGGCCTTCGCCCGCCCCACCGGCGGGGAGGTCTCCTCATCGGCCGCCTGGTAGTACATCCAGCGCCCCCGCTTCTCCGCCGCAACCAGCCCGGCCCGCCGCAGGATGCCCATGTGCTGGGAGACCGTCGACGGCGCAAGCCGCAGGAGCTCCACGAGCTGGCAGGCGCACAGCTCGCCCCGCTCGAGGGCGAAGAGGGCGCGCAGCCGGTTTTCATCGGCGAGCGCCTGCAACAGCCGCACGACCTTCTTCATGCGATCGCTCCCTCGGCCGAAAGGGGCCTCTTCGCTTCCCGGCCGCGTTCAAGGCTTGCAGGTCACGTGGCAGACCCCGGTGATCGTTCTCACCTCGTAAGGAAAATACTTCCGTTTCAGCCACAGGGCCACGTTCACCAGGCTGATCAGCACGGGCACCTCCACCAGCGGCCCGATCACCGCCGCAAAGGCCTCGCCGGAGTTTATGCCGAAGACGGCCACCGCCACGGCGATGGCGAGCTCGAAGTTGTTGGAGGCCGCGGTGAAGGATAGGGTCGTCGTCTGTTCGTAGGTGGCCTTGAGCTTCGTGGAGATGAAGAAACTGATCAGGAACATCACCAGGAAGTAGATGCAAAGCGGCACGGCGACCCGCACGACGTCGAGGGGCAGCTTCACGATGAATTCGCCCTTGAGCGAGAACATGACGAGGATCGTGAAGAGGAGCGCGATCAGCGTGATCGGGCTGATGCGGGGGATGAAGCGCTCGTGGTACCAGGCCTCGCCGCGAGTCTTGAGGCCGATGATGCGCGTAATGAGGCCGCCGAGAAAGGGGATCCCCAGGTAGATGAAGACGCTCTCGGCGATCTCGCCGATCGTGATGTCGACGACGGCACCTTCCAGGCCGAACCAGCGGGGCAGCACGGCGATGAAGAACCAGGCGTAGACCGAGAAGAAAAGCACCTGGAAAATGGAGTTGAAGGCGACCAGCCCGGCGCAATACTCGGCATCGCCCTTGGCGAGGTCGTTCCAGACGAGCACCATGGCGATGCAGCGGGCCAGGCCGATCAGGATCAGGCCGACCATGTACTCGTGGTGCCCGGAGAGAAAGGTGATCGCGAGGAAAAACATGAGCACGGGTCCGATGAGCCAGTTCTGGACCAGGGAAAGCAGCAGGATTTTCACATCGCGAAACACGAACCCGAGCTTCTCGTAGCGGACCTTGGCGAGCGGCGGGTACATCATGAGGATCAGGCCCACGGCGATCGGGATGTTCGTGGTCCCCACCTGGAAGTGATTCATGAAATCCTGGATGCCGGGGTAGAGAAAGCCCCCGAACACCCCCACGGCCATGGCGAGAAAAATCCACAGCGTGAGAAACCGGTCGAGAACACTGAGGCTCTTCAGGCTCGTCGCCGCCATCGCGATCTCCTTATTTCATGGGTCCCCGGCGCGGCGGCCCGCCCGCCGGCGGAGGACCCATAACATTTCGCCGATGAGCGAAATGTATCCGCCCGACCCCCGCCTGTCAAGCCCCGCGGCGGCGGAACGAACCACGCACCGCGGCGAAGCCGCGTGCCGGGTTTCCCGGCGGCAGGAGGGGCATGCGGCGGCGGGGGTCAGGCGAGGAGGCGGGGGGGGTCCCCCGTTCGGCCGGCTCGAGGCCCGCGCTCGCGACGTGGAACCCCCTCCGCCGTATTTCCTGAGGTAGGCTTCGGCGAGCGGGCTGGGGAAGCGCACCGTGAGGCCCCCCTATGCTCAGCGAGCGCCCCCTGCGCGGGGAGGGTGTCGCGGAGAGGCCTCAGCCGCGGGAGAGGCGGCGCCTGAGCCGCCGGATCGCAGACGACCAACGCCCCTGCCTCAGCGCGTTTTGCAGGGCCGGCAGTCGTGCGCGGGACGCCCGCGCGCCCGCCGCGATCATCTCGGCGACGGAGGCGAAATCCGTCCAGTGAAACGGTCCGAGCTCGGGCTCGATCAGCACATCGCAAGCCCGGCGGCCGGCCGCGCGCAGGTGAAGCATCATGATCTCGGTGGCGCGCTGGAGCACATCGATGCCGTCGCGCAGGCACACCGGGCTCTCCAGGCGGGAGCCGACGTCGACGCCCACGACGGTTTCGGCGCCGAGCTCCCGCGCCGCCGCCGCCGGCACGGCCTCCAGCATCGCCCCGTCGGCCAGCAGCATCCCCCGGTAGGCGACGGGCGGCATCAGGCCGGGAAGGGCGCTGCTCGCCATCACCGCCCGGTGAAGAGACCCTTCGTTCAGGATCACCCGCCGGCCCTGGACCAGGTCCACGGCGGTGGCGGCAAACGGGATGCGCAGATCGGAAAAGGTGAGGTCCGGAACAAGGCCCGACAGGCACTCCCGCACCTCGCGTTCCGAAAGCAGCGATCCCCGCAGCAGCGTGAGGTTGAGCAGGTACTCCTTGGCCGCGAAATCCCCGATCCGCTCGAGAACCCCTTCCCGGATTCCGGCCGCAGGCTTGTTCTGCTTGAGCCTCCTCAGCACGGAGGACGCCGTCCCGCCGGGGGCAAAGACCCGCATGGCCGCCTCTTTCAGGACGGCGGCGTCGGGCTGCAGGGCGAAGGCGGCGCCGATAACGGCGCCGATGCTGCTGCCCACGATCAGCTCGGGGATCAGCCCTTCCTCCTGGAGCACCGCCAGCACGCCGATGTGGGCGAGCCCGCGCGCCCCGCCCCCGCTCAGGGCCAGTCCAAAGCGCGGTGCGGCAGCCATGGCGTCACCCGCCGGCGCGGGGGGGAGACGGGGGAGTGTGCGGCGCCGCAGGCTGAGCGGCGACCGACGTCTCCCGCTGCAGCCGTCGATAAAAAACCACGGCGGTCGCCATTTGAAAGACAAAGGCCAGCGCCACGGGAAACTGGGCGAGCTCCGGAAGGCTGACCGCAGCCACTGCCACGGCGATGGGCAGGTTTTTCATCCCCGCGGAAAAGATGAGGGCGATATTTTTCACCGGGCTCAGAAAGGAGCGCCCCATCGCCCAGGCGGCGCAGAAAAGCGCCGGAAACACCAGCACCAACGCGGCGGCCAGCGGCCCGAGCACGGGGAGGTTGGCGCGCAGCAGGGGAACGGAGATGTTCACGGCCATGAACATCAGCATCACCGCGGCGGCACCCGAAACGGCCGGCATGAGAGGAACCCATGGCGTCATGTCGCGTCGGAGCTCCAGGGCTTCGCGCGCCAGCAGTCCGACCAGAAGCGGCATCAGCACGCTTTCCAGCACGCTGCCGAAAAGCGGGCCCGCATCCACCGCCAGGTAAGCCCCGGCGAAGAGCTTCATCAGAGCGGGAATGAGAAAGGGTGCGGCGATCATCGTCGCGGCGTTGATGACGGTGGCAAGCGCCACATCCCCCTTGAGCAGCCCCGTCCAGACGATGGCCATGCCCGCACAGGGAACCGCGCCGATCAGAATCACACCGGCCGCAAGGTCCGGCTCGCCTCCGAGCCACAGGAAGGCCAGGACCCAGCAGAGCAGGGGGGCGGCTGCAAAATTCAACACCAACCCCAAGAAAACGGCCTTCGTCTCCTGCAAGGCCCGGCCCAGGGTGCGCAGCCTCAGCGTGAACCCCATGGCGCCGATCATGAGAAAAATGAGCGCAAAGGCAAAGCGGCGGATGAAGCGCCCCGGCGCCGGGGTCCATCCGCCACTCACCAGACCGAGCAAAAGCGCGGTCACGATCAGTTGCGAATACCGTTGCCGCATGAACGCGGCGAATTTCCCGCCCATGGCGTCCTCCTTCTTCGGTTGGGGTCCGCCATCGCCCTTACCCAATCCCGTGCTGCGGCTTTTGGGACCCCCCCGAGGCCGAATGGGCCGCCCTTCCCGATCCCCTCGCGCCTCGGCCGGCAGCCGGACCGGGGAGGCCACGGGCCGGCTACGATCCCGGGACCAGGGATTCCATCCCTTCGATCGCCGTCGCAAACACGGTGGAAGCGAGCGCAAAACGGGCGGTCAGGAGCGCCTCCCCGATTTCCTTGGCGCTGACTCCCGAGCGCTGCGCGATCTTGATGAACGTCTCGGTGCACAGATGGCTGCCGACCGCCGCAGCCGCGGCGATCATGATGAGATGCTTGTATTTGGGCGGGATGTGCTGAAGATCCTCCATGAGAAACTTGCGCTCCCCGGCCTGGCGTGGAATCCATCCGGGCAGGATTTTCGACATCAACACCATCGGCCGGGGCTCCTCGCCCAAGCCCTCTTCCATGCGCCGGAGAATCTCCTCGATGTTCAACGGCTTCTTGTCTTCCATGGGTTCCCTCCTTCCGGGGTGTTCAGAAATCCTCAATTCTCCGCCCTCTCCTCGAACCGGGGCGGGAGAGGTCCGGGATGCAGGAAAGCCGGAGGTGACGATCGATGCGGGCCTTCTGGAAACGCCTCTCCGCCTCGACCGCCCTGTCGTTGAGCTCGAGAGGTCATGTCACGGCCGGCGGTCAGGTCCGGGTTTCTCCCCCGAAACCCGCCGGGGTTCGGGAATCGCTCCGCCCGGGCCGGCCTTGCCCCCCGCTCAGGGGACCCCGGGTCGGCAGGGCGGCTGGGGAACGCCCGCTCCGGCAGGGGTGAAGACGATCTGCCAGAGTTGAATCGCCCGCGCCCGGAACGCCCCGGCGCAGGAGAGAAGATAGTAGTCCCACATGCGCTTGAAGCGTGCATCGTACTTCCCCTGAAGACCCGGCCAGGCGTTCTCAAAACGGCGGTGCCAGGCCATCAAGGTGCGGTCGTAGTGCGGGCCCAGGTTGTGAACGTCCTCGATGACCCAGAGCCCCTCGGCCGCGCGGGAGATCTGCGCCAACGAGGGCAACATGCCGTTCGGGAAAATGTAGCGCGTGATCCAGGGGTCGCAGCCGCGGCGGGATTCGTTCGCCCCGATGGTCTGCAGCAGAAACACCCCGCCCGGGGCGAGGAGGGAGGCGACGTTCTCCATGAAGCGGCGGTAATTGCGGACGCCGACATGCTCGAACATGCCCACGGAGACGATCTTGTCGTAGACGCCGTCGATTTCGCGGTAATCGCCCTCGATGCATTCGACCGGGAGCCCGCGGCAGAATGCGCGGGCATAGGCAAGCTGCCCGCGGGACAGGTTGACGGCCGTCACGCGGCAACCGCGCCGCTCGGCCGCATACCGGGCAAGCCCCCCCCAGCCGCAGCCGATGTCCAACAGGCGGTCGGAGGCCTGCAGCCCGATCTTGCGGCAAATCAGCTCGAGCTTGTTCCTCTGGGCCGCTTCCAGGTCGTCGCCGTCGCCGAAGAAGGCGCAGCTGTACTGGTTGTAGGAATCGAGAAACGAGAGAAAGAGGTCGTTTCCCAGCTCGTAGTGGCGATCGATGACGCGGCGCGCCCGCGAGCGCGACTGGAGGTTGAAGAGAAGCGCCGGCAGCGCGCGCAGGAGAAGCAAGGCGTTTCCGCGCACCCGGCCCTCGATCCCGCTTCGCAAGAGGCGGTCGAAGAACTCGTCCAGTCGCGGGCAATCCCACCAGCCGTCCATGTAGGATTCGCCAAGGCCGAGGTTGCGCTCGGCGATCACCCGACGGTAGAAGCGCGGGTCGTGGACCTGAATGTCCCAGGGCCGATCGCCCTCCACGGTCACCCCCGCCTCGGCAAGCAGCCTCAGGACCCGCCGCCGATCACCGCGCATCGCCGCCTCCTTCGTCCTTGCGCCGCATCATGCGGCCTTTCCGAGCAAATCGGCTGCGATCCGGCGCAGGGCGTCCAGCACCCGACCGATTTCCTCTTCGGAAACCTCCAGCGTGCTGAACGGTCCCCGCTTGGCAATGTGCAGATCGTCTTCCAGGTTGAGATAACACGAGCAGGCAATCCCCAGACGCTCGGCGACGCCCCGGGCGCAGGCGTTGGCGCAGCCGTCCACCACGATCCGGTGCCTCAGATTTTTGACGACCTGCACCTGTCGCGGGATTCCCCGGCAAAGCGCCGGCAAGGAACAGATGCCGACCTGTCCCGGCCCCGCTTCCCGGACAAGACGCATCGCCGCCGCGCCGGTCAGGACCCCCGAATTGGAACCTGCGCTGTTGCAGGCGATCACCCCGATTTCCGGCATCCTCATCTTTCCTCCTCGTTCCACGGGGGCGGGAGCGACCGCCCGCCCCGGCCATGAGCCTCTCAGGCCATGGGAAAAGGATCGGTGATCTTCAGCTGCTGCCCGGGGAGCAACCGGGCGTGCGGCAGGAGCTTCACCAGGACCTCTTCGTCGGTCGGCAGTCGCCGGCACGCTCCCTGGTTGCTGTAGATGACCCGATCGTCCAGGCGGACTTCGAAGACCCCGCTGTGCCCTTCCACGAGTTCGGCCTTGAGACCGAAGAATTTCGTGATCGCTGCGGCCAGCCCGGTCGCACGGTTGGCAAACCCTCATTCCAGGCAGTAGCGGATGCGGACTTTCTTGCTTTGCTGTGGATCCATGGCCTCCTCCTCTTTTCATGGCGGGGCACCGGGGAAGATCCGGCGCAAAGCCTCATCCAGCGGTCCCCATTGGTCATCCACCACCTCGATGCCGCGGGTCTTGAGCCATTCCTTGTGGAAGCTCCAGATCCCGTTGCAAACCACCTTGCGCACGCCCTGCCTCGCGAGAAACCGGCAAACCGACCAGGGATCCTCGGCAGGAAACGGCTGAACCCTCGGGTGCAGATCGCTCCCCCCTTCTCCCTCGAGGAAAAGCACCTCGTCGCAGAACCCAAAACAAGGGGCGACCCGCTTGCCCAAAAGCAAAATCGCAATCTTTTCCACCTTACACCGCGTTGTTCCGGGTTGCCTTTCACGCCGCCTGCCTCCTGAGCGAAAGAGCAAAAACGATACCCGACCGCGCAGCGAGCCGAGATCCGCAGAACGTCCGCCGCGAGCGGGCCTTGTCGAACACCCGGCGCATGCTTATGTTTCACCATATGAAACACATGGAGGGCTCGACGTTTCCCCATGAAACCATTTTCCGCCCCAGAGGTGGCGCCCGTCCCTGAGGCCTGACACGCCGCAAATGATCGCCGCCCGGGCCCTCGGCGGAGACCCGAGGGCGGGTTCGCCGTGTGGCATGGGCCTTGCTCGGAAGGGGTCGACAAGCAACGCTCGCACCCACGCGACAAGGAGGTTCAGGTATGGCGACGCAAACGGCAACCGACATCCCGCGGACTTCCTTTCTTTTCCGAAAACCGGCGGTGCCGGCGGCCGGCCTTCCCCCCTTGCGGCGGACGAGCCAGTTCCGGCGAGCCTGTCGCAGCTGGTTGTTCCCCTATCTCCGATCGCGGCTGGCGGCAAACGAGTTCCGCCCCGTGCTCTCGTTTTTCTACACCGACCTCAATTGCAACCTGAGCTGCAGCTACTGTTACAGCCGCGGCAGGAACATCCCCGGGATGAGCTGGGAGACGGCCTGCGCCGCCGTGGAATGGCTCGAGCGGCAGGGCTGCCGGGTGCTCGCCTACATGGGGGGCGAGCCCCTGGTGCGCAAGCCCTTCGTCGTGGAGCTGACGCGCCTGGCGGCGGAGAAGGGCTTCTTCGTTTATCTCCCGACCAACGGGATCCTGATGGACCGGGATTTCATCGACGCCATCGGCGAGGCCGGCGTGGCCGCGGTGAACCTCGCGGTCGACGCCATGGACGGCTATGCCGGGATCCCCAAGAACCTGAAGCGCATCCTGCCGCAGTTTGAGTACCTCGTCCAGCAGGAGAAACGCTACGGCTACCACACCTTCCTCAACATCAACATCACCGGCAAGAACGTCGACGACGTGATGGCGCTGACGGAGACGGCCCACCGCTACGGCATCGCCACCGACTACCACATCAGCGAGCCGCCGCCGATCGACTACGAGGGCTTCGATCCCGGCGAAACCGATGTCTGGATCCGCGAATCGCAGGTCGACGCCGTGGACGAACTGATCGACTGGCTGATCGCCAAGAACCGGGCGGGCTACACCATGGTCAACTCGATCGCCCACCTGGAGGCCATGAAGCGCTTCATTCGCCGCAAGCTGCCCCGCTGGCCCTGCCGCGCAGGCCGGGTCTCCATGGTCATCCGGCTGGACGGGAGCTTCGCGCCCTGCTTCGAGTACTACGCGAGCGAGGAGGACTGGGGCGACATCCGCCGGGGGCCGCGCTTCGACGAGGAGCGCCTCGAGCGCCTCAAGGCGCGCTGCAGCCCGGGGTGCCTGTCGACCTGCAACTTCCAGGTCAGCCACTATTCGCAGTCCTGGCTGCGCTCCCTGCAATGGGTGGCCAAGCACGCCTACTCGCAGTTCTTCGGCGTCTCCTGAGCGCCCCCCGCGCGGGCGCTGTGCAGCTCAAGCGGCCCCTGGGGCGGAAGCCGCACAGCCCCCCCCGCGGACCAGAAGCACCGGTCGGTCGCTGTATTCGGCGACGTTGCGCGAAACCGATCCCCAGAGAATCCCCTCCACCCGTCCCTTGCCGTGGGTGCCCATGAAGACGAGCGAGACGTCTTCCTCGCGTGCGATCGGAAGCAGCGCCGCTCGGGGGTTGCCCACGGCAAGCCGCGTGCGCACGGCAAACCCTTCGGATCGCAGCCGACGCTCCGTGTCTTCCAGCTTGCGCCGGTCCAGCCGTTCGAACTCCCGGAATTTTTCATCCGGCTGAAGCGACATGGCCCTTTCGTCCATGACGTGGACCACCACGATCTCGCCGACGGCGGAGGCCTTCAGGCGCCAGAGTGCCTCCAGAGCCGCTTGCGAGCATTCCGACCAGTCGACCGGAAACAGCACGCGGCGGAATGGATCCCTGCAGGGAGCGTTCTCCGAAGATACCCCTCCGCCGTAAACCTCGGGACACTTGGGGATATAGACCGGAAGCCTTCCATAGCGGACGAGGCGGTCGGTCGTTGATCCGAAAAGAATTTCATCGAGCCCGCTCTTGCGCTCGCGCCCGCTGACGATCAGGGAGACCTGTTCTTCGTCGGCCGCCTGGAGAATCCGGCGCCAGGGGAGTCCGGTCTCGACCCGGACCTTCGCCTTCAGGCCCTGCGCCTGGGCGATGCGCACGGCCTCTTCCATGCGCCCGGAGAGCTCCGCCTCCAAGGAAGCGAGCATCTGCCGCGCCTGTCGCCCCTTAACGGGGAAGCGCTCTTCCGCCCGGATCACGTGCACCAGGACGATCTCTTCGGTTCCGGCGCGCCGCAGGTTGGTGATGCAGCCAAACACTTCGCGGTAGTATGCCTCCAGTGCCGTGGCATAAAGGATCTTGCGGAACATGTCCCCTCCTTGGGTCGTGCAAAGTGCTCCGGCCCCGAAAAGAGCAATTCCGGTGCCATCCGCTGAAGCTTTCGCGGCTTGCGCGCCTGGAGAGGCGACACGCCGCCCTGAACGCCCCCGCTGTGAGAAACCCCCGAGGGAGAGGCCCGGCCGAAGGCGTTCCACGAGGTGAAACGGCTTTCTCCGCCGGGGCTGCTGCGAAAGGGTTCGACCCAGCCCTCCGGCAGGGGGCAGGATCCCCCGTTTGCGCCCGCTCAGGGCGCTTATGGGTTCTGCGTGGAAACCGAGGCCTCGTTTTACACCACTGGCACAGGAATTGCTGAATCCCTGGCGTGTCGCTCGCTTTATTTCCACAAAAGGAGGAAATCCCATGAACGGCAGCCAAGTGTCCACGTGGCGCAACTACCTTCCCTCGGCGGTGCTGCTGGCGATCCTGATCGTCTTGACCGCCTGGGCTTTCGCGGCGGGCGTCGCCGGCCAGGGGGGACCGCCGGTCGACGCCGGTCGCGGGCTGGCCCTGATCGTCATCGGCCTGGCAGCAGGATTCCTGGGAGGCATCATCGGCACCGGCGGCTGCAGCGTGATGCTGCCCGCCATACATTTTTGGATGGGTTATTCCACGCCGGTCGCGGTGGGGACGACGCTCTTTGCGGTCATTTTTACCGCGATCTCAGGTGGTTATGGGCATCTTGTCCGGCGCAATTTGGATGTGAGTGCCACCCTCTGGCTGGGGGGGGGCGGGGATTCTGGGGGTGTTGATCGGCTCCTGGCTCTTCACCCTTCTCACCCGGCACGTGACCCTGTTGGGGTTGATCCTTGGCCTGGCCTTTCTCTGGCCGGCCATCCGCATGATCTGGGAGGGGCTCCGCAAGGGCGGGCATCCCGCAGCCGAGGGCAACACCATCCCGCGCCATGTCGTCGGCTGGGCCGTCTTTGGTTTTCTGATCGGCATCTTCACCGGCATCGTGGGGTTGGGGGGCGGCTATGCGCTGGTGCCGGGGCTGATCTACCTTTTCGGCGCCCCGGTCTACGTGACCATGGGAACCTCGCTCGCCACGATGATCCCGCTGGCGGTCGTGGGCGGCGGCATCAAGCTGATCCAGGGCTATGTGGCGATCGGAGCCGGGCTGCTGCTGGCTGCGGGAACCGTGGTGGGCGCCCAGATCGGAGCGGCCGTGATCAAGAAGTTCAAGCCGGCGACGCTCAAGCTGATCTTCGGCATCTATTTCCTCTACGTCGCGGTGAAGTTCATCCTGGCCTACGCCGGAGTCCAAATCTTCTGAGGACAAACGGCCGCGGGAGCGGCGCCGATCAGAACGAGTAACGCAGCCTCAATTCAAGGCGGCCGTCGGTGGGCTTCTCGCCGTATTCGCTGCCGCGGCCGCCGTGGAGGAGGACACCCTTCAGCCGCAGCTCGAGATTGGTGATCCGGGTGTAGAGCAGCTCGGGGGAGAGCGAGAAGCTGCGGTCGTCCAGGTTGAGGATCGTTGTCACCGCCGGGGTGAAATAGAGGATGTCGAACGGCTCCTTCTGGCTGACCCGGAAGTAAAGATAGTCCCGCAGGGGGTTCGACCGGCCGTAGGCGCCCTGGGTGAGGTTGGCGGCTTTCCGGATCGGGGCGGCGTTGCCGGCCGTGACATAGGCATCGTAGGCGCGGTCGACGAACGTGAAGAACTCTCGGGCCTCGGATCCGCTGTAGCCGGTGCCGTTGCGGTAATACTCGAGAATATAGGTCGTGTCGATGCGGCTCAGGTAACGCAGCCCCACCAGGCCGCTCCAGGCATCGATTTCGGATTCGGACACCGCGCCGGCGGCATTGACTTTCTTGAGACGAACATCGTCGATCCAGGCCGACTCCCCGTGGATTTCCAGGTTGGTGGCGATGTTGCGCGAGAAATCGAACCCGAAGCGATCGGGCCGGCTGTCGCCTTTCAGCACCATGACATCGATGTCCGTGTCGTACAGCAGAACATAGACCTTGGCGGCGACGTTGATGTGCCCCGATTCGCCGAAATCGCGGTTCAGGCCATGGTCCACCGGCAGCAGCAGCGGGGAGAAGGAAACGGTTCTCAGAGGCCCATCCATGCTCTTGATGAAATCGAAACCCGCCATGTAGAAGCCTTCCAAATTGAGCTCGGGATCGTCCGGGTCCTTGGGGCGATCCACAAAGGCGACAGGGTTCCAGGCGTAGCCTTTCCCCCATTTGGCGGTGAACTTGCCCGCGGTGACAGCCAGCGAAGGCGAGGGCTTGGCCGCGAGATAGGCCTCGTAGGGTTTCGTGTCCTCCGACCAGCCGTCGTAGGTGTGATCGAGGAGGTTTTGGATGCGGGCGAAGGCCTTCCACGCGTTCCACTCGAAGCCGGCATCGAGCTGGAGAGTGAAACTCTGCTGAGAAAGCGGGTCGCTCACGCGGCGGTCGTAAAACCGGGCCTTGTAGAGGGCGGCGCCGCGGTCGAGATCGAAGAGGATCGGCCGCATTTCGGCGTAGCCCCCGAAGCGGTAAGGCTTCTTCTCGGTTTCGGAAGGCTCGAAGGAATACTCCTCGGCTCGGGCGGCAAGGGCAGCGGTGAAAAGTCCCAGGGCGAGCACGCCCGCCAGGAGGGCAAGACCGCGCCGGGAGAGCAGCGAACGGGAACTCGGCGTTCCTGGGCTGATGGGCATCGCCGTGGGGCCCGGGACCTTACTGCCGCAGCGATTCGATGTGCGGCATGTAGGTCAGGGTGAAGACCTCGTCGGGAAATTCCCGGAGCTTGAGCTTCGCAAAGATCATGACCGACTTGTAGCCTTTGTAGAGCGGGCTGTCGGTTTCGATCACGGCAGGCCGCACAAAGCCGCCTCCAAAATCCTGGATGTCTTTGAAATAGAGGGTCTTGATCAGCATGTCGGCCTCGGTCTTGCATTCGATCCGGGTGGGCACGACCCGCTCCCGGTCCACCCACATCTTCAGGCGATCGTAGGCCACGGTCCGGGTCTTGGCCTTGAGATCGAGCACGTACTCCTTGTCCAGTTCCTCCAAGCCGACGACGTCGTACTCGTCGCTGTAATCGAGCTGCATGATGTCCGCGTTGTTGAAGACCCCTCCGATCACCGACTGCAGGCTCGTGATGCGCACGGGCTTGCCCACGTTCGGGATGTAGAGCCACATGTTTTCCCCGAGCCGCAGCGTGCTGCGGCCTTTTTCGCTCGCCGGCGACAGGAACACCCCGGCCACCATCTCCTTGCCCTTTTTCACCGTATAGAGGACGTACTCCTTCTTGGCGCCGTTTGGCTCGATGTTGATCAGCTTGCGGTAGAGCTCGTAGGAGGCCGGCGCCAGGTTGCGGTCCACCTTCTGAAGAATTTCGGCCCCGTCCACGGCGTAAGCGCCGGCGGCCCATGCGAGGGACATCAGGATCCAAAGAAGTTTGCCCATGAGGCTTCCCCTTTACCCGATCGCCTGCCCATAACGGGCACGATGTTTCAATGCCAGCATCCGCCCGTCAGCCAAGGCGCAAGGCGTTTTGGAAAACGCAGCATATCGGCCCTAGGTGAGCATGTTCAACACCCGCGCCACGCCGGATCACGGCTTGAGCCGCTGCGGCAAAACGGCCGGTTAGACATGGCCGAGGGCCTGTATCGGGTCCATGCGCGCGGCCTTGAAGGACGGCTGCAGGCTGGCCACCACAGCGACGACGATCACGATGCCGGCCACCACCAGGAGCTCCGCCGGGTTCAACCGCGCGGACAACAGCAGGCCCGTCTGCCGGCCGAAGTCGAAGGTGATCTTGGAGGCGTTCAGAATGAACGCAATCCCGATGCTCAAGAGAATGCCTAAAACGGCGCCGATCACCCCCATCAGGAGCCCCTCCACCAGAAAGAGCGAGAGGATCCTGCGCGGCGGCGTGCCCATGGCGGCGATGGTGCCGATCTCGCGCACGCGCTCGTAGACCGCCATGATCATCACGTTCATGATGCTGACCAGGACGATGGCGACCAGCATGATCTTGATGAAGACGGTCATCAGGTCGATCATGCGGGCGATGTTGTAGAAGGGCGATAGCGCCTCCCAAGTGTGCACCTCGAACATGGGCTGGCCCGCCGGATTTTTCTCCTGGGACAGGCGCCCCTCGATCTCCTTGAACAACGGCTGGAGCAAGCTGAAATCCTTCAGCCGCACGGCAATCTCGCTGATCTCCATCTCCTCCATCCGCAAAAGCTCCGCCGCGTCCTCGAGGTGCACGTACCCGTCGCGGCCGCCGGGGCCGGTGACGCCTTCGAGGATCCCGCCGACCACAAACTGCTTGCCGTTCACGGAGCCATCCTTGTTGGTCGCGATGACGACGACCGGGTCGCCCACCTTGACTTTCATGCCCCGGGCAAGGAGTTCGGGGACCAGGATCTTGCCCTTGCGGATTGCCTTTTCGCCGTCCAGCACCCGCGACATGAGCAGCGGCGCCGTCCAAACCTCTTTTTCCGGGTCCACCCCGTTCAGGCGGATGCTGGTCGTCTCGGTGAAGTTGCTGAACATCCCGCCCAGCTTGATGCGCGGCGAGTAGCTCTCCACGCCGGGTGTCTCCTTGAGGATCGACTCGACCCTACCGTAGGCGCGCAGCTTGAGATTCATGTTCAACGGCAGGGTGTCGATGGCCGCGAGGTACCCCTTGCGGTGGATCTGCAGATGGCCGATGTAGGAATCGGTGATCTGCCCGATCATCATGTTCTTGAACGAGTCGGTCACGCCCACGAAGACCGCGACAAAGACGACCCCGATGACGATCAGCCCCAGGGTGAGCAGGGTCCGGCGCTTGTAGCGCATGAGGTTGCGCGCCGCGATTTTAAAAAGATTCGTCATGCCGCAACCCTCCCCCCGTCGGTTTTCAGTCTGCCGTCCTCGAGCCGGAAAATGGATTCCACCTCGCCGATGATGCGGGCGTCGTGGGTGGAGAAGACGAAGGTGGTCCGCAACTTGTCGCGGATGGCCTTCATCAGGTGGATGATCGTCATCGCCGTGTCATGGTCCAGGTTGGCGGTGGGCTCGTCCGCCAGGACGAGATCCGGCCGGGTCACGAGCGCACGCGCGATGGCGACCCGCTGCTTCTGGCCGCCTGAAAGCTGGTCCGGTTTCTTGCGGCGCTGATCGGTCATCCCCACGGCCTCCAGCAGCTCTTCCACCGCTTCGCGCCGCCGGCCCGCCGGGACGTTTTGAACCATGACGAGCGGGTACTCCACGTTTTCGAAGACCGTCAGCACCGGGATCAGGTTGAAGCTCTGGAAGATGAACCCGATGTGCTTGCCCCGGAAACGTGCGGCTTCTGTGCCGTTGAGCGCGGCCACATCCGTTTCCGCCACCCGGAGCTTTCCGCTCGAGGGTTTGTCCAGGCAACCCACGAGGTTCAGGAGAGTGGTCTTGCCGCTGCCCGAGGGTCCGACGAAGGAGACAAAGGCTCCTTTGTCCACGGAAAAGCTGACGCCGCGCAGGGCAAACGTCTCCACATCGGCCGTGCGGTAGGCTTTGACGACGTCTTGGGCTTCGATCAACGCCATGGGGGGTCTCCGGTCCTTCGGCCGATCTTGGAAGGCGGGGCGGATCGCTCCGGCCCGCCTTCCAGAGAGGATCAGTTGTTGTTTGGCGGGGAAACCAGATCGAGCATCTTCGTCCTCCATTCGACCATCTCGCGGTGCATCTCATCGGAGATCTCCAGCATCTCCCTTTGAAGGCCGAGGGCTTTTGCCGGATCCGGGTTTCCGTCCGCGATGAGGCCCCTCCATTCCGCTTTCTTCGCCCAGAGTTCCTGGCGCAGCGGGGCGAGCCGGCTTTCGTGTTCCTGCCTCAGCTTTTGCAGCTGTGCGGCCTGCTCGGGGGTGAGGGTCTGTCCGATCACCGGCCCCAAGCCGCATCCCCACCCCCCGCCGAAACCTCCCGGGCCGGCGAGTGCAGACCCGGCAACCAGGGCCAGGATCGCCGCCGCCGATCCAATCACCTTTAAAGGTTTGCCTTTCATCGGAACCTCTCCTTTCCTGTGATCTGATGTTACCATCTGCCGCCGGGCATGGGGCCTCGTCGGCCGGGACCCATGCCGCGTTCCATTCCCGCACCCATGCCGTATCCCGCCAAGGGCAGCCGCTCGCGCTGCTCCGGGGTCAGCAGGGAATGGACTTCGAAACGGTGCCGGGTCGTCTTTTCCCGCAGCCGAAGGTCGAGCTCGGCCAGTTCACGCTGCTTGGCGAGAATCTTTTCCTGATCCGGGTTCGGGTCCGCCCAGAGGGAGCGCAATTCGGATCTCTTGGCGAGCCGCTCATTCTGCAGCGGGGCCATCTCGGCCCAGTGCTTTTTGCGCAGCTCCTCCATCTTCTGCTTCTGCTCCGGGGTCAGGTCAGGGATTTGGCTGTAAGGCCCGCCGTACCCTGGGCCCATCCCCGGCCCGCGGCCCATGCCGCCACCCCCGCCCCAGCCCCCGGGGCCCGCGAGAGCCGCCGAGGCCGTGGCGATCAAAACCGCTGCCACCATGCTCGCTATCCTGAGTTTCATTTCGCTCCTCCTTTCTCGAGGAATTCGCAGATCATCTCATGCAGCCGGCATGCCAGCCTTGGGCAAAGCCGAGGTTTGTTTTAAATTGTTGTTATTTCAAACGGTTAAAATTGAGATGCGCTATAGCCTGGTTTTCCCTGCGGAAAAATTTGTCGGCCCGAGGCGGTGCGGAAAACAAAAAAAAAAACAAATATAGACAATTCCTTAA
This sequence comes from Desulfatibacillum sp., assembly GCA_020725555.1. Lineage (GTDB taxonomy): Bacteria > Desulfobacterota > Desulfobacteria > Desulfobacterales > SpSt-501 > SpSt-501. The sequence goes on from DYEU01000032.1 coordinate 216,983, forward strand.
ATTGCCAAACGACGATTCCCCGGAGGGTCGACAAGGTTGTCGACCCGCTGCGGCCGCGAGCCGATCTTGCCCGCCATGAAGAAAGAGAGTAGGCTGGAAGAGAGGAAAGCAGCGATGGGACCAAAAGCGGAGCGGCTGCCGGGCGAGGGGGTGTCCGGAGAACGGCGCATGTTTCTTCAGCCGCTTGCCGTTGCTGCGGTTTCTCTCTTCATCTGCGTTCTCTTCCTGGCCACGGCGATGCTGAGCAGCCGCAGGCTCGAGGAAGCGCTGATCGAAGGCCTGCATGCGCGGGCTTCTTCCATCCTCCAGGGAATCGAGCTCCTGGCTGAACACAAGTTCGAGCGCTGGGAAAAGCTGCTTCAGGCGGGAAGCTCCGACCCGTTCTCCCTGGATCCCTCCATGGAAGAAGTCTTCGCCCTGCGGGAAGTGCTGGTCGCCGATCTTCTGGCGACGGCGGCCGAAGTGGACCTCGCGCTTTCCGCCGGCACGGCCCCGGAACGCCTCCTTGGGGAAATCCTCGCCGCAAAGGAAATCTCCGCCATCGTGCTCCTTGGGGCCGACGGCAACACGCTGCTTTCCGCCGGTCGCTTGCCCGGCGGGCTGGCCCTCCCCGAGCTCTCCGGGCTTCTGCCGCCCGGGGAAAAGATCGCCGTGCGGCTCTGGGAAGAAGACGCGCTTTCCCCGGGGTTTGTCGGGATGCAAAGAGCCGACTTCCAGGGGTCGATCCTTCTTTTTTTCGAGCGCGAGGGGGTTCGCCGCTGGGCGTGCCGGCGGGCGCTTCGGGAGGCGGCCGAAGAGGTGGGCTGGCGTGAAGAGGTCGCCTATCTCCATCTTGAGGACCATGCCGGCCGCGGGATCCTCTCATTAGGCAATGCACCCGAAGCCGGGGCGGCGACCCCCGCCCCCGCCGCAGGACGGATGCAGCGCCTGCCGGGAAACGAAGGAGACACTCTCGAGGCGGCGCGCCGAATCCGCGTGGGCGAGGAGGAGCCGTTTCTCGCCCGGATCGGGATGCGCGCCCGGAGCCTCGATGCGCTGGTGCGCGACCACCGCCGCAACGTCTACGTGTCCGCGGCGATGATGGTCGGCCTGGGCCTGCTGTCCATCCTGCTCCTCGTCTGGAACCAGAACCGCCACCTGCGGCGCATCCAGGAACTGCAGCGGCGCCTGCACCAGACCGAGCGCCTCTCTTCCCTCGGGCAGCTCGCCGCCGCCGTGGCCCACGAAATCCGCAACCCCCTGAACGCCGTGAGCCTGGCGATCCAGCGGCTGCAGCGCGAGGCCGCTGGCGGGGAGGGCCGGGGGTTTTCGGAAGACGCGGCCAGGCTGTTGCACACCGTCCGGGGAGAAATCCGCCGGCTCGACCATATCGTCGAGGATTTCCTCTCGCTATCGCGGGCGGGCCGGCTCGGGCTTCGCGACGTTTCCCTGCGCGGCCTGCTCGAATCGCTGCTTGCGCTCCTGGGCGAGGAGGCGAAAGTGCGCAACGTCCTCCTCCAGCCCGTTTTCCCGGACACGGATCTCGTCCTGGCCGGGGATGAAAACCGCCTGCGCCAGGCTCTGCTCAACCTGATGAAAAACGCGCTCGAGGCGCTGCCGCAGGGCGGTACCGTCCGCGTCACCCTCCGCCACCGCCCGCCGGGGGCGGCCGAGATCGAAATCCGCGACACGGGGGTCGGCATCCCCGCGGCGAGCCTCGCGGCGATCTTCAACCCCGACTACACCACCAAGCCCGGCGGGCTGGGCCTGGGGCTTCCGATCGCCCTGCAAATTATTCGGGCCCACGGGGGCGAGCTCGACATTCAGAGCGCAGCCGGCCGCGGGACGGTCTGCACGGTCCGGCTGCCGCTTGCGGGACGGAGATAGCACCGCCTCATGCAACCGCTCGACATCCTTGTCGCCGAGGACGAACGCGTCCAGCGCGAGATGCTGCGCGACTTTCTTGCCGCTCAGGGCCATCGCGTGGTGGAGGCCGCCACCGGAAAGGCTGCCGTAGAGATGATCCGGTCGGCAAGCCTGGATCTGGCGATCCTCGATTTCCGCATGCCCGATCTGAGCGGGCTCGAAGTGCTCGGGGAGGCCAAACGGATCAACCCCGAGCTCGAGGTGATCCTCCTCACCGCCTACGGCACGGTGGACAGTGCGGTTGCGGCGATGAAGGCGGGGGCGGCGGACTACCTCGGGAAACCGATCGACCTGGAGGAGCTCCTGTGCGTGATCGAGCGCATCGCCCGCCACCGCAGGCTGCGCCGCGAAAACGAACTCCTCCGCGAGCAGCTCGCCGAGAGGGGGCTCAAGCCCGAAGACCTCGTCTACCGCAGCCCGCAGATGGCCGAGCTCGTCAATCTCGCCGGCCGGGTCGCGGCCAGCCAGGCGACGGTTCTGCTGCGGGGGGAGAGCGGGACGGGCAAGGAGCTCTTGGCGCGCCTCATCCATCGCCTGAGCCCGCGCTCCCGCAAGCCCCTGGTCGTCGTGAACTGCGCCGCGCTCAGCGAAACCTTGATCGAAAGCGAACTCTTCGGCCACGAGCGCGGCGCCTTCACCGGCGCCACCCAGCGCCGGATCGGCCGCTTCGAGCAGGCCGATGGGGGAACCCTCTTTCTCGACGAGATCGGGGATGTCTCCCCCGCGGTCCAGGTCAAGCTCTTGCGGCTGATCCAGGAGGGGGAGTTCCAGCGCGTCGGCGGCAACCAGACCCTGAACGCCGACGTGCGCCTGATCAGCGCGACCCACCAGGATCTCGCGGCGAAGATCGCCGCCGGGGCCTTCCGCGAGGACCTCTACTACCGGCTGAACGTCGTCTCCCTTTCCATCCCGCCGCTCCGCGAGCGCCGCGAGGACATCCCTCCGCTTGTCGACCATTTCGTCGCCCGCTTCGCCCGCGAAAACCGCAAAGCCGTGCAGGGCGTTAGCCGGGAGGCGATGGACCAGCTCCTCAAGTACGACTACCCCGGAAACGTGCGCGAGCTCGAAAACATCATCGAGCGCGCCGTCGTGCTCGCCCGGGGGGAGCTCGTCACTACGGAAGATTTGCCCTTCGGCCGGCCGCACGCCCCCCTCGAAGCCGCAGGCGGCCCGGATGCGGCTCGAAGCCTGCGCCAAGCCGTGGAGGACCTTGAGCGCCGGATGATCCGCGAGGCATTGAAGGAGGCGGGCGGCAACCAGAGCCGCGCCGCGGAGCGGCTGGGCTTGAGCGAGCGGATGCTGCGCTACAAGCTGAAAAAGTACCGGCTCAAGCCGTCTTGACCGGCGGGCGGTGTTTGCGGGCCGATGCGGCGGGAGCGGGGAACAACCCGTGTAGGCGCATGCGGCGCCACAGCGTCGTGCGGCTGATCCCGAGGGCATGCGCCGCGGCGCGGCGGTTTCCCCGGCAGCCGGCGAGCGCGGCCCGGATCTTCTCGGCCTCGACGGCCGCCTCCGGCGGTGGGCAGAGGCCGGCTTCCCGGGCCTCCTCGCGGATCTCCTGCGGCAGGTGTTCCGGCCGGATCAGCCCTTCACGGCAGGTGACGAAGGCATACTCGACGATGTTTTCGAGCTCGCGAATGTTCCCCGGGAAATCGTAGCCGAACAACAGGCTCAAGGCCTCGGGGGAGATCCCCTGGATCTCGCGGCCCTTGATCATGTTGAATCGGCGTATGAAATGTTCGATCAGGAGCGGGATGTCCTCCCGCCGCTCGCGCAGCGGCGGGAGGCTCACCTTGACGACGTTTAAGCGATAATAGAGATCTTCCCGGAACCGTCCCTCGCGCACGAGGGCTTTCAGGTCGAGGTTGGAGGCCGTCACCAGGCGGAAATCGGAGCTCTGGGGCCGATTGGAGCCGAGGGGGGTGAAGACGCCGTCCTCGAGCACCCGCAGCAGGTCGGCCTGAAAGGCGGTCGAGGTGCTGCCGATCTCGTCCAAAAACAGCGTTCCGCGGTCGGCCGCCTGGATTCTTCCCGGCTTGTCCCGCACAGCCCCCGTAAAGGCGCCTTTCGCATGGCCGAAGAGCTCCGATTCGAGGAGTGAGTCCGGCAACGCGGCGCAATTCACGGCGATGAAAGGGCCTCCGCTCCGGTGGCTGAGCCCGTGGACGGCCCGGGCGATGAGCTCCTTTCCCGACCCGGTCGGCCCCTCGATCAGCACCGCGCTGTCGCTCACCGCGATGTCGGGCAAGAACGCCAGAACGGAGCGGATCCGCGGATGGCGGCCGACGATGTCCTCCGGGGCGTAGCGCCGGTCGATCTGGCGCCGCAGCTCCTCCACCTCCGAGAGGTCCCGGATGGTTTCGACGGCCCCCAGGATCCGGCCGTTTTCATCCTTCAACGGGGCGACACTCAGGCGCACGACGACCCGCCCGCCGCCCTTGGCGATGAGGACGGCGTGCTGGTCGACCCGGGGGCCCTTGCCGCGCAGGCAGTCATCCAGAGGGCAGCGGTGGGAGCAGAGATCGGCCCGCAGGACGTCGAAGCATTTGCGGCCCACGGCGTCCGCGGCCGAACAACCGGTGATCCGCTCTGCGGCCGGGTTGAGGTAGGAGACCCGCTTTTGCGCATCGATCGTGACCACACCTTCGCTCACGCTCTCAAGGATCGTGCAGCAGTGAGCGGGTGAAAAGGACAGCGAGCGACAACGCGCCATCGGGTGGGCCCCCCTCAAACCTCAAAACGATTCCCGCGCCTGAAGAAGGCCAGGCCCCGGGTGCAAGGCCTGGATTTCTCCCCTCAGGGGCAGACGATGATGTTCCGCGCCCAGAGGCAATCGCCGCAGGTGGGATGCCGGTTGCCGAAACAGTCTTCCTCGTTCGACTCGGCGAAGTCGCACCCGCCGCAGTGGACGCAGGGCGAAAAGTCGAACTCGAGCACGCGGCGGCGGAATTCTCGGTACTCCTCCCGGTTCCAGATCGCGCCGATCTCCTCGGTGGCGATGTGTCCTACGGTCCAGCGCCGGATCCGTTTTTCACGCCCGAGGACGAAACAGCGGTAGGAGTGCATCAGGGGGATGCAGGGGCTGACGCCGCCGTCCCAGGCCACGGCGGCGGCACCCTGCTCGACGAAGCGGCAGTGGCCGTCGGCGTCGGGGTTGCGCGAAAGCGGCGGCAACGGCTCGGCCGCACAGCCCGACCAGAAGAGCTCGTTCAGGGCCGCGAGGTTCTCCGGCCGCGCGTCCACCCGCGGGGCGATCATGCGGGGGGAAAACGGCGAGCCGCTGTTCGTCCAGGGCTTTTCCGCCGCCATCCAGTAGAGAATCTCTTCCTTCAACTCCTCCACGTAGGGCATGAGGTTCGTCAGGATGATGAAGGCGGCGCCCATCTCGAAGGCGAGCCGGCGCAGCCGTTTCAGCTCCGCGAGGTTCCCGCGGCTGAGGACGAACTCGATGCCGATCTCGGGCTTGGCCCCGCCCTTTTCGTGGCGCAGCAGGCGGAGTTCGCGCACGTTCGCCTGCACCGTCGCCAGATCCGCTCCGCCGTGACCCGCGGCATGGCCTTCCGGGGAGGCTCCGTCCACCGAGACGATCAGCCGGTCCAGGCCGGCTGCGATCAGGGCGCGTGCCGTCTCGCGCGAAAGGAGCAGGCCGTTGGTGACGAGCTCGGCCTCCGCGCCCAGGGCGGAGGCGGCGGCGACCATCTCCGCGATCCGCGGATGAAGCAGCGGCTCGCCCATGCCCCAGAAGGACATGGCGCTGAAGGATGGCACCCGCTTGAGGGAGGCGATCAGGCGCTCGAAGAGCTCGCTCGAGAGCGTCCCGGTCGGTTCATCCCAGCTGCGGCGGATGCAGCCGCGGCAGTCGAGGTTGCAGCGCGAAGTCGGCTCGAGATAGATCTTCGCCAACGGGGGGTCCTGTGGGCAGAGGAGAAGCCCCTGCGGGCCGGTGCGGATCTCCACCGCGGCGTTGGGCGCGAGACCCCAGCGTTTTCTCAAGGCCTCCGGGAACGTCAGGCGCCCTTCGGCGTCCAGTTCCAGGGTGAGCTTCGGCTTGGAAACGGCCATGGGTCCGGCTCTCCCCTGCAGGGCTCATTTCGCCTTGCCGGGCTTCGCACCGGCCGCCGCGGCGGGAAGTCCGAGCCGGCGCCGCAGCTCGGCCTCCTCGAGCAGCCCGGAGTGATAGCGCGCATCGGCGAAAATGTAGGTCGGCGTCCCGGTGACCCCCTTGCGGGAGAGGATCTCGCGGGTCTCCTCGACCACGCGCTCGCCCTCGGCGCACTGGTTTGCGGAGAGGTAGCCATTGTGGAAATCGTCCAGGGATTTCTTGTCGCAGATCACGGCGATCGACTGCGGCCGCGAATCCTTGTAGGAGTCGAGCGGGAAAAAGAGGATCCGCGCCGTGATCTCCCCCTGGGCGGCGAGCTTTTTCAGCGTCTCCTCGCCCTTCTTGCAGTAGGGGCAATGCGGGTCGGTGGCGTAATAGACGGTCTTGGGGCCTTCCCCCAGGCGGATCACGGTGAGGGCCTCGAGCCGCTGCATCTCTTCGGCGCTGAAGAGGTTCACCTGCTCGATCTTTTCGCGCGTGAGGTTGCGGCCGGTCTTCGCCTCGTAGAGCTGGCCCATGATGAGGAAGTCGCCCGAGGGCCCGGTGTAAAAGATGTGCACCCGCTGGTTCAGGCGCACCTGGACTTCGCAGAGGTTCTCGAACTCCGTCGGTTGGAGGGCGACCAGGCTGCGGTCCGGCGCCTCGAAGCGCGCGATGACCTGCTGGATCTTCTCCCGCGGCGGGCACTGGGCGTCGGCCGCCCCGGCGAAAAGCCCGGCCGCGGCCGCAAGCCCGGCCGCGGCAAGCAGCATGACTCGTTTCACGATCGTTCTCCTTTCTTCGAAACCCTCGCCGTTCCCCGGCGGCGGGGAGGCCGGCATCAACGGCTAGGCGGGCCCGTCTCCGTGGGCAATCCCGCCTGGCGCCAGAGCGTCCAGCCGTTCACGAGCACGCGGGCGTTGCGGAACCCCGCATCCCGGAGAAACAGGGCGAGCTCGTGGCTCAAGCTGCAGGTCTCCCCGTCGCAGTAGGTGACGACCGGGGTCTCCAGCTCGAGGTCGGCGGTCAACTCGAGAAACCGCAGATCGAGGTCCTGCAGCGGCAGGCTGCGGGCGCCGCGGATGTGCCCGCGGGCGTACTCCTCGACCGGTCGCGCATCGAAAAAGACGGCGCCCCGGGTGTAAAAGAGCTTTTCCGCCTCCGCGAGGGAAATGTCGATCCGCTCGCCGGTCGGCGCGGTGAAGCGCGCCGCCGCTGAAAAATCGCCGACCAGGGCGATCCGGTCCGGCCGGATGGCGTTCACCGCCAGCGCGACGGCCGCGCTCCAGACGATCAGGGCGAGCGCCTGCCAGGCGGCCTGCCGCCATGCCGCAAGGGGAGGGCCTCCGCGGGCGGGATCCGGTCTGCGGTTCAAGACGTCCATGGCGCTGTTTCCCGGGCTTTCCCCGATTCAGTCATCGAAAGCGAACCGGCCGAGGTAGGCCTCCAGCCCCTGTCGCGCGTCCCCCGACAGCTCGGGGCAATCGGCGGCCGACTTCACCCCCTCGGCGGCCCGTGCGGCAAAGACCATGCAGGTCGGCACCCCGCAGCGGCGGCAATTGGTCCTCGGGAGGCGCTTCAGGATCTCGAGCACCTGGGGCTTGGGCGCCCCCTCGGTGCGCGGCGCAATCGCCGCGCGGTTTTCCCAGGCCTGGTTGATTTCGCGCTTGAGCCACTCGAGGATCTTGTCCGCCTCGGCCTCGTCGTGCAGCGCGTTGATGGCGATTTCGCGGCCGTGGATGGTGATCAGCCGGCCGCGCGAACGCAGCACGAGCGCGGGCGGATCCTTGAGATACTCGAAGCCGCCCAACACCGTGTTCAGGTAGGGCAGCACGGCGGAGACATCCTGGTGCAGGGTCGCGATGCAGTGGAGCGACTCAAACCGCGGGTTGCACTCCGCACGAAAAATCCGCTTGGTGTAGCTTTCCAGCAGCATGCCTCCATCCTCCCGGCCCATGGCCGGACCCTCGGCGGGTGGCTTGCTTATCGATGCGCGGGGCCGTAGCCGACCTCGAAAACGGGCATTCAACGCCGTTCGAGGGCCTTCTCCACGCGCTTGAGCAGATCCCCGCGCACGAAGGAAAGCGCCTCCTCGGCCTTCCCGTCGAGGGCGATCGCCAAAAGCCGCTGCACCTGCCCCGGCTCGAGTTCGATCCACACCGGCTTCAACGGGTAGGACATGATGCCCCTCCTTGCTCCGGCCGGCCGCCGGGCTCTTCGCCTACTCGACCTCCCCCGTCACCATGACCTGGATTGCCGTCCGGGCGGGGTGGTCGGTCTCGATGACGACGATGTCGGCGATCCGGCCGGGCTCCTTGCGGGTGTTGAAAACCCTGAGCTCGTAGACCGGCCCCGAGGGCCCCGCCTTCTGCGCAAGCTCGAAGCGGATGTCACGGCCCCGCACGGCGCGGAGGTTTTTGATCGCAAAGGGCCGCTCCGGCCGCGGCAGGATGAGCGCGACGGCGCTCGCCGTCTCCCCCGCCTTCGCCCGCAGGAAAACGGTTTTGGGCCGAATGTCGGCGAAGGCCTCCACCCGCCCGCTGACCGTCAACTCGACCACCGCCGCCCGCGGGTCGTTGGTGTGCACCACCACCGCTTCGCGGATCTCGCGGCCGGCGTAGCCCGCCGTTTTGACCTCCACCCGGATGGACCCCTCGCCGCCGGCGGGGATGAGCCTCGTCACCGAGGCCGCCGTGCAGCCTCAGCCTGTTTTGATCTTCTCGATCCTGAGCTCGGCCGTCCCCCGGTTCTGCACCACGAATTCGTGCCGCACGACATCGCCCTCGATCGCGGTCCCGAACGCGTGTTGCGGCTGCGGGAAAAAGGCGGCGGGCGCGCCGGGTTCGGCGGCGCCCGTCCCGGCGGACAACCCCAGCGCGGCGGCAAGGACAAGCACGGCTTTCCCCGCCGCCTGGCGCGCGAAAAAGACGCGGTAAAGAAGGATCAGCCCCAGGGCGAGAAAGAGGGCATCCCGCAAGAGCACCCATTCGGTCGCCAGCGCCGGCCCCTCGCCGCCGGTGCTGAAGCAGCCGCAGTGGATGTCCAGGCCACGCGCGGCGTTGAAGGCGAGCGCGCCGACGAAGACGACGAGCAGGACGTTCGCCGTGAGCACGGACCCGGGGAGCCAGAAACCCGTGATCAGGCAAAGGCCTAAGAAGAGCTCGAGCCACGGCAGCACCAGGGCGACCAGGTGCACCAGGGCGTCGGGCAGGATCTGGTAATTGTAGACACCCCTGGCGAAAGCCGCCGGGTGGGCGATCTTGTCCAGGCTCGCGTAGACGAAGACCGCGCCCAGCAGAAGCCGCGCCGCAAGCTGCATCCACCCCGCGGCGCCTCTTGCGCCGCGCGGGAGCCGGCGTTCAATGCTCATGGGATCCCCCGTTTCCGTTTCCGCAGGAGAGGCCGCAGAGGAGGTCGCCGTTCCCGCAGGCCGCCGTTTCGAACTGGAAAACCGGGTGGTCGATGCCGAAGCGCTCGTGGAGATTGCGCCGCAGGACCTCGGCCAGGGTCTCGGTGCGGCTCACCGCCTGATCAGGAACGACCACATGGCAGGAAAACGCGACCCCGCTCGAGGCGAGATTCCAGGCATGCAGGTAGTGGACCCCGCGGACGCCGTCGATTCCCTCCAGGTGCCGCCGCACGGCCTCCAGATCGAGCCCCCGGGGGGTCGAGTTCATGAGGATCAACCCCGATTCGCGGGCGATGGTCCAGGAGTTCTTGAGGATGAAGACCACGATCCCGAACGAGAGCAGCGGGTCCAGCCAGTACCAGGGCCGCACGGTGAGGATCGCCCCCCCGATCAGCACGGCGACCGAGGTCAGCATGTCGCCCACCATGTGCCAGAAGGCGCCGCGCACGTTGAGGCTGTGCCGGGCGTCGCGGTGAAGAAGCCAGGCCGACAGGCCGTTTCCCGCCACCCCCAGGGCGGCAAGCCCCATGACCAGCCGGCCCTCCACGACCGTCGGGTGCTGCAGGCGTTCGACGGCCTCGAGGACGATGACCGCCGAGGCGCCGGCAAGGAGCCCGACCTGGACCAGCGCGGCAAGGACCTCGGCGCGGCGGTAGCCGAACGTGTGGCGCACGGAGGCGCCGCGCCGGCCGATCCGAAAGGCGACGTAGGCGATCAGGACGGCCGCGAAATCGCTGAAATTGTGCGTGGCATCGGAGATGAGGGCCATGCTCCCCGCGGCGAGGCCTCCCGCGACCTGGGCGAGCGGGATCAGGAGATTCAAGGCGAGGGTGAGCAGAAGGCGGGCGCCGGTATGCCCGTCTCCCGTCGCGGTGCGGCCCGACGGGGAGCAGCCGCAGGAGGCTTCCGCGGCGTCGGCCTCGGGTGCCTGGGGATGGAGCGTGCTCATGAAACCAACCTTCCGGCCGCTTGCGCGCGCCTCTCCGCGAGGCATCAGGCCTGCCAGAGAACCCAGATCGGGTTGAGGAGAAAATAGATCCCGAGCAGCCCGATCACCGCCCCGGCCGCCCTGCGGAACCAGCTGCCGGCTCCCTGCCAGGCGGTGTTTTCGAGGAGCCGGCGGATCGCCGCGGTCGAGCTGCCGGCGACGGCGATCGGGAGACAGTGGCCGAGACCGAAGAGCAGGATCAGGGCGATTCCCTGCAGCGGCTCCCGCTGGACGGTGATCATGGCGAGGATCGGGGCGATGAACCCGAAGGTGCAGGAGCCGGAGAGGACCCCGTACCCCAGCCCCAAGGCGAAGGCGCCGCCTCGGCCCCGGAAATTGAGCCGGTAAAGAAGGCCCCCCGAGACGGAGCAGGACTCGACCCCCATCATGCCGAGGGCGACCCAGATCAGGACCGCGCCCACGAGCACCTGCCACCACGACCCGATGTCGCCCAGCATTCGGCCGAGAAGCGCGCAGGCGGCGCCGATCAGGGCGATCGTGAGAAACAACCCCGTGCTGAACAGCACCGCATAGAGCGCGGCCTGCCGTGGGACGAGGGCTTTTTCCTGGCCGCCGACGTAGGCGACGATCAGCGGGATCGAGGCGAGGTGGCAGGGGCTGAAGAGGACACTGACCGTCCCCCAGACGAAGGCGGCCGCGGCGGCGAGCCCGCTGCCTCCGACCAGCCATTCGTTGACGGTGATGAAGAAGGCGTCCAGCACGGCGGTCTCCTCAGCGGATGCCCATCTGCGCGAGGACCCGGTTCACCTCGGCCTCGGGGAAAAAGCCCTCGTGGCGGAAGAACTCCTTGCCCTCGCGGTCGAAAAAGACCTGGACCGGGATCGCCCGAATCCCGTGGCGGGCGGCAAGGACCTTTTCCTCGCCCACGTGCACGAAGACGACGTTCAACCGGCCGGCATGGGCCGTTTTGAGTTTCTCGAGGATGGGCTGCATCATGTCGCAGGGAACGCAGCCCGTGGCCCCGAACTCGACGAGGGTGGGCTTGCCGGAACGACGGGCGCGGTCGACGGGATTGTCGCGCGCGCGCTCGGCCTCGCCCTGCAACCAGGAGGCGTTCACTTCCAGGGAAACCCTCTTTTCCAGGGCGGAGAGAAAATCGACGACGGCCTGCTCCTGCTTCTGCTGCAAAAGCATCTGGCGGATCGCCCCCGAGACCTGCTCGTAGGGGGCCCCGCCGATCATCTCGCGGTTCTGGTCGTAGAAGGCGCGCACCTCGGTCTGGGAAACGCTCGCCTTGGCGACCAAGCGCCGGAAGAGGGCTTCGACCGCCTGCTCGTCGGTGACCCCGGGGCCCGCCAGCCCCTCCCGCCGCGCCTCGCGGATGAGAATCCGGCGCCCGGCCTCGCGCTCGAGGAGAAAGAAGCGGTTTTTCTCGAGCTGGGGCTTCCAGTCCTCCGGCGCCTCCCGCAGCAGGCGCTCCACCTCTTCGGCGCGGATTTCGAGCTCCTGGCTTTTGAAAAGAACCGGCGCGGGCAGCTCGGAAAGACGAGCCGCCCGCAACACCCCTCCGGCCAAGCCCGGGTAGCGCTCCCCCACGGTGGCCGCGGGGGAGGCCGGCGCGGCGAAGCCGAGAAGCGCGGCCGCCAACAGGGCCAGGACCGGCCATGCCTTCATTTGACCCCCATCTTCGCCAGTTGCTCGACGATCGCCTTTTCGCTCATGAAGCCCAGATGGCGGAAGACTTCCTTCCCGTCCCGGTCGAAAAAGATCTGCGTGGGAATCGCCCGGATGCCGAAGCGCTTGGCTTGCTCGGGGTAGCGGTAGACATCGATCACGATCACGGCCGCCCGGTCCTTGTAGTCCTGTTCGACCTTCTTCAGGATGGGGGCCATGAGCTTGCAGGGGACGCACTGGTCGGAGCCCAGATCGAGCAGGGTCACCATGCCCTGAACGGGGACATGGCGGAACTCTTCCGCCAAGCCCCCCGCCGGATGGAGAACCGTCAGGGCGACGGCCAGCAGAACCCCGGCAACCCCCATGGCCGCCCCCGCCCGGATCATCCGCAGCAGCCCCCGGCGGCCGGTTTGAAGACGGCGACGCCCGCGCCGTTGCAGGCGGCGCGCACCGCCTCCTTCGCCCGGCGCACATCTTCGGGGTTCAACCGGAAATTCTTGTTCTTTTCGATCCCCAGCTCGGTGAGCACGACGTGCCGGAACGCGTCGATCCCGGCCCGCTTGAGGGTCGCCCGGGCGCAGCCGACGGCGCAGCCGTCGATGGCGGCGATCACGGGCACGTCCTTCGCGGACTGGATGAAGCCCTGCAGCCCACCGCCGATCCCGGCCAGGCAATACATCGTCCCGAAGGCTTCCTCGGTGAGCTCAATTGCGGCCTGGTTGGCGATTTGTCCCACGTTAGAGCCGCCCGAGCAGGCGAGAATCATGATCGCCTTTCCGGATGCGCAACACTCCTGGGTCATGGAACGCTTCCTCCTTGGGGAAACTCCTCACGCAGCAGCCGCCTCGATCCCGGGCCGGGCCGGGGGTGGCGCCGCTGGGGTACGGAGTGCTTTAGTGCTTAAGCCACTTCTTCACTTCTTCTTTGGTGGGGATCTTGCCGACGCACTTGACCTCCCCGTCCACCACCACCGAAGGGGTGCCGAAGACCCCGTAATCGGCGATCTGCAGCATATCGGTCACCTTTTCGACCACGGCAGCGACGCCGGCCTCGGCCACGGCTTCCTTGACGATGCGCTCGGTCTGCTGGCATTTGGGGCAGCCGGGCCCTAAGACTTTGATGTTCATCCCGTAACTCTCCTTTCCCGTTCCATCCCGTACTGATCAATTTGGCATGGCCGGTCGGCCGGCGCAAGCTTCGCCCCCTCGGCGGGTCATTTCCCGGCCGCCGCCTTCAGCCACTCGCGGAGCCGGTTGCGGGAGGGGACACGGCCGACGGCGACCACCTTGCCGTTGATGACGAGCGCCGGGCTGCCCATCACCCCGTAGCAGGCGATTTCGCGGATATCGCGCACGTGCTCCAGGTCGGCGGGGAGCTTGAGCTCGGCGAGCACCGCCATCAGGTCCTTTTCCAGGCGGTCGCACTCGGGGCAGCCCGGCCCCAGGACCTTGACCACGAGGGGCCCCTCTTTCTCCTCATCGAGCGGCAAGCCGACGAGCTTGCAATACTCGCGGTAGAGGCCCGCGCGGTAGGCCTCGCGGGCCGAGGGGGCGATGTAGTTCGCCTGGCTCGCCCGGGCAAGCAGGGCTTCCTCGATTGCGGCGCGGTCGCGGCCGGCGTAATCCCGCGCCACCTCCTCGAGAATGGATTTCAGGCCGATCAGGCCCACGAGGTGGCCGCCGATGCGTACCTGCACGACTTCCGGGCCGGTCATGGCTTGGCTCCTTTCATCCATGGCATCAGAAGAAGGCCCCGAACACCATGCCGCAGGCCGTGGAGAGGATGACGACCAGGCTGCAGTAGACCACGGTCTTCTGCGTCCCGATGACGCTGCGGATGACGAGCATGTTCGGCAGGCTGAGCGCCGGGCCCGAAAGCAGCAGGGCGAGCGCCGGGCCCTTGCCCATGCCGGCCGCGATCAGCCCCTGCAGGATCGGCACTTCGGTCAGGGTCGCAAAGTACATGAAGGCCCCCACCACGGCCGAGAAGAGGTTCGCCCCAAGCGAGTTGCCGCCGACCAGGCGCTCGACCCAGGCGGAGGGGATGATCCCTTCGGTGCCGGGCTGACCCAGAAGCAGGCCGGCCACGAGCACCCCGCCGAGAAGCAGCGGGGTGATCTGCTTGGCGAAATCCCAGGAGGAGAGAAACCAGGACTGCGTCTCCCCGCGCGTGGAGGCGAGAATCCAGCCGAAAGCCACGATCGCGGCGGAGAAGGCGGCAAGCGGCGAACCGGGGAAGAGAAGGGCGAGCGCGACGACGACCGCGGCGGCGAGGGCGAGCTTGGCCGCCTTCACCCGGAACCAGGCGACGAGGATTGCGCCCAGTCCCACGGCGGCGATCCCCGCGAGCCACCATTTCACGGCGTAGACCGCGTTCCAGAGGACGTCGGATGCCTCCTCGGAGCGGCTCCAGGTGGCAAAGATCAGGACGGCCGTGAGCAGGGCGAATTGCACCGCGTTCTGCCACAGAGGCCGCGTCACGGGGGCTTCCGGGAGGTGCAGCGCCGCCTGGGCTTTCTGGGTTTCCTCCTTGCGGTAGATCAGGTACATGATGAACCCGATCACCACGCTGAAGGAGATCGCCCCCACGGCGCGGGCGATCCCGAGCTCAAGGCCTAAGACGCGGGCGGTCATCACGATGGCCAGCACGTTAATGGCCGGTCCCGAGTAGAGAAACGCGATCGCCGGTCCCAGCCCCGCCCCGCGTTTCCAGATGCCGGCAAAAAGGGGGAGCACGGTGCAGGAGCAGACGGCGAGAATGCTCCCCGACACCGAGGAGACCCCGTAGGCGAGCACCTTGCGGGCACCCGCGCCGAGGTACTTCATGACCGCCGCCTGGGAGACGAAGGTGGCGATCGCCCCGGCGATGAAAAAGGCGGGCACCAGGCAGAGGAGCACGTGCTCGCGGGCATACCACCGCGTGAGGGCAAGCGAGGAGATCACCGCCTCCTGCAGGCGCGCGCTCTCGATCGGGAGGAAATAAAACACAAGAAAGGCGGCGACGATGGCCAGAAGCGGCTTGGCAATGCTCCGCCACTCGACCAGGCTCGGGGCCTCGCCGGCTTCTTCCGGCGCGGCATCCGCGCAGCCTTGCAACGGTTGTCCGGTTGTCGAACAGGCACAGCTTGCTTTCATGGCTCGGTTCCCCCTCCACGGCTGAAAAAAATGATCAAACCCCTCCCTCGGAACTCAGACCCTGCCGACGCGGTCGAGTCCCTCCGGCAAGCCGCTCATGTTGCAGGGATGGATTGTCTCCCGGTGACGACCTCGCGGCGGACACGGTGCGCGCGTACCAACTCCTCTTGGATCGCCGGCTCTTCTTCCAGCCAGGAGGAAAGCTCGCGCAACATCGCCGCCGCAAAGGGGTTTTCAGGATGGCGGGCGAGGGCGTAGTTCACCCAGAGGCCCTCCTTGGAGGACTCGACGAAGCCTGTTTCTTCAAGAAGTTTCAAATGCTTCGAGACCGTCGGCTGCGAAATGTGCAACAGCGCGGTCAACTCGCAGACGCACATCCCGCTGCGATGTTGGAGGTATTTGAGAATCCGCACCCGACTGGGGTCGGAGAGCGCCTTCATCGTACGGGTGAGCTTCTTGAGGGCGGAGTCCATATTCATATTTGGTAATATAGCAAAACGCTTCCGGTTGTCAAGGGGGATGTCTGTTGTCAACAAATAGAATTGTCCGGAGTTGTAGCAAATAAATTGTCCGCTTTTGTTATGGCGCCGTGGGGAGGTGTCAAAGGGGATGTCTTGACCTCGAGCCATGCGGTGGGTAATAATGGCTCAACAAACTGATCATTAATATATGAAATCGATTCAGCGATTCATACGATGTTTCCTGCATCATGGGCCTCGGCCACACAATTCTTGGAAGGGAAAAGGTCTCTGCCTCGCCCTGGCCGCGATCCTGAGCCTTCCGCTCGCCTGCGGCCCGGAGGCGGAATACAACGCGGTCGACTTCTCCTCAGGCCCGGTTCTTGCCGCCTCCGGCAAGGAGAGTCCGGCGGAGGCCGGCCTGCGCATCGCCGTCGCGGCGATGATCTCCCCGGAGCAAACCCTGGTTCATTACCGGGAGCTCCTCGACTATCTAGGCCACCGCACCGGCCGCGCGATCCGCCTCCTCCAACGCCGGACCTACGGCGAGGTGAACGACCTCTTCCCCCGCGGCGAGGTGGATCTTGCCTTCCTCTGCTCCGGCCCGTACGCCCTCTATCGCGAGCAATTCGGCTTCCAGGCCCTCGCGGTGCCGGTCGTGGCGGGCGAGCCGTTCTATCGATCCTACCTCATCGTCCCCCGCCAAAGCCCGGCGGCCGCGCTCGAGGACCTGCGCGGGAAGGTTTTCGCCTTCACCGACCCGGACTCCAACACCGGGCACCTCGTGCCGCGTTACTGGCTCGCCGTGCGCGGGGAGCGTCCGGAGGCCTTTTTCCGCAAGACGATCTTCACCTACAGCCACGAAAACTCCATTCTCGCGGTCGCCCGCGGGCTTGTCGACGGCGCCGCAGTGGACGGTATCCCGTGGGAGCATTTCACGCGCACCCGCCCCGAGCTCACTTCCGCGGGCCGTGTGATCCTGCGCTCCGAGCCCTTCGGCAGCCCGCCGCTTGTCGCCTCGCGGGAGCTGCCCGAGCCCCTGCGCAAGCGGCTGCAGGAGATCGTGCTCTCCATGCACGCCGACCCCGAGGGCGCCCGCATCCTGCACGCGATAGGGATCGAGCGCTTCGTCCCCCCGCAGGAAACCTGGTACGACCCGATCCGCCGCATGCACGCGGCGCTGAACCCCGGCGGGAGCCCCTGACCCCATGCGCCCCCTGACCCTGAAGAACACCCTCTGGGTCGCGACCGCCCTGCTCGTGCTCGCCACCGGCGTCCTCATTTCGCTTCTCGCCGCGGAGCGCTACAGCGCAAGCCTCCGGGAAGCGGCGACGGCCCAGGCGGAGCAGGTCGCGCACAAGCTCTCCCTGGATGCAGCCGAGCGGATCCTCATCCACGATCTCGCCGGCCTGCAGCGGCTGCTCGAGGCCCAGATCGCCAGCCACCCCGCGGTGTCCTATATCTTCATCCTCCACGAAGGCGAGATTCTCAGCCACACCTTCGAAGCCGGAGTCCCCGCGGAGCTGATGGCGGCCAATGCGGCCGCCGCCCCCGAGGGCGGAAGGGGGGTGCGCCTCGTCTCCGAAAAGGGCGAGCGCTTTCTCGATCTCGCCTGGCCGATCTTCGGCGGCCGCGCCGGGACCCTGCGCATGGGGTTTTCCGAGGAGCCCCTGCGCCGAAAGGTGGCCGCCCTGCGGCTGGAGATCTTTCTGGTCGCGGCTTTCATCCTGGCCGCGGCACTCGGCGCCGCCCAGCTGTTTCTCTATCGGCTGACACGGCCCATCCGGCAACTCGCCGAAGCGATGGGGCAGATCTCCGAGGATCCCGCGGCGCTGCCCGCCGCGCCCCGCTCGCAGGAGGAGATCGCGCGCCTCGCCGCGGCCTTCAACGACCTCATCCGGCGGCTCCGCGAGCACGCGCAGAAACTCGAGTCTTCCCACCGCGAGCTCGAAGAGCGCAACCAGGAGCTGGACCGCGCCAACCGGCGGCTGGAGCTTTCGCTGACCATCTCCCAGGAACTCTCCTCCCGCGTGGATCTGCTCGAGGTCTGCCGGCACCTCCTCCGTGCCCTGCAGGAGGTCTCGGTCTGTCCCAAGATCGCTTTGGCGCTGGTGGAACCGGAAACCGGGGAGGTCTTTCTCGCCGCGGAAACCGGGATCGTGCGGCTGGAGGAAACGGCCGCGGCGCCGATCCGCGCAGCCATCCTTGAAGGGCGCGGCGTGCGCTTCCTCGATCGGGAGAAGTTCCCCGCGGACGCCCTGCCGGCAGCGCTCGGCAAGGCCGGGCGGCTGGCCCTGCTCCCCTTTCACCATCGCGAGGAGCCGCTCGGCGCCATGGCGGTCGGGTGCCCCACCGACTGCGCCTGCGTCACGCGCGAAATCGATCGGGTCGAGCTCATCCTCAACCAGGCCTCGGGCTCGCTTCGGCGCGCCTTGCGCCACGAGCGGGAGCGCCGCGCCTTGAAGGCCCGCGTCGAGCCTTCCTCGGGCTTCGCCGGGCTGATCGGCAAAGACCCCCGGATGCTCGTCATCTACCGCCTGATCGAGGATGTGGCCCCGACGGACGCCACCGTCCTGATCCAGGGGGAGAGCGGCACGGGAAAGGAGCTCGTCGCGCGCGCGATCCACGAGTCGAGCCCGCGCCGGGGCAAGCCCTTCGTCGTCATCAACTGCTCGGCCTACCCCAGCACCCTTCTGGAGAGCGAGCTCTTCGGCCACGAGAAAGGGGCCTTCACCGGCGCCACCCGCCGGCGGCCGGGGCGATTCGAGCAGGCCCACGGCGGAACGGTCTTCCTCGACGAGATCGGCGAAATCCCGGCCTCCGCCCAGATCAAGTTGCTGCGCGTGCTGCAGAGCCAGAAATTCGAACGCCTGGGCGGCGAGGAGACGCTCTCCGTCGATGTGCGCATCCTGGCCGCCACCAACCGCAACCTTGTCGAGGAGGTCAAGGCGGGCCGTTTCCGCGAAGACCTCTTCTACCGCTTGAACGTGATCCCCATCCAGCTCCCGCCGCTGCGCGAGCGGCCAAACGACATCCCGCTGCTGGCCGAGCACTTTCTGCGGCGCTTCGCCGCCAAGCAGAACAAGGAGCTTGCCGGGTTCACCCGGGAGGCCATGCGCCGGCTCCTCCACCACCGCTGGGTCGGAAACGTGCGCGAGCTGGAGAACACCGTCGAGCACGCCGTCGTCCTTGCCAAGGGGAGGAGGGTCGAGGTGACCGATCTTCCGCCCGCGCTCGCCGAAGCGGACGCAAAAGCACCGGCGGAAGCCTCCGCCGCGAAAACGATCACCGGCAACGAGGCCCGCCTGCTGCGGGAGGTCTTGGAAGAGTGCAATTGGAACAAGACCGAGGCGGCCCAACGCCTGGGCATCAGCCGCAGCACGCTATATGAGAAAATCAAAAAGCACGGGCTGATCCCGCCGACCGTCCATTAACGGGCCAGCGCGAAAAGGCCGGCTCCGCTGTCGGCATTAGCAAGAGACGAGACACCGTGCAGCGTATGCCGGCCCCGGCGACCATCCGGTTTTCGAACAGCTCAACATATTGAAAAAATAATATATCGCTCTTATCGCCCGTTGCATGTCCGGAAATTGGACACGCTCCCCTTGCCCGTATCCTGCAACCTGCGGGTCGCTCCGCTGCTCATCCACGAGCGGATTTTGTTCTTTTCAGCCATCAACTCCCTAAAATGATTCACTAACCGCAGGGCGGCAGCGCCCCTTGCCTGAAGTGCACGAGGCGATTCCCTCGCGCGGCATCGCTATTGCTTGGGAATAAGCCAGCCGAGAGCCTGTGAACTCTTGAGGATTTTTGCTCGCGAGCGAATGGGATGAGCCGTCAATCGGGGAACCCGGAGGAGTGGATTGCCCTGTTGAGCATCGATGCGGATGAAGCATCCCTCATTGCGGGGATTCTCAGCGGCGCGGGATATCGGCTGCTCACCGTCTCCAGCTTCGATGACGTGCTCCAACAACTGGATTTGAACGCCGTCAAGGCCATCCTCTTAGACATCGACTCTCTGTGTTTGGACAACCGCGCGATTCGCGGGTTCGCCCTGCGCGCTCCCGCCAAACCCCTGTTGTGCATCTCCAGAGAGCGCTTTCACCCCGAGCTCGCAGAAGCTTTCGTGAAGCACGTGTATGCCTGCCTGGCCAAGCCGGTGGATCACGACGAGCTTCTCTACTGGCTGAAATCCATTCAACGAGAAGATAACGGCCAGTCTGCCGGAAAGCAGATCCCGCCAACGGCCGAGAATCATCACGCACCATGGAGGGAAGATGAAACAAGTCGAACCCCTGAAAGCTGAAGGCGCTTCCAAGCGGAAGCACGATTCAAGGTTCACCCGGCGCGGCTTTCTCAAGGTCTCGGCGGCGGCCGGTGCCGCACTCGCCTTGGAGAGGGGGCTGAGCCTCGAGTTGCGGGCCTTCGCCCAGGCCGATCGGCGACCGGCAGACGAGACCGGCCGTTGGATTCCTTCCACCTGCCAGGGATGCACCTCCTGGTGCTCCAAGGAGGTTTACGTGCTCGACGGCCGGGCGGTGAAAGTCCGCGGCAACAAACGTTCCAAGGTCAACGGCGCGGCGAGCTGCCCCCGCGCCCACCTGGCCCTCCAGCAGGTTTACGATCCCGATCGGGTCAAGGTGCCGATGAAGCGCACCAACCCGAAAAAAGGCAGAAACGAGGATCCCCGATTCGTGCCCATCTCCTGGGACGAGGCCCTCACCACCATCGCCGACCGGATCATGGCGCTGCGCCAGAAGGGCGAACCCCACAAGTACATGCTGATGCGCGGCCGTTACACCTACATGCGCGACATCCTCTACGATGCCATGACCAAAATCATCGGTTCGCCCAACAACATCTCCCACAGCGCGATCTGCGCCGAGGCCGAGAAGTTCGGCCCCTTCTACACCGAGGGATACTGGGATTACCGCCAGTACGACGTTCTGAACACCAAGTACATCATCATCTGGGGGGCCGACCCGCTCGCCGCCAACCGCCAGGTCTCCTACTATTCGAGCGTCTGGGGCGACATCGTCGGCAAGGCGACCATCGTGGTGGTGGAGCCCCGCCTCTCGGCCACCGCGGCCAAGGCCGACGAGTGGCTCCCGATCCATCCAGGGCAGGACGGGGCGCTCGCCTCCGCCATCGCCCACGTGCTGCTCACCCAGGGATTGTGGAGCCGCGAGTTCGTCGGCGACTTCAAGGAGGGGAAAAATCTCTTCGTCGCCGGACAAGAGGTCGATCCCGAAAGCTTCGAGGAGAAACACACCCATGGAATCGTGAAGTTCTGGAACCTCGCGCTCAAGGACCGGACCCCCGAGTGGGCGGCCGAGCGCACGGGGCTTCCGGTCGAGCAGATCGTGCGCGTCGCGACCGACTACGGCAAGGCCGGGTCCCAGTCGATCTCCTGGGTGGGGGGCGGGCCGGTCATGCAGGTGCGCGGGGCCTATGCCAGCATGATCTGCCACTGCCTGAACGGGATCACCGGTGCCTGCGACAACCTGGGCGGAACGCTCGTCAACAACAAGGAGTACACTTCCCATTTCCCGAAGTGGGACGATTTCATGGACGAAACCGCCAAGAAGGGGTCCAAGATGGCCAAGATCGACCACCGCGGCCGCAAGGACTTCCCCTGCATCAACGCCGGCAAGCCCGGCACGGCGGTCGTCACCAACCGGGCGGCCGACGGGATCCTGAACGCCGACCCCTACGACATCCAGGTGGCGATCGCCTACATGAACAATTTCAACTTTTCCGCCACCCAGCCGGAGCGCTGGAACCAGGCGCTAGCCAAAATCCCCTTCCTCGTCCACATCACGACGCATGCTTCGGAGTTCTCCTGGTTCGCCGACATCGTGCTGCCGGACACGCACCACCTTTTCGAGAAGTGGGGTTGGGTGAAAAGCGCGGGCAACGGCTTCCGCCACGTGACGCTCATGCAGCCGGTGATCAAACCGCTGGGAGAGGCGAAGATCGACGAGACCGAGATCCCCTGGCTGATCGCCCAGAAGCTCGCCGAGCGCGGCTTCGACAATTTGCTCCGCTATTTCAAGACGATCAAAGATCCGGAAACCGGCAGGGAGCCGGCCGACGAGAAGGAATTCGCGCTCTTTTGCGTCAAACACACGACCCAGAACCTCTGGGATCCGAGCAAGTACCAGGGCGGCGACAAGTTCAACGGCTGGGAGGAGTTCCGCCAGGCGGGGGTCTGGAACTCGGCCCCCTACCCTTACCGCAAGCGCTGGAGCCAGATGAACACGGTGACCAAGAAGTTCGAGTTCTACAGCGAAACCCTCAAGGCGGCGCTCGAGGAGCATGCCAAAAAGCACAACACCACCGTGGACGACATCCTCGAGGTGAGCGGCTACCAGGCGCGTGGGGAGCTCGCCTTCGTGCCGCATTACGAAGAGCCCTCCACCCTGGGGGACCCCAAGGAGTACCCGCTGCTCTTCGTGGACCACAAGTCGCGCCTGAACCGCGAGGGCCGCTCGGCCAACTGCACCTGGTACCAGGAGTTCAAGGACGTCGACCCCGGCGATTCCGCATGGGACGACGTGGCCAAGATCAACCCGCTGGATGCGGCCAAGCTGGGGCTGAAGAACGGCGATAAGATCCGCATCGTCTCCCCGACCGGAAAGCTCGAGTGCACGGCGAAACTCTGGGAGGGGGTGCGTCCCGGCACGGTCGCCAAGTGCTACGGCCAGGGCCACTGGGTATACGGCCGGGTGGCCTCCAAGGTGTTCGGCAAAATTCCCCGCGGCGGCAACAACAACGAGGTCATCCCCGCCGTCTACGATCGGCTGAGCGGCAGCACGGTCCGCCACGCCGCGACCCGCGTCAGGATCGAGAAAATCTAAGGAGGAAGGTCCATGCCCCGCTACGCCATGGTCATCGATCTACAGCGCTGCGTCGGCTGCGGCGCCTGCAGCATCGCCTGCCGCAACGAGAACAACGTCCAGGAAGGGGTCTACTGGTCGAACAAGATCACCGAAACCGTGGGCACCTTCCCCAACGTGCGCTACCACTATATCCCGACCCTCTGCAACCACTGTGGGGCGGCCCCCTGCGTGCGCGGCTGCCCGACGAAGGCCATGCACAAGCTGGAAAACGGCTTGACGATGCACGACCCCAAGAAGTGCATCGGCTGCAAATACTGCGAGTTCAACTGCCCCTACGGCGTCATCTACTTCAACTGGGAGAAGCCCCACAAGTTCTGGCGCAGCGAGGAGGCGGTCATCCCCGGGGCCACCAGCTCCCCCAAGGAGCTCGTGGAGAAGGTCGGCGCCCAGGGGACGCCTTATGTCAACACCGAGCGGACCGGGACCTCGGCGACGCTCCGCCCCAAGGGGATCGTCGAGAAGTGCACGTTCTGCGACCACCGCCTGGCCCGCAAGCAGCTGCCCTACTGTGTCGAGGCCTGCCCGGCGAACGCCCGCATCTTCGGCGATATCAGCGATCCCAAAAGCGAGGTGAGCGTGCTGCTCGGCAAGTTCCACCCGTTCCGGCTGCGCGAGGAGCTCGGGACCGATCCGCACGTTTTCTACATCCGCGGCTATAACCCGGCGCGCTACCGAGCGACGAAGGGAGGTGTCTAAATGAGCGGTGGAAAGATCCTTTATCCGGTCTGGTTGGGCGTGCTCGGGGTCGCGCTGCTCGCCGGCGCGGTCGCGGGCATCTATATCTTCGTGCAGGGGCATGTCCTGTTCAACGCGAACGACGTCCTGATCTGGACCCTGCCGCTGGCGGTCTACATCTTCCTCGCCCTGTCGAGCTCCGGGCTGACGCTGCTCTCGGCGCTGCCGCTCGTCTTCGGCGTGAAAAAATACGAGCCGCTCGCCAAGCGGCTGGTCTTCCTCGCCATCGCGACCCTCTGCGGGGGGTTCGTGGCCATCGGGCTCGAGCTCGGCACCGTCTTCAACATGATCTACATCATGCTCTCGCCCAACCTCTCCTCGCCGATCTGGTGGATGGGGGCGATCTACTCGGCCGAGCTCGCGGTCCTGATCGTCAAGTTCTGGAAGATGCACACCGGCGACTTCCACAGCGGCTTCAGCCGCTTTCTGGGGACGGCCTCCTTCGTGCTTGCCCTGATCGCGCCGCTCATGATCGGCTCGGTCTTCGGCCTGACCGAATCGCGGGCGACCTACTTCGGGCCGGTGATGTCGATCTACTGCCTGTTGATGGCGGTTTTGAGCGGCACGGCGCTCTTCCTGCTCTACGACATGGTGGGGGGGCGGCTTTCCGCCGGCGCGGCCGCCGATGCCGCGGGCCGGTCGGTGCAGGACGATTTCACCCGCATTCTCACTTACACCGCCGGCATCGTGGCGGCCTTCACCGTTCTGAAAACCCTCATCGAGTCGGCGACCACCATCCCGGCCTTTCTCGTCTACCACAAGTTCGAGCACCTTTTCGGCGCCGTCGGCAATTTCGGCACCGAGGTGATTTTCGGGCTCTTTCTGCCCTTCGTGCTCCTCGTGATCCCCTCGGTCCGGGCCTCGGCCCGGGGACGAATGCTCGCCGCGGCGCTGATCTTCGCCGGCTCGCTTGCGCGCCACACCGAGATCCTGCTCGCCGGCCAGAGCCATCCGGTCGGCCCGAAAGCGGAGCAGTTCCCCCAGTACGTCCGCTACCTGCCGAGCGGCTGGGAGCTGATGGTGCTCGTCTTTGCGCTCGCGGTGATGCTGACCCTCTACACGCTGGGCGAGCGCTACCTCAAGCTGACGGAAGCCCCGAAGGCCTGACCGTCCGGAAAGGAGAAGCCGGATGAAGGACCTCGAGAAGCAAGCTGAAGCTCGGGCCCGCGCCGTCGTCTACAAGCTCCTCGCCGACTGCTACTACCCGCCGGACGAGCGCACCCGGGGTCAAGCCGAGCGGCTCGGCCGGGAGCTGGGCGATCTCCTGCCGGAAGCCGAACCGGCGATCGATCTCTTGGCGGCGGGGCTTGCGGCGTCCGAGGGCGCCGAAGAACTCGCCGTCGACCACGCCCGCCTCTTCGTCGGTCCCTTTGCATTGCTCGCCCCACCCTATGGGTCGGTCTATCTCGACGGAGAAAGCCGGCTGATGGGGGATTCAACGCAGGAGGTCGAGACGTGGTATCGCGATGCCGGCCTGGAACTCGCTGCCGGCTTCACCGCAACCGCCGACCACGTGGCGGCCGAGCTCGAGTTCATGTATTTCCTCGCCGCGAAAGAACACGAAGCGCTGCAGGCCGCCGATGCGGCAAGCGCCGCCCATTTCCGCGGCAAACAGCGCGCCTTCTTGAACCGACACCTGGGAGCCTGGGTGCCGGATTTCACGCGCAACGTCGAGGCGCAGGCCCGTACTCTTTTTTATCGCGGCCTCGCGACGGCCACACGGCTGTTCGTCGAAAGAGAGGCCCTTCATTGGACACGGGCCGACAGCGCTCCGGTAGGAGGCGGTGATGAAGCCCTTCCATGAACTCCTGAAGAGCTCCGCCGCCGCCCACGGCCACCTGTGCCCGGGGCAGGTGGTCGGCGTGCGCATGGCGCTGCTCGGCTGCCGCTTGATCGGCCTCGAGGACCCCACCTGCCGCGAGCAGATCAAGAAGCTGGTCGTCTTCGTGGAAATGGACCGCTGCGCGGCCGACGCCGTGGCCCACGTGACCGGGGCGAAGCTCGGCCGCCGCAGCCTGAAGTTCGTGGACTACGGCATCATGGCCGCCGCGTTTCTCAACCTGGAGACGGGAAAGGCCGTGCGCGTCCTCTCCACCGAGGAGGCGCGCGAGCTGGCCGCCGTCTACGCGCCGGAGATCTGCGGCCGGTCGCGGCAACAGCTCGTCGGCTACTGCCGCATGCCGGACAGCGTGCTCTTCCGCGTGCAGGAGGTGCGCATCCCCCTGAGGCCGGTCGATCTTCCCGGGCCGAGCCGCAGCAAGGCCGCCTGCGACCGCTGCGGCCAGGTCGTGCGCGACGGCCGCGAGATCCGCCGCGAGGGGATGACCCTTTGCCGCCCCTGCGCCGAGGGGGCCTATTTCACCTCGGCGCGCGACATCTGCTGGCCCGAGATGAACTGGACGCCCGGGGAACCCCCGGGTCTGGATGCGCCCCACGACGGCCCCGCTCCCGCCTCGCGCGGGGGGCGGCCGCGGGCGGAGGTGATCGTGCTGCGCTGAGCCCCGGCTTGCCCGACAACACCCAAGGCCGTAAGATCACCAAAAGACGGCCGACGAGGATCGAGACCGATGATGAAGAAAATCCGCCTGCAGGACGCCGTGGGGACCCGGCTCGCCCACGACATCACCGAAATCCGGCCCGGGGAGTTCAAGGGGCCGGCCTTCCGCAAGGGGCACACGGTGTGTGCGGAGGATCTCTGCCGCCTCCAGAAGCTCGGCAAGAACCATCTCTACGTGCTCGAGACGGCCGAGGACGAGATCCACGAAAACGAGGCGGCCGCGCTCCTGGCCGCCGCCCTCGCCGGCGAGGGCACCGAGTGGGAAAACGACCCGCGGGAGGGGAAAATCGCGATCCGCGCCGCCCGCGACGGCCTGCTCTGCGTCCACACCGCCGCCCTCGCCGCCTTCAACCTCGTCGACGAGGTGATGTGCGCAACGCTCCACACCCACAGCCTCGTGCCGCGGGGAAAGATCGTGGCCACAACGCGGGCCATCCCCCTGGTGATGAAGCGCGCGCCGGTCGAGCGTGCGGCCGCGATCGCGCGGCAGGAGGGGGGCGTGGTGTCGGTCCGGCCGCTCCGCCGGGCGCGGGCCGGGCTGGTGATCACCGGCAGCGAGGTCTTCCACGGCCTGATCCCCGACCGCTTCGCCCCGATCCTCACCGCAAAGCTCGCGGCGCTGGGAAGCGAGACGGCGGGGGTGCGTTTCGCGCCGGACGACACGGGCCTCATCCGCCAGGCGATCCTCGACCACCTCGCCGCCGGCTGCGACCTGATCCTGCTCTCCGGCGGCATGAGCGTCGACCCCGACGACGTCACGCGCCTGGCCATCCGCGAAGCCGGCGCCCGGGAACTCCACTACGGCGCCGCCGCGCTCCCGGGGGCCATGTTCCTCGTGGCCTGGATCGAGGACACCCCCGTGCTCGGCGTCCCCGCCTGCGGGCTCTATCACCGCACCACGGTCCTGGACCTCATCCTGCCGCGCATCCTCGCCGGCGAGCGCATCGGGAAAAAGGAGCTCGCCTTTCTGGGGCACGGCGGGCTCTGCCAGGACTGCACGGCCTGCAACTTCCCGCACTGCGCGTTCGGCAAAGGGGCCTGAGTCCGCCCATGGAGCGCAGCGAAGCCGCGATGACTCCGCCCAAGGGGCCGCCGATCCGCCTGAGCGCCCTGGATCCGCAGTTTTCCCGCGAGATCAAGCGCCTGGCGGGCACCGACTTCCACGCCTGCCTGCAGTGCCGCAGCTGCAGCGGGGGCTGCCCCTTCAGCGACCACATGGACTACATGCCCAACGGCGTCATGCGCCTGGTGCAGCTCGGGCTCAAGCAGGAGGCGCTCTCCTGCAACACCATTTGGATCTGCGTCGGCTGCCACACCTGCTCGATCCAGTGCCCGATGGCGATCGACATCCCCGGCGTAATGGATGCCCTGCGGGAGCGGGCCCTCGCCGAACGCGTCGCGGTGATCGAGCCCGACATCCTCGCCTTCCACCGCGAGGTGTTGCACTCGATTGCGCGCTACGGCCGCACCCACAAGCTGGAAATCATGCTGCGCTACAAGCTGAAACGGCGCGATCTCTTCAGCGACCTCGACGTGGGCCTGCGCATGCTCGCCAAGCGCAAGCTCGATCTCACCCCCTCGCGCATCGAGCAGATCGCGGAGATCCAGAAGGTGTTCCGCCCATGACCGCCGCCGGCCGCGCCGCGCCGATCGAAGTCTCCTACTTCCCGGGTTGCTCGCTGGCCACCACGGCGAAGGAGAACAACCAGTCGTTGATCGAGTCCTGCGCCCGCTTGGGCATCCGGCTCGTCGAGATCCCGGACTGGAACTGCTGCGGCAGCTCCTCGGCCCACAGCATCGACCACCGGATCGCCTTCGACCTCGCCTGCCGCAACCTCGCCCTCGCCCCCGCCGGAAGGCCCCTGGTCACGGCCTGCCCGAGCTGCACGCTGCGCCTCAAACACGCCCAGCACCTCCTGCGACACGACGCCGGGGCCCGCGGCCGATACGAGACGCTCTGGGGCCGTCCCTACGACCCCGACCTCCACGTGCGGCACTTCTTCGGGCTGATGGTGGAGATCGACTGGCGATCCCGCATCGGAAACGGGGATGTCGTCCCGCTCGATCTCACCTTCGCCCCCTACTACGGCTGCATGCTCAACCGGCCGGCGGCGCTGCGGCCGAGCACCGACCACCACGGGGTCATGGAACGGGTGCTCGGCGACCTCGGCATGCGCTCCGTTCTCTGGGCCTCTTCGACCCAGTGCTGCGGGACCTTTCTCACCGTCGCCCGGCCGGACATCGTCACCCCGAAGGTGAACGCGATCCTGCAAAACGCGGCGGACAGCGGGGCCGAGTGCGTCGTCACGGCCTGCGCCATGTGCCATATGAACCTCGAGGTGCGCTGCACGCTCAAGGCCCCGATCCCGATCTTCCATTTTTCGGAGCTGATCGCGCTCGCCTTCGGCTCCGCCCGGCGCGACTGGTTTTCGCGCCACCTCATCGACCCGCGGCCGCTTCTCTCCCGCAAGGGGCTTGCCGCCTGAGGCCCTATCCCCCACTGTTCCCGTTGCGGCACG
This sequence comes from Desulfatibacillum sp., assembly GCA_020725555.1. Taxonomy (GTDB): domain Bacteria; phylum Desulfobacterota; class Desulfobacteria; order Desulfobacterales; family SpSt-501; genus SpSt-501. The sequence continues at coordinate 245,306 of DYEU01000032.1, forward strand.
CGTCCAGCACCCGGCGGACGTCGGGCAGGCATCACGTCCCCCGGGGGTTCGCCGCGGCGCAACGGCAGGCCCCGAGGCGCTTGGCGGCGAGGATCTCCTCAAGGATCCGCGAGCGCCCGTGTTCCAGGAAATCCCGGACGATCCGCTCCCGCGTGTGCCCGAAGCAGAAACAGATCGTCTCGTCCTCCGGCCGATCCCGTTCATCGCCCATGGAACCGGGGCACCTCCAGCAGTTCGATGGTGACCGGCTCCCCGGCGGCGAAAGACTCCCGCTCCTCCGGCAACACGACGAGCGCCTGCTTGTCGGCGAGCGAGCGCAGCACGCTGCCCCCGCGGAGGGGAAACGCCTCGGGCGGATCGGGGCCGGCCGCGAGCCTGACGGGCACAACGCGGGTCCAGCCGCGCTCCCCGCGCACGGCCTCGGCGAGACGGGCCCCGATCCGGGGGAAGGCCGGCGGCCCCTCCCCGCGCATGCGCAACAGGGCCGGCAGGGCGAGCATCAGGAACGCCGTCTCGTTGGCCGAGGGGCCGCCGGGCAAAAGGAAAAGCGGCTTTCCCGCAAGGAGGCCGAAGCCGACCGGCTTCCCCGGGCTCATCCGCACGCGGCGGTAAATCCCCTTGAGCCCCAGGTCGAGGGCCGCGTTCCAGGTGAGGTCCTTTTCGCTTCCCCAGGCCCCGCCGCAGGTGATCAGGGCATCGCAGCGGGAAAGCGCCCGCTCGAGCGCCCGGGCGATCTCCCCGCGCCGGTCGGCAACGACCCCGGCCTCGCAGGGGATGCCGAAGCGGGCCAGCCAGGCCGAGATCTGGACCAGGTTGCTCGCGTAGAGCTTTCCCGGCCCGAGCGGCTCTCCGGGGAGGACAAGCTCGCTGCCGGCGGCGATCACGGAGACGCGGGGATTGCCCACGACGCGCACCTGCGCATGGCCGGAGGCGGCGATCAGGGCGAGCAGGGCGGGCCCCAGCCGGGCCCCGGGGGAGGCAACGCGCTCGCCGGCCCGGATGTCGGCCCCCTGCAGCAGAATGTTCCTTCCGGGCTCGGCCGTGTTGCGGCAATGGAGACTTCCGCCCTCGAGGGCGGCGTACTCTTCGGAGAGCACCGCATCCGCCCCTTGCGGCAGGGGGGCGCCCGTGGTGACGCGGTGGGCCTGGCCGCGGCCGATGCGGCCCGCGAGTGCATCCCCGGCGCCCGAGCGGCCCGTGACCTGCAGCGTGACCGGGTTGTCCGGGGCGGCGTGTCGGAGGTCTTCGGAGACCACCGCATAGCCGTCGCGGCGCGAGGTCGCATGGAGCGGGCAGTCCACGCGGGCAAGGATCTCCCCCGCCAGCGTGCGGCCGAGCGCCGCCTCGAGCGGCAGCTCCTCCGCCGTCAGGGGGGTCGCATGCGCCAGCGTCATGGAGAGCGCTTCGCGGAAGCCGATGGCCGTGTCCATGCCGTCCTCGAACGCAGGCCGACCCGCCACGCGGGTTGCAAGGCGGGGGCCGCCCGCGATAGACTTTCCTTACCATAGATCCCGATTCCCCCCCAAGGAGGAAAACGAACCATGCCCCGAGGCCGATCCCTGATCCGACCGCTGGCCTTCTTCATGGCTTCCTGGATGCTCTTTACGGTCCTTCCTGTGGGGCCCGTGTCCGCCGCCCTCATCCCCACCGGCGAGCTGCTGCCCCAGGAGGGGTCTGGCGAAGCGGCGCGCGCAAAGATCCGCAGCCTGCTCGCCCGGGAGGAGGTGCAGGCCCGCCTCCGCGCGCAGGGGATCGACCCCGCGGAAGCTAAGGCCCGTGTGGCCGCCCTCTCCGACACCGAGGCCCGGGAGATCGCCCGCCGGATCGATGCGCTGCCCGCCGGGTCCGGCGCCGTCGGGGTGCTGGTCACGGCGATCCTGATCGTGTTCCTGGTCCTCCTGCTGACCGATCTGCTGGGCCTGACGGATGTCTTCCCCTTTGTGCGCAAACACCGCTAGCCGGCCGGGGCCTCTTGCCCCGCGGGCTGCCGCGCCGCTCCGCGGACCCCGCTGCCGATGACCCCTGAGCCGCCGATCGCGCCGGATCCCTCCTGGAAACGAACGCTCGCCGTGATGGTGTTCTGCCAGGTGATCTCCTCGATCGGTTTTTCGAGCGTGTTTCCGTTTCTCCCGCTCTACGTCAAATCCCTCGGCTCGGTCACGGGGACGGACACCGAAATCCTCGCGGGGCTTGTCTTCTCCGGCCAGGCCCTCTCCATGGCCGTCGCCTCGCCGTTCTGGGGAGCGCTCGCCGACCGCTGGGGCAAGAAGCTCATGGTGGAGCGCGCCATGTTCGGCGGCGCGCTGCTTCTCGGCCTGATGGCCTTCGTGCGCTCGGCCGAGGAGCTCGTCGTGCTGCGGACCCTCCAGGGGGCGGTCACCGGCACGATCGCCGCGGCGAACGCCCTCGTCGCCGCGGCCGCCCCCCGCAAACGCTCGGGCTGGGCCATGGGGCTGCTCCAGGTCGGGCTGGCCGCGGGGGTCGGCGTCGGCCCCGTGATCGGCGGCGCCGTGGCCGACGCCTTCGGCTACGCGGCGGCCTTCTACGTCACAAGCGCCCTGCTCGCCCTGGCCGGCGTCATCGTCGCCTTCGCGGTTCGCGAGCCGCGCGCGGCAGGGGAGGGCGCGCGCCGGCCCCACTCCGGCTTCCGCAGCGAGTGGCGGCACGTCCTCGGCGCCTCCGGAGTCGTCCCCTGCTATCTTCTGCGGTTCATCGACTCGCTGTGCCGCATGGCGTTCATCCCCATCCTGTCGCTCTACGCCTTCGAGCTGCTCGCCGACCCCGCCGGCGTGAACCGCTACACGGGGCTGGTCATCGGGGCCTCCTCGGCCGCGGCCGCGGCCGCCGCGGTGTTCTTCGGCCGCCTCGGCGACCGCCTCGGCCACCGCCCCCTCGTCTTCGGCTGCGCGCTCATGGGCGGTGCCGCCTTCCTGCTGCAGGTCGCCACCCGGGACCGCGCCGGCTTTCTGATGCTGCATCTCTTCGCCGGCATCGCGCACGGCGGCATCGTCACCGGCGTGAGCGCCCTGCTGGCGCGCTACACGGACTGCGGGGAGGAGGGTGCGGTCTACGGCCTGGACAACTCGGTGAACGCCGCCGCCCGCGCCCTCGCCCCGATGGTCGGCGTCACGATCGGCCTCTTCCTCGGCTACCGGGCCGTCTTCGGGGCCATCGCCCTGTTCTACCTCGCCGCCGCCCTGATCGCCGGCCGCGCCCTGCCGCGGCCCGGCCCCCCCTGCCCGGCTCCCGCGCCCTGAGCGCAGCGGCTCTTTGCCGCGGCGGCGTAACGTGCTATCATCCCGGAGAATCCGCTCCGCGCAGGCCTGCGAAAGGAGGAAAAGCCCATGAACGCGATCGCCCTGCTGCTCTGCGGGCTCGCGGCCGCCACCGCCGCTTTCGCCGCCGACCCCTCCCTGGTCGAGAAGGCCCGGGCTGAGAAGAAAGCGGCCTTCTACGCCAACATCACCGCGGTCGAGCCCATCCTCGAGGCCTTCGCCGCAGCCACCGGCGTCAAGGCCGAGTACACCCGACTTTCGACCTCCAAGTTCGTCTCCACCGTCCTGACCGAGCACCAGGCGAGGAAGCTTGCCGCCGACGTGCTGCAGGCGCCGCTGCCCATTCTCGAGCTCCTCAAGGAAAAGGGGGTGCTCGCCGCCCACCGCCCCGCCGCCCTGAAGGCCTACCCCGCGTGGGCGCAGCGGGACGATTGCATCTTCACCTTCGGGATCGAATACGTCGCCCCGATCTACAACAAGGATCTCGTCAAGCCCGCCGACGTGCCCCGGCGCTACGAGGACCTCGCCGACCCGAAGTGGAAGGACAAAATCGTCATGGCCGATCCCTCCTCGCACGCCACGACCATCTCCTGGCTCGTCGGGTTGAAGGAAAAGGCGTTCCCGGACGAGGAGGCCTGGCGGCGCTTTCTCAAGGGCCTCGCCGCCAACCGGCCGATGTTCGTCGCTTCCTTCGGGCCCACGCCGGCGCCGATCGAAAGCGGCGAAAAATGGATCGCGATCTCGATGCCCAAGTACATCGTGACCAAAGCCCCCGCCCCCCTGGACTGGGCGCGGGTCGAGCAGCCGCTCTTCGGCACCCCCCGCGCCATGGCGATCGCCGCCGCCGCTCCCCGGCCGAACGCGGCCCGTCTCTTCGCCGAGTACTGGCTTTCCCGCGAGGCGATGACGATCCTCGCCGAAAAGGTGGGCGAATACGTGCTGCACCCGGGCATCTTCCCGCCGATCGCGGGCATCCAAACGGCGCGCGTCGAGGCGATCCGCGAGCTGCCCGACGAGGAGATCCGCCGCTGGGGGGCGGAATTCAAGAAACTCTTCAACACGCCCTGACCGCCGCCGGGGGGGTCGACCGTGGAGATCCGCATCCAGGGCCTACGCCGGATGTTCCCGGCCCACGGGAAGGTCATCCGGGCGCTCGACGGTGTGGACCTCGACATCCCGGCCCGGAGCATCTTCACCCTGCTCGGGCCGAGCGGCTGCGGCAAGACCACGCTTCTGCGCTGCATCGTCGGCCTGGAGGTGCCCGATGCCGGTGAGATCGCGATCGGCGGGGAAACCGTTTTCTCGAGCGCCCGGGGCATCTTCGTCCCCCCGGAAAAGCGCGGCCTCGGCATGGTCTTTCAGACCTACGCCATCTGGCCGCACATGAACGTCTTCCAGAACGTCGCCTACCCGCTTGAGACGCGGAAGCTGCCCCGCATGGAGATCCGCGAGCGGGTGCGCCGCGTGCTCGAGTTCGTCCAGCTCGCGGGCCTTGAATCCCGTCCGGCGACCCGGCTCTCCGGCGGGCAGCAGCAGCGCGTCGCCCTGGCCCGGGCGCTGGTCGCCGAGCCGCGGGTGATCCTCTTCGACGAGCCTCTCTCCAACCTCGACGCCAAGCTGCGCGAGGAAACCCGCAAAGAGCTGCGTGCCTTTCTCTCGCGACTCCACATCACCGCCGTTTACGTGACCCACGACCGCACCGAAGCCCTCTCCCTCTCCGACCGCATCGCCGTCATGAACGACGGCCGGATCCTCGAGGTGGGCTCCCCGCGGCAGATCTACTTCCGCTCCGGCCGCCGCTTCGTGGCCGATTTCGTCGGCCGCGCAAACCTGCTTGAGGGGCGGCTCCGCGCCCTGGCGGGGGACCTTGCGGTCGTGGATTCCGAAGTCGGGGTGCTGCGTTGCGCCGCCCGGGAAGGCCTTGCGACCGGCTCCCCGGTCACGGTGTGCATCCGGCCCGAGAACATCCGTGTCCCCCCGCCGCCGGAGGAGGCCGACGCGAATCGCCTGCGGGGGACGGTCGAAAGCCTGCTCTTCGTCGGGGAAAGCTGCGAAGGGGAAATCCGCGTCGGCGGCCGACGCTTGCTCGTGGAACTCCCGGCCGAAGGCGAGCTCGCCGAGGGCGGTGAAGTTGAACTCGGCTTCGCGCCGCGGCACGCCCTGTTGCTCACCCCATGAGAGGCCCCGTCCGATCGCCCGCGCACGCCGACGGCAGCCGCGCCCTGACCGGCGGCCTCGTCGTCCTCGTCGGCTTTCTCACGGTTTGCCCCGTCCTGCTGCTTTTGCTCGGCAGCCTCTCCGAGGGCCTGGGCGCGTTCGGCCGCCTGACCCTCTCCAAATACCGCGAAGCCTACGGCGATCCGGGCTTCGGCGTCATTCTCTACAACACCTTCGTCTTCACCGTGGGTTCGGCAGCCGTGTGCACGGCGCTCGCCCTCTTTCTCGCCTACCTCAACACGCGCACGAACATCCCGGGCAAGTTTCTCTTCCGCTTCCTCTCGCTCGTGCCCATGATGGTCCCCCACATCCTCTTCTGCGTGAGCTGGGTGCTGCTCCTCAACCCCTCCAACGGGCTGCTCAACCTGCTGCTCCGGGAGGTGCTGGGGCTTGCCTCCTCCCCCGTCAACATCTACACCCTGCCGGGAATGATCCTTGTCGAGGCCCTGCTCGATCTGCCCATCGCCTACCTCGTGCTCGCCCCGGCGCTCTCGGCCTTCGACGCGACGCTCGAGGAGTCCTCGCGCGTCTGCGGCGCCTCGACCCGGCGCACCCTGCTCCGGGTGACCCTTCCCGTTCTGCGGCCCGCGATCCTCTCCGCCTTCATCCTGGTCATCGTGCGCAGCCTCGCTTCCTTCGCCGTGCCCTCGGTGATCGGCATCCCGGGCCGGATCTACGTCCTCGCCTCCCACATCTACCGCCTGATCGCGACCGGCTTTTCCCCAGACTACGGTCAAGCCGCCGCCGTGGGGACGAGCGCGCTCGCCGCCTCGATCGTCCTGGTCGTCCTCTACCGCCGCCTGACGGCCTCGGCCGAGCGTTTCGTCACCGTCTCCAGCCGCGGGTTCCGGCCGGCGATCCTCGAGCTCCAGGGTGCGAAACTCCCCCTTTCTCTCGCGGTGGGGTTGCTCTCCTTCGTCCTGATCGCGCTGCCGGTGCTCGTGTTGGGCTACGTCTCGCTTCTGCCCTACTCCATGGTCCCGGGGGCGAAGGCCTTTGCGCTCATGAGCCTCAAGAACTGGCGCCAGGTCCTTGCAGACCCGATCTCGATCCTCGCCCTGCGCAACAGCCTCCTCCTCGGCGTCGGCGGCGCCGCCATGGGGATGATCCTGTCGTTCTTCGTCTCCTGGGTGATCGTGCGCGTGCGCTCCACCGCCTCGGGCCTCCTTGAGTCCTTAAGCTTTCTTTCCTTTTCCTTCCCCGGGATCGTGATCGGCGTGGGCTTCCTGTGGTTCTTCGTCTTCACGCCGCTCTACGGCACGCTCTGGGCGCTGCTCTTCGGCTACATCGCCGCCTACCTGCCCTACGGCATCCGGCCGCTCACGAGCGCGCTCGTCCAGATCCACGGCCACCTCGAAGAATCCTCGCGCGTCTGCGGTGCGGGACGGCTCACCACCCTGCGCCGCATCGTCCTGCCCCTGCTCGTCCCCGGGGTCGTCTCCGGCTGGATCCTCATGGCCACGATGTTCGTGCGCGAGCTTTCGCTTTCCGTCGTGCTCTCCCGCCCGGGGACCGAGGTGCTCGCCGTGCAGATTCTGCGCTTTTCCGAGGACGGCCTGTGGGGCCGGCTTGCGGCCCTGGGGATCGTCATGATCCTCATCTCGACCTCGCTGGTCGTGATCGCGGGGCTCGTCGGCCGGCAGCGCATGCGGGCCTACGGCCTCGAGGGAGCCTGAGCTTCCCGGGGGGAGGTCAGCGCCGCGGCGGTGGAAGCGGCAGGTAGTGGGTGGCGGGGCCCTTGCCCGCCTTGCGGAGCAGGCCCCGGGCGACCAGATCCTGCAGGTCGTAAATCGCCGTGCGCACGGGAAGACCCCCGCCGACGAGTTCCTGGTAGCGGCTGCGCGTGATGCGCCCCTCGGCCAGGATGGCCGGCCAGGCGCGGAGCTGGCGCGGGTTGAGCCCTTCCGGCGCGGAGGCGGGGGGGGCGGAACGATGGGCTTCCGGCGCGGGTTCGCCGGCCTCCTCCTCCCCGCCCTCGCTCGGGAGCTGAAGGTCCTCGGCCTGAATGAGCGGCCCTTCCGCCATCACCGCCGCGCGCATCAGGCAGTTCTGCAGCTCGCGGACGTTTCCCGGCCAGTCGTGGCGGAGCAGCTTGGCGAGCGCCCCCCGGCTCAGGCCGAGGCCCGCGCGCCCGGTGCGCCGCTCCTCGCGATCGAGAAAATGCCGGACCAGGAGTGGGATGTTTTCTCTCTGCTCCCGCAGGGGAACGGTGTGCAGGGTGATCACCTTCAGCCGGAAATAGAGGTCTTCGCGGAACTCCCCCCGGCGGATGAGCTCCTCAAGATCGGCGTTGCTCGCCGCGATCAAGCGCACGTTCACCGCGATCTCGCGGTCGCTTCCGAGCGGCTTGATCTTGCGCTCCGCGAGGGCGCGCAGCAGCGCCTGCTGCACGCGCGGCGAGGCGACCTGGACCTCGTCCAGAAAGAGGGTCCCGCCGTCGGCCTCGAGGAAGGCCCCTTTGCGGTCGGTCTTGGCCTCGGTGAAGGCCCCGCGCACGTGCCCGAAGAGGGTGTCGAGGAGGAGATTCTCATCCAGCGCCCCGCAGTTGATCGAGACGAAGGACGCGGCGGCGCGGGCGCTCAGGAGATGGATCGCTTCCGCCGCCAGCTGTTTCCCCGACCCGGTCTCGCCCACGATGAGCACGTCGTAGTCGACCTGGGAGGCCTTCACGATTTCGGCCTTGAGTCGTTCCACACGCTCCCCGCGGCCCACGATCGCTGCCACCGGATCGGTGGCGGCACCCGTGGGGAGGTGCTCCAGCGGGGCCTCCTTTTTTAAGCCGGCGTCGCGAAGGGCGCGGTCTTTGCGCTGGAGTTCCTCGAGGTGCCTTTGCAGGTCCGCGACCAGCCGGTTGATCGCCTCCTGCAGGGTCACGATTTCCTTGCCGCGGTAGGGAAGCCGGATGGGCCGCAGGCCCTCGTGAAGCGCCTTGACGGCCTCGGCCAGGCGCAGGATCGGCCGGGTGAGGATGCGGCCGATCAGGTAGATCAGCACCCCCACGAGGAGGGCGGAAACGGCCGTAATCGTGAGCATGAGGTCGATATGCCGGTATCCCGCGGCCGCGGAAAGGCGGCTCACGTCCCGGAAGGCTAGGCCGCCGATCGGCTGCGGCGCCAGAGCCTGGCTGCTGCGGAAGCGAACCGGCGCATAGGCGAGAAAATGGCTCCCGCCGATGGCGCCGGAAGGCGGCGGCGGAAGACCGATGACCCCGTGCTTGCCCCGCAGCACGTCTTCCACCATGGTCCAGTAGGTCGCGACCGTGGAATCCGGGCGGAAGGCGAAGGGTTGGCCCTTTCTGCCGAGGGTGCCGCTGAAGCCGGCGCGGACCTGATGGGTGGTGAGTTCGGCCGGGGGCTTTTCCGGCGGCTCCGAATCGAAGAGAACCCACCCCTCGGCGTCGAAATAATAGAAAAAGCGGGCTTCCCGCGTCCGTGGGAAGCCTCTGGCCGGTGAATCCAACTCATTGTGCCGCGCGAGCAGGTCCCTCAGGCGGCGCGCGTCTAGCAGGAGAAGAAGGTAGCCCCGATCGTCATCCGGGCTTCTCTGCGCCGGGGTCGCCATCCAAAAAACCTGGCGCGTGAGGCGCTGGTTGCGGTTTTCGGGCTCGGGAAACGGAAACTCCATTTCGGAGAGCGATGAAAAGGAGACTTGCCCCGGCTCCAGATTTTTGAGGCTCTCAAAGAACGAAAGCAGGCTTGGCTTAATGGCTTCGGCTTCCGCCGGCAGGATCATCTTTTCTTTGGCCAGATACACCAGATGACCCGGCGTTTTGCGCGATAGATAGGCAATCCCGCAAAGATCGTCGCCGCCTCGTTCCACCGCTTTTTCCAAATAAAGCCGCAACCCTTCCGCCTGAAGAGGTTTAGCTGCGAAATCAAAGAGATCTTCGCGATACCGGTCGAGCAGGTGCTCCAGTTCGTTGCGCAACAAGAGGGTTTCCAGGATCGCCGAGCGCTCCAGCGCCTGGTTGATGAACTGCCTGGAAATCAAGTAGGTAAAATAGCCGGTGACAACCATGAGCAGGATCACCGGCGGGATGAGACCGAGCAGCAAGCGGGTCTTCAAGCTGCTCGTCAGGATTGCGTTGCGCAGCCTTTCAAAGCTCGAATCAGGGGTTTCGCCTTTGAGCCAGCGCATGGCAAAACATGCCCCCGAACAGGCAAAAAGGACAGCTTTTACGGCAAGGAGGTTTCATCATCCTGCATAACACAAAAAAAAGCAAGTGAAATCAATTTTTACACGATTGCCAGATCCTGGGCACGGGCTTTGCTTGGCATAGAACGACGATTTTTGGGTTGCAAAACCCCATCTGCCTGACCTGAAAGGAGGAATAAGGCATGCAGCTCATGAAGCGGATCTGGATCGCCTGCGCCGTGTTCAACCTATCCACCCAGGCCGCGCTCGCCGCCGGCGGTGGAGGGGAGCCAATCGTGATTGTCGCCGATTCGCGCAAGCTCACCGGCATCATGGCCTGGTGGGCCAACCTCTACAACGAAAGCCACGTTTACTTTACCCTCCTGACCATCATCATCATTCCCGTGATCGGTGTCATTTTCGGGCTGCTGGCCGACCTGGCGATGCACTTCGTGGGCATCGATCTCTCCTCGCGCGACCTGGCCGAGCACTGAAGAAAACCGCGCCCCCGGAAACCGCCCTGGGGCGCGGCGAACGAAAGGAGATTGCCCATGGACTGGTTGTACATTCTCATGCCCATCGCGGGCGTTAAGATCTTCTGGCCCGGGCTCATCATTTTGGGCGTCGGTGTGGGGGTGATCGGCGGCTTCTTCGGCATGGGCGGGGCCTGGATGGTGACCCCCGGCCTGAACATCCTGGGGTTTCCGATGGCCTTCGCCATCGGGACCGACATCGCCCACATGGCGGGCAAATCGCTCATCTCCACCTTGCGCCACGGCAAATTCGGCAACGTGGACTACAAGCTGGGGTTCATCATGCTGGTGGGAACCGTGGTGGGCTTTGAGGTGGGGGCGCAGATGATCATGTGGCTCGAGCGCATCGGCATCGTCGGCCCGGTGGTGCGCTGGATGTACCTCATGCTGCTCGCCCTGATCGCCTGGATGGTCTTCGCCGACGTCGCCAAGCGGCGCCGCAAGGAACGGGAAGCCCTCGCGGCCGGGAAAGAGGTGGACAAGCTCGCCACCGGCCTCGAGTGGCACAAGACCCTGCACCGGATCAAGATCCCCCCGATGGTGACTTTCAAGCAAGCGGGGATCACCTGCTCGGCCTGGCTGCCGATCCTGGTCTCCTTCTTCACCGGCTGGCTGGCCGGCATTCTGGGGATCGGCGGCGGGCTGATCCGCATGCCGGCCCTGATCTACCTCGTCGGCTGCCCCACCCATGTCGCCGTCGGGACCGATCTCTTCGAGGTCATGATCTCCGGCCTCTACGGCGCGGCCTCCTATACCTACAAGGGCCGTACCGAGCTTGTGGCGGCGATCATCATGCTGGTCGGCGCGGCGGTCGGGGCCCAGGTCGGCTCGGTGGCGACCAAGTACATCAAGGGCTACGGCATCCGCATCGTCTTCGGCCTGGCCGTCATCGGCTGCTTCATCTCCGTTCTGCTCAAGCTGATCCCGACCTACTACCCGCCGCTCTACACGATCTGCGACGTGAGCGCGACCATCCTCATCCTGGGGCTCGTGGCCGCGATGTCGGCCTACATCACGGTGAAGATGGTCCAGGGGGCTGCGCGGGAAGTGGCCATGAAAAAGGGCAAAACGGCCTGACCGCGGGATAGGTCGTCCGCCAAGGAGGGGATATGTCGAAGAAACGCATGTGGTTGCCGCTGCTTTTCGTTCTGCCCGTGAGCCTCGTCCTCGGATGTGGCGAGGGGGGGAAGGTCGATCAGGGCCGGGTGGTCGAATTCGATGCCGCCAAAAGACTCGTCACCATCATACGGGATGTGAAAAACGACTCGCTCAACCCGGATTATTCCTATCTTCCGCCGCTCACCTACGCCCTGCCCGAAGACCCGGCCGAGACGGGGCCGCTGCCGCTGGCCGGGGGGCGGCTGAAACTCGACGCCGAGAAAAACCAGATCAAAATCTACAACCCCAAGACCAAAACCTTCCTCTGGATCGACTTCAAGCCGATCGAGAAGAAAACCGGCATCGACCGCGACAACCCCTTGGTGAAGAACCAAAGGTTCCCGGTCGTCGACAAGGCCAAAAAGACGATCACCCTCTACTCGGCACGCCAGAAAATTCTCGAAACGATCGCGGTGCCGGAAGAGTACCTGGAATGGCCCGAGTCGACTTGGACGGCGGGGGACGAGGTGCGGATCTACTACAAGGAAGAGGGCAAGGCGCTGCGCTTCATGAACATCACCCAGACCGACATCTTCAAGAAGTGACCCAAAGCTCCTGCGGCCGGCCCCCATCCCCGGCCGGCCGCAGGAGCGCCTGGAGGCGCCCATGCATCTGGTTTTCGCTTTCGGGGTGAACGCCGCGGTCCTGGTCGAGCTCTGCGTGGCGATGGCCTTCGCCGCCGCCTGCCCGCCGGAGCGGTTCACGACCGTGTTTCTCAAGGTCTTTTTCGGGCTCCTGGCGCCCACGCTCCTGCTCGCCGGACTGGGAAAGCGCCTGCTCCTCCACCGCACCGGGGACCGCCGCGACCCGGCCTGAAAACGCCCCCTGCGGGCCGGAAGGGCGCCATGGACCGCGAAGCCTCCACCCCGATCTACATGGTCAAAAAAACCCCCCAGGGCTTGAGCGTCATCTTCCATGCCGGAAGGCTCCAGGGCATCCGGCCCGGGGACCGCCTCGCGGTCCTGAACGAGGAAGGCCTCCGCGTGGGCGAAATCGAGATTCGCTCCTGCTCGGAGACCGACGCCGAAGGGGTCGCCCCGGCCGACAGCGCCGTCCGCATGGGATGCCGGGTCCTTCTGCCGCGCTAACGCCCGCGATCGCCTTCGTTTCCCTGCGGGGCGGGCGCCAGGGAACAGCTCCCCGACCCACCCCCTTCCGGGTCCAGCCGGTAATTGCCTTCCAGGAAACAGCGCGTCAGCTGCCGGACATGCTCGTCCGTGTGCATGATCATGTCCATCTGGCGGGTGAAGAGGAGCAGGCTGCCCAGCATGGTGAGCATCGCCTCGATCTCGGGCTCCGGCTGCTTGTCCAGCCGCGCCCGGACATTGTCGCCCTGCGTGTCCACGAGAAAGCCGTGGTGGGCGAGAACCTGCTCGATCATGCGCGCGCGGCGCGCCCGGCGCACGTCGTCCGCCGCCCCGCCCTTGAACTGGAAATGGATGTAGTTCTTGGCCGGCGTTTTGCCGCAGTAGCTGTCGAGCACGCTGTAGTGGTAGCCCACCCGGGAGCTGAAGTTGAGGTATTTGTCGGAAATGATGGCGTAGCTGCGGTCGCCGAAGCGCTCGTTGCCCACCCCCGGCTGGGAGGTCATCTGCTCGCTTAAAACGGACATGAACCCGCTCAGGTTGACCGGCCGGGGGTGTGGCGAGGAGAGAGCGGGGTGCAGCATCCCCCGCAGCAGGGCGCGGAAGGGGACGGAGAGGACCTGCTCCGGGGTGACAACGGATGCCCGGGTCGCATCCACGGAGAGCCCGCCGAAGAGGTCGATCACGTAGAGATCGAGCGGCACCGGGGCCTTGAGCCGCACGGAGATGCGGCTGCGGTCGGTCACCAGATCGCCGAGCTGGAAGACCACCGCGTAGGCGGTCTCGTGGACGAAGCGCATGATATCGTGAATGGTGCGGCAGTGTTCCTCGCTGAACTGCGGCGACTTGGGATCGGTCAGGTGGAGGGGCACGATCCGGTCCGCGCGCCGCCGCAGGGCCTGATAGGCGGGCCCACGGGTGAAAACACCCCCCCGCTGCACCGCCGCCTCGAGGATTTCCGGAACGCGGCCCAGGTAGACCCGGCCGTGGTAAGCGTCGACGGTCACCTCCGCGCCGGGGGGGATCGCCTCCGTCGCCCGCCGGGCGTTGAGCAGGGTGGGCACCAAGTATTCGCGGGCGAGCGACGCCATGTGGCAGACGACGCCGCCGGTGTCGGTCACGATGGCCCGCGCCTTGTTCATGGCGATGACATACTGCGGCGAGGGGTGCACGGCGACGAGGACGGCGCCCTCCGGAAAGTCGGCGAGGTCCCGTTCCGTCCGCACGTGCACGGCGGGCCCGCAGCCCACGCCGATGCAGGCGATCTCGGCCCCTTCGAGGAGGGTCACGGCACCGGGCGGGGCCTCGGGGATGGGGCAATCGCGGCCGGCTTCGCAGCCCTCGATGCGGAGCGGCCGGGTCTGCAGGATCACGACCCGCCCCTCCTCGTCGAGCGCCCACTCGACGTCCTGGGGAGCCTGGAAGTGCGCCTCCAGCCTTCGTGCGGCCGCCGCGAGCTCGGCGGCTTGGCCGTCGCTCAGGCTGGGAAGGCGGCGTTCCTCCGCGGGGACTTCCTGCTCGGCGACGGACCCGCCGGGAAGGGGGATGAGCCGGACCGCCTGGTCGCCGGGGCGTTTCTCGACCAGCCGCGGGGGATCGGATTTCTCAAAGACGTAGTGGTCCGGAGGGACGATGCCCTCCACCGCGTAGGGCCCCAGGCCGCGGACGGCCTGGATGAGGATGCGGTCGTCGAAGGGGTTCACCGGGTGGCGGGTGTAGAGCACGCCGCTCGCCCGCGCCGGGATCATCTCCAGGCAGGCGACCGCCATCGCGGCCTCGTGGAAGGGAATGCCCATGTGCAGCCGGTAGGCGATCGCCCGGGGGGAAAAGAGGCTGGCCACGACGTTCTTGTATTCGGCGAGCACCCGTTCCCGGGGCACGTTCAGCACCGTGAGGTACTGGCCGGCAAAGGAGAGGGTCGCGTCCTCGCCGATGGCGCTGCTGCGCATGGAAATGCACAGCGGACGGCGGGAGGGCGGGGCTGAGGCCTCAAGCTCGTCGAAGGCTTCGAGGATCGCCCGCCCCAGACTGGGCGGCACCTCGGCCTCGGCGATCAGCATCTGGATCTGCTCGCTCACCTGGAGGATGGTTTCGGTCTCGATGATGTCGACCTTGGCCTTGAGGCGGCGGACGACTTCCTCGAGCCGGTTGGCGGCCATAAAATGCTCGAAGGCGGCCGTGGTCACGGCAAACCCCCGCGGCACGGAGAGCCGGACGCGGTTGCGGATCTCGGCGAGGTTGGCGTTCTTTTCCCCCACGGCGGGGGCGAATTCCCGCGAGGGGATGTCCGCATAGCGCAGGACGAATTCGCGGCTGACGGCCGGCACGGCGCGGTTCTCCTCGGCCTCCCCCTTGACGGCGTTCTGGATCGCCTCGAGCGCGCACCGCAGGTGGGGATAGGGCCGGCCGGACATCTTCTCGATGCAATCGATCATGCGGCCGCAATGGAAGAAGGTTCGGAGCGTCTGGGCCTCGATGTAGGGGAAGCCGAAGGGGGCCTTGCCGCGCAGTTTGTCCTCGATGTCGGCGATGATCTTGAGCAGCTCGGTGTTCGATTCGAGCAGGAGCTTGAAATTGTCGTAGCGGACGGCGAAGCGGGCCATCACCTCCCGGCGGGGGCTCGACCGGAGGGACCGAAAGAGGTTGAAAATCGGAAGATCCAGGATGTTCATAGGCTCCCCTGGAACCGGTCCGGGTGCATCCCTGACGGCCGCGGCACGATACCACGAAACCGGGCGAAAAGACGAGCCGCCGGCGCACCCCCCTTGTCAAGGGGAAAGGGCCGCCCTATAAGGGTTTTCATTCCCACATCGCACACAAGGAGCCCACCATGGCCGCGTCCACGCCGCACCTGGAAACCCTGGTCCTGCACGCCGGGCACACCCCCGACGCCCAGACGCTCTCCCGCGCCGTCCCCATCTACCAGACAACGAGCTTCGTCTTCCGCGACACGCGCCACGCCGCCGACCTCTTCGCCCTGCGCGACACGAGCGGCTACATCTACACGCGCATCGGCAACCCGACGACCGATGTTCTCGAGCGGCGCCTGGCCGCGATCCACGGCGGATCGGCCGCGATCTGCACCGCCTCGGGCATGGCGGCCGTCTTCTACACCGTGGCCGCGATCACCGGGGCGGGCCAGAACCTCGTCTCGGGCTCGAACCTCTACGGCGGGACCCACGTCCTCTTCGAAAACACGCTCCGGCGCTTCGGCATCGAGGTCCGCTTCGTCGACACCGGCCGCCCCGACGAGGTCGAGGCGGCGATCGACGAAAACACGCGCCTGCTCTACACCGAGAGCATCGGCAACCCGCGCTGCAACGTCGACGACTTCGCCGCCCTCGCCGCGATCGCCCGCCGGCGGCGCATCCCCTTCGTCGTCGACAACACCGTCTCGCCGCCCCCCATCTTCAACCCCTTCGAACACGGCGCGGATTTGGCGATCTACTCCCTCACCAAGATCGTCGGCGGCCACGGCAACAGCATCGGCGGGGCGGTGGTCGAGGCCGGCCGCTTCGACTGGGCCGGGGCGGGCAAGTACCCCGAAATCACCGCCCCCGACCCGAGCTACCATGGGCTGAATTTCTGGGAGGCGCTCTGCTCGCTCGAGGGCACCCCCTGCAGCGCCTTCTGCGTCAAGCTGCGGACCGGCCTGATGCGCGACATCGGGGCCGCGCTCAGCCCGATGAACAGCTTCCTCATCCTCCAGGGGCTGGAGACGCTGCCGCTGCGGGCGCGCGCCCACTGCGAAAACGCGCGCGCCGTCGCCGCCTTTCTGGAATCCCACCCGCTCGTCCGCTGGGTGAACTACGCCGGACTCCCCAGCCATCCGGACCACGAGCGGGCGCGCCGCTATTTCCCCCTGGGTCCCAGCGCGGTGTTCGGGTTCGGGCTCCGGGGCGGCCTCGAGGCCGGCCGCCGCTTCATCGAGTCGGTGCGGCTCTGCTCGCATCTGGCGAACATCCTCGATGCGCGCACCCTCGTCATCCACCCGGCCTCGACGACCCACTCGCAGCTCTCCCCGGAGGAGCAGCGCCGCGCGGGGGTGGAGCCGGAGATGGTGCGCATCTCGGTCGGCATCGAGCACCTCGACGATATCCTGGCGGACCTGGACCAGGCGCTGAAAGCGGCCCATGGCTGAGGCGCACGGCCGCGCTCAGCCCCTTGCGGGGGGCTCCTCCGGCGCGGCGGGGGCGTTCGCGACCCGCCCCGTCCCGAGAAGAGCGAGCACCCGCCGGGCGACCTCGAAGGCGGCCTCCGGCCGGGCCAGGCGCTTCGCCTGACGCTTGAGGCGGCTCAGGCGCGGGGGGTCGGCGAGCAGGCGTTCGATTTTCCAGGTCAGGGTGGCGATCGGCCCGATTTTCACTGCCGCCCCGTTTTCCAGCAGATAATCGGCGTTGCGGCTTTCCTGTCCGGGAATGGGGTTGACGATCGCAAACGGCGTCCCCCGCGCCAGGATCTCGGAAGCGGTCAGGCCGCCCGGCTTGCTGATCACGAGATCGGCGACCGCAAGCCAGCGGTCCAGCTCGGAGGTGTATCCCAGCACCCGGAGGCGATGGGGGGAAGGCGGCGCAAGCGCCGCCAGGCGCCGCTCGAGCCGGGCGTTGCGGCCGCAGACCACGACCGCCTCGATCGGCCGCGCGATCGCCAGCACGGATGCGAGAATCGACTCGACCGGGCCGACGCCGAACCCGCCGGAGAGCAGGAGCACGATCGGCCGCTCGCCCTGGCACCCCAGGGCCTGCAGGCAGGGCCCGCGGCGCACGGGGCGGCCGAAGGCCGGATGGATCGGGATCCCCGTGACCGCGATCCGCTCCGCGGAAACGCCGAGCGCCCGGACGTAGGCCGCGCACTCGGAGGTGGCAAGGAAGTAATGCTCGCAGGGCTCCTGGACCCAGAGGCGATGGGCCATGAAATCGGTCACCACCGTCACCTGGGGGAGGCTCGTCTTGCCGCGCCGTCGCAGCGAGGCGATGATCTCCGCAGGCAGAAAGTGGGTGTTGATCACGAGGTCCCAGGGCTTGGCCTGCAGGAGCTTGAGAAAGGGCTTGAGGTTCTGCTTCTCCAGGGCGACCCGCAGCGCGGCCGCCGCCGGGTCTTTGGGGGAGGGACGGTCGAGGACGTCGTAGACGAAGCCGAGAAGATGCGGGGCGCGGTTTGCGAAATCGAGGTAGCCCTTGCCGTAGAGACGGCGGAAGGCCTTGCTGGCCAGGCTCAGGACGTCGCGGTTCTCGATCGCGCAGCCGGGGGCGAGCTCCCGCAGGGCGAGCTCAACCGCCTCGGCGGCCCGCAGGTGCCCGCCGCCGACCGATGCCGAAAGAATGAGGATGCGCGCCGCGGGGGAAGGCTCCATGTACCGCAACCGGGGGGGATGCCGGTTCACCTTCTTTCGAAGTACCGAAACGCGGCGCCGCAGGCAAGGGAAATTCCCGCCGGGCAATCCAAATCTAGCTGGATCCTAGCCTCAGGCCAACGAAAGGAAAACAGAATGATCGCTTCGGAGCCTCGGCAGACCATGCCGGGCCCGTCAGGGAGGGGTTGAGCCGATGGCCAAAGAGCGCATCCTGGTCGTCGACGATGAGGAAGACATCGTCGAACTGGTCCGTTTTCACCTCGCCCGCGAGGGGTTCGCCGTGGAGACGGCCGCAAGCGGCGAGGAGGCCCTGAAGAAAGTCCGGCAGGGGGCCTTTGCGCTGCTCGTCCTGGACCTCATGCTCCCCGGGCTGGACGGCCTGGAGGTCGCCCGTGCCCTGAAGGCCGAAACCCGCACCGCGGGCCTTCCGATCGTCATGCTGACGGCCAAGGGCGAGGACGCCGACGTCGTGGCCGGCCTCGAGCTCGGGGCCGACGACTACGTCACCAAGCCGTTCAGCCCGCGGGTTCTGCTCGCCCGCATCAAGGCCGTCTTGCGGCGCCGCTCGCGGGCGGCGGTCGACGACCAGAGCGTGATCACGATCCACGATCTCGAGATCCACCCCGGGCGGCGCTCGGTCCTCGCGGGCGGAAAACCGATCGACCTCACCTTCACCGAGTTCCAGCTGCTCACGTTTTTGGCCCGCCGCCCCGGATGGGTGTTCACCCGCTCCCAGATCGTGGATGCCGTGCGCGGGACCGACTACCCCGTCACCGACCGCAGCGTCGATGTCCAGGTGGTGGGCCTGCGGAAGAAGCTCGGCCCCTACGGCCGCTACATCGAGACGGTGCGCGGGGTGGGGTACCGCTTCCGCGAGGCGCCATGAAGCCGCCCCGCAGACTCCTCTGGCGCCTCTTTTTCTCCTATCTCTTCATCGCCCTCGGGGCGCTTTCCGTGGCGGGATGGCATTTCTCCCGCGGCCTGGAACGATTCTTCGAAGAGCAGCTCACCGCCGACCTCTTCGGCCGCGCCCGGCTGATCGAACAGGAAATCCAGCCGCTGCTCGATCCACTGCAGGCCGAGGCCGTGGACGCCGTCTGCAAGCGGCTGGGGCGCCACGCCAACACCCGCTTCAGCGTCGTACTCCCCGAGGGCAAGGTCATCGGCGACACCTGGGCGGCCCCGGATACCCTGGACAACCACGCCGGCCGGCCGGAAATCGCCGCGGCCCTCGCCTCCGGATCCGGCCGCGCCCGGCGCTACAGCTCCACCCTGCGCCAGAACGTGCTCTATGCCGCCGTGGCCGTCGAGTCCGAGGGGCGGCGCCTCGGCGTCGTCCGGGCGGCCTTTCCGCTCTCGCACATGGAAGCCCAGATGGCGGAGATCCGCCTCGAGTTCTTCGCCGTCGGGGCCCTCGTGGCCCTGCTCGCCCTAGCCGTCACGCTGCTGATCTCCCGCCGCTACGGCCGCAAGGTCGAGGAGCTCAAGGACGGGGCGCGGCGGCTCGCCCGCGGCGAGCTCGGCCATCGTCTCCCCATCCCCGATTCCGAGGAGCTCGGCGGGCTCGCCGAGTCCCTCAACCGCATGGCCGCCGAGCTCGAGGCACGCCTGCAAACCGTGGTGCGCCAGCGAAACGAGCTCGAGGCCGTGCTCTCGAGCATGGTGGAAGGGGTCATCGCGGTCGACCCCGGGGAGCGCATCCTCAGCCTAAACCCCGCCGCCGCGCGCTGGTTCGAACTCGACGCGGAGCGGGTGCGCGGGAAAACCATCCCCGAGGCGGTCCGCAACCACGCCATCCAGCAGTTCATCCTGCGCGCCCTGGCGACGCCCGCCGTGCTGGAAGAGGACATCACCGTCTACCGCGACGGCGAGCGCATCCTGAACATCCGGAGCACCCCGCTGCGCGGCGCCGGGACGGAGGCGATCGGCGTCCTCATCGTCTTCAGCGACGTCACCCGCCTCAGGCGCCTCGAGGAGGTGCGCCGCGATTTCGTGGCCAACGTCTCCCACGAGATCAAGACCCCTCTCACGGCCATCCAGGGGTTCGTCGAGACGCTGCAACAGCACGGCTTCGAGAACCCGGCGGAGGCCTCGCGCTTTCTGCAGATCATCGCGCGGCACGCCGACCGCCTCAAGGCCATCGTGGACGACCTGCTTTTGCTCTCACGGATCGAAAACGAGGGCGAGCGCGGAGGGCTCAAGCTCGAGCCGGTGCGTCTGGAGCGGCTGCTGCAAAGCGCGGTGCAGATCTGTCGCCTCCCGGCCCAGGAAAAGGGGATCCCGATCACGGTGGAGGCCGACCCCTCCCTGTTCACCGCCGCCGACCCCGTGCTCCTCGAGCAGGCCGTGGTCAACCTGCTGGACAACGCGATCAAGTACAGCGACCCCGGCAAACCCGTCGCCGTGCGCTGCCGCGCCACCGGGGGGATCGTGGCGATCGAGGTCGAGGACCGCGGCATCGGCATCGAGCGCAAACACCTGCCCCGCCTCTTCGAGCGCTTCTACCGCGCAGACAAGGCACGCAGCCGAAGCCAGGGGGGGACCGGGCTGGGCCTGGCGATCGTCAAGCACATCGCCCAGGCGCACGGGGGGCGGGTCTCCGTGGAAAGCCGGGTGGGCGAGGGAAGCCGCTTCCGCATCGAGCTGCCGCTCGGCCGGGGCGGCGAGGCGGCCCCGGCGGCTGCCGATCAGCCGAAGCGGCCGGTGATGTAATCCTGGGTGAGCGGGTGCCGGGGGTTGGTGAAGATCCGGTCGGTCGGGCCCACCTCGATCAGGTCCCCGAGGTGGAAGTAGGCGGTGCGCTGGGAGACCCGCGCCGCCTGCTGCATCGAGTGCGTGACGATGCAGATCGAGTACTGGGTCCGCAGCTCGAAGATCAGGTCCTCGATGACCGAGGTGGCGATGGGGTCGAGGGCCGAACAGGGCTCGTCCATCAGGATGATTTCGGGGTTGACGGCGATCGTGCGCGCGATGCACAGGCGCTGCTGCTGCCCGCCGGAGAGCCCGGTCCCGGGCTCGTGCAACCGGTCCTTCACCTCATCCCACAGGCCCGCCTTGCGCAGGGCCCTCTCGACGATCTCGTCGAGCTCGGCGCGGTTGCGCGCCAGGCCGTGGATGCGCGGGCCGTAGGCCACGTTTTCGTAGACCGACTTGGGAAAGGGGTTGGGTTTCTGGAAGACCATCCCCACTTGGGCGCGAAGCGGCACGACGTCGACCTTGCGGTCGTAGATGTTCACGCCGTCAAGCAGGATCTCGCCCGTCACCCGGCACCCCTCGATCGTGTCGTTCATGCGGTTCAGGCAGCGGATGAAGGTCGACTTGCCGCACCCCGAGGGGCCGATCATGGCGAGGACCTCGTTGCGGCCGATGTCGATCGAGACGTTGCGGATCGCCTGCTTGTCGCCGTAGAAGACGTTGACGCCGCGGCAGACCATGCGCGGGTTTTCGACCGTCACCGTGCCCACGGTCTCGCGGCTTTCGCGATCCGGCCGGCCCCTGGCCGGCTCTTCGCCGGGTGATGTTCCCAAACCGACCCCCTTCGTCATGGCCTCTTCGACCCGCGTCAGGGTGAGCATCGCCACACCGCCTTTCCTAGTAGCCGATGCCGCCGGCCCCGTAAAGACCGCAAATCCGGGGCGGCTCCGCAGCGCTTCGGGCGCACGGAAACCGCCCCGGACCCGGATTCCGGACTCTATTTCGCTTCCTTCAGGACGACGAGGTTTTTCACGTTCTCGGCGACCTTCTTGCGCTCGGCCTCCGGGAGCGGGATCAGGCCCTTCTCGCTCAGGTAGCCGTCTTTGCCCCAGGCCTTCTCGCTCGTGAACTCGGCAAGGTATTCCTGGATCCCCGGGATCACGCCGACGTGCGCCTTTTTCACGTAGAAAAAGAGCGGCCGGGAGAGGGGGTACTTCCCGTCGGCGATGTTTTCGAAGCTGGGGACATGGCCGTCCACCTTGGCCCCCTGGATCTTGTCGGTGTTCTGGTCGAGGAAGCTGAAGCCGAAGATGCCCACGGCGTTCGGGTTGGCGACGAGCTTCTGCACGATCAGGTTGTCGTTTTCCCCGGCGTCCACCCAACCGCCGTCCTCGCGCAGCGAAGCAAACACCTTCTGGAACTTCTTGGCGTCCTCCTTGGAGAGCTTTTTCAGCGACTCGAAGGCGAGCGCACCGCGCTCCATGGCGAGCTCAAGAAAGGCATCCCGCGTCCCCGAGGTGGGCGGCGGGCCGAGGACCTCGATCTTCACGTCCGGAAGCGCGGGGTTGACCTCTTTCCAGGTCTTGTAGGGGTTGGCCACCAGCGCCTCACCCCCCTTGGGGTCGGGGACCTCCTTGGCAAGCGCAAGGAAAATGTCCTTCGACGTAAACGACAGCGGGGGCGCCTTCTTCGAGTTGGCGAGCACGATCCCGTCGAAGCCGATCTTCACCTCGACGATCTCGGTCACGCCGTTTTTCTGGCAGGTCTCGAACTCGGAGGCCTTGATCGCCCGCGAGGCGTTGGAGATGTCCGGGTGCTGGACGCCGACCCCGGCGCAGAAGAGCTTGAAGCCGCCGCCCGTCCCGGTCGATTCGATCTTGGGGGTCTTGAACCCGCCCGCCTTGCCGAAACGCTCGGCCACGACCGTGGCGAAGGGATAGACGGTGGAGGAGCCGACGATGCTGATCGCATCGCGCTGCTGGGCCCGGGCCGGAATGACGGCGGCCAGGCAGAACACCAACGCCAGGGAAACAACGGTTAACCTCTTCATGAATGCCCTCCTTTTGCATTGGGGAGAATGTGGATTCTGTCGATGACGTCGGATCTGCGGGCAACGTAAGCGCCCGGCGTGAGCCGATTGTGGGGTTTGGGTTTGAATTCGGTTAGGGACTCACCAACGCCGCTCGAAGCGCTTGCGCAGCCAGATCGCCCCCGCGTTCATCACCACCAGGAACGCCAGCAGGACGAGAATCGCCGCCGAGGTGCGCTCCACGAAGGCGCGCTCCGGGCTGTCCGCCCAGAGGTAGATCTGCACCGGCAGCACGGTCGCCGGGTCGGTAAAGCCCTTGGGGATTTCCACGATGAAGGCCACCATGCCGATCATGAGCAGCGGGGCGCTTTCCCCCAGGGCGCGCGCCATGCCGATGATCGTCCCGGTCAGCATGCCCGGAAGCGCCAGCGGCAGCACGTGGTGCAGAACCGTCTGCATGCGCGAGGCCCCGACCCCCAGCGCGGCCTCGCGGATCGAGGGCGGGACGGACTTCAGCGCCGAGCGGCCGGCGATGATGATCGTGGGCAGGGTCATGAGCGTGAGCACCAGCCCGCCGACGAGCGGGGCCGAGCGCGGCAGGTGCAGGAAATTCAAAAACACGGCCAGCCCCAGCAGGCCGAAGACGATCGAGGGCACGGCCGCGAGGTTGTTGATGTTGACCTCGATCAGGTCGGTGATCCGGCCCTTGCGCGCGAACTCCTCGAGATACACCGCGGCCGCGACCCCGATGGGGAAGGAGAGCATCAGCGTGACCGCAAGCGTGAAGAAGGAGCCGCTGACCGCCCCCCAGATCCCGGCCTGCTCGGGCTCGCGCGAGTCGCCGGCGGTGAAGAAGGTGCGGTTGAAGCGCTTCTCGAGCCGTCCCTCCGCCGCCAGGCGCTCCAGCCAGGCGAATTGGCGGTCCGAGACGCGGCGCTCGGCCTCGGGGAGATCGCGGCGGAAATGGCCCTTGACCGCCATGTCGATGTCGGCCCCGGCCTTGAGCCAGACCTCGCGCGTCTGCCCGATCACGCCGGGATCGCGCATGACGAGATCGCGGAGATCGTAGACCGCGGCGCTGCTGACGAGGGCGGCGAGCTCGCGCCGCTCCCGGCGCCCCTCGACGTCGGGGAAGAGCCGCCCCAGGCTCGCGCGGATGAGCTGGCCGTAGTCGGCCTGGGCGAGCGCCTCGGCGTGCAGGACCTCGGGGTCGAAATGGACCGGCAGCCGGATTTCCGTCTGGCGGAAGGCGCTCACGCCGTTGGCGAGGAGGCTTGCGAACATCAGGGCGAGAAACCCCAGGCTCAGAACCACCGCTGCCAGCCCAAGGAGGCGGAACCGCCGTTCGCTGCGGTAGCGCCGGGGGAGGCTCGCCCGCACGACGGCGATCGTGCGGCTGTTTTCCGGGGTTTTCCCGGCCCTCGGGTGCCCTTGCGTCTTACTCATATTGCTCCCGGTAACGGCGCACGATGTAGAGGGCGATGACGTTCAGGCAGAGGGTCACCACGAACAGCACCAGCCCCAGGGCGAAGGCGGCGAGCGTCTTGGGGCTGTCGAACTCCTGGTCGCCGATCAGCAGGGTCACGATCTGGACGGTGACCGTGGTCACGGCCTTGAGGGGATTCACGGTGAGGTTGGCGGCAAGACCCGCCGCCATGACCACGATCATCGTCTCCCCGATGGCCCGGGAGACCGCCAGGAGGATCCCCCCCATGATCCCGGGGAGCGCGGCGGGAACGACCACGCGCCGTACGGTCTCCGAGCGGGTCGCCCCCAGGCTGTAGGCGCCGTCCCGCAGCGACTGGGGGACGGCGTTGATGAAATCGTCGGAGAGCGAGCAGACGAAGGGGATGATCATGATCCCCATGACGACGCCGGCGGCAAGGGCGCTCTCCGAGGCGACATCGAGCCCGAGCAGGCCGCCTGCGTCGCGGACGAAGGGGGCGACGGTCAGGGCGGCGAAAAAGCCGTACACCACGGTGGGGATGCCGGCGAGAATCTCGATCAGCGGCTTGGCGACCGCGCGGAAGCTCTTTCCGGCATACTCCGAGAGATAGATGGCCGACATCAGCCCGATCGGGACCGCGACCACCATGGCGATGGCGGAGATGAGGGCCGTCCCCAGAAAGACGGGGACGGCGCCGAAGGCACCCGAGGCCCCCACCTGGTCGGCGCGGATCGCCATCTGCGGGCTCCAGGAGAGGCCGAAGAGAAACTCCCCGACGGGGATGATGCGGAAAAAGAGAACCGCCTCGTAGACCACGGAAAGGACGATGCCGACGGTGGTGAAAACGGCGATCGTGGAGCAGGCGACGAGCATGGCGGTCAAAATGCCCTCGACGTGGTTGCGCGCCCGGAGCGTCGGCCGCAGGCGGCGGCGCACGAGGAGGGCCATGGCGGCGGCCAGGGAGAGCGTCACCACGGCGAGCGCCTGGCGGCTCAGGCCGAGAAGCCGCCGGTAGGTCGCCGCGGCCTCCCGCACCGCCGGATCCGCTGCCGTCTCCTCGAAACGCCCGCCGGCGACATTGCGGATGTCGTTCACGATCAGGCTGAGCCGGTCCCCGGGCAGGCTGCGCTGGGGCTCGGGGAGGCCCTCGACGACGATCCGGGTGATCACCTGGGATTCAAAGGCAAGCCAGAGGGCAAACAGCAAGATCGCCGGCAGGGCGCACCACAGAGCGACCAGGGCGCCGTGATAATTCGGCCGGGAGTGCAACCTCTGCGCCCGGCCGCCTGCGCCGGCCAGGGCGAAAGCCCGGCGCCGGCCGAGGTGGTAGGCCGCCGCGGAAAAGGCGAGCAGCACGGCAAGCAGGACAAACGGAGGCATCGACCCCTTTCTCCGCCCATGGCGGCCCGGGAGTCCGGGCCTGTCGAAGAGGACGTAGTGTTGCGGTCTTTGGTTAGGTTTCGGTTAGACTTCGGTTAACATCTCGTTAGACCGCTCATTCGTAAAAGAGCTCCGGCGAGACGGCCAAGAATTGGGCCTGCCGCGAAAGAAGCGCCACCCGCGGCAGGGCCTCCTGGGGGGAGTTGCGGGTGGCGGCGAACGCGAGCTCCGCCGCCAGGCGGCGGACGTAGTCGACCCGCTTGACGCAATGCATGCAGGTGTCGTTGTTCTTGTCGGCGTCGTGAAGAAGGCAACTGCGGCAGGGGCTGGTCATGGGTTCCATCCTTTTCACAGCGTGCGGTTTTTGGATCGATCCGCCGCGGCCGCGGCGGATCACGACCACCCTGACGCCCGGGCGTTGCCCCGCGATGAGGAGCAGGTGAGAATCGCGCTAACCCGGGCCTGCTCCGGAACGACACCGCCCTCGGGGGCTCCGCTTGCTCGGGCTCATCGAATTCTAACCCGCCTGTGCCATCCGTTCGCTGGCCGGCACAGGGCTTCCGCCTATCCCACCCGAGGATGAGGATCCGTCATGGGCGACATCGTCCGCATCGAAGACCCCGAGGCCATCGACGAAACCCGGGTCGGCCGCAAGTTCGCCGCCCTGGCTCGAGCCTCGCGCCTGGGCATCGCCGTGCCCGAGGCCGTGGCCGTCGGCACGCGGGCCCACGCCTCCTGGCGCAGCTCCGGCGCATGGCCCGAGGGGTTGAAGGAGGAGGTCCTCGCGGCAGCGGAGCGGCTGGGATGGGACGCGGGCCTTGCGGTCCGATCCTCGGCCGTCAAGGAGGATCTCGCCGGCTGCAGCTTTGCCGGGCAATACCGCAGCTTTCTCCAAGTCTCCACGCCGGAGGAGCTTTTCCGCCGCGTGGAAGATTGCTGGGATAGCGCCGCCTCGGAAACAGTGCGTGCCTACCTCGCGGCGCTCGCCGTCGAGGGGGCGGAAGCGGAAGCCCCGCTTCTCGCCGTGGTGCTGCAGCGCATGGTCCCGGCCGCCTGGTCGGGGGTGGCCTTCAGCCGTGACCCGCGGGCGCCGCAGCGCTCGGAGGCGCTCTGGATCGAGGCCGTGGCGGGAACGGCGGAATCGCTGGTTTCGGGCCTCGCGATCCCCTGGCGGGTCCGGATCGCCCGCCGGCCGGGAGCGCGGCCCGAAGCGGACGCCGGAAGCGCCCGCCGGATGCCGCCGGCTCTCCCCTGGAAGGCGGTCGCCGGCCTGCTCCTCACTCTGGAACAACGGCTGGGGGAAAACGGCCTGGACATCGAGTGGGCGGTCGACCGCGACGGCATCCTCTGGCTCCTCCAGCTCCGACCCATCACCGCGGCCGCAGCCGTCCCCGAGGACCTTCCGCCCCCCGGAATCTGGACGCGACGGCTGGCCGAGGATCTCTGGGGCGACCGGATCGAGCCGTTTTTCGCCGATGTCCTGCTGCGGCATGCGCCGCGTTTCGATCTCTCCCGCATTCTGACCCGCCTGGGCATCCCCCCGGTGCGGCCGTCGCTCGCCGTCATCGCCGGTTACCTCTACCTGAACGCCGGGGCCCTCTCCCGGATGGCGGCACAGCTTCCGCGGCGCTGGCGCCCCGCCGAGCTCGAAGGCCTTCTTCCGCCCGGGGCGAGGCCGGAGGCGACGCCGGCCCCGCCCTTTCCGCGACGGGGTGAGCTTTTGCTGCGGCTGCTCGCCCTGCCGTTTCGCGAGCCGCAATGCCTGCCGGGCATCTGCCTGCGGCGGGCGGCACGCACCGTCGCCGCCCTCGGCGAGCGCATCGCCGAGAGCCTCAGGCTTCCCGGGGGGACGGCCGCGGAGCGCCTCGCAGCACTTGCCTTCGACCTCGAAACCCTCGCCCGGATCCAGGAGAACAACCAGTGGCCTTACTTCCACGCCGCCGCCCTGCTCGCGGCTCTCCGCGAGGCGGCAGCCCGCCGGGGCCTGCCGGGAGAGGATGTGCTGCGGCTGATCGGCCGCAAGGCCGACAACGTGACGATCCGGATCGAGGCCTGGTTCCGCGAGACGGCCGCACGCATCCGCAGCCGGCCGGAACTGGCGCACCGCTTTGCCTCAGCCCCGGCGGGAAGCGATCTGCGGCGCATCCTGCCGCCGGACCTGGACCGGGAGCTCGAGCGGTTCCTCGCCGCCTGGGGCGCACGCGCCCGGCACCGCTCGCTCCTTGTGCCGCGCTGGGCCGAAGCCCCGGAGGAGGTCTTGAGAATTCTTCAGGCGCTGGTCCGCAACCCCGCCCCCGCCCGGTCGGCCGGGGGCGGAGAGGTCCTCGCCCCGCCGCTTCTTCTCCGGTGGCTCTCCCGCCGGGTGACCCGGTTTCTCGACCTGCGGGAGGAGCTGCGCTTTCTCCTCGACCGGGCGCTCTACCGCATCCGGATCGATCTTCTGGCGTTGGGGCGGCTGCTCGGAGCGGGGGAAGAGATCTTTTACCTCAGGCTCGAGGAGATCGAGGCGCTCGCGCTGGGCGCACTTGCCCTCCCGGAGGCCCTTTCCCGGGCCGGAAGGCGCAAGCGGCGTTTCGCGACAGCGCCCGATCCGAGCCCCTTCTGGATCGACGGCCGGCCCCACCACGAGCTGACCACCGCGCACCGCATCCTGCGGGGCATCGGGGCGAGCCCGGGGACGGCGACCGGGCGGGCCGTTCTGGTGACCGACCCGGCGGATCCCTCGGTGCGCCGCGGCGACATTCTCGTGGCGCGGCACACCGACCCCGGGTGGACGCCGGTCTTCAGCATCGCGGGGGGGGTCGTCACCGAGGAGGGCGGGCTCCTGAATCACTGTGCGATCGTGGCCCGCGAGCTGGGCATCCCCACCGTCGTCGGGGTTCGGGGGGCGATGCGCCTTGTGCCGCAGGGCTCGCGGATCACCGTGGACGGCAGCTCGGGGACGATCCTGATTCCGCCGGAATGAGCGGCCGGGCGGACCGCCTGCCGCCCGCCGGCACCGCCTCGACCGGAAAGAGGGTCTCCTCCCAGCAGCGGCGCGCCAGGTCCGCCGGATCTTCCCACGAGCAGCCTGCGATCCAGCGGGCGATGTGCGCGGCCACGTCGGGGTAGCGGACGCGGACGCCGCCGGGGCGCCGCAGAAAGGCCTCCACCGCCCTTCCGTCCAGCCGGTTCATCACCTCCCCCAGGCCGAGCAGGGTGAGCGCCCGCGCGTTGGAGAGCTGCTCCATCTGACCGCCTAGCGGCTTGACGAGGATCTTCTTGCCGAGCTGCAGCGCCTCGCTGGCGAGCTCGAAGCCGGCATTGGTGATCACCCCGGCGCTCTCGGCGAGCGCCCGGAGAAAGCCGGCGCGGCGGAGCGGACGCCAGCGGAGATGCCCCTCGTCGACGGGGCGCTCAAGATGATGATGGATACGAAATTCCCACCCGGAAAAGGGGGCGAGGAGCCGGCGGATGTCCTCGATCTCCTCAAAGGGCAGGTAGACAAGAATGCATCTCTCGCGCACCAGACCGCCGGCCGGCAGCTCCGGCACCACGGGGGGAAGGATCGGCTGGCCGAAGGAATGCCAGTGCAGGCCCAGGCGGTGGCGGGCCGGGGCGAACCGCCGCAGGACGAACCAGGCGAAGGGGTCGAAGCCGGCGACGGGGATGCGGTAGTGGAAGGCGTACTGGTGGCCGATGCCGATCGCGGGCAGGCGGTGGCGGAGCGCGATGCGCGCGGTGATGGGCTCGAAGTCGGTGATCACCAGATCCACGCCGCGGGCGTCCTCGAGGCGGATGTCGCGGTAGAAACGGGCGAGGTTCAACCCGGCGAGCGTCCGGAACGGCTGGAGCCTTCCCCGGCGCGTGGCGAAGGTGAGCCCGGGCAACACCCGGTAGGGCTCGAAGGCCTCCATGTCCCAGAGGCGCTCGGCGGGGCGGCCGCTCACGATCACGCGCACCTCGTGCCCGTCCTGCTTGAGGCGGCGGACGATTTCCCGCGAGCGGCTGAGATGGCCGTTGCCCGTTCCCTGGACGCCGTAGAGGATGCGCAAACCCATCGATCATCCCACGGCGCGGATGCCGCAGGCGGCGCTCAGGATGCCGAGGAGCATCCCCGCCAGGACATCGCTGGGGAAATGAACCCCTAAATAGACGCGGGAGACGCCCACGGCGGCGGCCCAGAGACCCGCCGCGGGGAGGAGCGGCGGGCAGGCCTCCGCAAGGAGGGTCGCCGCCACGAAGGCGGCGGCCGTGTGGCCGGAAGGGAAGCTGAAGCGGTCGGAGGGCCTCCGGCGGCAGGCGATGCCGGCGACGACTTCGAAGGGCCGGCTGCGCCGGACCGCCTGTTTGATGAGCCGGTAGGCGGCGAGCTCCACGGCGAAGGCGATGCTCCCCGCCAGAAGGAAGAAGCGGCCGGCGGGCGGATCCAGCAACCACAGCAGGATCGCCAGCAGCGGATAGGCCGGGCCGTCGCCGCTCGCGGAGATGCGGCGCAACCCGCGGGCGATCCACCGCCGGTCGTCCAGGCAAAATATTGCCGCCACGCCGCGGGCGTCCCAGCGCACCAAACGATCGACAAGCGCCTGCATGGTGTCAGGATGGCGGTTTCCTGTTTCGATCGCGTGAGGAAGACGTGCGTTTTCGGTTACAGCCCGGTGGCGATCACGAGGTCCGTGATCGGGCCGCGGGACTTCTCCCCCTTGAGCACGAGGTGCGCGTAGATGCGGCTTCCCCTGAACTTCTTGACCAACCAGTTCAGGCCGTTGTTCTCGGGGCTGAGGTAGGGCGGGTCCACCTGGCGGGTGTCTCCCAGGCAGAAGCATTTCACCCCTTCGCCCATGCGGGAGAGCAGGGTGCGGCACTCCTGGCGCGAGAGGTTCTGCATTTCGTCGATGATGACGACCGCCTGTTCCAGGTTCATGCCGCGGATGAAATTGAGCGGGAGAATTTCGAAGAGCCGGGGGTTGAACAGCGGCGGGTTCGTCTCCGCGTCCTGAAACAGCTTGTTCGCCGGGCGCAGGCGGTGGAGCTTGAGCACCAGGTCGGAGACGGCGCGCGTGTAGGGCTCCATTTTTTCGTCGAGCCTCCCCGGCAGGTAGCCCAGCTTCTGGCCGATTTCGACGGTGGGCTTGACCACGTAGATTTTCTCGTGGCTCTTGCGCTCCAAGACGAGCGTCAAGGCGCAGGCGAGCGCCAGAAAGCTCTTGCCGTAGCCCGCTTCGCTCTGGATCGAAACCACCAGAAGCTCCGGGTTCATCATCAGCTCGATCGCCAGGTTCTGGTAGACGTTGCGCGGGGTGACCTTCCAGGCCCGGTGCAGGTAGTCGATCGTCTTCTCCCCTTCGGCGCCGACAAAGACCGGCTTTCCCTGCTCGTTCCAGAAGAAGCTGTTCACCGGGGCCCGGGCGCGGTCGGGGGCAAAGCCGGTAAAATGCTCGGCCTCGGAGCGGAAGGGGACGGACTCGCGGTAAATTTCGCTCGGGATGCCGTTCAGCCGGGCCTCGAGCTGCAGCATGCGGTCGTTGGTCACGAGAATCGGCCGCTCGAGGCGGCTTGCCCGGATCTCCTCGAGGATGAATCGGTCCACGCGGTCGGCGAAGCGGGCGGCGACGCCGGCGGTTTCGAGGACCTGGAAGGCATCCGGGTCCGCCATGAGCTGGTCCACCACGCGGCCGACGACATGGCGGTGCCGGGGGTGCTTGCGAAGATGGTTCAGCTCGAGGAGGACGTGGTGCGGAATGAAAATGCGGTTCTGGTTTCCGTTGCGCAGCTTGAGGAGGCATTGCGGGTCTTCGAGCAAGACGTTGGTGTCGACAACATACTCCTTGGCTTCATTCATGCGCGGCAATCCTCCGCTGGGGTTTGGGAAAGCCGAAACTGCTGCGGCTGGCGGCGGCCGGGCGGCGCCGCAGGCCTGCGGGGCGGCAGGAACAGAGCGGATCGGGGGGAGAAGAAAGGGAAACCCTGTCGGCCATGGAAACGGGGTCAGATCCCTCCCTGGGCGGCCCGCCGTACCGGCCGGCGCCGCCCCGCGGCCTCATCCTCGGCCCGCACGCGGGCCTCGAGCCGGATTTTTTCCGCCGGCACCCCTTTCTCTATCAGCTCGCGGGCGACCCCCGGCGAGGGGACGTAGACCGTGCGCACATGGCCGTAGAACCAAGCGAGGTATTTCCAGGCGAGGTCCTCGATGAAGGTGTCGTGCGTGAGCTGGCGCGCCAGGCGGGGAATCGCCTCGCTGTGGGTCGCCTCCAGCGGCAGGCCGAGGAAGCGGCCGATGAAGAGCCCGGCAAGACCGGTCGGCCCGGAACCCGCCAGGTGAAGACGCTCGATCGGCTGCGAAAAACAGAAATCGAGCATCTCCAGGAGCGGGGGGTAGACCAGCCGTTCCCCCGGGAGCTCCTCGAAGGCATAGACGCCAATCGGTGCAAAGCGCCGGACCGCCCCGCCTTCCGTGTCCGCTTCGCAGGTGAGCACCACCCGCTCCGCTTCCTCCCGGCCCCCGGCGGCGGCCAGCCCCTGAGCGGCGTTTTCGGCGAAGACGGCGCAGCGCAAGGGCCGCGCCGCGGCGCCCTGCGCGCCCAGCTGCCCCGCCGCCTCGCGGGCCAGGCGGATCTGGGCGTTGTGGTGGGCGAAGCCCACGAAGTAGGGGGCGAGCAGGGTGCAGAACCCGCCGGCGGAGCCGATCGTGTGAAAGATGCTGAAGAGATTCGCCCCCGAGAGGTGGTCAAGCAGGTGGTTGGCGAAGCCGAGCAAAATGCGGCTCGACATCTTGTGAATGAAGTCGAACCAGCGTTCGGCCGACGGCTGCGGCACCTGCTTCGCCCTGCGCGGGAGAGCGAAGAGTTCCGGCTCATCGCGGATCAGGCGCGCCGTTTCCTTGCGCAGGAGATCGACCAGGGGCCCCGGCAGGCTGCCCCGGATCCGGCGCAAGCGGCGGGCCTGCCAGAGAAAGTGCAACCGGGAGAGTATCCCGCCCTCTTCTTCCTCCGGCGTCCCGCGCAGGCTGCGATCCACGAACCGCAGCAGAAAATCGTGCGGCACCTGGGCACCGAGATCGAGCCGGGCGCGATAGAACTGGTAGGCGATGCTGTAGAGGTTGTGGGCGAGATGCTTCGGCGAGGAGGGCTCCTCGATCACCTGCGCCGCCCCCGCCTCGATCCCCGCGAAGAACTCCGCCGCCGACCGGGCGCCCTCGACCCGGGTGAAGGTGCGGCCGATGGTGAGGGAGCTGTGATCATCGGAGCCGCCGATCAGCCGCTTGACCCAAGGGAGGGGGCCGACGGGGGCGATCCCGTGCCGGTCCGCAAGCTGCCCAAGCGCCTGCGGGGTCAGTGCCGCGAGCATCTCGCGCAGGCGGCGGTTCGCCTCGGGGTGGCTGTCGCCGTTGATTTCGAAGACCGAAAACAGCAGCAACAGTTTCTCGATGTGCGCGGGGGTCAGCCGGTCGTTGACCGCGTAAAACGGATGGGCCGCGGCGTGAAACACCCCTTCCTGCCGCAGGTAGCCGAGAAGCTCGTAGAGGTTCGGGCGCAGTTTCTGGATCTCGGCGTGTTGGGCTTCGCTGATGCGGTAGACGAGGACATGCACCTTGCAGCCGTCCTCCGGCAAATAGCTCGTCACCTCCTCGCCGATCACGACGCCGGGGAGGTGCGCGATCTCGAGCGCCCCCTCGATGCGGTTGTGATCGGTGACCGTCACCAGATCCATGCCGCGACGGCGGGCGAGGTGATAGAGCCGGAGGGGTTCGGTAAAGCTCTCGGGACAGCCGATCTTCTGCAGCAGCCACTGGGAGGGCCGCTGCGAGTGCCGTGAGTGCACATGCAGGTCCGCTTGCATACGCTCCTTTCCGCATCGCGTCGCCACGCGTTTGCCCATCATTCAACCCCGTGCGGGTTAGCCGGCGATTACGCAACCGCTAAATGTTGATGAAGGCGGCGCAGTGCGGGCAAAAAAGGCCGGAGGGCGGCTCAGGGGGCGGGCACCCACCAGGGGGCCGCGGCCACGCCGAGGCCGATCGCGAAAAGGGAGGCCCCGCAGAGGCGCGCAATCAGCGCTGGAGGCAGGCGGGCGGCGAGAGGGACGAGGGCGTTCGCCCCCAGGGCGAGCAGAGGCGCCCAGAGTGCCGATCCCGTGAACACCCCCGCGGCCCAAGCGGTCGCCGCCGCAGGGCCGCCGCCGCTAAGGTTCAAGGCCGAGAAGGACGCGCTCAGCACGAGAATCGGCAGCGGATTGGAGAGCATGAGGACGGCCGAGGTGAAAAACGCCCCCCGCAGCCGCCCTCCCCGATCCGCTCGCGCCGCGGCGCCGGCCGCCTGCCCGGGCGGCAGGCGGCGGAAGAGGCGCAGGCCGACGCCGGCCAGCACGGCTCCGGCCGCAGGATGGAAGAGATCGCGGTGTTGCTGGAGAAAAGCGTTCAGCAGCGCAAGCCCCCAGCCCGCCGCCAAGGCGTAGAGGGCATCCACGACCGCCGCCCCCAGCACGGCGAAGATCCCGGCCAGGCGGCCGTCGCTGAGCGTCCGCTGCAGGCTAAGAATGCCGATCGGGCCGAGCGGGGCGCAGAGAATGAAGCCGATCGCCGTTCCTTCCCAGAACATCCCGAGGGGGTGCCTCGCTTTCCGCGTTGCTTCGGTCGCCTGGCGTTTTGCCCCACTCCGGCTCGGAGGCCGCCGCGCGGGATCAACGCACTCTTTGCGTTCATCCAACCCTCCGGTTAGGCCGTCGTTGCCAAACGGTTAGAAATCGATCGCCGCAGGGTCCTGACGAGAGGGGGGCCCCTGCCGCGGCGGCGGCAAACCAAAAATTCGCATCTCTTTAGCAAAACCCTAAGACAAGCGCGCGAAGATGCCTCCGTTTCGGGCGTACCGCCCGCAAGGAGGAGGCCCATGCGCACCGAGATCCCTTCCCCCCGCGTGTTCTCTCTCGTCCCGCAATCGGCCGCCGGCACCGGTTGGCTGGCCTGCGCCCTGCGTCCGGTCGAAGGGCTTCTCGGGCTGCGGGAATGCGAGGCCGTCTATCGCGGCCTGGCGGCGATCGAGGACCCCCGGCGATTCCTGCAGGCGACGCTCGCGGCCCTCGGCGTGCGCTGCGCCGGGCCGGAAGGGATGGAACAGATCCCCCCCGCGGGCCCGACGGTCGTCGTGGCCAACCACCCCTACGGCGGCATCGAGGGGGTCCTGCTCGCCGAACGGCTGCTGTCGGTGCGCGGCGACGTGAAAATCCTCGCGAACTACCTGCTCCACCGCATCCCCCAGCTCCGGCCCCTCGTCATCCCCGTCGACCCCTTCGGCCGGCGGGGAGCGGCGTCCGCGAACCTCGCCCCGCTGCGACAGGCGATGCGCTGGGTGGCCCAGGGCGGCCTCCTGCTGGTGTTCCCCGCAGGCGAGGTCGCGCACCTGAGGCTCTCGGCGCGCGAAATCACCGATCCGCCCTGGAACCCCGCCGTGGCCCGGATCGTGCGTCACGCCCGGGCCACGGTCGTCCCCGTGTTCGTCCGCGGTCGCAACCGCATGCGCTTTCATCTCGCAGGCCTCGTCCACCCGCGGCTGCGGACCGCGCTTCTCGGCCGCGAGTTGCTCCACCGGCGGGGAAAGCCGCTGGACGTCAAGATCGGCAGCCCGATCCCCTACCGCTGGCTGCAAGCCCATCGCGACGATCGCCGCCTGATGGAGTACCTGCGTTGGCGGACCTACGTCCTGGGCTGCACCGCCCGCCCCCCGCGGCGCTTTCCGGCCCTTCCGGTTGCAGCCTTGGGCCGCAAGCAGGCGGCGATCGCCCCCGCCCAGGACCCCGCCCGGCTCGCCGCCGAAATCGCCGCCCTGCCCGCCGACCGGCTTCTTGCGCGCAGCGGCGCCTTCCGGGTCTTTCTGGCGGAAGCCCGCGACATCCCGCGGGTCCTGCTCGAAATCGGCCGCCTGCGTGAACTCACGTTTCGCGCGGCCGCGGAAGGAACCGGCAAGCCCTTCGATCTCGACCGCTTCGATTCGCTCTACCTCCACCTGTTCATCTGGGACGAGGGGGAGAAAAGGATCGTCGGGGCCTACCGCATCGGCCAAACCGACCGCATCCTCGCGTGCCACGGCCGGGAGGGTCTCTACACGACGACCCTCTTTCACAGCCGCATGGAATTTTTCCGCAAAATCGGGCCCGCCCTCGAGATGGGCCGCTCCTTCATCCGGCCGGAATACCAGAAGTCCTACTCCTCGCTGCTGCTCCTGTGGAAAGGGATCGGAAGCTTCGTCGCCCGCAACCCGCGGTACCGGACGCTCTTCGGACCCGTGAGCATCAGCCGCGACTACAGCGAACTCTCGCGCCGCCTGATCGCCTCCACGCTCCTCCAGCACAGCCAGGCGAAGGACCTCTCGCTCATGGTCCGGCCCCGCAAGCCCGCCGCCCTGAAGCCTCCGCGGGTGCCCGGCTGCGGACGCATCGGCCGCAACCTCTCGTTTCAGGATTTCCGGGAGGTCTGCGCGCTGATCGCGGACCTCGAACTGCAACAAAAAGAGGTTCCCGTCCTGCTGCGCCAGTACCTGAACTTGGGCGGGCAGTTGCTCGCATTCAGCATCGACCGCAGTTTCGGAAACGTGATGGACGGCCTGATCGTGGTCGATCTGCTGAAAACCGACCGCCGCACCCTCAGGCGCTATCTGGGGGAGGAGGGCGCGGCAACCTTTCTTTCGTTCCATGAGGAACGGGGTGGCGTGGAATCGGGGGTTGCCGAAGACGCCGGGGGAACCCTGCGGCCGGCGGAAAGCGCCTGAAACGCGTGCGCGCCGCCTGCAAAGCCGCCGCCGGCCGACCCGTCGGGTGTTCTCTCGCCCGCGATGGGACTCGGGCTGCTCGCCCCGCCACCGGCTGCCGGCCGGCAGAACCCAATAGAAACCAACACCTTTTCATCCTGCCCCGTCGCTCACGGCGAAGGCCTGCGGCGTCTCGGCTCCCCCGACCCGCTCTCGATTCCGGCTTCAACGCAAAACAAACCGAACGCTAATGAGCCGCTCACCCGCTGACCTTACAACCCCAGCCGACCGTCTCGGGCGGTCCCCGACCACGTTCCCGAAAGGGGGAGGCATGCAGAAAACCGATCCGATCCCTCCGGCCGTCGAGGTCGAATCCCTCTCCAAGCGCTTCGGCCGCCGCCACGCCCTGAGGCACGTCAGCCTGCGGATCGATACGGGCGAGATGGTGGCCCTGATCGGCCCCTCGGGTTCCGGCAAGTCGACGCTCCTGCGCCACATCGCGGGGCTGCTCGCCGGGAGCCGCGACTCCGGGGCGATCCGCCTTTTCGGCCGCGAGGTTCAGTGCCGCGGCGCCGTCTCGCCACGGATCCGCGCCATCCGCTCCGAGGTGGGGTTCATCTTCCAGCAGTTCAATCTGGTGGGCCGCCTGCCGCTCCTCACCAACGTGCTGACCGGGACCCTCTCCCGGGTGGGAACCCTGAGGAGCCTGCTCGGGCTCTTCCCCCGGGCGGAAAAACTGCGCGCCCTGGAGGCGCTTCAATGCGTGGGGCTCGCCGAGTACGCGGCCCAGCGGGCCAGCACGCTCTCCGGCGGGCAGCAGCAGCGCGCGGCCATCGCGCGGGCGATGCAGCAGCGCGCGCGGATCCTGCTGGCCGACGAGCCGATCGCCTCGCTCGACCCGGAATCGGCGCGCATCGTGATGGAGCTGCTCCAGTGCATGAACCGGGACGAAGGCGTGACCGTGCTCGTCAGCCTGCATCAGGTGCAGTTCGCCATGCAGTACTGCCCGCGATCGATCGCCATGAAGGAGGGTCGGATCGTCTTCGACGGCCCGAGTCAGGAACTCACCCCCGCCGCCTTGCGCCGGATCTACGGCTTGAAATCCGACGATTTCGATCTCGACGGCACCGAGCCGCTCCGTTTTCGGGTGTGTACGCCGCCTGCCGCAGCGGCAGGTGCATGACGCCGGATCCCTCGCGGGATCCCGGCCCAGGTTCAGAAAGGAGAAGGAGTCCATGAAGAAACGGTTGGTGTCCCTGGTTCTGGCGGCCGCCTGTCTGTGGGCGGGCCACGCCTTCGCCCAGGAGGTCAAGGAGCTCACCATCGGCGTCATCCCCACCGAGGCGACGGCCACGGCGATGAAGGGTTTTGAGCCCTTCCGGGCGGACATGGAAAAGGCCCTCGGCATCCCCGTCAAGCTGTTCATCGCGCCCGACTACGCCGGGGTGATCGAGGCCATGCGGTTCAACAAGGTGCAGATCGCCTGGTTCGGCAACAAGTCGGCCATCGAGGCCGTCAACCGCGCCAGCGGCGAAGTCTTTTGCCAGACCGTGGACGTGAACGGCAACCCCGGCTACTGGTCGCTGATCGTGGTCCACAAGGACAGCCCCCTGCAGACGATCGACGACATCATCCGCGAAGGGAAAAACCTGACCTTCGGCAACGGGGACCCGAATTCCACCTCGGGGTACCTGATTCCCACCTACTACATCTGGGCGCAGCGCGGCATCGACCCCGTCAAGCACTTCAAGCTCGTGCGCAACGCGAACCACGAGACCAACCTCATGGCCGTCGCCAACAAGCAGGTCGACTTCGCCACCAACAACACCGAGAACTGGGACAAGTTCGCGAAGGCGCACCCGGATCTGATCAAGAACGTGCGGGCCGTCTGGAAAAGCCCGCTGATCCCGAGCGACCCCATGGTGTGGCGCAAGGATCTGCCGCGGGAGTGGAAAAGCCGGATCAAGGGCTTCTTTCTCGCCTACGGCCGCCTCGGGCCGAACCGGGAGAAGGAACTCGAGGTCCTGCGCAACATGAGCTCGGGCTGGGCGCCTTTCCAGGACTCCTCGAACCATCAGCTGCTCCCGATTATGGAGATCGACCTGGCGAAGGAAAAAATGAAGCTGGAGGGCAGCACCACCCTCGCCGAGGCCGAAAAAGCCCAGAAGATGGCCGAGATCGAAAAGAAGCTGGCCGACATCCGCTCCTACGTGCAGCTGGTCTCCAAATACAACTGACCTTCCCGTCGTCTCGGGGGCCGCGCCTTCGGGCTGCGGCCCCCGGGCCTTCTCCTCCGGCAGGTGACTAATGACCACCGCGGAATCCGCCCTCTTGCCGCCCGTTCTTCCCCTGCGAACCAAGATCCTGAGGCTGCTCCTCGCCCTCGCCGCCGCCGCACTGCTCGCCTGGGCCTGGCACGGATCGGAGATGCGGCCGCTCGACCTCTTCACCTACCGCGGCAACATGGCCGCCTACCTGAAGGGGTTTCTCACCCCGGACTTCAGCGAGTGGCGGGACTATTTCCATCACACGATCGTCACGATCCAGATCGCGATCTGGGGCACCCTGCTCGCCGTCGTCGGGGCGGTCCCCTTCGGGCTGCTCTCCTCGGCGAACGTGGCCCCGGCCTGGATCCACCAGCCGGTCCGCCGCCTGATGGACGCCTGCCGTTCGATCAACGAAATGATCTTCGCCATGCTGTTCATCAGCGCGGTCGGCCTCGGCCCCTTCGCCGGCGTGCTCGCCCTCTTCATGCACACCTTGGGAACGCTCGCCAAGCTCTTCTCCGAGGCGGTCGAGGCGATCGACCCCCAGCCGGTGGAGGGCATCCGCGCCACAGGGGCAAACCGCCTGCAGGAGATCGCCTACGGCGTGATCCCCCAGGTCGTGCCCCTCTGGATTTCCTACTCCCTCTACCGCTTCGAGTCGAACGTCCGCTCGGCGAGCGTCGTCGGCATGGTGGGCGCGGGCGGGATCGGTATGCTCCTGTGGGATGCGATCCGCAGCTTCAACTACGGGGCGACCGCCGCCATGCTGATCATCCTGGTCGTCGTGGTGAGTGTCCTCGATCTCGGCTCGGCGACCATCCGCAAACGATACATCTGATGGCCGCCGCGCCTCCCCCCCGGCAGGCGGCGCTCCGCATCCGCCGCGCACGGCCGGCGGACGCCCCCTTCGTCGCCGCCCGGATGGCCGAGCTGGGCTACCCCTGCGGCGCGGAGGAGATGGCCGCCCGCTTGGGCAGGCTCCTTTCCCGCCGGGAGTGTCGCGTCGCGGTCGCCCAAGAGGGAGAACGGATCGTCGGGGTGGTCGCCGCCTGTATCGAACACGGGATCGAGGCCGATCGGCCCCTGGGGCGGGTCACGGCGCTCGCGGTCGCGGCGGAGTGTCGCGGCCGGGGGGTCGGCGCCTGCCTGCTCGCGGATGCCGAGGCGTGGCTCCGAAAGAAGGGGGCGTTCTGCGCGGTCGTGAACAGCGCGACCCGGCGGCGGTGCGCCCACCGCTTTTACCGCCGCGAGGGCTACCGAATGACGGGCCTGCGCTTCCGCAAGGAGCTTCCGCCCCCCGCGCCCGCGGGCCGCGGTGCCAGCAGCGCCTCCAGCCCCGGCGCCCCCGCCGCCACCTGCCACTCGCCCGGCGCGGTCTCCCGGGCGGCGAAAAACCCCCCGGCCTCCTCCACCAGAATCCTACCTGCAGCGAAATCCCACAGCCGGATCCCCTCGTAGAAGAGCCCGTCGAGGTAGCCGGCCGCGATGTAGGCGAGCTCGCCGGCGGCCGCCCCAAGGCAGCGCGCCTTGCGCACGCGGGGGAGAAGGTGCGCCAGCCGCCGCGCCATCCGCCGCATCAGGGGCTCCGTTTTGCCGAAGCTCACCGAAACGACCGCCCGCTCAGGCGAAACCCCCTCCCGCCGCCGCAGCGGCGTGCCGTTCACCTCCCCCCCCCGGCCGGCGACGGCCGAGAACATCTCGCCGCTGAAGGGCAGAAAGACCGCGCCGGCGACGGGCGTGGGGGGGGAGGCGCCGTTGCGCCGGTAACAGGCGACCGCGGCGCAGAAGAAGGGCAGGCCCTGCAGGAAATTGACCGTGCCGTCGAGGGGGTCGACGATCCAGAGGTAGCCGCCGTCGCCGGGGATCTCGCCGCCCTCCTCGCCGAGCACGGCGTGATCCGGAAAGCGGGAGCGGACCGTCTCCACCACGGCCGCCTCGCACAGCCGGTCGGTGGCGAGCTTGACGTCGTGAAGCGCCTGCGCGCGGACCGCGGGCCCGCGCCGGAAATGCTGCATCTGGAGCTCGCCTGCGCGGCGTGCCGCCTCCCGGGCCGTCGCCGCGAGCTCCCGCGCCGAGGGCGGCCGGCCGGCCCTCACCGCTGCCCCCCCGGATCGGCCGGGTCGGCCGCGCGGAAGACTTCGCGCCCGCCGACGTAGGTCCGCACCACGGCCGGGACCCTGCGGCCGTCGTCGACGAGAACGAGGTCGGCCGCCTTGCCCTCCTCGATCGACCCGGTGAGGCCGTCGATGCCCGCCGCCCGGGCCGGGTTCAGGCTGATCAGCCTCACGGCGGAGGGCAGGTCGAGGATGCCCTCGCCGTGCAGCTTGAGGGCGGCGTGCAAGAGCGACATGGGGGCGTAGTCCGAGCAGAGGATGTCGCCCAGGCCGGCGCGCAGGGCCTCGCGGGCGGAGAGGTTCCCGGTGAGCGAGGCCCCGCGGAGCACGTTGGGTGAGCCGAGCGAGACCATCAACCCCCGACTGCGGGCGGCCTGTGCCGCCTCCCGGTTGACCGGGAACTCGGAGAGCGAAACCCCCAGGCGGCTCACCGCCTCGATTTTGGCTTCGCTGTCGTCGTCGTGGCTCGCCATGCGGATGCCCCGCGCCCGGCAGGCCGCCGCCAGGCGCTCGATGCCCAACCAGGAGAGGCGGGCGCTGGCCTCGAGCCGGCGGGCGATGACGCGCTCGATGTGATCCTCCGTGAGGCCGCGCGCCTTGGCGTAGTAGGCGCGGAAATGCTCGATCTCGCGGAACTGGCCCTGGCCGGGGGTGTGGTCCATGAGGGAGAAGAAGTCGATCCGGCCATGGCCGATCAGGTCCTCGACCGTCTCCACGGCCTCCGTGTTGGTGATCTCGTAGCGGGCGTGAATGCGGGTGCGGGCCTGGAACCCGCCCCGCAGCTCGTGGATCTGGCCGATGAGAAAGTGGGCCATTTCGGCCGTGCGGAAGGGCGGGTTTTCATCGGAGGGGAGAAAGCAGAGGCAGTGGTAGATGGTCGTCACCCCGCAGGCGACGAGCTGCTTGTCGAGCTCGTGCAGCGCCACATCGACGGGAAAACGCCCTCCCGGCCGCGGCTGGATCGCGTTTTCGATCACATCGCTGTGGATGTCGATGAAGCCGGGGACGAGCAGCCGGCCGCGGGCGTCGACAGCCGGCCGCGAAGACACTCCCGCGGCCGAGCGGGACACGGCCCGGATGATCCCCCCTTCGATCTCCACGGCGGCGTCGGGCAGGACCGCCTCGGGGGTGACGACACGGGCGTTGACGATGCGAAACGCGGGCGGCGGAGAATTCCACTCGTTCATCGCTGGGGTTCCTTTGCGGGCAGGGCGCACCCGTCGTCCATCAGGGAGGCGAGGGGTGACCCCTCGTGAAAGACGGCGACCATCGTGGTGCCGCGGGCCTTCATCTCGGAGAGCACCGCGACCACGACCTCCATGGCGCGCGGGTCCAGGGAGGCCGTGGGCTCGTCGAGCAGCAGCAGGCGCGGGGGGCGGATGACCGCCCGGGCGAAGTTGACGCGCTGTTTTTCGCCGCCGCTGAAGGTCGCGGGGTAGGCGTCCCAGAGCGCCCGGTCGATCCCCAGCCGCTCAAGCAGCGCCTGCGCGCGCATCCGGGCCTCCGCCGGCGGGGTCCCCGCCGCCGTGAGCGGCTCGGCCACGACATCCACGGCGGGGACGCGCGGCAGCGCGTGCAGAAACTGCGTGACGTAGCCCATCTCCCGGCTGCGGATGCGCAGCACCTCGGTTTCCGAGGCCCGGGCGAGGTCGATGTCCCCGCCGTCCGCCGTGCGGTAGCGGATGCTGCCGCGGCCCGGGAGGTAACTGCGGTAGATGCACTTGAGGACCGAGCTCTTGCCCGCCCCGCTCGGGCCCGTCAGGGCGAGCGCCGCCCCGGCGGGCAGGCGGAAGGAGACCCCCTCGAAGCCGAGGATCTCCTTGCCGCCCTGCATGTGGCAAACGAACCGTTTGGCCAGGTCTTCGACGCGCAGCAGGATGTCCGGGCTCACAGGACCGAATTCACCAGAAGCTGGGTGTAGGGGTGCTGGGGGTCCTCAAGAATCTGGTCAGAGAGCCCCTGTTCGATGATCTCGCCGTGGCGCATGACGATGGTGCGCGAGGTGAGCAGCCGGATCACCCCCAGGTCGTGCGACACGACGAGGGTGGCGATCCCGAGCTCACGCTGCAGGGAGCGAAGGAGGTCGAGCACTTTCGCCTGCACCGAGACGTCGAGGCCGGTCGTCACCTCGTCGAGCAGCAGGACCGCCGGCCGGGTGGAGAGGGCCTTGGCGATCTGGACGCGCTGCTGCATGCCGCCCGAGAAATTGCGCGGCGGCTCATCCATGCGCGCAAGCGGCACCTCGGTCTGCCGGAGCAGTTCGGAGGCCCGCTCGCGGATGCGCCCGACGTGCCGCCAGCCGGCCATGAGCAGCCGCTCGGCGATGTTGCCACCGGCGCTCACCTTGAGCCGCAGCCCGAGCCGCGGGTTCTGGTAGACGATGCCCATGTGCTCGTTGCGGATCCGGCGGCGCTGAAAGGGGCTCAGGGCGAAGAGGTTCCGGCCGCCGCCTCCCGCCGCGGCGTCGGCCACGGCGAGGCGGTACTCGCCCGCCGTGGGCTCGAGGTCGAAGTGCAAAAGCCTCACCACCGTGCTCTTCCCCGAGCCGCTCTCCCCCACGATCCCGAGCACCTCGCCCGGGTAGAGGTCGAAGGAGACCTCCCGGCAGGCGAGGATCGCGCCGCAGCGTGGGCAGCGGTTCGTCTCCCGGAGCGCGCCGGTCCGGTCGAGGCACTCCCCGCAGCCTGCCCCAAAGCGCTTGGTGAGCCCGCGCACCGCAAGCAGGGGGGTCATCGGCTCCCCCCGGGGGCCTCGGCCGGCGGCGCGTTCCGCGTTCGCCGCTTTTCACAGAAGGCGGTATCCGAGCAGACCCAGCTCCGCAGGCCGCGCGCAT
Source organism: Desulfatibacillum sp. (assembly GCA_020725555.1). GTDB lineage: Bacteria > Desulfobacterota > Desulfobacteria > Desulfobacterales > SpSt-501 > SpSt-501. The sequence continues at coordinate 288,543 of DYEU01000032.1, forward strand.
CGTCGATCACCTCGTCGAGGAAGCTGTCGCCGGCGCCGCAGCGGCTGCAGGATCGGCCGGGGAAGCGTTCCACGCGGGAGGCGAAATCCTCGAAGGAGAGGGGCTCGACGTCCGTGTGCGGCGGAACGGCGTAAATGCGTTTTTCGCGTCCCGCACAGAAGAGGAACAAATTCTCGGCCCGGTGAAGACGCGGCAGGTCCCAGCGGGGGATGGGGCTCGGGTCCATGAGGTAGCGGCCGTTCACCATCACCGGGTACCGCGCGCCGACCGTGATCTCGCCGTAGCGCACGATGTCCTCGTAGAGGTAGAGCCACATGCGGCTGTAGTCGGCCTCGGCGTGCATGCGCCGCGTCTCCCGCTCGGAGGGCTCGACCAGCCGCAGGGGCTCGGGGATCGGCACCTGGAAAATCAGCACCTGCCCGGAATCGAGCTTCTCCTCCGGGATGCGGTGCCGGGTCTGAATGAGGGTCGCCGCACGGGTGTCGGTGGTCATGCGCACCCCGGCGACCCGGCCGACGAACTTCTTGATGTTGACGGCGTTCACCGAGTCGTCGCAGCCCTGGTCGATCACCTTGAGCACGTCCTCGGGGCCGATCAGGGCGAGGGTCAGCTGAAGCCCCCCCGTCCCCCAGCCGCGGGCGATCGGCATCTCCCGCGACCCGAAGGGGACCTGGCAGCCGGGCAGGGCGATCGCCTTGAGGATGCGTCGCCGGATCTCGCGCTTGGCGCTCTCGTCGAGGAAGGCGTAGGAGTAGCGCGACGCCCCCTCCTCGAGGGCGCGGCGCCACCCGCCGGGGAAAGCGGTGCCGGAGGGCGTCGGCTCAGGCCTCGTCACGGCCGTCTCCTTTCGCCGCCGCCCCTCCCCCGCGGATGGCCCGCAGGCGGTCGAGGTCCGATTGGAAGGTCACGTAATGCGGCAGCTTGTAGTGGTTGCAAAAGCCCATGGACTCGATCCCGTCCACGTGGGTGAGGACGAACTCCTCGTCCTCCGACGGCGAGGAGGGCTCCTCGCTGTCCAGGGCCCGGTCCAGGACCGCCATGGCGATGGCCTTGGTTTCGTTGTGGCCGAAGCAGAGCCCGTAGCCCAGCCCGAAGCGCGCCCCGCCCTCGCCCTCGCCGATCCGCGCGATCACCTCGGCCTCGGTGACGAGGATCTCGCCGATCGTCTCCTCGCCGCCGTCCTCCGGCCGCCGGATGCGAACGGGCACGGTCCCCACGCGGAGCTCCCCAATCACCGGGTGGACCGAGCCGTAGCCCCGCATGTTGGAGTACGCGAGCGCAAGCAGCCCCCCCGTCTCCCCCCGCGCCAGCGCCTGCAGGCGGGCGCTCCGCGGGGCGGGGAAGGTGAGCGCCTCGCGGGTTGCGTCCACCAGGCGCTCGGGCGCCCGGCGCAAGGAGCGGCTTTCCACGAGCAGCCCCTCGCGGCGCAGCAGGTCGATCACCTTGGGGAGCTCCGGCGGCAGCGGCCCGGCCTCGGCCGCGCGCAACTCCCGGAGCAGCCGCTCGCGGGCGGCCTGCGGATCGGCGTCGAGCTCGAAGTCGAGCAGCCGCAGGGTGTAGTCGGCGGTGGGCCCCAGGACCTGGCCGCCGGGGATCTCCTTGAACGCGGCCGAGATCCGGCGCACGATGCGCATGCCGGAGGTCGCAATCGGCAAGGTCGCGCCCCGGCGCGGCAGCGTCGTGCGGTAGGCGCGCAGGATGAAGGCCGCCTCGAGGGGGTCGCCCGCGGCCTGCTTGAGGGCGAGGGCGGCGAGATCCGGGGCGTAGAGCGATCCCTCCCCCATCACGCGGTCGACGGCGAGATGCAGCGCGCTGCGGACCTGCGCGACCGTCGGCGGCGGGACCCCGGGGGCCAAGCGGCGCAGCTCGCGGAAGCGCTCGGCGTTCTCGATGGCGGCCGTTCCGCCCTTGACGGCGACATAGCCCATGTCAGCCTCCGATCCGGATGCGTGTCGAGCGCGGAATGGCCATGAGCGCCCCTTCCGGCTGGAGAAAGACGGCCTCCACGCCCAGGGGGAACTCGGCGTTCACCGCGGCCAGCTCCTCGAAAACGAAGAGGGGGATCCCATCCATTTCGGGGGCGATTCCCGATGCCGCTCCGATTCCCGGGCCGGAGAGCCGCACGCGCAGGCGCTCCGGCGTGGGGCTGGCCGGGCCGGGCCCAAGGCAGCAGACCACGGTCGCCCCCTGCTGCGGCTCCTCGGCGGTTCCCCGCCGCGGCCGGGAAAGGACCCCTCGGCCCGCCCCCCAGATCCAGAGGAAATCGGCCTCCTCGACGCCGGCCGGGCGCGCGCGGGTTTCGCGCCCCAGAAACTCGCCCAGCCTGCGCGCCTCCGGAGACTCCCCGGCGACGCAATAGCTCACGGTCTCGTCAAGCAGGCAGCGGGCGAGCGCCCGGGCGCAGGCAAACGGCGCCGCGGGGTCGCCGGGCTCGAGGCGGGCGATTCTCCCCGGCCGGCTGAAGGCGGCAAGCAGGGCACGAAAGATCCGTTGGCTTTCCCATTCCGGCGGGGTGATCGCGGGCATCCTCACTCCCCCAGGGATCCGAAATCGATGCGCTCGCCGGCCATGGAATCAAAGCGCACGCGGGTTGCGGCCGCGAAATGGGCGGTCTCCTGCAGCTTGCGGCGCCGGCGGGGGGCGAGGCGCCGGAGAAACTCCTCCAGCACACCCTTGGCCTCGGGGTGGCCGGACCGATCCACCGCCTCGGCCGCGGCCGCAAGCAGCGCCCCTTGCGGCTCGTCGCCGCAGACGGTGGCGGCACCGGTGGCCTCGCCCAGGCCGACCTCGGCCTCGGTCACGAGCAGCTCGCCCAGGTAAAAGGGTGTCGCGAACGGATCGCGGGCGGCGACGAGGAGGAGAGCCGGCTGCGGCGGCCTAAGCACCGCAAAGGGGGCCTTCTCCCAGAGTCGGTCCAGCACGGCCTCGAGCTCGGCTCGCTCGGCCGCCTCCAGGACAGCGAGGAGCCGCGGTTTCAGGCCGAAAACGGGGGTCGTTTCATCCATAGAGATCGAGAAACCGGTTCAGGTCGTAAAAATCGGCAAAGCGCCGCTCGAGCGTTTCCCGGTCCCAGTCCCACCAGGCGATCGCCAAGAGCTTTTCGGCCACCGCTGCGGGGAACCGGGCCCGCAGCGGCCGGGCCGGCACGCCGGCGACCACCTGGTAGGGGGCCACCTCGCGGGTCACCACCGCGCCCGCGGCCACCACGGCCCCGGTCCCGATGCGCACCCCGGCCATGACCATGGCCCCATGGCCGATCCAGACGTCATGGCCGATCCGGCAGCCCCGACGTTTCCGCCAGGCGAAGACCTCCTCGTCGTCGCTGGCGGCGAACCCGTAGCGCACGCGGCGGTAGGTGCAATGGTGCTGGGTGACGCGGTGCATCGGGTGATCGCCGGGGTGGATGACGACATGGGAAGCGATGGAGCAGAACTTGCCGATCTCGGAGTACATCACCGTCCCGTCCGTGCCGGCGAGATAGCTGTAGTCGCCGAGGCTCGAGGAGACCACCTGCCAGCCGGCGCCGATGTCGGTGTAGTCCCCGAGGCGCGAGTCGACCACTCGGGCCGAAGGGTCGATGCGGGGGAGGGCGGCCTCCGGGAGGCGCTCAAGTGCCGGGGTGGAATTCTTCATGTCCTGCCTTCCGCGGGGCATCCTGAAACGGCAGGATTAGGCGCCGATGAGGCTGGGGTTAAAATACGGCAAAGCGTCCCGGACTCCGCCCCCGCGGGGGGCTCCGGCGGCCGTGCTCACGGAATCGCAACTTTTTCCTCACACGGCGCGAATTTTCTGGTAGAATGATAGCGTCCGCCGAGGGGCGAACGAGCGACCGCAACGAGGGGAACCCGGTGCATGACCAAGCACTTCCGCAGAGAACTCGAAAACGTGAAGAAGCGGATCCTCACCCTGGGGTCCCTCGTCGAAGACCGTGTCCGCGAGGCGGCCCTGGCCGTCGAGCACCGGGACGGGGAGAGCGCCGAGCGCATCGTGAAGGCCGACTACGAGATCGACGAGCTGGAGGTCGAGATCGAGGAGGAGTGCCTGAAGATCCTCGCCCTGCACCAGCCGGTCGCCGTGGACCTGCGCTTCATCATCACCGTGATCAAGATCAATAACGAACTCGAGCGGATCGGCGATCAGGTGGTGAACATCGGCCAGCGCGTCATGATCATCGCCAAGCGCCCCAAGCCGCCCTTCTCCTTCGACTACGGCGAGATGGCCGAAAAGGTGCAGCGCATGCTCAAGATGAGCCTCGATGCCCTCGTCAACCTCGACGTGGACATCGCCTACAAGGTGATCACGCTCGACGACGAGGTGGACCAGATCAAAAACGAGGCCTACGACCGCATCAAGCAGGCCATCCAGGATCTTCCCGAACGGGTCGGCTATTACATCAACCTCCTACTCATTTCGCGGCACCTGGAACGGATCGCCGACCACGCGACGAACATCGCCGAGGAAGTGGTCTATCTCGTGGAAGGCGAAATCTTCCGCCACACCCCCTACTGAAACCGCCGTCGAACCGTCGGCGGAGCTCCCCCCCCTGCCCCGCCCCTCCCGTGCTGCGGCTTGAAACGCAGCCCTGCACCGGCTAAAGAAAGCGCCTGACGGGGGAAACCCCGCAGCCAAAACCGGAAAGGGGCGCGGATGAAGGTCGGGGTGGGCTACGCCAATTGCGCCGATCCCCGGGCGGCCGGCCGGGAGGCCGCCGCGCAGGCGCTGGCCGCAGGCGGCATCCGCCGGCCCGATCTCCTCTTCGCCTTCATCGCCGGGACGGTCGCGCCCGATGCGTTTCTCGAGGGGCTGCGTTCCGTGGTCGGGGAGGCGGCTCCGGTCGTGGGAGGATCGGCGGTCGGCGTCATCACCCCCCGCGAGATCTCCTACCGCGGGCACCCCTGCGGCCTGCTCGCCCTGGAGGGCGCCGGGACCTGCATCCGGCTCGCCGCCGCGGAGAACCTCGCCGCGGACGAATCCGCAGCCGGTCGGCGGCTGCTCGCGGACCTCGCCCCGGCGCCGGGGGACGCCTGCCTCCTCGTCTTCTACGACTCCATCCGCCGCCCGCCCTCGTCTCAGGGGGGACCTCCCGAACTCAACGTCTCCGCCCGCCTGCTCGCCGGGCTCGCCGCCTCCCCGGGACCGGGGCTCCCGGTCTTCGGCGCCGGTCTCTTGGGCGACTACGGGTTCGCCCCGACCGTCCAGTTCCACGGATTCGGGGCGGGCAGCCAGCGGGCGGTGGGCCTCCTGGTCTCGCGGCGGCTTCTTCCCCGCCATCGCATCATGCATGGCTGCAGCCCGCTCGACGGCGTTCTGCACCGGGTCACCCGCGCCGCGGGGAACCTCCTCTTCGAAATCGACGGCCGGCCCGTCGTGGAAATGATCGACGGGCTCTACGGCAGCCGCGAGTGGCGGAGCGGCCGGCCGGTCGACTTATTGACCATCGGCCGCTACCTCGGGGAGCCCTATTCGGGGACCGACGAGGATCTCACCGTGAACCGGCTGATCACCGGGGTCCTCCCGGACGGGGCCGGCATCGCGCTCTTCGAACCGGACATCCCGGAGGGCGCCGAGATCCTGTTCATGATCCGCGACGCCGAGAAAATGAACGCCTCGGCGCGACGGCAGACCGAGGCGCTCCTGGGCGAGATCCGCGCCGCAGGCGAGCGTCCGGTCTTCGGGCTCTACATCGATTGCGCCGGCCGCACCGCCGCCTATTCCCAGACGAGCACGGAGGAAGCCTCCGAGGTCCAGCGCCTCCTCGGCGCCCACGGGGTCCCTTTCCTGGGCTTTTACTCGGGGGTCGAGATCGCCCCCTGCGGGGGTGCAAGCCGCGGGCTCGACTGGACCGGCGTGCTCCTCGTCTTCGTGGAGGGCCCCGCCGATGACCGCTGAGCGGCCCGTCTCCGCAGAAGGCCCCGACACCGGCCCGCCGCAGGACGCTGCCCTGTGGAAGCGCAAGGCGGACTACTTCCGGGCCGTGGCCGAGGAAACGGGCAAGCAGCGGCTGCGGGAGCTCTTCCATCTCACGCGGCTGATCGCCCGGCACCGGGAAATCGAGCAACGGCTGCTCGAATCCGAGCAGCGCTACCGCACGGTGGTCGAAAACCTGACCGGCGGGATGCTCGTCATCGCCGGGGGCCGCATCGTGTTCGCCAACCGGGCGGCCCTCAGATTTCTGGGCCTTCGCCTGGAGGAGCTGCTCGCCGACCCGGATCCGTTCCGCCACGTCCATCCCGAGGAGCGTGAGGCGGTCCGCGCCCGGCACCAAGCGCGCCTGGCGGGCCGTCCCGTCCCCGACCCCTTCGTTTTCCGGCTGGTCACCGAGGCCGGGGAGACGCGCTGGGTGGAGGTGACGGGGGCCCCGCTGGAGTGGGAGGGAAAGCCCGCAGCCCTCAACTTTCTCATGGACGTCACCGAGCGCGTGCGCGCCGCCGAGCGCGAGAAGCAGCTCGCCGAGCAGCTGCACCGCGCGCAGAAAATGGAGGCCCTCGGCACGCTCGCAGGCGGGATCGCCCACGACTTCAACAACCTCATGGCCTCGGCGCTCGCCCACGTTTCGCTGCTGCTCTGCGAGGCCGACCCCTCCCACCCCTGGCACGAGCCCCTGACGCAGATCGAGCGCCAGATCCGCCGGGGCGCGCAGCTCACCTCGCGGCTGCTCGCCCACCTGCGCCGCCGGCCGGACCGCAAAACGCCCGTCGACCTAAACCGCCTGGTCCGCGAGGTGCTCGACGTCTTCGGCCGGACCCGCAAGGACATCCGGCTCGTCACCGAGCTCGAGGCGGTTCCGTCCATCCTCGCCGACGAAACCCAGATCGAGCAGGTCCTGCTCAACCTGTTCGTCAACGCCGCCGACGCCATGCCCGAGGGCGGAACGCTCACCGTCCAGAGTCGCCCCCTCGATCTTCCCGGGGAAGCGCCCACGGCCGAGGCGGCCCCCGGCGTCGAGCTGGCGGTCGCCGACACCGGGGTCGGCATGACGCCCGACGTCTTGGAGCGAATCTTCGACCCCTTCTTCACGACCAAGGAATACGGCCGCGGGACGGGCCTCGGGCTCGCTTCGGTCTTCGGGATCGTCCGGGGGCACGGCGGCCGCATTGACGTCGCCTCCCGGCCCGGCTGCGGGACGCGGTTCACCCTCTGGTTCCCGGCGACGGAGGCGGGCGCCCCGGCGGAACCGGCCGCCGCCCCCGCCCCAAGCCGCGCCTGCCGCCGGCTGACCGTCCTTCTCGTCGACGACGAGCCTGCGGTCATCGAGTCGGCCTCCCGCATGCTCGAGCGGCTGGGTTTTTCCGTGATCCGGGCGCCGGGGGGCGCGGAGGCCCTCGCGCTCTTCTCCCGGCACGGGGACGAGATCGACCTCGTGGTCCTCGATGTCGTCATGCCCGGAACCGGCGGGGAGGCGGTCTATCGCCGCATCCGCGAAATGCGGCCGGAGACGCGCATCCTGGTCGCCAGCGGCTACGACCTGGGCGGGAAGATGACCCCCCTGCTGCGCCAAGGCCGCGACGGCTTCATTCAAAAGCCCTTCGATCTGCAGGAACTCTCGCAGGCGATCGCCGCGGTGCTCTCCAACCCGTGAGCCGGGGAGGGGGGATGCGGACCGCCGCCGCTCAGGCGGGGATCTCCTGGCTCAGGCAGTGAAGCGTGCCCAGGCCCCAGACCAGATCCAGAGCGTGGATCCCGATCACCGTGCGGCCGGGCAGCAGTTCGGCCAGGAGGCCGAGTGCCGCGCGGTCGCGCGGGTCGTTGAAGGTGGGGACGAGGACGCTTTCGTTGGTGATGAGGAAGTTCGCGTAGCTTGCGGGGAGGCGCAGGTCCTCGAAATCGACCCGGCCGGGAAGCGGGAGCGGCACGACCTCCAGGCGCCTGCCGTCCTCGAGGCGAGCGCCCTCGAGGCGCTCCCGGTTTGCGGCGAGCCGGCGGTGGTTGGGGTCGCGCGCGTCGTCCTCCACGCAGGCGACGACGGTGGTGGGGTTGACGAAGCGGCAAATGTCGTCCACGTGGCCGTGGGTGTCGTCGCCCTCGATGCCCCGATCCAGCCAGATCACGTTCGTGACGCCCAGGTAGTCCCGGAACACGGACTCGTAGTCCGCGCGGCCGAATCCCGGGTTGCGCACCTGGACCCGGGTTTCGAGCAGGCATTCCTCGGTCGTGATCAGGGTGCCCCGGCCGTTCACCTCGATCGCCCCCCCCTCGAGCACGACCGGCCGGCCGCGGTGCCGGACGGGAACCCGGGGGATCCGCAGAGCGCGCGCGGCCGCTTCCGGGACGCGGCGGTCGAGGCGGTGGTTGCCGTATTTCGCCCAGCCCGTGAAACGGAACTCGAGCGCCTCGCGACCGCCCTCCGCCGTCCGGACGACGATCGGGCCCGAATCCCGCATCCAGCAGCGGTTGGTGCGCTGGAGGAGAAAGCGGATACGCGCGAGCGGCACACGGGCCCTGCGGAGGAGATCGCGGACCGCCGCGCGGTGCTCCGGGGAGGCGACCAGGAGGAGCACGGGTTCGGCCTCGGCGACCCGGCGGATAAACTCGACGAAGGCCCAGCGGATCGCACCGAATTTCCCGGGCCAGTCGCGGCCGTCGGCGGGAAAGGCGAGCAGTGTCGCCTCGTGCGGCTCCCACTCGGCCGGCCGGCGGCGCGCGGGCGGGGGGCTCATGGCCGGCCCCGCGGCCCGTCCAGGAAACGCGCGAGCAGCCCCGCGTAGGCGTCGATGCGGCGGTCGCGCAGAAAGGGCCAGTTGCGCCGCACCGCCTCGAGGTGCGCGGGGTCGACCGTGGCGAGAAGGATCTCCTCGGCCCCGGCCCCGGCCCGGCAAAGCATCTCCCCCTGGGGGCCGACGACGAAGGAATGGCCCCAGAACTCGATCCCTTCCCCATGGGGGACGGGCCGCTCGCGGCCGACGCGGTTGACCGCGGCGAGGTAGACGCCGTTGGCCACGGCGTGGCCGCGCTGGACGGTCACCCAGGCATCGAGCTGGCGTTCGCCCAAGGGTTCTTTTTCCCGCGGGTGCCAGCCGATCGCCGTCGGGATCACCACGACGCAGGCGCCCTGCAGGGCGCTCAGGCGGGCGGCCTCCGGAAACCACTGGTCCCAGCAGATCAATACCCCGACGGGCCCGACGGCGGTCTCGAAGGCGAAGGCCTCCCGGTCGCCCGGGGTGAAATAGAACTTCTCGTAGTACCCGGGATCGTCGGGGATGTGCATCTTGCGGTAGAGCCCGGCCAGACGGCCGTCGGCGTCGAGGATGAGCGCGCTGTTGTGGTAGAGGCCGGGGGCGCGGCGCTCGAAAATGGGGACCACGAGGACGACCCCGAGCTCGGCTGCGAGCGCTGAAAACGCCTGCGCCGAGGGGCCCTCCGCGGTCTCGGCGAGGTCGAAGAACCGGGGATCCTCCGTCTGGCAGAAATAGGGGGAGCGGTAGAGCTCGGGGAGGCAGATGAGCCGCGCGCCGCGGGCGGCCGCATCCCGGACCCCCTGCAGGGCTTTTTCGAGGTTTTCCTCGGGGGTGCCGTCGAGCGCAAGCTGCAGCAGTCCGATCTGAAAAGGCGAACCCATGCCGAAACCGCCTTTGCCGCCCCGCGGGGATGCCCCCCACCGGGCGGCCCGCCGGATCCATCTGCCCGGGCGCCGGCCGGGGCCATGCTCTACTGTGAAAAATCAGGGGCCCGCCGCTTCCGGCCGAGCCCCTGGGGCGCGCGTTCTTTCGCGGCTGGGGTCAGGCGCGCACTTCCTCCTTCACCCCGATGGCGATCTTGTAGAGCACGGTCAGGACGAAGAACCCGAGCCCGTAGACCCCGATCGTGATCAGCCCCTCGAGCAGGGTGGGGATATACTCGTTCACCTCGTGCAGGGGGTTGGGGACGAAGCCGCCCGAGATCATGCCCAGCCCCTTGTCGATCCAGCAGCCGAAGAAAACGGCCAGGCAGCCGACGATCAGCGTCCCCTCGGTCTTGCGGGTCACCGGGTTGACGAGCAGGATGATGCCGAGCACCATGAGCGCCATCGCCGCCCACATCCAGGGGACATAGGCCCCGTGGCCGTGAAGCCCGACGAAGAGGTACTTGATGTGGTCCATGTGCTCGGGGATCTGGCTGTAGAAGGCGACGAAGACCTCGCAGAGGAAGAAGAAGACGTTGACGCAGATCGCGTAGGCGACCGTGACCGCGAGCGACTGGATCTGCTTCCAGCCCGGGTCGAAGTTGCTGACGCGGCGGATGATGAGGCACAGCAGGATCAGCAGCGCCGGCCCCGAGGCGAAGGCCGAGGAGAGAAACCGCGGGGCGAGGATCGCGGTCAGCCAGAACCCGCGGCCGGGGAGGCCGCAGTAGAGGTAGGCCGTCACCGTGTGGATGCTGATCGCCCAGGGGATCGAAAGGTAGATCAGCGGCTTGAGCCAGCCCTGGTAATGGACGCCGTTGCGCTCGGCCTCGAGCACGTTCCAGCCGATGATCAGGTTGAGGAGCAGGTAGCCGTTCAGCACGATCGTGTCCCAGAAGAGCACCGAGTTCGGCGTGGGGTAGAGAAGCACGTTCAGCACGCGCATCGGCTGCCCGAGGTCGACGAGGATGAAGGTGATGCACATCACGACGGCGGCGATGGCGAGGAACTCGCCCAGGATCGTCACCTTGCCGTAGGCCTTGTAGTCATGGAGGTAGTAGGGCAGCACCACCATGACGCCCCCCGCCGCCACCCCGACGAGAAAGGTGAAGTTGGCGATGTAGAAGCCCCAGGAGACATCCCGGTTCATCCCGGTGATGCCCAGGCCCACGTCCAGCTGCCTCAGGTAGACGAGGAACCCGACCCCGACCAGCCCGAGCAGGAAGATCATCCACCCATAGTAGCGTTTGGACCCCTTGACGGCGAACTCGAGCATCTCTCACCTCACACGATATAGTAGACGGCGGGTTCGGTTCCCAGGTTGACCTTGCGCCGGAGGGTGTAGTTTTTCCGGACCCACTGATGGGCTTCGGAGGCTGGGTCGTAGAGGTCGCCGAAGGCGATCTTTCCGCCCGCCGCCTCGACGCAGGCCGGCCGTTTGCCCTCGGCCAGCCGTTCCGCGCAGAAGCTGCACTTTTCCACGACCCCCTTCATGCGCGTGGGAAAGAGCTTGTTGGTGTGCTTCAGGTAGGGGCGCGGATCGGTGTAGTTGAAGCTGCGGGCGCCGAAGGGGCAGGCGGCCATGCAGAAGCGGCAGCCGATGCAGCGGTGGAAGTCCATCATGACGATGCCGTCTTCGCGCTTGAAGGTCGCCTTGGTGGGGCAGGCGCGCACGCAGGGCGGGTTTTCGCACTGGTTGCAGAGCACGAGGAAGGGCCGCTTCTCGACCGCGTCGGCGAGGAAGCGGTCCGAGGAGGTGCCGCTGAAGGCGTGCTTGTACTCGGTCGCCCAGATCCACTTGATCTCCCAGCGCTTGAGCTCGAAGTGGGGGACGTTGTGGATGCGGTGACAGGCCTCGATCAGGGGCTCGACGTCGGCTTCCGAGGCGAACCGCCGGGTATCGATCACCATGGCCCACTGCTTGGCCTTGAGCTGCTCGCGGCCGGGTCCCACCCGGGGCCGACCCGCGGCCGGATCGGCCGCCAGCGCATCGTAGACCGGCTTGACCGTCAGCGCGGCCGCCGAGAGGCCGAGGAGCTGCAGGACGCGTCTTCTGCGGATGTCCATTTACCGGGCCTCCTTGGGATTCTCGATGTGGCAGTCCCAGCAGTAGGGACGCACCGAGGCGTAGTTGTGGCACTTGTCGCAGAACTCGGCCTTGTTGGAGTGACAGTCGAGGCAGGTGTTGGAGAGGCTCATCACGAACTCCCGGCCCTTGGGGTTGGTGTAGATGCGGTTTCCTTCCCGCACGACCGTCTCGCGCCAGAGGTCGAGGATCTGCATGTGCTCGGCCTTCATGTAGTCCCGCGCCAGGACGCATTCTTTCTCGGCCTTCGCCTTCTCCGTGAGTTTCACCTCGGGCGGCGGCACGGCCCGCCCGCGGTTGTACCAGAACGGGAAGAGGACGATCAGGAGAAAGACGACAAGCCCGCTGACGATCCAACGCTTATCCTTCATCGCTCTGGCCCTCCGCCTGTGCCATGAGTTCCTCGAACTCCTCCCCGCGCAGGTTGGTCGTGCGTTCGTTCTGCCCCGGCAAATTGAGCGCGTTGGCGACCAGCTCGTGCACGCCGGTCACCTGGACCCCCGGCACCCAGTAGTCCATCAGGGCCGGCAGGGCCGCGCGGTCGATCGCGCAGATGCAGGCGAGCATGTTGACGCCGTATTTGCGGTGGACGTGCTGGACGGCGTTCGCCCGCGGCAGCCCGCCGGCCAGCCGCAGCTCCATGTTTTCGCCGGCGTTCAGGCCGGCCCCCGAGCCGCAGCAGAAGGTCTGCTCGCGGATCGTGTTGGCCGGCATCTCGTAGAAGTGGTTGCAGACGTTGCGGATGACGTAGCGCGGCTCCTCGAAGAAGCCCATTCCGCGCGAGGGGTTGCAGGAGTCGTGGAAGGTGACCTTGAGGTAATCGTTGCGGCGCGGGTCGAGATCGAGCTTGCCGTGGTGGATGAGATCGGCGGTGAACTCGACGAGGTGGACCATCTTGGTCGAGCGCGCCTGCTCGAAGCGCGTCCCGGTGATCGGGTTGACGGGGACCTCGAGAAAGTCCGCCGGCCCGTTCATCGTGTCCATGTACTGGTGGATCACGCGCCACATGTGGCCGCACTCGCCGCCCAGGATCCATTTCACCTTGAGCCGCTTCGCCTCGGCGTACATCTTGGCGTTCAGCCGCTTCATGGTTTCATGCGAGGTGAAGAAGCCGAAGTTGCCTCCCTCCGAGGCGTAGGTGCTCCAGGTGACCTTCAGGCCGTATTTCTCCTCCAGGTAGTGGAAGAGCATGAGGTAGCCCATCGCCGTGTAGGTCCCCGGGTCGGCGAAGACGTCCCCCGAGGGGGTGATGAAGAGGATGTCCGCGCCCTTCTCCATGAAGCGCGGCTTGACGCGCACGCCGGTTTTCTCCTCGATGTCGTCCACGAAGAAATCGATCATGTCCTTGAAGGCGTGCGGCTGGATCCCCAGGTGGTTGCCGTTCATGTAGCAGTTGGCGACCGGGGTGGCGATCCAGTCGATGTTGAGTCCCAAGAGGTTCAACAGCTCGCGGCCCATGATCGTGATCTCGGCGGTGTCGATGCCGTAGGGGCAGAAGAGCGAACAGCGGCGGCACTCCGAGCACTGGAAGAGGTAGTACCACCACTCGCGCAGCACCTCGAAGCTCATGGGCCGGGCGCCGTTGACCTTGCCGAGGAGGCGGCCCATGCGGCTGAAGTCGTTGCGGTAGACGGAGCGCAGCAGCTCGGCGCGCAAGACCGGCATGTTCTTGGGGTCGCCGGTGCCGATGAAGTAGTGGCACTTGTCGGCGCAGGCGCCGCAGCGCACGCAGATGTCCATGAAGACCTTAAAGGAGCGGAAGCGCTCGAGCCGCTCCTTGAAGCCCTCGTGGAGGATCTGCTGCCAGTTCTCGGGAAGGTGCCAGTCGTCCTCGACGGGGTTCCAGGCGTGGGGGTGGGGCAGCCCGAGCGTCGCGACACTCTTCGGGTTGGCGGCGTAGCAATACATCCCCTTGCGGATCTCGACCGGGGTCTCCATCCAGTCGCTGCGCGGCGGGGTGTGCTGGATCCGGTGCAACACGTCCTGCGGGGTCGGTTTCGCTTCGGCCATGTCCGGTCACTCCTTTTCCTGGGCGGCTTCGTCGGCGGCGTCGGCAAGCGGCTTTTCCACGGGCAGCCCGGCCTCGACCATCTTGTCGCGGAACTCCTCCTCGTATTCCTCGTAGGTGTGCACGGGGACGGGATAGTTCCACGGGTTGACGTGCCGGTAGGCGCGCGTGTCGCCGCGCAGGTTGCGCGTGGGGCTGAGGAACACCCCCCCCAGATGCATCAGCTTGCTGTACGGGAAGTAGGCGAGCAGCGTGCACACGAGGAACAGATGGATGTAGAAGACCGCCCCGATGCCCTCGGGCACGGTCGGCCGGAAGGTGACCAGCCCCAGCGTGAGCTCCTTGACGGCCCGGATGTCCACCTTGGTCACGTAGCGCATGAGGATGCCGCTGAAGGCGATGCCGAAGATGAGCAGCAGCGGGAAGTAGTCCGAGGCAAGCGAGACGTAGCGCACCGAGGGGATCACGATGCGGCGCAGGGCGAGGTAGACCACCGCGGCGAGCAGGACGAAGCCCGAGAGGTAGACGGCGGGCAGGCCGAACTGGACGCCGGGGTAGAGGATCTCGACGCGGAAGAAGCTGTCGAGCGTCTCCAGCACCTGGATGCACCATGGGGTGGGCTCAAGGAAAAAGCGGGTGTGCCGCAAGAGCACGGTCAGAAAGGCGTAGTGGAAGGCGAGCGCCCCCACCCAGAGGAAGATCTCGAGCTGGTAGGTGAGCTTTTCCTCCTTGAGCCGCATGCGTGTGTTGCGGAAAAGGGAGCGGAAGGTCAGCACCTCGAAGAGCAGGCGCAGGAAGACCCCCCAGTTGCTCGCGGGGTTGTCGATCTTCGCCTGGGGGATCCAGGGGAAGGACCTTCCCTGACCGGCGGTCGTGGGGATGGCGAAGGGGACGGGCGAGGCCGCCCAGGAGAGCACCTTGCGCGCGAAGCCCACCACGAAGACGACGACCGCCGCGTAGGGGATCACGACCCCGAAGAGCCATCCCAGACCGGCCGCCGCCCCGAGCCAGGAAACGAGGAAAAGCACGAAGACGACGAGGAATGCGAACAGGTAGCGTGTGTTCATCGATCGGCACCTCTCGATCCGTCTTTGCCCGGGGCGGCCGGGGGGCCGCCCGGAAGGGCATCCCGAGTCTATTCTCCGTCCGCCTCCGGCGCCTTCTCGTGCTCGGGGCGGACGAGACCCGCCCGCTGGAAGGCACGGAAGGTCCGCTGGCGCATCTCGTTCGCCTTGAGTTCCATCACCTGTTCGCGGCAGGCCATGTAGACGTCGAAGGCTGCGAGGACCATGCGGTCGATGCGTTCGTGGAGCTCGAAAAGAAGACCGGCGGCCTCGGCCGATCGCGGCGCCGCGCCGAAGCGCTCGGAAAGGATGCGCTTGAAGCGAAAGAGAAACTCGACCGCACGCGCGGGGGTGAGGTGCTGGACGGCGCGGATGCGCAGGATGGGGTCCAGCGCCTGCGTCACGGCCTCCATGTCCATCGCCCCGACCAGCTCGTCAAAGAGCCTCTCCAGCCCCCGCCGCGTGTGGTGCCCCACGGGGTTGGCGAAGGGGTCGCGGCGGTCCTTCAGGAAGGAGGCGGTGTCGCGGGCGTAGCCCTCGAGGGCGGCATCGAACCAGAGGGACAGCAGGGGCGCGCGTTCCTTGGCGATCCGAGCGAACAGAGCCTCTCCCATCGATGCCCCAGAGTCCACTCACCCCGCCTGCGGGCCGGAACCCCGCGGCGGTAGGGGGGAAACGGAGTGCGGCGAAACGGCCGGGAATGAGGGAGTTTTATTAGACGAGCTTGATGACCCTGTCAAGAATAAAGCCGCGGCTTGACGCGCGGCCGAGGGCCGGTAGAATGGCCGCGGAAGCCTTCGCGGAGCGCGGTCTCCGGGGGACGGGAAACGAGGATGGAAAGCTTCTTCGTGTTCATCGGCGGCATCCAGCCCCGGCGGGTGACCGTGGACCCCGCGCCCCGCCGCTGCCCGCGCTGCGGCCGGCTCACGGCGACCCTGCAGCGCATCGACCATTACCTCAGCCTTTTTTTCATCCCCCTGCTCCGCGTGAAGCGCGGCGAGGACACCCTCGTCTGCAGCCGCTGCGGGGAGGCCCCCGCCGCGGGCTCCGGCCCGGAGCCCGACGCAACCGCCGCCCGCTTCTGCCGTTTCTGCCGGGAACCCTTCCCGGCCGACTATGTCTACTGCCCGCGCTGCGGCAGGCGGATGTGACCTTCGGGGTGGGGCACCGCCATGGAGGGAGCTCTCAGGGGCGGAGCCCGCGGAAGATGCGCACCGCCCGGCCGAGCGCCGCAAGGCGCGCCGCCGGCCGCGCCGGCGCCCCGGCGGGCGGTTTCGCCGGGATGCGGATCAGGCGCCGCGCCAGACGGTCGGCCGTGTCCGGGACACGCCGCCCCCAGTAGCGATCGATGCGGCCGGCCAAGCGGTGCAGGGCCTCTGCGGCCGGGCCCTCGGGGTGGTCCGCGAGGAACGCCCGGCCCCGGCGCAACGCCTCCGCCACCGCCGGATCCTCCCGGATGAAGCCGTAGAATTCCGGGGTCACCCCCAGCTTGACCCGGAGTGCGTTTTCGACCGCGTAGGCGACCTCGATCTCCTCGTCGCGCAGGGCGCGGTTGAGCACCACCCGCGGCCGGAGGCCTTCGCCGAGGGAGCGGATCTCGGCGGCGGCCGGGGGAAAGGCGGCGGCGATCCGCGCGGCGAACTCCTCCAGGCTGGAGGCCTGGGAGGCGAGCGGCTTCTCGCGCTCGGCCTTGAGCAGGCGGCTCAGCGCGGGGTTCTTCCACGCCGCCAGACGCTTTTCGATCCGGCGGTGGAGATCGTTCTTCAGAAAAACCAGCATGCCCCCCAGCGCGGCCGCATCGGGGGTCGACACCAGAAGCCCCGCCTCCGTCATCCCGAAAAAGTCCAGCGTGGAAAGCGACGATCCCGCCCCGAGGTCGAGCACGACGACGTCGGCGGCGAGGCGCGCGAGATGCCGGATGAGCTTTGCCTTCTTTGCGCCGGGCAGGTTGGCGAGAAGCGGCGTCCAGCCGTCCCCGGGGAGAAAGCGCAACCGCTCCCAGGGAGTCTCGACCGCGAGGTCCTCCAGGTCGCCCGCGTGGCCGCAGAGAAAGTCGGAGAGGCCCGGGTTGCGGTTGGGAAGCCCGAGGAACCGGTGCAGGCTTGAGCCGCCGAAATCGAGATCGCAGACGATCGTGCGCCGGCCGCGGGCGGCCAGGGCGATCGCGAGGTTGGCGGCGAGAAACGATTTCCCCACCCCGCCTTTGCCGGAGGCGACGGGGAGCAGAAGCGGGCCGCCGGGCGGGGGGTCCGCACCCGGGTTTGACAGATCGGCAACCATGATTAACGTTCTTCATGCAAAATTTAGACCATAAATCGCGGAACACTTTTCCGCCGGGGAGGAAGAATGCGGCTTGACCGATTTACCATAAAATCTCAAGAAGTTATCCAGAAGTCCCAGGCGCTGGCGACGGAGCGCGGAAACCCGCAGATCGAGCCCGAGCACCTGCTGAGCGCCATGCTCGCCGACAGGGAGGGGACGGCCGTTCAACTCCTGCGCAAGCTCGGCGTCTCCCCGGAGGCGATCGCCGCCGAGACCCGGCGCGTCGTGGAACGGTTCCCCCAGGTGAGCGGCGCCGGCCTCGGGGAGGCCTATGTCTCGCCGCGGACGCGGGCCCTGCTCGAAAAGGCCTACCAGGAAGCCGTGGCGATGAAGGACGAGTACGTGAGCATCGAGCATCTGCTGCTCGCGCTGCTCGCGGAGAGCTCCGGCGACGGCGCGCGCCTTTTCCAGCGCGCCGGGGTGAGCCGGGACGCCCTGCTGCGGGTGCTCCAGGAGATCCGCGGCACCCAGCGCATCACCGACCCCAACCCCGAGGACAAGTACCAGGCCCTCGAGCGCTTCGGCCGCGACCTCACCGATCTCGCCCGCCGCGGCAAGCTCGATCCGGTGATCGGCCGCGACGAGGAGATCCGCCGCGTCGTCCAGGTGCTCTCCCGCCGCACCAAGAACAACCCGGTGCTCATCGGCGAGCCGGGGGTCGGCAAAACGGCGATCGTCGAGGGGCTCGCCCAGCGCATCGTCGCCGGCGACGTCTCGGAGACGCTCAAAAACCGGCGCCTCGTGGCCCTCGACATGGGGGCGCTCGTGGCGGGCGCCAAGTACCGCGGCGAGTTCGAGGACCGCCTCAAGGCCGTGCTGCGGGAGGTGGAGGCCGCCGAGGGGCAGATCATCCTCTTCATCGACGAGCTGCACACCGTGGTCGGTGCCGGGGCGGCCGAGGGGGCGGTCGACGCCTCGAACATGCTCAAACCGGCGCTTGCCCGCGGGCTGTTGCGCTGCGTGGGGGCGACCACCCTGAACGAGTACCGCAAGCACATCGAAAAGGACGCGGCCCTCGAGCGGCGCTTCCAGCCCGTCCTCGTGCGCGAGCCGGGGGTCGAGGAGACGATCTCCATCCTGCGCGGCCTCAAGGAGAAATACGAGGTGCACCACGGCGTGCGCATCCAGGATGCGGCCATCGTGGCCGCGGCGACCCTGTCGCACCGCTACATCAGCGACCGGTTCCTGCCGGACAAGGCGATCGACCTGATCGACGAGGCGGCCTCGCGGCTGAGGATCGAGATCGACAGCATGCCGGCCGAGATCGACGAGCTCAGCCGCCGCATCACCCAGGCGGAGATCGAGCGCGAGGCGCTCAAGAAGGAAACCGACCCCGCCTCGCGCGAGCGGCTCGCCCGCATCGAGGAGGAGATCCGCACCCAGCAGGCGGAGCTCGAGCGGCTCAAGGCGCACTGGCAGCGGGAAAAGGAGTTGATCGCCGAGATCCGCGCGATCAAGGGCGAGCAGGAGCAGCTGAGCTCCGAGGCCCAGCTCGCCGAACGCGAGGGCAACCTGACCCGCGTCGCCGAGATCCGCTACGGGCGCCTCATCGAGCTCCAGAAGCGGCTCGAGGAGGCCAACCGGCGCCTGGCCGAGCTCCAGAAGGACTGCAAGATGCTCAAGGAGGAGGTCGACGACGAGGACATCGCCGAGGTCATCTCGCGCTGGACGGGCATCCCGGTCAGCAAGCTCCTCGAGGGCGAACGCGAAAAGCTGGTGCACATGGAGGAGCGGCTGCGCCGGCGCGTGATCGGCCAGGAGGAGGCGCTCACCGCCGTCGCCAACGCCGTCCGCCGCGCCCGCTCGGGACTCCAGGACCCCAACCGGCCCATCGGCTCCTTCATCTTCATGGGCCCCACGGGGGTCGGCAAGACCGAGCTCGCCCGCGCGCTCGCCGAGTTCCTCTTCGACAGCGAACAGGCCATGGTGCGGATCGACATGTCGGAGTACATGGAGAAGCACTCGGTCGCGCGGCTGATCGGGGCCCCGCCGGGCTACGTGGGCTACGAGGAAGGCGGCTACCTGACGGAGGCCGTGCGGCGCCGGCCCTACTCGGTCGTGCTCTTCGACGAGATCGAGAAGGCCCACCCGGACGTCTTCAACGTGCTGCTGCAGATCCTGGACGACGGCCGCATGACCGACGGCCACGGGCGGACGGTCGACTTCAAGAACACGATCGTCATCCTGACCTCCAACGTCGGCAGCCAGTGGATCCAGGAGCTGGGCGCGCGGGACCGGGCGGAGATGGAGCGCCGGGTCATGGAGGCGCTGCGCGCGACCTTCAAGCCCGAATTCCTCAACCGCATCGACGAGATCATCTTCTTCCACAACCTCAGCCCGGAGCAGATCGCCGCCATCGTGGACATCCAGGTCGAGCGGCTGCGCCGGCGGCTCGCCGAGCGCAAGATCGATCTGCGCCTGAGCGCCTCGGCCAAGGCGCTGCTCGCCCGGCTGGGCTACGACCCGGTCTATGGGGCGCGCCCGCTCAAGCGCACGATCCAGCAGCGGATCGAAAACCCGCTCGCCCTGGAGATCCTGAAGGGGCGCTTCCCGGAGGGATCGGCCCTGGTCGCCGACGCGGAGGGCGACACGATCGTCTTCCGGCCGGCCTGACTTGTGCCGGCTGGAATCCGCGGCTATGATGGCGGGACCCGATCAGGGGGTCCCGGGACCGGATGCGAAGCAAGCGCGCCCAGCGGCTGATCGAATTCCAGCGGCAGTTCCAACCCGCCGACGGGGTGTTGGTCGTGATCTCGGCGGACCCGGATGCGATCGCCTCGGCGATGGCCGTCTCCCGGCTGCTGCGGGGCCGCGCGCACCGGGTGGTCATCGCCAACCTGAACCAGATCAGCCGGCCCGACAACCTGGCAATGGTCCGGCTGCTCCAGGTGCGGCTGACGCCGTTTGCCGAGATCCGGCCGCAGGAGTACCAGAAAATCGTGCTGGTGGACGCCCAGCCCTCGCACCACGAGATCTTCGCCTCCCTGAAGGCGGACGTGATCATCGACCACCACCCCGACACCGGGGCCCGCGCCCCGTTCACCGACATCCGGCCCCAGTACGGCGCCACCGCCTCCATCCTCACCGAGTACCTGCGGGCCGCGCGCATCGTCCCGGCCCGCCGCCTGGCGACCGCCCTCTACCACGCGATCAAGACCGACACCGACGACTTCAAGCGCCAGACCGCGGTCGAGGACCTCCAGGCCTTCCAGTACCTCTTCCGCCGCGCCAACATCCCGCTCGCCCGCAGGATCTCCCAGGCCGACCTGCGGCTGGAGTACCTGAAGTACTTCAAGATCGCCCTGCAGGGCATGCGGCGCCGCAGGAACCGGGTCTTCGCCCACCTCGGCCCCGTCTCCAGCCCGGATGTCTGTGTCATCATCGCCGATTTCTTCATGCGCATCCACACCGTGAGCTGGAGCATCGTCTCGGGGGTCTGCGACCGGCGGCTCGTCGTCATCTTCCGCAGCGACGGGATCCGCAACCACGCCGGCCGTCTCGCCCAGGAGCGTTTCGGCTCCCTCGGCTCCGCGGGCGGCCACGCCGCCATGGCGCGCGCCGAGATCCCGCTCGCGGAGCTCCGGGACCCCGCGCTCGACCCGAAGGACCCGCGGCGGACGCTCGCCTGGATCATCTCCCGCATCGAGCGCCGGCGGCCGCCGCGGACATCCCCCGGGGCCCGCGAGGCCGCCGCCGTGCCGGCGCCCTCCCATGGCTGAACCGCGCCCCGACCTCGAAGTCGTCGTCCTCGGCTCGGGCACCTGCGTCCCCAGCCGCGAACGGAGCTCCTGCGCGCTCCTTGTGCGCACGGCGGGCCGGAGCTTCCTGCTCGACGCGGGCCCGGGCACCCTGCGGCGCCTGGCCGAGGCCGAGGTCGCGATCGACGACCTCACCGCCGTTCTGGTCAGCCACCTGCACCCGGACCACACGGCGGACCTCGTGCCGCTCTTGTTCGCCACCAAGTACGACCCCGAGGGACGCCGCACCGACCCCCTCCTCCTCGTGGGGGGCCGCGGCTTCGCCGATTTCTACGCCCGGCTGAAGGGGGCCTACGGGGAGTGGATCGATCCCGGCCGCGGGCGGCTCGAAATCCGCGAGGTCGCGGTGGAGGGCCCCGACGCCCTGCGGCTTGGGGGCGTCGAGGTGCGCACGGCGCCGACCGTGCACACCCCGCAGAGCGTCGCCTTCCGCCTGGAGAGCCCGGCGGGACACTCGCTCGTCTACTCGGGGGACACGGACTGGGCCGAGCCGCTCGTGCAGCTTGCCGAGGGGACCGACCTTCTGGTATGTGAGGCGGCTTTCCCGGAAGGCAGGAAGGTGCAGGGCCACCTGACCCCGGCCCTGGCCGGGCGGATCGCGGCCCGGGCGGGCGTGCGGCGCCTGATGCTCACCCATTTCTACCCCGCCTGCGAGGCGGCCGACATCGCCGCCCAGTGCCGGCGGAGTTGGGCGGGCCCGCTGCTGCTGGCCCGCGATCTGCTGCGGGTTTCCCTGCCATGAGCCCGGCGCCGGCCTGCGGAGAACGGCGGATGCGTTATTACCCGATCCAGCTCGACGTGCAGGGCCGGCGCTGCCTGGTGGTCGGCGGGGGGGCGGTCGGCACGCGCAAGGCCGAGACCCTCGCGGCCTGCGGCGCCGAGGTCGTCGTCGTCAGCCCCGAGGCCACGGCGGAGCTATCCGCCTGGGCCGAGGCCGGGCGGATCCGCTGGCACCGGCGCGCCTATGCCCCTTCCGACCTCGAGGGGGTGTTTCTCGCGGTCGGGGCGACCGACGACGAGGGGCTCAACCGCCGGCTGAGCGGCGACGCCCGCCGCCGCGGCGTCCTCTGCAACATCGCCGACCGGCCGGAGCTGTGCGATTTCATCCTCCCCGCCCTGGTGCAGCGGGGGGATCTCGTGATCACCGTCTCCACCTCGGGGAAAAGCCCGGCGCTCGCCAAGCGGCTGCGCCGCGAGCTGGAGCGGCGCTACGGCGAGGAGTACGCCCTGTTGCTGCGCCTCATGGGCGCCGTGCGCCGCCGCCTGCTCGCTGAGCGGCACGCGCCGGAGGAACACCGCACGCTCTTCGAAGCCCTCCTCGAGGGCGGCCTGCTCGAGCGCCTGCGCGAGGGCGATCTCCCCGGCGCCGACCGCGTCCTCGAGGCCGTTCTCGGCCCCGGGTGGAAGGCGGAGGCGCTGCTCGCCGAGACCGACTGAGGCCCACGCGACGGACGATCCCATGGAAGAGATCCTCATCGCCGCCATTTTCCTCTACCTCCTCAGCGCCGCCGCCTACCTCGTCTACTTTCTGCTGCAGCGCCCCCTGCTGCCGCGGGCGGGCCTGGCGGCCCTGATCGGCGCCTTTCTCCTGCACACGGCGTATCTCGCCGCAGCCGGCATCCGGCTGGGCCATTTCCCGGCCGCCAACCTGCGCGAGACGCTCTTCTGCGCCGCCTGGGCGGTCGCGGGCGCCTTTCTCTACGTCCAGGGACGCTACGGCGTGAAGGTCCTGGGCCTGTACGCCGCCCCCCTCGTCGCCGGGGTGCTGATCGCGGGGGCCTTGCTGCCCGGCCCGCCGGCGCAGACGACGGCGCTCTTCCAGAGCCTCTGGCTCATGGCCCATGTGACCGCCGTCTTTCTCGGCGAGGCCGCCTTCGCCCTGGCCTGCGGCGTGGGCGTCCTCTACCTCCTGCAGGAAAAGGCCATCAAAACCAAGAAAACGCGCTACGTCTTCCGCCGTCTGCCCTCGCTCGAGCTGCTGGACAACGCCGGCTACGGCTGCATCGTGGTCGGCTTCGCCCTCATGACCCTGGGGTTGATCACGGGGCTGGTCTATGCCCGGGCGGTCTGGGGGCGCTTCTGGACCTGGGACCCCAAGGAGGTCTGGTCCGGGGTCTGCTGGCTCTACTACGCGGCGCTGCTCCACGGCCGGCTGCGGTCCGGCTGGCGGGGGAGGCGTTCGGCCTGGTTTGCGATCGCGGGGTTCGGGATCCTCCTCTTCACCTTTCTCGGCGTCAACCTTCTCTGGGAGGGGCATCATCGGGCGTTCACCCGCTGACCCCGGCCGGCCGGGAGGGTCCCCTGCATGCGGCTGACTACATGGTCGACATCGTCCTGATCGGCATCAACCACAAGACCGCGCCGGTCGAGCTGCGGGAGTGCCTGGCGTTCGCCGCCGAGGAGGCGGAGGAGGCCCTCCGGCGGCTGGTCGGGGACCCGGCCGTGCGCGAAGCGCTGCTCTACTCCACCTGCAACCGGGTGGAACTCCTCATGGCGGCCGAGAACCGGGACGGCGCCCTCGCCGCGGGCCGGGGTCTGCTCGCCGCGCGCAACCGGCTATCCCCGGAGCTCCTCGAGGGCAGCCTCTACATCCATGAAAACGACGACGCCGTGCGGCATCTCTTCCGCGTCGCCTCGAGCCTGGACTCGCTGGTCGTGGGGGAGCCCCAGATCCTGGGGCAGATCAAGGAGGCCTACCGGCAGGCCCTGCGCGCGAAGAGCTCCGGGGTCATCCTCAACCGCCTGATGCACCGGGCCTTCTTCGTCGCCAAGCGCGTGCGCACCGAGACCGGCATCGGCGGGCATGCGGTCTCGGTGAGCTATGCCGCGGTCGAGCTGGGCCGCAAGATCTTCGGCGACCTGGCGGGCAAGAGGGTGCTGCTGATCGGCGCCGGCGAAATGGCCGAGCTCGCCGTCGAGCACCTGCTGCGCCAGAAGGTGGCCGAGATCCTCGTCGCCAACCGCACCTACGAACACGGCCTCGAGCTGGCGCGCCGGTTCCAGGGCCGCGCCCTGCGCTTCGAGGACCTTCCCGCGGCGCTCACCGAGGCCGACATCATCCTGAGCTCCACGGGCGCCCCGGGGTTCATCCTCACCCGCGACCAGATCCGCCCCGTTCTGCGCCACCGCCGCAACCGGCCGCTCTTCTTCATCGACATCGCCGTGCCGCGCGACATCGACCCGGAAATCAACCGCCTCGAGAACGCCTACGTCTACGACATCGACGACCTCCAGGGGGTCGTGGAGGAAAACCGGCAGGACCGGATGAAGGAGGCGGTCAAGGGCGAGCGCCTCATCGACGAGGCCGTGGTCCGCTTCCGGCAATGGCGCGAGGGGCTGGAGGTCGTGCCCACGATCGTCGCGCTCCACCGCAAGCTGGAAGCGATCGGCGAGCAGGAGCTCCGGCGCACCGCCCAGTCCCGCCGCTGGGCGGAGGGGGACGTCGAGGCCGCCCGCCGCATGCTGGCCGCGTTCATCAACAAGGTCCTGCATGAACCGACCGTATTCCTCAAGCGGCAAGGGCACCGCACCGACCAGACCGTCAGCGTGGATTTCGTCCGCAAACTCTTTCACCTCGATGAATGACCCCCCCCGCGGGGACAACGAGAAAGGACCTCACGATGGCGAAGACGGCGTTTCTGTTTCCCGGCCAGGGATCGCAGCGGGTCGGCATGGGCGAGGACCTCTACCGGGAGTTCGCCTGGGTCCGCGAGCTCTTCGAGATGGCCGAAGAGGTGACCCGCCTGCACCTTGCCCGCCTGTGCTTCCAGGGCCCGATGGAAGAGCTCACGCAAACGGTGAACCTCCAGCCGGCGGTGACGGTCGTCAACCTCGCCTGCCTCGGCCTCCTGCGCCGCGAGGGGATCGCGGGCGAGGCCGCCGCCGGCCACAGCCTGGGGGAATACAGCGCCCTCCATGCGGCCGGAGTGATCGGCGCCGAGGACACCGTGCGGCTGGTCTTCGAACGCGGCCGGCTGATGCACCGCGAGGCGCTCGCCCACCCGGGCGCCATGCAGGCCGTGATCGGCCTGACGATCGACGCGGTCCGGGAGGTCGTGACCGCAGCGCAGGCGGCGGGCCCGGTCGCGGTCGCCAACCACAACACCGAGACCCAGATCGTGATCACCGGCTCGCCCGCCGGGGTCGAGCGGGCGGCCGCGCTGGCCGCGGCCCGGGGGGCGAAGGCCGTGCCCCTCAAGGTGAGCGGCGCCTGGCACAGCGAACTCATGCGCGGCGCCGAGGCCGAATTCCGCGCCTGCCTGGCCGCCGCCGCCTTCGCCGCGCCCCGGGGGAAATTGCTGCTGAACGTGACCGGCGATTGGGCGCCGGAGGACCCGGAGGCCTTGCGGGGGATCATGGCGCGGCAGCTCTGCAGCCCGGTCCGCTGGTACGACGCCATGCGGGCCCTGATCGCCTCCGGGGTGGACACGGTCGTCGAGGTGGGCCCCGGGAACGTGCTGGCGGGCCTGATGCGGAAAATCCTGCCCCGGGACAGCTCCGTGCGCGTGCTGCCCATGGACGGCCTGCGGGCGTTTGAGGCCCTGCAGCGCGCGCTGGCCGGATAACGCGCCGGGACGCCGCCGGCAAACCTCGCTGCATTTACAAGGCGCTCCGGCTGTGATATTGTTACCTATTTCACCGGGGAGAGAAAGGCGGAGCGCACGATGAAAAAGAAAGATTTGGATTTCTTCAAAAAGCTCCTGGAGAGCCGCCTGCAGGAACTTCTCGCCCAGGCGGACGACACCGTCTCGGGGATGACGCTCACCCACGAGAACTTTCCCGACCCGACCGACCGCGCTTCGCTCGAGGCCGACCGCAACTTCCTCCTCCGCATCCGGGACCGCGAACACAAGCTGATCAAGAAGATCAAACAGGCCCTCGAGCGGATCGAAAACGGCACCTACGGCATCTGCGAAGCCTGCGGGGAGGAGATTTCCATCAAGCGGCTCAAGGCCCGGCCGGTCACCACCCTGTGCATCGAGTGCAAGGCCAAGGAAGAGGCCCTGGAGAAAGCCCTTGGGATCTAGCGCCGCGCCTCCGGTCGACCTGCACATCCACTCCACGGCCTCCGACGGCACCCTCACGCCCGGCGAGATCCTCGCGCGCGCCGTCCGCCTCGGCCTGGGCGCGATCGCCATCACCGACCACGACTGCCTGGACGGCTGCCGCGAGGCGCTCCGTCTGGGCATCCCGGAGGGCCTGGGGTTCCTCACCGGGGTCGAGATCAGCGCCGACCGGCCGGCCTCCTGCCCCGGCGACGGAAGCCTCCACATCCTGGGCTACCGCGTCCGCCTTGACGACCCCGCGCTGAACGACGCCTTCCGCCGGCTGCAGTCCGCCCGGGGGGACCGCAACCCCCGGATCCTCGAGCGCCTGCAGGCGCTCGGCATTCCGATCACCCTCGCCGAGGTCGAGGCCGAGGCCGACGGCGGCCACCCCGGCCGGCCGCACATCGCCCGCGTCCTGGTGCGCAAGGGGGTCGTGGCCACGATCGACGAGGCCTTCGCGCGCTACCTGGGAGACGGCAAGCCGGCCTACGTCGGCAAAGAGCGCATCGACTGCGGGCGGGCGATCGCGCTCATCCGCGCCGCAGGCGGGGTCGCCGTTCTCGCCCACCCCGGGCTGCTCGAACTCGATGACGAGCGCCGGCTCGAGCGGCTTCTGGGCGAGCTCAAGGAGACGGGCCTGCAGGGGCTCGAGGTCTTCTTCCCCGACCACAGCCCGGTGCAAACCGCCGCCTTCGCCCGCCTCGCCGGGCGCCTCGGCCTCCTCATGACCGGGGGGACCGATTTCCACGGCGAGATCCAGCCGGGGGTCGAAATGGGCTCCGGCCGCGGGGGCCTGTTCGTCCCCTACGGCCTCTACGAGCGACTCCTCGCCTGCTGAGGAGACCCCCCCGCCATGACCCGTTCGACGGGAATCGAAGAGGCCTTGGGCTACCGCTTCCGCGATCCCGCCCTGCGCGACGAGGCGCTTTGCCACCGTTCGTTCGTGCATGAGTCCGCGCCCCCCGCCGTGTGGAAAGACAACGAGCGGCTCGAATTCCTGGGGGACGCCGTGGTGAGCCTCGCCGTCGGCCGCCTGCTCCTCGAGCGTTTCCCGCAGGGCACCGAGGGGGACCTCTCGCGCCTGCGCGCCGGCCTGGTGAACGAGCGCCAGCTCGCCCGCATCGCCCGGCGGCTGGGGCTGGGCGAGGCCGTCCGGCTGGGCAAGGGGGAGCAGCTCTCGGGGGGCCGCGAAAAGGATTCGATCCTCGCCGGCGCACTCGAGGCCCTGCTCGCCGCCGTTTTCCTCGACTCCGGGTTCGACGCGGCCTTCGCCATTCTCGAGCGCACCTTCCGCCCGCTGCTCGCGGAGATCGAGGCCTCGGACGCCGCCGGCGGGGATTGCAAAAGCCGCCTGCAGGAACTCGCCCAGGCCCGCTCCGAGGCCTTGCCCCGCTACACGGTGCTGAGCGAGGAGGGGCCGGATCACGCCAAGACCTTCCGGGTGCGCCTGCAGGCGCTGGGCATCGAAACCGAGGGGGTGGGCCGGAGCAAGAAGGCGGCCGAACAGGACGCCGCCTGCCGGGCGCTCGGGCGCCTGCTGCGCCGCGAAGAGGCCCCCGAGCCGTGAGCCTCCCGCGGGGAGGGGCCGGCGGGGTGGTCAGAGGTCCTGCTTGAGGAATTCCTCGGTTTCGCGGACCTCGCCCGGCCGCGGGGCGTGCTCCTGGGGCACGGTGCCCTCCTTGAAGCACTCGAAGAGGACGCGCCGCGACTCGGGCACCGCCAACAGGCCGGTGTCGGCGTCGATGCGGGCGAAGACCACGCCCTCGGGAGGCTGGAAGGTCTCGACGGGCACCTCCGCCAGGATGCGCTTCATGAACCCCAGCCAGATCGGGCTTGCGGCGGTGGCCCCGGTCTCGTTCTTTCCCAGCGGCGCCTCCTGGTCGAAGCCGACCCAGACGCCGGTCACGTACTGGGGGACGTAGCCGATGTACCAGGCGTCGTACATGTCGTTGGTCGTCCCCGTCTTGCCCGCCGAGGGGCGGCCCAGCGCCTTCACCCGCTGGCCGGTCCCCTGCTGCACGACGCTCTCGAGCAGGCTGGTCATGAGGTAGGCCGTGTCCCGGCCGATCGCCCGGACGGGCTCGGGCTGCGCCTCCTCGAGCACGCGGCCGTCGCGGTCGAGGATGCGGGTCACGAAGACCGGCTCGACGAGAAGCCCCTCGTTGGCGAAGACCGCGTAGGCGCGGGTCAGCTCGAAGAGGCTCACCCCCGAGGCGCCCAGGGCGAGCGCGAGCGTCCGGGTGAGCTCGGAGGTGATGCCCAGGCGGCGGGCGTAGCCGATCGCGTAGTCGATGCCGATGTCCTGCAGGATCTTCACCGTGACGACGTTGCGCGACTGGGCGAGCGCCTCCCGCAGCAGGGTGGGGCCGTAGAAGGTCTCGCGGTAGTTGCGCGGCTTCCAGGTCTGGTCGCGTTCGCGGTCCTCGAAGACGACCGCCGAGTCAAGGATGACCGTCGCCGGCGTGTAGACCTTGCGCGGGTCGCTCGCGGCGCGGTCGAGGGCCGCGGCGTAGAGGATGGGCTTGAAGGCCGAGCCGGGCTGCCGGCGGGCCTGGGTGGCGCGGTTGAACTGGTTCTCCCCGAAGTCCCGTCCCCCGACCATGGCCTTGACCCGGCCGGTGCGGGTCTCCAGGCAGAGCAGCGCCCCCTGCACCAGGGGGTCCTGCTCCAGGGCGAGCTTCCAGGGCTCGCGCGCCTGCCGGGGCGCCTCCTTCACCCGCACCCGGATCACATCGCCGGCCCGCAGGGCGGCGCCCGGCGTGCGGATCTTCGCCGCCGCCGCGGGCACATCCGGGTTGGGCTTGCGCGCCCAGTCCATGTCGGCGAGCGCGATCACCCCGGTTTCCCCCCCCGGCAGGCGGACCGTCACCGTGTGCGCCGCATCGTTCACCTGCACGACCACGGCCTGGCGGATCGACCCCGGCTGGAGCGGCTCCGGTTCCTCGGAGGCCGTTTCGCGCAGAAAGGCCTCGACCTCGTGCGCCGCAAGCCGGCGCAGGGGGCCCCGGTAGCCCTGGCGCTTGTCGAGCTCGCGCAGGCCCCGGTTCATCTCCTCTTCGGCGGCTTTCTGCATCTCCAGGTTGACCGCGGTGTACACCTGAAGCCCCTGGGTGTAGAGCGCCTCGGTCCCGTAGCGCGACTCGACGGCGCGGCGCACGTGCTCCGTGTAATAGGGGGCCGCCTCCAGGTAGGGGTTGCGCCGGGTCTTGAACTCGAGCCGCTCGGCGAGCGCCTCCTCGGCCTGCCGGGGCGTGATCATGCCCTCCTCGACCATGCGCTGCAGGACGTAGACCTGCCGGGTGCGCGCCTGCTCGGGGTTGCGCAACGGCGAGTAGCGGCTCGGCGCCTGCGGCAGCCCGGCCAGCAGCGCGCACTCGGCGAGCGTGAGTTCGCCCACCGACTTGCCGAAGTAGTTCTCAGCGGCGGCCTGCACCCCGTAGGCGCCGTGGCCGAGGTAGATCTGGTTGAGGTAGAGGAAGAGGATCTCCTCCTTGGTGAAGTTCTGCTCGATGCGGTGGCTGAGGATGATCTCTTTCAGCTTGCGGACGTAGCTCTTCTCGGGGGTGAGCAGAAACGAGCGCGTCACCTGCTGGGTGATCGTGCTGCCCCCCTGGCGGATGGCGCCGGCCTGCAGGTTTTTCAGGGCGGCGCGCAGGATGCCGAGGGGATCCACGCCGGGGTGCTGGAAGAAGCGCGCGTCCTCGGCGGCGACGAAGGCCTGGACGAGAAGCGGCGGAATCTCGGCGAGCGGAACGACCACGCGCCGTTCGCGGAAAAATTCGCCGATCACGCGGCCGTCGTCGGCGTAGATGCGGCTGATGATCGGGGGGCGGTAATCCCTGAGGCTGTGGATGCGGGGCAGGTCGCGGCTCAGGATCTCGTAGGCCGCGTAGAGCGCCGCCGCCGCGAGCACGGCGCAGGCGAAGAGGCCCGCGGCGGCGAAACGCAGCAGGCGCCGGATCCGCCCCCGGCGGCGGGGGGCGGGAGGTCTCGGGCGGGGTGCGGGTGCTTTTGCGGAAGAGGGCATCGTGGGTCGGGCTCGGCCGCGGACCGACGGCAGCGAAACCGGCGGGGTCCGGGCGAACGATGGCCGAAGATTGGGGACTGTACCACAAGGCGGCCGGGGAGGGCAACAAAAAGGTTGACTCCCGTCAAGGGATCGGACTATTTAGAACATTTTTGAATTTTGGAGAAACACCCGTGATCCCCTTGCGGTTCGACAAGCTGGGTGGACTCGTCCCGGCCGTCGTCCAGGACTGGCGCTCCGGGGAGGTGCTCATGGTCGCCTTCATGAACGCGGCGGCCTGGGAGGCCACCTTGCGCACGGGGCTCGCCACCTACTGGAGCCGCAGCCGCGAGGAGCTCTGGGTCAAGGGGCAGAGCTCGGGCCGCGTGCAGCGGGTGCGGGAGATCCGCATCGACTGCGACGCGGACACGGTGCTGCTTAAGGTCGAGCAGGTCGGCGACGCCGCCTGCCACACCGGCCACCGCAGCTGCTTCCACCGGCGGGTGGCCGGCAAGATGCTGGAGACCGTGGGTGAGCCCCTGTTCGACCCCCGGGAGGTGTACGGTCGATGACCGCCAAGCTGAAACTCGGCATCCCCAAGGGCAGCCTGCAGGAAGCGACGCTCGCGCTTTTCCGGCGCTCCGGCTGGACCATCAACGTCAGCAACCGCAGCTATTTCCCGGAGATCAACGACGAGGCCATCCAGTGCGCCATCTGCCGCGCCCAGGAGATGTCGCGCTACGTGGAGAGCGCCACCCTCGACGCCGGGCTGACGGGCAAGGACTGGATCGCCGAAAACCGCTCCGACGTCCACGTCGTCGCCGATCTCGTCTACTCCAAGGTGAGCGCGCGGCCCGCGCGCTGGGTGGTCGCCGTGCCCTACGACGCGCCCTACCGGCGCCTCGAGGATCTCGCCGGCCGCAAGATCGCCACCGAGCTCGTCGATTACACGCGGCGCTATTTCGCCGCGCGCGGCATCGAGGTGTCCATCGAGTTCTCCTGGGGGGCGACGGAGGCCAAGGTCGTCTCCGGGCTGGCCGACGCCATCGTCGAGGTGACGGAGACCGAAAGCACGATCAAGGCGCACGGCTTGCGCATCATCCACGAGATGATGCAGACGAACACCCAGTTGATCGCCAACCACGACGCCTGGCGCGACCCCGACAAGCGGCGCAAGATCGAGCAGATCGCGCTGCTGCTCCAGGGCGCCCTGCGCGGCGAGCGCATGGTGGGGCTGAAGATGAACGTCCCCGAGGCGGCCATGGAGCGGGTCATCGCGCTGTTGCCCAGCCTGAAGGCGCCCACCGTGGCCCCGCTCTACCGCTCGGACTATTACTCGGTCGAGATCATGGTCCAGCGGGACCTCGTGCGCGATTTGATCCCCCGGCTGCTCGAGCAGGGCGCCGAGGGCATCATCGAATACCCCCTCAACAAGGTGGTCTGACCATGGTCTCCCGGCGCGCCCAGGAGTTGAGCTCCTTCATCGTGATGGACGTCCTCGAGCGGGCCAAGGACATGGAGCGCCAGGGGATCCGCGTCATCCACCTGGAGGTGGGGGAGCCCGATTTCGACGCCCCCGACTGCGTCAAGGCCGCCGCCTGCCGCGCCCTCGAGGAGGGCCACACCCATTACACCCACAGCCTGGGGAACCACGATCTGCGCGAGGCGATCGCCCGGCACCACCGGGCCCTCTACGGGACGGAGGTCGATCCCGGGCAGATCCTCGTCACCTCCGGGTCCTCGCCCGCCATCCTGCTTGTGTTTTCGGCGCTGCTGGACCCCGGCGACGAGGTGATCCTCTCCGACCCCCATTACGCCTGCTACCCCAACTTCATCCGCTTCGTGCAGGGGGTGCCGGTGCGGGTCCCCGTGTACGAGGAGGAGGGCTTCCAGTTCCGGCCGGAGGAAATCCGGGCGCGGCTCACCCCCCGGACGCGGGCGATCTTCATCAACTCGCCGTCGAACCCGACGGGGACCCTGCTTTCCGCCGACTGCCTGCAGGAGCTCGCGGCGATCGCCGAGGGGCCGGGGGGCCCCTGGATCGTCTCCGACGAAATCTACCACGGCCTCGTCTACGAGGGCAAAGAGCACAGCATCCTCGAATACACCCGCCGCGCCTTCGTCCTGAACGGCTTCTCCAAGCTCTACGCCATGACGGGCCTGAGGCTGGGCTACGTCATCGCGCCGCCGGAGCTCGTGCGGCCGATGCAGAAGCTGCAGCAGAACTTCTTCATCTCCGCCAACGCGATGGTTCAGCGGGCGGCGATCGCCGCGCTGGAGTGCGCGGGCGAGGATGTGCGCCGCATGAAGGCCGTCTACGACGAGCGCCGCCGCTTCATGATCCGCCGCCTGCGGGAGATCGGCCTGGGGATCGCCGTCGAGCCGACCGGCGCCTTCTACGTCTTCGCCAACGCCCGCCGGTTCCAGAAGGACTCCTATCGCCTGGCCTTCGACATCCTCGAGCACGCCCACGTCGGGGTCGCGCCGGGGATCGATTTCGGCGAGCAGGGCGAGGGGTACCTGCGCTTCTCCTACGCCACCTCCATGGAACACATCGCCGAGGCCATGGATCGGCTGGAGGCCTACTTCCGCAACCGCTTTTCCTGAAGCGCCCGGCGGCAAGGCCCCAAGACCGACCCGCCGGGATCCGGGGGCCAGAGCGTGCTCATCACCTCCGCGGAGTTCGTGACCAGCGCCGCCCGGATCGAACAGTGCCCGCCGCCGGGGCGGCCGGAGTTCGCCTTCGCCGGCCGCTCGAACGTCGGCAAATCGAGCCTCCTCAACACGCTGATGAACCGCAGGCGGCTTGCGCTGACGAGCGCAACCCCCGGCAAGACCCGGCTGATCAACTTTTTCCGGGTCAACCGGCGCTATCTCCTCGTGGACCTGCCCGGCTACGGCTACGCCCGGGTCGCCGAACGGGAGCGCCGCTCGTGGCGCCCGATGGTCGAGGGCTACCTCGCCGGCCGCGAAACCCTCAAGGCCGTCGGCCTGCTGATCGACATCCGGCGGGACCCCGGGCCGGAGGAGGAGCTCCTGCTGCGCTGGGTCGCAAGCCGGGGCGTCCCGGCCTTCGTGGTGGCGACCAAGGCGGACAAGGTCTCCCGCAACGCCCAGGAAACGCGCCGCTCGCGGATCGCGGCGGGCCTGGAGCTCGACCCGGAAGAGGTGCTCCTGTTTTCCGCGAAAACCCGGCTGGGGCGCAAGGAGCTCTGGCATGTGCTCGCCGGCTACGCCGCGCCCGAGGACGAACGGGCCTGAGGCAGGCTCTGCCGCCATGGAAGACCCCCGCACCCCGCTTGCACCGCCCGCGTTCAAATCCGGCGTGGTGACGCTCGCCGGCCCGCCGAATGCCGGGAAATCGACCCTCCTCAACCGCATCCTGGGCGAGAAGCTCTCCATCTGCTCGCCCAAGCCGCAGACGACGCGCCACCGCATCCTGGGGGTCTGCCACCGGCCGGGGGCCCAGATCCTCTTTCTCGACACCCCGGGGGTCTTTCACGCCCGCGACCGGCTCAACCGCACCATCGTCGAGACGGCCTGGGCGGCGATCGCGGAGGCGGACGTCGTGCTCGTCGTCCTCGACGCCTCGCGGCCCTCCCCGGAAGAAGAGCGGCTGCTCGCCGCGCGGCTCCGGGCGGACGGTCTCGCCGCGGTGATCGCCCTGAACAAGATCGACCGCCTCGGCGACAAGTCGGCGCTGCTGCCGCTCATCGAACGCTGGGCGGCCGAACTCTCCTCGGCAACCGTGGTGCCGATCTCCGCGCTCGAGGGCACCCAGGTGGAGGAGCTGGTCGCGGCGCTGATCGCCGCGCTGCCCGAGGGGCCGCCCTATTTCCCCGAAGACGCCCTCACCGACGCCCCGCTGCGCTTCCTCGCCGCGGAATGGATCCGTGAGAAGATCTTCGCCTTCACCGGCGAGGAGATTCCTTACGCCACGGCGGTCACGATCGAATCTTTCGAGGAGGAGCCCGCGGGCGGCCGCATGCGCATCGAGGCCGTGATCCACCTCGAGCGGGATTCCCAGAAGGGGATCGTAATCGGCCGGGGGGGGGCGATGCTCAAGAAGATCGGCACCGCAGCCCGCCTGGACCTCGAGCGGCTGACGGAGAAAAAGGTCTTCCTCCGGCTCACCGTGCGGGTGCAGAAGAACTGGCGCAAGGACGAGCGCGCCATCCGGCGCTTCGGCTACGGGGCGCCGGCCCCGGCAGGCTTCCGGCCGCGGCAGACGATGAGCGGCGAGTAGGTGAAGCGCCGCGGATCCTCGAAGAAGGCCCGGAACTCCGCCGCGAACTCCGCGAACCCCCCGGCGTAGTCCTCGAACGGGTAGCCGGAATGGCGCGCGGCGACCTCCACCTTGCGCGTCCAGTTGAAGAGGTCCGCGGGCCGGGCGCGGCCGTAGATGAGGTGGTGGGGGTAGAGGTTGACGCGGATCTCCTCGAAGCCCAGGTCGTAGAGGTGGGCGTAGAGCCGGCGGCCGGCGTAGGGGTCGAAATCGGCCGCCTGCGCGAGGTGCTCCATCAGCGAAAAGAGCGTGCGTTCCAGCCGCGGCGGCATTCCGTGGTGGCTGAGGCAGTTGTGGTCCAGGTCCGCCAGGCAGAGCACCCCGCCGGGGCGCAGTGCTCCGGCCACGTGGCGCACGATGTCGAAGGCCGAGCCGCGGTAGTGCTCGAGGACGAACCGCATCCAGATGAAATCGAAGGCGCCCAGCGCCGCGAGCGGCCCGCGGATGTCGGCCTGCACGTAGCGGATGCCGGGGGCGGCGTAGTGGGCGCGCGCGTAGGCGATCCGCTCCTCCGCGCGGTCGACGGCGACCACCTCGCCTTCCGGGCCCACGAGCTGCTTCAGGTGAAACGAGGTCTTCCCCGGGCCGCAACCGAAATCCCCCAGGCGCATCCCCGGCCGGACCCCCCCCCAGCGCGCCTGGCGCTTGAGGGCCCGCGGATCGGTCTTGAGGTCCAGCCGCAGAGCCTCCTGCCCGCTCTCCATGAGGTAGCGGCCGGCGGCGCTCACAGGATCTTCCTCAGGTAGTCCTCCCGGTTCATGGACGAGAAGGCCTCCGCCGGCGGCAGCCCCAGGGCCTCGGCGGCGAAGGCGCGCACGCGGTCAAAATCGAAGGCGAGCCCCAGCCGCTTGTAGAGCTCGGAGAGGCTGCGCTTGGGGCGGAAGGGCCTGAACCGGCAGGCCCTCTCCAGGACGGGGATCCCTTCCCGGCGGAGCACCTCCCCGATCTGGGGGTCGTTCCAGAAGATGAGCGGCTTGAAGACCTCCATCCCCCCCGGCAGCCGCAGCAGCGGGTAGAAACGCTGGAAGGTTTCGAGAAACCGGTCCTCGACGGGCTTGTACCGCACGGCCGGGTCGTGGCCGGGGGCGGCGAAGCGCGCGGCGAGGATGTGCTCGAGACTTGCGCTCACGAGATCCCACAGGGAATAGCTCATGACGAGGACCCGGCGGTCCAGGTCGTGGCCGCGGCCGCGGACGTAGCCCATCAGCGCGGCCTTCTTGGCCTCGTTGCAGAGGCGGCAGGGGCTCAACCCCCGGCTTTGGGCCTCCGCGAGGGCGGACTCGTCCTGGGGGATTTCGTGCCAGACGATCGCCACCCCGCGGGACCTCCAGTAGGCGTCGAGCCGTTCGCGCTCGGCTGCGGCGTAGACATGCGGGGGGAAGAGCGCCGCGTGGGTCTCGAAGGAAAAAGAGAACTCGCGGGCGGCCTGCTCCAGGAAATGGAGCACCACCGAGGAGTCCCGGCCGCCGGAGTAGAACATGAGCGCCTGCCGGCCCCGGAGGGCGGCAAGCTCGTTCTTCACCCGGGCGCGGAAGGCGGGGTAATCGAGGGGTTCCATGGGCGCGGCGTTCCTGAGCGCTTTAGCAGAGCCGGCGCGGCGCAGAGAGAGGGCGGGAAGCCCCTGTTCCCCCGTTGCGGCGCCTCTTCGTCACCTGCCCGCGGGGACCTGTTCCACGGCCGGGAGCGGCCGGCTTTCCGCGGTGCACGGGGCCTTCGCCTCCGGCATCGCGCCGAGCAGCGAAAGGGCGAGGGCCGCGGCGTAGGGGATCGCCTGGATCAGGAGCAGGCCTGCGCGCACGAGCGGCTCCTCGGTCTGGTCGTTGCCGAAGGCCCCCTGGACGGCCGCGGCAGCGACGAGCAGCACGAACATGAGCCCCTCGCCCCGCGCCATGGCGAGCCCCTGGAGCAGGGCATGCCGGCTTTCACATTTGGGGGTCCGCAGGAACGGCATGCGGCGCGTGAAGAGGCCGCGCAGGACCGCCAGGGCGATCGTGTGCGTGAGTGCGGCACCGGCCAAGGCGGCGCCCAGGCGCTGGCGCAGGGTGCAGGGCACACGCGCCGTGTAGAGCCACAGAAAATGGAGCAGCTTGAAGAGAAACGCGCCGATCGGCGGGAGCATGAGCAAATAGAGCGGCGCCCCGAACTGCCGCGGGAAGAGGACCATCCCCGCCGTCCACAGGATGCACAGCACGTTCATCAACAGACTGATCGCGTCCCCGAACCAGGGCAGCCAACCGGCGATGAAATGGTAGCGCTGCGCGAAATTGAGCCCCCCGCCGCGCCGGAAGGGGGAAAGCCGCGGCCAGTGGTGCTTGAGGATCTGCACCGCGCCATAAACCCAGCGGAACCGCTGGCGCTTGTAGCCGGCGAAGGAGTCGGGGGTGAGCCCTTTGCCGAAGCTTTCCTTGACGTAGATCGTCTCGTAGCCAAGGCTCTGGATGCGCAGCCCCAGCTCGGCGTCTTCGCAGATGCACCACTCGGCCCAGCCGCCCGAGGACTCGAGGAGGCCCCGGCGGATGAGGGTCATCGTGCCGTGCTGGATGATGGCGTTGCGCTCGTTGCGGTGGACCATGCCGATTTCGAAGAAGCCGTGGTACTCCCAGTTGAGGACTTCCTTGAACCGGCTCCCCTCCCAGCCGCGGTGATCCTGGGGCGCCTGGACGACGCCCACCGCCGGCCGCTCGAAATGGGGCACCATCCGCTTCAGCCAGTCCGGCCGGACAAGGTAGTCGGAGTCCACAACGGCGACGATCTCGGCCTCGGGGTCGGTCTGGCGCAGGGCGAAGTTGAGCGCCCCGGCCTTGTACCCCTCGACGCGCTCGAGGTGGAAGAAGCGGAAGCGCGGCCCGAGACGGCCGCAATGGGCCTCGACCGGCCGCCAGAGCTCGGGGTGCGGGTTGTTGTTGTCGATCACCAGGACCTCGTAGTCCGGGTAATCGAGGCCGGCCAGGCCGTCGAGCGTGGCCTGGACCATCTCCGGCGGCTCCTTGCAGATCGGGACATGAATGGATACGCGCGGCAGCCGCTGCCCGGGCCGCGGAGTCAGCGGCGTGAAGCGCCGCTTGAGCCCCTCCGGCCAGAGCATCTCGGCCATCTCGAAGCCGTTCACCAGGATGATGAGGAGCAGCCCGACCTGCATCGGCAGCAGAAAGGCCCAGACGAGCGTTTCGCGCGCGAGGAACTCGCCGAGGAGCGGCGAGGCCAGCACCCAGACGAGCACGGAGGCCGTCGTCTGCAAAAGCAGCGCAAAGAAGAGGCGCCCCGGGAAGGTCTGGGAGGGGTTGCTCCGCAGGTAGGCCGCGACCAGCAGCAACCCGGAGAGCACGGCCGCCAGGCCCGTGTAGAAGAGGGTGTCGGAGTGGATCGGGCCCTGGAAGGCGAACTTGGGCCGGCGCTCCACGTCGTAGATCCCCCAGAAAGCGCCCACGACCCCTTCGTGGGGTTTTTTCCAGGGCTGGTCGAAGGCCTCCATGATGCAGTAGTCGATCTCGAGCCGGTCGGCAACGGCAAGAAAACGGCGCAGGAAGCGCGCCTCCGCCTCGCGGCCGGGTTTGGCCTTGCCGAAGTTCTCGCCGTTGCTCGGCCAGCCCACCTCCGCGAGGAAGACCGGCTTGTGCGGAAAGGCCTCGCGGATCTGGCGCCAGCGGTCGATGACCCAGCCCACGGACTGCTCGAAGGGGACCCTTTCCCAGTAGGGCAGCACGTGAATGGCGATGAAGTCGACGTGCTCGACCAGCTCCGGGTGGCGCAGGAAGACATGCCACGGCTCGGCGGTGCCGACCGGCACCTTGACCGCCGCCCGGACGCGGTCCAGGTAGCCGATCAGCTCCTCGACCCCGAGGTCGTCGCGGTAAATCGCCTCGTTGCCCACGAGCACGCGCTTGATCGTCGCCGGGTAGCGGCTCGCGTTGTCGATGAGGTTGGCGATCTCGTCCTCGTTGCGCTCGAGGCGCCCGTCCACCCAGGCGCCCGCGGTGACCTCAAAGCCCAGCCGGGCCGCCATCCCGGGGATCGCCTCCATGCCGTCCAGCGAGGAATAGGTGCGGATGCCGCGGGTCTTGCCGCGAAGGAAGAGGAGGTCCTCGTAGATTTCCTCCGGGGCGGGAAAGCGTTGGGCGATGGGATCCTGATCGGCGCGGTAGGGGCTGAACGAGAGGTAATTGAAGGCGCCGGACCATTCGACTTCCGGCTTTTCGGGCCGGCTGAAGATGGCCCAGAGCGCCACTTGAAAGCCACAGGCAAGAAGAAGGATGAGCCAAGATCGCTTGCGCATGGTGCCTTTCACGTTCCGGGGCGATAGGCTCCGCCCCGTGCTGTCTCTCAGGGAACCCCCAAAAAAAAAGGCCTATCCGCGACAGGCCTGAAAAAACTCCCAGTTGTCAGCCACCGTCCCCGGTGCGTCGAAGATGCTCGCCTACCTGAACGACCGTCCTTTGCAGGAAGCGGCGCAAAGTATAGCAACCGCCCGACGGACGTCAAGGGCTTTCTTGCGGCCGGCGGGGTCTGCCGGCGAGACCCGGCAGCAGGCCCTGAACTTTTTTTCAGGCTGCCGGCCGGTTCGAAAAAATCCTAGAGCCGACGGCGCCTGATAAAAATACAACTATTTGATATTCAAAAAAAACATTTTCTTTGGAGATGGCCCGGTTATTGCATATCCTCAGGGCGAATGCGCAGGATACCCATGAACCGTGGCCTTCGCCGCACGATTCGCCCAGGTTAGACGCATGAGCACGCGATTCGGTTGCAGCAGACCGCCGGTGAGATGCTCCGCAGCGGCGGGGTTTTCGCTGGTTGAGACCCTCGCGGTCCTCGCCGTGCTGGCGATCGCCGCGGCCTTTGCCTTGCCCCATGTTCTCGCCTGGAAAGGCGCCTCCGCCCTGCGGACGGCGGCCGCGGAGCTCAAGGAAAACCTAGAGTTCGCCAGGAGCCTCGCGGTCAAGGAAAACCGCACCGCGGTGGTGGAGTTTCTGCCGCAGGAGAACCGCTACCGGGTCAGCCTGCGCACCGGGACGGGCGATCTCGAAGCGGTCCGCGCGGAGACGCTGCCACCGCCGGTGCGGATCGACGCCGCGCACCCGGACTACACGGTGAGCCAGAACCGCCTCTCGTTCAACTCGCGCGGCGGGGCGGACAACTGCACGATCGTTCTGAGCACCGAAGGCGGCCGCAGCCGCCGGGTGACGGTCTCCACGATCGGGAAGATCCAGATCGGGAACTGAAGAAAACGATGGCCCGGACCCCCACGGAACCCAACGCTCCCCGCAGGCCGCCGCGGCGCGGCCGCCCTGGTTGCGCGCAGCCCAGCCCCCCGCCGTCCGCCCCGGGGGGGGACTCCGGGGGCTATCTCCTGGTCGAGATCCTGATCGCGATCGCCGTCTTCGCGATCGGCTTTCTTGCCGTGGGCACGCTGCTCGTCGGCACCGCCCGCAACAACACCACCGGCAACCTGGTCACGCAGGCCGTGATGCTCGCCTCCGACCGGCTCGAGTCCCTCAAAAACCGGGCGATCGCCGATCTGCCGCTCGGCAGCTTCGAAGACCCCGACAACCCGCTCGACGGCCGCGGAAACCCCGGGGGGGTCTTCGTGCGCCGCTGGGTGATCGACGACCCGGTGGGGAACGACAGCTCGCGCCGCATTCGGGTCACCGTGAGCTGGAGCCGCCTCGGTCAGGTGCGCACGATCGATCTGACGACCCTCACGCGGGGAAAGGGCACATGAGTTCGCGAAACGCCGTGAAAGACCACCGCCCGGAGTGCGGGTACAGCCTGGCCGAGCTGCTTGTCGCCCTGGGTCTCGCCGGGGTGGTGCTCGCCGTGCTGGTCGGCTTTTTCACCCATTTCCACCGCGCCGCGGCCATGCAGCAGGCTTCGGCCAGCGCGCAGCAGTCCGCGCGCGCCGCCCTCGACTACATGCTCCAGGAGCTGCGCATGGCCGGCTTCGACCCCCTGCGCCGCGCCGGGGCGGGCATCGAAGAAATCGGCGCCGGCGGCCGCAAGCTCCGCTTCTCGGCCGACCGCTGCGACCAGCCGCCGGGATCCGCGGGCTGCCCCCAGCCACAGCCGGACGGGGATCTGGACGATGCCGGGGAGCGGATTTCCTACTACTACGACACCGGGCAGCAGGCGCTGCGTCGTTGCCTCTACGAGGATCCGGGGACCTTCGGCGCGGATGCGGTGAGCGGAAGCTGCCAGCGGCTCCTTGATCGCGTGGTCGCCAACCCGGAGGCGATTCCGCTTTTCTCCTTCTTTGACGAGGAGGGGGCGCAGATCACCGACGACAGCGAGCGGGACCGCATCCGCTCCGTCGTGGTGACCTTGACCGTGGCCGAACCGGGCGGTGCCGGCCGCACGGTCTCGCGGACCTACGCCACCCGCCTGCGGCTGAGGAACATCGGGCTGTGAACACCCTGCGCCAACACTCCGAGGAACCGGTGCCGGCGCCCTTGCCGGCAAGCGAGGCGGGCTACCTCACGATCGTCGCCGCCCTCGTGCTTCTCGCCCTGATCAGCCTCGTCGGGTTTTCGGCTTCGCGGATCGCCGGAACCGAGGTCACCCTCGCCCGCAACGAACTCGTCTACAAGCGCAATTTCTACCGCGCCGAGGGCGCCGCCCTGGAGGCAGCCGATCGCCTGGCCCGCACCCAGGACCTGCGGGCGAACCCGCCGGCGTGGCTGGAGACGACGACCGGGCTGCTGGATGAAGAAACCGTGACGGCCTACTGGGACAACAGCTCGGCCGGCGGCGACCCCGTGGTCCCGGAGCCCGCCCGGGTCGATCCCGAGCACGCCCTGTTTCTTGCGGGATATGAAGGTCCGGCGCCCGGCGCCTCGCTCGACATGAGCCGGCCCACCATTCACGCCGTCTCAATTTTCGGGCGCTGCAGCTGGGATGGCACCACCGTCATCAAGATGGGTTTTCGCCTGGCCTATTAGGTTCGAAACCGGAGGAACCTCGCCGATGAAAAAAAACGCCCGCATGGAACGGCCCGCGCAGCGTCCTGCTCCGGGTCGCCGCGCGCCTTGGTTCCGGGCCGCCGCGCTCGCGCTCGCCGCGTTTTGCTGCTGGATCGCTCCGCCTTCGGCCACCGCTCTTGAGCTCTCCGATGTGCCCATCTTTTCGCGGGTCATCCCGCCGCCCGCGAACATCATGTTCCTGCTCGACGATTCGGGCAGCATGAACTTCGACATCCTGGTCCGCGGCCAATACGACGGCAGCTTCCCCGACCCCACCCGCACCCCGGAACAGCTGGCGATCGATGCCCACGGCTTCTGTTACGTTTTCGACAACCCGGGGGACAATGTCTACCCGCAAACCTCCCAACCCTTGTGGTATGCCGGCCCAAACGGACGCAAGTATTGGAAATCACAGTGGTATAAGGTCAACGTCCTCTACTACAACCCTTGGGTCCAGTATGCGCCCTGGCCCTCCTACGGCACGGTCGTTTTTCCCAACGCCGACCCCGATGTTCCGCGCAGCCACCCCGTGAGGAACCCCAGCCTCACCGTGGATTTGCAGGCGACATCCTTCTCCGTCGGCGGGGTGAACGTCCCCATCGCCCACTATTTCGTCTTCTCGGCCGCGGAGGAGGTGGTCTACCTCGTGGTTCTCGACCGGCCGGGCGCCGCGATCCGCTACTACCGCGCCACGGTCAGCGGGACGGGTCTGGCCGAGACGGTCACCGCCCTCACCCCCGTCGCCCAGCCGCCCGCGGACATCGTCACCGGCCGCAGCTACGCCGCCGAGCGGCAGAATTTCGCAAACTGGTTCAGCTACTTCCGGCGTCGCGAATTCGTCGCCAAGAACGCCATCGCCCGCGTGATCCAGAGCATGGCCGGGGTGCGGATGGGCTTCTACGGCATCAACCAGCGTATCGTCGCCACCCTCGAGCCGGTCATGGTGCAGCAGGGGGCGACGATCACCGATCGTTCCCATGTGCTGCTCGCGAAGCTCTACGACTATGTATCGAGCGGGGGGACTCCCTTGAAGCGCGGCCTGCACACCGTCGGGCAGTTCTACAAGGACAACACCGGCGTGCTGGGGGGGCTCTCCGGGCCCAAGCCCTATGACGCGACCGTCCCCGGCGCGGCCTGCCAGCAGTCCTTCACCGTGATCCTGACCGACGGCTATTACAGCGATCTCTCCTATGTCGCCAGCGGTGTGGGCAACGCCGACGGCGACAACGGCCATCCCTTCGCCGACGCCTCCTCCGGGA
Source organism: Desulfatibacillum sp. (assembly GCA_020725555.1). GTDB lineage: Bacteria > Desulfobacterota > Desulfobacteria > Desulfobacterales > SpSt-501 > SpSt-501. The sequence continues at coordinate 330,930 of DYEU01000032.1, forward strand.
CCCTCGCCGACATCGCCATGCACTACTACGAAAACGACCTCAACGCGCTGCCGAACAGCGTCCCCGTCTCCCGCTACGACCGGGCCACGCACCAGCACATGGCGACCTACGCCGTGGCCTTCGGCGTCAGCGGGACGCTCGATCCCGCCGATTACGACACCGCCTTCCTCCACCGCACGACCGGCCAGCCGATCCAGTGGCCGGCGGTGACCGGAAATTACAGCCCCACAGCGATCGATGACCTGTGGCACGCCACGGTGAACGGCCGCGGACGCTTCCTCAACGCGAACAACCCCGAGGAGTTGGCCACGGCGTTGAGCGAGCTCGCCCGCGCGATCCAGGAGATTCTGATCGGCTCCTCCTCCTCGGTCACGGTGAACGGCGATTTTCTCTTCGGCAAGTTGGGGGCCGACACCGTGATCTACCAGGGAGTCTACAGCAACCGCGACGACGAGTGGACCGGGGATGTGCGCGCCTTCCGCCTTGATCCCGCAACCGGAGACATCGTCGCCTCGCCGCTGCGCTGGTCGGCCGCCGAACGGTTGAACGCGCGCAACCCCGACACGCGCCGCATCGCCACCTACAGCGGCAGCGCCGGCATCCCCTTCCGCCACGATTCCTTGACCGCGGAGCTGCGCGGCCTGCTGGGGAGCCCGGCCGCAGACCTCGTCCGCTACCTGCGGGGCGAGGAGATCGCTGGCTTCCGCGTGCGCTCTTCGAAACTGGGGGACATCGTCAACTCGGCGCCCGTGTTTGTTGCCGAGGAAACGGGCGGGGTGATCTACTGCGGCGCAAACGACGGCATGCTCCACGCATTCGACGCGGCGAGCGGGGAGGAGCTCTTCGCCTACATCCCGCGCCTGCTCTTCGGCCAGCTCCGGCTGCTCGCCGATCCCGGCTACCGCCACCGATTCTATGTCGACCTGACCCCCACCGTGGTCCGCGGGCCGGGGGTGCTGGGCGGAGATGCGGTCAAAACGCTGCTGGTCGGCGGGCTGCGCCAGGGCGGGAAGGGCTACTTCGCTCTCGACGTGAGCGCCCCACAGGGGATCACCTCGGAGAGTGCCCTCGCCGGCCGCGTCCTCTGGGAATTTCCCGCCGCGGCCGACCCCGATCTCGGCTATACCTACAGCCGCCCGGTCGTCGTGCGCACGAACAGCAGCGAGCACCCCTGGCTGGTGATCTTCGGCAACGGCTACGGCAGCGAAAGCGGCGGTGCGGTCCTCTACCTCGTCGACCCGGCAAGCGGCGGCCTCGTGCGCAAGATCCCCGCCGGCTCCGGGCCCGAAAACGGCCTCTCCAGCCCACTTGCGGTCGATGTCACCTTCGACGGCAAGGTCGACTTCATTTATGCCGGCGACCTGAAGGGAAATCTCTGGAAATTCGATCTGAGCCGCCCCTCGGTCGCCGAGTGGGGGGTCGCCTACAGCGACGGCGCCGCCCCCCGGCCGCTCTTCCAGGCCCGCGGCCCGGGCGATGCCGAGCAGCCGATCACCACCCGTCCCGACGCCATGCTCCATCCCGAAAAACACGGTCTGCTCATCGCCTTCGGCACCGGCCGCCTGCTGGGAGATGGGGACCTCAGCGACCCGAGCGTCCAGTCCATTTACGTCCTCTGGGATTACGGCGACCGCGTCTACTCGGCAAGGTCCCGCACCTGGAGCCCGGACGACGACCGCGAGTTCCTCGGCACCTTTCTTAGGCCAGCGGGCTTGCGCTTGAGCAACCAGCCCGACACCGTAAGCCTGCTGCGCCAGACGCAAAAAACCTACACCGTGATGCGCGGCGCCCTGGAGCAGCGGTTCCGTGTCATCAGCCGCCTCGAGCCCGTCTGGGTCACCGCGGCCGATCCCACGAACGGGCAACGACCCGACCTGAGCGGCACCGTCGCCAACCACGCCGGCTTCTTCATGGACCTTGATCCGGGGGAACGGGTGATCAGCGACGTGATCCTGCGCGGCGGCGTCCTGCTCGCCGTGGGATTTCTGCCGAACAGCGACCCCTGCGGGCCGGGAGGAAACTCGATGTTCATGGAAATCAACGCCTTTACCGGCGGCCGGCTGGAGGGTGGGGTTCTCGATATCACCGACGACCGCCGCGTGGACCCGGCGGACGTGATCCGGGTTGACTTCGACGGGGACGGCGTACTAGAAGAGGTTTACCCGTCCGGCCTCGAATTCGGCGGCAACCTCCAGCCGCCCGCCATCCTGCGACTGGGCGACGGCGGCATGGAGCGCAAGTACCTAAGCTCCTCCAGCGGGACGATCGAGGTCATCACCGAGAGAGGGCCGCGCCTCGGCGTGACCTACTGGATGGAGGTTCGTTACTGAAGCCATCAAGGGGGCCGGGAGGTAAGGAGAGCCGATCCATGATCGTCTCCTTTCACCCCATGCTCCGCGGGGACCGCAATTTTCTCTGTGCCGGAAGGCCGCCCACGACCGCGGAGATCGCCGCCATGCGCCGCGCCGCGGCGGTGCTTCTGCCGCAGGGCTGCCCCGAGCCGCTCTACCGCCAGGCGCGCGCGGCCTGCAAGCGGGTCTTCCCCGACTACGACGCACGCTTCGGCTACCCGGGGAAGATCGGCCAGATCGAACTCTTCCGTGCCCTGGGCCTGCCGCACCCCGAAACCCGCATCTTCCGGTCGGCAGCGGAATTCCGCCGCCTTGAACCCCGCTGGCTCCCCCACCGCGGCCGCCCTCTCGTCTTCAAGTGCGACTGGGGCGGGGAGGGCGAGGCCGTCTTCCTTTTGCGCTCGCCGGAGGAGCTCGAGGAGCGCATCGCCTGGGCCGAAAGGCTTGAGGCCGCCGGCCAGCGGGGGTTTCTGCTCCAGGAATTCATCCCCTGCGGCGGGCGGTCGCTGCGGATCGTGGTGATCGGCGACCGCCTGCTCGCTTACTGGAGAACCCTGCCGGACGATGCCGATTTTCGGGCCAGCCTGGCGGCCGGAGCGCGGATCGATTCCCGTTCCCACCCGGCGCTCCGGCGAGCCGGCCTGGCGCTCGCGCGCCGTCTGTGCCGCCTGAGCGGCATCGACCTGGCCGGTTTGGATCTTGTCTTCGACGAGCGCCGCACTCCGCCGGCGCCGCTTTTGCTCGAAATCAACTACCGCTTCGGCCGCGCCGGGATCGGGGGCTCAGCGCGCTTCTATCGGCTGCTCGGCGCGGCCGTGCGGCGCTGGTTGCGGGAAATCGGGGTGTCCTCCGGGAAGCAAGAGGAAACAGGCGGCGGGCGCCGTCCCTCGTGGTCCCTCGCCGCAAAAGGGCTCACGTCGCCGGAGAAGAGGCCTTGAAGAGATCCCCGCCACCGTTTCCTGACCCCTGGGCGGAGCCGGGGGAGGAGGAGATCCGCCGCGAAAAAGCCCGCGCGCGGGAGATCCGGCAGACGACCTGGTGGAAGCGGCGCCTGGCCCGCGGACGCTGCCACTATTGCGGCCGCGCCTTTCCGCCCCGGGAACTGACCATGGACCATGTCGTCCCCCTCGCCCGCGGCGGGAAATCGACGCGGGGGAACCTCGTCCCGTGCTGCAAGGAGTGCAACACCCAGAAAAAGCAGCTTCTTCCGATCGAATGGGAGGAGTACCTGCGCCGGCTGCGCTCCTCCTGACGCAGCACCTCAGGCCGTGGGGCCGCCCTGCTGGGGCCCTTCGCGCGCCAGCAATTCGCGGTACCAACAGGCGAATTCGAACATGCCGTGGGCCCGGTCCTCGGCGTTCACCAGGCCGAGAGCCATTTCCAGCACCCCGCGTCCGTAGGCGGCGTTGGGAAAAGGCTTCCCCCGACTCGCCAGGAACTCGCGCACAAGGCCATGGGCGGTGCGGCGGGTCGGGTCCCGGCGGATGTCGATCGGCTCCTTGGGCGCGGCGAAGGGATCCCAGGCCTCGTAGCCCCGCTTGAGGATGTGCCGGCGGCGGCGTTCGGACATCGACTCAAAGACCAGCCTTTTGCGCCGCGCGATCTCTTCCGCCGAAAATTCCTCGCTCATGGCGTTCTCCGCGAACGTTTGCGGCGCGGCGGGGGCTCCTCTATGGGTTCCTCCCGGAGGCCGAAATAGATCTCGTCATAGTCCGTGAGCAGGGCCGAAGAAAGGGGCACCAGGAGGTCGGCCAGCTTGACGTGCTTGGCCTGCAGGTCGCGCAGCAACTCGGCCGAAAGCTCCTGAAGCTTCGCATGAACGGCGTCCAGCAGCACCGTGGGGTAGGAAACCCCGGTCTGGAACCCCGAGAGGCCGCAGGTTCGGCCCCGGCCCTGGGAGGCGGTGGGAATGCCGTAGAAGCGGCAGGTGAGGGGGCGGTGCTCGTAGAGGAGGCAGAGATCCTCCTCGCTGAGGAGCGGGCAGCGCACGCGCTCACGGCCGAGCTCCTCGAGGACCTCCAACTCCGACCTTCCGGCTTCGAGCTCCTGGCGTGCGTGGCGCTTGATCTTGGCAATGCGGCGGTCGATGCGGTTCGCCTCCTCCTCGATGCGGCTGCGCGCGGCCGCCGCGAAGCGCGCTCGAAAGCGCCGGTTGAGGTAAAGGGCCTCCACCAGGGTCATGTCGAAGAGCGCATGGCAGCAGTCGGCGCATCCCCGGCGGCAGCGCACGCAGTCGGGATGTGCGGCGCGCACCCGCTCGAAGGCCGCATCCGCAGCCGCGGCGAGCTGCTCGTAGCGGCGGAAATAGGGCTCAAAATCGAAATCCATCACGTCACCGCCCTTTCCCGGCCGGCGCGCAGCGCACGGCCGGAATGTTCCACGTGGAACATGAGCCCCCGATCGGGGGAGACGGTTGTTCCACGTGGAACGCTCTATTTGCCGATACAGAAGCGGCTGAAGACCGCCTCCAGCACATCCGCCGGGGCCTTCCCGCCGCGGATCTCCTCAAGGGCCCGGAGAGCCTCGTGCAGGTGCCCGGCGGCCAAATCTTCCTTGCCCTCGGCGGCAAGAAGCGCCGCCGCGGCCGCGATTGCGGCGGCGGCTTGCTCGAGTGCCAGCTTGTGCCGCAGGTTGGGGACGATTTCCCCGCCTACCTCGGCTTCCCGCCGGTCGAGCGTGGCCGCGATCAGGCCAAGCAGCTCCTCCAGGCCCTCCCCGGTTTTGGCCGAGACGAGCACGGCCGGTGCGGCCGGCCAGTCGCGGGCCGGGGGAGCCGGGCAAAGATCGATCTTGTTGTGCACGGCGATCACCGGACGGTTGCGAAGGCGCTCGAAGAGGGCCTCGTCCTCGGGCACGTGACCTCGGCCGGCTTCGAGCACGAAGAGCACGAGGTCGGCCGCCGCCACCGCCTCCCAGGATTTTTCGATCCCGACGGCCTCGATCGCATCGGTCGGCTCCCGCAGGCCGGCCGTGTCCCAGAGGCTGAGAACGACACCTTGGAGCACGAGCAGGTCTTCCACGGCGTCGCGGGTCGTCCCCGGCTGCGGGCTGACGATGGCCCGCTCCCGCCCGAGCAGCCGGTTCAAGAGGCTCGATTTGCCGACGTTCGGCCTGCCGGCGATGGCGATCCGCAGGCCCTCGCGCAAGGGACGGCCTTCTTCATGGCTCCGGAGCAGGCGGCCGAGCGGGTCGAGCAGCCCGCTTCGCAAGCGGTCGACCAGCTCCGGCCGCGCGGGAGGCGCCTCGAGCTCCTCGCCGAACTCGATCTCCGCCTCGAGGGCCGCGAGCACCTCGAGGGCCACATCGCGCAGGGCGTCGATCTCCCGCGATAGGCCGCCGGCGAGCAAGGAATTGGCGGCTTCGAGGGCCCGACGGCTCTTGGCCTGAATGAGGTCGATCACCGCCTCGGCCTGCGCGAGATCGATGCGGCCGTTCAAAAAGGCGCGCCGCGTGAACTCGCCGGGCTCGGCCAGGCGGCAGCCGGAGGCGAGCACGAGTTCCAGGATGGCCTGCACCGCGGCCGGCGAGCCGTGGGAGTGGATCTCGACCACATCCTCGCGGGTGTAGGAGCGGGGCGCGCGCATCGCCGCGAGCAGCACCTCGTCGACGCGGCGGCCGTTTTCCGGGTTGCGGATCTCGCCGAGGTAAAGGCGGTGCGAAACAGGCTGCCAGGGCTCTTTGCGCCGCAGGAGCTTCCCTTGGCGCGGCCGGAAGAGCCTCGCGGCGACCTCGAGCGCCCGGGGGCCGGAGATGCGCACGATGCTGATCCCGCCGACGCCCGGGGGGGTGGCGACAGCGGCGATCGTGGCCGCACCGGGGGCCTCCCGGGAGGTCTCCGCGGCGGGATCGGGATCCGGTCGCGACCGGTCCCGATCATCCGAACTTCTTTTGGATGTAATACTGCTGTCCAATGGATAGCACGTTGTTGACCAGCCAGTAGAGCACCAGGCCGGAGGAGAAGTTGATGAAGATGAAGGTGAAGAAGGCCGGCATCAGCATCATCAGCTTCGCCTGCGTGGGGTCTCCGGTGGTGGGGGTCATCTTCTGCTGCCAGAGCATGGTCGCGCCCATGACGAGAGTCAAGACCGGGATGCCGTAGGGCGGCTCCATGAGCGGAATGGCGAAATCGAAGTTCCCGAGGCGGTCCGGCGCGGAGAGATCGTTGATCCAGCCGAAGAAGGGGGCGTGCCGCAGCTCGATCGCCTGGTCGAGCATGCGGTAGAGAGCGAAGAAGACGGGGATCTGGACCAGCATCGGCAGGCAGCCCCCGAGGGGGTTGATGTTGTAGGTGCGGTGCAGCCGCATGATCTCCTCGTTCATCTTCTTGCGGTCATTTTTATAGCGGTTGCGGATCTCCTGGAGCAGCGGCTGCAATTTCTTCATTTGATTCATGGACTTGTAGCTCTTGGTCCCAAGCGGCCAGAGCAGGATCTTGGTGAGCACGGTCAGGATGATGATCGCCACCCCGTAGTTGGGGATGAGCGAGTAAAAGAAGTTGAGGATCCACAGGCAGGGCTTGGCCAGCCAGTCGAAGGTCCCGAAGTCGACGATGCGCTCGAGCTCGCGGCCCGCGGCGCGCACCACCTGCAGGCTCTTGGGCCCGAAGAAGAGCTCGATGGATAATTTGACGGGGACGCCGGGCTCGAAGGTGCGCGGCGACGCGGCATAGCGCGCCTCGACCCCGTTTGCGGCAAGGCGTCGCAGGGCGATCTCCGCCGCTTCGGGTTCGATCGGCACGAGCGCGGCCATAAAATATCGGTTTTCCAGCGCAAGCCACTTCACCAGGCCGCTCAGGCTGCTTTTTTTGGCGATGTCGCCTATCGGGATCTGCTCGAGCGAGCGATCGACCAGGGCGGAGGGGCCCTCAAAGGCCGAAGATCCCTTGTGCGGCGGAAAGTCGTTCTTGAGGGCGATCCAGGGGATGTCGGCGAAGGGCTTCTCGGTGCGGTTGAGGAAATGGACCTCGAGCTCGATCAGATAGCTGTCCGCCCGGAAACGATAGATTTTTTCGATCTCCAGGCCGGGAAGCGCCCGGCTGCGGAAGATCAGCTCGCCGCCGCCCTCGTTCAGGCCGAGGCGCTCGCCGGCAAGCCCGGCCTGGAAGCCCTTCGCCCCCTCGGCGAGTGCCGCGGCCTTGACCAGCCCGACGGCGGGGACGGCCAGGCCTTCCTTGCCCGGCAGGAGGTCCATGGGCGGCGCGTCCTTCTCCGGCCGCGTGCGGTAGCGTTTGAGGATGAAGGACTCGATCGCCGCGGCGTCCTCGCGGAAGCGGGCCTGGTAGAGGGGGGTGTCGACGATCAGGGTGCGCGAGGCGATCTCCTCGCGCGCCGCAAGCGGGGGCTGCTCGAGGGGTGGCGGCGCCGGGGCGGCGGCCTGGGGCGGCGCAGCCGCGCCCTCCTGGAGCGGCCGCTCCGGGGCGGGCGGCTTCGGTCCGCTCTGGGGCCCGAAGAGGGCGTTCCAGGCCATGAAGACGAGGAAGGAAAGGACCAGGGCCAAGATCAACCGCATGTGATCCATCGTTTCGATCTCCCGGGTGAACGGCGAGGGATTTCCTCAGGGAACCGGGTCGACGCCTCCCGCATGCAGGGGATGGCAGCGCAGGAGGCGCTTCATCGCCAGAACCGCCCCGCGGGCGGGGCCGTGACGCCGGATGGCGGTCAGGGCGTACTCCGAACAGGAAGGGACGAAGCGGCAGCAGGGCCCCAAGAGCGGCGAGATCCCAGCCTGGTAGAGGCGGATGAGGAGAATGAGGGCGAAAGTGGCCAGGGCACGCGCGTTCACGCCGTTTTTGCGATCTCTTCGAAGAGTTTCCGCAGCGCCTCGGAAAGCGCGCGGTTGGTCTGCCCCGCCGCCCCGCGCCTGGCGATCACGTGCACGTCCCAGGAGCCGCCGAGCGCGTGCCGGTTGAGGCGGAACCACTCCCGCACCACGCGCTTGAGGCGATTTCTCTGGACCGCCCGGCCGATGCGCCGGCTGACCGTGACCCCGAGCCGCGAGCGCCCCGCGGCCGAGGGCGCCACGACAAGAAGGAACCACTCCCCGGCGATGCGGCGGCCCCGGGCATCGAGGGCCAGGAATTCCGACCGCTTGAGGATCCGGTCCTCTTTGCCGAAACGGAAGCGCAAGCCCGTTTCTTCCGGCGCCGAGGGCCAGGGCTGCGGCCCGCGGGACTCCGGCTCACCCGGCCAGCCGGGCGCGTCCCTTGGCGCGGCGCCGGCTGAGCACCCGGCGGCCGCCGGGGGTGGCCATGCGCTTGCGAAAGCCGTGGTTGCGCACGCGGCGCAGACGGCTGGGCTGAAAGGGCCTTTTCATGGAACCCGTCCTCTCCTTCCCGTGACCTTCATCGAATCCAAAACTTTGGAAATAGATCACAGGTTTATTTGATTTGTCAAGAAAAAAGGGGCCGCCGTGCGGCCAGCCGGGGCTCAGCCCTCGGAGGAGGTGTAGACCTCGAACTGCTCGATGTGGAACTGGGGCTCGGGGTAGATGACGATCGTCCTGCCCAGAGAGCGCTCGAGCGCGGCCACGAGGGCGCTTTCGTCCCCGTGCAGCAGATCGGCCACCTGGGGGTTCGCCCGGATCACCACGCGATCCCCCATCAGGTCGCCGGCCGAGCGCAGGATCTCGCGGTGGATGTTGTAGCAGACCGATTGCCGCGAGACGATCCACCCCTCGCCCTCACAGTAGAAACAGGGCTCGCAGAGGATGCGGGTGAGCGGCTCGCGGGTGCGCTTGCGGGTCATCTGGATGAGCCCCATCTCGGACATGGGCAGGACATGGGTCTTGCTCTTGTCGCGCTTGAGGGCCTCCTTGAAGGCGGTGAAAACCCGCTCCTGGTTCGACTTCTTCTCCATGTCGATGAAGTCGATGATGATGATCCCGCCGATGTCCCGCAGCCGGATCTGGTAGGCGATCTCCTTGACCGCCTCGAGGTTGGTCTTGAGGATGGTCTCCTCGAGGTTGTGCTTGCCGACGTAGCGGCCGGTGTTGACGTCGATCGCGGTCAGGGCCTCGGTGTGCTCGATCAGGATGTAGCCGCCGGACTTGAGCCAGACCTTGCGCTTGAGGGCGCGGGAGATGTCCCCCTCGAGGTTGTAGGCGTCGAAGATCGGCTCGGGCCCCTCGTAGAACAGCACCCGCTCCTTGAGGGCCGGCATGTAGGTGTCGAGGAAGCCGAGGACGGCTTCGTAGGTGGGCCGCGAGTCGATGACCAGCTTTTCGGCCTCGTGGATGAGGAGATCGCGCACCGCCCGCAGGCTCACGGAGAGGTCCTTGTACAGGAGCGAGGGGCTCGGGGCGTTCTCGAAGCGGCGGCGGATGTCGGCCCAGAGGTTGCTCAGAAACCCCATCTCGTAGACGATCTTTTCCTCGCTCTCGCCCTCGGCCGCCGTGCGCACGATGTAGCCGTAGGTTTCCCGGCGGTGATCCTGCACGATCTGCCGCAGCCGCTGGCGTTCAACCTCGTCCTCGATCCGCCGCGAGACCCCGATGTGGCTCGAGGAGGGCATGAGCACGAGAAAGCGGCCGGGAAGGGCGATCTGGGAGGAAATGCGCGCCCCCTTCGTGCCCATGGGGGACTTGGCTACCTGGACGAGGATGTCCTGGCCCTCGACGAGGAGCTCCTCGATCGGCACCTCGCGCCGTCGCGGGGGCGGGGGGGAGAGATCGCCCTCTCCCGCGCCGTCCGGCCCGTTCTCCTCGACCCGCAGGGCGAAAAAGCGCTCGATGTCCGCCAGGCCGTCGGCGGCGACATCGTCCACGTACAGAAAGGCGGCTTGGCTCAGGCCGATGTCCACGAACGCGGCCTGCATGCCCGGCAGGACCCGGACCACGCGGCCTTTGTAGATGTTGCCGGCGATATGGGCGTCGTCCCCGCGGTCGACGTGGAGCTCGACGATGGTCCCGTCCTCGAGGAGGGCGACCCGCGTTTCGCGCTCGGTCACGTTGATGATGAGCTGCTTGTACACGTCGCGCATCCGTTCCCGGCGCAAGACCGTCGCGGCGGCAAGGGAAACGGCTTCAAGCGGATTGCCGGCGGAGCTTGCGAAACCGCGCCCGCGCGAGATCGGCCGGCGCGAGCGGAAAGGCGACCTGCAGCAATTCGGCCGGCCGCAGGCTGGAGCCGCCGGCACGGCAGAGGTCGAACTCCGCCGTCTCGGGGTCCGTGATGCGAAAGTGCTGCAGCATATCCCCGAGCACGAATTTTTTCAACCGCCCCGACCGGCCGCCGACAGTCACCTCGCGGGCGGGGTCGAAGCCGTCGCGGAGCCCCTCCGGCAGCCCGCCCGGGAAGGTGACCCGGTAGCGATGGCAGGTCTCCGGCGGCCGCAGCGCACGGCTGGCGGCATGAACGCGCAGCCCCTCGGGCAGCTCGGCGTTCAGCCGCCGCACGATCTCCTCCGGCGCAAGATCCGCCGCCAGCCGCACGACGAAGGACTCCTCCTCGCTTTCGGTCCCCGTGGGCAGCGGATCCTCGAAGGCGACCCGCGGCTTGGGGTGATAGCCCTCGCTGAACCGCAGCGGAATTCCGGCGCGGCGCAGCGCGCGGTGGATGATGTGCACGAGCTCGAGATGGCCGAAGAAACGGGCCGGCCCGGTCCGCGAATAGAAGACCTGGACGGGGGGCGGCGCCGGCGCCGCTGCCCGCGGCCGGGGGGCGGCGGCCGCGGCCGCGCCGGGGAGCGCGGCATGCACGACCGGCCGAACGGAGACGAAATCACAGCACCCGCAGCCGTGGCAGGCCCCGGTGCGGCAGTCGGGGGTCTTCTCCCCCCGCAAGGCTTTCTCCCACTCCGCCCAGAGATGGTCCCGGGAGACGCGCACGTCGATCCGGTCCCAGGGGAAGGGCTCCCCGCGCAGCCGCGGACGCGTGGTGTAAAATCCGGGATCGACGCCGCAGGCGGCGAAGGCCTGCCGCCAGAGGTCCAGCCGCAGGCGATCACCCCAGCCGTCGAAGCGGCAACCCTTGCGGAAGGCCGAAACGAGGACCTCCGCCAGCCGGCGATCCCCGCGCGCGAAGACCCCTTCGAGGAAGCTCATCTCCGGGTTTTGCCACTTGACCTCCACCCCGCGGACCGCCAGGCGCTCCCGGAGCGCGCCCAGGACGGCGCGGCTTTCCTCGAGGCCGAGCTGGGCGGCCCACTGGAAGGGGGTGTGCGGCTTGGGGATGAAGACGGCGAGCGAGACGTTGAGCCGGCCCTTGCGGCCGCCGGGGCCCTTTACAGCGGCCAAGGCGCGGACGAGATCGACGAGCTCCCGGCGGTCCGCCTCCGTCTCGGTCGGCAGCCCGACCATGAAATAGAGCTTGAGCAGCTGCCAGCCCGCGCCGAAGGCCTCGCGCACGGCGCTGAAAATCTCTTCGGTGTCGATGTTTTTGTTGATCACGTCGCGCAGCCGCTGGCTTCCGGCCTCGGGGGCGATCGTGAAGCCCGTCTTGCGCACGGAGCGGATGAGCTCCATCAGGACGGGGGAAAGGGCCCCGGCGCGGAGCGAGGGCAGCGAGATCGCGACGCGCTCGCCGCCGTGGCGTGCGACCAACCGCTCGAGAAGCGGCACCAGGCAGCCGTAGTCCCCCGTGCTGAGCGAGAGCAGCGAGAGGTCCTCGTAGCCGGTCGCGGCAAGCGCGCGCTCGGCGAGAGCGAGGATGCGCTCGGGCGCCCGCTCCCGGACGGGACGGTAGAGCATCCCGGCCTGGCAGAAACGGCAGCCCCGGGTGCACCCGCGGGCCACCTCGAGCCGCAGCCGGTCGTGAACCGGTTTGCCGAAGGGCACGATCGGACGATCGGGGAAGGCGGCGCGATCGAGGTCGGGCAGGATCGCGCGCCGGATGACCGGCGGGGCCCCGGGCCGCTCCGGCTCGAGGTGCTGAAACCCCGCCTCGTCCCAGCGGGCCCGGTAGAAGGAGGGCACGTAGACCCCTTCGATCCGCGACCAGCGCTCGAGCAGCGCCCCGCGATCCTCCGCCCCTCCTTCCTTCCAGGCGAGCCAGGCGCGGGCGAGCTCGAGCACCACCTCTTCCCCGTCGCCCACGACCATCGCGTCGAAAAACGGGGCCACGGGCTCGGGGTTGCAGGTCGCCGGGCCGCCGGCGAGGACGAAGGGGTGGCGGCGGTCCCGCTCGGCGCCGTAAAGCGGGATGCCGCCCAGTTCGAGGATGGCAAGCAGGTTGGTGTAGTTCAACTCGTAGAGCAGGCTCACGCCCACCCAATCAAAGCGAGCCAGCGGCGTGCGGCTCTCGAGCGAGCCGAGCCGCTCCCCCCGCTCGCGCAGGCGGGCCTCCAGGTCCGCGGCCGGCGCATAGACCCGCTCGGCGGCGATCCAGGGTTCGCGGTTGAGGACGTGGTAGAGAATCTGCATCCCGAAGTGCGAGGTCCCGATCTCGTAGAGGTCGGGAAACGCGAGCGCAACGCGCAAGCGCACGGAAGCGGGGTCCTTGCGCACCGCGTTCACCTCGGTGCCGAGGTAGCGGCTGGGCTTCTCCACGACCGCGAGAAAATCGGGTTCACGCTCCATCACGGGGTCCCCCGGGGGATGCGCTTCGCAACCGGTTGCAAAACGCGCCGAAACCCGCTATCGCCTGCGACAGCGGCAAAATTTTTTCTTGTATTCGATAAGCATGGAAAAGCCAATCCCCAACCCCTGCTGGCGGGTGCTGCTCCTTGCGGCGGCGGTCCTGCTGGCGGGACCGCCCCCCCGGACCGCCGCGGCCGCCGCCCCGGAAAGCACCCGCGAGAGCGCCGTCGTGCGGGCCGTGCGCCGCGCCGGGCCGGCGGTCGTCAACCTGAGCACCGTCACCGAGGTGCGCGCCCGCGCCCACCCTTTTTCCGGCTTCGCCAGCCCCTTCTTCGAGGAGTTCTTCCGGGACTTCTTCGATCCCCGCTTCGAAAGCCGCCGGCAGCACACCAGCCTCGGCTCGGGGGTCATCATCGACGGCGAGCGGGGGCTCATCCTCACCAACGCCCACGTGATCGAGCGCTCGGGGACCATCCGCGCCGTGCTCCAGGACGAACGCGAATTCGAGGCCCGCATCGTCGGCGCCGATCCCGACTCGGACCTCGCCGTGCTGCAGATCGCCTCGCCGGAGCGGCTGCCCGCCATCCCCATGGGCCGCAGCGACGACCTCATGATCGGCGAGACGGTGATCGCGATCGGCAACCCCTTCGGCTTTTCGCACACGGTGACGACCGGCGTGATCAGCGCCCTGAACCGCAGCGTGCGCACCGACGAGCGCGTCTACCAGAACTTCATCCAGACCGACGCCTCGATCAACCCCGGCAACTCCGGGGGGCCGCTGCTCAACATCGAGGGCGCCCTGATCGGCATCAACACCGCCATCTACGCCAAGGCGCAAGGCATCGGCTTCGCCATCCCGATCGACCGCGCGCGCCGCGTCGTGGCCGACCTGCTGCGCTACGGCGAGGTGAAACCGGCCTGGATCGGGCTTGTCGTCGAGGAGATCGACGAGCGCGCCGCCCAGGCGCTCGGCTATCCCGCCCGCCGGGCGGTGCGGGTCCGCGCCGTGGAGGAGGAGAGCCCCGCCGCCCGGGCCGGGTTGCGTCCGGGAGACCTCCTCGTCACGATCGACGGCAAGCGGATCACCACCTTGGACGATTACTACGCCGCCACCCGCGCCGCGACCGCCGGCGAGATGCTCGAGATCCAGCTCTGGCGCCGGGGCGAACCCCGCAGCCTGCGCCTGCGCACGGTCGAATTCCCCCTCGAGCGCGCCGACCTCCTCGCCTGGGAGGGGCTCGGCGTCCGCGTCGCCGACCTGGACGAGCGGGCGCGCCGCAGCTTCCGCATCGCGGCCCGCGAGGGGGCCGTGATCACCGAGGTGCGGCCGGGCACGCCGATCGCGCGTGCGGGGGTGCGGCCGGGCGACGTGATCCGCCAGGTGGACGACAGCGCCATCGCCTCCCGCGAGGATTTCCGCCGCGCCCTGGTGCGGCACCGCGAGAAGGCTTCCCTCGTTCTGCTCATCCAGCGGGGCGAGCAGGGCTATTACCTGACCTTGCCGCTGCGTCCGGCCCGGCAACAGGCCGGGGGCGGCCCCCGCGAGGGCGCCGCCCCGGCTTGACAACACACCGGCCGGCCTGTACCAAGCGTTAGACACGCCCCCCGCCGCCGGCCCTCCCGGCAAAGGAGCCTCCGCCATGAAGATCGCCGTCCTCGGGGCGCTCGGGATGCAGGGCCGCGCCGCCCTGCGCGATCTCGCCCGCAGCCCGCACGTCCGCGAAATTCTCTGCGCGGACCGCGATCTCCGCGGCTGGGAAGGCCTGGCCGCGGGGATCGACATCGGCCGCATCACCCCCGTGCCCCTCGATGCGTCCTCGCCTGCGGCGCTGGTGGGGCTGCTCCGCGGGGTGGATGCGGCGATCGACCTCTTGCCGCTCGCCTTCATGGAAAACGCCTTCGAGGCGGCGATCGAGGCACGCGTCCCGCTCGTCAGCACCAATTACGGCGGCCCCATCCGGCGACTCGACGCCCGCGCCCGGCAACGCGGGGTCAGCCTCATGCCCGAGTGCGGCCTCGACCCGGGGATCGATCTCGTCCTGTGCGGGGAGGCGGTGCGGCGCTTCGACGAGCTGCGCGAAATCCAGTCCTATTGCGGCGGCATCCCGGAGAGAACGGCCTGCACCAACCCGCTCAACTACAAGATCAGCTGGAACTTCGACATGGTGCTGCGGACCCAGAAGCGCCCCTCGGTCTTTCTCGTGGACGGCGAGCGGGTCGAGGTGCCGGCCGAGCGCCAGCACGAAACGGAGCTCATCCACACGGTCGAATTCCCGGGGCTGGGGCGGCTCGAGGCCGTGCCGAACGGGGACGCCGCCTTTTACGTGGACCTTCTCGGCCTGGCCGGCCGGGTGCGCCATGCCGGCCGGTGGGCGCTCCGCTGGCCGGGGTGGTGCGCCTTCTGGCGGCCGCTCAAGCGCCTGGGGTTTCTCTCCGAGGAGCGCCGTTTCGGCCCGGAGTGCCCCCTCACCCCCCATGAGCTGATGGTGCGCCTGCTCGAGCCGCAACTGCAATACGGCGACCACGAAAAGGACCTCGTCCTCATGCTCAACCGTTTTTCCGGCCTCAAGGACGGCCGCGAACGGACGCTGACGACGACGCTGCTCATCGAGCGCGACCTTTCCTCCGGGCTCTTCGCCATGAACCTCGGGGTGGGCATCCCGGCGAGCATCGTCGCCCAGATGCTCGCCGCGCGCCGGATCACCGCCCCCGGGGTCCTCAACCCCGCGGTCCACGTTCCCTACGCCCCGTTCATGGCCGAGCTGGCCGCGCGGGGCTTGACCGTGAAGGAGTCCTTCACCTGATCCGCCCCCGAACCCGAAAAGGAGGAACCCGATGATGAAGGCATGGAAAGGATTGGGGATCCTGACGACGATGGTCTTTCTCGCGGCCACGGCTGCGGCCGGGACCCTCGAGGAGATCACCCAGCGCGGCGAGCTGCGGATCGCCTGCCAAACCCAGGGGCCGCCCTTCAGCTTCGTGGACAAAAACGGCAAGCGGACCGGCAGCTCCGTCGAGCTCGCCGAACTCATGGCCAAGGAAATGGGCGTCAAGGTCAAATTCCTCGATTACGACTGGGACGGGCTCATCCCGGCGCTGCTTTCCAAGAAGGCCGACATCCTCGCCGCCGACATGACGCCCACCTTGAAGCGGGCGCTCAAGATCGCCTTCACCCGGCCGTTCATGTACACGGGGAGCGTCGTCTTCGTGAAGGCCGACAGCCCCATCCGCGAGGTTAACGACGCCAAGAAACCGGGCCTGAAGGCGGCCGTGCTGCTCGGCTCGACGGGGGAAACCGACGCGAAAAAACACTTTCCCCAAGCGGAGCTCAAGTCCTACAAGGGCGGCGGCCCGCTGCTGATCGATGCCGTGCTCCAGGGCCACGCCGACTTCGGCGTGAACGACTCTTCGGCCGTGGTCGGCCAGATGGCGAATTTTCCGCCCAACAGCATCCGGGTCCTCCCCGGGATGGTCTCCAAGCTCCCGCTCGCCTTCGCCGTGCGCTACGACTCGATGGACCTGCTCGAGTGGCTGAACCTCTTCTTCCTGCACATCGAGCTGGACGGGCGGCTCGAGCAGAACCTGAACTACTGGGTGAACAGCCTGGACTGGAAAAAGGATCACTGATCCCCGGCGGCCCCGACGGCCGGGGGAAACGCGCCCGCCGGGGAGCGTCCGGGTTGCTCCGCCCGGCGGGCGCCGTCCGGGCCGCGGTGCAGCGCGCCCATGCTGGAAACGTTCAACTTCCGGGTCATCCTCGAGTACCTGCCGCTCTACGGGACCTGCCTGCTGGCGACCCTGTGGCTTTCGGCGGCGGGGCTTGCCGGATCCCTTGCGGTCGGGTGCGCGGCCTGCGCGATGCGCATCAGCCGCTTCCCTGCGCTCCATTGGCCGGCCGCGGTCTACATCGAAAGCATCCGCTCGACCCCGCTTCTCGCCCAGCTCTACTTTCTCTACTTCGGCCTGCCCTCGCTGGGGGTCCCGGTCAGCGAGACGACGGTGGGGATCCTCGCCCTCACGCTGAACAGCGGGGCCTACATGGCCGAGATCATCCGCGGCGGCATCCAGTCCGTCGCCCCCGGCCAGATCGAGGCCGCGGTCTCCTCGGGCCTGAGCTACCTGCAACGGATGCGCTCGATCGTGCTGCCGCAGGCGGTGGGGATCACCCTGCCGCCGATGCTCGGCCAGGCGATCGTGCTGGTGAAGGACTCGGCGCTGCTCTCGCTCATCTCCCTCATGGAGCTCACCCGCGCCGGGCAGATTCTGACCTCGGAGCGCTTCATGCCGGCGGAGGGCTTTCTCACCTCCGCCGCCCTGTATCTGTCGATTTATTATGTACTCAAGGCGCTCACCGTCTGGTCGCGCAAGCGCCTGATCCACTTGCATACGGGATAGCCGGCCGGCTGCGGCCCGGCTGCGAAACCGGGAGACGACCTGCCCATGTGGGGCATCTACCTCGAGCAATTGCTCCAGAGCCTGCCCTTCTTCCTGAAGGGGCTTTGGATGACGGTCGCCGTCTCCGGCTTGAGCCTCCTGCTGGGCACGGCGGTCGGGTTCCTCTGGGGCATCGTGCGCGCCTCGCGCCGCCGCATCCTCAAGGCCCTGATCGGCGCCTGGGTGGACGTGATCCGCGGGACCCCCTTTCTGGTCCAGATCTTTATCCTCTTTTTCATCCTGCCCGAGTTCGGCGTGCATCTGGAGGCCTTCCCCGCGGCGGTGATCGCGCTCTCGAACCTTGCGGCCTGCTTCATCTGCGAAATCGTCTCCTCCGGCATCGAGTCCGTGCCCCACGGCCAGCGGGAAGCGGCCGTCTCCTCCGGCCTGAACGGCTACCAGCAGCTGCGCCACGTCATCCTGCCCCAGGCCCTGCGCGTCATCCTGCCCCCGCTCGTCGGGCAGTATGTGCTGCTGATCAAAGACTCCTCGGTCGTCTCGGCCATCGGGGTGATGGACGTGACGCGGGCGGGGTGGCTGACGGTGCAGCGGATCCCCCAGGGGATCCTCGTCTTCGGGCTGGTGGGGCTGCTCTACTTCGCGATCTGTTACCCCTTGATTCAAATCTCCGGCGCGCTCGAAAAGCGGCTGGGGCGGTCCTCGCGGCGGTGAGGCGGAGATGATCGAGTTCCGGGATGTCCACAAGTGGTTCGGGGACCTGCACGTGCTCAAGGGGATCCGGCTCCGGGTCGCGGCGGGCGAGGTGCTCGTCGTCTGCGGGCCGAGCGGCTCGGGAAAGAGCACCCTCATCCGCACGATCAACCGCCTGGAGCCGATCCAGAAGGGCGAGCTCATCGTCGACGGGATGAAGGTCCACGACCCCCGCACCCCGATGACCAAGCTCCGCGCCGAGATCGGCTTCGTGTTCCAGCAGTTCAATCTCTACCCGCACATGACCGCGCTCGAAAACGTCACCCTCGCCCCGATCAAAGTCCGCCGCATGCCGCGGCGCGAGGCCGAGGCGCTGGGAAAGGAGGTCCTGGCCAAGGTCGGCCTGGCCGACAAGCTTCACCAGTACCCGGCGCAGCTTTCGGGGGGGCAGCAGCAGCGGGTGGCCATCGCCCGCGGCCTGTGCATGCACCCCAAGATCATGCTCTTCGACGAGCCGACCTCGGCCCTCGACCCGGAGATGATCAACGAGGTGCTCGAAGTCATGCGCGCCCTGGCGCGCGAGGGGATGACCATGATCGTGGTGACCCACGAGATGGGCTTCGCTCGCGAGGTCGCTCACCGCGTGGCCTTCATGGACTACGGCGAGCTGATCGAGATCGCCCCGCCGGAGGAGTTCTTCGCCCGCCCGCAAAGCGAACGCACCCGGCTCTTCCTGAGCAAGATCCTGACGCACTGAGGCGCCGGGCGGCGCCGCGAAGGCGGCGGCCGCCGGGGGCGCTATCGCGGCCGGGAGAATTCCCAGGAGACGTAAGGCGAGGCGGCCAGCCGGCAGAGCGCCGGATAGCCCAGGCGGAAGGCGAGGCGGTCGCCGGTGCGCACCGCCTCCGGCAGGCGGACCAGGAGGTGGTCGCTCGTCGCCCCGCGCACGGCGACACCCGTCTGGAGCGGGAAAAGGAAGCGCGGCTCGGTTTCGATCGTCCCCAGGGCGAGGATCGCTTCCCCTTCGCCGCCCTCCTTGACCTCGATCACTTCGGCCTCGAGGCGGAAGGTGTCGCGCTCGTAGCCCGGCAGCGTGACCGGATCGAGCGAGGAGGCAAACCCCAGCAGCATCGCCGTTCCGATGCGCAGGTGGTTGATCCCGGGGTTGGGGTGTCCCTCCACCGCGAGGGTGCGGAACACGTTGGAGGAGCCGCCCGAAAGGAGGGCGAGCGGCCTCTCGGTTTCGGCCTCCACGCGGCGCCCGAGGCGAACGAGGGTCTCGAGCCCTTCGCGCAGCAGCTCGAGGCCGCCGGTCATCGGGAAGTAGGCGCCCAGGCCGAGAAGGCGGATGCCGGGCAGGGAGCCGACGCGGCGGGCGGCGGCGGGAACCTGCGGCGGCGGGAGGCCCTCCCGGCCCGTGTGCAGGTCGACCATCAGGATGACGCCGTGGGTGCGGCCGCGCATCCGGGCCTCGATCGAGAGCGCCTCGACGACTTCGACCGCGGCGTTCAGGCTGGAATCGGCCAGCTCCACGGTGCGCGCCGCGTCCCCGGGCGCGGGCGAGCGGATGAGCAGGAGCGGGGCCCGGATGCCGGCCGCGCGCAGCCGCTCGAGGTGCTCCAGCCGCGAGTCGGCCAGGGTCTCCACCCCGCCGGCAAGCAGGGCGCGGGCGATCTCCGGGTGGCCGGCGACGCCCTTGGTCACCCCGGCCACGGTGCAGCCGAGGCGGCGGGCGAGCTCGACGGTGCGGGAGGCGTTGCGGGTGACGGCTGAGGAATCCACAACCAGGCGAACCGTGGGCATGGGCGGGCCTTTCGCCGAAGAATCGAAGGACCCTTCCAGTATACCAGATGCGCCCCCTTCCGGGAAACCCGCCTGGCTCGAGGGGCCCTTTCACCGCGTGGCGGTCCTCTTCCAAAACGATGACCTGATCGCCCTCGACAAGCCGGAAAAACTCGCCTCGATCCCCGAGCGCAACCCCCGGAAACCCTCCCTGCTCACCCTCCTCGGCGAATGCACCGCCCGGCGCTGGTATGTGGTCCACCGCCTGGACAAGGACGTAAGCGGCGTGATCCTCTTCGCCGCCAACGCCCCGGCCCACCGCCACCTGTGCCGGCTGTTCGAAACGCGCCGCATCCGCAAGAGCTATCTCGCCCTGGTCCACGGCCGGATCGAACCCGCCGCGGCGACGATCGATCTCCCCCTGCGCCGCTGCGGATCGGGCCGGATGGCCGTGGACGTGGCGGCCGGCAGACCCTGCCGCACCGACTACGCGGTGAGCGAGCGGATCCCCGGCTTCACGCTCCTCGACGTGCGGCCGCACACCGGCCGCAAGCACCAGATCCGCGCCCATCTCTTCAGCCGGGGCCATCCCGTGGCGGGGGATCGCCTCTACGGCGACAAGGCGGTGCAGTCGCGGTTTCCGCGCCTCATGCTCCATGCCCGATGCCTCGAATTCGAAGACCCGCACGGGGATCCGCTGCGGATCGAGTCCCCGGTCCCGGAGACCTTCGCGGCGGTGCTCCGCAGGCTGCGGGAAGAGGGCCCCCCGCTGCGGCCGCCTCAAGCGGCAGAGCCGACCGGCCGATAAGGGGGAAGAGAACTCCCACCCCGAAGCGAAGGGACGGCCGTTCCGTGAAATCGCTCGACCCGCCCGCTTTCGCCGAGCGGCGCGTCCTCGAGGACCGCCGCAGAAACCGGCGCGACGCGGAGACCGTCTTCGACACCCGCGAGGCCTGCCGCTATCTGCGCATTTCGCGGCCCACCTTTCTCAAGCTCGTGGCCGCGGGCCGCATCCGGGCGCGCAAGGTCGGACGGGGCTGGCGGGTGCTGCGCAGCGAACTGGAGCGCTTTCTCCTCGGCCCCGAGCGCTGAGCCCCCTTTACAACCCGGCCCCGCCGTGCCAGCATGCCCCCATCGCGACCGGCGCCGAGGAGGGGCTCCCATGGACGACGTGTACCGGAAGCTGCGCGAGCATCTGGATCGGCTCCCCGCCGGTTTTCCGGCGACGCCCTCGGGGGTCGAGCTGCGCATCCTGCGCCGCCTGTTCCAGCCGGAGGAGGCCGAGCTCGCCCTGCAGCTGGGGTTGAAGCTTGAGACGGCCGAGGCCGTCGCCGCGCGCGCAGGGCTCGATCCCGCCCGGACCGCCGAGCGGTTGCGCGCCATGGCGCGCAAGGGGCTGATCTTCTCCATCGAGACGCCCGGCCGCCCGGAGGTCTTCATGGCGGCCCAGTTCGTGATCGGGATCTGGGAATACCACGTGAACGATCTCGACCCCGAGCTCATCCGGGACATGGAGGAATACATCCCGGCGCTCGCCCGCTCGGCCTTCGGCACCCTCCCCCAGCTGCGCACCGTCCCCGTGGGCCGCAGCCTGCAAGCCGGCCTGGAGATCATGGCCTACGAGCAGGCCGAGGAGCTCGTGCGCGGCCAGCAGCGCTTTCTCGTCGCTCCCTGCATCTGCCGCCGGGAGCACCGGATCAAGGGCGAGGGCTGCGACCGACTGATGGAGGCCTGCCTGATCTTCGGCTGGGGGGCCGAATTCTACGCCCGCAACGGGCTCGGCCGCTTCATCAGCCTCGAGGAGACGCTCGCCATCCTCAATACGGCCGAGGAGCAGGGGCTCGTCATCCAGCCGAGCAACTGCCGCGAAATCGTCAACATCTGCCTGTGCTGCGGGGACTGCTGCCAGATCCTGAAACACCTCAAGCGCCTGCCGCAGCCGGGGAGGCTGGCGGCCTCGGCCTTCATCGCCACCCTGGAGGAGGAGCGCTGCACGGCCTGCGGCACCTGCGGGGAGCGCTGCCCGATGGAGGCGGTCGGGCTGCGCGAGGGCGTCATCGCCCTGGACCCCGACCGCTGCATCGGCTGCGGGCTCTGCGTGAGCACCTGCCCCGCAGGGGCGCTTCGCCTCACGCGGCGGCCGCCGGAGGCCGTGCCGCCGCTGCCCAAGGACATGCGCGAGGCGTTCGTCCTAAGAGCGATGATGCGGCAGAAACAGCGCGAGCGCTCCGGCCGCTGAAGCCTTGCGGCGGCCGGGTCGCGGGCTACGCGGAGGGAGGCCGAAAGAGACCGCGCGGGTCGGCGCCGAGGAGCCCCGCGCGAAAGCTTCGCTCATCGACCGGGGAGAGCCGGCGCCCCATCCGCGCGTCGATCAGCCGCACCCTGCGGACCTCGTCGGTGCGGCGGGCGATCTCCTCCATCGCGGCATCGTTTTCCGTCCAGCCCAGCCGATCGAAGGGCGCAAGCGAGACCGGCCCGGCGTAGGCCCGGAGCGTCTTTTCCCGCGCGAGGTTGTAATAGAACTCGAAGTAGGACATGGCCAGCTCGCGCAGGCTGCGGTAGACGGGCTCGCGATACCGCAGGCCCGCGAAGTTGGACTTGGCGACCGCTCCCCAGGCACCCCCGACCCGGAAAAGGGCGAGCAGGTGCTCGTCGTCGCGGCCGTTGGCGAAAAGGTCGAGAATCCGCGGGGGGTGGCCGATCCGGCGCAGGGCGGCGGCGGCGAAGACGGCACCGTCGAAGCAATGCGCCTTGCGGTCCTGCAGGACGCGCCGCGGGGCGCGGTAGAACGCGTCGCTGCTGTAGGGGATCGCATCGAGAAAGCGCTGGATGGCCGCCGGGGACGCAAGGCGAAACCCCAGGCGGCGCTCGGCCGCGGCGAGCGCCCGTTCGAAGCCGTCCCCGGAAAGCCGCCGCCCCTGACCCGCCGTCACCACCCCTCCAGCCAGCCGTCGATGTCCAGCCGGAAGCTAAACGTCCACACGCCAAGCGGCGTGAGGCCGAGATCGAACCCCAGCCGGTTCCAGGAAATTCCGGCGAAGGCGGCGATAAAGGCCGTGAGCCCCGCCAGGTCGGGAAACTCGGGGCCGTAGCCGCTCATGATCCCCGCCTTGTAGCCGAGATCGAAACGCAGCGCGTCCGCAAGCGGCCGCGAGTAGAGCTCGCGGGCTATACCGCCGAAAAAGGACCGGCGGTCATGGCTGTTGATGAAGGTGCCGGCGGTCATGCCGGCGACCTGCAGGCCGAAGAGATGATTTTCCTCGTTGTTCTCCCCGCTTCCGAAAAGATCCCCGCTTCCGTCCATGTGCAGGCTCCACATGCCGAGAAGCAGGGCATCGCGCGCCGGGCGGCCCCAGAGCGGACCGAGCGCCCCCGGCGCGTCGCCCGCGGCGAAGCCGCCGCGGTCTTCTTCCCGGCCTGCCGGCGGGACGCCGTCAGCGGCCGCCGCTGCAGGAAGAAACGCCGCCGTGAGGAGCAGGGCCGCGATCGCTTTGCAAAGGGGGTTCACGGGGCGCACATCACGGCGGCGTCAGTCCACGATGAAGAGCCGGCAGCCCGTCGCGGTGCGCGAGCGGTGCGGCTCGGCCCCGTCGGCGACCTGGTAGCTCGTGCCCGGCTTGAGGTGAAAGCGCCGGCCGTCGGCCAGCTCGGTTTCGAGCTCCCCCTCAAGGACGAGGAGAACGTGGCCCTTCGAGCACCAGTGATCGGCCGCGTAGCCCGGGGAATAATCGACCAGCCGCACGCGGATCCCGCCGAAGTGCCGCGTTCGTGAGCGGACCTCGCCGGTCAGGCCGGGCTGGACGGTCGGCTCGATGTCCAGCCAGTCCACGGTTTGAAACGGAATCCCCTCCATTTTCATCGTGCCGGCCTCCTGGGTGCGGGTTTTTCCCGCCGGGAGCTTGCCCGTGTATAGTGCAGAACCCCCTTCTTGAAAAGCGCCGTCGCGCTCCGGGACCCCGGAGGCCCCGCCTTGCCAAGGGGAGGTTTCGGGGATAAATTTTTCGCAGCACATCCCCCGGCCGACCGGCGGCGGGATGAAGGAGGATCCCCATGGCGACCATCCGCCTGCCCCGCATCGATTGCGCCCGGGTGTGCCGGGAAATCGGCGACTTCGTCCTCGAGCGCGTGCGCCGGACGAAGACCACGGGCTGCGTGATCGGCCTCTCCGGAGGGGTGGACTCAAGCACCACGGCGGCCCTCATCCAGCGCGCCTTCGCCCGGCCCGAGGCCCGCGGGTTGGAACTTGTGGCCTACATCCTGCCCACGCGCCTCAACCGCGAGGAGGACGCCCGCGACGCCCTGGAGGTGGCCGACCTTCTCGGTCTGCGC
Source organism: Desulfatibacillum sp. (assembly GCA_020725555.1). Lineage (GTDB taxonomy): Bacteria > Desulfobacterota > Desulfobacteria > Desulfobacterales > SpSt-501 > SpSt-501. The sequence goes on from DYEU01000032.1 coordinate 354,989, forward strand.
CACGAAACCCGGCCGCTCGAGAAGGCCGTGGAAGGGTTCCGCTCCACCAACCCCGAGGCCTTCGAGGCCGGTTTTCACCTCGGGAACCTGATCAGCCGCGTACGCGCCAACGTCCTCTCCACCAAGGCCGCAACCGAAAACAAGCTGGTCGCCGGGACCGGGAACCGGGACGAAGATTTCGGCATCGGCTATTACACGCTCTTCGGCGACGGCGCGGTTCATCTGAGCCCGATCGGCAACCTGAGCAAGCGCCTGGTGCGCGAGATGGGATCCTTTCTCGGGCTCCCCGGGCACATCGTCCGGCGCGAGCCGACGGCCGGGCTGGAGCCGGGTCAGTCCGATTTCGGGGATCTGGGCTACGACTACGATCTGGTCGAGCTGGTCGTGGAGGGACTCCACCAGGGGATCACCCCCCTGGACGAACACCCTCAGGTGCGCGCGCTCGCGGAGGAGCAGATCGCACGCTATCGCGAACGGTTCGGGAAAGCGAAGTTCCCGGACCCCGCGGCGCTGGTCGAGGACATTCTGCAGCGTCACGAGCGCGCGCGCGGGAAGCTCGAAATTCTTCATCCCCCTTCGGCGCCGGTCACCCTGGAATACTGACCCGGTCCTCCCCCCCCTCTTCAGCGGTCGCGCAGGCAGCGCATGCGCGCGAGCTCTTCGGCGTAGCCGTAGAGATGCAGCCCCTTGCTCTCGACGATCATTTCGCCATCGCCCACGCCGATCGCCGCGGCCATGTATTCCTTGAGGTTCTGGATGGCGGCGAGGTTGGCCGGCATGCCGTTCCAGAGATCCCAGGAGCGGAAGTAGACGCAGAAATGCAGGCGGCCGTCCTGGATGCGCGTGTCGATCGCGCGCAGGCAGGGCGGATCGAGGAGAGCGAGGTCCGAGGGCTGGGCGACCTGGAGCACCATCTGGTTGTTGCGCGGGCCGAAGCGCCGGTAGGTGTCGATCACCCACTCGATCTGGTTGAGGTAGAGCACCCCCCCCTCCTCGAAGACGATGCGTCCGTCCGGCTCGCGCGCGTCCACGATCTCCCGGCAGCCCTGGCGCCACCAGGCGAGCGTGTCGCCCGTGAGCGGAACGCGCGTGAGGCGTTCCCCGTAGGTGTAGGATTCCCCGGGTTCCTTGCGCGGGGACATGAGGTACTCCAGATACCCCCGGCTGTATCCCGGCCCGCCGTAAAGGTAATCGTGCTCCACGGGGTTGGGAATCCCCAGCGCGGGCGGGATGTCCGGAATCAGCGGCTGCGTGCCGGGGTGTTTCACGTGGCCGGTGAAGTAATCGTACTCGAGGCGGGTCTGGCCGGCGTAGGAGCCGCGGTCGATGACGAAGCGGCGGCCGTGGTCCAGAATGTCGTGAACGGCCTGGAACCAGAGATCGGGAAGGTCGCGCGCGGCGATGAAATGGATGCGCATGCGGATCAGATGTCGAGCATCGAGACTTCGAGGGCGTGGGTCTGGATGAAATCCCGGCGCGGCTCGACCTCTTCCCCCATGAGGATGGTGAAAATCTCGTCGGCATCGACGATGTCCTCCACCTTCACCTGGAGAAGGTTGCGCTTTCCGGGTGCGGGGTTCATGGTCGTCTCCCAGAGCTGCTCGGGATTCATCTCGCCCAAACCCTTGTACCGCTGGATCGTGAGCCCTTTTTTGCCCTCGCCGAGGAGCAACGCGAGCAGCGCCTCCTTGCTTGCGGCTTCGGCCGGCGCCAAGGCGGCGGATTGCGGCAGAACCAGCCGGAAGGGCGGAAGATCGAACGGGGCGATCCGGCGGGCGAGATCGAGACCTTTCTGGAACTCCCCTGAGTAAACCAGGCCGCGGCCGATCTTGACCCCGGAGGGGGTTCGCGGAGCGGGTCCGGCGAAAAGGAGGCGTTCGCGCTCTTCGTCGCCGCGGACGAAGAGCTCGTAGACCTGGCGCTCGGGGTTGAACGCGGGTCCCTCCACGCGATGCCCTTTCTCCTCGAGCCGTTCGCGCAGCCGTTGCATCCGTTCCGGGTCGTGGATGAACCGCGGATCCTCCAGCCCGGCTGCGATCAGCAGCCGGGAGAGCTCCGGGGGAAGGCCCCGTTTTTCCAGCAGGCGCAGGGTCTCGAGGTAGGCGGAGAGCTCGACGGCAAAGCCGAAGAGCTCGTGGCCGGCAAGCTCGCGGGATTCGCCGCAGTGCACGACGGCCTGCTCGCAGACTTTGCGCAGCACCCAGCCGTCGAGCTCGGATTCGTCCTTGAGGTAGACGTCCTCCTTGCCCCGGGTGACCTTGAGCAGCGGCGGCTGGGCGATGTAGAGGTATCCCTTTTCGATCAGCTCGGGCATCTGGCGGTAGAAGAAGGTGAGCAGCAGGGTGCGGATATGCGAGCCGTCGACGTCGGCGTCGGTCATGATGATGACCTTGTGGTAGCGGATCTTCTGGATGTCGTATTCTTCCTTGCCGACGCCGGTGCCTAATGCGGTGATGATGTTCTTGATCTCCTCGCTCTGGAGCAGCTTGTCGAAACGGGCCTTCTCCACGTTCAGAATCTTTCCCTTGAGCGGGAGCACGGCCTGGAACCTTCGGTCGCGGGCCTGTTTGGCCGAGCCTCCGGCGGAGTCGCCCTCGACGATGAAGAGTTCGCGTTCGCGCGGATCCTCCGACTGGCACTCGGCGAGCTTCCCGGGGAGCGTCGCGTCCAACAGGGCGCCCTTGCTTCGGGCGAGGTCACGCGCCCGCCGTGCCGCGTCGCGCGCGCGGGCGGCCTCGGCGCTCTTGGTGATGATGCGCCGGGCGACGGCCGGGTTTTCCTCGAAGTAGCGCGAAAGCTTCTCGTTTACCAGCGACTCCACCAGCCCCTTGACCTCGCTGTTTCCGAGCTTGGTCTTCGTCTGGCCCTCGAACTGCGGGTTGCGGATGCGCACGCTCACGATGGCCGTGAGGCCTTCGCGCACGTCGTCGCCGGTGATCTTCATTTGCAGGTTGCGCGGCACGCTGCCGTTGTTGGCGTAGGCGTTGATCGTGCGCGTGAGGGCGGACTTGAAGCCGATGAGATGGGTTCCGCCCTCGGAGGTGTTGATGTTGTTGGCGAAGGAGAGAATCTTGTCGTTGTAGGTGTCGTTGTACTGGAGAGCGACCTCGACCTGGATCTCGCTTTTCTCGCCTTCGATGTAGATCGGCGGGTGAAGGGCGGTGTTGCGCCGGTTGAGGTATTCGCAAAATTCGATGATCCCGCCGCTGTAGAGGAACGTTTCCTTCTGGTCCGAGCGCTCGTCCTCGAAGGTGATCTTCACCCCCTTGTTGAGAAAGGCCAGCTCCCGCAGCCGCCGCAGAAGAATTTCGTTGCTGAACTCGATCAGCGGGAAGATCTCCGGGTCGGGCCAGAAACGGATGCGCGTTCCACGCCGGTCGGTGGTGCCGAGTTCTTCCAGCTCGCTGGTCTTCTGCCCGCGGCTGTAAGTCTGCCGGTAGATGCGGCCCTCGGTGCAGACTTCGATCTCGAGCCGCTGGGAAAGGGCGTTCACGACCGAGACGCCCACACCGTGCAGACCGCCGGATACCTTGTAAGAATGGTTGTCGAACTTTCCCCCGGCGTGGAGCTTGGTCATCACCACTTCCAGCGCCGGGATGTTTTCCTGCTTGTGGATCCCGACCGGGATGCCGCGGCCGTTGTCGACCACGGTGACGCTGTTGTCCGAATGAACGACGACATCGATCCGGTCGCAGAAGCCGGCCATCGCCTCGTCGATGCTGTTGTCCACCACCTCGTAGACCAGATGGTGAAGCCCGCCGATATCGACGTTGCCGATGTACATGGCCGGCCGGCGGCGTACCGCCTCGAGACCTTCGAGAACTTTAATGTCATCGGCCGTGTAGCCGTTTCGGGTCATGTCTTTTTCCTGTTCCATCATGAACGCCAATCCCCCTTCCGGGGAAGATCAGATCCTCATGGGCATAAGCACGCTCAAGTAACGCCGGTCCTTTTCCCCGGTGAGAATGCAGGGGCGATCTTCTCCGGTCAGATGCAAAACGACGGCCTCATCCTCCATGACGTTCAAACTGTCGATGAAGAACCGGGGATTGAACATGGTGGTCATTTTCTTTCCCCGATACTGGATGTCCATGACCTCCTTGGACTCCCCGATATCGGGATTTGTCGAGGAGACGGTCAAGGTGTCGTCTTCGAACTGGAAGATCACCCCCTTGTATTCCTCGGAGCCGAGAATCGACATCCGCCGCAGCATCGAAAGGAAGGTGAGGCGGTCCAGTTTGATCTGCTGTCCATCGGAAATTTTAATGATATCATGGTATTTTGGGAACTCTCCCTCCAAGAGGCGCACGATCAGCCGCTCATCCTCGCGATGCAGGAGGAGATGGTTGTCCTTGAAGGAGAGCTCCGCCACAGCCTCGCTTTCCAGGAATTTCCCGAGTTCGGCGAGACTTTTCTTGGGCACGAGGATCCCGCGCTCGATGGCCGCCTCCTCGGCGGGCGCGATCGGCAGATCGACCTTGGACAGGCGGCTGCCGTCGGTGGAGACCATGCGGAAGAGGATCTCCCCGCCGTCCTCCAGCTTCTCCAGATACACCCCCAAAATGTGCGGCCGGCGATCATCTGTGGCGGCCGGGATGATGACGGTTTTTTGAATCATGGAAGCCAGTTGTCTTGATGGCAGGTGAAGGGCGACCTCGGCCTTAATCTTAGGGATGGTCGGAAAATCCTCGGGCTTCATGCCGACGATATGGTATTCGATCTGATCCTTCTTGATTTCGATCCACTGGTTGTCGAGCTGCTGCAGGATGATGTCCTCACTTGGAAAATCCTTTATGATTTCAAATAATTTCCTTGAATTCAACACCGTCTTGCCCTCTTTCTCGACCACCGCCGGGTAGCTGCCGACGAAACCGGTTTCGAGATCGGTCGCCGAGACGATAAGCCCCTGGGTTTCGGCGCTCAGGAGAACGTGGGTCGTGATCGCGAGATTGGATTTTCTCCCGGTGATCCCCTGGATCTTTGCAAGAACGGGAAGCAAATGCTTTTTCTGAACCGTAACCTTCATCTTGATTCTCCCCTGCAAAAGAAAGAAAAGAAGAAGATCGTCTGTGGATATGTCGATAAATATTTCAAATATTTAAAATTATTAAATATTTTATTGTTTTTTCCCTTACCGGAAACCCTATGCCAAAAACGGTTGGGGATCCTTTTCGCCCTGTCCCGTACCGATCTGTTCATAAGCCGGGTGTTTTCGACTCCTCTTGCGACAGCCAGCGGCGCAGATATGCGAGATGGGTCCCTTTCCACTTGGGCGAAAGCCTCTCGGAAAGAAAGAGGGAAAACAATTTATCTATGAATTCAAACAACTTAATTAGTTGATCCATGCGGTCAAGAAGCCTTGTTTCCGCTTCCTCCTCCAAAGAAAAGGACGAAGCGGGCTCCATTTTCAGGCCGCAGAGGTTCAGATTTTCCGCCTTGAGCGCGAAACGATACTCCTGTTTCTCCGTTCGCAGCGACAGGCCGAGTTCACTGACCCAGGCCCCTCTTCCCAGGGCGATCCGGGCCTCCTCGAGGCCGGGGTCTTCGCCGCGGATCGTGATCTTCTCTTTCGATCCTTCGCGGTTCTCGATCACCATCCGCTCGGCGAGCGCCAGCCCCTTCACCTCCGGGTCGAGGGCGCACAGCGATTCGTTTCGGGTTTCGACACCATGCCACAGCCAGGTGAGAAACTCGTCTCCCAAAAAACGAAACCGCTGATAGGCGACGGCGATGTCGAGCATGGAGTCGAAGTACCCCCGCGATCAGGCCTTCAGGCGACTGGGCGTCAGCGCCGCCAACAGGTCTCTTTCCTTCTCCTTCAGACCGCAGAGCAACTCTGCGGCCGTGTAAGGGAAGATCCGGATCAGGGATAGGGAAAAGGAGCGCCGAAAGAGTTTTTCCAACTCCTCGTTCGCCGCCTTCTGCACGGAGAAAAAGAAAAGGCGGTGGTTCTCGTAATCCCAGACCAGGTCGTGAACATGGGGAACGGGCGGAATGCGTGCGAGAAGCGTCCGGCTGACCTTTTCCCGGAGGGCCTCTTTCTCGTCGCGGGAGAGGAAGGAACGCCGGGTTTCGCTCAGCCGACGTTTGCTCGAGCGCGAGAACTCTTTGCGCAAGAGATTCGCCGGCAGAGGCTTGCGGTCGATGCGCAGCGCGAAGACGAAAAAGGTCCCCCAGACGAAGGAATCGCCCTCAAACGCCGGTTGATAAGGATCGGTAAACGAGGTCCAGCCGGAGGCGGAATCCGCGGGATCGTCCTCGATCTCGCGGATCATGTTGCGGGTGAGCCCCTCGCGGACGAAATCTGTGGGGTTCCCCGCGATCCGCCCTTCCACGCGGTAGCGTACGCAAGAGATGCTCGAAGAAAAAAAACCCATGTTCCCGGCCTGTTGCCGACGGACGGCGGAGAGGATTGCCGATCGCGATTTTTTCAATTACATAGCGAATTTAGGCGCTCATGACAAGCCCTCTTTCAGCAGGCGAGTATCTCGCCGACCTTCATGTCCATTCGCGCTTCTCGCGGGCGACCTCGAGCGCGCTGACGCTTGAGGCCCTCCACACGGCGGCGCAGCTCAAGGGGATCCGTGTTGTCGCCACCGGGGATGCGACCCATCCGGCCTGGCTGGCCGAAATCGAAGAGCGGCTCTTGCCCGCGGAGCCGGGTCTCTGGAGGTTAGACCCCCGGCGGTCCTCCGGCGACGAGCATGCCGTTCCCGCCGCCTGCAGGGCCGAGGTGCGCTTCATTCTCGCCGCCGAAATCTCACTGGTCTACAAAAAGGAGGGGAAAACCCGCAAAAACCACAACCTGGTCTATTTCCCGGATCTTTCGTCGATCAAGGCCTTCAGCCGCAGGCTCGAGAAGATCGGCAACATCCACGCCGACGGCAGGCCCATCCTCGGCCTGGACGCGCGCGATCTCCTGGCCTTGACGCTCGATACCTGCCCGGAGGCCTTCCTCGTGCCGGCGCACATCTGGACCCCCTGGTTTTCGGTTCTGGGCGCCCAGTCCGGCTTCGACTCCCTGGAGGAGTGTTTCGGCGATCTTGCAGGAGAGATTTTCGCCGTGGAAACCGGTCTCTCTTCGGACCCGCCGATGAACCGCCGCGTCTCCTTTCTCGATCGCGTGCGCCTGATTTCCAATTCCGACGCCCACTCCGCGGAAAACCTGGGCCGGGAAGCCAACCGCTTCGCCGGCGAGCTCTCATTCCACGGCCTGCGCGACGCCCTGCGCGGCAAGGGGAACACGGCCTTTCTGGGAACCCTCGAGTTTTATCCCGAAGAAGGGAAATATCATTATGACGGCCATCGCCGCTGCGGCGTGCGCCTCGAACCGCGCGAAACGCTGCGCCACGGCGGACGCTGCCCGCGATGCGGCAAGATGCTGACCGTCGGGGTGCTCAACCGGGTGGAAGCGCTCGCCGACCGGCCGGAAGTCGACCCGCATGCTTTCGGGCAGGGATTCCAGTATCTGATCCCGCTGGCCGACATCTTGAGCGAGATTCTCCAGACCGGAAAGGCAAGCCGCAGGGTCGCCGATTCGCGGCGCCGAATCCTGGAAACGCTGGGCGCGGAGCTCGTCGTCCTGTGCGAGCGCCCGGCTTCCGAGCTCCGCGCTTTGGGGATTCCGCTTCTGGACGAGGCGGTCCTGCGCATGCGACGCGGCGAGATCGAGATTCTCCCCGGATGCGACGGCGAATACGGGAAAATCCGCATCTTTCGCGAACAGGAACGCGAAGCCCTCTGCGGCCAGAAAGCGCTCTTTCCCGCAGGCGGCGAAGCCGCGCGGCGAAGGCGCTCGCAGCCCCCAGCCTCTTCAGGGGGCCTTTGCACGAAGAAAGCCCCGCTTGAGGCCCAGCCGCTGCACCCTCCGGACCCGACCGACGAGCAGCGCGCCATCCTCGATTCCCGCGCACGACGCCTGCTGATCACCGCCGGGCCCGGAAGCGGCAAAACCCATGTCCTCACCCTGCGCATCGCCCGGCGGATCGAGGAAGGTGTGGACGCCGGCAGAATCCTCGCCGTCACCTTCACCCAGAAAGCGGCTGCGGAGATGAGAAGCCGGCTTGCGGCGCTGCTGGGCGAACGGGGGCCGCTCCCCTGTGTCGCCACCTTCCACGGCTTTTGCCTCATGCTGCTGCGGGAGGAGGATGCCTCCAGCCGCCTGCACCTTCTTCACGAGCTCGACCAGGAAGCCCTCGTCGCGCGCGCGATCCGCCTTGCGGAGGGCCGGGTCGGGCCGAGTGCGCTTCGGCCGCGCCTGGTGCGCTCCTGGATTTGCGCCGCCAAGGAGGCGTTTCTCGCCCCGGAGGAGATCTTCCCCTCGTTCCACCCCGAGGTCGCGGACCTGGAGCGCTTCCGCAGGGTCTACGCGCACTACCAGCGGCTCCTGGAAGGCCAGGGCCTTCTTGACCTGGAGGACATCCTGTTCCGGGTGGGACGACGCCTCGAGCGCGACGCCGCCTGGCGGGCTTCCTGCCGCCGCCGTTTCCAGGAAATCTTCGTAGACGAATACCAGGACCTAAACGCGGCCCAATACCGCATCCTGCGCGGCCTCGCCCCGGCCGGAGCGAAAGAACCGGCGCTCACCGTGATCGGCGACCCCGACCAGGCGATCTACGGGTTCCGCGGCTCAACCCCGGTTTACTTTCGCAATTTTCTTCAGGAAGAGCCCGAGGCGGAGCACCGCACGCTCGAGCGCAATTTCCGCTCCCACCCCGAGATCGTCGCCGCCGCACGCCGCTTGGTCGGCGGCGATCCCGCCGCTGACGGCGAAGCTCGAAAGACCCCGGGCGCCGAAGCGCCCCTGCGGATCCGGGAGTTCCGGGATGAAAGCGAGGAGGCGCGGGCGATCGCCCGCGAAATCCGGCAAGCCATCGGCGCCACCGGGTTCCATGAGGCGGGGGCGGAACTTCTCCCGCAGCCGGAGAGGGCACCCCGCGGCTTTCGCGATTTCGCCGTGCTCACGCGCACCTTCGAGCTCGGGGAGCCGATCGCGCGCGAGTTCGCGCGGCAAGGGATCCCCGTGCAGCGCGTCGACCGCCGGGAGGCGGTTCTCGGGGAGGCGGCCCGCAGGCTGCTCTCCTTCCTGCGCGTGGGCCTGGGCCTGGGCGGGCTCGAGGATTTCGGCGCCGCCGCCGCTTTCCTTTCCCCACGGTTGCCGGAGAGCCGACTCGCCGCATTCATCGACTGGGGCTACCGCAAGAACCTGCGCCTGGCGGAGGCCTTGCAGGCCGCCGGGCGCTTTCCCGTCACCGGGCTCCGTCCGGCCGACCAGCGCCTTCTGCTCCAAGGGATCCAGGCGCTCCTGGAGCTGCGGCGCGAGGCGGCCGGGAAATCCCCCCGCGAGGCGCTCCGCCTTCTCCTGCACCATGAAGGGGTGCGCCGTGCAGGCGCAGAGGCCGCGGTGGCCGCCGCGGCCGAGCGTTTCGAGGAGCTGCTTGCCGGCGTCGCCCCCTGCTCCTCGGCGGAGGGAATCCTCGAGACGCTGGTTCTCGCCGCGGACGGCGACCTCTACCGGGAGGCGGCGCAGAAGGTGGCCCTGATGACCCTTCATGCCTCCAAGGGCCTCGAGTTTCCGGTCGTCTTCATCGCCGCGTGCGAGGAAGGGGTTCTTCCCTGGGCCGACGCCGCCTGCGAGGAACGGTGGCAGGAGGAGTTGCGCCTGCTCTACGTGGGCCTCACGCGGGCGAAAGAGCAGGTGGTCCTGTCCTGGGCGAAACGGCGCCTGATCCGGGGAAAACGCCTCGAACGGCGGCCCTCCCCGTTTCTCGCGCGGCTCGGGGACGGCTTGATCGAGCGCGCCTCCCCCTCTGCGCCTCCCCGCCGGCCGACATCCCGCCAAAGGAGCCTTTTCGGAGACCCCTGAAAACGGCATCCCCTTAAAAACGCTTGATTTTTTAGGGGAGCGCTTGATCCTTGCGGGGGTTTGCGGGTAAAATGGTCTCAGGAGATCGAAGACGGGCGAGATGAAGGCGATCCTCGTTGCAGGCGCGCTTTGTTTTCTTTTCCTGCTCCCCCTTAGGCCGGCCGGGGCGGACATCTATCGCTACATCGATGAAAACGGGGTCATGCACTTCACCAACGCCCCAACCTCGCCCAAGTTCAAGCTCTTCATGCGCGAGCGCCGGCAGTTCCTCGACCGGTTGGAGGCCCATCACTACGATCCCATCATCCAGGAGGCTTCGCGCAAGTACGGGCTCGAGGCGGCGCTCATCAAGGCCGTGATCAAGGCCGAGTCCGACTTCGACCCCAAGGCCGTTTCGCACAAAGGGGCCCGCGGGCTGATGCAGATCATGCCCATGAACTTCCGCCTCCTCAACGTCGAAAACCCCTTCGACCCCCGGCAGAACATCGAGGGCGGCGCCCGCTACCTGCGCGAGATGCTCGACCGCTACGGCGGGAACCTCGAGCTGGCGCTCGCGGCCTACAACGCCGGCCCGGGCGCGGTCGACCGCTATGCCGGCATCCCCCCTTATCCCGAGACCACCGAGTACATCGCCCGGGTGAAGAAATACCTCGACGGCTACGCGCGCAACTCCTGATTGCCCGGCGATCCGCCTTGCGGCTCGAGAACGATCGCCGTCCGCGTGGGGAGATAGAGACTCAGCACGTCGCCGGCGAGCGTGTGGTGCTCCTCGCCCGGAATCAGCCGGCCGTGGCCCCCGTAGTCCCGGGCGTCGCTGTCCAGGACCAGCCGATAGCTCCCGGGCGGCGCCGGGATGCGGTAGTGGACGTGGGAACGGGTGGGGTGAAAGTTGAAGACGAAGACCCACCCGGCGCGGGTGAAGGCGAGCACCTTGTCGTCCTCGTGGACATGGAGCGGCCGCGCGGCCGGATCGGCGAAGAGCCGCGCCGCGACGGCGAGCGCGATCATGTCCCGGTCGAAGCGCGCGAGCAGCCCGTATTTGAGGGAAGGGTCGTCCACGAGGCTCCATTGCCGGCGCGCGTAACGGAAGGACCAGCCGTTGCCCTCCCGCGGGAAGTCGATCCACTCGGGGTGGCCGAACTCGTTGCCCATGAAGTTCAGGTAGCCGCTGCCAGCGGTTGCGAGCGTCACGAGGCGGATCATCTTGTGGAGGGCGACGGCGCGGTCGACGCGCAGGTGGTCGTCGTCGACGCGCATGTGCCAGTAGAGGTCGGCGCCCGCCAGCCGGAACAAGAGCGATTGGTCGCCCACGAGGGCCTGGTCGTGGGACTCGGCATAGCTGATCGTTTTCTCCTCCCGCCGGCGGTTGTTCAGCTCGAACCACAAATGGCCCATCGGCCACAGCTCGTCCGGGACCTCCTTGGCCAGGCGGATCCAGGTGTCCGCGATCCCCATCGCGAAGCGGTAGTCGAAGCCGATGCCGCCCTCGGCTTGCGGTGCGGCCAGGCCCGGCATGCCGCTCACGTCCTCGGCGATGGTGACCGCGGCCGGCTTCAGGGTGTGGATCAGGCGGTTGGCGAGCGCGAGGTAGCCGAGCGCGTCCTCGTCCACGGTTTCGTTGAAGTAGTCCTCGTAGGAAAGGAAGGGCCGGTTCAGGCCGTGGTCGAGGTAGAGCATGCTGGTGACGCCGTCGAAGCGGAAGCCGTCCACGCGGTATTCGTCCAGCCAGAAGCGGCAGTTGGAGAGGAGGAAATGGAGCACTTCCGGTTTGCCGTAATCGAAGCACCGGGAGTCCCAGGCCGGGTGCCGGCCCCGCGGCACATCGTGAAAATACTGGTAGAGCGTCCCGTCGAAGCGGCTGAGTCCCTCGACCTCGTTCGAGGCCGCATGGGAGTGCACGAGATCGATCACGACGGCGATGCCCATGCCGTGGGCGGCGTCGATGAGCGCCTTGAGGTCCTCGGGTTCGCCGAAACGCGAGCTCGCCGCAAAGAAGCTCGTCACCTGGTAGCCGAAGGAAGCGTAGTAGGGGTGCTCCTGGACGGCCATGAGCTGAAGGGTGTTGTAGCCGGCGTTGCGGACCCGCGGCAGGACGTTCCGGGTGAATTCGGCCCAGGTGCCGACCTTTTCCTCCTCCTGGGCCATCCCCGGGTGCACCTCGTAGACGAGGGGGGGGACCTGCGGGCGGCGCCAGCGGAGGTGGCGCCAGCGGTAGGGCGACCGGGGCCGCCAGACCTGGGCGTTGAAGATCAGGGTCCCGGGGTCCTGGACCACGCGGCGGCACCAGGCCGGGATGCGGTCGCCCGAGCCTCCCGGCCAGTAGATCTTGAGGCGGTAGAGGTCCCCGTGGCGCAGCCGGTTTCCGGGGAGCCGGATCTCCCAGACGCCCCGCGGCTCGATCCGCCGCAGCTCGAACTCGGGGAGCTCCTTCCAGCCGCTGAAATCGCCGACGAGGAAAACGGCCTCGGCGTTCGGCGCCCACTCCCGGAAGACCCAGCGCGGTCCGCGGCGGTGGAGGCCGAAGTATTCATGGCCGGAGGCGAAATCCGCAAGCGGGATGCGCCCCCCGGTCAGGCGCTTTTCGGTCGCCTCGATCTTCTGCAGCCGGCGCCGCAGGATCCCCTCGTAGCGGGAAAGGTCCGGGTCGATCGCCAGCAGGCGCCGGAGGCGCTCCTGCGGCCCCGGGAAGCGGTCCGGGGGCGTCGCGCGCCGTTTCCGGGCGCCGGCGCCGCCGGGCCTATTCGACGATGAGCGGCCGCTTGAGCATGGTTTCGTAGAGCTCGATGTACTGTCGCGCCGTGCGCTCATAGGTGAAATCCCGTGCGCTCTCCGTCATGATCCGCCGGATCTGCCGTTCGCGCACCGCCTCCGGCAGGGCGTGGAACGCCATCGCCTGCTCGATCGCCCAGAACAGGCCGTTGGCGTCGTAGACCTGGAAGAGAAAGCCGTTTCCCGTGTCGCCGGCGACGTCGAGGTGGCGGATCGTGTCGTGAATGCCGCCGGTGTCGTGGGCCACGGGCAGGGAGCCGTAGATCGGGGCGATCATCTGCGGCAGCCCGCAGGGCTCGAAGCGCGAGGGCATGAGGATGAAATCCGAGGCGCCGTAGGCCAGGTGCTCCATCGCCTCGCTGAAGTCGCAGATCGCCACCCGCCGCTGGAATTGGTGGAAGTTGACGATGTCCTGGAAGACCCGCTGGTATTCGCCGTTGGCGACGAAGACGACCTGGAGGTTTCGTTCCCACCAGGTGGAGAGCACCCGGTAGAAGATGTCGGAGAGGAGCGCGCAGCCCTTCTGCACGGGATCGAGCCGCGAGGGCCAGAAGAAGAGCGGGGCGTTCACGTCCTCGATCAACCCCAGGGTGCGCTGCAGGAAGCGTTTGTTTTCGCGCTTGGCGGCGGCATGGTCTTCGGGACCGTAGCGGACCTTCAGGTCGGAGTCGGTCCGGGGGTTGAAGGACGGGTCCGGGGCGTTGAGGATGCCGAAGCCGCAGCCGGCGTGGTACTTGTTGGCGAGCTCGCGCCGGATCTGCTCCTCGACGAAATCGTGGCGGCCCTCGACCACCTCGCGCAGGAAGGTGGGGCTCACCGTGTTCACGAAGTGGGCGGCGAAGATGCCGCTCGCGAGGAGATCGACGGGGTTGCGCTCGCGCGCCGATTCGTAGTCGTCGGCCCAGTGCATGAAGTAGAGGTGCTGCCAGAAGCTCGCGGCGTCGATGCCGCGGTCCTCGATGGCGGCGAGGGTGGTCTTCACCGTGTGGATGTTGTGGATGGTGAAGAGGCAGGGGATGCGCAGCCGGCGGGCGACCGCGGGCAACAGTCCCGTCATCCAGTCGTTGCAGTGGATGAGGTCGGGCTGCACCCGCGGCAGGATGTTGTTGATCACCTCGCGCTGGAAGGCGAGCGCGAGCTTGATGTTTTCGTCGCCCGAGCTCGAGTAGACGCGGTTGATGTAGAAGAAGGCACGGTCCTCGGCGAGGTGGACCCGGTCGTCGGGCATCTTGCGCTGGATGCTCGAAATCTCCTCGCGCAGAAACGGCACCAGCCGGTCGCTGAAAATCGAGCGGTAGTCGGGCAGGGCGACGTGGACGTCGGCCCCCTGGTCGAAGAGCGCGCTGACCAGCGCGGCCGAGACATCGGCGAGCCCCCCGGCCTTGGCCGTAAAGAAGGTGGCAAGGCTCCCCATGCGGTCGGGGAGGTAGGTCACCTCCGGGGTGACGATCAGGACACGGGGGTTGCGGCGCTTGTCGTCCATCGCCTCCTCCGGGCTTGGCGGCTTACCCGGCGGCCCAGGTGATCAGCCCCGGGGTCAGCTTGATCCACGGGTCCCCGTGCGGGGTCGCCCGCACGGCGAACCCGAACCGGCCGGCCGCCTCGCAGGTCAGGCGGCACCCGTAGAGATAGGTTCCCCCCCCGCGGTCCTCCAGCCGCTCCATAAGGACGATGCGGGGGTTCATGAGCTCGGCGTGGCTCTTGAACTGCCCGTAGTAGATCTCGATGTCGACGTCCTCGGGCCGGAGCGGGCCGAGATGCACCTCGACGGTGATCGCCACCGAGTCGCCCACGCGCTGCATGGTTTGGGGGGTCCGCTGCGGGAGGCCGAGCCGGATCTCCTTCCAGTGACGGCGCAGCCGCGCATGGAGCTCCGCCAGGCGCCGGGCCTCGCTTTCGCCGTCGGCCGTCAGGCGGTCGTACCAGACGGCGGACGGGGCGTAGAGCTGCTCGGTGTAGTCGCGGATCATGCGCAGGCTGCAATAATCCTCCATGGCCGCCTTCATCGCGGCCTTCATCATCTCGATCCAGGCCACGGGCAGGTCGCCGTTTTTCCGTTCATAAAACAGCGGGATGACCTCGTTTTCGAGGGTGTTGTACAGGGCCTGGCTTTCCACCGCGTCCTGGTAGGCGTGGTCCTCGTACTCCTCCCCGTTGCCGATGGCCCAGCCGATGTCGGGGCGGTAGCCTTCGTCCCACCAGCCGTCGAGAATGCTCAGGTTGAGGCTGCCGTTGATCGCGGCTTTCATCCCCGAGGTGCCGCAGGCTTCGAAGGGCCGCCGCGGCGTGTTCAGCCAGACATCGGCCCCCTGCAGCAGGTGCCGCGCGAGGTGAAGATCGTAGTCTTCCAGGAAGACAAAGCGCTCGCGCACCGCCGGCCGGTTGGCGAACTGGAAGAGCTGGCGGATCAGGTCCTTGCCCTCGTTGTCGCGCGGGTGGGCCTTGCCCGCGAAAATGAACTGCACGGGGGCCCTGGGGTTGTTGATGATCGCCTCGAGCCGCTCGGGGTCCATGATCAGCAGGTAGGCCCTTTTGTAGGTCGCGAAACGGCGCGCGAAGGCGACCGTCAGGATGTTGGGATCGAGCGCCTTCTCCACGGCCTCGAGCACCTTCCGCGGGGCGCTGCGGTTGCGGTATTGCCGCACGAGGTGCTCGCGGCAGGTGCGGATCAGCCGCGAGCGGTTCATTTCGTGGGCGCGCCAGAGCTCCTCGCCGTAAATCTCGTCGATCCGCCGGATGTTCTCGGGCCGCTGGGAGCCGAGGTACCAGTCGGGGCCGAGGTAGCGCTCGAAGAGCGCGGCGAACTCCTGCGAGACGAAGGTGGGCAGGTGCACGCCGTTGGTGATGTGCGTGATGGGGACCTCTTCCACGGGCCGGCCGGGCCAGAGGTGCGACCACATCCGGCGCGCCACACTCCCGTGCAGGCGGCTTACTCCGTTGCAGGCGCCCGCCAGGCGCACCCCCAGCACGAACATGGAAAGGGGGGCGTGCTCGTGGGCGCCTTGGGTCTGGCCCCAGGCGAGGATGTCCTTTTCGGGGAGGCCGAGCGTTTCGGCGATGGGACGGATATAGGGCCGGACGAGGTCGGCGGGGAATTCGTCGTGGCCGGCGGCGACCGGCGTGTGGGTCGTGAAGACCGTGCTGCGGGCGCAGATCTGGAGCGCCGTCTCCGCGTCCACCCCCAGGGCCTCGGCCGTCTGGGCGAGCCGCTCGACGGCGGCGAAGGCGCAGTGGCCCTCGTTCAGGTGGAGGACCTTGGGGACGATCCCCAGGGCCCGCAGAGCGCGCATGCCCCCGAAGCCGAGCAATACCTCCTGGATGAGCCGCGTCCGGGATTCGGCGGCATAGAGCCGGGCGGTGATTTCCCGGTATTCCGGCGGATTCTCGAGAATGTTGGTGTCGAGGAGGAAGAGCGGGAGCCTGCCGATCGCGATTTTCCAGACCATGGCCTGGATCGGGCCGTCGGCGCCGCGGATGGCGACGCGCAGCTCGTTGCCCTTGGCATCGCGCACCCGCTGCAAGGGGAGGTTGTAGAAATCGGTTTCGGGGTAGGCCTCCTGCTGCACGCCCTCGTGGTTGAGATACTGGCGGAAGTAACCGTGCTGGTACATGAGCCCCACGCCCGCCAGGGGCAGGGCGGTGTTGGAGGCGGCTTTCAGGTGGTCCCCGGCGAGGATGCCCAGGCCGCCCGCAAAGAGCGGCAGGCTCTCGTGCAGGCCGAATTCCATGGAGAAATAGGCGATCGTGTCCGCGGGGCCGACGGGCAGCTCGAAGTGGAGATCGGGGTTGTGGATCCGTTTCTCGAACATCTGGCGGACGCGCTCGAGATGGGCGGTGAAGCTTGCATCGCGGGCGAGCTTCTCGAGCCGCGCCTGCGGCAGGCGGGCGAGAAAGGGGATGGGGTTTCTCTGGCAGTCGGCCCAGAGCCGGGGATCCATGCGGCGGAAGAGCTCGACCGCATCCCTCGTCCAGCACCACCACATGTTCTGGGCCAGGATTTCGAGAAAGGCGAGGTTTTCGGGAATGTTCGGGCGTACCTGGAAGTAGGCGAACTGAACCATCGGTGGACTCTCACCGGAAAAAGGGGATTGCGCGGCAGGCCGCGGGTTGCGGATCGACCCGGCGGTCACGGGGTGCGATCCGTCGCGGCAGGATATCGGCTGGATCGGGAAAAATCAATCTGGCGCCTGCGCCGGGGTGCCGCCGGCGAGCTTGAGCCACACCCGGACCCATTCGCTGGCGCCCCAGGCCTGGGCGTCGCAGCCGCGCGGGGTGTGCGGCCGGTCGCCGTCCAGGATTTCCGGCAGGTGCCCCAGGCAGCCGCTTTCGAGCAGCGGAATGCTGGCGGTCAGCCAGGCGAAGGCCGTTCGCCGTCCCGCCTCCCCGTAAACGCCGGCCCAGGCCTCGGCGTAGGCGGGGAAGAGCCAGGTCCAGGCCGTCCCGTTGTGATAGGCCGGCTTGCGCTGGGTGTCCTCGTCCCCGCGGTAGGTTCCCCGGTAGGGCCGCCACGGGTCGTTCCACAGGCGTCCCTGCCATTCGACCGGCAGGGGATGGGTGACCGGCCGGTCGGCCAGGCTGCGGACAGCGCCGGGAACCAGCAGTTCTTCGCAGGCGGCGAGGACGGAGCGGCCGATCGCCGGGTCCTCCACCGCGCCGAGCGTCAAGGCAAGGAGCTGGTTGGGGCGCAGGTGGTCGTCGGCCCGGGCTTCCCGCGCGGGGGTCCCCGGCGCGGCGTGGAGGCAGTCGGCGAAGAACCCCTCCGCGGGGCGCCAGTACCGCCCGATCAGCGAGCGGCGGACGCGCTGCGCGAGATCCTCCCATTCCGCGGCGGCCCCCGACTCCAGCCGCGCCATCAGCGCCAGGGCCGCATGCCACAGGGCCTGGATCTCGATCGGGTAGCCCTCGCGGGGGCTCCCCGCCGGGTGCTGCGTGTCCATCCAGGTGAAATGGGTCGGGCTGAAGAGCAGGCCCGATTCCGGGTCCAGGCGCACGCCGTTCTTCAGGCCCCGCCGGCAGCCGCGCACGATCGCGGCGGCGACCTCGGCCAGGCTGCGGCCGCCGCAGTCGGCGCGGAGGGCCGCGAGGCCGCCTGCCGCGGCGGCGAGCTCCGCGCAGCAGACGGTGAACCAGAGCGGGGCGTCCGAGGTGTCGCGGTTGCCGGTGTCGGCGCCGCGGATCATGTTGGGGAGGGTTCCGCCCTCCTCGAAGCGGCCGAAGAGGCAGAGCACCGAGCGGGCTTCGGCGAGCCGGCCGGCGGCGATCAGACCGCGGCAGAAGATCAGGGAATCCCGCCCCCAGTCGAGAAACCAGGGGTAGCCCGCGATGACGGTCTTCAGGCCGTCGCGCTCCACGAGGTAGTGGCCGAGCGCTTCGCGGAGCACCGCGAGGGGGTGGGTGCGGCCGGCAGCGCGCGGTTCGGGGCAGGGGTCGGAGGCCTCCGGCGGGCCGGTGGCGGCGGGGTCCTCGGCCTCGGGCCCGGCCGCGGCGGTCAGGGTCACGCGGCCTCCCCCGGCGAGCGGGGCCTCGAAATAGCCGGGGCTGAAGAGATCCGAATGCGGGTCCTCCCCCCGCTCGGCGTCCGCGGGGCGATGGACCATGTATTCCCATTGCGGCTCGAGCGCGAACCGGCCGGGGGCGATCCGGACCTCCAGCGCGGGGCCGGGGTCGGGCGCGAAGCGGAAGCCGTCCGCGACGGGGCGGACGGCGGCGGGGAAGCGGTGCTCGGGGCCGGTGTAGGCCTTGGTGAGCTCATGGACGCTGCGGCTTTCGATGTCGGGGCGGAGAATCAGGCGCACGGGCACGGCATCCGTGAGCCGCCCCTCGGCGCGGCCGGCGCGGTGGCGGTGGAAGAGCAGGTGCACGGCGTTTCGGCCCGCGGGCATGCGGACGAGCAGCGAGAGCAGCACGTGTTCCCCCTGCCCGCAGGGGACCCGGAACCGCCAGCAGCCCCCCCCATCCGGAAGCGCCGCGAAGGACTGCAGGCAGTCGAGGTTCACCTCCTGGGAGAAGCCCTGGTAGACGAGCCAGATGCGGCAGCGGGTGAGGAGCATCCGGCGGTCGACGGGCCGCTCGGGATCGGGGTTGGCGGCGAGCAGGCCGTCGTAGCGGCTCTCGAGCCGCCCCCAGGAGATCGCGGCGCGCGCCATGGCCCCCCGGCCGTTCGTCGCCAGCATGCGGCGCGGGGTCTCGAGCAGCTCGACCCGGCTGAACCGCAGGCGCACGAACGCCCCCTCCGGCTCGGGCAGAAGAAGAAGGTCGGCGTCGTCGTGACGCGTGGCTTCGGGTTCATGCACGCGGAGGAGCAGGGAGAGCCTCTTCGGCCGCCGCGGGGGCGGAAGGGGGGTGAGCAGGCAGAAGTGCGTGCCGTCCGCGGCGGGCAGGGAGGTTTCGGCGCGCAGGGTGCGGCCGCGGTCGACGATCCGCGCCCGAAAGGGCGTCCGGCCCCTGAGGAGCAGGAAATGGCCGGGCGGGAGCATCACCTCGCGCTTGAGGTCCCGCGGCCACAGCCAGCGCGTCAGGCGATGGCCCTCGCCCCGCCGCTCGAGGAAGCGGGCGGGATCGGCCTTGAGCTCCGCGGCCGCCCCGTCCGGGTCAAGCCCCGTCGCGTCGATGCCCCCGTTTCCCCGGGCCAGCACCTCGAGCGCCTTGGCCCGCAGCCGCTGGCGTTCGATGCGGGCGGGAACGGCAAAGGGGTCATGGGCCGTCGCCTGGAGCGGGGCGAGATCGGAGGGGTCCGGGCTGAGGCAGCGCACCTGGCCGGCCTCCAGGGGCAGGCCGCAAAGCCCGCCCTCCACGAAGGCCTCCACCGTCTCCCCGGAGAGCAGGTCCACCGCCCGACGGAAGTCCGGGCCGGTCTCCAGCGGGTCCCAGAAGGCGGCGGTCGGGCGTTGCGGGTCAAGGTTGGCGGCAATGAGCAGCCGTTTGCCGCTTTCCCGGTCGCGGCGCAGCAGCACGACCTGGTTTCCGCCGCCGCGCTCGACCAGGCGGACCTCGGCGCCGGCATGCAGCGCGGGATGCTCCTTGAGGATGCGGGTGAGCCGTGCGATCCAGTCGACCTGGTTGACGGGGGCGCCCCAGTTGAGGGGCGCCGCATCGTGCACGTCGATCTTCTCCGCGGCGAACCACTCGACCCCGTTGGCGAAGCCGAAGGCCCCGGCGAAGGAGGAAAGCGCGCACAGCGCCGTGCGCATCCGCGCCCAGGCGTGCGAGGTCGCGGCGAGGCGGAGGTTGTCGTGGGTTTCGGCGAAGTGCACGAGCAGCCCCTCGCGCGAGGCGATCTCGATCGCCCCGGGGAGGTAGTGTTCGATCTGGCTGCGGTCGTAGTTCTGGAAAAGCTCCGAATAGGCCCAGTTGAGGTTGGCGGAGTCGAGCAGGCTGCGCGTGACCGAGATCTTGCCGCCCAGCCCTTCGAGCAGGAAGATCGTCTCGGGGAACTCCTCACGCACCCGGGCCACCATGTAGCGCCAGGCCGGGTGCGGGATCATGTATCCCGCGTCGCAGCGAAAGCCGTCCACCCCGCGGCGGCACCAGGTGAGGAACACCTCGGCCATGAAACGCCACAGCTCCGGGTGGCGGTAGTCGAGCTTGGTGAGGTCCTCCCACTGCACCCCCCAGGCGCCGGGGACCTCGATGCGGCCCCCCTCGCTGCGGCACAGCCACTCGGGGTGCTCGTTGTGGAGATTGGCGGCCCAGCCGGTGTGGTTGATGGCGATGTCGAGGAACAGGCGCCCGTTGCGCCGGTGAACGGCGTCCACGAGTTCGATGAATTGCTCGGTGGGGGTGGCCCGGGGGTCGAAGACGGCGAGCGCGGGGTCGACGCTGCGGAAACTCAGCGCCGCGTAGGGGCTGCCGAAGCGCCCCATGCGGCCGTAGGTCGTCGGCGTGGGGTGGATCGGCAACAGGAGAACGATCCGGCAGCCGAGGGTTCCCAGGATGAAATCGAGTTCGCCGATCAGGTCGCGGAAGGTGCCCGAGGGCGGGATGACGGTGTAGCCGAGGGCGTCGAGCCGCTGGACGCAGTCCGCGTCGCCGGGAGGCGGCACGCTGCGGGCGCGCTTGTTGGGGCCGAACTGGCGGACGAAGGCGTTGTAGACGACATTGGCGGCGCAGGAATCGGCGGCGTCCACGTTGACCACGGTGTTGGGGCCCGGCGGCCAGACGGGTCCCGCCGCCCCCTCCTCGAGAAAGAAGCACTTGGCTTCGAAGTGGCCGGGCTCGAGCAGGGCGGCCTCCAGGACGAAGCGGTCTCCGGCGGCGGCGTGCATGGGCAGGTCGAACCAGTCGCGGCCGAGGGGGCTCTGCCGCAGATGCACGCTGCGCACGATTTCTCTGCGGGCGATCGCCGCGTGGCCGAGGTTGGTCCGCAGCCAGGCCGAACCCCGCAGGCCCGGCGGGACGCGAAGCTCGAAGCGAAGCACGTCGCCGCAAAAGCGCACGCAACGTTCGCCCGGGGGCGGGTCCTGAATGAGGTCGGCGCGGTGCTGCATCGCGGCTCCGGAAAACGGGGAAGGGCTCCCTACAGTATACCCCACAACCGCCCGCGGACAAAGCCCGACGCGGCAGGCGGGGTTTGCGCTTGCAAAATGGAAAAAGAACGGTAAGCTTGATTCGACGAGGCCGTTCGCCTGCGAATCCGCGCGCCCGGCCGCCCCAAGGAGGCCCCGTGAGTCCTCGGGTTCTGTACATCGCCGCCGCGGTGTTCTGCCTTGCGGTGGGGATCGCGGGGGAGGCCGCCGCCCAGCCCTCGCGGCCGGCGGCCTCCGGCTCCACCCGCCTCACCCTCGCGCAGGCCGTCGTCTGCGAGGAGATCCGCGAAGGGGTCCCGGTGAACAGCGCGATCGCCTTCCCGGTCTCCACGGCGAAGATCTTTTGCTTCACGCTCTTCGACGCGGTCGCGGAGGACACCTTCGTCTTTCACCAGTGGTATTTCCGCGACCGCCCGAGCTCCCGCATCCGGCTCTCCGTCAAGGCCCCCCGCTGGAGCACCTTCAGCAGCATCCAGCTGCGGGAGGCCGACCGCGGCCCCTGGCGGGTCGAGGTCCAGGACGCCTCCGGCCGCGTGCTGAAAACCCTGCGCTTCAGCATCACCGATTGAGGGCGCCCATGGTGGAGACGATCTCCTTTCTGGGAACCCTCCGCTGGCAGGACCTGGTCGACATCGGCCTGAACAGCTACATCCTCTTCCGCTTCTACGTCCTCTTCCGCGGCACCTACGTCTTCCGGGTCCTGATCGGCCTGACGATGCTCTGGTTCTTCCAGCAGATCGCCGCCTACCTCGGCCTGATCGTGACCAGCTGGGTGATCCAGGGCATCGTGGCCGTCGCGGCGCTGATCATCGTCGTGGTCTTCCGCAACGAGATCCGCAACGTCCTCCAGGCCCGCAACCTCAAGTCCATCTTCTGGGGGGTTCCCCCCAAGACCCGCGTCGCCCCCGTCGAAATCCTCGCCGAGAGCCTCTTCGAGCTCGCCCGCCGCCGGCACGGCGCCCTGGTCGTCGTCCCCGGCGAGGAGGACATCCGGGAACTTCTCCAGGGAGGGATCGCCTGGAACGGCGAAATCTCCCGCGAGATGATCCTCAGCATTTTCTACCCCGGCAACCCCGTCCACGACGGCGCGGCCCTGGTCGAGGGCGACCGGGTCAGCCGGGTCAGCGCCATCCTGCCCCTGTCGCGCCGCGAGGATCTGCCCTCGCATCTCGGGACAAGGCACCGCGCCGCCCTGGGGTTGACGGAGGCGAGCGACGCCGTGGCCATCGTCGTCTCCGAGGAGCGCGGCGAGGTGAGCCTGGCCCGGGGGGCGAAGCTCCAGCGCATCGCCGATGCCGAGAGCCTGGTCGAGCGGCTCGAGGAGCATTTCGGGGTGGCCGAGGCCCGCGGACCCGAGGCCCGGCGCGAGCGCCTCGAGGTCACCACCGCCGCGCTGGTCTCCCTCCTCTTCATCACCGGCTTCTGGTACAGCATTTCGCGCGGCCTGGAGACGCTCGTCTCCTTCGAGGTCCCCGTCGAATACCAGAACCGCAACCCGGGGCTGGAGATCGTCCAGGCTTCGGTCAACTCCGTGCGCGTGACGCTCAGCGGCTCCGGGACGCTGGTCAAGTCGACCCGGCCCGACCAGGTGCGGGTGCGCGTGGATCTGAGCGGCGCCGGCGCGGGCGAAAACACGATCCCCATCACCGCCGGGAACGTGAGCCTGCCGCCGGGGATCCGGGTGAAGGACGTCTCGCCCCAGAGCCTGCTCGTGGAGATGGACCTCACCGTGAAGAAGGAGCTCCCCGTGCAGGTCGACTGGACGGGCCGCCTGCCGGAGCACCTGATGCTCGCCGAGGCGGTCCTCGAGCCGCAGCGGGTGGAACTGGTGGGCAGCCGACGGATCCTCGAGTCCCTGCAGACCCTCTACACCGAGAAGGTGCCGCTCGAGCGCCTGCGGGAAGCGGGGGTGCTGGAGGTGCCGCTTTCGATCCAGCCCGCCTCCCTCAAGCTCGCCCCCGGGTCCCCGGAAAAGGTCGTGATCCGCTACCAGACGCGACGCCGGGAGTGACCCCACGGGGGGGCGGCTTCAGAGCTCGAGATCGCCCTCGATCCGGCTGCCTCCGGGGATGACGGCCGGCCGGCCGCTGCGGTTGGTGATGGCGACCGTTCCCCGGATCTTCACCCCGGACTCGAAGCGCACGTCCCCCTCGATCGTCAGGGACTCGCACTCGAGGAGCGAAGGCGGCTCCTGCGGGAAGCGCTCCGCGAAGAGGTCGTATTTCCCGTAATAGCGGGGATCGAGGCGGATGCGAATCGTCTCCCCCAGCCCGGCGGCCGCGCGGCGGGGGTTCAGGACGAGGCCGTGTTCCGCGGTGAGGACGAAGCAGTCCGAGCGCACGGCCAGGAGGTCGTTGCAGGTCTTGACGGGGAGAAACCGCGAGCGCGGCACACGGACGGCGGCCGCCCCCTCGAAAAACGAGATCGCCGCCCCCATCGCGGTCTCGATCTGGTAGACGGCCGGGGTCGTCTCGTCGCGGGGATCGAGGGTCTTGGGGTTGACGATCATCGGCAGCTCGATCCACCCCCGCTCGCGGATCGCCTCGCGCAGCACCTCGAGGCGGATCCAGACGTTGTTCGTGTTGAAAAAGCGGTAGCGCCGGATGTCCTGGAAGGCGGAGAGCTCCTCCTTCGGGCACTGGGCCGCCTCGCGCAGGATCAGCCGGTGGTCCGTGCGCCGCCGGGCGAGATGCCCGCCCTTCACGTCCGCGGGGGTCTTCTCGGCGACTTCCATGAGGAAGGGGAGCTTGCGGGCGGCGAAGTAGCCGAGAATCTCCGGGTTCATGCCCGCCCCCAGGTTGTCCACGTTGCGGATGAGCGCATAGCGGACCCCCCCGGCGAGCAGGGCCTCGAGGGTGCCCGAGGCGAAGAGGGCGGCGTAGACGTCGCCGTGCCCCGGCGGGTTCCACTCGAGTTCGGGGTCGGCGGGCCAGACGGCCGGCCGGAGGTCCGCGCGCAGGACCTTGGGGAACTTGTGCTGCAGGAAGCAGAGCGGCGCCGGTTCGAGCGCCAGGCGTGCGAGGGCGGAGGCGGTCTCCGCCTGCGTGTTGAAGCTGTTCATCAGGGCGAGCCGGCTGCCGTCGGCCTGCGAGCGCTGCAGGATGATCTCGAGAAAGGTGAGCCCCGGCCGCACCGGGAGGAGGGACTTGGGCCCTTTCAGGCCCATCGAGGTCCCCAGGCCGCCGTTCAGCACGACCTGGACCGAGCGGGGGAGGGCCTCCCGGCCGGCGGCGGCGAATTCGGCCAGCGACGCCGCGTCGGCCAGCTCGTCGGGCTCAACGGGCAGGATCTCCGCGTCCCGCAGGATCCCGCTTTCCCCCCGCGCCAGGCGGCGGTAGTAGCGGGAGAAGGTCTCGATCACGAGCGGGGCGAGCCCCGCCGCGGCCATCTTGGCCACGAATTCCCCGAGGTGGGGCGGGTCATCCCTCGGCGGCATCCGAAAGGCGCTCCCTCGCGTCAGTCGATGGGGACCACCCAGCCCGCCGGCCCTTCCGCACGGCCGTACTGGATGTCGGTGATCGCCTGGTAGAAGCGGCGCGCGATGGGGCCCACCCCGCCGTCGCCCACGGTGATCAGGCGGTCGCCGTAGGCGATCCGGCCCACCGGGGAGATCACCGCCGCCGTGCCCGAGCCGAACGCTTCGCGCAGCCGCCCGCTCTGCGCCGCCTCGAGGATCTCCTCGATCCCGATGCGGCGTTCCGTCATCTGGAGGCCCCAGGCGCGGCCGAGCTGCAGCACGGAATCGCGCGTGATGCCGGGCAGAATGCTCCCCTGGAGGGCCGGGGTCGCGACCTCGTCGCCCAGGACGAAGAAGATGTTCATCGAGCCCACCTCTTCGATCCAGCGCCGCTCCACCCCGTCGAGCCAGAGCACCTGGGTGAACCCGGCCTGATGGGCCTTATGGCCGGCGAGCAGGCTCGCGGCGTAGTTCCCCGGGGTCTTGGCCTCGCCTGTGCCGCCGGGGACGGCGCGCACGTGCTCCTTTTCCACGAGGATCTTCACCGGGTTGAACCCCTCGGGGTAGTACGCCCCGACCGGCGAGAGAATGATGAAGAAGCGATAGGTGTGGGAGGCGCGCACGCCGAGGAAGGGGTCGGTGGCGATGATCGTCGGCCGGATGTAGAGCGAGGTGTCCTTCGCGCGCGGCACCCAGTCCCGCTCCAGGCGCAAAAGCTCCTTCAGAGCCTCCAGGGCGAAGGCCTCGTCGATCCGCGGGATGCAGAGGATGTCGTTGGAGCGGTTGAGCCGCTTGAAATTGTCCTGCGGCCGGAAGAGCTGGATGCGGCCCTCGGCGGTGCGGTAGGCCTTGAGCCCTTCGAACACGGCCTGGCCGTAGTGCAGGACCATCGTCGCCGGGTCGAGGACGAGCGGCCCGTAGGGCTCGATCCGCGGGTTGTGCCAGCCGCGATCGGGCGCATAGTCCATCTGGAACAGGTGATCCGTGAAATGGATGCCGAACCCGAGGCGGGATTCGTCGACCTTGGGCTTGGGGGCTGCGGTCTTGCGGATCGAAAGGGCCATGGCCTCCTCCTCGTGCGCTCCGGCGATGCCGGGCGCCTTCCTCTTCGGGCCGCGCCGGCGGCGGCCGGGCTGACGCCCCGTTTAGCGTGAAACCCGCTTGCGGATCAAGCCGAAAAACGCCGCCGTTGACGCCGGGAGCGCCGCCGGGATAAGAGGAGGGGCAAAACCAACGAAGGATCCTTACATGACCCCACCCCCCGCAGGCGTCATCGAACCCCGGCGGCTCGGCCCCGAAAGCCGCTTCCGCTTCCGCTGCCACCCGGGCCTTTCCTGCTTCACGCAGTGCTGCCGCGGGATCCACATCATCCTCACCCCCTGCGACATCCTGCGGCTCAAGAAGCGCCTGGGCCTCTCCTCGACCGAGTTTCTCGCCCTCTACACCGAACCGCAGCTCCTCGAGAAGACCGACATCCCGGTCGTGACCCTGCGCCTGCTCGAGGAAGAGGGCCGGGAACAGAAGGCCTGCCCCTTCGTGCGGCCCCACGGCTGCCTGGTCTACGAGGACCGGCCCGCCTCCTGCCGCTATTACCCCGTGGGCACGGCGACGCTCGCCTGGAAGGACGACCCCGACGGGGACGCCTTTTATTTTCTCGTGCGCGAGGCGCACTGCCGGGGGGGGGACGAGCCCCGGGAGTGGACGGTCGGCGAGTGGCGGGAGGACCAGGGGGTCGACGACTACGATCGCGTGAACGCCCCCTGGGCCGAGCTCATTCTGCGCAAGCGCTCCTTCCCGGCCACCTTGCACTGGAGCGAGAAGGCCAAGGAGCTCTTCTTTCTCGCGAGCTACGACGTGGACCGGTTCCGGCGCTTCGTCTTCGAGAGCTCCTTCCGCCGCCGCTATCCGATCGCCGCGGCGGAGGCGGAGCGCCTCGCGACGGACGACGAGGCCCTCCTCGCCTTCGGGCTGCGCTGGTTGAGCGAGGTGCTCTTCCGGCCGCCCGCTCAGTAGCTTTCGTAGCAGAGCCCCTTCCGGTAGGCGGGGTTTTCCAGGCGCTCGGCGAGATCCACCCCGAAGCAGTCGGCGACGGGCTGCAGGATCTCGGGCGCGTTCTGCAGCAGCTGGCGCGCGGCGGAGAGGACGCGCTCGAGCCCCTGGGGGGTCATCTTGCCGAGCGGCGGCCGGCAGCCGCCGGCGGGCATGCCCAGGAGCGCCATCAGGGTCTTGATCGCCAGCGGGTTGCGCGCGCGGCAGACGACCTCGCCGAAGGGGGTGCGCTCGGTCGTCTTCACGGTGACGAGCTGGAAGAGCGGCTCGAGCCGGGCGGCCAGCGCCCGCGCCTCCGCGCCGCGTCCGGCGAGCAGGTGGCCGACCATCTCCCCCACCGCCCGCGGCGCCACGTTCGAGGCAACCGAGATCACCCCTCCGGCCCGGATCCGCGGGTCTTCCATCATCGCCACGGTGAGGGGGTCGTCGCCCGAGAGAATGAGGAAATCCGGGCCGCACAGCTCCCGCGTGCGCCGCATGTTGTTCAGGTCCCCGGTTGCTTCCTTGACCGTGCGGATGTTGGGGCATTTCTGAAAGGCGAGCGCGAGGTCCTCCGGCAAAAGCTGGGTCCCCGTGCGGCCGGGGATGACGTAGGGGATGATGTCGATTTCGGGGAACTCCCGGGCCACGGGGTAGAGGTATTCGCGGCGGATCTCAAGCGAGCTCGGCCCGTTGTAGTACGGGTCGACGAGCAGCACGGCCCGCACGCCCGCGTGCGCGGCGTGGCGCGTGCCCTCGATCGTCTCGCGGGTGCTGTTGCTGCCGGTGCCGGCGATGCACAGGCAGCGCCCGGCGCACAAGCGGGCGATGATCTCGGTCACGCGGTTGTGCTCCTCCCAGGTGAGGACGGGGCTCTCCCCCGTCGTCCCCACGGCGAGGATGCCGGTTGAGCCCTCGGCCACCTGGAACTCGACCAGCCGCTCGAGCCCGCGCTCGTCGATGGCCTCTCCCTGAAACGGGGTGATCAACGCGGTATAACAACCGGGTTGCATGGCCGCCTCCTTTCGCTTGTTTTGAAGGGGTTCCCGCCTCGGCCGCTGGGTAAGGAAAAGAGTCTCCGAAGTCAAGCGGAAAGCGACACGGCGGCCCGGCCTGGACACGGCCGCCGATCCCCGCTAATCTGGCCTCCCCCGTCTCGCGGGGATTCCCCGACCCGAAGGACTCCGGCAAACCATGGATAAGCCGAAAAGCGTCGAAGAGTACATCGCGCAGCAGAAACACGCCGTGGACAAGAACCCCGAGTGCGGCAACGCCCACTACAACCTGGCCGTGGGCTACCTCGGCCAGCGCCGCCTGGAAGAGGCCGAGCGCGAGCTGCTCGAGGCGATCGAGTGCAGCCCCAACCTCGCCGAGGCCTATGTGCTGATGGGCGGGATCTGCCTCAACCGGGGCGATCTCGACGGCTGCCTCTCCTGGAACCGCCGCGCCACCCAGGTGCGCCCCGGCTTCTCCGAAGGCTACGGCAACATCGGCTTCGTCGAGCTGCAGCGCGGCAACATCGACGAGGCGATCCGCAACCTCGAGCGCGCCACGTTTTTCAACTTCCGCTACATCCAAGCCTTCGCCAACCTGGGGGCGGCCTACCTGATGAAGGGGCGGATCGACGAGGCGATCGAGGCCAGCCGCAAGGCCCTCGCGCTCGCCCCCGAATTCGCCCCCGCGCACAACAACCTCGCGATCGCCTTCCTCGAAAAGGGCGAATTCGCCCTGGCCGTGAAGCACTGCGACGAGGCGCTCGCCCACGGCTATGAGGTGGCCGAGCCGATCCGCCGCGAAATCGAGGAACACCGCGCCCGGCTGCAGGCCGCCGCCGAAGAGGGGAAGTGACCCAGCCCCGCATTTTCCATTTCCTGGAAACGGAACGGTTCCCCGTCGCGCCGGATCACCCTGCCTGGCGCGCGCCCCTGCCCTCCAGGCGGCCGGAGGCGGGCTGCGGCCCGGAGGACGGGGAGACGCCGACGGTCGGCGACTACTTTCGGGGCCTGGAGGCCTTCTGCACGGGCGAGGGGGCCGCCGTCCTTTCGCGGCTCCACCGCCGCGGCGCCGCCGGGGAGGTCCCCCTGGAGGAGATCCGCGTCTTTCTCGCCAAGCACGGCGCCGCATACCACCCGGCGCGCCTGGAGACCCGCGGCGGCGGGGTGGTCAAGGAGTGGGTCGCCAACGTCGCCTTCTCCGCGGAGGGGCGGCGGCTCATCCGGCGCGAGACGGCGATTCTCACGCGGCTGCACGCCGAAATCCGGCTCCCCTATCTCCCCGAGGCCTATGGCGCGTTTTCGGTCGCGCCGCGATCCGGGCCGCCCTTCGACCTCTGGCTGGGGCAGTGGTTCACCGGCTTCTGCGAGGTTCACCTGCACCGGCAGGGACCCGGGGAGCGGCCGCGGCTCTGGCTCTGGGATCCGGGGGGCGGAAGCTCCGGCCTCGCGCCCGCGGCGGCGGAGGCGGTCTACCGCGAGGCGGCGCGCATCCTCACCCTCTACCTGAACTTCGAACGCTTCGAGGAGATCGCCCTCTGGCACCACGCGGCCGGCGACTTCGTGGTGCGTCCCGGCCCCGAAGGGGTCGCCGTGCGGCTGATCGCCGTGCGCGACTACCGCCCGCTCTTCGCCGGCCGGGCGGCCGCGGCGATCCCCCGGGGCGGGCTTGCGGCGCTGCTGACGAGATTGCTTCTTTTTTTCCTCGCCCTGTCGCTGCACACGCGTCTTGACCGGCTGGACGGGACCGGGGATTTCGCCCTGGCGCCGGAAGAGGCGGTCTTTGCCACCCGCGAGGGCGTGCTCGCGGCGCTCGCGGAGAAAGCCGCTGGCCTCCCGCTGGCCGAGGCCTTCGCCGCCTTTCTCTCCTCCTGCGCCGAGGAGGATTTCCTCGAGCTCTGCGGCGGGATCGTCGCGCGCCGGTACCGCGAAGGGAGCCCCGAGCGGCTTCTTTTGGCGCACGGGCTTCCCGCCCACGCGGCGGCTCTCTGCGCCTGCGCCCGCGCGGCTTGACCCGGCCCAAGATCTTGGGGGGCTTTGCTCCCCGAACCCCATCCCGGCGGGTCGGGAGGTCCTTTATTTACGAGGCTCGACAAGGAGTTATGCGCGGCTTTTTTATTGACAAGCCGGAGCCTTTGATTCTATAGCTGCACTCTGGCTTTTTCTCCGGTTCCCGTTCCCGGCGACACAACCGCGCGCAACCATGACGGCATGGATCCCGAATCGAGAGGAGGTGAGCGTTTTTAGAGGGTCTCAGGGTGTTTCCGGCGGTTCCGACGGTTTCTTCATCAACCTGACACGGAGGTAGAGAGCATGGCAAAACATCCAACTCCCCTGCTGGACCAGCTCGAAAGCGGTCCATGGCCGAGCTTCGTTTCCGACCTCAAAGCGTTGGCGGAGCATCGTGCCCAGACGGCATCCAAGATCGAATACCAGATCCCGGTCGAGGTGGTCGAGGACATCCTGGGCCTGCTGGAGCTGACCTACAAGGACGGCTGCACCCACTGGAAACACGGCGGCATCGTGGGGGTCTTCGGCTACGGCGGCGGCGTCATCGGCCGCTACTGCGACCAGCCTGAGAAATTCCCCGGGGTCGCCCATTTCCACACCATGCGCGTCAACCAGCCCGGCGGGAAGTTCTACACGACCAAGTACCTCCGCCAGCTCTGCGATCTCTGGGATTTCCGCGGCAGCGGCATCACCAACATGCACGGCTCGACGGGCGACATCATCTTCCTCGGGACCACGACCCCCCAGCTCGAGGAGATCTTCTACGAGCTCACCCACAAGCTGAACCAGGACCTGGGCGGATCGGGCTCCAACTTGAGGACCCCCTCGGACTGCATCGGCCAGGCGCGCTGCGAGTGGGCCTGCTACGACACGCAGGATCTCTGCTACCAGCTCACGATGGACTACCAGGACGAGCTGCACCGCCCGGCCTTCCCCTACAAGATGAAGTTCAAGTTCGACGGCTGCCCGAACTGCTGCGTCGCCTCCATCGCCCGCGCCGACTTCTCCTTCATCGGCACCTGGCGCGACGACATCAAGATCAACCAGGAAGCCGTCCAGGCCTACATCGGCGGCGAGCTCAAGGCCAACGCCGGCGAGCACAGCGGCCGCGACTGGGGCAAGTTCGACATCCAGAAGGAAGTCATCCGGCTCTGCCCCACCCAGTGCATGTGGATGGAAGGCAAGAAGCTCATGATCGACAACAAGGAGTGCAACCGCTGCATGCACTGCCTGAACGTCATGCCGCGCGCGCTGCGGATCGGCGACGACCGCGGCCTCTCCATCCTCGTCGGCGCCAAGGCCCCGATCCTCGACGGCGCGCAGATGGGCTCGCTGCTCGTCCCCTTCATCAAGGCCGAGCCGCCCTACGAGGAGATCAAGGAGATCATCGAAAAGATCTGGGACTGGTGGATGGAAGAGGGCAAGAACCGCGAGCGGCTGGGCGAGCTGATCAAGCGCCAGGGCTTCCAGAAGCTGCTCGAGGTGACCGGCATCCAGCCCGACCCGCGGCACGTGAAGGAGCCGCGCTCCAACCCCTACATCTTCTGGAAGGAAGAGGAAGTCCAAGGCGGCTGGACGCGCGACATCAACGAGTTCCGCAAACACCATCTGCGATAAAGGGGGCGAGCCATGGCGTTCATTTCATCCGGATACGATCCCAAGGAGCCGATGAAGGACCGCATCACCGACATCGGCCCGCGCAAATACGACGAGTTCTACCCGCCGATCATCGCCAAGAACAAGGGCAAGTGGCTCTATCAC
Organism: Desulfatibacillum sp.; assembly: GCA_020725555.1. Lineage (GTDB taxonomy): Bacteria > Desulfobacterota > Desulfobacteria > Desulfobacterales > SpSt-501 > SpSt-501. The sequence goes on from DYEU01000032.1 coordinate 386,396, forward strand.
GAGTACGTGAAGCCGGGCGTCTTCTACCACGTGGCCGAGTCGGGCGATAAGGTCTTCACCGTGCGCGTAGGCGGGGCGCGGATCATGTCCACGCTGCTCATCCGCGAGATCTGCGAGATCGCCGACAAGCACTGCGGCGGCTACGTCCGCTGGACGACACGCAACAACATCGAGTTCATGGTGGACGACGAAAAGAAGGTCGAGCCCCTGATCCGGGATTTAGAGAGCCGCAAGTTCAAGGCCGGAAGCTACAAGTTCCCCGTCGGCGGGACCGGGGCGGGCATCACCAACATCGTCCACACCCAGGGCTGGATCCACTGCCACACGCCCGCGACCGACGCCTCCGGGCCGGTCAAGGCGACGATGGATGTCCTCTTCGAGGACTTCAAGAACAACCGCCTGCCGGCCAAGCTGCGGGTCTCGCTCGCCTGCTGCCTCAACATGTGCGGCGCCGTCCACTGCTCGGACATCGCCATCCTTGGCTACCACCGCAAGCCGCCGATGATCGACCACGAGTACCTGGACAAGATGTGCGAGATCCCGCTCGCCATCGCCGCCTGCCCGACGGCCGCGATCAAGCCGGCCAAGGTTGAGGTCGGCGGCCAGAAGGTGAACAGCGTCGCCATCAACTACGACCGTTGCATGTTCTGCGGCAACTGCTACACGATGTGCCCGGCGCTGCCGCTCGCCGACAAGGAAGGCGACGGCATCGTCATCATGGCGGGCGGCAAGGTCTCCAACCGCATCAGCCCGCCCAAGTTCTCCAAGGTTGTCGTGGCCTTCATCCCCAACGAGCCGCCGCGCTGGCCGAAGGTGACGGCGACCATCAAGAAGATCGTCGAGGTCTACGCCGCCAACGCCAGAAAATACGAGCGCCTGGGCGAGTGGGCCGAGCGGATCGGCTGGGAGCGGTTCTTCGAGAAATGCGAGCTGCCCTTCACGCACCACCTGATCGACGATTTCCGCGATCCGGCCTACTACACCTGGCGGCAGACGACGCAATTCAAGTTCTAATGGCACAAAACGCCGCGGGGGGCGGCGCCGCCGACGCGGCCGCCCCCCGCGCCTCACGCAAGGAACCCGAACCATGGATTACGCGGAAGCAAAGGCCAAGATCGTCGAAGAGCTCACCAAGAAGCTCAAGACCAAGTCCAAGTTTTACTTCAACGACCTCGCCGACATCCTGGGGCTCAAGCCGCGCGAGGCGAAGAAGCTGATCAACGACATGGTGGCCGACGGCACCCTCGAGTACTGGTCGAGCGGCAGCACCTCCATGTACGGCCTGAAAGGCACGGGCAAACAGGCGGCGGCGGAGCACGAGGCCTGATTCCACCCTTCCGGTCTCCTCCCCGGCGGCAGCGATGCAGCAGACCGCAACGGGTCTTTTCCCCCGCCTGATCGTCGCGGCCCTTCGCGGCGGCGCGGGAAAGACGATCCTGACGGTCGGCGTCGCCGCCGCGCTGCGCAGCCGGGGAAAAGACGTCGCCGTCTTCAAGAAGGGGCCGGATTACATCGACGCGGGCTGGCTTGCCCTGGCGGCGGGCCGGCCCTGCTACAACCTCGACACCTACCTCCTGAGCCCGAAGGCGGTCCGCGGCTCCTTCCTCGACCACGGCGCGGCCGCCGACCTCGCCCTCGTCGAGGGGAACCGCGGCCTCTTCGACGGGATCGACCTCGACGGCAAAACCAGCACGGCCGAGCTCGCCAAGCTGCTGGAAGCGCCCGTGCTCCTCTGCCTCGACGCGACGAAAACGACGCGCACCCTCGCCGCGGTCGTCTCCGGCTGCCGCACCTTCGATCCCGGCGTGCGCCTCGCCGGGGTGGTCCTCAACCGCGTGGCCGGGGCGCGGCACGAATCCATTCTCCGCCGCACCATCGAGCATTACACCGCCCTGCCCGTGGTCGGCGCGTTGCCGCGCTTCGAGGAGCCGCTTTTCCCCGAGCGGCACATGGGGCTCGTCCCGACCCCCGAGCACGGCTGGGCCCCGCAGGCGGTGGCGGACCTCCGCGAGTTCATCGCCCGCCACGTCGATCTCGCGGCGGTCGTGCACATCGCCTCCCAGGCCCCCGGCCTGGCCGCGGTCGGGCCTTCGCCTCCGCCGCCCGCCCGCCCCGCGGCGGCGGACCCGGTCCGCATCGGCGTGTTCCGCGACGCGGCCTTCCAATTCTATTACCCCGAAAACCTGGAAGCCCTGCAGGCGGCGGGGGCGGAGCTCGTTTTCCTGAGCCCGCTTTCCCCGGGGGAGGGGGGGCTCGACCGCCTCCACGGGCTCTACATCGGCGGCGGGTTTCCCGAGACCCACGCGCGGGAGCTTGCGGCCAACACGCAGGCCCGCCTGCGCCTGCGGGCGCTCGTGGAGGAGGGGCTTCCGGTCTACGCCGAGTGCGGCGGCCTGATCTACCTCGGAGGCGAGCTCCTTACCGGGGAGGGCCGTTTCCCCATGGCGGGGGTGCTCCCGCTTTCCTTCGAGATCTGCCCGCGGCCCCAGGGGCACGGCTACACCCGCGTCGAGGTGATCGGCGAAAACCCCTTCTTCGAGTGCGGCGCGGAACTCCGCGGCCACGAGTTTCACTACTCGCGCGCGATCGACTGGGCCGGCAGGGAGGCGGATCTCGTCTTTCGCATGCGCCGCGGCGCGGGCATCCGGGGCGATCGGGACGGGCTGGTCCATCGCAACGTGCTCGCCACCTACACCCATCTCCACGCGCTGGGGACCCCCGCCTGGGCCGAGGCCCTCGTGCGCCGGGCGGCCGCGTACCGTGACGGGCAGCGCCACTGAACCGCTCAAGCGGCGGATTCTCGAAACCGTGGCCGCGCGGCGCTGCACGCCGGCCGACCTCCTGCGGGAACTGGGCGGCGCAAGCCGCGGGGGGCGCCGGGCGGTGCGCCGGGCACTCCGCGAGCTCGTCGCCGCAGGCGAGCTCCGCTACCTCCTCGAAGCGGGGCGGAGCTGGATCGAGCCCTCCTTCGGCCGCGCCGTGCGTGTGAGCGCAAGGCTCGTTCTCTGCCCGGAAGGCGGGGGACTTGCGGAGAGCCCCCCCGGCGTCGTGGTGCGGATCGCCCCGGGCGCGGCCTTCGGCGCCGGAGAACACCCCACGACACGGCTTGCGCTGCAGGGGATCGATTTCGCCCTCGCCGGGGGCGAAGGCCGCCGGGCGCCGGGAAGCCGCGTTCTCGACGTCGGCACCGGAAGCGGGGTGCTCGTCATCGCCGCCGTGCGGCTCGGGGCGGCCCGGGGCCTGGGGATCGACCGCGATCCCTGCGCCCGTTTCGAGGCGCAGGCGAACGTGCGGCTCAACGGCCTCGAGGATCGCATCCGGGTAAGCGACGTCCCGCTCGCCGCGGTGGAGGGCCGTTTCGCGCTTGTCGCCGCGAACCTGAGGGCCCCCACCCTGGCCGCGATGGCGCAATCCCTAGCCCGGCGCTGCATGCCGGGGGCGGCGCTGGTGCTGTCGGGCATCCGGCCGCCGGAGGAATCGGGGCTCCTGGAAATTTACAGCCGCTTCGGAATGCGGCGCGTGTGGCGCGAAACCGAGGGGGGATGGGTGGGGCTCGTCCTTGAGCCGGGGGGATAAAAAACGGGCGGGCCTTCTTGCCAAAGCCCGCCCGCTTCGTTTCCCCGTCCGCGGGAAGAGGTTCAGCTCTTCTTCGGGTGGCAGTCGTTGCAGGTGACCGGGGCCTTCTTGGGCGCGTACTTCTTGTTAAAGTCCTTGTGGCAGCCCTGGCAGTTCTGGTGGTAGGCCTCGGCGATGTAGGCGAGCTTCTGCTTCTTGTCGAGCTTGGGGGCGTCCTTTCCTTTCGGCGCCTCGCCGCACTGCTTGTGGCAGCTGATGCAGGTGTCGACCTTGCTGTCGGCCTTGAGGTCCTTCAGCGGCTGGCCCTTGGCGTCGTGGTGGCACTCGCCGCAGCCGTTCGCAAAGAGGTCGGAATACTGCTTGGCGTAGTCTTCGCTGTGCTTCTTGTGGCTGAAGGTCATCTCGCCCTTGGTCCGGGGGCAGTCCCCGGCGAACTTGATGACATCGCCCACCTTGGCGTAGATGCCGCCGGCGAAGAAGAGGCAGGCCAACGCAACGCAGATCGTGACCACCGTCGTTTTCCTCATCTCCCTCTCATCCTCCCTTGCGCTTGGGTTTCCGGCCTGAAGTTCCTCGATCCTTTAAAGACCAGCTCCTAGTAACCCACAAAACGCCGCTTCTGTCAACGCCCCGGGGGTTCCTCAGGCCGCTTTTTCCCCCGCCGCGGCCGCCCGCTCGGCCTTGCGGCGGGCGAGCACCCGTGCCGCAGCGATGCTCAGCTCGTAGAGCAGCATGAGCGGGACGGCCATCAAGATCATCGAGACCGCATCCGGGGTGAGGAAGGCGGCCACGACGAAGGCGCCCACCACCGCGTAGCGCCGGTTGCGGCGTAGGGTGGCGACGGAGAGGACCCCCACCCAGGAAAGGCAGGTCAGCACCACGGGCAGCTCGAAGAGCAGCCCGAAGATGAAGAGCAGTTTGGTCGCGAAGGCGAGGTATTCCCGCATGGAGGGAAGGGTGCGGATGTAGTCGGCCCCGAACCCGAGCAGGAAGCGGAAGCCGAAGGGGAAGACGACGAAGTAGCCGAAGAGCGCCCCCCCGAGAAAGAAGGCCGTGGTGATGACGATCAGCGGCCCCAGGAGCCGCCGCTCGTGGCGGTAGAGGCCGGGGGCGACGAACATCCAGAACTGGTAGAAGAGCACGGGGCTGGCCACGATCGCGCCGGCGAGCAGCGCGACCTTGAGGTAGGTGAAGAAGGCCTCGGGGATCGCGGTGAAAATGAGTTTTCCCCCCTCGGGCATGACGCGCATCAGGGGATAGACGAGGATGTCGAAGAGGGTTTCCTTGAAGGCATAGCAAAGGAGAAAGCCGGCCCCCAGGGCGAGAAAGCATTTGATCAGCCGCGAACGAAGCTCCGCGAGATGGGCCGTGAACGGGATTTTGTCATCCTCGGTCAGCATGGCGGCGCATTCCTTGGCTGCGCGGCGCGCGGTTCAGGCCCCGCGGCGGGGTTCGTTCGCAGGGGGCGCCGCGCCGGGCGGGGGGGGCTCCGTCTTGGCCGCACTCCAGGCTTCGAAGGCTTTTTTGAGCTCTTCGAGCTTCTGCTCGGAGGAGGGTTCCTCGGGCGGGTTCGCGGGCTGGGGGGGGGCGGGGGGTGCTTCCGGTGTGGCGGCGGAGGCGGGGCCGCCCGCCTCTTCCGGCTTGAGGGCTTCGCGGCGGATCGCCTGGTTCACCTCCGTGTGAAACTCTTCCATCACCTTTTTCGCCTCGTTCAGCTCCCCGTCGAGGCGGAAGCTTTCCTTCATTTCGGCGGTCGCCTTGCGGAATTCGCGCACCGCCCGGCCGAGGGACTTGGCGAGATCGGGCAGCCTGTTCGGGCCCAGAACGATCAGGGCGACGATGGCGATCAGGATCAGCTCCGGCATGCCGATGCCGAACATCGAACCCCCTTCCGCAAGGAGCCTCCCCCGGCGGCAGGATCGTCAAGAATAACGGATTCTTTGCACCGTAACGGGTTCCGGCGCGGCTGTCAAGGCGAGGCCCGATCCGGCCGGAGAACGAGCAGGTAGAGGGATCCGGGGTGCTTGAGGCTTCCGGCGGCCAGCTCGGCCTCGGGCCCCGTCCCCCAGAAGATGTCCGCCCGGCCGGGGCCGGTGATCGCGCTGCCCGTGTCCTGGACGAGAAGGAACCGCCGCGCCTCGACCCAGGCGAGAGGGGCTGCGGGCTCCCCGGATGAGGGTTTGCGGGTCACGGCGAAGGCGAGCGCCGCCTCGGGGAAAAGAGTGCGGTCCAGGGCGAGCGAGCGTCCGGCGGTCAGCCGGACGCCGAGGGCGCCGAGCGGCCCCTCGGGGGCCACGCGAAAGAAGACGTAGCTTGGGTTTTCGTACAGGACGCGGGGGATCTCCTGAGGGTGATCCTCCACGTAACGCCGGATCGCCGGCAGCGACATCTCCTCGGCGGCGATCTTGCCCTCGGCGATCAGCAGGCGTCCGATGCTGCGGTAGGGACGGCCGTTTGAGCCGTCGTAGGCCAATTGGAGCGTTTGGCCGTTTTCGAGCGCGATCTTTCCCGAGCCCTGGACATGGAGAAAGAAGAGCCCGACCGGGTCGCGCACCCAGGCGAGCGGCCGGGCGCGGTCGAAGAGCAGCCCCCGTTCCTCGATGTCGCGCCGTTCGGGGTAGGGGACGAGGCGTTTGCCCTCCAGGCGACCGACGATGCGCTCGCCGCGCAGCCGTTCCGCGAAGTCTCCCAGCTCCACGGTGATCAGGTCCTCGGGGCGTCCCCAGACGGGGTGGCGGAATTCCGCGTTCGGCGCGAGGCGGCCTTCGAGCACGGGCTCGTAGTAGCCGGTGTAGAGGACGCGGCCGGCGCCGTCGCGGCCGGAGGCGCGGTAGCAGAGGTAGTCGGCCTCGAGCTGCGCCTCCAGCCCGCCGGCGGGGGGCCGGCGGCTGAGGAGATCCCGGAAGCGCTCGAGCGACAAAAGAAGGTGGGCGGCGGGGTAGCGGTCCGGGCCGAATGCAAACCGGCGCTCCGGGGGCTGCCGTTTCAGCCAGGCGATGCTCTGCGCGAGCGCCTCCTCGAGGCCGGCGAAGCCGAGATCGTCCTCGAGGCGCGGGCAGGGGGCGCGCTCCAGGGCGGACGGGGCGGCCGGCGGCGCCTCCGCGGGCGGGGGTGCCGGCGGCGGGGCGGGGCAGCCGGCGAGGAGAACCAGCGCGAACCCCGCGCCGGCCAGGAGCCGCAGAACGGGGGACCGCAAGGGGGTCATGGCCGGCGCCTGAAGGTTCCGCTCTTGCCGCCGCTTTTCTCGAGCAGCCGCAGATCGGTGATCTCCATCGCGCGGTCGAGGGCCTTGCACATGTCGTAGATCGTGAGGCCGGCCACCGCCGCCGCGGTGAGGGCCTCCATCTCGACGCCCGTGCGGTCGAAGGCGCGGACCTCGGCCCGGATGCCGATCGCGTGGGCGGGCTCGTCGGGCAGGAAGTCGATCTGGACGTGGGTGAGCCGCAGCGGATGGCACATCGGGATCAGCTCCGCCGTCTTCTTGGCGGCGAGCACCCCCGCGATGCGCGCGGTTTCGAGGACGTTGCCCTTGCTCACGGTCTGCCCGCGGATGCGGCGGAAGGTCTCCGGCTGCATGCGCACGGTCGCTTCGGCGACCGCGGTGCGCAGGCTCGCCTCCTTTTCGCTCACGTCGACCATGCGCACGCGGCCCTGATCGTCGAGGTGGGTGAATTCGCTCATCGCGTCTTACTCCTTGGGAAGCGCAAGGCGGATTTCCCGTCCTGGGCCGCCGCCGCGGCGAAGCGCCGCTCCCCCTCGGCGGTGCCGATCAGAATCAGCTCGTCTTCGGGCCGGAGCACCGTCCCCGGGTCCGGGTTGATGAGCATCGCCTCCGGCCTGCGGACGGCGATGACGCTCAGGCCCGTCTCCTCGCGGATCCGCGCCGCGGCAAGCTCCCGGCCGACGATGGGCCGCGGCACGGCGGCGCGGAAGATGTTGAGGCCTTCCGAGACCACGAGGAGCTTCTCCGGGTTGAGGAGGTTCAGGATCGTGGTGGAGAGGAGCGAGGCATAGGACATCACCAGGTTCGCCCCGGCCCGGTAGAGGGTCTTGACGTTGCGGTCGAGGGTCGCCCGGCTGATGATCTGGACATCCGGCCGCAGGCGGCGGCAATAGATGGTGAGGTAGATGTTGAGGTCGTCGTCGTGGGCGGTGACGATGACGGCCGGGGTGTCGTGGATCCCCGCCTGGACGAGAACCTCGAGGTCGGCCGCGCTGCCCTGGACCACCCGCTCGTCCTGCCGCAGGGTGCGGGAGATGGTTTTCTCGACCAGGCGATAGTCGACCCCCATGCGCTTCAGGGTGGCGACCGCGGACATCCCCACCCGGCCGCCCCCCAGGACGAGCACCGGGCCCGCCGGGGCCGCTGTCCCGCCGGGCAGGGCGACCAGGGCCTCGTAGCGCCGGAGCTGCTCGCCCGACCCGGCCAGAACCAGAATGGTGGACTCGCCGATCCGAACCCCCGGGCCGGGGGGGGAGAAGCGGCCCTGCTCCCAGAGCCCGACGACGTTCACGCCGGTCCGCTCGCGCAGGCGGCTCTCCGCGAGCGTCATCCCCTGAAGCCGGGTGCGGGCCGCGGCCGCCTCGGCGATCAGCAGCTCGTCGAAGCGCCCGATGACGTTCGCCCGGTTGCTGTAGCCGAGAACGCGCCGCGCGAGCGCCTGTCCCAGCATCTTCGTGAACTGGAAGGTGTGCGTGCTGCCGGCGAGTTGCAGGATGTCGAGCGATTCGTCCTGGTCAACATGGGTGACGGTCACGACCTCCTCGGAGACCTCGCGGATTGTGAAGATGATGTTCGTGCTCGTCACGTCGTCGTTCAGCACGACAACCAGCGCCGCCTTCCGCACCTGCAGCCGCTCGTAGGTGGCCGGGTCGTCCGGGGCCCCGAGCACCACGCGATAGCCCGCCTCGTGGAGCCGGAGCGCCTCCTCGGAATCGGCGACGAGGATGGCGTAGGGGATCCCGTAGCGGTTGAGTTTTTCCACCAGGTGGGCCGTCGGCGGGTCGAAGTGGGTGAGGATCACGTGCCCGGAGGCCGCCTCCGGCAGGGCCCGCGGGGTGCGCGCCCGGTTCTGCTCCTCGAGCCAGGGCGCATAGAAGAACTGGATGAAGGTGAAGGGCAGCATGACCAGGAGGAAGACGATCCCCGTGAGCAGCACCACGATCGAGAAGAAGCGGCCGAGATCGCTCGTGAAGGTGATGTCGCCGAAGCCGAGGGTCGACATCACGGTGAGCGTCCAGTAGAATCCCGTGAGCCAGGAGTGCTGCCGGCCCTCGAGTTCCATGATGAAGTGGAAGAGGACGCTGTAGAGCGTGAAAAAACCCGCGAGCACGAGGAGAAAGCGCCCCAGCAGCCGGAGGTTGTTCTTCTGCTGGGCGCGGTTCACCAGGACCGCGAGTTCGGAGAACAGAAACTTCATCGGAGACCGTTCGTAGCATGATTCCCTTTCCGATTCCAGAATCGTACGCCCCGCGCTGACCGCGGGGGTCGCCCTCAAGGAGCCGCATGGAATCGGCCGCCACCGAACGCGCCGCGAAACGGCTGGGCCGCCTGGGGCTGGTGGTCTTCGTTTTCTTCTTCGCCTGCCTCCTGGACACGTGTGTCGCGCGCTTCCGGGAGCCTCTCTTCACCGTGCACCTCTTGCCGGGCGAGCGCGCCTGGGTGGACGGGATGCTCGACCCCGAGGTGACGGAGCTTTCCCAGCTCGGGGTCGAAGCCTTCGACGACGCCGTCCGCCTCCGCCTCGACCGCCTCCAACGCGGGTTCTGGCTCGGCGGAACGATGTGGGTGGGCGAGGTCGCGGTCGATCCCGGCGCCGCCCCGGGGGTCCGCGAGGTCCGGGTGCGGCGGCTTGAGAAGCCGCCCGATGAGCCCCCCGACGGCGCCTGGCGCGTCGTCGTGCACGCGGACGCCGCTTCCCGCCGGAAAAGCCACCTCTCCCTCTTGCGGCGCCACCTCGGCATCGCCCCCGGGCTGGCGGCGCTTGCCTGCGTGCCGCTCCTTGCGCTCATCCTGCTTTGGGGCTGGTTTCTCGGCCGCCGAAAGGAGCGACTGCTCGCCGCCCAGGGGCTCTCCGAAATCTTTCTTTCACGGGGCGTTCCCGAAGGAACGGAAGTGTTCTTTGGGCTTGCGGCGGGCGCGGCGGTCGAGCCCGGCCGGACGGTCGTGATCGTGGATGGCGAGCGGCGCCCGATCGCCGAGGCGCGGGTCGGGAAAACCGACGGCCGCAACGCTTCGGCCCTGGCCGCCGGTCTGCTGACCCCGCTTCCGCCGGGCGCCTGCGTGCGGCTGGCCGCGGAGGATCCCCCCCGGGAGGGGGGCCCGACCCGAAATTGACGTCAACGGGGGATGCCGGCGATGGTCGAGATTCTCGTCCTCTTTGTTGTTTTTGCCGCCTCGGAGGTCATCGGCCTCGCCCTGGGCGGGCGGTTGCGCTCCCGGCGCCGGCGAAAACCCTAACGCGCGAGCGGGCGGCGGGGGGCGTCGCGGTCCGCTTAGAGGAACTGGGGCAGGCGCCGGATGCGGTAGCGGTGGGCGATGCGCCGGCCGGTCACGGGGTCTTCCATCTCGAACTCGAAAAGCTCGCCGGTCTCGATTCCGTCCCGGGCGGCGAAGGTGCCGCAGAAAAGGACGAGGGAGCCGCTGCGGGGGTCGGCCTCTTCGGGGATCCCCTGGAGAAGCTCGAGCACGCCGCGGTTCGCGGCGAGCGCCCCCTCCTGGTAGAGGCGGCGGCGGCCCTGCCGCGTCGACCAGGAGCGCAGGATCAGGCGGTCGAGGTGGCCGCGCACGTCGTCCAAGTCCCAGACCGCGGCGGCGAGGGGTTTCCCGCACATCTGCTTGGAGGCGGGAATGTCGTGTTTCTCGAAGCCGCGGTCGGTGTGGTCGGAGCCCACGCCGACATAGAGGCGGCCGTTTTCCCGCAGCAGCACGCATTCGACCTCGCCCGAGGATTCGGGGCCCGTGACCTCGATCTCCTCCGCCGTGGTGAGGATCGCGGGCCAAAGGCTCATGTAGGTCGGCGTCCGCGAGGGGGCGGGGACGCCCAGGCGGCCGAGCTCTTCGATGTGGCGGCGCACCGCCTCGCGGTCTTTTCCCACCCAGCCGGCGACGACGAGGCGCTCGGCGGTGAAGGACAGCGGGGTTCTCCCCTGCCGGGATTCGAGGACAAGCTCGAGTCTGCGGGCGGCCATGGCGTTCTCCTTCAGACGTTCCAGGCGAGGAACAGGGCCAGCTCGGGCCAGAGGACGAGGATGCCGATCATGATGAAGATCCCGAGCACGAAGGGCGTGCTGCCGACGATCACTTCGCCGATCGTCCCCCGGCCGCGCACCCCCTGCACCACGTAGAGGTTGAGCCCCACGGGAGGGGTGATCAGGGCCATTTCGATCAGCAGGATGAGGAGAATCCCGAACCAGACGGGGTGGAAGCCCGCACCCACGATCACCGGGAAGACGATCGGCACGCTGATCACCATGAGCGAGAGGGTTTCGACGAAGAAGCCGAGCACCACGTAGAGGGCGATGATGGCCAAGAGCGTCTTGAGCGGGGAGAGCCCCAGGTTCTGGACGAAGCGCTTGAGCAGCTCAGCCAGCCCGACCGAGTCGAGAACGAAATTGAGGTAGTTCGCGGCGATCAGAATCAGCATGATCATCGCCGTCGTGCGCACCGTCCCCTCGGCGACTTCCTGCAGGAAACGCAACCCCACGGCGCGGTAGCGCAGGGCGAGCAGCACGGCCGCGATCACCCCCAGGGCGGCGGACTCGGTGGGGGTCGCCCAGCCGGTGTAGATCGAGCCGATCACGATCGCGAAGATGAAGAGGACCGGCAGAAGGTCCTGGAGGCTCCGCAGGCGCTCGCCCCAGGAGGCGCGGCGCACCCCGCCGCTCAGGCCCGGCCGGATGAGGCAGATCACGAGGATGACGGCCATGAAGACGAGGGCGAGGAGGATCCCCGGCACGATGCCGGCGAGGAAGAGCTGCGGGATCGAGGTGTTGGTGAGAAACCCGTAGACGATGAGGTTGATCGAGGGCGGAATCAGGATCCCGAGGGTGCCGCCGGCGGCGATGGTGCCGGCGAAGAGCCCTTCGTGGTAGCCGTAGCGCCGGGCCTGGGGCAGGCCCACGGTGCCGATGGTCGCGGCCGTGGCGACACTGGAGCCGCTGGTGGCGGCGAACATGGCGGCGGTGCCGATGTTGGCGTGCATGAGGCCCCCCGGCAGCCAAGAGAGCCACTTGTCGAGCGCGCCGTAGGTGCGGCGGGCGATCCCCGCGCGCAGCAGAATCTCCCCCAGCAGGACGAAGAGCGGGATCGAAAGCAGGAGAAAATCGGTGCTCGCCGACCAGAAGACCTCGCCGAGCAGCCGGTGGAGCGGGTAGCCGGAGAAGAAGTAGCCGAGCGCAAGCCCGAGGGCGAGGATGGCGACCGCGACCGGGATGCTCGCGAGCAAAAGAAGAAGGAGGATCCCGAGGGTGGCGAGCACGATCATCGGCCGCCTCCTTCCGCCGCCGCACCGGCCGCCGCAGGGGCGCCGGCCTCCTCGATTTCCTCCCGGACATCGGTTGCGCCCGCCAGGCGCTGCGCGCCCGCCACGTCGCCCGCGGCCAGCCGGCCGAGGGTTGCCGCCAGCAGGACGAGGACGGTGGCGAAGAGCAGCGCGATCCCCGCGAACCACAGCCCCTGGGGGATCCAGAGGGGGGTCGCGAGCGGTGTGTTCGCCACCGAGCGCCGCAGGATCGAGGTGTGGAGCACCTGGAAGGCGTAGCCGGCGATCAGGGCGGCGCAGAGGGCGAAGAGCACGAGCGCGGCCAGGTCGAGTGCGACGCGCGCGCCCCGGCCCAGCCGCAGGTAGAGGGCGTCGATGCGGATGTGGGCCTTGCGCAGGAGCGCGTAGCCGAAGGTCCAGCTCGAGGTGACGGCGAGCACGTAATTGGAGATTTCATCCGCTCCGCCGAGCGAGAGCGCAAAGACCTTGCGCAGAACGACCTCGACCGCGATGAGGACGGCCGTGAGGAAGAGCAGGCCCCCGCTCAGCCAGGCGGCCCAGGTCGAAACCCGTCCCACGAGACGGATCAGCCGGTTCATAAGGGACTCCGCCGGGGGAATACGGCCGCGGTGCGGCGAACCGCGGCGGCCGAAAGAAAGGGCGGGGCCTCCTCCCGGAACGGGGGGGCCGCCCCGCCCGGGGCCGTCACTTGGCCTCGAGGTTGACGAGTTTGCCGATCGATCCGTTCCATCGTTCGACGGCGGACTTGTCGACCTTCTTCGCCCAGGCCGGGAGCACGTTCTTCACCAGCACCTCCTTCGCCGCCTGCTCGTCGCCGGCGGTGACGGGGATGACGGTCATCTTGGCCGGTGTCCCGTGGGGGCAGACCCCGGTGCCGCTCAGGCAGGCGACCCCCTCCTGGGTTTCCTTCCCGGTCACCTCCCAGGCCGGGTCCTGGAGTTTTTCGCGGATCAGTTTCTGGAGTTTGGCCTGCTTTTCGGCGCCGAGCGCCTTCCAACTCTCCAGGCCGATGGTGCCGATCACGTAGTCCCAGCCGCCGATCGGCAGCGGGTATAGGTACTTCGCCACCTCGCCCCAGCCGGCGCTGAAGCCCGAGAGGCTCCCGGTGACCGCGCCGTCGACGACCCCGCGCTGCAGCGCCTGGGGCACCTCGCTGAAGGCGAGCGTGACCCCGGTCGCCCCGAGGGCGGTCACGAACTCGGAGGTCGTCCAGCCGCTGGCGCGGATCTTTTTCCCCTTGAGATCGGCGAGGCTCTTGATCGGGGTGTTGATGAAGAGGACCTGCGCCGGGTAGGGGACGACGCTTACGAGTTTCACCCCGAAGTCCTTCTGCAGATAGTCGTCCAGCACGGGCCAGTACGCCTCGACCACCTGGCGCGCGAGCTTCAGGTCGTTGGCGAGCGCCGGGAGATCGAGGCCGGCGAGGGCGGGGGAGTCGTCCACGACGTAGTCGGCCACGGTGTGGACGACGTCGTAGACGCCCATCTTGACCGAGCGCAGGACGGCCGGCCCCTTCACGTTCACCTGGCCGATCGAGGTGAGGCTCGTTTTGATCCCGAGCTCCTTGGGGACGACCTCGGTCCAGAAGGGCTGCTCGAAGTTCTTGAACATCGTGAGGTTGTTCCAGCTGCCGACGACGCGCAACTCCTCGGGCCCGGCCGGCGCCGGCGAGGCCCAGAACAGGCCGACAGCGGCGAGCAGCGCGATGCACGTGACCGTTTTCATGGCGACACCTCCTGTCTGGCGAAATCCTCGTTTTTGAGATCGCTCACGAACATGTAGCCGGGAGCGTGGGTGACGGCGAAGGGGAGCTTCGCCTCGAGCAGCACGTTCTGGGGGGTGACCCCGCAGGCCCAGAAGACGGGGATCTCCTCCGCGCGGATCTCCACGGGATCGCCGTAGTCCGGCCGGGCGAGGTCGCGGATGCCGATCATCTCGGGGTAGCCGATGTGCACGGGCTCGCCGTGGACCTCGGGGTAGCGCGCGGTGATGATGCAGGCGCGGGCGACCTGGGTGCGGTGGATCGGCCGCATGCTGACCACCATGCCGCCGCGGAAGGGGCCGACGGGCTCGAGGGGGATCGTCGTGCGGTACATGGAGACGTTTTTCTGCTCCTCGATGTGCCGCAGGCGGATGCCCGCCCGGAGCAGCGCCTCCTCGAAGGAGAAGCTGCAGCCGAGCAGGAAGAAGACGAGATCGGGGCGGTAGACGCGGGCGATGTCGGGGACCTCCTCGCGGAGCGCCCCGTCGACCCACACCCGGTAGCGCGGGACCACGTGCAGGAGATCCGCGCCGGGCGCCAGGCGCCGCGTGCGCGTCGTCCCCGGCCCCACGATCTCGAGGAGCGGGCAGGGCTTGGGGTTGCGGCGGCAGAAGGCCTCGAAATCGCCGGCCCATCGCTCGGGCAGGGCGACCAGGTTCGCCTGGACGTAGCCGTCGCAGAAGCCTGCCGTGGGCCGTTCGAATTGGCCCGCCGCGGAGAGCCGGCGCAGTTCGGCGGGGGTCATGGGGACCTTTCCTTTCTTCGCGCAAGCGTGCTACGTATAGAAACCCGCTTGCGGAAAAAGTCAACCCGCCCGGGGATCGCCTCTTCGGGCTTCGTGGAGCGCAAGGCATGGATACGCGACTGACCGTGGCCCTCGCCCAGGTGGAAGGCCACCCCGACCCGCGCCGCAACCTGCACAAGGCGCGCGCCCTGGTGCGCGAAGCGGCGGAGCGGGGGGCCCATCTCTTCGTCCTGCCGGAGATGTTCATGGGGCTTCCCACCCCCGAGCGGCCGCCCGCGCAGCTCGCCCGCGAGGAGGGCGTCTTTTTCCAGCGCATGATCGCCTCCATGGCCCAGCTTGCCGGCCTCTACATCGCCGTCGGCTGCTGGGAGGAGGGGCCCACCCCGGAGCGCGCCTACAACACGGCGCGCCTCTTTTCCCCCACCGGGGAGATCGTCGCCTCCTATCGCAAAATCCACCTCTTCGATGCCCTGAGCGTGCGCGAATCGGACACCATGGCCGCGGGCGACGATCCCCCGCCCGTCGTCACCGCGGCGGGGATGAGGATCGGGCTCGCCATCTGCTACGACCTGCGCTTTCCCGAGATCTTCCGCTACCTCGCCGCCGCCGGCGCGCAGCTGATCCTCGTGCCCTCGGCCTGGTACCAGGGGCCGGTCAAGGAGCTGCACTGGACGACGCTCTTGCAGGCGCGGGCGATCGAGAACACGCTCTACGTCGCCGGCTGCAATCTCGTGGGCGGAAGCTTCTGCGGCCGGAGCGCCGTCTTCGACCCCTTCGGCATCCCGCTCGCCGGGGCCGGCGAGACCGAAGAGCTCCTGTTCGCCACGGCCTCGAGCGGCCGGATCGAGGCCGTGCGCGCGAAGCTGCCCGCCCTCGAGAACCGCCGCGCCGCCGTCGAACGCCTGGCCCTCCGGGCCGGCGGCCGGCCCCACCCCGCGCGATGAGATACCTCGAAGCCCGGGTCACCTTCGAGCCGTCCGACCCCGAAACGGCGGCCGACCTCGTGGCCGCGGTCTTCTTCGACGTGGGGCTGCAGGGGGTCGTGATCGAGGATCCCACCCTGGAGGGCGAGGAGGGATGGGCCGAAGAGGCACCCCCGCGGCCCGAGCGCCATGCCGTGGCCGGGTTTCTCCCCGTGGACGAACGCCTCGAGGGCTGCCGGCAAGCGCTCGAGGAAGCCCTGGACGGCCTCGGCCGCAGGCTGGGGCTCCCCTATCGCCTCGCGTTCCGCGAGGTGGACGAGGAAGACTGGGCCGAGTCCTGGAAGGCCTTCTTCGCGCCGCTGCGGATCGGCCGCCGCATCGTCGTCAAGCCCTCCTGGCGCGAGGCCGAGACCCGGCCCGGCGACCTCGTGATCGAGCTCGACCCGGGCATGGCCTTCGGCACCGGGACCCACCCCACGACGCGGCTGACCCTCGAGTTGCTCGAGCGGCATCTCCGGCCGGGGGCCTCGTTTCTCGACGTCGGCACCGGCTCGGGCATCCTCCTCATCGCCGCGGCGAAGCTCGGCGCCGGGCGGCTTGCCGGCTGCGACCGCGACGGGATGGCCGTGCGGGTCGCACGCGACAACCTCGCCCGCAACGGGATCGACCCGCGCCGCGTGGCCCTCCTCCAGGCCGATCTCGCAGGCGGCTTCCGGGGCCGCTTCGATCTGGTCGCGGCCAACATTCTCGAGCCCGCCGTGATCGCCCTTCTCGACGAGCTCCCGCGGCTTCTCGCCCCCGGCGGCTGCTTGATCGCCTCGGGCATTCTCGCCGGGAGCCGTGATGCGCTCTCGGAGCGGTTGCGGGAGGCGGGCCTGGAGAAGATCGAGGTCCGGCAGGAGGAGCGCTGGATCGCCCTCTGCGCCTGCCGGCCGGGGATTGTCGCTTGACGCCGCAAATTCCTTGCGCTACATAGCAGCTGCCTATTTTTTCGGCGAGTTACAGCCCCGCCGGCGTTCCGCTTCGGGGGGTTCGCATCTCATTTTCCCGGCAAAGGAGGAAAGCCATGGCTGAGGCCAAAGCCGCACCCGGCGAACCGGAAGTGGTCGTCATCGAAAGCGGCAAGACCACGCTGCGCGACCTCTACAAGAAAGAAGACTGGATGGCGGTCTGGATGGGCTTTTTCCTGCTCATCGTGGGGCTGCTGATTTACCTCCCCCGGCCGCCGGAAAAAGCGGCCGAAATTCCCAAGTACAACGCCATCATGAAGGAGGAGGCCGCCAAGGCGCCGTTCAAGACGATCGAGTGGCACAACGCCTCCTCGGCCAAGCGCGGCGTGCGGGCGACCAACCAGGATTTCGCCAAGACCATCCAGAATTTCCTCGCTTCGCCGAGCGATTGGAACACCAACCCTTTCGATGCAGTCTACCGCAGCGAGGAAACCGCAAAGGCGATGGGCGCCCCGCACAAGGAGGCTGCGGAAAAAGCCAAGGCCGCCGCCGAGGCCGCCCTCGCCAAGGCCAAGGAGGCCCAGGCGGCCGCCGCCGCCGCCGGCTACAAGGACGCTTCTCTCAATGCCGCCGCTGAAAAGGCGATCGATGCCTGGCAGAAGGCCAAGAGCGACGCCTCCAAGGCCGAAAGCAAGTACAAAGTCAAAGCGTACAACCGCATCCCCTACCTCATCGGCCTGTGCATTTTGCTGGCGATCTTCTTCGGGATCGGCAAGGCCATCATGGGGACCCCCTTCGGCCAGTTCGTCGTGGGGTTCCCGGCGGTCTTCATCCTCGCCGTCCTGGCCTACATGGCCGAAACCCAGGCGCTGATGAAATACTGGGGCTTCGGCTTCCCGCTGTGGGCGATCGTCTTCGGCCTGCTCATCAGCAACACGATCGGGACCCCCAAATGGATTCAGCCGGCGGTCTGCACCGAGTATTACATCAAGACGGGGCTGGTGCTCCTGGGCGCCGAGATTCTTTTCAACAAGATTCTCGCCATCGGCAAGCCCGGCATCTTCATCGCCTGGATCTGCACGCCGGTCACGTTGATTCTCACGTACTGGTTCGGCCAGAAAGTGATCAAGATGCCCTCGAAGACGCTCAACATCACCATCTCGGCCGACATGTCGGTCTGCGGGGTATCGGCCGCGATCGCCACGGCAGCGGCCTGCCGCGCCAAGAAGGAGGAGCTCACGCTGGCGATCGGCCTCTCGATGGTCTTCACCGCCATCTGCATGGTCGGCCAGCCGGCTTTCGCCAAGCTCGTGAACATGCCCGAAATCCTTGCCGGGGCCTGGATGGGCAGCACGATCGATTCGACCGGTGCCGTGGCCGCCGCAGGGGCCTTCCTCGGGCAGAAAGCCCTCTACGTCGCCGCCACGATCAAGATGATCCAAAACGTCCTGATCGGCGTGACGGCCTTCGGCGTGGCCGTCTACTGGTGCGCCAAGGTGGACTGCACCCCCGGCCAGAGTGTCAGCTGGTGGGAGATCTGGTATCGGTTCCCCAAATTCGTGATCGGCTTCATCGCCGCATCGATCTTCTTCTCGATCCTGGATCAAAGCATGGGCAAAGACATGAGCGCCGTGATGATCGATCACGGGGTTCTGCGGGGCTTCACCCGCATCGCGCGCGAATGGTTCTTCGCCCTCGCCTTCACCTGCATCGGCCTGGAGACCAACTTCCGCGAGTTCGGCCCCTATTTCAAGGGCGGCAAACCGATCACCCTCTACGTCTTCGGCCAGTCCTTCCAGCTCTGCTTTACGCTGCTCATGGGGTACATCATGTTCTACATCGTCTTCCCGGAAGTCACGGCCGCCATCTGAAACGGCATGCCGGCACGGCTCTCGATCTCGGGAAAGGCTGCCCGTGGAACCCCGCGGGCAGCCTTTCCTGCCTGGTTCAAGCTCCTGGTCGGTTTCCTCGCCGTCTGGGCCCTCATCTTCGGGGGGGGGAAGCTCGCCCAGAAGGTCCCGGGGGCGGAGCGCATGGCCCGGGTGATCGAGGAGCGGAGTCTCCGGGCGACCGCCATTTACTACACCGACTTCGAAGAACCCGCCGAGGGATCCGAACGCATTCGGGACAGCCTGGACTACACGCCCGGGGGCGGCGGCCGTCCGGGAGCCGATGAGCGGCCATGACGGCCCGTCGGGACAGAAAAGAGCTCATTGGCGATTGGGAGCGCGGGCTGGCCAACGCCGTGGGGGCGAAGGTGTTCGAAAAGCCCCAGGCGAGCTTTTGGATGATCTTGCTGCCGATTCTTTTCCTCTACTTTCTCTACCGCATGCAGAAGTACAAGACCGGCCGCTTGCGATTCGAAGAGGAATTCCTGCGAACGCGCCTGCTCGCCCTGGATCTCGCCGAAGCGGCGCTCGCATCCTGCGGAACGCCCGACATCGAGGCTGCGGTGCGCAAGGCGGGGTTGATCGACCGGCTCGAGCGGCCATACGCCGCCTGGCTCCGGGAGCTGGTCGAGTTCTACATGGACCTCCTGAAGGTCGAGGGCGCGCGCTTCGAAGAGCTTGTCCGCGCGGCGTTCCGCAACCGGACGGAACTGCTCCTGCGGCTCAACCGGTTGAACCGCGTCGAACAGGAGTTTTACCGGGCGCTCCGGCCCGCCTTGGCCGAAACCGAGGGGGCGCACGAGATCCTGCGCGTGATGGAGGAAGAAATCGAGCGGCTGCGCCGGGAGATGGCCGGGCGGGTGTTTGCGTGAGGAGCGCGGCCGCGAAACCCCGGCGGGCGAAGGGGCGCGGCATGGAAGGCCTTGCCCGGGTGCTGCTCTCCCTGCTTTTCTTGAAAACGCTGCTCACGATCCCGGCGCTCCGGGCTTTCGCCTCCGAGGCGGAGACGCCGGCCAAGCGCTGGGAGGAGTTCGAGCGCGCCGTGCGCGACGAGCGCCTCCCCCTGGAGGAGGCCCGCCGGCAAATCGAGGCCTTCCGCGCGCTCCTCCCCGCCGCCTACCCCCTGCGCGAGTTCGACGGCACCCTCGTTTTCCCCCTGAAGGGCTACGGCCTGCGCCACGTGGGCGGAAAGCGCGGGGAGGGCTACCGGCCCAGCCGCTACGAGTTCGTCGGGCCGCGCCGCCGGGTCGGGCACCCCGCCCAGGACATTTTCGTCTACGACGGCAACCAGGACGGGCTGGACGACCGAACCGGGGAGCCGGTCGCGGTCCTGGCCTTCGCCGAGGGGGTTGTCGTCTCCGCCTTCGCCGCATGGGCCCCCGGGCTTTCGGTCAACGGCAACGGCCTGCGCGGCGGAAATTACCTCTGGATCTACCATCCCGCCCTGAGACTTTTTTCCTACTCCGCGCACCTCGATCGGCTGCACGTGACGACCGGAGAGCGCGTCGCCGGAGGCCAAGCCGTCGCCACTCTGGGCCGCAGCGGGACGAACGCCTACGCCGAGCGCTCGCCGACCCACCTCCATTTCATGCTCCTTCGCTTGGAGGACATGCGCCCGGTGAACCCGTATCCTCTCCTTCAGGCCGCCCGCGAAATCCGCTGAGTTCCGTAGCGAACATCTCTGCCAACCCCTCACGGCACCAGATTAACCAAATCACTTTTATAACAGCATCTTAGCACCAAAACCCCGTTTGCGTCTTTTTTCTTGACAAAAAGGCTAAAGTGGTATTTGGTATACCACATGATCAGGCATAGGCGCCCCTCCCCTCCCCTTTGCCTTCTCCCCCTGAAGCAACCTTCCAGACTGGCGGACCTGGCCTACCAATCGCTCAAAGAGACCATTCTCAGCATGGACTACAACGCCGAGGAGCGTCTTGATGAGCGAAAGTTGGCCCAAAGCCTGAACATCAGCCGTACCCCCCTGCGGGACGCCATCAACCGTCTAGTCTCGGAAGGATTCCTCCGGGTCGAACCGCGCAAGGGCATTTTCATCAACCGCAAGAGCAGGAAAGAAATCATCGAAATCCTCTACGTGCGGGCGGCGCTCGAAGGGGCTGCGGCCAAGATGGCGGCCCAAAAAGTCTCCGACGAAGACATCGCCCGCATGAGGGACCTTTTCGCCGGGTTCAACGATGAGAACATCGTCTCCAAGGTCGAGGAGTTTGCCCGCGCCAATGTCGCCTTCCACGAATACGTGCTGCAGCTCAGCGGCAACCGGAAGCTTCAGGAGTTCGCGGCCAACATCTATGACCACATGCGCATGGTGCGCCTGGCCACCATCAAGATGGACAACCGGGCCTACAACGCGCTCCGCGAACACCTCGAGATCATCGCGGCGTTCGAAAAGAGGGATGGGGAGCTCGCGCGGACCCTGATGCAGCGGCACATCGAAGGGCTTGCGGTCTATGTGGAAACCCATCGGGGGCTGTTTCCCTTCGGACCCATCCGGTGAAGGCGATGGCGAGGAAACTCCCCGAAACAACCCGAGGAGACCGGATCGAGATGGACCTCTGGAATCCTGTGGACAAAGGAGAAAGGGCATGAGTTCGCAACGGGTATCGCGAAAGGATTTCATCGTCCCGCGCTGCACCAACGCCTGCCCGGCCGGGATCGATGTTCCCCGTTACATCCGTGCGGTGCGGGACGGACGCTTCGACGAGGCCGTGGCCGTGATCCGCGAAAAGATCCCTTTCCCGGTGGTGTGCGCCGACGCCTGCTTCGCCCCCTGCGAAGACGCCTGCGCTTACCGGCAGTTCGGCGAGCCGATCGCCATCCGGGCCCTGAAACGCGCCGCCGTGGACAAAGGCGGCGATGCCTGGCGCAAACGCAAGAAGACCCCCAAACCCACCGGAAAGCAGGTGGCCGTCATCGGTGCCGGGCCGGCGGGGCTGACCGCCGCCTATTACCTGCAGAGCCTCGGCCACCAGGTGAAGGTCTTCGACGCCTTCCCCAAGCCCGGCGGCATGATGCGCTACGGGGTTCCGCGCTACCGGCTGCCCGAGGACCGCCTCGAGCGCGACCTCAAGCCCATTTTCGAGATGGGCGTCCAGTTTCAGGGCGACACCGTCGTCGGCCAAGACGTGACCGTCGACGCTCTGAGGAAGAAACACGATGCCGTGTTCATCGCCTGCGGCGCCGCCTCCAGCACCCGGATTCCGCTCGAGGGCGCCGACAAGGAAGGGTTCCTGTGGGGCTGGGATTTCCTCACCCAGGTGGCCAGGGGCGAGGCGCCAAAAATCGGCAACGACGTGGTCGTGATCGGCGGCGGCAACGTGGCCGTCGACGTCGCCCTCACGGCGAAGCGCCTGGGGGCGAAGTCGGTCCGCATCGTCTGCCTCGAGGCGCGCGACGAAATGCTCGCGCATCCCTGGGAGATCGCCCTCGCCGAAGAGGAGGGGATCGTCATCCAGAACGCCTGGGCGCCCAAGCGGGTCCTGGGCGAGCGCAAGGTCGAGGGGCTCGGCCTGAAACGCTGCGTTTCGACCCTGGATGACGCCTGCAACTTCAACCCCGTCTACGACGAGGAAATCACCGACCGCATCACCGCTGACACGATCATCGCCGCCATCGGGCAGACGCCGCGGCTCGATTTCCTCAAGCCCCTTGCCGGCGTCAAGGCCGAACGCAACCGGCTCGCCGTCGAGGAGGCAACCCTCGCCACGGGCGAGCCGGGGGTCTTCGCCGGCGGCGATGCGGTGACCGGGCCGCTCTCCATCATCGGCGCGATCGCGCAGGGCCGCAGGGCCGCGCAGGCGATCGATCGTTTTCTCGGTGGCTCCGGGGACATCACCGAACATCTCGCCGAGCCGGAAGACGAGGTGATCCTCCGCGACCGGCTTCCCGTCACGCGGCGGCAGGAAATGGCCCACCTCAAGGTCTGGGAGCGTGCCGGAAACTTCCACCAGGTCGAGAAGGGCTTGAGCGACGACCAGGTCTGGCTCGAGGCCTCCCGCTGCCTGGAGTGCGATGCGCGCAACTTCGAGGTGATCGTCAACACCGCGAGCTGCAAGGAGTGCAGCTACTGCGCCGAGGTCTGCCAGATGGAGGTCTTCGGCCCCGCATCCGGCTTCAACGCCCGGGGCTACCGCCCCATGGAAGTGAAGTCGAGCCGGTGGTGCGTGGGATGCCTGAAATGTTTCTTTTCCTGCCCCGACTTCGCCATCGATGTGCGGGAAAAGTCCGCCGAGGGGAGGTCCTGATATGAAACGCTTTCTGGAAACGGGCAATTTCGCCATCACCGAGGGTGCCATCCTGGCCGGGTGCCGTTTTTTCTGCGGCTACCCCATCACCCCCGCCACGGAGCTGGCCGAAGCCATGAGCCTGCGGTTGCCCCAGGTCGGGGGCGTTTACCTGCAGGCCGAGGACGAGTGCGCGGCCATGCATCTGTGCATCGGGGCCTCGCTGGGCGGCATGAAATCGATGACGGCCACCTCCGGGCCCGGCTTTATCCTCTATGCCGACCCCTACGGCTGGGCCCTGGGCTGCGAGACGCCGATGGTGGTCTTGAACTCGGGCCGCGTCGGCCCGGTGTCCGGGATCACCGGGGCGCCGGGACAGGGCGAGTTCTACCTCACCCGCTACCCCACCCAGGGCGGCAACTTCGAGACGGTCGTTCTCGCCCCCAACTCGGCCCAGGAAAGCATGAAGGTCGTGGTCGACGCCTTCTATCTCTCCGAGCGCCTGCGAATGCCGATCACCGTGCTCGCCGACCAGCTGATCACCGACGGCATGGAGGACATCTCCGTTCCGGAGACCGAGGAAGAGATGAAGGAGATGGGCTTCCGCGTTTGGCCGCGGAGCTACCACCGCGGCCCGGATTTCTATCCGGCGACCGACGCCCTGGACATCCCGCCGGTGCAGATGGGCCACAACACGGGGGCGCTCTGCTCGGACTGGACCCCCACCGAGGAAGGCTACGACATCGAGGAGGTCGAAGCCCACCACAAGCACGCCTACCGCCTGATCTACAAGGTCCGCAACAACCGCCACCTGTTCAGCGACATGCACGAGAAGCGGCATATGGGCGACGACCCGGATCTCGTGGTGGTCTCCTTCGGCACCCCCTCCCGCGTCGTCAACACCGCGGTCGACCGCGCCCGCGCCGAAGGCCTCAAGGTCGGCGCCCTGAGGCTGATCAACCTCTGGCCTTTCCCCGACGAGCTCTTCCGGCGGCGCACGACCTACCTCGTGGTCGAACTCAACTGGGACGGGCAGCTGGTCCGGGAAGTCCAGCGGGCGGCCGCCGAGGGGTCCAAGGTCCACTTCCTGGGCGTCTGCGGGGACCTGCCGACCATCCCCGACCTGATGGAGACCTTTACCAAACTGCTCAAGAACCAGCCCCTTTCCCGCAAGGGCTGGGAGTTGGAGGCATGGTGATGGCATACGCATCCTCGGTTCTCGTCGACAAGTATCTGCGCACCCGGAAGATCCCCTCCACGGCCTGTTCCGGATGCGGGCTGGGCATGAATCACAAGATCATCGTCCAGGCCATCGCCGAGCTGGGCCTGGAGACCCAGGACATCATCTGGGGGACCTCGATCGGCTGCGCCGGAAGGCAGACCTTCGGCACCTGGAAGGGCGACGGCTTCGCCGGCACCCACGGCCGCGTCTACGCCATCGCCCGGGGGCTGCGGGTGACCCTGCCGCCGGAGAAGAAGCTCATCCTGACCGTGGGCGACGGCGACGCCTTCGGCATCGGGCTGCTGCACCTCATCCATTGCGCGCGCTCGAACGCCTCCATGACCGTCGTCGTCAACGACAACCTGGGCTACCAGTCGACCGGCGGCCAGTTCGGGTTCACCACCCCCCAGGGGGCGAAAACCGACTCCAGCCCCTACGGCATGTTCGAGCACAACCTGATGTCCGAGGGGATGGATGTGCTCGACATCCTCAAGGCGGCCGGGGCGACCTTCCTGGCGCGCCACGTGGCCATGGAAGGGCAGGCGGTCGTCGAAACGATGAAAAAGGCGATATCCAACCCGGGCTTTTCGCTCGTCCACATGCCCTACCCCTGCCCGACGAACTTCGCCGCGCGCCACCTCGGCTCCCGGGTGCAGGTTAACATCTACAACTGGATCAAGGATCATGCCGCGCCCATGGGGCAGGAGAAGCCGGACACCATCTGGCGCACCGGCATCTACCACGACGCCCGCGGGGCGAGGCCCGAATTTTCCGAGCACGTCTGGGAAGCGGTCAACCGCATCAGGAGGACGGGAAGACTATGAAAGATCGAACCGAAATCGTCGCCAGCGGCTTCGGCGGGCAGGGGGTGGTCCGTCTCGGCCAGACCCTCGGTGAGGCGGCCGTCAAGCAGGGGCTGCGGGTCACCATGCTCAAAAGCCATGGAACCGAGATGCGCGGGGGATACGTCCGCAGCCAGGTCGTGCTCTCCCAAAAGCCGATCGACTCGCCGATGTGCGAGAACCCGGACGTTTTTCTCGCCCTGTCGGCCGCGGCCTACAAACGCTTCAAGGACACCGTCCCCCCCGAGGGGCTGATCCTCTACGACCCCGCCTTCGTGGCAGAGGTGGACACCGGCCTGAAATGCCGGCAGAAGCCGCTTCCGGCGAAGGATCTCGCGGTCAAGCACTTCAAGCGCCCTCTCTTTGCGAACGCGATCGCGCTGGGGGCGTTGTCCCGGCTGCTCGAGGGCCGCCTCGACAAAGACAAGGTGCTCGAGAGCTTTCTCGAGGTCATCCCGAAGTACAAGGAGGAAAACCGGGCGGCATTCGAGCTGGGCTACCGGCAGGTCGAGTGAGGATCCGGAGAGCCGGCGCCCCTCGCGGGGTGCCGGCTCCGCCGTTTTTGGAGGCCGAGCGCACGAAAGCGGTCGGCCGGGCGAACCCCTTCGCTGCGGAGGAGAGCGCAGGAATGCAAAGCAAGCTGATGAGCACCCGCGATGCCGTCGCCCGCTTCATCCGGCCCGGCATGCATGTCGGTTTCGGCGGATTTTCCCTCTGTCGAAACGCGATGAGCGTTTCGCACGAGATCATCCGTCAGGGGATCGGCGACCTGCATGTCTCAAGCGTCAACCCGGCCTACGCGGTGGACATCCTGATCGGCGCGGGGCTGGTCCGTGCGGTCGAGTCGGGATGCCTCAACATGGAGCGCCTGGGGCTGCCGCGGAACTTCTGCCGCGCGGTGGAGGACGGCACCCTCAAGTCCGAGGACTACGAGCACCTGGGGATGACCCTGCGCTATCTCGCGGGCGCCCTCGGGCTCACCTTCATCCCGACCAAGGTGGAACTCGGCTCGGACATCATCGCCCACCAGGTCCTCGAGGGAAAGAAGCTGGAAATCGCCCCCTGCCCGTTCACCGGGGAACGCTACGTCGTGTTGCCGGCCTGCACGCCGGAGGTGGCCGTCATTTTCGTCACCCGGGCCGACGAGACCGGAAACGCGCAGATCGAAGGGACCGCCTTCGCCGACGAGTACATCGCCAAGGCCTCCCGCCGCATCCTCGTGGTCGCCGAGGAGATCGTCTCGACCGAGGACATCCGCAGCCGGCCTCAGGAGACGGTGATCCCCTCCTACCGGGTCGATGCGGTGATCCACGAGCCCTGGGGGGCGCACCCCACCTCCTCGCCGGGACATTACGACTACGACTACGAGGCACTGCAGGAATACCAGCACGCCGCCCGCGACCCGGAGGCGTTCCGGGGCTACATCCGGCGCTACGTGCTGGAGACGAAGGACTTCAAGGAATACCTCGATCGGGCGCTCACCCCCTCGCGCATGCAGCGGCTGCGCAACGACCCGCGCCTGGGGTACTCGGCCGAGATCGCCGAGGTGGTCACCTGCGGCGGCTTCACGGGGGACCTGCCCGACGAGTGCACGCGCAACGAGATGATGATCGCCGCGGCCTCCCGCGAAATCCGCGACGGCGAGGTGGCGATCGTCGGCACGGGGCTGCCGATGGCGGCGACGACGCTCGCCATGCACACCCACGCCCCGAACCTGAATTACATCGTCGAGACCGGGATCGGCCAGCTCATGCCGATGCACGCCTCGCTCTCCGTCGCCGACACCCGGCTCCTCGGGGCGGCGCGGCCCGCCTTCGTGCGCAATATCCTCGAGGCCCTGGGCTTCCTCGTCCAGCGCGGGCTGGCCGACCTGGGCTTTCTCGGGGGGGCGCAAATCGACATGTACGGGAACCTGAACGCCACCTGCATCGGCGATTACCACCGGCCGAAGAAGCGCTTTCCCGGAAGCGGCGGCGCCAACCCGATCGCCTCGAGCGCCAAGCGCGTGCTCATCATCATCCGCCACGAGAAACGCCGCTTCCTCGAACGCGTGGAATACATCACGAGCCCCGGCCACCTGAGCGGCGGCGACTCGCGGCAGAAAGCCGGGCTGCGGGGCGGGGGGCCGGATCGGGTGATCACGGACCTCGGGGTGATGGACTTCGAGCCCGAGACCAAGCGCATGCGCGTCATCTCGCTGCACCCGGGCGTCACCCGCGAAAAGATCCAGGAGGCGACCGGCTTTCCGCTCCTGTTTGCCCCCGAAATCGCCACCACGCCGCTGCCCACGGCCGAGGAGCTGTCGATCCTGCGCACCAAGGTGGGCCGGGTGTATCTGGGGGCGGAGTGAGGGCCGCCGGAAAAAGAGAACCGCAACGGCCCCGTCGGGCCGAGCCCAAACCGCAACCTTGCGACACAAGGAGGCTCCCATGAAGCAACGCTTGCTGCTCTGCGCTTTCCTTTGTTTCCTGGTGCTCTTCGGCGGCTATGCCGGCGCGCTCGCGCAGGAGAAATACCCCTCGCGGCCCATCGACTTCATCTGCACCTGGGGGGTGGGCGGCGGGTCCGACCAGATGGTCCGCACGCTCGCCAAGCTGACCGAGCCCATCCTCGGCGTTCCGCTGCCGGTCTCCAACAAGCCGGGGGCCTCGGGGAACTCGGGGACCACGGATCTTCTGGCCGCCAAGGAGGACGGCTACACGATCGCCAACTACATCGCCGACACGCTCGCGACCGTCGCCGCCGGGCAAACCCGGTACAAGTCCGAGGACATCGAGTGGATCGTCCGCACCCAGAACATGCCTTCCTTCCTCTTCGTGAAGACCGACGGCCCCTTCGCCGACATCCACGCCCTGCTCAAGGCCGTCAAGGAAAACCCCAACAAGATCAAAATGGCCGGCCTGGGTTTCGGGACGATCGACGACATCACCCTGCGTTACCTCGCCAGCAAGGGCTACAAAATGACCCTCGTGCCCAACCCCAACCCGGGCGAGCGCTACGCCTCGGTTTTGGGCGGGCACAACGAGGTGCTCTACGAGCAGGCGGGGGACATCCGCCAATATCTGGAGGCCAAGCAGCTCAAGCCGGTCATCGTCTTCGCCGAGAAGCGCTTTCCGGCATTCCCGGAGGTTCCCTGTTCCAAGGAGCTCGGCTTCGAGATCTTCATGCCGCAGTTCCGCTGCGTCATCGCCAAGAAAGGCGTCCCCGCCGACCGGGTCAAGATCCTCTCCGACGCCTTCGTCAAGGCCATGCAGACGCCCGAGTGGAAGAAGTTCAACCAGGAGCAGTACGCCGATGAGGCCTCCACGCTGGCCGGCCCCGAGTTCGGCCGGTGGGTGGACGGCGAGCTGAAGACCATGCAGCGGCTGATGAAGGAGTTCGGCATCCTCAAGTAGCCGGGGCTTCGGAGGGGATCATGGATACGTCGAGCGACCGGGCGGGGGCGCGTTGGGCGACCCTGCTGAAAGGGCCGGTGGCGGTCCTTCTCTTCGGCGCCGCGGTCTACCTGTACGCCGACCGCAGCATCGACCTTCCCCCGCCCGGCCAGCTGGGCGGGGCCTTCTGGCCCAAATTGTGCGCCGTGGGGATGGCCGTCGCCGGCGTGCTCAAGGCGTGGGAAGCGATCCGCGCCCGGGGGCGGCCCCCGGAAGAGGGGGCCGCCTGCAAAGACATGGACAACCGCAAGCTCTTCCTGATGATTCTGCTCATCGTGCTTGTGGTGCCGGCGATCGCCATGTTGGGCTTCCCGCTTGCCACCGCACTGTTCATCGGGATCTTTCTCCGCCTCGCGGGCGCCCGGGGGCGCCTCATGCTGCCGCTGGTCTCGCTGGGGGGGACGGTGTTCCTCCTCTATCTCTTCGTCAAGATCGTCTATCTCCCCCTGCCGAAGGGGGAATGGTTTTTCGAGGATTTGACCCTCACGCTTTACCGCGCGCTCTTCATTCTGTGAGGCAAGGGGAGGCGCCCCATGAATGGCTTGGAACTGTTTTGGGTCGGTCTGGCGAACGCGTTTTCCCCGTTGAATTTCCTGATGATGCTCACGGGCCTGGTGATCGGCGTGCTGGCGGGGGCGCTGCCGGGGATCACGATGCTGAACGCCATCGTGCTCGTCCTCCCCTTCACCTACTCCATGGACATCGTTCCTTCCCTGCTCCTGATGACGGCCGTCTACGGCGGGGGCATTTTCGGCGGCTCGATCACGGGCATCCTCTTCAACATCCCGGGGGACCCGATGAACGTGCCGGCGACCTGGGAAGGCTACGCCCTGCACCGCAAGGGCCACGTGGCCAAGGCGCTCGGCGTCGCCATCATGGCCTCCGCCCTGGGGGGGTTTTTGAGCTGCCTCGTGATGACCCTGGTCTCCCCTCCCTTCGCCCGGGTGGCGCTCTCCTTTTCGGCGACCGAGTATTTCGCGGTCGTCTTTCTCGGTCTCGTCAGCGTGGTCGTCATCAACACCCGCTCCGTCGCCTCCTCGCTGGTGTGCCTCTTTCTGGGGATGCTGCTCGGCACGATCGGCATCGACGACACCTTCGGCTCGGCGAGGTTCACCTTCAATTCCCGGCTGCTCGAGACCGGGATCAACTTCACCATCGTGCTGATCGGGCTCTTTGCGATCGGGGAAGTGCTCGAGCAGCTTTGCGAACGCGACAAGATTCCCGACCAGGGGCTCAAGGAGCGGCCGAAGGTTTCGCTCATGACGCCGCGGGAAGTCTGGGCCTTCAAAGGCCCCCTGCTGCGGGGTTTCGGCAGCGGCACGATGATCGGGATGATTCCCGGCGCGGGCGCGACCGTCGCTTCCTTCGTGAGCTACGGGATCGAGCGCCAGGTGAGCCGCAAACCGGAAGAGTTCGGCAAAGGCTCCTGGGACGGGTTGAATGCGACCAGCTCGGCCATCAACGCCTCCACCGGCGGGGCGATGATTCCGCTCTTGACCCTGGGGATCCCGGGGAGCGGGGCGACGGCCGTGATGATGGGCGCTTTTCTCATGCACGGGATCCAGCCCGGGCCGCTCCTCTTCGACAAGGCGCCCGAGTCGGTCTACACCATTTTCGCCGGCATGCTCCTCTGCAACCTCATCATGATCTTCGCCGGCTGGGTCTGCTCCAAATTTTTCTCGGAACTGATGCGCGTGCCGGAAACCATCATGGGCGCGTTCATCATCGTCTTCTGCTTCGTCGGCGCCTATGCCTTGCGAAACGACACCTCGGACCTCTGGTACATGGCCTTTTTCGGGGTCCTGGGCTACTTCATGCGGCGCTACCGTCTGCCCATCCCCCCCCTCGTCCTGGGCATCATTCTGGGGCCGCTTGCGGAGCGCTATTTCCTGACGGCGATGATCGCCTCGAACAACGACGTGAGCGTCTTTTTCACCCGCCCGGTGAGCGCGGGGATCCTTCTGGTCTCGATCGGCATGCTCTTCTGGCCGCTCCTGCAGGCGAGGATGAACCGCCGCAAAGCCGCCGCGCAGGCGGCGGCCGTCGCCGGCTCATGAGCAAGGCGGCCGCCCGCCCCGGGTTTTCCCTTGACAGGCCGGCTTCCCTTTGCCATAAGGCGGCAGCAGATGCGAGGAAACGAGCGCAGATGAAGACCGGGTTTGAACGACGCCTCCGTACCCGTCGCCGTAGCAGCCGGCCGCGGCCGGGTGTTTTCCGCGTCGGACCCGATTGATCCGACCCCTCGTTTCGACGACGACGAAAACCCCGGCCCAGGCCGGGGTTTTTTTATGCCCCAAGACACAACGGAGGAGGATTCGGCCGATGGCCCAAGAAACGGTGAAGAAGGTGGTGCTCTCCTACAGCGGGGGCCTGGACACCTCGGTGATCGTGCCCTGGCTCAAGAACAACTACGGCGGCTGCGAGGTGATCTGCTTCACGGCCGATCTCGGCCAGAACGAGGACCTGAGCGGGCTCGAGAAGAAGGCCGTCGCCTCCGGGGCGAGCAAGCTCGTCCTGATGGATCTGCGGGAGGAATTCCTGCAGCGCTACGTCTTCCCGACGATGCAGGCCGGCGCCGTCTACGAGCGCGAATACCTCCTGGGGACCTCCATGGCCCGGCCGCTGATCGCCAAGAAACTGGTCGAGGTGGCCGAGGCCGAGGGCGCCGACGCCGTGGCGCACGGCTGCACCGGCAAGGGAAACGACCAGGTGCGCTTCGAGCTCACGGTGATGGCCCTCAACCCCAAGTTGCGGGTGATCGCCCCCTGGCGCGAGTGGGAGATCCGCAGCCGCGAGGACGCGATCGCCTATGCGAAGAAGCACAACGTGCCCATCGCCCAGACCGAAAAGGACATCTACAGCCGCGACAGCAACATTTTTCACCTCTCCCACGAGGGCGGCGTCCTCGAGAACCCCTGGAACGAACCCGAGGAGGCGATGTTCCAGCTCACCGTGAGCCCCGAGAAGGCCCCCGACCGCCCCGAGGTGATCGAGGTCGACTTCGAACAGGGAACCCCCGTGGCCCTGAACGGCGAGCGGCTCTCCGCCGTCGAGTTGTTCACGCGCCTCAACGCCCTCGCCGGCCGGCACGGGATCGGCCGGGCCGACATCGTCGAAAACCGCCTGGTCGGCATGAAGAGCCGCGGCGTCTACGAGACCCCGGCGGGGACCGTCCTGATGCGCGCCCACCAGGCGCTCGAGAGCATCTGCATGGACAAGTACACCATGCGCTACAAGGACGCCGTCGCCGTGCGCTACGCCGAGCTCGTCTACAACGGGCTCTGGTTCTGCCGCCTGCGCGAGGCGCTCGATGCCTTCGTGCTCGTCACCCAGCAGAACATCACGGGCACCGTGCGGCTGAAACTCTACAAGGGCAACGTCATCGTCTCCGGCCGCAAGAGCCCTTTCAGCCTCTACCGCGAAGACTACGCCTCCTTCGGCGAGGAGGACGTCTACAACCAGAAGGACGCCCACGGCTTCATCCAGCTCTTCGGGCTGCCGCTCAAGGTGGAGGCGCTGCTCGCGATCGAGGGCGGCGGCGAAAGCCGCTACCGCAGGCCCGATTACTCGCAATTCAAGCGCGATTGAGGAGGCCGTAATGAAGGCGCGGCTGATTCTTGCGGACGGCACCTGCTACGAGGGGCTCTCCTTCGGCCACCCGGGCGAAGCGGTCGGCGAGGTGGTTTTCCACACCGCGCTCTGCGGCTACCAGGAGATCCTGACCGACCCCTCCTACCACTTCCAGCTCGTGGCCATGACCTATCCCCAGATCGGCAACTACGGCGTGAACCCGAAAGATTTCGAGTCCCGCCGCATCTACGCCGCGGGCTTCATCATCCGCGAGCTGAGCCCCATCGTGAGCCACTGGCAGGCGAACCGCAGCCTCGACGAGTACCTGCGCCACCACGGCGTCCCCGGCATCCACGACATCGACACGCGGGCGCTCACGCGGCGCCTGCGGGACCGCGGCGCCCAGATGGGGATGATCACGACCTCGACCGAGCCGCTCGCCGACCTGCTCGCGCGGCTGCGGGCCGGCAAACCCCTCGTCGGCCGCGACATCGTGCACGAGGTGACCACCCCCGCCCCCTACCGCTGGCCGATCGCAGAGGGGGACACGCAGGAGACCCCCCCCACGCGGAAGACCTTCCGCGTCGCGGTCTACGACTACGGGGTCAAGTTCTCCATCCTGCGCTCGCTCAGGCGCTCGGGATGCCGGCTCCAGGTCTTCCCTGCGGCCACCCCGCCCGAGGAGATCCTCGCCTGGAACCCCGACGGCATCTTCCTGTCGAACGGCCCCGGCGACCCTGAGCCCGTGGACTACGCCGTGCAGGCGGTGCGCAAGCTCCTCGGCCGCCGGCCCATCTTCGGCATCTGCCTCGGCCATCAGATCCTGGGGCTGGCGCTCGGCGGCCGCACCCGCAAGCTGAAATTCGGCCACCACGGGGCGAACCACCCCGTCAAGCACCTGCCGACCGGGGCGATCGAGATCACCTCCCAGAACCACGGCTTCATCGTCGACATCGACAGCCTGCCCGCCGACGAGGTGGAGATCACGCACATCAACCTGAACGACCAGACCCTCGAGGGCTTCCGCCACAAGCGGCTTTCGGCCTTCTCGGTGCAGTACCACCCCGAGTCCGCGCCCGGCCCGCACGACAGCCAGTACCTCTTCGACCATTTCATCCAGGAGATGGAGCGCTTCCATGCCTAAACGCAGGGACATCAAGCGCATCCTCGTGATCGGCTCGGGGCCGATCGTGATCGGCCAGGCCTGCGAGTTTGACTACTCCGGCACCCAGGCCTGCCGCGCGCTCAAGCAGGAAGGCTTCCTCGTGATCCTCGTCAACTCCAACCCGGCGACGATCATGACCGACCCGGAGTTCTCCGACCGCACCTACATCGAACCGCTGCACGCCGAAGCGATCGCGCGCATCATCGCCCAGGAGCGGCCCGATGCGCTCCTGCCCACGCTCGGCGGGCAGACGAGCCTCAACCTCGCGGTCGAGCTTGCCGAACGGGGGGTGCTCGAGGAGTACGGCGTCGAGCTGATCGGCGCGCGCCTGGAGACGATCCGCCTGGCCGAGGACCGCGAGCGGTTCCGCAACGCCATGATCGAAATCGGCCTCCAGGTCCCGCAGGGGGAGGTCGTGCGCAGCCTCGAGGGGGCGCTCGCCGCGGCCGAGCGGATCGGGTTCCCGCTCATCATCCGGCCCTCCTTCACGCTCGGCGGCATCGGGGGCAGCGTCGTCTACAACCGCGAGGAGTTCCCCGCGGCCGCCCGCTGGGGGCTTTCGGCGAGCCCGGTGGGCGAGGTGCTGATCGAGCAGTCGGTCCTCGGCTGGAAGGAATACGAGCTCGAGGTCATGCGCGACCGGGCCGACAACTTCGTGATCGTCTGCTCGATCGAGAACTTCGACCCCATGGGGATCCACACCGGGGACAGCATCACGGTGGCGCCGGCCCAGACGCTGACCGACGTCGAGCTCCAGAACATGCGGGATGCCGCCAAGAAGATCATCCGCCGCGTCGGCGTCGAGACCGGCGGGGCGAATATCCAGTTCGCCCTGAACCGCGACACCGGCGAGATGGTCGTGATCGAGATGAACCCCCGGGTCTCGCGCAGCTCGGCGCTCGCCAGCAAGGCAACGGGCTTCCCCATCGCCAAGATCGCCGCCAAGCTCGCCGTCGGCTACCGGCTGGACGAGATCCCCAACGACATCACCCGCAAGACGCCGGCCTCCTTCGAGCCGGCGATCGACTACGTCGTGGTCAAGGTGCCGCGCTGGGATTTCGAGAAATTCCCGGGCAACGACCGTCGGCTCACCTCGCAGATGAAGTCCGTGGGCGAGGCCATGGCAATCGGGCGCACCTTCAAGGAGGCGCTGAACAAGGCGCTGCGCTCGCTCGAAAACGGCTGGTCCGGCTTCCACGCCCGTGAGGAGCCTGCGATCGCGCGCATGAGCCGGACGGCGCTTCTGGATGATCTGCGCTCGGGGACCCCCGACCGCATCCTCAAGCTCTGGCAGGCCCTCACCCTGGGGATCTCGCCCCAGGAGCTCTGCCGCCTGACGGGGATCGACGTCTGGTTTCTCGAGAACCTGCGCCAGCTCGTGGAGTTCGAGGGCGTGATCGCCCGCGAGCACGCCGAGAGGAGCACGCTGCGTGCCGAGACGCTCCGGCGGGCCAAGCGCATGGGCTTCTCCGACAAGCACCTTGGGCTGCTCCTCGGCAAGCGCGAGGCCGAGATCCGCGCCATGCGCAAGGCGGCGGGGGTGCTCCCCGCCTACAAGATCGTCGACACCTGCGCGGCCGAGTTCGAGTCCTTCACCCCCTACTACTACTCGACCTACGACGAGGAAAACGAATCGCGCCCCTCGGGGCGGCGCAAGGTGATCATCCTCGGCGGGGGGCCCAACCGCATCGGCCAGGGGATCGAGTTCGACTACTGCTGCGTGCACGGGATCCAGGCCCTCAAGGAGCTCGGCCTCGAGGCCATCATGATCAACTGCAACCCCGAGACCGTCTCGACCGACTACGACGTCGCCGACAAGCTCTACTTCGAGCCCCTCACCTACGAGGACGTCTTGAACGTGATCGAGCTCGAGAAGCCCGAGGGGGTGATCCTGCAGTTCGGCGGGCAGACCCCGCTCAAGCTGGCGGTCGCGCTCGAAAAGGCCGGGGTGCCGATCTGGGGGACCTCCCCCGACTCGACCGATCTCGCCGAGGACCGTGACCGCTTCGGGGCCCTGCTCGACGAGCTCGACATCGCCCACCCCCAGTACGCCACGGCCGCCACGGTCGAGGAGGCGGTCACGGCCGCGCAGCAGATTGGCTTTCCGCTCATGGTCCGGCCCTCCTATGTTCTCGGCGGGCGGGCGATGGAGATCGTCTACGACCCGACGGCGCTCGAGACCTACATGCAGCAGGCCGTGCGGGTCTCCGAGGAGCACCCCGTGCTGCTCGACCGCTTCCTCGAGGATGCCTACGAGTTCGACGTGGATGCGCTGAGCGACGGGGAGCACACCGAGATCGTGGGGCTGATGCAGCACATCGAGGAGGCCGGTGTCCACTCGGGGGACAGCATGGCGGTCCTGCCCCCCTACCTGCTCAGCCGCGAGCAGCGCGAGGACATCCTCGAGGCCACCGTCGCGATCGCCGCGCGCCTGCGGGTGAAGGGGCTGCTCAACATCCAGTTCGCCATTCTCTACGACACGCTCTACATCCTCGAGGTCAACCCGCGCGCCTCGCGCACGGTGCCCTTCGTGAGCAAGGCAACGGGGGTCCCCGCGGCGAAGCTCGCGGTGCGCATCATGGCCGGGGAGAGCCTGGCGTCGCTGAACCTCCGCGTGCCCGCGGATCCGCCCTACGTCGCCGTCAAGGAGTCGGTCTTTCCCTTCGACCGCTTTGAGAAGGCGGACATCTTTCTGCGGCCGGAGATGCGCTCGACGGGCGAAGTGATGGGGATCGCCGAGACTTTCGGCAACGCCGTCATGAAGGCCTTCGAGGCGACCGGGGTGCGGATCGCAACCGGCGGCCGCGTCTTTCTCAGCGTGAACGACAACGACAAGGCGCGCATCGTCCCGATCGCCGAGAACCTCCACAAGCTGGGCTACGCGCTCGTCGCCACCCACGGCACGGCCGAGACGCTCTCCGGCCGCGGGATCCCGGTGCAGCCGGTCCTCAAGGTGAGCGAGGGCAGGCCGAATGTCGTGGACGACATCAAGAACGGGGCGATCCAGCTGATCATCAACACGCCCCTCGGCCACCGCGCGCGGCAGGACGAGTACGCGATCGGCTGGGCGGCGATCAAGTACCGCGTGCCCTTCATCACCACGCTGTCGGCGGCCGAGGCGATCGTGCGCGGCCTGCGGGCGAACCAGAAGCACCCGCCCGAGTTCCGCTGCCTGCAGGACTACCACCGCCTGCTGTAGAGACGGCGCAAAGAGGATGGGAGGCGCGATGAACGAAGGGTTGCCGGAGCCCCCGCCGGTTGCTTTGCCGGGGGAGAAACGGCCGCAGGTCGCTTACCCGGAGTCCCCAAACGGCGCCGAGACGCTCGACCTGCCGATCCGCAAGGCGCGCGTCGCGGACGTGGAGGCGATCCTCGCGCTCGTCAACGACTACGCCGCGCGCAACGTCATGCTGCCCCGCGGGCCGCAGTACCTCTACGAGAACATCCGCGATTTCGCCGTGGTCGTCGACGAGGAGGCGGGCGGGGCGATCGTCGCCTGCGGCAGCCTGCACGTCCTCTGGGAGGACATGGCCGAGGTGCGCTCGCTCGCCATCCACCCCGCCTACCAGAACCGGGGCCTGGGCCGCAGGCTCGTCGAGCACCTGAAAGCCGAGGCCCTCCGCCTCGGCATCCGCAGGCTCTTCACCTTCACGCTTTCGGAGGACTTTTTCGCGCGACTGGGCTTCGTGCGCAAGGGGCGCGAGGAGCTTCCCGCCAAGGTCTGGGGCGAGTGCAGCCGCTGCCCCAAGTATTTCCGCTGCGACGAGGTCGGCATGCTGCTCGATCTCGGAAAGGAGGACCCATGAACCGGATTCGAATCGCCCCCGGGGACGCCTACCCCGTTCCCTTGCCGATGACCCTCATCGGCGCGGTGGTCGAGGGAAGGGCCAATTTTCTCGCCGCCGCCTGGGTCACCCGCGTCACCCTGAAGCCGCCGATGATGCTCGCCGCGTTGGGCAGTCACCACACGAACCGGGGGATCGAGGAGCACGGGGAATTCAGCATCAACGTGCCCGATGTGGCGCTGCTCGCGAAGACCGACTACTGCGGCATCGTCTCGGGGAGGACGAAGGACAAATCCCGCCTCTTCGAGGTTTTCTTCGGCGCGCTCGCCCACGCCCCGCTGATCGCCGACTGCCCGCTCGTCATGGCCTGCCGCTTGGCCGAGAAGGTCGCCCTTCCCGGCGACACGCTCTACATCGGCGAAGTGGTCGAGGCCTTCGCCGCCGAGCACGCCTTGACCGAGGGGCGGCCGGACCTGCGCAAGATCGACCCCTTCGTCCTCTCCATGCCGGAAAACCGCTATTTCCGCATCGGGGAGCCCGTGGGGCGCGCCTGGAGCGCGGGGAAAGCCCTTTCCGGCTGATCCGCGGAAAGCCCCCCCGGCGCGCCGCGTGCGCTCAGAAGCCGGGGATCTGCCGGGGGAAGTAGTCCTCGAGGCTCCCCTCGCGGTAGACGTCCGCCGTGGCGCAGTGGAGCCCTCCGCCGAAGGCCGCCACGTCCCAGAACGGCACGGGGATCACCTCGAACCCCAGCCGGTCGAGCTGCTCCATCTGCTCCACTTCCGAGGCCTCGACGCAGACCGTCTTGGGGTCGAGGACGAGCACGTTCATCGAGAGCCACACGCTGCAGAAGGAGAGCTTCGCCTTCTTGTCGTGGGCGGGTTTGGCGCACTCGACGATTTCCCAGCCGTTTTTGCGGAAAAGCTCGATCATCTCGGGGGTGAGCGGCTTGCGCACGCGGTTGGAGAGGGCCAGCCCCGGCCGCAGCGGCACGAAGGTCGCGTCGATGTGCATCGGTTGGTCTTCCTGAAAGATCACGGAGTGGATGCGGTGGCCGGAGAAGTGGCGCCGCAGCCAGTCGATCCCGGCGGCGTTCGTGACCGTGGACTGCTGGACGAAGAGGTCGCGACCGCAGCGGGCGACGTCGGCGGCGTCGAAGCAGGGCTCGACCTCGGTGAGGATCCAGTCGCGCCGCCGGGTGCGCTCGAGTTTTTCCTCCTCGCTCAGGCTGTGGAAGATCTTCCAGTAGTCCTTCTTGTAGGTGCGCTCGGTCAGCCGCGGCTTGGGGGCGGCCTCCCAGCGGAACTCGGGGTCCTCGCGGAAGTAGCGCTCGAGGAGCGGCCGGTAGGCGAGGTACTCGAACCAGCGGCTGCGGTAGGACATGGTCGCCTCGAGGATCTCGTGGCCGACCGTGAGCAGGACGTCGCGCGGCGGCATGCAGCCGAACATGCTCTCCTGCCGCCAGTCGGGGGTCTCGACCGGCCGGCTGAAGTCGAGCGGGGTGGGGCGGTCGACGCGGATGCCCCGCCGTTCGAGCAGGGCGGCGAAGTGGTCGAGCTGCTCGTTCGCCTTGTCTTCCATCTCCTTGGGGAGCCTGCCCCAGCTCCCGCGCGGGAAGCCGTACTCGGGCCAGTCGCGGTCGACGGCGGGCTCGGGGGCCTGAACCATGGTGCCGTCGGCGCGGCCGACGATGACGTGCCGCAGGGGGTCCCATTCGTTCCAGGAGCAAACCTTGGTGTGCATGGCGATATCCTTTCGTTCGGGCTTGGTTCCGCGTCCACCGCCCGGCGGCGACGGCGGCCTGGGCGGCGGCCTCGGCAAGACGGGGGTGGCGTTCGCAACGGACGGGGGGTGCGGTTCAGGGCCCTTTGAGGTGTTTCACGAGATGGCCCAGTTCCGGGAAGATGAGCCGCTCGCAGGCGAGCCGGCAGGCGCCCAGGCTGCCCGGCATGCAGAAGACGGCCGTGTGGCCGATGACCCCGGCGGTGGCGCGCGAGAGCATCGCCGCCGGGCCGATCTCCTGCAGGCTGAGTTGGGCGAAGAGCGGGCCGAAGGCGCTCAGCGTCTTCGTGAAAAGCGGCGCCAGGGCCTCGATGGTCACATCCTGCGGGGTGATGCCCGTCCCGCCGGTGACGAGGAGGACCTCGATCCCGGGGGTTTCGCTGATTTCGCGCACGGTCATGGCCAGGGCGGCGGCGTCGTCGGGGACCACGCGGTGCAGGGCCACGCGGTGTCCGCGGGCCTCGGCCGCCTGGCGGATCCAGCGGCCGCTTTCGTCCTCGGCAAGCGTCCGGGTCGTGGAGACGCTGAGAACGGCGACGGTCACGCTACGGGGGGCCCCGTGCTTGTGCTCGGCGGTACCCATGGTCGGCTGTCCTTTCCAGAACCCTCGATCGAGGGCGACGGCCCCTGGATGTATCCCAAAAGGTGCCCGGGAATCAATCCGATTCATGGCGGTCCTTGAACTCGGCGGACGGCTCGACTATCCTCGGCCGCGTGGGGGAGGGGCCCATGTCTCAGCCCTGCACGGGCGTCATTCTGGCCGGCGGCTTGAGCACCCGCTACGGCGGCTGCAACAAGGCCCTGCTGCGGGTGGGGGGGGTGCGCATTCTCGACCGCCTCTTCGAGGCCTTCGAGGGCCTCTTCGACGAGATCATCCTGGTCACCAACCGCCCCGAGGAGTTCCTCGCCTGGGACGCCCTCATCGTGACCGACCTCTTTCCCGTGCGCAGCTCGCTCACCGGGATCCACACGGGGCTTTTCTACGCCGGCCGGCCCCATGCCTTCGTCGCCGCCTGTGACACGCCCTTTTTGCAGCGCGGGGTGATCGAGGCCGTCCTGGAAAGGATCGAGCCCGCCGTGGATCTCGTCATCCCCCACACCGCCGCGGGCCTCGAGCCGCTTTGCGCGGCCTACTCGAAGCGCTGCCTGCGGGCCGTGGAGGACCATCTCCGGCGGGGGCTCTTCAAGATCCAGTGGGCGCTTGCGGGCAAGAGGATCCGCGAGATCCCCGAGGAGGTCCTGCGGAGAAGCGACCCCGACCTGCGCTCTTTCTTCAACGTCAACACCCCCGAGGACCTCGCCCGGGCCGAGGCCCTCCTCGCGGGCACACCGGCGGGAGGCGGGGCGTGAACCTGCAGGCGCTCGTGGAGAGGATCCGCAGCCGCCCCGACTTCCCCCGCGCGGGCATGATCCTCGTGCACAACGGGGTCGTGCGCGAGACCGCCCGCGACGGAAGGCGCGTGCGGAGCCTTCGCGTCGCCGTGGACCGCGAGCGCCTCGCGCTCCTGCTCGAGCGGCAGCGGCGCCGCCCCGGCATCCTCGACGTGCAGGTCGAGATCGCCGAGGGCCGCGAGCTCGCCGTGGGCGAGGACGTGATGCTGCTCGCCGTGGCGGGTGACGTGCGCGAAAACGTGATCGCCGTTCTGGCCGAGACCCTCGAGCTCATCAAAACCACGATCACGCACAAAGTCGAGACCTTCGCCTGAAGACATCAGGCGAAGGCCCTCCCCGCCAGGAAGCCCGCCGCGGCGACGAGCGTGGTCAGGACCGTTCCCCACGCCAGGTCCACGACCGTCACGACGAGCGGCCAGTCGCGCGCGGTGGCGAGGTTGGTGAGGTCGTAGGTCGCGTAGGCGACCAGGCCGAAGAGCGCGCCGCGGGCGAGGGTGCGGCCGAGCGCGCCGGCCTCGAGCCCCGGCAGGACGACGAAGACGAGGATCCCCAGGATGAAGAGCAGGTAGAAGAGGATCGCCGCCGCCCAGTTGGGCTCCGCCGCGAGCCAGTGCCCCAGGTGCTTGCGGTAGAAGCCCCGGGCGACCCAGCCCAGCCAGAGCATGTCCACGGCGAAGAACACGACCAGCATCGCCGCATAGACCTTGAGCGTGTAAGCCATCTTCGGGTTCTCCTTCCGCACGGGCTGCATTAAGGCCAAAAGATGCGACGGCTCGGGCGGAAGGCAACACCCGCCGGAGGAAACGCACCTCAGGGGCGGCCTCGATGGCGGTCAGGCGCCCGGCGGGGGGGCCTCGTCGGCGATGGGGGAGGCCACCGCCGCCAGGGTCTCCAGGCGGTGGTGGCAGAGGATCCGGTGCCCCGGCAGAGGCTCGAGCACGGGGGGGGCGACCGTACGGCAGATCTCCCCCAGCAGCCGCGGGCAGCGGCCCTGGAAGCGGCATCCCCGGCCGGCGAACTCCGGCGCGGGCCCCTCTTCCCGCAGCCGAATGCGCGCGCGCTCGCCGTCGATCCGCGGGACGGCGGACAGCAGGGCCTCGGTGTAGGGATGGAAGGGGGGGCGGAGCACCTGGGCGATCGTTCCTTCCTCGCAGATTCCTCCGCGGTACATCACCATCACGCGGTGGGCGAGGTGGGCGACGACCGAGAGGTCGTGGGTGATGAAGAGAAAGGCGAGCCCCAGCTCCCGGCGCAGGTCTTCGAGCAGGTTGAGCACGGCCGCCTGCACGGAGACGTCGAGCGCCGATACGGCCTCGTCGCAGACGAGGAAACGCGGGGAGGTGGCGAGCGCGCGGGCGATGCCGACCCGCTGCTTTTCCCCGCCGCTCAATTGGTGCGGGTAGCGCGAGGCATAGGACGGCGCAAGGCGCACCATGTCCAGGAGTTCCCCCACGCGCCGGCGGAGCCCGGCGCCCGAGGCGATCCGGAAGCGCTCGAGGGGACGGCCGATGATCTCGCCCACGGTCTTGCGCGGGTTGAGGGAGGAGTCCGGGTTCTGAAAGACGATCTGGGCCGCCCGCCGCACCGGCCGCAGCTCCCTTTCGGGGGCCCGGGCGATGGCGCGGCCGTCGATTACGATCTCGCCCCCGTCGGGGTCGATCAGCCGCAGGATCGTGCGGCCCAGCGTGGTTTTGCCGCACCCCGACTCGCCCACGAGCCCGAGAACCTCGCCGGCGGCGATCGCCAGCGAGACGCCGTCGAGCGCCCGCAGAAATTTCGGCTCCCACGCGGGGCGGGGCCACCCCTGGCCTCCGGGTTTTTCCCAGACCAGCGCGTCCCAGAACCCCCCCAGCCGGTAGCGCTTCCTCAGATCGCGGACGATCACCAGCGGCGCGACGGCCTGATCCGCCGGCTCGTCCCCCCGTGCGGCGGGCCTCCCGTTCCCGCCCGCGGCCTCCTCCCAGGCAACACCCCGGATCTCCTGCGCCTTCCAGCAGCGGACCGAACGCTCCGGGCCGGGGGAGGAAAGCAGGGGCGACTGCTCGCCGCAGCGTTTGTCGCCGTAGGGGCAGCGCGGGTGGAACAGGCACCCCGGCGGCGGCTTTTCCAGGTCGGGGAGGGTGCCCGGGATCGGGGAGAGGCGCTTGCGGGAGCCGAGGGCGAGCCGCGGCAGGCTGGCGAGCAGGCCGCGCGTGTAGGGGTGGGCCGGGTCGCGGAAGACGGCTTTCGTGGGGCCCGTCTCGCAGACCTCCCCCGCGTAGAGGATGCAGACCGAGTCGCACAGGCGATGGATGACGCCCAGGTTGTGGGAGATGAAGAGGATGGAAAGCCGTCGGGATCGGCGCAGGCTCTCGAGCAGGTCGAGGATCTGGGCCTCGATGGTGACGTCGAGGGCGGTGGTGGGCTCATCCAGGATGAGCAGTTCGGGTTCGGCGGCGAGGGCCGTGGCGATCAGGGCCCGCTGCTGCATGCCGCCCGAGAGCTGGTGGGGATAGGAACGGGCGACGACCTCCGGCCGGGGGATCCCCACCTGGTGAAGAAGGCCGATCGCCGCGGCGAGGGCCTCGGATTCCGCAAGCCCCCGGTGGAAGACCATGGGCTCGGCCACCTGGCGCCCGACCGGGAGCGAGGGGTTGAGCGCCGTGAAGGGGTCCTGGAAGACGATCGCCATCGCGCCGCCGCGAAGCCGCCGCCTTTCCTCGGGCGAAAGGGAAAGAAGATCCCGGCCCCCGAAGCGCAGCCGGCGCGCGGAAAGGGCGGCCTCCGGGCCGAGGAGGCCCAGGAGGGCGAGGGCGACCGTGCTCTTGCCCGACCCGGATTCGCCCGCCAGCCCCAGGGCCTCCCCCGGCTGCAGGCGGAAGGAGACCCCGCTCAGGGCCCGCAGCGTGCCCCCGGCGGTGGCGTAGGAGACACAGAGCCCCTCGATCTCGAGAAGGGGGGGGGAGGGCGGGGAGGCCATCAGGCGCCTCCGTGGCGAAGCCGGGGGTCGAGCCATTCCCGCAGGCCGTCGCCCAGGAGGTTGATCCCCACGACGGTGAGGCACATGACGAGCCCCGGGAAGACCGCCATCCACCAGGCCTGGTCGAGGTAGGAGCGGGCCTCGCTGATCATGAGGCCCCAGTCCGAGCTGGGCGGTTGGGCGCCCATGCCCAGAAAGGAGAGGGCGGCGCCGAGGAGAATCGCGAAAGTGACCCGCAGGCTTGCCTCCACGATGATCGGCGGCCAGGCGTTCGGCAGGATTTCGCGGAAGAGAATGTAGCCGGCGTTTTCCCCGCGGGCGCGGGCGGCGAGGATGAACTCCTCCTGGGCGAGCTCGAGGGTGACCGAGCGGGTGACGCGGACGATCGCCGGGATGTAGACGATGCCTACGGCGAGCACCGTTTTCCAGAGGCTGGGCGGGGTGACCGCCAGGATGAGCAGCCCGAGGATGACCGGCGGGAAAGACATCAGCAGATCCATGAGGCGCATGAGCCACTCGTCGATCCGGCCGCGGAAGAAGCCGGCGGTCAACCCGAGGGCGACGCCGCAGAAGAGGCTCACCGCGGTCGCCGCGACCCCCATGAAGAGGGAAATCCGGGATCCTGCCAAGACGCGGCTGAAGACGTCGCGGCCGTACTCGTCGGTGCCGAACCAGTAGACGGCGTCCGGCGCCTTCAGACGGTCGCGGATGTGGAACTCGTCGTAGGGGAACGGGGCGACCCAGGGCCCGACCAGCGCCGCTGCGGCGATCACCAGCACGAGGGCGGCGCCGGCGAGGAGGTTTCCGGGGAGGCGGCGTCGCGCGCCGGGCTCAGGAGGTCCTGCGGGCATAGCGGATCCGGGGGTTCAGGGCGGCGTAGAGCAGGTCGGCCGCAAGGTTGGCGAGGCAATAGATGGCCGTGATGACCAGCAGCGTGGCCTGGATGAGCGGCAAGTCCCGGCGCTCGATGGCGAAGGCGACCAGCCGGCCGAGCCCGGGGAAGGCGAAGACGGTTTCCACGACGACGATCCCGCCGAAGAGCCAGCCCACGTCGATCGCCAGCACCGTGATCGTGGGCAGCAGCGCGTTCCGCAGGGCGTGCCGGAAGAGGATCACCCGTTCCGGCAGGCCCTTGGCGCGGGCGGCGAGCACGTAGCGGGAGCGCAGGGTCTCGAGCATGGAGGAGCGCGTGAGGCGGGAGATGTGGGCGATCAGCGTGAAGGTGAGGGTCAGGGTGGGGCCGATCAGGCGGGAGAACCAGCTCCAGAGGCCCTCGTCTAGGGGGCTGTAGCCGGCCGAGGGAAGCCACCCCAGAAAGCGGGCGAAGACGAGGATGAAGACGATCCCCCAGAAAAACTCGGGCACGGAGATGCCGAGGTAGGAAAAGACCGAGACGGCATGGTCGACCGGCCGGTTCTTGCGGACCGCGGCGATCACGCCGAGGAGGATGCCGGCCGAGGCCACGAGAACGAAACTCAGGCAGGCCAAAATCGCCGAACGGCCGAGCGCCTCGGAGAGCAACGGCCCGATC
Organism: Desulfatibacillum sp.; assembly: GCA_020725555.1. Lineage (GTDB taxonomy): Bacteria > Desulfobacterota > Desulfobacteria > Desulfobacterales > SpSt-501 > SpSt-501. The sequence continues at coordinate 430,662 of DYEU01000032.1, forward strand.
GGCCGTTCCATGATGAGCGACTGGCCGAAATCCCCCCGGATCAGGTTCGAAAACCAGCGGCCGTATTGAACGGCCAGGGGGTCTTTCAGCCCGAGCTTCGTCTCGACCGCCTCGATCGCATCGGCGGTGGCGAACTGCCCGAGGATCATGCGCGCCACGTTCCCCGGCAGCACCTGGGTGATGGCGAACAGCAAAACGGACATCACCCAGAGCAGAAGGACGATCAGGGCGAGCCGCCGCAGCGTGTAGAGGATCATGGCGCAACGCCTGCGGCCGGGGGGCCGGCGCGCAAGGACTTCCCCCGGCGGGGCGGGGGGGCCCCGCCCCGCCGGGCTCCGGAGCGGATCATTCGAGGGTCACCTGGCGCACGTCGAACCAGAGCATCGGGTTTGAGCGCAACCCCTTGACTTCTTTTCGGAAGCCGTCGACCTGGTTCACGACGTAGGGCACGACCGAGGGCGGGTCCTCGGCGACCACCTGCTGCAGCTCGCGGTAGAGCTTGCGCCGTTCCTCAAGCGAGGCGGTCTGGCGGGCCGTGTCCAGGAGCCGGTCGACGCGCTCGTTTTTGTAGTGCCACAGCCCCGTGTTCCAGGATCCGGAGCTGTGGTACCAGGGATAGAGCGAGGTGTCGACGGTCGGGCGGCTGAAAAAGCCGTTGATCGAGAAGGCGGCCTTGCCCTCGACGTCGGCCAGGAACTTGTCCCAGGGGACGCGCTGGATGTTCACCTTCACGCCCACCGCCTTGAGCATGTCGCGCACGGCCAGCCCCAGGCGCTCGCGTTCCGGCCGGCCCTCGGGGACGATGAGCGTGGTTTCGAAGCCGTTCGGGTACCCGGCCTCGGCAAGGAGTTTTTTCGCTTGGGCGAGATCGGCCTTCAGCGAGATCCCCTCGTTGAAGAAGGGATGGCTGGGGGGAATGGGCGTGAGGGTGGGGCTGCCGTGCCCGAACAGGGCGATCTCGGCGGCCTGGGCCTTGTCGATCGCCAGGAAGACGGCCTTGCGCACCTTCGGGTTGTCGAACGGCGGCATGCGGTTGTGCATGATGATGCCGTCCCAGCTCGAGGTCGGCACCTCGTCCACCACCACCTGGGGGTGTTTCTTGAGCCGGTCGATCGCTTCGAGGGGAAGCTTCCAGACGGCGTGCACCTCGCCGGTTTCGAGCGCCGCGATCCGCGTCGCGCTCTCGGGGATGACGAGCAGCGTGACGGCATCGAGCTTGGGAAGGCCGGCCTCGAAGTAGTCGGGGTTCTTCGTCAGCTCCACGCGGTCCCCCGGCTTGAAGGACTTGAAGCGGAAGGGGCCCGTGCCGACCGGCTGGGTGGGCAGCGCGGCGATCCGATCCCGGGCAACGATGCGGGCCTGCCGCTCGCCCAGGATTTCCGGGAAAGCGGCATAGGGGAACGCGAGGGTGAATTTCACGGTGTGCCGGTCCGGCGTTTCGACCTTTTCGACCATCAGGAAATTGACGCGCGCCGTGGAGCCGGTCGCCTTGTCCTGGATGCGCTCGATGGTCGCCTTCACATCCTCGGCCTCGAGCTCGCGGCCGTGGTGGAAGCGCACCCCTTTGCGCAGGTGGAAGGTCCAGGTCTTGAGATCGGCGCTCGCCTCCCAGCGCTCGGCGAGATCGGGCTGAACGCTCATGTCGGGGGCGATCCGCGTCAGGGCGTTGAAGACCATGAACATGTAGAGGTACTCGTCCCCGCTTTTGGCCTTGGCCGGGTCGAGCGTGTTCAGGTTTGCGGTGAGGGCGATCTTCAGGTGGCCGCCCGCGGCCTCGAGCCGGGGGATAAAGAAAAGGCCAAGGAGCAACACGAGGAAAACGGCTGTCGCCTTGCGCATGGGGGCGCCTCCTTCGGGTGGGGGTGAGAGGGCGGTTTCGACCGCGGCAACGGCACCCCGCGGCCGGGATCCCGATTCCGGGTTTTTCGTTCATAGCGGCCCCGGCGCGCCGCTGTCAATCACCACCAGCGCCGGAGCCAGGCGATCGTGTCGCCGAGCGGGACGGCCTCGGCGAAACGGACGAGGGCGGGGATCTTGTCCACCCCGTCCATGGGGAAGGTGGTCCCGGGCGGGAAGATGGGGCAGAGGCGGTGGTAGCGGTCGCCCAGGATCTGGCGGCACTGGTAGTCGGCGATCCCCGCGGTCCCGTCGAGCATGAGGTTCACCAGCGGCTTTGCCCACTGGGCGTAGCCCCAGTCGTTCGCCTTGCCCTTGATGTGCTGCAGGTTGAGGCCCGTTCCGAGCGAAAACAACCGCACCTCGCCCAGGTCGGCGGGCGGGCCGTGGCGCCGGTCTTGGGTCTGGGCGAGGGCGCACATGGCGGGGTTGTTGGCGTAGACCCCGCCGTCGATGAAGCCGTCGACGGAGGGAAAGTAGGTCGGGGCGGCGCAGGTGTAGAGGCCCACGTCCGCCGCGCGCATCCCGGCATCGGTCCCCGGGCCGGGCAGGTTATGGAAGAGCTTGGGTTTCCATTGCCGCTTGCCCGGGTCGGGGTCCTCGTTGTCGAGATCGAAGCTGGGGATCAAAACCGGCTTCGCGAGATCCCCGAGGGTCGTCTCGCCGAAGAGACGGCGCAGTTCGCGGCGCAGGCCCTTGATGTCGTACTCGGCGCCGCGGAGCCGCCCCAGGTCCACGAGGTCGTCCAGCCAGGTGTCGTCGAAGATCGCCTCCGCCTTTTCCTCGTAAAGCCTGCGGATCTCGGCGAGATCGATCCCGCGGGCCACGGCGAGCGCGATCAGCCCGCCCGTCGAGGTCCCGGCCAGGAGATCGGCCGCCGCGAGGAAGGTTTCGAGTCCCGGGGTCGCGGTGAGCCGCTGCAGGATCACGGTCGCCAGCAGCCCCCGGATGCCGCCGCCGTCGAGGGAAAGAACGCGGGTGATGGCCATGGCAGGCTCCTGGGTTCGAGGGTTCCTCCCCCCGGGAGGGGGGCGGGTTTTGCGGAAAAGGGGCCGCAAGGCGCGCCCCCCCTGGCGGGGGTCAGCGCGGATCCGGCCCCCGCAGCGCCCATTTCTCCCGCGGGGGGTTGAAGTAGCCGAATTTCAGGCGCGGGAACTCGCGGCGCACGGCGGCCAGGAGCTCCCGCATGCCGAAAGGGATCTCCGGCCGGGCGGCCCGCGCCATGGCCTCCCGGTAGCGGAGCGGGTCGTAATTGAGGTTGCGCCACTGGATCATGTGCACCGGGTGGCGGCGCAGAAAGGCGCACAGCGCCTTGAACTCGGAAGGGGTGTCGGTGAAGCCCGGGGCGTTCAGGTAATTGATCGCCACGAAGAGCCCGCGCTCGAGGGCGAGGTCGATGCTGCGCAGGACATCCCGGAAGCGGAAGTCGCGGGGCCGGAAGTACGCCTCGTAGCAGGCGGGCCGCAGGCTGTTGACGCTGACGCGGATGCTGTCGAGCCCCGCCGCGCAGAGCGCGGCCAGCTCTCCGGGGAGGCTGGCGTTCGTGTTCAGGTGGATCGTGCCCCGGGCGGTCTTCTCGCGGATGCGGCGGATGGCGGGGGCGATCGCCCGGGCGGCGGTCAGCGGCTCGCCCTCGCAGCCCTGGCCGAAGCTCACCACCGGCCGGCGCGCGCGCGCGATGTGGGCGAGGGCGACCTCGGCGATCTCCGCCGGGCTGGGGGTGAAGCGGATCCGCTCCTGGGTGCAGGGGATCTCGCCCCCCGGCTGGTGCGAGAGGCACCCCAGGCAGCGGGCGTTGCAGGCGACGGCGGTGGGCAGGGGGGCCTCGTAGCGGCCGAGGAAGAAGTTTTTCCCGGCCGGGCAGCCGTAGACGAGGGCGCAGGTCTCGAGGTGACGCCGCAGGCGGTTTTGCGGGAGCATCCGCCGCAGCCGGCGCACGCCGGCGCGCACCGCGCCAAGCGGCATGCGCCGCAGGTCCTGGCGCGGCTCCCAGTCGACCCGCACCGCCGCCGCTCGGAAGCGCCCCCCGCCCCAGCCGACCGCGCCGTAGCAGAAGAGCGGCAAGGCCCGCGCCCCGGGCCGCTCGCGGTAGGCGGCGTTCCAGGTGGCGACGACCCCCGGCGAGTTGAAGGCCGCGACCGCAAGCAGCGGGGTGCCGGGGTCCTCGGGATGGGTCGGGACCGGCTCAAGACGCCTTCTCTCCAGGTGGTAGAGGAGCGGCACGCGCTCCGGGAGCAGCATCAGCTCGCTGGCGTGAGGAAGCGGCATCGTCTCCGCGATGGAAAGCGGCGCGAAGAACCCGCCCGCCATGCCGACCGCGGCGTAGCCGGGGAGGTCAAAGACCCGGCCTCCGGCATCGGCGGCGAGGCCGCGGACGTAGCCCTGGGGGGAAGTTTGCGACTCCATCGGGGATCAAGCCTTCTTCGCCCGGCGGGCGGCGGCACGCCTCCTCGCCACGCTTCGGCCACTTGTAAAAGGCGGCGGGCGGCTTGTCAAAGGGGGCGGCCGGCCCTTGACCCGCCCGGGATCCCGATGCTAACAGGCAAAGGCCGACCGCGGAAACCCGGACGCGGCCGGCGCCGAAAAAGGAGAGGGGATCCGAGGCGATGAGGATTGCGCCCGACAAGGTCATGGGGCTCGAGGAGGCCGTCTCGCGGTTCGTCCCCGACGGGGCCCACCTCGCGCTCGGCGGCTTCACCTGCAACAGAAACCCCATGGCCGCCGTTTACGAGATCATCCGCCGGCGCCGGAAAAATCTCCATATCTACGCCCATTCGAACGGCCAGGGGGTGGACGAGCTCGTGGGCGCGGGCTGTGTCGCCCGCATCGAAATCGCTTACGCCGGAACGGGCCGCTTCGCCCCCACCTGCATCCGCTTCCGCAAGGCGATCGAGGAAGGCCGCATCGCGTTCGAGGACTACTCCAACTACCAGATGACGCTCCGTTTCCTTGCCGGGGCGATGGGGGTCCCTTTTCTGCCGACGCGCTCGGGGCTGGGGACGGATATCCTTGCCCGCTGGGGGTTTTCGGAAGAGGTGCGTGCGGCCGACCCGCGGCTTCCGAAGAAGAAGCTCGTCGTCTGCGAGAACCCCTTCGGCGACTGGGCGGAAACCGATCGCGTGGTCCTCGTGCCCGCGATCCGGCCCGACGTCACCCTGCTCCATGTGCAGAAGGCCGCCCCGGACGGCACCTGCCGCATCGCCGGGCTCGCCTTCGCCGACATGGAACAGGCCCGCGCCGCGCATCACGTCGTCGTGACCTGCGAGGAGCTTGTCGGGCCGGAGGCGCTGCGCGACGAGCCCGAGCGCAACCAGATCCCGGGGGTGGTCGTGGACGCCGTGGTGCCGGTCCCCTACGGCGCCTATCCCACGGCCTGTTACCGCTACTACGACTACGACCCCGTCTTCCTGAACGACTACCGCACGGCGGCGACCGACGAGCGGCGCTGGGCGGAATACCTCGAACGCTGGGTCTACGCCATGCCGGACCACGCCGCGCGCATCGCCGCGGTGAAGGAGCGGCTTTCCGCCATCCAGGCCGACCCCCGCACGGGCTATGCCACCGGCCTCAAGCGCTGAGGCGGGCGGGGGCCGTCAGGCGAGGGAGCACTTCATGGAATACACGCGCCGGGAGCTGATGACGCTGGCCGCCGCGCGCAAGATCCGCGACGGCGAGATCGTGTTCTGCGGCACGGGCATCTCGATGCTCGCCGCGATGGCGGCGAAACACATCTACGCCCCCAACAGCGTGATCATCTTCGAGACCGGGGCTGTCGACTCGCGCCTCGAGGAGATCCCCCTCGCCGTGGGCGACCCCCGCGTCATGTACGGCGCCTCCTCGTGCACGGGGCTCGCCGACGCCTTCGCCCTGATGCAGAACCCGACGACCGGGTGCCATGTGGTCGGCATCCTGGGTGCGGCGCAGATCGACCGCTACGGCAACCTCAATTCCACCGCGATCGGCGAATACCTCCGCCCGAAGGTGCGCTTTTCGGGCAGCGGCGGGGCCTGCGACGTCGCCTCCTTCGTCGACCGCACGATCCTCTTCATGCAGCACGAGCGCCGCAAGTTCGTCAACCGGGTCGATTACCTGACGAGCCCCGGCTGGCTCGACGGCAAGGACGGCCGCCGCCGCGCGGGGCTCCCCGGCGTAGGGCCGGAAGCCGTGATCACCGACCTGGCGGTGATGGCCTTCGACCCCGAGAGCCGCGAGATGTTCCTCGAGGCCTGGTACCCGGGGGGAAGCCCGCAGGAGGTCCTGGCGCACATGGAGTTCGCCGTGGACGTCTCACGCGCCCGCGAGCTCGAGCCGCCGAGCGCGCGCGAGCTCAAGATCCTGCGCGAGGTCGTGGACCCCCAGCGGCTGATTCTCGGGTAGGCGGCCGGCGGAGGGCTCGCCCCCCGCGGCCGACCGGAAACGTCCTGGGGGGGGGGGGCGGGCGGGCCGCCGCCCGGGAGGTTTCAGCCCGCGTTCTTGCCGCCGATCTCCTCCAGCCCCGCCTCCAGGATGGAGAGTCCCTGTTCCAGCTCCGCGTCGGTGATGACGAAGGGCGCAAGGACGCGGATCACGTTGCTGTAGGTTCCGCAGACGAGCAGGATGAGGCCGCGCTCGAGGCAGAAGGAAGCGAGCCGTTTGGCCTCCTCGGCCGCCGGCGTGCGCGCCTCCCCCCGCACCAGGGTGAAGCCCAGCATCGCCCCCAGGCCGCGGATTTCGCCGATGATCGGATAGCGCCGCCGCCACGCCTCGAAGCGCGCGCCCAGTTTTTCCCCGAGCCTGCGGGCTTTCCCGAGCATGTCCTCTTTCTCGAAGACCTCGAGCACGGCGAGGGCCGCGGCGCAGGCCACGGGGTTTGCGCCGTAGGTGCCGCCCAGGCCCCAGGGGTGCACGGAGTCGAGGATCTCCGCCCGGCCGACCACGGCCGCGATCGGCATGCCGGCCCCCAGGCTCTTGGCGACCGTGAGGAGATCGGGCTCGACCCCCCAGTGCTCGATCGCGAACATCCGGCCCGTGCGGCCCATGCCGCTTTGGATCTCGTCGGCGATCAAGAGGATGCCGTGCTCGCGGCAGATGCGGGCGAGTTCCTGGAAGTAGCCCGGGGGCGGCGCGATGAAGCCGCCCTCGCCCTGGACCGGCTCGGCCACCACACAGGCGACGGCCTCGGGGTTGACGTGCTTGACGAAGAAGTCGTTCAGCTTCTCCGGGCCGACCGTGTCGCCGAAGGGCATGCGGTAGACCTCGGGGGCGAAGGGGCCGAAGCCGAGCTTGTAGGGCTTGACCTTGCTCGTCATGGTCATCGTGAGCAGGGTCCGGCCGTGATAGGCGTTCTCGAAGACGATCACCGCGGGCCGTTTCGTGGCATAGCGCGCGATCTTGACCGCGTTTTCCACGGCCTCGGCCCCGCTGTTCACGAAGAGGGCCTTCTTGGGAAAGGCGCCCGGGGTCACGCGGCAGAGCGCTTCGGCGAGCCGCACGGCGACCTCGTAGGGGCTCACCATGAAGCAGGTGTGGTGGAATTTCTCGGCCTGCTCGCGGATGGCGGCGACCACCCGCGGGTGGCAGTGGCCGATGTTCATGACGCCGATGCCGCCGCCGAAGTCGATGTACTCCCGGCCCTCCACGTCGCGCACGATCGCCCCGCGGGCGGAGGCGACGTAGACGGGGGTGAGGCTGGCGACGCCGGCGGAGATGGCCGCGGCCCGGCGTTCCTGGAGGCTCTGGTTCGTGGCGGATGGGGACGGCATGGCGATCTTCTCCTTGTGGGTGTTGGGGGTTCAGATGCCGAGATAGGCGGTCCGGATGTGGGGGTTCCCGAGCAGCTCCGCGGCTGGCCCCTCGAGCACGACCCGGCCGTGCTCGAGCACATAGCCGCGGTGGGAGAGCTCGAGGGAGTGCTTGACGTCCTGCTCGACGAGGAGCACGGTCGTGCCCTGGGCGGCGACCTGACGGACGGTGTCGAAGATGCTGCGGATGACGATCGGCGCCAGGCCGAGCGAGGGCTCGTCGAGCATGAGCAGCCGCGGCCGCGCCATGAGCCCCCGGCCGATGGCGAGCATCTGCTGCTCGCCCCCGGAGAGGGTCATGGCCATCTGCGCGGTCCGCTCCTTGAGGCGCGGAAACAGGCCGAAGACCCTCTCCAGGGTCTCTTCCTCGTGCGCCGCCGCCCGGGGGTTGTAGGCGCCGGTCCGCAGGTTGTCCTCGACCGACATCAGCCCGAAGAGGCGGCGGCCCTCGGGGACGTGGACCAGGCCCTCGGCCACGATCCGCTCCGGCGGGAGAGCCTGGATGGGGCGGCCGTCGAAGCGGATCTCGCCCCGCCGCGGGCGGAGCAGCCCCGAGATCGCGCGCAGCAGGGTCGATTTTCCGGCGCCGTTGCCGCCGATGATGCTCACGACCTCCCCTTCCTCCACGCGCAGCGAGAGGTCGAAGAGCACCTGCACGTCCCCGTAGCTCACCTCGAGGCGGTCGACCTCAAGCAGCGCCATAGTCCTCTCCGAGGTAGGCCTTGATCACGCGCTCGTCGCGGGCGATCTCCTGCGGGGCGCCCTCGGCGATCTTGTGGCCGAAGTGCAAGACGGCGATGCGGTCGGAGAGCGCCATCACCGCGCGCATGATGTGCTCGATCAGGAAGAAGGTGATGCCCGACTCCCGCAGGCGGCGGATGACGGCCACCATCTCGTCGACCTCGGTCGGCCTGAGCCCCGCCATCACCTCGTCGAGGAGCAGGAGCCGGGGCCGGGTGGCGAGCGCCCGGGCGATTTCCAGGCGCTTGCGGTCGGCGATCGCGAGGTTGGCGGCCCGCATGTCGGCCTTGTCTTCCAGGCGCAGCAATCTCAGGACCTCGAGGGCCCACCGCTCGGCCTCGCCGAGCCGCGAGGTCACGGCGAAGGCGCCCACGGTGACGTTGTAGAGCACGGTGCGCGAGGCGAAGGGCTTGACGATCTGGAAGGTGCGGCCGATTCCCATGCGGCAGAGGTCCCAGGGCTTGCGGCCGTCGATCCGTCTGCCCTGGAAGACGATCTCGCCGGAGGTCGGCGGGAAGACGCCCGCGACGCAGTTGAAGAGCGTGGATTTCCCCGCGCCGTTCGGCCCGATCAGGCCCACGATCTCGCCGGCCTGCACCTCGAGGCTGAACTCCTCGACGGCGCGGATCCCGCCGAAGTGCTTGCTCACGCGGTGGAGCTCGAGCAGCGTCATCCCCTCTCCCGCATCCCGGCCGAGCGCGCCAGCGCGCGGCGGTAAAGGCGCGTCAGCGGCTCCTGCAGGCCGCGCGGCTGGTAGAGCATGACGAGGATGAGGACCCCCCCGAAGATCACCAGGTGCAGCCCGGGCAGCGTGTCCCCGAAATGGATGCGCGAAAAATCGCTCACCGGCCGCAGCAGCAGCGCCCCGAGCAGCGGCCCGGCGATCGAGCCGCGGCCGCCGATCAGGGCGATGAAGGCGATCTCGAAGGAAATGTCCAGGCTCATGACGCTCTTGGGGTGGATGTAGAGCGTGAACTGGGCCCAGAAGGTGCCGGCGAGCGAGGTGAGAAAGGAGCTGATCGCCATGGCGACCAGCTTCACCCGGGCGACGTTGATCCCCAGGGACTGCGCCGCCTCGGGCTCCTCGCCTCCCGCCGCGAGGCAGTATCCCAGCTTGGAGCGCGACACGGCCCAGGTGATTCCCACGGCCAGGACGAGCATCGCCAGGATGATGTAGTAGTAGGGCTCCTTCTCGGCGAACATGAAGCGGCCGAAGCCGAGCTCCAGCGGCGGGATCTGGAGCCCCCGCGGGCCGTTCAGGAGAAAGGGCCCGAGCCGGTCGATGTTCTCGACCATGACGCGCAGCCCCTCGGCGAAGGCGATCGTCGCCAGCGCGAAATAGGCTCCCCGCATCTTGAAGGTGGGAAGACCGATCAGCACGCCGACCAGGGTCGAGAGGAAGCCCCCCACGATCATCCCGACCCAGGGGCTGACCCCGTATTGCAGCGAAAGGACGGTCGAGGTGTAGGCCCCGATCCCGACGAAGGCGGCGTGGCCGAGCGGCAGGACCCCGGCGAAGCCGCCGACCAGGTTCCAGCTCGTCGTGAGGTAGGCGTAGAGGAGGAGCAGGATCAGGATGTGGAGGTAGGTCGCGCTGCGCACGAAAAGCGGCACGGCGAGGGCGACGGCGAGCAGGAGGAGAAGCGGCGCCCGCGAAGGCCAGGCGGAGCCTGGGGGACGCAGCGGCGACGTTGCGGTTGCGGTCGAGGCGTTCACCAGTCGTACTTCACGCCGAAGAGGCCCGAGGGCCTAAGGAAGAGAAATCCCAGAAACAGGCCGTAGACGATCGCCTCGGTCCAGGTCGCGGTCATGAACTGCGGCCCGACCGACTCGATCACCCCGATGATCATCCCGCCGAGGAGCGCGCCCCCGATGCTGCCCAGCCCCCCCAGGACCACGATGATGAAGCACTTGATGTCGAAGAGCACCCCGACCGTGGGGAAGACGTTGTAGAAGGGCACGAGGGCCACCCCCGCCACCCCGGCCACGGCCGTCCCCAGGCCGAAGGCGATGTTGTAGATCCGGTAGGGGTTGATCCCCTGGAGGCTCGCCGCATCGCGGTCGAGGCTCGTCGCCCGCACCGCCCGGCCCATGCGGGTCTTCTGGAGAAAGAGCCAGACCAGGGCCGCGGTGACGAGGGCGGCGCAGAACCCCCAGAGCTTGGGGACCGAGATGAGCATCTCGCCGGCCTCGATCATCTTGCCGCGCAGGGGGTTGTCCTGGATGTTGCGGTACTGGGGACCGAACACGAGGAGCCCCAGGTTGTCCAGGATGTACCAGACGCCGGTCGTGACGATGATGACCGTGATCGGCTCGCGCACCTCGCGCTCGGCCTTGAAGATCGGCTGGATCACGACCGCCTGCAGGAGGTAGCCGAAGGCGAACATGAGCGGCAGCACGATGACCAGGGCGAGGTAGGGGTGGGCGCCCGTGAGCAGCACCGCCCAGTAGGCGGCGTACATCCCCACCATGAGGAGCGAGCCGTGGGCGAAGTTGATCACCTTGAGGACCCCGAAGATGAGCGTGAGCCCGAGGGCCGCCAGCCCGTAGATCGAGCCCATGAGGATGCCGTTGATCGCGTCTTCGAGGAGATAGATCATGGCTTGCGCCGCAGGGGAGCGCCCGCCCGCCGGCCCCGGAAAGGGGGCGCCCCCCGGCGTCCGGTCGGGGTCACGGGATCGGGAAGACCGGCTTGTAGCCCGCGCGCCGCGAGGCCTTCGGCCAGACGGTGATCCGCTCGAGGCCCTTGCCGAGGTCGTTCACCTGGACCATGACCAGGGCGGCGTGCTTGTTCTGGCCGCTTTCGTCGAACTCGATCGCGTCGTAGCCCACGATCATCGCCGGGCCCTTCGTCAGCCGCGTCTTGGCGAGCGCGTCGCGGATCGCTTTCGGGTCGGTCGAGGCGGCGCGCTCGAGGGCGTCGGCGAGCACGTACATGGCCGCATAGGCGTCGACCGACTCGCCCGTCAGGTTGTAGCCGTAGAGCTTCTTGAACTTCTCGTTGGTCTCCTTCGCCCCCGGCTTGTTCACGTCGGTCTCCCACTCCACGATGTCGAAGAGGTAGCGGGCGTTCTTGCCGGCGGCCTTGAGGTAGGAGGGGTCGGCGTGCCCGCCGCCGCTGGCGATGATCGCCTTGGGCTTGACCTTGTACTCGGCCATGGTGTTCGTGAGGAGAATCGCGTCGGCCGCGTTCGAGGTGAGCAGCAGGACGTCGGGGTTGGCGCGCTTGATCTTCTGCACGACGGGGCTCAAATCGGTCGCGGTCGAGGGGTAGGGCTCGTCGAGCACGACCTTGTACCCGCCCGCCTGGGCGTGCTTTTTCCAGCCCTCGGCGAAGCCCTTGCCCCAGTCGCCGTTTTCGTAGACAAAGGCGAGGGTCGAGATCTTCGTGTTGAACTCGGCCTGGAGGTCTTTGAGGAAGGCGAACTGGTCGCGGGTCCACCAGCTGTCCTTGGCGGCGATGCGGAAGACGTACTTGAAGCCCTGCTCGGTGATCTTGTCCGCGACCGACACCGGGACGAGGAAGGGGATCTGGTAGCGCTCGGCCACGGCGGAAACCGGGTAGGAGACGGCCGAGTTCCAGGCGCCGGTCAGGATGTGAACCTTCTCGGTGTTGATGAAGCGCTCGGCCTCGGCGACCCCCTTTTCGGGCTTGGACTCCGAGTCCGCGTAGAGCATCTGGATCTTGGCCCCGCCGAGCGATTTGATCCCCCCGGCGTCGTTGATCTCCTGGACGGCCATGTCCTGAGCCTGCTTGTTCTGCAGGCCGACCGAGGCCGAGGGACCGGAGAGGGGCAGGATGTTTCCGACCTTGACGACGGCCTGCGCCGGGGCTTCCGCGGCGGCCCAGAGAAGTAAGCCGCAGCAGAGGGCGGAAACGGCGAGGATGCGATAGCTCTTCATGGCATTCCTCCTTTCTTCGGCCTGCGAGGCGTTGGGGGTCAAGTGACGGGAAAACGGGTCGGGGAAACCGGGGGGCGTCTTTCCTCCCCCCTGCCCATCGCCTCTACCACCGCGGAAAGCCCCGATCAAGGGGGAAGGCGGCGCTTCCTTTTCTTGACAGCCCCGGGGGGGTTTGCGATAGTCCGGCTGCCTTTTACCCCCCGGTTCGCCAACCTTTTCGCTGGAGGTGGCCCATGGTCCGCTCGCGCATCCTTTCCGCCGTCAGCCTCGTTCTCCTTGCCGCGCTCGTTTTCCTCCCCGCCGCGTCCTTCGGCGCCGCAAAATCGATCAAGGTCGGCGTCTACGGCGGCTACTTCAAAGATTCCTTCGACAAGCACATCTTCCCCGATTTCACCAAGGAAACCGGCATCCAGGTCGAATCCGTGGCCGAGCCGACCGGCGAGGCCTGGCTCGTGCAGCTCGAGCAGGCCGCCAAGGCCGGGGTCGCCCCCGCGGACGTGAACATGATCGCCCAGACCCCGATGCTGCGCGGCCAGAAGACGAACCTCTGGATGCCCCTCGACCTGAAGAAGATCCCCAACCACAAGAACCTGCTGCCGGTCTTCATCCACAAGTACCCCGACGGCCGCGTGGACGGGATCGGGGCGGTCTCCTGGTACATCACGCTCGTCTCCAACACCAAGGTCTTCCCCGAGGCGCCGAAGTCTTGGGCCGACATGTGGGCGGCCGACAAGAAGGACAAGCTCGGGCTGCTGGCGCTCGCCTCGAACTCTTTTCTGCTCGAGGTGACGGCCAAGACCTTCTTCGGCGGCACCCAGATCCTCGACACCCGGGAGGGGATCCAGAAGGCACTCGACAAGCTCGCCGCCCTCAAGCCCAACGTGAAGCTCTGGTACCGCGACGAGGCCCAGTTCGAGCAGGCGCTCAAGGCGGGCGAGATCCCTATGGGCCAGTACTACCACGACGTCGCCACCCTCGCCGCCAAGGAGCACCCGGTGCGCTCGACCTTCCCCAAGGAGGGCGGGATCCTCGACTCCGGCATCTGGGCGGTCACCAAGGCCTGCAAGAAGGTGGAGGAGGCCCACGTCTTCATCAACTACATGAGCCGTCCCGACATCCAGAAGAAGCTCGCCCTCAAGGTGGGGACCGCGCCGACGGTGAAGCGCGAGCTGACCGGGCTGACCGACGCCGAGTTCGCCGCGGTCTCGAGCGAAATCCCGCCCATTCTGCCGCGCTACGACATCTACACCGGCGAGCTGAGCGATTGGATCAACCAGAAGTGGACGGAGATGATCACCCGGTGAGGGCGGGATCGGTCCCGCCGCCGCCCGGAAGCGGCCCCCCGCCGCGCCGGTTGCGATGAGCCCCCGACCCCCGCCGCCCGCCGGGCGGCGGGGGCGTGTCGCCTGCATGCCCGGTCTGTTCCTCGAGAAGATCGAAAAGCGCTTCGGCGGCGTGGTCGCCGTGCGGGACGTGACGCTGGAGGTCCCCCACGGGCGGCTCGTCTGTTTCCTCGGGCCCTCGGGGTGCGGCAAGACCACGCTGTTGCGGATGATCGCCGGGCTCGAGCGCCCCAGCCGGGGGCGGATCCTGCTCGACGGCGAAGACATCACCGACCAGCCCGCCCACCGCCGCCGTTTCGGGATGGTCTTCCAGTCGCTTGCCCTCTTTCCCCACCTCACGGTCGCCGAAAACATCGCCTACAGCCTGAGAATCCGCAACGTCCCCGCCGCCGAGCGCCGCCGGCGGTCGGAGGAGCTGCTCGAGCTCGTGAGGCTTCCGGGCTACGGCGGCCGCGGCGTCTCCCAGCTCTCCGGCGGCCAGCGCCAGCGGGTGGCGATCGCGCGCGCGCTGGCGATCGAGCCGCGCCTTTTTTTGCTCGATGAGCCGCTCTCCGCCCTCGATGCCAAGCTGCGCGAGGAGATGCAGCTCGAGCTCCGGCTCCTCCAGCAGCGGCTGGGCATCACGACCATCCTCGTCACCCACGACCAGCGCGAGGCGATGACCATGGCGGACTGGATCGTGGTCATGGGAACCGACAACCGCGTGCACCAGACGGGGACCCCCCTGGAGATCTACCGCCGGCCGGCGGACGCCTTCGTCGCGGGGTTCATCGGGACGAGCAACCTGCTGCCGGGGAGGCTGGGGGAGGACGGCCGGGTCACGGTCGGCCGCGTGACGCTGCGGGTCGAGGCGCTTCCCGCCGGGGCCCTGCCGGGCTGCGCCGTCACGCTCTCGGTGCGGCCCGAGGAGATCCCGGTTCTTCCCGGGGAGACGGCGGGCGAAAACCACCTGCCCGGACGGGTGACCTTCGTGCGCGACGTCGGCTCGAGCGTCGAGATCCACCTCGACTGCGGCGGGATGGCGATCGTGAGCGCCTCCACACCGAAAAACCGCCCCGCCCTGCGCCAGGGCGACGCGGCGACGGCCGTCCTGCCGCCCGCCGCGTGTGTCGTGCTCGCCGCATGATCGCCGAACGCCCGCAGGGGGCCCTGGCCCGCTTGACGCTCCTCTACCCCGCCGCGGTGCTCCTCGTCTTTTTCGTGATCCCCTTCGGCATCATGCTCGCGGTGAGCTTTTTCCGGCGCGAGCCGGGCGGCTTTTACCTCGTCGAGTTCTCGCTCGCAAACTACGGGAACCTCTTCACCGCCCTCTTCGGCCGGGTGCTCGCCTTTTCGCTCCTCATCTCGGCCTTCTGCGCGCTGCTCTGCGTCGCGGCGGGCTTTCCCTTCACCTACCTGCTCACGCGCATGCCGCGGCGCCGGCAGGTGGTCTGGCTCGTGATCCTCGTCTCCGTCCTCTCCCTCTCGGCGGTGATCGTGGCCTTCGCCTGGTCGATCATGCTGTCGCAGACCGCGGGGGTCTCCAACCTGTTCGTGCGGCTGGGCCTCCTCGATCGGCCCCAGAGCTGGTCCCCGGGCTTCTGGGCGCTCACCTGCGGCATGTGCTACGTCGCCTTTCCCTACACCGTGCTCGTGCTGTACCCGCCGCTTGCGCGGCTCGACCCGCACCTGCCGGAGGCGGCGCGCACGCTCGGGGCCTCGCCCCTCGTCACCTTTTTCACCGTGATCGTGGGGTCGCTGCGCAGCGCGATCGTCGCCGCCCTCGTCATGGTCTTCGCCTTCAACCTGGGGACCTACCTCATCCCCCAGATCCTGGGGAAGCCCCAGCACTGGACGCTTTCGGTCCTGATCACCGACGAGGCGATCTACCGCTCGAACCTGCCGCTCGCCGCGGCGATGGCCGTCTTCTTCATGGGGGTGAGCCTGGCGCTCGTGGGGATGGCGATGCTGGGCGGGCGGCGACGGCCGGGGGGTGCCGCATGAGCCGGGCGCTGCGCGGCCTTTTCCTCGGCGCGGTCCTCGTCTTTCTCCTCAGCCCGATCGTGGTCGTGGGCGGGGTCTCGCTCAACGCGAAAAAGGCGCTCTATTTCCCGCCAAAGGGGGTGTCGCTCGCCTGGTACGCCGAGCTCTTCGGCGAGCCGGAGTGGCTTCTCCCCATCGCCAACAGCCTCGCGGTCGCGCTCCTCTCCAGCCTGGGGGCGATTTCGATCGCCTTGCCGCTCAGCTACGCCCTGTGGCGCTACCGCGTCTTCTATGCGCGGGCCCTCGTTCTCCTCGGCATCGCCCCCTTCATGCTGCCGCCCGTGATCACGGCGCTGGGGTTTCTCGCCTTCTGGGCGACGGTCGGGCTCTACGGGACGATGGCCGCGACCGTCGTCTCCCACGCCGTGTTCTTCGTCACCCTGCCGCTCGTCACCCTCTCGCTCGGCTTCGAGTCGATCGATCGCGAGATCGTGGAGGCGGCCCAGGTTCTCGGGGCCGACAACCGCGAGGTCTTCCGCTCGATCGTCTTCCCCATGATCCGCTCCTACCTCGTCTCGGGCTTCGCCTTCGCCTTCGTCCTCAGCCTGAACGAGTACATCGTGGCCTACATGGTCGCGGGGTTCACGGTGGAGACGCTTCCCATCAAGATCTTCAACGCCTTGCGCTACGGCTACACCCCGGTCATGGCCGCGGTGACGATCGTCTTCGTCCTGCTCGCCGCGCTCGTCTTCGGCCTGATCGGCCGCTTCGGGGACCTGCCGCGCCTCATGGGGGCGCTCACCCCCGAGAGCCGGGCCTCCTGAACCCCTCACCCCCCGGGCCGTGAAGATCGCCGTGTACCAGGCCAAGGGGGTGGGGGGGGACAAGGAGGCGGCGCTTGCGATCCTCGAGCGGCAGGCCCGCAGGGCCGCATCCCGCGGGGTGCGGCTGCTCGTCTTCCCGGAGCTCTTTCTCAGCGGCTACGCGATCGGCGAAGCCGTCGCCCGGCTCGCCGAGCCGGCGGACGGCCCCTCGGCCGCCCGCGCCGCCGCGGCGGCGCGGCGGGAGGGGATCGCCCTGCTTTACGGGTTTCCGGAGCGGGAAGGCGAGCGCCTCTACGATGCGGCGCTCCTCCTGGACGCGCAGGGCCGCCTGCGGGGTTGCCACCGCAAGCGGCATCTTTACGGCGAAGAGGAAAAACGCCGTTTCACCCGCGGGGAGGCGTGGACGATCCTGGAGCTCGAGGGCTGGCGCATCGGGGTGCTGATCTGCCTGGAGGTCGAGTTCCCCGAGACGGTGCGCCGGCTGGCCCTCGCCGGCGCCGATCTGGTCCTCGTCCCCGCGGCCCTGCCCAAGCCCGCGGACATCGTCGCCCGGAGCGTGGTGCCGGTCCGAGCCCTGGAAAACGGGGTCTTTCTCGCCTACGCGGACCTCTGCGGGGAGGAAGGCCGGGCCGCCTACTGCGGCCGGAGCGCGATCGTCGGCCCGGCCGGCGAGGTCCTCGCGCGGGCGGGTGCGAGCCGGCCGGGGCTCATCGCGGCCGAGCTCGATCCCGCACGCCTCGCCGCGACGCGAGGGTCCCTGTCCTACCTGGCCGAGCTGCGCGCGGATCCCGATTTCCCGGGCGGCCGCCCGCGCTGAGACCAAACGGCCCTCCGGCGGTCCCCGCGGACGGGGGGCCGCCGTCGCCTCCCCGCCCTATTCGCCGAGGAGGCGTTTTAGCTTTTCGCGGTTTTTTTTCTCCACAAAGAGCAGGCGGCCGGCCCGCGCCTGGCGGATCTTTTCGGTCAGCTCGTTTACGTCCACCGGTTTGGGGATGAAGTCGAGGGCGCCGAGCTTCATCGCCTCCACGCCCCGGGACACGGAAGGGTGCCCGGTGAGAAAGATCACCTGGGTTTCGGGCCTCTTTTCCAGCATCCGCTTCAGGGCCTCGATGCCGTCCATTTCCGGCATCATCAGGTCCAGCAGCACCGCATCGAAGGTTTCCTTCTCGATGAGCTCCAGCGCTTCCGCCGCCGAAGAGGCCGTTTGCACCTCCAGCTGCCGATTCCGCATTCGCTCCGCCAGGATCCGGCGGAAGGCCTCGTCGTCGTCCACGATCAAGACTTTTTCGGTCATGTTTTTTCTCCTGCACGGTCCCGGGCCTCGCGGGGATCCCTCGTGATGGCGCGGGGGCTCGCCGCGGGAAGCCGGATCACCAGCTCGCCGGACCCCGAGGGGCAGGCCAAGGCGGCGCCGAGCGCGGTGCAGAGGTTCCGGGTCTCCGCCGCCGACAGGAAAACGGCCGCGGCGCCCGAGGGGGGGGCGAACCCCCGGATGCGGAAAGCGAGCCCCTCGCCCGCGCTTTCCCCGGCAAGCTCCAGGATCTTCGCGGGGCATCCCAGCGATGCGGCCCTCTCCAGACAGGACCACAAGAGGCGGATCAGGAGGAAGGGGCAAGCGGGGAGGGAGGCCGGCGCCGCAGGCGGCGTGGTCTGCAGCTGCAAGCCCTTGGCGGCCAGAAAACGGGCCGACAGGACGGCGAGCAGCTCGAGCAAGCCGGCCGCGTCCAGCGCCTTGGGTTCCTCGTCCACGCTGTGCGCGAATCGGTTCATGGCGGAGACGATGCGGTCGCCGCGCCGGACCTGCTGTTGCAGCTCCACCGCCAACCGCATGAGCCGCCCCGACTCGAGCGGCCGCCCCCTCTCGGCCATCCGGCACAGGTCCTCGAGCAGCCCGGCGTTTTCCTGGATCACGGCGAGCACGTTCTTGAGGTCGTGGGTGGCCGAGGCACTCACCGTGCCGAAGAACCGCATGGAGTCCCGGCTGAACGAGGAGCCTTCGTCGCCCGCCATGGCGTTTTCCTCCTATCGGCCGAGGACATCGTGGATTTTCGCGATCAGCTCCTCGATGTCCAGCGGCTTACCCAGGTAATACTCCTCCCCGACTTCCGTGACCCCGGCCTCGAAATCGCGATCCGACCCATGACCGGTCAGGAAAAGAAAGCGCATCCCGGGTTGGATTTGCTGCATCCGCTGCTTGAGTTGAATGCCGCCGATCCGGGGCATCTTGATGTCCAGGACGGCAACATCGAAGGATTCCTCCGTGGTCAGGCGGAGGGCCTCTTCGCCGGTGACCGCATGGCTGGCCTTCATTCCCCGGAGGCGCAGTCGTTCGGCGAGCGTGCTCGCCAGCTCCTCTTCGTCGTCGACGATCAGAATGTTCATGGCGACGCGTTCCTCGAAGTCTCGGGCGGTGCGGTCTGCGGAAAGAAGAGGCGGAATTCGGTTCCTTTCCCGGGCGCGCTCGACACCTCGATCCGTCCGCCGGCGTCCTTGACCAGCCCGTAGGTGATCGACAAGCCCAACCCCGTCCCGCCGGTTTCCGCCTTGGTGGTGAAAAAGGGCTCGAAGATGCGCTGGAGGTCGGCCGCCGGGATGCCGCAACCGTCGTCCGCGACCCGCACCTGCAGGCCGCCCTCGGCGGGCCGGGCTTCGATCTCCAGCCGCCCGCCGTCTTCCATGGCGGCGAAGGCATTGTTGATCAGGTTCAGAAAGATCTCCTGCAGCCGGCCCCGGTCGGCCAGGATGGGCGGGGTCTGCGGGGCGACGGCGACCGAGACCCGGATGGATCGATGCTCGGCCTCTTTGGCCAGGAAGCCCAGAACCTCCTCGATCACCTCCCCGATCTGCAGTTCCTCACGCCGGCCCGCACTGTGCCGGGCGAAGCGGAGCAGGCGCCGCGTGATCCGGGAGCAGCGTTCCACGGACTTCAGGATCGCCTCCACCAGGCCGAGGAGCTTGGGGTCCTCGGCGTATTCCCGCTGCAGCGTGAACAGATCCCGGATCAAGCCGGCCTTTTCGTTGATGATCGCCAGGGGGTTGTTGATTTCGTGGGCGATCCCCGCCGAGAGCCGGCCGAGGGAGGCCATCTTGTTGGCGTATTCCATGTGGTGCAGCATCGCGGTGCGCTCACGATCGGCGAGGTAGATCTGGTTCACGAGATGGGTGGACACGCCCAGAATGACCAGAACGATGATGAAGAGGCTGCCGGCAAGGAACAAGGTCCACTCGCGGCGGCTTTTCTTCCAGGCGGTCATCAGGTTTGCCTTGTTCTTCACCGCCATGAGCACGAAGGGGGTCTCGGGGATGAACGCATAGCCGATCACGAACGTCTCGGATCCGTGCGCCACCTCGATGACCTCGGTCCTTTCGGTGTAAGGGGGCACGGCCAGGGGGATCCTCTCCAGCGCCGGCCCGAACAGCCGCGAGGGCGTCTGCAGCACCCCCTCGCGATTCACCAGGAAGAGATCCCCCTGGCCGCTGACTTCGAGCTCCATCAGGATGCGGTTCAGGGTCTGGAGCCCGATCGAGGTGCGGAGCACGTAAAAGGATCCCTCCGGCAGGTTGTGCTTCACGGCGACGACGAGATGCGGTTGCCGGCGGAAGCCCAGGAACACCTCGCTGATGTAGACGCCCTTTTCCTGAACCACCTGGAACCATTCCTCGCCGCGGTAGTTGACCCCCGCTAGGTGAAAGGGCCCGACATAGGTGTGCTGGAGGCCCTCGGCGTTGATTACCCCGAGCTCGTAGAAATCGCCGAAGCCTTTCTGGAGATTGTCCAGCAAGGCCGTCAGGCGCAGCGGCTTGCTCAACTCCTCGTAAGGGTTGTCCCGGTCGACGAACACGAGCGCCGATTTTCGCTCGGCGAGAAAAAAGGCGATGTTTTTGCGGGTGTTGGCGACCAGCCGCGTCGTCTGGTAGCGGATGTCCCCCTCGATCACTTCGCGGCTGAGGCGTTGGTCGACGACGGCCATGAACGCCAGGGGGGAGAGCACGACGGCGAGGGTGAGCAGGACGGCGGTTTTCCAAAGGCGGCGGAATTGAAACAGCGGTCGGTACGGCCCGGCCGATTCGCTCTCCAGGCTCCAGAAGAGGGGGCGGAAGGCGAATCGCAGGCTCATGGGGGGCTTCCTGGGAGATCCCCTCGGAGGGTCTCCGGAATCAGCTCGATTTGCGGGCGGCGAGGTTCTGGCGCATTTTCTCTTTGGCCTGCCGCAGGGTTTCGGTCAACACCTCGATGTCCACCGGCTTGTTCAGGTAGGCGAATGCGCCCAACGCCATGCAGGTGACGCGGTCCGCTTCCGTCCCGTGGCCGGTCAGGATGATGACCTCGATCTCGGGGCGGGTCTGCTTCACGCGGCGCAGGACCTCGATGCCGTCGATGCCGGGCATTTTCAGATCCAGGATCATGACTTCGGGCTCATCCTCCTGGAGCATGGCGAGGGCCGATTCGCCGTCGTAGGCGACGGTCGACCCCATGTCGCGCATCAAGAGCCGCTCGGACAAGGTTTGCGCGAACTCCCGCTCGTCGTCCACCAGCAGAATCTTGGAGGGCAGGTTGAAATCGAAACGCCGGTAGACGTCGGCCTGGTGAAAGTCCTTGCCCACCCGCATGCGGACGTCGCGTACCCCGGGCACCGTGCGGGCGATCGTTTTCAACTCCTCCTCGAGCCGGCTGAGCATCAAGACATACTTGTTGATCGTGATTTCCACGACGCCGTCGGCCGCGGCGACGGCGACCGTGTGGCCCTCGTTGGCCAGGGCTGTCTCGACGCGGGCCGCAAGAAGGAAATCCGCCGCCGCCCGCCTGGAGTCCTCGGTGGGCTTCACCGCCGGCGACTCCAGATGCTGCAGGATGAGGTTCCCCGCCGCTTCGGGGGTGGTTTTGTCCGTCGGGAGGAGGATGTCGTGATGCGCGGGCGACCAGGGATCGGTATCGCCGGACGCCGCCTTGACCCAGGCCGCGAGGGCCTCGTCGTCCTTCTGGAGGATCCGGAGGGCCTCCTTGGCATCCACGCCCCGTTCCCGCGCGGCGACCTCGGCGCGAAACTTCCGATCCGCGATCAGGCAGACCCGCAGGACGTGGGTGACCGTCTTGGGAACGAGATAGGCCATGCGGCCGCACAGGAGAAGGCCCTCCTCCGTGAGCCGCCCTGCGAGCGCAAGCCGCAGGCAGGCGACCGAGCGTTCCATTTCGTGGGTGAAGGCGTTGAAGATCGACGTTTTGCCGGTCAGCACGCGGGAGAGCTTCTCCGCCGCGAAACCGCAGGTATCGGCTGCCGCGGCGATCCAGTCGCTTTCTTCCAGGCGCCGGTAGCCGCTTCGCCGTTCCAGTTCGGCGACGAAGGGCTCGCTGCGGCAGTAGCTTCCGTACACCAGACTGATGAGCGGCATGGGACCCTCTTTCTCCCCCTCAACGGCCCCGGAGGCGGGCGCTTTTCAAAGGGCATTCCGGTTCGCTCTTATCCACGTGCGTCCGGGGGTGGATGGCCTCGATCGCCTTCTCCATGGTCGGGTAAATGTGATCTTCGCCGATCTTGGCATCGAGATGGGTTCGTTTCAATACCCGCATGACGGTCTCGTTGACTCCGCTCAGCGAGACATCCAGCCCGGCGCTGCGGATGCGGTCGACGAGGAGGGAGAGGGTCTCCTCGCCGGAGGCGTCGATGTCGTTGATGCCGTTGGCCACGATGACGATGTGCTTGAGCCGGGGGCTGTTTTTCATGCGCTCGGTGATCCGGTCTTCGAGCCAGCTGGAATTGGCGAAAAAAAGCGGCGCGTCGAAGCGGATCAGGGCGATGAAGGCGCATTCCTCGAGACCGTGGGCCGCAACACAGCGGAGCGCCTGGTCAGGATGCCGGGCGAGCGTGGCCACCGTGGGGCGCATCACCTTGTAGAGGAAGACCCCCAGCGAAAGCGCGACTCCGACCAGGATCCCCTGGTCCAGGTGTGGGGCGAAAACCAGGGTGGACACGAAGGTGATCACCGAGATGACACCGTCCGTCGGCTGGGCCTTCCAGGCATGAACAAAGCCGCTGACGTTCAACAGGCCGATCACCGCCATCATGATCACCGCAGCCAGGACCGATTGGGGCAGGTGGTAGAGAAGCGGTGTGAAAAAGAGCAGCATGACCACCACCGTAAGGCTGGTGAACACGCTGGATAGGCCGGTGATGGCCCCCGCTTGGAGGTTCACAGCGGAGCGGGAGAAGGAGCCGGAGACGGGAAAGCTTTGGCTGAAGGCGCCGGACAAGTTGGCCAGGCCCTGGCCGACCAGCTCCTGGTTGGGGTCGAGCCGCTGGCCGGTTTTCGCCGCTATGGCCTTGGCGATCGAGATCGCCTCCATGAACCCGAGAAAGGAGATGATGATCGCGTAGGGCAAGAGGTTGAGGCCCAGGGCAAGGTCGAATTTCGGCAGGGACATCTCCGGCAGCCCCCTCGGGACGGTGCCCACCACGTCCCCCCCGCCGACAAGCCGCAAGCGATCTTCCTGCAGCGGGGCGCTGCCCACGTGCAGGCGCCAGCGCCGATCTCCGGGTTTTTGCTCCGCAGGGAGCCGGTCTTCGGGGACAAAGCGCGCCTCCGCTTCCGTGGGCCCTACGGCCCGGAACACGATTTGCCGCAGGGTCTCGCGGTGGCTCCTTCGTTGCGCGTTGAGCTGTTCGAGCTCCGCCGTGATCCGCTCCACGGCGTGCCGGGCGTCAAGGACGGCCAATGGATCGCCTTCTTCGTTTCGGCGCTGCAGCAGGGCCGAAGCCCGGCTGCGCTCTTCCCCGAGCCGGGCGATTTCCATCGAGATGGCGTTGTAGCGCCGGATGTGTTCGTGAACGGCGGGGTCGTCGATCTGCTGAAGGGGCACCTCCCGGTTGTGCTGGTAGCCGGTCGCCCAGGAGAGGAACGTGGTGAGCGCCACGGCCACCAGGACGTTCGGGATGCGCGGGTTGAGCCGCTTGAGCGTGTACATGACCGCAAAGGCGAGCGCCCCCAGCCAGAACGTCGGCCAGTGGGTGAAGTGGATCGCGGCCTGGATGACCCGCATCACGGTTTCGTAGTGGTGTTCCGCCGTGTCCACGTGAACGCCGAAGATCTTGGATAGCTGCGAGGTGGCGATGATGAGCGCGGCGGCGTTGGTGAAGCCGTTGACCACGGGATGGGAAAGAAAATTCACGACGAGACCGAGCCGCAGCAGGCCGAGGGCCAGCTGAATCACCCCGACCAGGAGGGCGAGGAAGACGGCGAGTTCGACGAAACGCGGGCTCCCGGCCGGGGCGAACGGGGAGAGCGAAGCGAAGGCCATCAGGGAGACCACGGCTACGGGCCCGGTGGCGAGCTGGCGGCTGGAACCGAAGAGCGCGGCCACCATCGGCGGGAGAAACGAGGTGTACAACCCGTAATAGGGGGGCAGGCCGGCGAGTTGGGCGTACGCCATCGACTGGGGGATCAGGACGAGGGCCACGGTCAGGCCGGCGATCATGTCCGCCTGGAGGGTAGCACGGCGGTAGCCCCGAAACCAAGCGAGAAACGGAAAGAAGCGGCGCAGCAGGTTTCGTTCCTTCATGGAGGGTGCGGCTCCTTTTCCAGCATGCGTCGGGTGAGGGCGAGGGCCTCGTAGTAGAGAGCCCCCGCCTCGTAAAGATGAAAGGTATGGACCTTGATGATGCCGTCGACCAGGGCGAAGAGGACCATGGCGATTCGGCGCGGGTCTCCGGGGATGACGGATCCCTCCGCCTGACCGAGACGCACCGCCTCTTCGAAGAGCCCGGTGAACAAGGTGTGGATTTGTTCCAGCCGCTGCCGGCACGTGGGGTTGGCCACGGCAAGCTCGTAGGGAAAACGGTGATGCAGGATCAGAAAAATCTCGGCACGGCTTCCGGCCAGCCGCAGAAGGAAGTCGACCACGGCGAGTACACGCTCGATGCCCGTGACGGGCCGCTTGCAGAACTGGAGCTCGTGCTCGTGGAGCGCCTGCCGGATTTCTTCTTCTACGCGTTCAAGGATCGCAAGAAAGATGTCTTCCTTGGTCTTGAAATGGTAGAAGACCGTGCTTCCCGCGGCTCCCACGCGGGCCGCCACCTCGCCCATCGTGGTGTCCCGAAATCCCTTGGCGGCAAAGAGCGCGGTGGCCGCCTTCAGGATGTCATCCCGTTTGGATGCGGCTCGAGGGCCGGTCGCTTTCTTCGGCATGTGGGCCTCCCCCGGCGTGTGGGCCCCAAGGGGACTTTTCATGCCGGGGTTCAGAGAGAAGCTGGGTGCATGCACCTTCAGGCCGAGACCGCAAACGGAACCCCGGCCCCAGGCTCAAAAAGGCCCTGACATCACAATCATTTTCCACCACAGGGGGGGTCGGGGCGCCCACTTGCGAAAAGCACTGGGCACCCCTGGTCCCCCAGGTGGCGATGGTTTTTGACGGGGGTGAAGGCGAGGACTCCAAGCTGGGAGCGTCTTTTGACATGCGGTTTTCTTAAACTGCCGAAACCCGAGATCAAAAAACTGACTGATCAGTCAGTTGAATATTGGTCTAAAAGAATCCCTTTGTCAAGAAAATTTTAAGGTTCCGTTACGGAACGAACAAATTGCCCATGGTGCAGCCGGTGGGTGTCCCCCGGGATCTGAAGCTTCAGGCCGGCAAAGCTCACGCAATGGTCATTGCCCACAACCCGCTCGTGATGCTCGCATAAGATTTCCCCCAGATCACCCCCCTGATCGGGCACAAAAGCCGAGCCCTGGTCCCGGGGGGCGCGCTTGAACTCGGCATTATAGGCCGGCAGATAGACCTCCCGCAGATACCGGTTGGCCTCCTCGATCTCGGTGATCCCCGCCAGGGCCAGCTCCTTGACCAACCGATCCTGGTGCGTCTCAAAGGCCCGCTCACTTCGCCCCCGGGCCTGCGGAGAATAGGCCGGGATCATCTCAATACCTAACTGCTGCATCGCGCGACCAAACTGCGTCAACGCCCCTTTGTCCACCTTGCCCCCGGCTTGCCCCGTGTGCCAATAGTGGCTGCCGCGGTCGGTGTATAACGAACAAAATAACCCCCACCCCTCGATCACCTCCCGGATCCCTTGAAAACTCGAGGCCGTACCCTCCTCCTCCACAAAAAACATCGAATAGTGCTCGTTGGTCGCATCGTCCATCGTGACCATCAAATCCCAGTACACCCCCGGCACCCATTGATGGCGACTGCCGTCCTGGTGCAACATCATCCACGGCCAGGCCGCCTCATAGCGATGCATGGAGCGGCGAAAACTGCGCTCACCGACCCCCAACCACCGCGCCGCCTCCGCCTGCAGCAACTCCGTCCGTCTCATCGGCCACCTCCTCGGCAGCCTACGAAACCGGACAGATCATGGGCTACAACGGCGGACAGCTGATCTGTTCTCTACAGCGCGGCCACTTCGCTCTTGACGTGAGCACCCCGGGTGAGGTCTATTGCAACCTGCCTCATCCGTTCGCGCAGGCAGCCTGATGCCTCACCAAAAAGAAACCAAACCAATCAGAGCGTATCCCACCCGTCAGGCTGTCCAACCAACGGGCTCCATCGCCGTCGCCGGCGCCGTGGAATCTGCCTTAGGCAGCCTTGTCTTGTCTGAGCGGCTGGGGGGCCAGAAAAGACCGTGACGCGAAATTCCCGAGGTGTTACGCGGGGCAGGCGGCACGCACGCCGTATGGGTGCCGAAAGCGTCCTGAAGGCTCACCCCGAACGGCCCCTGACGCAGCGGGATCGGCTAGCCGCCTCGGCCGCCCCAGGAGATCTCTCGTGTCTTTGAGGCGGTCTTGCTGAGCCCTGAAGACGCGACGCACCTTCTCCGGGGGAACATAACGGCACCGCCGCCTGCCGAGGTAGGCCAGTCGGACCATGTGGGCAAGCCGGCCGGCGTGAATGTCTCCGGGGTGCCGGGAGGGCGCATCCATCCGCATGAGGCCCCAGAGGAGCCCGGCGCCGCGATCAAGGAGATCCTCACCCTTGCGGCCGACCTCCGGACGGCAGGCAACGGGCTGCGCCTCACGCCGCGGGTGCAGAGCGATAGCGTTCGGCAGAAGATACGAAACGGGGCGCGTATCGGTGCCGGGTCATCTACAGCCCCAAAGGAGGAGACAAACATGACAGACCAGCTGATCACGCCCGAGAACCTATCTAAGGAGCTGCTCAAATCCGTCTTGGACGCCGCATTCATCGAAACATCCTTTGACAGTGATGGAGATCTCAAAGTGAGAGAGGGGGTGAACTGTTTTGTCTTCCCCAACGACGAACGAAAAGACAGAGTCCGGTTGTTGGCGTTATTTCGCTTTAAACCGGAGGCTTCAGAGTTGCTCCGCCTTCAAGCCGTGAACAGAATAAATGCCGAGTACATTATCGTTAGAGCAGTCGTCGGCAAGAATGACACGCTGCAATTCACTTGGGACATCCCCATCGCCGGAGGGATCACCAAGAAGGCATTTGCTCTTGCCGTGAAACGCTTCTGCTCCATTCCGCATGCTTCCATCGCCGACTGCGCCAATGATGTGGTTGCCTGAGATTGTGATTGCAGCACCGAACCACGGTGTGACGCCTACTCGGCGCCCGCGGCAGGCACCGGGAGGCAAACGCCGAACGCTAGCTGTGAAAGGCCATACCTGATCTGACAGAAGTGCGTTGGTTCCTTCGGGGTACAGGGTTCTCCTCGGCCGGGGAAAGACCGTGTTCGTGGCATTGCCTTCTCCAGAGCGCCACTTCCGGCTTTCCGGCAAGATATACCCATCCTGAGCGCCTTTGCCGGTGCGCGGTGGATAAGCCACCCGCACCGTTGCCCCAAGCTCGTTTGCTCTCACCCGCAAGCGGGTGACCGGCTCATGCCGGGCCCGCCGCCGGGGATTCCCCCTTCGAGGTCGGTGAACCCTCTTCCGCTCACGCCGGGGAGCCCCTCTTGGGGAAGGTTTCGCGGGGGGATCCAATGGCCAGAGGGGGAGGGTGCGGCGCTTGTTGCAATCTTGCGGCCGCGCCGCCTCCACGTCCAGGAGTTGAACATCGCCGGTTGCGACGGGCGCAAAAAGCCGGGAGCGGATGGGATCGGAGAGGCCGTGGACGGCGGCATCATCCGGCGCTATCCTCCTGGCCGACACCCAGGGGGTATGTTCGACCCTCGGAATGCAATCGCCGCCGGAGCCGGAAAAGGAGGGCACGATGGACCGCGCGCGGATCGAGGTCGTGCGGAGCGTGATCTGGCAGATGACGAGCACGATCGTGGTTTGCGGGCCAAGCGCGCTCGTCGTCGACCCGGGCGTCTTCCCCGCGGAAGCGGAGGCGATCCGCCGCCGCATCCCGGCCGGGGTGAGGGTCGAGGCGCTTGTCTTCACCCACCATCACTGGGATCACGTGGTGGGGCATTTCGCCTTTCCCGGCGTGCCGGTCTATGCCTCCTCCACGCTGGTTCGCGCCGTGGCCGAACAGGGAGCGCTCGCGCGCGAGGCCCTGGAAGAGGCCCGGCGGCGCGACGGGGAGTGGTACGTGGAGCGGCCCGGCGGGTACCGCTGGCCGGAGGATCTGCGCGGGCTCGAGGACGGGTTCCACTTCAACGTGGGCGATCTGGACGTCGAGGTCCTCGGGCTCCCCGGGCATGCCCCCGACGCCATCGGCTTGCGGGCGGAGGAGACCCTGATCGTGGGCGACTACCTTTCCCCGCTCGAGATCCCCTTCGTGGACGATCTCGAGGCCTACCGCCGCACGCTGCGGCGGCTGCTGGCCCTTTCGGCCGCGGGGGTCGAGCGGGTGATCCCGGGGCACG
The DNA here is from genome assembly GCA_020725555.1 of Desulfatibacillum sp. Taxonomy (GTDB): domain Bacteria; phylum Desulfobacterota; class Desulfobacteria; order Desulfobacterales; family SpSt-501; genus SpSt-501. Next base: position 458,870 of record DYEU01000032.1, read on the forward strand.
GCCCCCCCCTGACGGCGGAAGAGGCCCGGCGCATCGGCCGCGAGGATCTGGGCTACCTCGACGCGCTCGCGCGCTGCCGGGTGCCGGGCGACGCGGAGGCCGCCCTGCGGATTCCGCTGCCGCGCGCCTCTACGGTGCCCGGGATGGCGGGGCACCACCGCGAGAACTGCCGCCGCGCGGGGTGGGTCATTCCTGCGGATGGAAGCGGCGGATGATGTAGCCCCCGGATTTCTCGTCGGGCTCGAGCTCGAGGAGTCCCCGGGAGGCCGCCTCTTCGAGCAGCCGGTTGAAGGAGCGGAACCCGTAGTAGGACTCGTTGAACCCGGGCCGGCGGCGCTTGAGCGCCTGCTTGACCATCGAGCCCCAGATCTTTTCCTCCGCGCCGCGCTCCTCGGCAAGCGCCTCGAGGGTCTCCATGACCAGGGCGAGCGCCTGGCGCGTGCGCTCCTCGCCTTCCGGGTCGGCTGCCGCGGCGGCCGCCGCGGCCTTCTTGCCCGCTGCGGCACGCGCGGGCCGGCGGGCGGGCTTCGGCGCCGGCTGTTTCTTGCGCACGAGGTCGTCGTAGTAGATGAACTCGTCGCAGTTGGCGATCAGCAGATCCGAGCTCGAGCTCTTCACCCCCACGCCGATCACCTTCTTGTTGTTTTCACGCAGCTTGCTCACGAGCGGCGAGAAGTCCGAGTCCCCGCTCACGATCACGAAGGTGTCCACGTGGGACTTGGTGTAGCAGAGGTCGAGGGCGTCGACGACGAGCCGGATGTCGGCCGAGTTTTTTCCCGACTGGCGCACATGGGGGATTTCGATCAGCTCGAAGGCGGCCTCGTGCATCGTGGCCTTGAACTCCTTGTAGCGCTCCCAGTCGCAGTAGGCCTTCTTGACGACGATGGTGCCCTTGAGGAGCAGCCGCTCGAGCACCTTGCGGATGTCGAACTGGGCGTAGCGCGCATCCCGCACGCCGAGGGCCACGTTTTCGAAATCGCAGAAGACGGCCATGATGTCGGTCTGCTCTTTGCTCATGGAAACGACCTCCCGTTGCGCCGCGGGACGAACCCCCCCGCGGCGGTCAGCGCGGCTGCCCCGCGAGGATGGTGGCCCCGCAGAGGATCATCAGGATGGAGAGCGCCTTGAGCCAGCTCATGCGGTCTCCGAGAAAGACCCCCGCGAGCGTCACCACGAGGATGCTGCCCCCGATGATGATCGGGCCGCCGATCGAGACCGGAAGCCCCTCCTTGTAGGCCTTCAGGATGAAGAAATCGGCCAAAAGGACCGAAAGCCCCGCCCCGGCGCAGAGCAGCACGGCCTGGGCCGAGGCCTCCGGCCGCCCCGCGCGCAGCGTGGGCAGAAAGATGAGCAGCCCCGCGGAAAAGGCGGTGATCTCGGTGATGAGGGCCCCGAGCAGCGGGTGCATCTGCCGCGAGGCGGCGGAGATGAAGACGTTCCACAGGCCCGTTCCCAGGGCGCCGATGGCCACGAAGGCGATCCGCGTCAGCATCGGGGGTCCTTTCGGCGGGAGGGGGTCGCCCCCCGGCGGCGGGGCCCGCCCCGGCCGCGCAGGAAGTCCGCGAGCACGGCCTCCAGGTCGGGGCTGCCGATCTCCTGGAGGCGGTAGTGGACGCGGGTCGCGGGCCGGCCGATGGGGATGAGGCGGGCGAGGTCGATCGGGGTCCCGATGACGACGGCGTCGCAATCGGTGCGGCGGATCGTCGCCGCGAGATCCCGAAGCTGCCGCCGCCCGTAGCCCATGGCCGGCAGCACGGAGCCGATCCCGGGGTAGGTGCGGAAGGTCTCGCGCAGCGTGCCCACGAGGAAGGGCCGCGGGTCGACGAGGGCCGCGGCGCCGAACTTGCGCGCGGCGACGACCGCCGCCCCGAAGGTCATTTCGCCGTGGGTGAGGGTCGGGCCGTCCTCCACGGCGAGCACGCGCTTGCCGCGGATCACCGCGGGGTTGTCGACCGCGATCACCGAGGCCGCCTCGATCACCACCGCGCGCGGGTTGTCGCGGGCGATGCTCTGCCTCACGGCCTCGATGCCTTCCGGCGGGGCGCTGTCGATCTTGTTGATCACCACGGCGTCGGCGAGCCGCAGGGTGACGTTGCCCGGGTGGTAGAGCCGCTCGTGGCCGGGGCGCAGGGGGTCGACGACGGTGATCATCCGGTCCGGCCGGAAGAACGGGAAGTCGTTGTTGCCGCCGTCCCAGACGATGACGTCGCAGCCTTGCGGGTCGTTCTCCGCGGCCCGCAGCACCTCCGCGTAATCGACCCCGGCGTAGACGACGTTGCCGCGCGCGATGTGCGGCTCGTACTCCTCGCGCTCCTCGATCGTGCAGCGGTGGCGGTCGAGGTCGGCCGGGACGGCGAAGCGCTGCACCCGCTGCCGCCGGAGATCCCCGTAGGGCATCGGGTGGCGCACGGCGACCACCTTCCAGCCGCGGGCGAGGCAAAGCTCGATCACCCGGCGCGCGGTCTGGCTCTTGCCGCAGCCGGTGCGCACGGCGCCGATCGCGATGACGGGCTTGCGGCTCTCGAGCATGGTGTCGCGCGGGCCAAGCAGCGTGAAGCTCGCGCCCGCCGCCTGGACGCGCGCGGCCACGTCCATCACGTGCTGGCAGGAGACGTCGCTGTAGGCAAAGACGCACTCGTCGGCCCCGAAGCGGCCGATGAGGGACTCGAGCTCCTCCTCGGGGAAGATGGGGATCCCCCGGGGGTAGCGCTTCCCCGCGAGGGCGGCGGGGTAGCGCCGGCCGGCGATCTCGGGGATCTGGGCCGCGGTGAAGGCCACGACCTCGCAGGCGGGGTCGTCGCGGTAGCGGACGTTGAAGTTGTGGAAATCGCGCCCGGCGGCGCCCAGGATGATCACCTTCCGGCGTGGCATCGTTCGGTTTCCCCTCAGGCGACGACCCGGGTCCCCGCCTCGCCGCGGACGGCCGCCTCGATCTCCTCCAGGCGGCAGATGACCCCGGGGTTTCCGGTTTTGCGGTGGAACTGCAGGATCGCCTCCACCTTGGGGCCCATGGAGCCCGCGGGAAACTGCCCCCGGGCGTGATGGCGCGCGAGCTCCTCCGCCCGCACCTCGGTCAGCAGGCGGGCCTGGGGGGTCCCGTGGTCGAGGCAGACCCCCGGGACATCGGTGGCGATGACGAAGAGGTCGGCGGGAATGTCGGCGGCCAGCACGGCGCTGGCGAGGTCCTTGTCGATCACGGCGTCGACCCCGCGGAAGGTGCGCTCCCCGCGCACCACGGGAATGCCCCCGCCGCCGCAGCAGATGACGATGAACCCCGCCGCCAGCAGATGCTTGATCTCGCGGTGCTCGACGATCGAGAGCGGCCGCGGGCTGGCGACGACGCGGCGAAAGCCCTTCTCGGTCCGCACCGTGGGGTAGGGCAGCCGGCGGGCCTCCTCCTCGGTGTAGACGGGCCCGATCGGCTTGGTGGGGTTGCGGAAGGCGGGGTCCTCGGGGTCGACGACGACGTAGGAAATGAGCGAAACGAAGAGCTGCTCGGTCATGACCCCGATTTCCATGAGCGCCTCGTCGAGCGAGGACTCGATCATGTAGCCGATCTGGCCCTGGGTCATGGCGACGATGATCTCCAGCGGCATGCTCGGCACCTCGCGGCAGCTCTCCTGCTGCAGCAGCAGGTTGCCCACCTGGGGGCCGTTGCCGTGGGTGATCACGAGGCGGTGGGTGCGCGACAGGCGCGCGATCTGGCGCATGGGGATTTTCAGGTTGGCGAACTGCTCCTCGGCCGTGCCGCGCTGCCCCTTGCGGATGAGGGCGTTGCCGCCGAGGGCGATCAGGACGAGCTTCGGGTCCATCGTCTTCAGGCGGCCCCGCAGAGCGTGGCGATGAGGATCGCCTTGATGGTGTGCAGGCGGTTTTCGGCCTGGTCGAACACGATCGAGGCGGGCGACTCGAAGACCTCGTCGGTCACCTCCATCGCCTCCAGGCCGAAGCGCCGGTAGATGGCCTCGCCGATTTCCGTGTGGCGGTCGTGAAACGCAGGCAGGCAGTGGAGGAACTTGCAGCGCGGGTTCCCGGTCGCGGCGAGCGCGGCCCCGTCCACGCGGTAGGGGGCAAGCAGGCGGATCCGCTCCTCCCAGACGCTTTCGGGCTCGCCCATCGAGACCCAGACGTCGGTGTAGAGAAAATCGCAGCCCCGCACCCCTTCCGCGACCGCGGAGGTGACCGTGATCCGGGCGCCGCTTGCCTCGGCGATGGGCGCGACGGTGCGCTGGAGGGCGTCCGCGGGCTGCAGCGCCGCGGGGGCGACCACCCGGAAGTCCATGCCCATCTTGGCCGCGGCGACGAGAAGCGAGTTGGCGACGTTGTTGCGGCCGTCGCCCAGGAAGGCGAAGGCGATCTCGGAGAGCGGACGCCCCGCGTGCTCGCGCATGGTGAGGAGGTCGGCGAGCGCCTGGGTGGGATGAAAGGCGTCGGTGAGCCCGTTCCAGACGGGCACCCCGGCGTGGCGCGCGAGCTCCTCGACCCGCTCCTGGCTGAAGCCGCGGTATTCGATGCCGTCGTACATCCGGCCGAGCACGCGGGCCGTGTCCCGGATCGACTCTTTTTTGCCGAGCTGCGAGCCGGCGGGGTCGAGGTAGGTGACGTGCGCCCCCTGGTCGTAGGCCGCCACCTCGAAGGCGCAGCGGGTGCGGGTCGAGGTCTTCTCGAAGACGAGCGCGATGTTCTTGCCCGCCAGCCGCGGCCGTTCCCGGCCGCTTTTCTTCTCTTCCTTGAGCCGCGCGGAGAGATCGAGAAGCCAGGCGATCTCTTCGGGGGTGTAATCGAGCAGTTTCAGGAAATGCCGATTCTTGAGATCGACCGCCATCGCACACCTCGCGCCTTGCAGGAAATAGGGCCAAGGGCCGGTTCCCGCGGGGAGACCGCCCTTGGCCCGAACCCATTCAGGCTATCAGAAAGGGGCCGCTCGTTCAACCCGCCGCCGGGCGCTTTTCCCGGCGCGAGGCCTGTGGTATGGGGAAGCAAACCGGCGTTTCGACCGCCGGCAATCCATCCCGCCCGGAGGACCCGGCCGTGACCATCCCCAAGCCCTTGAGCCGCAGCGAGGCGGATGCGGGGCTCGAAGGCCTCTACCGCGACATGCACGCCGCCATCGGCAAGATGCCCAACATCTTCGGCGTCATGGCGCACTTCCCCGCCGCCCTGAAGGCCTTCATCCCCTTCTACACCGCGGTCATGACCCAGGGCAAGGTGCCGGCGCGCCTCAAGGAGCTGGCGTACCTCAAGACCGCGAGCATCAACGCCTGCCGCTATTGCATGAAAGCGCACAGCGCCTCCGCCCGTCAGGCGGGCGTGAGCGAGCGGCAGATCGAGGACCTCCGCTTCTACCAGAGCAGCCCGGCTTACGACGAAAAGGAGCGGGCGACCATCCGCTTCGCCGACCTCGTCACCCGCGGGGCGGCGGCCGTGGACGCCTCGGTGCTCGAGTGGCTGGGCACGTATTACGACGAGGCGGAAATCGTGGAGCTGGTCCTGGTCATCGGCCTGGCCAACCTCGTCAACCGCTTCAACGACACGCTGCAGATCGAGCCCGACCTCGGCTGAACGCGGCGGCCCCGCCGGTCACGGGGTTGAGGCCGCCCCCTCGAGCTCCGCCCGCCGCCGCAGGAAGGCCCGCACGCGGCCCTCCGCCACGCGGCCTTCGGCCCTTCCGCCCCTCTTGAAGCAGCTGCCCACGATGAACCCCTGGGCCCGCGCATAGAAGCGCGCGAGGTTTTCCGGCGTGAGGCCGCTTCCGACGAGGACCGGAAGGCGCGTGTTCTTGCAGGCGTCCTCCAGCTCCGCCGGGTCCGCCGCGGCGCCGGTGCGCTCGCCGGTGACGATCAGCGCATCGGCGAGCCCGCGCTCGGCGAGATCACGCGCTTCGGCGGCGAGACCCCGCGGGGCGAGCGGGGCGGCGTGCTTGACGCGCAGGTCGGCGAAGACGAGGACCGGGGATTTGAGGGCGGCCCGCCTTCTCAGCGTCTCGTGGCCTTTCCCCTCGAGGATCCCCGAATCGCAGACGGCGGCCCCCAGGTGCACGTTCACGCGGATGAAGTGCGCCCCGGCGGCCGTGGCGACGGCGAGGGCGGCCAGGGCGTCGTTGCGCAGGACGTTCACCCCGACCGGGAGGCCCGCGGCGCGGACCACCTCGCGCGTCACCGCGGCCATCGCGGCCACGGTCTCGGGGGGAACCCGGTCCGGAAAGAAAGGGGTGTCGCGGAAGTTCTCGACGAGCAACCCCTCCACCCCCGCTCGGCGGAACAGCGCGGCCTCCTCCAGGGCGGCGTCGTAGACGCGGCCGATCTTTCCGGCGTAGCGCGGGGACCCGGGAAGCGGGGGCAGGTGGATGCAGGCGATCACGGGTTTCCGGTCGCCGAAGAGGCTCCGCCAGCGCACGGTGGGGTTCCCCTTCTCGGCTCACTGGCAGCGGCCGCGCAGGTCGATCGGCCAGACGTCGATCACCCGCTCGGCCCGCGTGACGAGAAACTGGTCGAAGAGGTTCACCGTCGGGTCGCAGTGCGAGACGATGAGCTCGAGCACCGTCCCCGGCGCGGGCAGCAGGCAGGCGCGGTCCGGGGCGACGAGGCGGCCGTATTCGTCGCCGAACCACTCGTACTGCAGGCGGCGGTAATCGGGGTGGATCACCCGCGGCTTTCCGCCGTCGCGGTAGATCGCCTTGAGCCCCGCGTCCACGGTCACCTGCCGGCCGTGGGGGCCGCTCACGACCGTGGTGAGCAGGGTGAGTGCCGGGGTGTAGTCGGCTTCTTCCGAGCCGTCGGCCGATTCGATGGCGAGGTACTCGGCGTCCATGAGGGCGTAGGACCCGGCCTGAAGCTCGGTCAGCTCGGGGATGGCGAGATCGATGCGCGCCGTGCCGGTGCCGGAGCCGCTGAAGATGTCGCAGGAGGACGCGCGCTCCCGGAGCTCGCGGAACACGGCCGCGGCCTGCCGCAGGGCCTCGCGCGAGGCGAGCTTGCGGTCCGCGTAGCGGGGGATGTGCTGCAGGTGGCCGGCGTAGGCCTGCACGCCGCGCAGCCTGAGGTGGGGGCAAGCCAGAATCGTTTCCGCAAGCGCCGCGGCGCGGGCGGGGGGCACCCCCGTGCGGTGCTGGCCGACGTCGAGGTCGAGCAGCACGTCGAGGCGGCGGCCGGCCGCCGCGAGGCGGGCTTCCAAGAGCTCGATCCCCGCGGGGTCGTCGACGACGGCGATCAGAAAGGGCGCCCGCTCGAGGAGCGCGACCAGCCGGTCGGCCTTGGTGCGGCCGGCCACGGGCCCGGTGAGGAGGACCCCGGAGATCCCGGCCGTGACGAGGGCTTCGGCCTCGGCGATCTTGGCCGCGCAGGTGCCGATCGCGCCGTTGGCGATCTGCATCTTGGCGAGGGTGGAGCATTTGTGCGTCTTGGCATGGGGCCGCAGCGCCTTGCCCGCCGCCTTCACCCGCCCCTGCATCTTCTGGAGGTTCTCGTCCAGGCGGTCGAGATCGATGAGGAGGCAAGGGGTGTCGAGCTCGGTTTTGCGGCGGCCGATGGCTTCCCGTGGGTTCGGCGTCATGGGTCAGAGCCCCTGTTTCTCGAAAAACACAAAGCACAGCAGGAACACCGCGGCCACGGCGGGGATCACGGCCCAGGGGGAGAGGCCGAGCACGCCCGGCAGGGTGATCTTGCCGAGATTCCCCCAGGCCAGGAGCGTCTTTTCCAGCCGCGGGTAGGCCTCGGCGTAAAGGGCCGCCCCGACCATCATCCCCAGGATGGCGAAGAGCGCATGCCAGCGGCCCTCGGCCACCGCGCCGACCGAGGTCCCCGGGCAGAAGCCCATCACCGCCCAGCCCAGGCCGAAGAGGATGCCGCCCAGCACGTTCGCGCCGAGCTGGGTGGCCTTGGGGCTGAGGGCGGCGAGGTCGAGCGCCACCGCGGCGTGGATGCCGACCATCCCGACGAGGATCGCGGACATCATGAACTTGAGGATGGTCATGTCCTCCAGGCGCATGGCCGCCACCTGCTTTTCAAAGCGCAGCACCCGGCCCTGCTGGAGAAGGGCGCCGAAGGCGATCCCCGTGATCAAACCCAGCCAATGCTCGCTCATCGGCGGCCTCCTTTCCCGCCGTAGACCCAGGCGGCCATGAGCACCCCGGCCCCGAAAAAGCAGCCGAGCGCGATGAACCCGCTGACCGAAAGCTGCATCAGCCCGCTCAGGCCGTGGCCGCTCGGGCAGCCGTCGGCCATGCGCGCGCCGAACATGGCGACGATCCCGCCCAGAAAAGCGCCCGCGGCGCGAAGCGCGACGCTGTCTCCGAAGCGCTCGCGCCAGATCGGGGGCACCGCCTCGAGGCGGAAGCTCCCGTCGAGAATCGAGGCGGCGAGCGCGCCGATGAAGATTCCGGCAATCAGCATGAATTGCCAGTCGATCTTGATTTTTTCCTTGGCGAAGTAAGGGTTCTGCCGCACGTGGTCGGGGGCCGCCGCCTGTTCCACGAACCCCGCGGCGCGCACGAAGGTGGTCGAAGCCCCCAGGAAGTGAGTTTTCCCAAGAACCCGGGTCGTGACCACGACGGAAACGGTCGCCAGCACCCCGACCAGTGCGCCGGCGACGTAGGGCCTCCAGTCGATGCGTCGCTTCATGACCCCTCTCCCTTCGGTACGGGTTGCCGGAAGAGCCTCCGGTAGGGTTTCTCTTAGACCGATTCGCGGCGGGGCTCAACCGCAACGCCGCGGAGGTGCGGAGCGGATCGCCGACATGGGCCGTCGGCGGGGGACGCAAGCGGGGCGGCGGGCCGTCGGGGCCTGCGCTGCGCTCCGGGGGCGATCCCCCGGCGGAATCGCTAGGCGGTGCGGAAGAGCCCAGGGAGTCTCCTTCCCTGGGCGGGGTTGTTGCCCGCTCGATGGTGTTCTACTATGGGAGCCGGCCGGAATGTCAATCGTTTCCTGGCACCTGGAGGAAGGGCCCCTTCGTTGTCCCCCGCCGAGGTCAACGCCATTCTCGACCGGGCCGCCGTCCCCGAGCACTCGGTGTCCTTCATGGCCGCCGTCTCCGGGGGGGAGCCGCTCGCGATCGGCGGGTTTCTCTTTTTCGCGGCCGAGGACTGGCTGATCGCTGTGGGCTACCCACTCGACGGCGGGGGCGGGGAGGGCGACTTCGAGGAGGCGCTCGCCGCAGCCCTGGCCTCAACCCGCGCCCGCGACTGCTGGGCCATCGCCCCGCGGCTTCCCCCACGGCTGGCCGAGCGCCGCGTGGAAGCGGACCGGTATTACGTCCTGGACGCCGACACCCCGCTTCCGCCGCGCCTCGAGCGGCTCGCCGAGCGCGCAGCGGCCCGTCTCGCGGTCGAGGAGTCGCAGGCCTTCGGCCCCGGCCACCGCCGCCTGTGGGCCGAGTTTCTCGGCCGCGTCGATCTCCCGCCGCGGGTGCGCGAGCTCTACGCCCGCACCCCCGCCGTGCTGGGGCGGGTCCCGGGGTTATCGCTTCTCAGCGCCCGCGACCCCGAGGGCCGCATCGCCGCCTGCCTGCTCATCGACCGCGCCCCGCGGCGCTTCACGAGCTACCTCCTCGGCGCACACGCGCGCGAGCCTTACACCCCGCACGCGACCGACCTCCTCTTCCGGGAGATGATCCGCGGCGCGCGGCGCGAGGGCAAGGCGTTTTTGCACCTCGGGCTGGGGGTGAACGAGGGGATCCGCCGTTTCAAGACGAAGTGGGGGGCGCGGCCCGGCCCGGCCTACGAGATGGCCGCCTGGCGCGAGGGGGGCGGCTGGCGCGGGGAGCTCGGCGATCTCGCCCTCGGCCTTGCTAGACTGCCGCGGGAGCCCGTCTCCCGGCAGGAGTTTCTCGCGAGCCTCCCGCGCCAGCGGCGGTTTGCGATGCTCTGGGAAGTCGAGCGCGGCGGGCGGCGCTCCTTCATCGGCGGGACGGCCCATTTCTTCGGCTTCAGCTTCGAGCGCTCCTTCCGCCGGCTCTTCGAGGAGGTGGAGACGGTCCTCTTCGAGGGCCCGCTCGACCCGGCAAGCCTCGAGCGCGTGGCCCGTTGCGGGCGGGCACCCGAGCCGGACGGACCCCGGCTGGCGGCGCTGCTCGACGAAGGGGAGACCGCACGGCTCGAGCGCGTGGTCTGCGGTCCCCGGGGGAGATGGGCGCGCTTCTTCGGCCTCGAGCACCCCGACCCGCCCGACGTGCGCGGGCTGCTCGCCGTGACGCGGCCGTGGTACGCCTTTTTCTCCCTGTGGACCGCCTTTGTCGCCCGCAAGGGGTGGAAGGAGTCGGTCGATCTCGAGGCCTGGCGGATCGCCCGGGAGATGGGCAAGGCCGTGGTCGCCCTGGAACGGATCGAGGAGCAGCTCGCGACCCTGGAGGGCATTCCGCTGGCGCGGATCGTCAACTTCCTGCGCGGCTGCCGCCGCTGGGGGCGCATGATGCGGCGCTACGAGCGCCACTACCTCCGGGGCGAGGTGGAGCGCCTCTTCGGGACGAGCATCGAGTTCCCGACGCGCACCGAGCTTGTGATCCACCGCCGCGACGCCCGCTTCCTCGAGCGCATGCGGCCCTACCTCGAACAGGGGGGGGCCGCCGTGCTCGTGGGCTCCGCCCACCTGATCGGGCTCCGCGGCCTGCTGGCCGAGGCCGGCTTCCGCGTGCGGAAGGTGCGATGATCGGCCCCGACCGGCTCGAGCGGGTCACGGCCGGGGCGGTCGTCCCCGAGCAGGTGATCGCCTACGTGCGCGCCGTCTCCGAGGCGGCGCCGTCGCTGTTCGGCTCCTGCGTGGGCTACCGCAGCGGGGAGCGGATCGTCCTGGTCGGCTACCCGCTCGAGGACCCTCGCGACGAGGCCCGCATGTCCCGAGCGGTGGAGGAGGCGCTTTCCTCCCCGGGACTCGGCCGGATCACCGTGCTCGGCCCGGCGCGGCCGACCCAGGCCCCGCCGGCGGCGGAAAGCCGCGAGGACGCCTATTTCGCCCTTGCGCTTCCCGCCCCGCCGCGGGAGCCGAAGCTGCGCAGCCTGCTGCGCCGGGCGGCGCGCGAGCTCGTCCTGGAAACGGAAGGGCCCTTCGGCCGGGAGCATGCCGAGCTGGTCGCGCGCTACCTGCAGGAGCGCGAGCTCGCGGAGGGGACGCGCCGCATCTTCAGGCGCATCCCCCGGGTGCTCGAGACCTGCCCGGAGGCCCGGCTCTTTTCGGCGCGCCTTGCCGACGGAAGGCTTGCCGCCTTCGCCGTGGGCGAGTTTTCGCCGCTCACGACGGCCTGTTTTCTCTTCTGTTTCCGCGACAAAGACCTCGCCCCCCCGGGGAGCGCCGATTTCGTGCTCGCCGCGCTCGTCGCCGAGGCCGAGCGCCGGGGCCATGTGCGGGTGAACCTCGGGCTGGGGGTGAACGGCGGCATCGCCTTTTTCAAGCGCAAGTGGGGGGCCGCGGCCTTCCTGCCCTGCATCGAGACGAGCTGGGCGCCCGGTCGCCCGCAGGCCGGCCGGAGGGGCGGCATCCTCACGCGTTTGCGGAGGCGGCTATGGGATGGGTAGTCGACGAGGCGTTTCTCCGCCGCTTTCCGTCCCCCGGGCTGCGGGAGACGGTGAAGGAGGCGATCTTCGGGCTCCGGCGGCCTCTCGCCTGCCTCCAGGTCGAGGTGAGCTCGCGCTGCCCCGGCCGCTGCCTCTACTGTCCCCGCACGGTGTTCCGGGACTCCTGGCGCGGCCGCGACCTCGACCGCGACACCTTCGGCCGCCTCTGGCCGCTCATGCGCAAGAGCCAGCGCGTGCATCTCCAGGGCTGGGGGGAGCCGCTTCTCAACGCGGAGTTTTTCACCTTCGCGGAGCTTGCGCGCCGGGCCGGCTGCCAGGTGTCCACCACGACCTGCGGGCTGCGCCTGGATGCGGAGACCGCCCGCCGGATCGTCGCCAGCGGCATCGACATCGTGGCCTTCTCGCTCGCCGGCTGCGACCCCGCGACCCACGAGGCCGCGCGCTGCGGGGTCGGCCTGGACCGGGTGCTGCAGGCGGTCGAGACCCTGCAGGCGGAGCGGAAAAGACGGCAGGCCGTGCACCTGGAGATTCATTTCGCCTACCTCCTCCTCTACTCCGCGCTCGACTCCGTGGCCGGGCTGCCGGCGCTCATGGAACGGCTCGGCGTGCACGCGGCGGTGGTTTCGACCCTCGACTTCCTCCCCGACCCGAAGCTGGCCGCGGAGGCGATCCTGCCGGGCGAGGTGGAGAAGATCGCCCGCGCCGAGGACGTCCTCTCCCGGGCGGCGGCCGCGGCGGCCGCCCGCGGACTTGCCTTCGACTACGCGCTGGCCGTCCGCGAGATCCGGGGCGCCTCCTGCCGCGAACGGATCGACCGGACCGTCTTCGTCGCCGCCGACGGGACGGTCTCGCCCTGCGTCTATCGCAACGTGCCGGCCGGGGCCCTCGAAGGGCGGCGGCTCCTCTTCGGCGATCTGCGCGCGGAGGATCCGGTCGCGATCTGGGAGAAGGAGGGCTTCCGGCGCTTCCGGGAGCGGCTCACGGCGGGCGACCCCGACCCCGTCTGCCGCGCGTGCCCCAAGCGCTATCGCAATCCCCGGGACACCGGCTGACCCGCTTCCGGGGGGAACGCGGCGCTCGGGGCCGCCGACCCCCCGCCAGAAAGGAAGGATGCCATGCACTACGACACCGCGCTCCGGGGCTACACCGCCAAGCGGATCGAGGAAATCGACTCGGCCGACATCCTGGTCGGGATCCCCTGCTACAACAACGAGAAGACCATCGCCCACGTGATCCAGATGGTGAGCCACGGGCTGGCGCGCCATTATGGCGGAAAGCGCTCCGTCATTTTCGTGGCCGACGGCGGCTCCACCGACGACACCCGCGAGGCGGCCAAGGAATTCCAGCTCAAGCCCTGGCAGGAGAAGATCGTCTCGATCTACCGCGGCCCGGCGGGCAAGGGGACGGCGCTGCGCTCGGTGTTCGAAGCGGCCAGCCGGCTCAAGGTCCAGGTCTGCGCCATGGTGGATGCCGACCTGCGCAGCATCACGCCCGACTGGGTGAAATACCTGATCGACCCCGTGCTCGAGGGCGGGTTCCAGTTCGTCGCCCCCGTCTACCTGCGCCACAAATACGACGGGACGATCACCAACAACATCGTCTACAACCTCACCCGCGCGCTCTACGGCAAACGCATCCGCCAGCCGATCGGCGGCGACTTCGCCATCTCCCGCGAGACGGCCCGCTTCTACGCCGACCAGGACGTCTGGCTGACCGACGTCGCCCGCTTCGGGATCGACATCTGGATGACGACGACCGCGGTCACCCAGGGCTTCCGCATCTGCCAGTCGAACCTGGGGGTCAAGATCCATGACGGGAAAGACCCGGGGCAGCACCTCGGGCCCATGTTCCGGCAGGTCCTCTCGGCGCTCTTTTCGCTCATGGAGCGCTACGAAAGCCACTGGCGCGAGGTCCGGGGGAGCGAGCCGGTGGCGACCTTCGGCTTCGAGGGGGCGGTCGAGCCGGAGCCGGTCCAGGTGAACCTCGAGCTCCTCGTCGAGCTCTTCAAGACCGGCTACCAGCAATTCTCGGCCCTCTGGCGCGAGATCTTCGACGCGGAGAGCTTCCGGGAGATCACCGCCGCGGCTTGCCGCCAGGCGCCGGACTTCCACCTGCCCACCGAGTCCTGGGTGCGCATCCTCTACGAGATCGCGGCCACCTTCCACGCCTGGACCGTGAACCGCGGCAAGCTCCTCGACATGCTGACCCCCCTCTACTTCGCCCGCGTCGCCTCCTTCGTGCGCGAGACCTGGACCCTGTCCTCCGAGGAGGCCGAGGCGCTGGTCGAGGAGCAGGCGCTGCTCTTCGAAAAACAAAAAGGGGAATTGGTCCGCCTCTGGGACGAGCGGGCGCAGGCGGCAAGGGAGGCTCGCGGGCCGGAGTCCTGCCCGGTCCCGTCGTGAGGCGCTCCGGCTCAGGGAGCGCGGCGGGCGAGTTCGCGGCAGGCCAGCACGATGTGCCGCGGGCCGAAGCCGTGCTTGTCGAAGAGGTAGTCCTGGTCGGCCACCTCCCCGAAGCGGTCGGGGACGCCGAGCCGCCGCACGCGCACGGGGTGGCGCTCGCTCAAGACCTCGCAC
>DYEU01000033.1 GCA_020725555.1 Desulfatibacillum sp.
CGCATGTCGCTCGGCGGCGTGCGCGACGAGGCCGAGATCCGCGGCCACCGCCGCACCTACGTCGGCGCGCTGCCCGGCCGGATCATCCAGGGCATCCGCCGCGCCGACTCGAACAACCCGGTCTTCATGCTGGACGAGATCGACAAGCTGGGCGCGGACTTCCGCGGCGACCCCTCGGCCGCCCTGCTCGAGGTGCTCGACCCCGAGCAGAACCACTCCTTCCAGGACCACTACCTGGACGTGCCCTTCGACCTCTCGAAGGTCATGTTCATCGCCACCGCCAACCTCCTCGACCCGATCCCCCCCGCCCTGCGCGACCGCATGGAGGTGCTCCAGCTCCTCGGCTACACCGAGGACGAGAAGGTCCACATCGCCGAGCGGCACCTGATCCCCCGGCAGCGCGAAGCCCACGGCCTCAGCCCCGAGCAGATCCGCTTCACCCGCGGGGCGCTGCGCCACATCATCAACGGCTACACGCGCGAGGCGGGGCTGCGCAACTTCGAGCGCGAGATCGGGGCGATCTGCCGCGGGGTCGCCACCAAGATCGCCGAGGGGTCCGCCGCCGGCGAGGTGATCCAGATCCCCCAGGTGACGAAATACCTGGGGCCGGTGCGCTTCACGGGGGAGCTGCGCACGCGGACCGCCATGCCCGGGGTCGCCGTCGGGCTCGCCTGGACCCAGGCGGGCGGGGATGTGCTCTTTGTGGAGGCGACGGGGATGAAGGGCAAGGACCGGCTGATCCTGACCGGCCAGCTCGGCGACGTGATGAAGGAGTCGGCCCAGGCGGCGTTGAGCTACGTCCGCAGCAACGCCGCCCGGATCGGGGTCAAGGACAGCCTCTTCGACAACCTCGACATCCACATCCACATCCCGGCCGGGGCCATCCCCAAGGACGGCCCCTCGGCCGGGGTGACGCTGCTCACGGCGCTCGTCTCCTTCCTCACCGGGCGGCGCGTGGTGAAGGATCTCGCCATGACGGGCGAGATCACGCTCCGCGGGCTGGTCCTGCCGGTGGGCGGGATCAAGGAGAAGGTGCTCGCCGCCCACCGCGCGGGCATCAAGACCGTCCTGCTCCCCAAGGAGAACCAGAAGGACCTCGAGGACATCCCCAAAAAGGTCCAGCGGCAGATCCGCTTCCACTTCGTGGAGCGGATGAGCGAGGTTTTGCGCCTGGCGCTCGAAAAAAAGCCCGTGCGCAAGGCCTAGCGCGCCCCCCCGGGGCGCTTCTTCCGCAACGGCCCGAGCGCCTTCGCCACCTCCGTGTAGGGCAGGCCGAACGCCTCGGCCACCCCCCGGTGGGTCACCTTGCCCTCGAAGATGTTGATCCCGTGGGCGATCTCGGGGTTTTCGAGCGCCGCCCGGCGGATCCCCTTGTCGGCGATCTCGACCGCGTAGGGCAGGGTCGCGTTGGTGAGCGCGATGGTCGAGGTCATCGACACCGCCCCCGGCATGTTGGCCACGCAGTAGTGGATGACGCCGTCCACCTCGTAGATCGGGTCGTCGTGCGTCGTGGGCCGCGCGGTCTCCACGCAGCCGCCTTGGTCGATCGCCACGTCGACGATCACGGTCCCCTTTTTCATCAGCTTGAGCATCTCGCGCGTGACCAGCCGCGGGGCGGCCGCCCCGGGGATGAGGACCGCGCCGATCACGAGATCCGCCTCCGGCAGGTAGCGGCGGATGTTGGCGGGGCTGGAGACGATCGGAAAGCAGTTGGGCGGCATCACGTCGGAGAGGTAGCGCAGGCGCTCGAGGTTGGTGTCGAGAAGGTAGACCTTGGCCCCGAGCCCGCAGGCGATCTTGGCGGCGTTGATGCCGACGGTGCCGCCGCCCAGGATGAGCACCGTGCCGGTGTCCACGCCCGGGACACCGCCCAGGAGTTTCCCTTTCCCGCCGTAGGTCTTCTCGAGGTACTTCGCCCCCTCGTGCACGGCCATCTTGCCGGCGACCTCGCTCATCGGGGTGAGCAGCGGGAGACTGCCGTTCGGCCGCGTCACCGTCTCGTAGGCGACGGCGACGCAGCGCGAGGCGATCACGGCGCGGGTGAGCTCCTCGGAGGCGGCGAAGTGGAAATAGGTGAACACCACCTGCCCGCGCCTGAGCAGCGGGTACTCCGCGGCAAGCGGCTCCTTCACCTTCATGATCATGGCGCAGGCCTCGTAGATCTCCCGTGCGGTGCGGCACATCCGGGCGCCCGCCTTCTCGTATTGCACGTCGGCGAACCCGGAGCCCTCCCCGGCGCGGGCCTCGACGAGCACCTCGTGGCCGCGCGCCGCCAGCTGCTCGACCCCGGCCGGCGTCATGGCCACCCGGTTCTCCTTGGTCTTGATCTCCTTGAGCACTCCGATCCGCATGATCCGCTTCCTCCCCGGGGGAGTCCCCCGCTTCAGGGTGTTCGGCCCGGGCGCCTCCCGGGCCGGGTTCAGCGCGCTTCGATGGGCACGTAGCGCCGCTCGGTGGGTCCGACGTAGATCTGCCGCGGCCGCCACAGGCGGCCCTCGGGGTCCTCGAGGCTCTCCTTCCACTGGGCGATCCAGCCCGGAAGCCGGCCGATCGCAAAGAGCACGGTGAACATGTTCGTCGGGATCCCGATCGCGCGGAGCAGGATCCCGCTGTAGAAGTCGACGTTGGGGTAGAGCCGGCGCTCGACGAACCAGGGGTCCTGGAGCGCGGCCTCCTCGAGCTCGCGCGCGCAGTCGAGCAGCGGGTCCTCGAGCCGGAGCCGATCGAGCAGCCCGTGCACCACCTCCTTGAGGATTTTCGCCCGCGGGTCGTAGGTCTTGTAGACGCGGTGGCCGAAGCCCATGAGGCGGAAGGGGTCCGCGGGATCCCGGGCGCGCGCCAGGGCCTTGCGCACCCCGCCCGCTTCGCCGCGGATCGCCGCGAGCATCTCGATCACGGCCTGGTTGGCCCCGCCGTGCAGGGGCCCCCACAGGGCGGCGATCCCGGAGGAGATCGCGGCGTAGAGGTTCACCCGCGCGCTGCCGACCAGGCGCACGGCCGCGGTCGAGCAGTTCTGCTCGTGGTCCGCGTGCAGGATGAGAAAGACGTTGAGCGCGCGCACGACCTCGGGGTCGATCTCGTAGGGCCGCACCGGCGTGGAGAACATCATGTTGAGGAAGTTCGCGCAATAGGTGAGGTCCGGCCGGGGGTAGACCACGGTGTGGCCGCGGGAGATCTTGTAGGACATCGCGGCCATGGTGCGCACCTTGGAGAGGAGCCGCGTCACGGTGACGTTGACCTCCTCCTCCAGGTTCTGCAGCTCGGGGTAGAAGCTGCGCAGGGCGTTCACCATGGAGGAGAGAATCCCCATGGGGTGCGAGGATCGGGGGAAGTTCTGGTAGAAGATCTTCATGTCCTCGTGGACGAGCGAATGGTCGTTCAGGAGGACCGAGAAGCGCGTGAGCTCCCTGGGGGAGGGCAGCCGGCCGTGCACGAGGAGGAAGGCGGTTTCCTTGAAGGTGGAGTGGGCGGCGAGCTCCTCGACGGGGATCCCCCGGTAGCGGAGAACGCCCCGCTCGCCGTCCACGAAGGTGATGGCGCTGCGGCAGCAGCCGGTGTTCGCAAAGCCCGGGTCGTGGGTGATGAGCCCGGTCCGCTCCCGCAGCCGCGTGATGTCGATCGCCCGCTCGCCCTCGGAGCCGACGATCACCGGAAGCCGCACCTCGCGGCCCCCGTAGCTCAGGGTGGCGAATTCCTCCATGGGATCCTCCGGACCCCGGCAGGCGGGGGACCGGCCGGGGCCGTCTTCGCGTTTTTTTCTGCTATACCGTGCCCGCCGGCGGGGGTCAATTTACATCGGGGGCGCCTCGTGGTAGAAGATCGGCCGGGTTCTCCCGCCGCCGGCGAGGGGGGTGCGATGGGCTTCCGCGAGAATCTGCGGACCAAGATCCGCATCGAGCGCCTGGCCGATCGCGTGCGCCGGAGCCTCGGACCCGACGGGAGCCCATCCCGCCTGGACCGGGAGGCCCTGCGGGAGCTGCTCGCCCTCTCCCCCTTCCTCCCCCAGCGGGTCCGTGACCTCGAGCTCTTCGTGGAGGACACCCCCGGGCCGGTCAAGACGATCGTCGTTCTCGACAACGAGCTTCCGATCTACCGCACGACCGTCGCGGACGTCGCCCTGCGCAAGAGCCCGGAGGTGGCCGAGATGGTCCGCCCGCGGAACATCGTGCGCATCCTGAGGGACGGCGACGTCAAGCGAAGCCGCAAGCACGATTCCCTTGAGGCGATCCGCGCGGCCTGCCTCGCGCGCCTCGACCTCTCCTGGCGCCGCGAAGACATCGAGGACCTGCGGCGCGACGGGATCGCCTCCTGGGAGGGCCGCTACCTTCCCGGGGTCGAAGAGGCGCTCGCGCTCTTTGCCGAGCTCCTCGGCTGGAAGACGCCTCCCGACCCCTTCCGTTCGCCGCAGGCCGAGGTCTTCGCGCGCCTCCGCCTTGGGGCGGCCGGCGAAACGGTCCTCGGCCCGGCGGTCTTCTTTGTCCCGGACCGTCCCGCCCTGGGCTTCGTCGCGGAGGACTTCGCCGCGGGGGACCCGGCCGCGCTCGAACGCTACCGGGCCTTCGCCGAAGGCCGGCTCGCCGCCCCGATCCAGGGCGAGGCCGTGTTCGCGCGCCTGCAGGACGAGCTGTTCGGGGAGCGGCCCGGGGGACCCTGACCCGGCAGGGGTGCGGCATCGCCGCGCGCCCCGCGCCCGGCCCTTACGGAGGAAGGCCATGTCCCGCATCCTCCTGGTCGACGACGAAGCGGAGCTGCTGCGCAACCTGCGGCGGCTGCTCGCCGCGGAGGGCTACCGCGTGGAGACCGCCGCCACGGCGGAGGAGGGCCTGCAACGGGTCGAACAGCGCCCCCCGGACCTCGTGCTTCTCGACCTGCGGCTGCCCGACGGCAACGGGCTCGAGCTCTTCGGGGCCATCCGCCGCCGGGAGCCCAAGCTGCCCGTCATCCTCATGACCGCCTACGGGACGACGGAGGATGCGATCGAGGCGACCAAGCAGGGCGCCTTCGACTACGTGCTCAAGCCCTTCGACGTGCGGGAGCTCCTCGCCGTGGTGCGCCAGTCCCTGAAGGCGGGGGGGTTCCGGCGGGCGCGCATCGAGGAGAACGGCCCCCCCGGCCGCCCCGCCCGGGAAAGCCTGGTCGGCCGCAGCCGGGCGATGCAGGAGGTCTACAAGGCGATCGGCCGCGTCGCCGCGACCGATGCGACCGTGCTCATCCGCGGCGAATCCGGGACCGGAAAAGAGCTCGTCGCGCGGGCCATCGTCGCCCACAGCCGGCGCGCCGAGCGCCCCTTCCAGGTGATCAACTGCGTGGCGATCCCGGAGAACCTGCTCGAAAGCGAGCTCTTCGGCTACGAGAAAGGGGCCTTCACCGGTGCCGCCCAGCGCCGCATCGGGAAAATCGAGCAGGCCAACGGCGGCACCGTCTTCCTCGACGAAATCGGGGACATGCCCTGCGGCGTGCAGGCCAAGGTCCTGCGTCTGCTCCAGGAGCGGAGCATCGAGCGCCTGGGCGGACGGGAAACGATCGGGGTGGATGTCCGCATCCTCGCCGCCACCAACCGCGACCTCGAGGCCGCCCTGCGCGAGGGGCGCTTCCGCGAAGACCTCTACTACCGGCTGAACGTCGTGACCATCCCGCTCCCCCCCCTGCGCGAGCACCCGGAGGACATCCCGATCCTCGCCGAGCACTTCCTGCGGCGCTTCGCCGCCGAGCTCGGCGCGGTCAACCCGGGGATCACCGCCGCGGCGCTGGAGGAGCTCCGGCGCCGCCCCTGGCCGGGAAACGTCCGCGAGCTCGCCAACGTGCTGCAGAAGGCCCTGATCTTCAACCGCGGCACCCCCGTACGCGCGGAGGACGTGCTCGAGGCCCTGGACGCGGCGGATCCCCCGGCGTGGGGGGACCCGCCGGGGGACGAGGCGCTCTTGCGGCGATGGGCGCGGGAGCGGCTTGCGGAGCCGGCGGGGAAGCGGCGGCTCGAGGGCCTGCTTGCGCGCCTCGAGGCCGTCCTCGTCCGGGAAGCGCTCGCCATGGCCGGCGGCAACCGCTCCCGGGCCGCGCGGCTGCTCGGCGTTTCGCGGCCGACCCTGCACGCCAGGATCGAAAAGTACGGCCTGCGGCTCGACGTGTCGGTCACCGAGGCTTCGGCCATCCCCGCCCGGGCCGACCCGGTGGGCTGGATCGTCCCCGGCCCCGGCGGCTGAGGTTTGCCCGAGGGCATGGCATGGGCTTTGCGAGGATGAGGGTGAACCTGCCCACGCCCCCCCCTGGTGTCGCCTGGGGGGTGCGGGCGGGGAGCCGCGTTTCCCGCACACCGAGGAGGTGACCCATGGACGATTGCCGCACCCTGCTCGCCGCAGTCGACTTTTCCCCCTTCTCCGGCGCCGTCCTGCGCGCGGCCGGCCGCCTGCGCGCCGCCCTCGGGGCCGAGCTCGTCGTCCTCAACGTCCTCAACCAGCGGGACGTGGACGCCGTCGAGACCGTGCAGCGCCTCTATCCCGCGGTGGATGTCGAGCGGTTCCTGGCGAAGTCGAAGGCGGAGCGCCTGGAGGGTCTCGCCCGCCTGGTCGCGGAACAGGGGCTGGACCCCGCGCGCATCCGCCGCATCGTGCGCGTGGGCGTTCCCCACCGGGAAATCCTGCTCGCCGTCGAGGAGGAACGGGCCGATCTCCTCGTCATGGGCGTCCACGGCCGCGGCCAGATCGCCGAGGCCCTTTTCGGGTCGACCGCGGAGAAGGTCTTCCGCCGCAGCCCCGTGCCGGTCCTAAGCGTCCGGCCGGGCAGGCCGGCGGGGGCCCCGCGGGGCTGAGAGGTTTCCCCCCACCTTCCAAGGAGGTGCGCCATGCTGGTCCGCAACTGGATGAGCCGCAACGTGGTCACGATCGACGAGGACGGCTCCATGCAGGAGGCCATGGAGCTCATGAAACGGCACAACATCCGCATGCTGCCCGTTCTCAAAAACGGCGCGCTGGTCGGCGTCGTGACCGACCGCGACCTCAAGCGCGCCCAGGCCTCGGACGCGACCACCCTCGACGTCCACGAGCTGCTCTACCTGATCTCCAAGATCCAGGTGAAACGCATCATGTCCAAGAACCCGATCCACGTCCCCCCCGAGCTGACCGTGGAAGAGGCGGCGGAAGTGCTGCTGCGGCACAAGATCTCGGGGTTGCCGGTGGTCGACGAAAGCGGCCGCGTGGTCGGGACCATCACCCAGACGGACATCTTCCGCGTCCTGATCGCCCTCACCGGCGTCGGCAAGCGCGGCATCCAGATCGCCTTCCTGGTCGACGACCGGCCCGGGTCGATCAAGGCCCTCGCCGACCCGATCCGCGAGCACGGCGGCCGCATGGTGAGCATCCTCTCCTCCTACGAGGGGGTGCCCGAGGGCAAGCGCAAGGTCTACATCCGCTTCTACGGTTTGGACCGAAGCCGGCTCCCCGCGCTGCTCGAGGCCCTGCGGCGCGAGGCGAAGCCGCTTTACCTCGTCGATCACCGGGAGAACCGCCGCGAGATCTACGCGTGACCCGCTGGACCACACGCCGCGAAAGGAGAACGCCATGCCCGAATTCCGCAAGATCCTCTTTCCCGTGGACCTCTCGCCGGCCGCGGTGAAGGTCGTCCCCTATGTGAAACACATGGCTGAACGGCACCAGGGGCGCGTGCACCTGCTGTTCGTCGCCCGCGTCTTCGACTATTTCACCAGCATGTACGTCCCCCACCCCTCGGTCACCCAGTTCGAAAAGGAGGTCCTCGAGGGGGCCCAGAAACGGCTCTACGAGTTCGCCGAGGAGCATTTCGGGCAGCCCCCGCCGGCGCGCGTGAAGGTGGTCGCCGGCGACCCCTCGGAGGAGATCCTGCGCTACATCCAGGAGGAGGGGATCGACCTCGTGGTCATGGGGACGCACGGCCGCAAGGGGCTCGACAAGGTGATCTTCGGCTCGGTCGCCGAGCGCGTGGTCAAGTCCGCACCGGTGCCGGTGATGGTCGTGAACCCCTTCACGGCCCGGGCCTGAGGCGCCGGAGTGTCACTCCGTGCAGGGCAGAGGTGTCCTCCGCGAGGAGACACTTCACCGTCCCGCCGCCTTCCCGGACAGCGCGGCGCCGCGCACCGAGCGCCCTCCCCCGGCTGCGGGGGCCGGCCGGAGGGACGTCCGGCGGCCGTGGCACGATCGTTGAAAAGGGGAAGGGGTGGCGGGCCGCGGAAGGCGGCCGCACACCGCTTACGGGAAGGAGGAGCCCCATGATCGCACGCACCCTCTCCATCGCCTACGTCCCCGGGACCTACGCCAAGAAGCGTCCCGAGCCAGCCGAGACGGCGGCCCGCTACGTCCAGGAATGGGAGGCGCGGCGGCGCAAGGTCTCCCGCCGGGAGGCGAACGAGGAGATCCCCCCCTGCATCTGCGTCTCGCGCAAGATCGGGGTCGGCGCCCTCGAGGTGGCCGACCTCGTGGCCAAGCGGCTGGACCTGCGCGTGGCCGACCGCGAGATCCTCGAACGCATGCGGGGGCAGACCCGGCTCGACGAGGAAACGGTGAAATTCTACGATGAGCTCTACCCCGGCAAAACGGTCGAGCTCTCGGCGCTGCTCTTCGGCAAGAAGTCCTTTCAGATGGACGACTACCTCCGCAACCTCGTGAACGCGGTTTACGCGATCGCCCTGCTCGGCCCGACGGTGTTCGTCGGCCGCGGCACCCACCTGCTCTTGCCGCGGGAGCGGGTGCTCGCGGTGCGGATCGTCGCCGGCGACGCCTACCGCATCGAGCGGCTCGCGGCCCTGCTCAAGGTCCCCGCCGAGGAGGCCGCGCGCACGCTGGCGAAGATCGACCGCGAGCAGCGCGCCTTTTTCCGCAAGGCCTTCGGCAAAAAGGACGCCCCGGCCTCGGAGTTCGACCTGGTCATCAACCTCGACCGCCTGCCCACGCCGCGGCTTGCGGCCGACCTCATCGCGCGGGCCTACCGCGGCCGGTTCGCCGAGGAGCCCGGGCGGTGAGCCCCGGCCGCCCCGCCGCGGCCGGGCCTTTCCCCGGCCCGTCAGCGGGCCCGGCCGCGGGGGGCCTCGTGCCCTTCCCCCCTCCGTGAATTCCCCTTCCACCCCGGTTTCCTGATCCCGGCGCCCCCCGCCGTGAGGGGGGGCCGCCTTGCGCTTTGGCGAAAAACCTCTATGATGACCCCGCCGGATTCGATCCCGGTCGCGCGATGACGGAAGCGCCATGATGGAGATCTCCCGGGAAACGATCGCCGGCCGCACTTTGCGGGCGGCGGTCTATGTCGCGGTCGTGGTGCTGCTCGCCGCCGGCGTCCTCCTCGGCGTGTGGACGGCGGAAGAGATGAACGCCGTGGTGACCGGGCAGTTCAACGCCCAGCAGATGGCGATCGCGCAGACCGCGCGCAGCCGCATCGAGCGCGAGATCGCGGCCATCCGGAGCGAGCTCGACCTGCTCGCCCGCACTCTCCCCCCCGCCGTTTCCGGCCCGGCCGGGATCGAGGCGCGCCTGGCGCTCGTGATGGAGCGGCTCGCGCCGCTGGGTCTGCGGCGAATCGAACTGACGGCCCAAGCGAGCGGCGAGGGGATCGGGGTCACCCTATCCGGCGCCGAGCGCGTGCGGCTACCGCAGGAGGAGGCCCCGCCGGCCCCGTCGCCCGGGGGGCAGGCCCTGTGGACCTCGCCGGTGCGCTTCGGCCCCGAGGGGCGGTTCCTGCGTTTTGCCGCCTTTCCGCCCGGCCGGGAGCATCTGCGGCTCGAATTCCAGGTGGATGTCGGCGCCCTTCTCGCCTCGATCCTCGGCCCCATCCGCTCGGGCAAAAGCGGCTACGCCTGGGTCATCGACGCCGAGGGCCGCTTCGTTTTCCACCCCAACCCCGATTTTTCGGGCCGCGACGCCTTCTCGGTGCGCGACGAGAAATTCCCCGCTCTTGCCCACGAGCGCATCCATTTCATCCAGAAGGAAAAGATGCTCCGGGGGGAAGAGGGCACCGGGGAGTACGAGTCGGGGTGGCACCACGGCTACGTCGGTCCCACGAAAAAGCTGATCGCCTACTGCCCGGTCACGCTCTCCGCGACGCCCCCGCGCTTCTGGTCGGTCGCCGTCGTCGCCCCCCAGGCGGAGGTGGAGGAGGCCCTGCGCCGCGGCTCGATCCGCCTCCTCCTGCTCCAAGGGCTCGTCGTCCTCGCCGTGATCCTCGGCGCCGCGGCGATCCTGTGGATGGAGAGCCGCTGGTCGCACATCCTCGAGGCGCGCGTCATCGCCAAGACGGATGCGCTCGCCAAGTCCGAGGAGAAATACCGCTCGCTCGTCGAGAGCGCCGAGGATTTCATCTTCGCCGTGGACCGCGAGGGGGTCTTCCAGTCGCTCAACACCTTCACCGCGAAGTTCTTCGGCGGCAGCCCCGGCGAATTCGTCGGCAAACCCCTTTCCGCCGTGCTGCCCGAGCCGCTGGCCGCGCACCTCGCCGCGCGCGTCGCCGACGTGAACCGCAGCGGGAAAAGCCTGCGCGAGGAATTCGAGTTCCCCATGGAGGACCGCTCCTGCTGGATCAGCGCCCATTTTCTGCCGGTGCGCTCCGGTGGGGCCGAGGGGGGATCGATCCTGTGCATCGCGCGCGACATCACGGAAACCAAGGAACTCCAGCGCCGGCTCGTGAACACCGAGAAACTGGCCAGCCTGGGGACCCTCGCCGCCGGGGTGGCCCACGAGATCAACAACCCGCTGGGCGTGATCCTCGGCTTCTGCGAGCTTTTGCTGCGCAAGGCGCCCCCCGGCTCCCAGCTCGAGGAGGATCTGAAAACCATCGAGCGCCAGGGGCTGATCTGCAAGGAGACCGTCGAGAACCTCCTTTCCTTCGCCCGCGCCGAAAAGGAGCCCGGCGACTCCGCCGACCTGAACGCGGGCATCGAGAGCATCGCCAAGATCGTCCGGCCCCTGCTCCAAAAGAAAGGGGTGGACCTCGTGCTCGACCTCGAGCCCGGGCTGCCGCCGGCCCGCGGCGACGCCCGCCAGCTCCAGCAGGTTTTTCTCAACCTGATCAACAACGCGATCGCCGCCATGCCCGACGGCGGCACACTCACCCTGCGCTCCTGGCACGAGCGGGCGGCCCGCCGCGTGGCCGCCCAGGTCCAGGACACGGGCGTGGGGATCCCGCCGGAGCACCTCGACCGGATCTTCGAGCCGTTCTTCACGACCAAGCCGGAAGGCCAGGGAACGGGGCTGGGGCTGTTCGTGAGCTACGGCATCGTGACGGGCTACGGCGGCACCCTCGAATGCACGAGCACGCCGGCCGGCGCCCTCGGCAAGCGGCCGGGGAGTGCCTTCACGCTGCGGCTGCCCGAGGCGGAGCCGGAGGAGGCCGGGACACCGCACCCGCTGGGGCCGGAGGAGAACCATGCCCGGTAGATTGCTCATCGTCGACGACGAAAAGGACATGCTCGCCCTGCTGCGGCGCATGATCGCCGAGGAACGCGACTTCGAGATCGAGGTCGAAAACGACCCGCGCCGGGCGCTCGCGCGTTTCCGCGAAAAGCCCGCCGACCTCGTGCTCACCGACCTCAAGATGCCCGGCATGGACGGAATCGCGCTGCTCGAGGCCGTCAAGTCCCTGCGGCCGGACACGGCGGTGATCGTGCTCACCGCCTACGCCACCATCGAGACCGCCGTCGAGGCGACCCGCAAGGGCGCCTTCGATTACATCACCAAGCCCTTCCGGCGGGACCGCCTCCTGCTCACCGTGGACAAGGCCATGCACTGGCAGCAGATGGTCCGCGAAAACCTCGAGCTGCGCAAGGCGCTCGAAGTGAAGGAAGGGTTCGCCTCGCTGGTCGGCGCCTCGCCCGTCATGCGCCGCATCTTCGAGCGCATCCGCCAGGTCGCGCCCACGATGGGCACGGTGCTGATCACCGGCCCGAGCGGCACCGGAAAAGAGCTCGTCGCCCGCGCGCTTCACCGGCACAGCCTGCGCAGCGCAAAACCCATGATCACCGTCAACTGCACGGCCATTCCCTCCGAGGTGCTGGAAAGCGAGCTCTTCGGCCACGTCAAGGGAGCCTTCACCGGCGCCTGGAAGGAGAAAAGGGGCCTGGTGGAAGAGGCCCACGAGGGGACCCTCTTTCTGGACGAGATCGGGGATCTCTCGCCGCACCTGCAGACCAAGCTCCTGCGCCTGCTGCAGGAGGGCGAGTACAAGCCGGTCGGCAGCAACGTCACCCGCAAGGCGGACCTGCGCTTCATCGCCGCCACCAACCACGACCTCAAGGCCGCCATCCGCGAGAAGCGCTTCCGCGAGGACCTCTTCTACCGGTTGAACGTGATCCACTTCGAGCTTCCGCCGCTGCGGGAGCGCAAGGAAGACATCGAGCTTCTCAGCCGCCATTTTCTCGCCAAGTACGCGGCCGTGAACCGCAAACCCGTCTCCGACATCACCCCGGAGGCCCTGGCCGTGCTTCAGGCCTACGACTTCCCGGGCAACGTGCGCGAGCTCGAGAACCTCATCGAGCGCGGGGTGATCTTCAGCCGCGGCCCCCGGCTCACCGTGGCCGACCTGCAGATGGAAGGATCGGCGACGTCCCCCGCGGAGGCCGACGCGGCGGAACCCGCCGGCCTCCCCTTCCGGGAAGCCAAGGAACGGGCCATCCGGCACTTCCACCGCCGCTACATCCGCCGGCTGCTCGAGGAGCAGGGCGGCAACATCAGCCGGGCCGCCGAAGCCGCGGGGATCCAGCGGCAATACCTGCACCGCCTGATCAAAGAGGCGGGGATCGAGCCCACCGAGTTCAAGACCCGCTGAACCGGCCCTTCGCGGGGCGGCCCGCGCGCCCTGCCGGACCCGAAGGAGGCCAGGTTCCTATCCGGGGTTCCCCGGGGCCGGCATCTCCAGGCCGAGTTCCTTGAAGGCCTCCTCGAGCCTAACCATGCCGATCGGGCGCCGGTTGCGGATCACGGCGATGCGATCGAGGTTGTGGCCGATCATCAGCTCGACGGCGCGGACGATCTTCTCGCCGGAGGCGACGCTCGGCGTCAGCGGGAGATCCTCAGGACAGGGCAGCATGATGGAGTCGACCGTGCGGGATTTCATCCGCGCGTTTCCTCAGGTCCGGACGGCTTGCGTTTCCCGGGAGCCGAGACCACGGGGCGCCAGGCGCCGACGCCGCCCGCCGGCGCGCGTCGATCCGCCCGCCGGATGGATCCCCTCGCGCCGCCGCATGCTCGATGCGGCCCTGCGGCCCCTTTTTCACGCCCCCGCCTGGATGCAGACGCAAGCGGCCGGATGCAACCGCTTCGAGACATGAAGGGCGGCGGAGACGATCCCTTACCGAGACCCCTGCCCCGCTTCCGGGCCGCGCACCGGTGTCTTCTCAGGCGATTAGCAAATGAGGTGCCAGGCAAGGGCGGCCCCTCCGCCGGGCAGCGGGAATCCATGTCCTCCCTTGCCGTTCCAGGGTTTGCGAAAGCCACCCCTTGCTTTAGGGGACCCGCGCCTCGGGCCGGCACGGACGCCTCTGTCACCCGGCAAGTTCACGGTCTCCCCCCCCTGTCACCCATGGCGTGACAGTCCCGGCCTGACGGCCGAGATACACCCCGCCGCAAGCGTGCTCCCTTTTTTAATTTCCGCCGATGTTTCGGTCGGTTAGTAGAGTTCGGGCGGCCATCCCGGCCTCTGGCATGCATCTTGAAAAACCCTCCCGCGACATGATCCGGACGCCGGACCCAGGGAGGCTTGAGCTTCCCCTTCGCCAGACTCTCTTGAGGAGCCAATCCGTGATCAATCTCTCGGACAAAGGAGGTGAGACCATCCGCCATGGGGCAAGGGTTGACTGCGGCGGTGGCCGGACCGCAGCGGCCACGGCCATCGCCGCCCCCGCCGGGGACGATCGGCGACGCAGGGTCACGGTGCCGCCGCGCCCGGCGGGGGCATCATCGGGTGCAGCACCTTTTTGACGGGGAGGTGTAGGAATCATGAAGAAAAAGGGAGCGATCAAATTCTTCGTCTGGGCGGCGCTCGCCCTGGCGCTCGCCGTCTACGTCTTTTACGCACACGAGACCGGGAAGATCGACCAGATGTACTACCACTCCACCAAGACCGACGGCTACGCCGTCAACACCAACGCCTTCTTCGACGCGACCAAGGAGAAACCGGCGCTGCTGCAGATCGGACCGGCTGACGAGATCAGGGGGCCGATGGCGGTCCCGGTGAAGAAGGGCGAGCGCCTGCCCAAGGGCGCAAACGGCGTCATCGACAAGAAGGTGGTCGAGGAGGGCAAACGGGCCAAGGTCGAGGGCGACAAGCTCGTGGTGATGGTCCCCTGGCAGATCAAGGAGAGCAAGGGCTTCAAGTACAAGGACACCTTCATCCACAAGGGGGTCAAGACCGACCCCTGGTCGGGCGTCTGGAACGTCGCCATGACCATCGCGCTCGGGCTCTGCCTGGGCTTCATGGCCGAGGGGCTCACCGATCTCCTCGGCTGGAAGATCCAAAAGATTGAGCACTTCGGCCATTGATGGGGAGGAAGCCATGTTCGAATTCACCGTAGCAGGTCACGTCATCCCCCTGTTTCTCCTCGTTCTGACCGGCTTCACCGTCGGCGTCGTCGGCGGCTTCATCGGCGTCGGCGGCGGCTACATGGTGACCCCCGCCCTGATCGTGTTCGGCTTTCCGGGCTACATGGCCTCGGGAACGGACGCCTGCCACATCGCGGGCAAGGCGGTCATCTCCTCCATCCGCCACCGGCAACTGGGGAACATCGACTGGACGATCGCGCTCGCCATGGTCGGCGGCACCATGCTGGGCGTCGAGCTGGGCGTCCGGCTGCTCGTCTACACCAAGAACATCGGCCTCTCCGGCGTGGTTCTGCTCGCCGCCTCGGTCGCCGTCATGCTCGGGCTCTTCATCTACACGCAGATCGAGACCCAGAAATCCCACCGCAAGCTCGAGGCGGACCGCAAGGCCGGCAAGGAAATCGGCCGCGAGGTCAAGGTGAGCAAGATCCCCCTCTACTTCCAGCGCATCCCCATCATGCCGATCATCAAGGCGCGCAAGGCCCGCCTGGTCATCTCCATGTGGGTGATCGTGATCGTGGGCGTCTCGACAGGCATTCTGGCCGGGTTTCTCGGCGTGGGCGGCGGCTTCATCCGCGTGCCGGCCCTGGTCTATGTCGTGGGCACGACCAGCCATCTTGCGGTCGGAACCGACCTCGTCGAGATCGTGGTCTCCGGCGGCTACGGCGCCCTGCGCCAGTCCATGGAAGGCAACGTGGACTTCATGGCCGTCTTCTTCATGATCATCGGCGCCATGATCGGGGCCCAGTTCGGCAGCATCGCGACCTCGTTCGTGCGCGGCCCGGCGATCCGCTACATCCTGAGCTACTCCCTGATCCTCGCCACCGTGGGCGCAATGATGCGGCTCGTGTATGTCCTGACCGGGGGCGCGCAGGAGTGGCTCGCCTTCGTCGCCGTGGTCTTCACCCTGGGCGAGATGGTCTTCCTTTGCCTCTTCATCTGCAGCCTGGTCTGGTTCGCCGTGCGCCATAAACACGGCAAGGCGGTTCCGGAGTGGGTGCCGCCCCTCGTGGTGACGACCTAACGGGCGGGGCACGCCCCCCCGCGCGGGGGGATAGGTTCAACGATGTGACCGATGGAGGCTTGTGCCATGAGATGGTTCATCCACAACATGTTCGGCTACTGGATTTTCCTTCTGGTCATCTCCTGCGGCCTGTCGGCGCTGACCTACATCTACTTTCTCCAGGATCTCATGAAGTGAGGGGGAGCGATGCAAATACTCATCAACCTCGTCTTCTACGCGTTTCTGGCGTGGCTGATGTACGACGCCACGGTCGTCGAGCACGACCCCTGGTTTGCGTTCGTGGTGGGCTTCGTGATACTGGTCGCCGTCGTCTGCCAGATGATGCCGAGCCTGCATGCAAGCCACGTTTCGCCCGGAGAATACCCCTACGAGCATGACTGAGCTCGACTCGGGATCCGTCCGCAGAAAGCTGGAAGAGCTCTATGCGCGGCACGCCGCGAAGGACCTGCCCGAGAGGCCCTTCCGGCGTGCCCTGACCGAGTATTCCTACCGGCTCTACCGGGCGGTCGCCCGGGAAGCGCTCAAGCCGGGCGAGACCCTGCTCCACGAGCACCACATCATGCAGTCCCACATGTGGTGGAGCCAGTCGTTCCTCAAGGACCCGAATCAGGAGTTGATCAGCCTGTTCCTCACCGACCGGCGCCTGCTGCGCATCCGGTCGCTGATGGTGCCCGGGCGGCCGATCTCCTGCGACGCGGCCGACGAGACCACGGTCGATTCGCTCTACCTCGACCGCATGCGCGGGCTGCGCGTCCACCGGCAGATCCGCACCGGGGAAGTCCTCGTCGGCGCGGTCATGGCCGGCGGGGCCTTCGTTTTCCAGACGTGGCTCGAGATCACCGGGCCGGTCCTGATGGGGCTGGGTGCCTTGGGGGCGCTCCACGGCCTGCTTTGGCCCATGCGCTGGGTGGAGGTCGAGGCGAGCACCGCGCCCCCGCCCCAGGGGCCGATGCGCATTTACGCCTCGCGCCGCAAGAGCGGCCGCACGCTCGTCCGCCTGCTGCGTGAGCGAATCCGCCCGGCGACCTGACAGGCGGTGGGAACCAGGGATCCGCCCGTCACCCGGAGCGCGTGGCGATCGCGACAACGCAGCCCGGCCGGCGATCGGCGGGCGTCTCGAGGAGATGCGCGTCAGGATCCCGGATGGGAACGCCGTTTGTCCACCCCCTGCTGCCCCCGGCCACCCGCGAAGGGCCGCTCCGGCAGGCGCGCTGCGCATGAACCCGGCCCCCACGCCCGAGCCCCTCGCCCGAAAGCCCGGAGGCAGGCCCCGGACCCGCCTTCTGCGACGCGCGTGGCAGGGCGTTCTCCGCTTCCTGGAGGTTATCGGCCTGCGCGCCGAGCGCCCGGCCGTCGACCCCGCCGCCCAGATAGCGCGCTTCAAGCTTTACCACACCGAGTTCCGCAAGCTGATCGCCGCCAACAACAGCTTTCTCGAAACCCTGGCCGAGCTCAACGAGAAGCGCTCGGGCGCCGCGCTCATCGACCGCGCCTACGTCACCCGCAAGGTCGTGCGCGCCGTGGCCGACCTCCATGCCATGGTGGAGAGTTTCCTGGTGGTCTCGGGCGGCAGGCACCCCGCCCTCCGCGAACGGCTCACCCGGATCGCCGACGAGCTGAACGTCCTCTGCCGGGAGGCGGGCGACGGCCCGTCACCGGCCGAGCTGGTGCTGGATCTGGCCGCCGTGCGGGCGAGCCACGCCGACCTCGTCGGCGGCAAATCGGCCAACCTGGGCGAACTGCGCAACGTCCTGGGCCTGCCGACCCCCGACGGCTTCGCCGTCACCACCGAGGCCTACCGCCTGCTGATCGAGGAGGGCGGGCTGCGCTCGTGGATCCAGAACCAGCACATGGTTCTCGGCTCCCCCGAAGACGTTCCCGCCGTCAGCGCCGAGCTGCGCGAAGGCATCCGCGGGGTCGCCCTCCCGCCGCGCCTGGCGCAGGCGCTCGCAGAGGCCTACGGCCGCCTGTGCGCGCGGCTCGGAAGACGGCCGGCGCTTGCGGTGCGCTCGAGCGCCGTCGGCGAGGACAGCGCGCTCTCGTTCGCCGGCCAGTTCACCTCGGTCCTCAGCGTCCCCGGCGAAGCGCTGGCGTCGGCCTACCTCGAGGTCGTCGCCAGCCTCTTTTCCCCCGAGGCCATGCATTACCGACTGCTGCACCACATCCCGGGCGAAGCGGCGGAGATGGCGGTCTGCGTCATCGCCATGGAAGAGGCGGCGGCGAGCGGGGTCGCCTTCTCCCGGGACCCGAACGCCCCCGATTCGGGCGAGGTGCTGATCCATGCCGTGCACGGCCTGGGGGTTTCGCTCGTGGACGGCCGCACCTCCCCGGAAGTCGTGCGCGTCCGCCTGGGGGGCGACGCACCGCCGATGCTTGTGCGCATGCCGTCCGCCCAGGGGACCCGCATCGTTCCGCAGCCGGGGGGCGGCACCCGCGAGGAGCCCCTGGAGGACGATGCGGCGTCCCGACCCTGCCTCACCGACGAGGAGACCCTCCGGCTCGCCCGCTGGGCGCTCGAGCTGGAGCGGCACTTCGGCTGCCCCCAGGACGTGGAGTGGGCGCTCGGCCCCGGCCGGCGGCTCATCGTCCTGCAGTCCCGGCCGCTCGGGGTGCTGCAGTGCTCCGCCGCGAAGGGGCCGCCGGAGCCCGGCGCATCGCTGCTCCTCGAAGGGGGAGAAACCGCCTGCCCCGGGGTGGGGGCGGGCCCGGCCGTTCATCTCGAGGCGGACGGCGACCTCGACGCCTTCCCTGCGGGTGCGGTGCTCGTGACGCGGCGCTCCTCGCCGAAGTTCGTGCGGCTGATGACCCGGGCCCGGGCCATCGTCGCCGACGCCGGCAGCACGACCGGCCACATGGCCTCGCTCGCCCGCGAGCTGAGGGTGCCTACACTCCTCAACACGCAAAACGCCACGCGCCTCATCCCGCCGGGGACGATCGTGACGGTGGATGCCGGGAACGGCTACGTCTACGCGGGCGAGGTGCGGAGCCTGCTCGAACGTCCGCAGCGCCTCGTGCAGGGCGCAGGCGAAGGGGTCGGCGCCCGCCTGTCGGCCGAACTCGCCTTTCTCGAGCAGGTCCTCGCGCACATGGCGCCCCTGAACCTGACCGACCCCGCGGCGCCCTCCTTCGCCGCCGAGCAGTGCCGGACCCTGCATGACCTCGCCCGCTTCATCCACGAGAAGTCCTACGAGGTGATGTTCGGGCTGGGCGAGCAGCTGGGCGACCTCCGGGCGGCGAGCTACCAGCTCGACGTCTTTTTGCCGATCGATCTGTACCTCATCGACCTGGGCGGCGGCCTCAAGGAAACCCCGCGCGGGCGCACGGTCAAGCCCCGACAGATCGCCTCGCTCCCCATGTCGGCCCTCTTGCGGGGCATTCTCGACCGGCGCATCCCCCGATACGGCGCGCGGCCCATGGACCTGGGCGGCCTCTTCTCGGTCATGATGCGCCACGCGACCACCGGCCCCGAAGAGCAGGCCTCCTTCCAAGCCCCCTGCTACGCGCTGATCTCGGACTGCTATTTGAACTACTCGGCGCGGGTCGGCTACCACTTCAGCGTGCTCGATGCCTATTGTTCCCCCACCCCCAACAAGAACTACATCAACCTCCTCTTCCGCGGGGGGGCGGCCGACGCCCTGCGCCGGCAGCGGCGGACCCGCGCCATCGCCAACATCCTGCGGCACCACGGGTTTGCGACCACGCTCAACGCGGACGTCGTCATCGGGCGGCTGAACAAGGGGAGCCTGAGGGAGACGGCGGACCAGCTGGAGATGATCGGCCGGCTGCTGCAGTTCTTCCGGCAGATGGACGCGGCGATGGCCACCGACGAGCACGCGCGCCTGATCGAAAACGCCTTCCTCGAGGGGGACTACGCTCTGAGCGCGCTGACCGGGGGGAAACGCTGACCGGGCGGGGGCGCCCGGCGCCGGCTCTGCCCTCGTCCGCTTGCCGCGGACGGAGGCCGGCTGCGATAAAGACGGCCTTTTCCGCACCCCCGCGGGAACGGGGGGCGGAATCGAAGGCGGCCGGGAAGGCTCAAGGCCGCCGGGAGGCCATCTCCTCGGCGATCGCCTTGCGTTCGCAAGCGTTTTCGATGGCGGTGGCGAGCGTGTCGATCGGGCAGGGCTTCATCAGGACTTCGGCCGCGCCGCCGCCGCAGGCGAGCCGGCAGCTCTCGACGTCCAGGTGGCCGCTCAGCACGATGACGGGCAAGAGCGGGCGGCTTTTGCGGAGTTCCGCGAGAACGGAGAGCCCGTCCATCCCCGGCATGCGCAGGTCGAGCACGACCACGTCGCATTCCGACCGTGACAGAAGCTCAAGGGCCGAGGCGCCATCCGGCGCGGTGAGGACCTCCATGTCGCGGTTCCGCAGCACCTTCGCCAGGGACTGGACGAAACGCTCCTCGTCGTCCGCGATCAGCACGCGCATTTTCCCCGCCATGACCATGCCTCCGGCAAGCCGCTCCTGGGGCCAATTCTTCATCAGTAGTCCGCCCCCGGGCCGAAGTCAATTCCAGGCCTTCCGCTGACCCCGCCCCCGGCCGTGCCAAACCTCCCTCCCATGCCGGGCCGGAATCGGCCGTCCCGTCGCACGTGCGCCGAGAGGACAAAGGGATCTTCGGGGCCCGGTCGAGGGTCCTCATTGCACCGGCCAAGGCGGGCAAACGAGCGTTCCTCGAGGTCTTGCAGCCTCGCCTCTTGGCAGACGACCTGG
Organism: Desulfatibacillum sp.; assembly: GCA_020725555.1. Classification (GTDB taxonomy): domain Bacteria; phylum Desulfobacterota; class Desulfobacteria; order Desulfobacterales; family SpSt-501; genus SpSt-501. The sequence goes on from DYEU01000033.1 coordinate 20,281, forward strand.
GAGCCGCCGCCGCGGCGTCTGAAAGCGATCGCCCCTCGAGCTGTCCACTCGCGGGCACAGGGACGGCCGGGACTGTCACGGTACAGGTGACAGGACGAGGCGGTCACGGGCACCCCCGGGCAGCGCCGCCTCACCCCGAAGCGGCATTTTTCCGTAACGATGCCCGATAGATGACACGTGGCGGCGCATCCTGCGGCGAAAAGGCTCGTCCGTGGCATTGTTTTTGATTTCTTAGGTTGGGAAAGAAGGCGCGGGCGGTGAGGGAAAAGAAAGGCCGCCGCAGGACGGAGCAAAAACGCCTTCCCCGGCCACGGATCGCCAAGGAGGACCCCCATGAACCGCCTGCCGACCTCCTTGCGCTGGGGACCCCGGAAACGGGGTCCCTTTTTCTTTCTGTCCCCCCGGCCATCCCCTTGAGGATCCCCCGCCGCTTTGGCCTCCCTGAAGCACTGCCCCGCCTGCGAGACAATGCGCCGGCGGGTCCCGGGGGCCGGGGGATAGCCAACCGCCCGCAAACCCCGCCTTGCGAGGCCTACGCGCTGTCACCTGGGAAACGACACCCCGGCCGCCCTCCGCCGGAAGCGTGCCTTGGGAAAAGCCCTGCACCGGCTGAACCGCCCGTCTTTCCCCGATCCTCACGCTTCCGCGCGACCGTGCCGACCTGGCATGCTTCTTGTAGATTCAGCAGGCCGAAGGGTCCGATGCGGCCTTTATCTCCCTTCCCCCCGTCGAGGGGGGGAGAGTGACGCTTCGCTCTCCTCCCCCCCCTTTCCTTCCGCGTCCGGGGCAAGAAGCCGGAGGCAAGGCCGCCAAGGGACCGATCGAGGCTGCGGAAGCGCCCATGGCGAACGAACTCCCTGCCGCCGGCTGTCCGGAATCGAACGCCCCTCCCGACCTGGTCGCGGAGCGCAGGAAGTCCTACAAGCGGCTCTTCTGGCGGTTTGTCCGGCTCACCGTGCTCTGCTCGCTTCTCCCCCTGCTTCTGGTCGGCTGGGCGATCAACCTGCACTACACGAGCTTCGCCCGCGAGCGCATGCTTCATTTCTTCCAGTCCCAGGTGGAGGACCACCGGCGGGTGATCGAGCGCTTCCTCGGCGAGCAGACCGCCAAGCTCAAGCTCATCGCCCGCACCCACGACCTCCCCCGCCTCACCGCGCCGGGGGCGCTCGCACGGGTCTTCGAGCTTTTCAACCAGGAGGAGAAAACCCTCACCGACCTGGGCGTCATCGGCGACGACGGCTTCCACCGCGCCTACGTCGGCCCCTACGACCTCTGGAGCCGTAACTACTCGCGCGAGCACTGGTTCCGCCAGGTGATGGAGCGCGGCGTCTACGTGAGCGACATGTTCATGGGATTCCGCCGCGAGCCCCACTTCATCATCGCCGTCACCCACACCGACGGCGAGAGGGCCTGGATTCTGCGCGCGACCATCCACACCGAGGCCTTTCGGGCGCTCGTCGAAAACGTGCGCATCGGCCGGACCGGCACCGTCTATCTCCTGAACGCGGAGGGGCTCTACCAGACGAGCCCGGCCGGCCGGGCCCCGATCATGGAGAAAGCCCCCTACCCCGTGGGCGAGCCCCATGCGGACATCCGGCTGCGGACCCTCGATGAGCTGCCGAGGCCGGAGGGGAAGCCGCTTGCGCGCCAGATCGCCTGCGAGGCCTGGCTAAAGACCCCCCGCTGGCTCCTCGTCGTGCAGCAGGAGTACGACGAGGCCTTCGCCGACGTGAACCACGCCAACCGCTGGACGCTTGTCTTTCTCCTCGCCAGCGCGGCGACCATCGTGCTTGCGACCGTGGGCATCACGCGCCACATGATCGGCCTTATCCGCCGCCGCGACGACGAGGCCGACCGGCTCAACGAGCGGCTGCTCCAGGCGGGCAAGCTTGCGGCGATCGGGGAGCTTTCGGCCGGGGTGGCGCACGAGATCAACAACCCGCTGGCGATCCTGCTGACCGAGCGCCAGCTCCTTCTCGACTGCGCCGCCCGCCACCCGCTGCCGGAGGGCGAGTTCCGCGAGCAGTTCGAGGAATCGATGAGCCAGATCGACATCCAGGTGCAGCGCTGCAAGCGGATCACCCAGAACCTCCTGCGCTTCGCACGGCGCACGGAATCGAGGCTCGAAACGCTGGACGTGAACGCCTTCATCCGCGAAGTGGTCGAGCTCATGGAACGCGAAGCGCGGACGAGCGGGATCCGCTTCACCACCGCCCTCGACCCGGCCCTTCCGCCCGTGGTCTCCGATCCCTCGCAGCTGCAGCAGGTGCTGCTCAACCTCATCACCAACGCGATCGACGCCCACGACGGGAAACCCTACGGCGCGATCCGCATCGCCACACGGGCCGACGCCGTCTCCCGGCGCTTCACCCTGAAGGTCGCCGACACCGGGGCCGGCATCCGGCCGGAGCACCTGGCGCGCATCTTCGACCCCTTCTTCACGACCAAGGCCGTCGGCAAAGGAACCGGGCTGGGGCTCGCGATCACCTTCGGGATCGTCCAGCGCCTGGGCGGCTCGATCCAGGTCGAAAGCGAGCCGGGCAAGGGAACGGAATTCACGATCGAGCTGCCCTGGGAGCCCCCCGAGGAGCTGCGCCAGTCGCTCCCGGCGGAATCCCGGCCGGCCTGAGCCGGGGAAACCCTGCGGAGGTCACGATGTCCCCCACCCATGTGCTGCTGGTCGACGACGAGGAGGTCTTCACCCGCAACATCGCCAAGCTGCTCGCCCACCGCGGCTACCGCGTGACGGCCGTGAACAGCGGGGATGCCGCCATCCGCGCCCTCGAGGAACAGCCCTTCGACGTGCTCGTGCTCGACCTCAAGATGCCCGGGCTGGACGGGATCGCCACCTTCCGCGAGATGCTCAAGCTCGGGCTGTCCGTCGAGACGATCATCCTCACCGGCCACGGCTCGATCGACACGGCCCTCGAGGCGGTGAAGCTCGGCGCCCACGACTACCTCACCAAGCCCTGCGAGATCGAGGAGCTCGTCGCCAAGATCGAGTCGGCGCGGGAAAAAGGCCGCGGCAAACGCCCCTGAGGGTCGTTTTTTTATTGAACCGACCGCCCCCCGGCGCTATATAAGCCTCCTTGCCGTCACCCCATCCCGGTTTCCGGCATCGCCGCCCGAGGCGTGCCGCAAGGAGGCTTGCGTGGGCGACGTCCGCGTCCTGTTCGTCGACGACGAACCCGATTTTCTCGATACCCTCCTCAAGCGCATGCAAAAGCGCCGCATCGCGGCCTTCGGGGCGCAAAGCGGCGAGGAGGCGCTCGCCTGGCTTTCCTCCAACCCCGCCGACGTCGTCGTGCTCGATGTCCGCATGGGGGGCATGGACGGGATCTCCGCTCTGCGCGCCATCAAGACCGCCCACCCCCTGGTCGAGGTGATCCTCCTCACCGGCCACGCCAACCTCGAGCTCGCCCGGGACTGCCTGGCGGCGGGGGCCTTCGATTACCTGATGAAACCGGTCAACCTGGACGAGCTCCTCTACAAGATCGAAGACGCGTTTCAGAAAAAAGCGCTGCAGGAGAAGAAAATCCGTTCCCTCGAGGAGGCGATCGGCACCCGAACCTGACCGTTTCGTCCCACGCGGCCCGTTTCGACCCAGCCCCATCCCTTCAACCCAAGGAGGACCGACGAACATGCGCGTTCTGAGAGCTCTCGGAGAGTTCATGCTGGCCGGCGCCCGCCACCACGCCCGCTGGGAACTCGAGATGTCCCGGCGCATCCTGGGCGACCGCAGGCGGTTGTTCATCCTGCTTCTGCTCACCCTTCCGGCTGCGGTCATCGGCATCGCCTTCGCCGACGCGGCGGGCGGCGAGCTCCCCCGCCTGCTCGGCGGGAAGGAATCTTACAGCCCCGCCTATTACACGACGACCATTTTCCTCGTCTCCATCCTCGTGGGGGTGGTGGCGGGGCTCATCTCGGGCTGCATCGGCGCCGGCGGCGGCTTCATCATCGCCCCCGCCCTGATGAGCGCCGGCGTGAAGGGGATCCTCGCGGTGGGGACCGACCTCTTCCACATCTTCGCCAAGGCGATCATGGGCAGCGTCATCCACCGCAAGCTCGGCAACGTGTCGGTGGCGCTCGCGGTGGTCTTCCTGATCGGCGCGATCGGCGGGGCGACCGCGGGCGGCACGATCAACCGACTCTTCTACGAGCTCAACCCCGTGATCTCCGATGCCTTCATCACGACGATCTATTCCCTGATTCTCGGCTTCCTCGGGTTTTACTCGCTCTTCGATTACCTCGGCGCCCGCAAGGCGGCCAGCCGGCAGACCGCCCCCCGGGGAACCCCCGCGCACGAGGGGGCCGAGGCCCACGGCAAGAAGACCGAGGGGGCCGAAATGGGAAACCTCCCCCGCCGGCTGCAGGCCCTCAAGCTCCCCCCGATGGTGCGCTTCGACCACGACCTCGTCCCGGGCGGCCGGGGCATCTCGTGGGTCTTTCTCGTGGCGAGCGGCTTCCTCGTGGGTTTGGCGGGCGGCATCATGGGGGTGGGCGGCGGTTTTCTCACCTTCCCGATCTTCGTCTACGTGCTGGGGGTCTCCTCCATGACCACGGTCGGGACCGACATCTTCCAGATCATCTTCACCGCGGGCTACGCCTCGGTCAGCCAGTACGCGATCTACGGCTTCATCTTCTACACCCTGGCGATGGGGATGCTGCTCGGGTCGCTCGTCGGCATCCAGGTCGGCGCCATGGCGACCAAGGTCGTGGCCGGGATCACGATCCGCGGGTTCTTCGCGCTCTCGGTCCTCGCCGGGTTCATCAACCGCATCTTCGCCCTGCCCGCCAAGCTGAGCAGCATCGGGCTCATCCCCCTGTCGAAGGAGGCCGGGGCCGTGCTGGACACGATCGGCATCTGGGCCTTCTTCATCGTCATCGGCCTCTTTGCGGTCTGGGTGATCGGCACCTTCCTCAAAAACATCCCCGTGCTGCTCGGAAGGAGGTGAGGCCATGATCCGCAAGAAAAAGGAATTTTCCCTCGGGCTGGTCATGCTCGCCGGGTTCTTCGTGGTGCTCGCCCTCATCTTCACGCCGCTCTTCGAGGGCAAAAACGGCCTCGAGTACCTCGACAACCTCTTCAACTCGATCGCCAAGGGCTCGGCCTACTACGTCCCCAAGGTGCGCGAGGACCTCCGCGAACTGGGGCCGAGCCGGGTGGAGCTCACGCTCGCGCTCGATTCGGCCGCGCAGGCGGAGAAGGCCTCCCGCCTCTTCATGCGCGCCGGCGCCCTGGTCAACGTGCAGGGGCAGAAGCTCCAGGTGAGCGGCGAGCTCGGGGCGATGATCGCCGCCGCCTTGGACGACGCCGACGCCATGTACCGCAACGAGGGCAAGGCCGTTTCCGAGCGCGCGGGCTTCCCGGAGCGCGAGGTCCTCTACACCTGGTACCGCGCGTTCAAGGCGGTCGAGAAGGCGCTCCAGGGTGAGAAGAAATTCAAGGAGGCGCGCGTCGTCGCCCAGCTCAACCAGAAGGCGATCGAGCCCGCCTACAACTTCTACGGCGTCGAGGCCCAGCGGATTCTCGACCGGGCCGGGATCGTCGTCTTCTCGCTCGTCTTCTACGTCGTCTACACCCTCTGGTACGGCTTTGCGATCCTCTTTCTCTTCGAGGGCTGGGGCATGCAGCTCGAGCACTGAGAACCCGGAGCCCCCCGGATGCCGATCGGCGGGTACCTCAAGAAGCTCCTGCGCCGCAGGGCCGCCGCGCCGGACGACGCGGCGGCCCTGCGGCTCGAGTTCAAGGAACGCTATCACCACTTCAAGCTTCTGCTCGGCGCCAACTGCAAGGCCCTCGAGGTCATGAGCGACATCGAGGAGACCCTCCGCGGCGAGCGGCTCTTCGGCATGACCTTCGTGCGGGCCGCCTGCACCTCGGTCTGCGTGAGCGTTTTCTCCATGGTCCGCGGCCTGGAGCGGCTGGCGCCGGGCAAGTACACGGCCCTCTTCGAGCGCTTCGACGCCATCCAAAAGGACATCGAGGAAATCCTCGCGCGTCCCCTCCCCCCCCGCGACCCCCGGTTGGTGATCCCGCTCGCCGAGCTGAACCGGGAGCTGACCGACGCGGCGGGCGGCAAGATGGCGAACTTGGGCGAGATCCGCAACCGGCTGGGCCTGCGCGTCCCGCCGGGGTTCGCGATCACCACCGCCGCCGCCGAGAGATTTTTCGCCCACCGCGAGCTGCAAACCGAAATCGACCGCCGCCTGCAGGCGGCCGAAACCGGGCGCCTCGACGCCTTGTACGCCCTGAGCGCCGAAATCCAGCAGATGATCATCCGCGCCGAGATCCCCCCGGAGGTGGAGGAGGCGATCCTCCAGGCCTACGCGGCCCTGGAGGCCGAATGCGGCCACGGCGTCAAGGTCGCTCTGCGCAGCAGCGCGCTCGGCGAGGACACGGGCGAGAACTCCTTCGCCGGGCAATACCGCTCGGAGCTGAACGTGGGGCGCGACACGCTCCTCACCGCCTACCGCGAGGTGCTCGCCAGCAAGTACGGCCTGCCCGCGATCACCTACCGGCTCCAGCGCGGCTTTCGCGACGAGGACATCGCCATGGGCGTGGGCTGCCTCGCCATGGTGCCGGCCGTGGCGGGCGGGGTCGTCTACTCCCGCAACCCGGTCGACCCCCACGATGCGCGCGTCTTCATCAACGCCGTCTGGGGGCTGCCCAAGGCCGTGGTCGACGGGAGCACGGCCTGCGATCTCTTCGTCCTCTCCCGGGACGACCCCCCGGAGCTTCTCGCCGCGGAGGTGCGCGAAAAGGAGCGCAAATACCTTTGCTACCCCGAGGAGGGCGTCTGCCGCCTGGAGGTCAGCGGCCCGGAGCGCCTCCAGCCCGCCCTCACCCGCGAACAGGCCGTCGCTCTGGCGCGGGTCGCGCTGGCGCTCGAGCGCCACTACGGGACGCCCCAGGACATCGAGTGGGCGACGGACGAGGCGGGCGAGATCGTGATCCTCCAGTGCCGGCCCCTTACCGCGAAGGAGCCTCCGACCGAGGCGGCGGCCCCGGCCGCCCTGGAAGAGGAATCCCTCCTCTGCCGCGGCGGCGTCACCGCGAGCCCCGGCGCCGGGGCCGGCCCGGTTTTCGTCGCCGAGCGCGCCGCGGACCTGCTCTCCTTCCCGCAGGGGGCCGTGCTCGTGGTCCGCCAGGCGCTGCCGCGCTGGGCCTCGCTGTTGGGGCGGGCGGCCGCCGTGGTCGCCGAGGAGGGCGGGTTCGCCGGCCACCTCGCGAGCGTGGCCCGCGAGTTCGGGGTCCCCGCGCTCTTCGGCCTGCCGGGCGCGGTCGAGCGCCTGCGGGCGGCGGGGGAGGTGACGGTCGACGCGACCGGGCGCCGGGTGGTCGCCGGCCGCCGGGAAGCGCTCCTTGCGGCCCAGGCCCCGCGCCGGCCGCTCATGCAGGGGAGCCCCGTCCATCGCCTCCTCGAGGAGGCCGCCCGCCGCATCGTCCCCTTGAACCTGCTCGACCCCGACGCCCTCGAGTTCGCCCCCGAGCACTGCCGCACGCTCCACGACATCACGCGCTTCATCCACGAAAAAGCCGTGCTCGAGATGTTCCGCTTCGGACAGGACCATCACTTCTCGGAACGCTCGAGCAAGCAGCTCTACGTCGAGGTCCCCATGCAATGGTGGATCCTCAACCTGGACGACGGCTTCACCGAGGAGGTCGAGGGGCGCTACGTCCGGCTCGGCCAGATCGCCTGCCGGCCGATGCTCGCCTTCTGGAGGGGCTTCACCGCGATCCCCTGGGAGGGCCCCCCCGCGGTCGACGGCCGGGGGATGCTCTCGGTCCTCTTCCAGGCGACGACCAACCGCTCGCTCAACCTCGGGGTCCGCTCGAAGTTCGCCGAGCGCAACTACTTCATGATCGCGCGCTCCTTCTGCTGCCTCAACCAGCGGCTGGGCTTTCACTTCGCCACCCTCGAGGCCCTGGTGAGCGAGCGCACGGCGGAGAATTACCTCAGCTTCCAGTTCAAGGGCGGGGCGGCCGATTTCGAGCGGCGCATGGCACGCGTGCACCTCGTGGCCGAGATCCTGGAGGACCTGGGGTTCGGCGTCGAGATCCGCGAGGACCACCTCGTCGCCCGCATCGAGGCGCGGCCCGAGCCGGACCTCCTGAAGCGGATCGAGGTTCTGGGGTACCTCGCCCTCCACACCCGGCAGATGGACATGGTCATGGCCAACCCGACCCAGGTGGAACACTACCGGCGCAAGTACCGTGCGGACATCGAGCAATTGCTTGCCCGCGGTTCGGCCTGACCCGGCGGCCGGCTTGCCCCGGCCGGTCGTTTCTGTCATACATCGGGCATTCTCCCCACCTCCGGCCGGATCGCCGCGATGGACAAGCATCTCTACAGCCGGCTCCAGACCAAGATCATCCTGCTCACCCTGGCGGTGTCGTTCACGCCGCTCTTGCTTCTCGGGGTCATGATCTACCGGCAGTTCGCCGCGATGTACGTCGAGAAGATCCGGGAGCAGATCCATTTCCGGGCCGAGTCCCGGGCCGACGCCGTCGATCTCTTTCTCGCCGAGCGCACGGCGATCCTCGGCGCCATCGCCGACACCCACAGCCTCGCCGAGATGGCGCGCGAGGAGACCCTCGCCTCCTGCCTTGCCATCATGAACGCCCGCGCCGGGGCCTTCGTCGATCTCGGGGTGATCGATCAGCACGGCACCCAGCTCGCCTACGTCGGGCCCTACGATCTCGCCGGGAAGAACTATTACGAGCAGCCGTGGTTCGGCCAGGTCATGAGCCGCGGCGTCCACATCAGCGACGTCTACCTGGGCTTCCGGCGCCTGCCCCATTTCATCATCGCCGTGCGCCGCCAGGAAGGGCAGCGCAACTGGGTGCTGCGGGCGACGATCGACCCGGAGCTCTTCGGCCGGATCGTCCAGGTGGGGCAGATCGGCAAAACCGGGGACGCCTTCGTGGTCAACCGCGAGGGGATCCTCCAGACCCAGCCGCGGCACTCCGGCAACATCCTCGAGCCCTCGCCGGTCCGGCCGACCCTCTTCGGCAAGCAGACCATGACCGTCGACGGCGCGCTCCTCGGCCGACCGGGGGTTCTCTACGCGGGAACCTGGCTCAAGTCGGCGGACTGGCTGCTCGTGGTGAGCGGCGACGTGGAGGAGGACCTGGCCCAGCTCTTCAGCGCCCGCACGATCCAGACGCTGATCATCGTCGGCGGGATGCTGGCGATCGTCCTCACCACGATTTTCACCACCCGGACGCTCGTGCGGCAGATGATCCAAGCCGAAACGCGGCTGCGCGAAATGGATGCGCAGCTCATCCAGACCGACAAGCTCGCGGCCCTGGGCAAGATGGCCGCCGGGGTCGCCCACGAGATCAACAACCCGCTCGCCGTGATCCTGCAGAAGACGGGCTGGATGCGGGACCTGCTGGAGGAGGAAGATCTCCGCGACAGCCCCAATTTCCGGGAGTTCCGGGATGCGGTCCTCAAGGTCGAAGAGCACGTCGAGCGCGCCCGCAAGGTGGTCCACGACATGCTCGGCTATGCCCGCCGCATGGAGCCGCGCGCCGAGGCGATCGAGGTCAACCGGATCATCGATCAGACGGTCGACATCCTGAAAAACTACGCCCGCAACAACAGCATCGACATCCGCACCGAGCTCGACCCGGCGCTTCCCCCGACCACGGGCGACGGCGCCCAGATCCAGCAGGTGATCCTCAATCTCGTCAACAACGCGATCGACGCGATCGGCAGAAACGGCCTCATCGTGATCCGCAGCGAGCACGCCGGCGACGCGATCCGCATTTCCGTCGCCGACAACGGCCCCGGGATCCCGGAGCACCTGCAGCGCAAGGTCTTCGACCCCTTTTTCACCACGAAGAACACCGGCAAGGGGACCGGGCTCGGCCTCTGGATCAGCTACACCATCATCGAGAAGATGGGCGGGACGATGACCCTGCAGAGCAAGCCGGGCGAGGGGACGACCTTCACGATCACGTTGCCGATCGTCCCCCCGCCGCCGCAGTAAGCCCCGGCCGCGTCCGGGGGACGACGCGCTTCCGGGCCCCCCTCGGCAAGGAGAGGCGATGGATCAGCCGAACATCCTGGTGGTCGACGACGAAGGCGATTTCCTCGAGACGTTGATGAAGCGGTTGCAGAGGCGGAACATTCCCGCGCTGGGGTGCTCAAGCGGAGAGGAGGCCCTGCAGCTCATCCGGACAAGCCCGTTCGACGTCGTGGTGCTCGACATCAAGATGCCGGGCGGCATGGACGGCATCCAGACGCTCAAGGAGATCAAGAAGGTCCGCCCCGAAACCGAGGTGATCCTCCTCACCGGCCACGCCTCGATCGAAACCGGGATGGAGGGCATGCAGAGCGGCGCCTACGATTACCTGCTCAAGCCGATCCTGCTCGAGAACCTCCTCGAGAAGATGGCCCAGGCGCTCGAGCGCCGGGGCGGTGCCGCCCAGCGCGCCCAGAGCGAACGGATCCGCAGCCTCCTGCCCAAGGGGTAGCGCCGGGGCGGCCCCGCGGGGTCAGTCCTCCCAGGGGGTCAGGCTCTCGCAGCCTTCCGCGGTGACGAGCACCGTCTGCTCGAACTGCGCGGAAAGCGAGCCGTCGCGCGTGACGGCGGTCCAGCGGTCGGGGAGGATGTTCAGCTCGCGGCGGCCGAGGTTGATCATGGGCTCGATCGTGAAGACCATGCCCGGCACGAGGACGAGGCCGCTTCCCGGCCGGCCGAAGTGCGGCACCTGCGGCGGCTCGTGGAAGTCGAAGCCCACGCCGTGGCCGACGAACTCGCGCACGACCGAACAGCCCTGCGCCTCGGCGTAGGACTGGATCGCCCAACCGATGTCCCCCAGCGTGTTCGCCGGTTTCACCGCCGCCATGCCCCGCCGGAGGCACTCGCGCGCGACGGCGACGATCTTGCGCGCCTCCGGCCCGGGGGTGCCGACGAAGAAGGTGCGGTTCGCATCGGCGTAGTAGCCTTCGAGCACCGAGGTCACGTCCACGTTGACGATGTCGCCCTCGCGCAGGATGCGGCCGCCGGGGATCCCGTGGCAGATCTCCTCGTTGACCGAGACGCACACGCTCTTGGGAAAGCCGCGGTAGTGGAGCGGGGCCGGCCGGGCGCCGTGCCGCAGGGTGAACTCGTGGACCCAGCGGTCGATCTCCTCGGTGGCGATCCCGGGGCGCAGCCGCCGGGCGACCAGCTCCAGCGTGTCCACCACGAGGCGCCCGGCGCGCCGGATCGCCTCGACGTCCTCCGGGCCCTTCAGGCGGATGCCGTAGTCGCGGGCGTAGCGGGCGGCGACCGCGGCAGGGGATTCGTTCTGCGGCTTGAGGGCGCAACATTTCTTGAACTTGAGCCCGCTGCCGCAGGGGCAGGGGTCGTTGCGCCCGATCTTGGGAAGCTTGAGGTTCATGCGGACGGTGACGATGAACTCCTCCCCCGGCCGGCAAGCCGGCCGGTCCGCTGCCTGTAATACATCGCTTTCCCGGAATCAATCCCCGGGCCCGCGGCCTGGGGGCGGAGTCCCGCGCTTCCTCACGCCTCGTGCAGGATGACGGCGAAGGCGCTGAAGGCGACGTGCACCGCCTGCCCCCGCCGCAACCCCAGCCGATCGAGGCGCTCGCGGGTGATCACGGCGCAGAGCTCGATCCCGGCCTCGGTCCGGGTCACCACCTCCGCGGTCAGCGTTCCGCGACGGATGCGCCGCACCCGGCCGGCGATCACGTTGTCGGCGCTCGTGCGGTCCCCCCGGCCGTCCGCAACGAGCGCGAGCCAAGGCGCCTTCACCTCGGCCGCGACCCAGCCGCCGGGGGTTAGCCCCAGGCGCTCGAGGCTCTCGCGGGTGATCACCGCGTGCAGGAGCTCCCCGGAGGGAAGGGCGATCCCGACCCCCGCCTGGACGTCGCCCAACCGGATGGCGGCGACTTTGCCGTAGAAGGCGTTCCGGGCCGAGGTCGTCCGCCGCCGCGAGCGCTCGAGGTAGAAGGCCTCCGCCCGCCGCAGGTCGGCCTCGGAGAAGCGCACGTAGGCGGCGGCGCCCTCCGGTGTTGCCTGCCCGAGCACCCGCTGCACGACCGGGAGCGGGACGTTTTCGCGCACCAGCTCGAGCGCCCGCGCGCGCCGGACGGCCTCCGGCGCCCCGAGCGCGGCCGGCAGCCCGACCTCGCGGGCGCGCTCGTAGAACTTGCGGCGCACGTGGGCGGGATCGAGGGCGAGCGCACCGGCCCCGGGCCGCCCGGGAGGCTGTGCCCGAAACCAGGCGGCGGCCTCGGCGGCCACCTCGGCCGGGATCCTCACCTCGCGCGGAAGCCCCCGGCCGCCGCGTCCCTTGCGGAAGCGGACCACGCCCCGCCCGGGGTCGAGATCGCCTCCCAGGTCGAGCCCCAGCACCTCGCGGAGCCGCGCCCCGGTGTGGCGGATCAAGAGGAAAATGAGCCGCACGCGGCGCCGGGAAGAGGCGATGTCGGCCCGCGCGGTGCGTTTCGCCCAGGCGTCGAAGGCCTCTTCCAGGCGGGCGAGTTGCCGGGAGGTGAGGCAGGGCGGGCCCCCGGAGGGGGGCCGCGCGGGCGGGGTGCGGCACGAGTTGCCAGACAAGGGGCGCATCGCCTCGGTTTCCCTTTCGCCTTGACACGCCGGCGGGCGGTACGGTAGGCTTGCAGTGTCACGAATAGGGGAAAAATCGTGTCTATGCAAGCCCCCGTCCGCGCCCCCGCGCGCCGGGGAGGATGAGGAGGCCCGGATGGACGCCTGGGTGGTCCGGTTTCCGGTTTCCGGGGTCGAAACCCTCTGGTTTCTCCCGCCGCTCGTGGCGCTTGCGGTCTCCACCGTCACCTCGATGGGCGGGGTCTCGGGGGCGTTTCTGCTGCTCCCCTACCAGATGAGCGTCCTCCACTACACGGCGCCCTCGGTCAGCGCGACGAACTTCGTCTACAACATCGTCGCCATCCCGAGCGGCGTCTACCGCTACCTCCGCGAGGGCCGCATGGCCTGGCCGCTCACCTGGATCGTCATCGTGGGCACGCTGCCCGGCGTGCTGATCGGCTACTACCTGCGCATCCTCTACCTGCCGGACCCGCGGGCCTTCAAAGGCTTCGTCGGGCTGGTGCTGCTCTACATCGGGGGCCGCCTGCTCTGGGAGATGACCCCCCGCTCCCGCCGGGGGAAAGAGGAGATGAAGGCCCTCGAGCAGCGCTTCCAGGAGCAGGTGAAGCGCCTGCGGGGCGAGCGGGCCTCGAAGATCGCCGCCGGGCTTCCGGCCGAGGCGGTGGTGCGCACGATCTCCTTCACCGCCAGCCGCGTGGAATACGAGTTCTGGGGGGAGCGCTTTTCCTACTCCACGCCGGGCATGTTCGCGCTCGCCTTCGTCGTGGGCGTCATCGGCGGGACCTACGGCATCGGCGGCGGGGCGATCATCGCCCCCTTCTGCGTCGCCGTCTTTCGCCTGCCGGTCTACACCGTGGCCGGGGCGGCGCTGATGGGGACCTTTCTCACCTCGATCGCCGGGGTCTTCTTCTACACCGTGCTTCCCGCCCGGGGCGACCTCGCCACCCGGCCCGACTGGCTCCTCGGGGCCCTCTTCGGCGCAGGCGGCTTTGCGGGCATGTACCTCGGGGCGCGGCTTCAGAAATACGTCCCCCAGAAAGTCATCAAGGCGATCTTGGGGGCGATCATCGTCTTCCTGGCGGCCCGCTACATCGGGCAATTTCTGTTCTGAGACCGGCCGGGGACGGCCCCCCTTCAGAACCACCGGATCGCGTCGGCATCGTAGCCCAAAACGGCGCGGCGTCCCGGGAAGAGCCCCTGTTCCTCGACCTGCCGGGGGCTCAAAACGACGGTGAAGGGGATGCCGGAGACGAGAACGCAGATGCGCACGTTCCCCGATGTCTTCTCCAACGCCAGCCGCGTGATGACGCCCGACAGGGTGTGGCCCGTCGGCCACGGCATCGCCCGCGGCCCGTCGCCGCCGAGCAGCCGCAGCTCGTCGATGACGGCCGCCGCGTCCGCCTCCGGCGGCGGGGGGACGACGAGCCGCTGGCCGTCCGCCAGCGGCTTTTCCCATCGGTCCCCGCCGGGCGCCCTCTGCCAGGGGCCGAACAGGACGTTTTCCCGGCCCGTCCCGAACACCCGACCTTTCAGCAGGTGGAGAACCGTGTCCGACACCTCGTAGAGCCACTGCGCGTCGTGGCTGGCGACGACCAGGGTCGTCCCCCAGTCGCGCTGCGCCTTCAGGGCGGCCTCCTGAATCAGCTGCGCGCTGAGGGCATCCACGCTCGCCGTCGGCTCGTCCAGCAGGAGCACCTCCGGCTGGAGGGCCAGGCGCGCCGCGAGCGCGACCCGTTGGGCCTCGCCGCCGGAGAGGGCCTCCGAGGGCCGCCGGGCGAACCGGCGCGCATCGAGGCCGACGAAGGAGAGCGCCTGGGCCGCCCGCTCCTCGAGCGGTCCGTTCACCCTGCGGATCCGCAGGCCGTAGACGACGTTTTCCAGGACGCTGCGCTTGAGCAGGAACGGCTCCTGGGGGAGCAGGGCCACGCGGCCGCGGACCTCGGGCGCAAAGGGCCCGGCCGGCCGGCCTTCGAAGCGGATTTCCCCGGAGGTCGGCCGCTCAATGAATCCCATCAGCCTCAGGAAGGTGCTCTTGCCGCTGCCGTTGGGCCCCATCACCCCGACGATGCCGCCCCGCTCGAGCACGAGCCGCTCGATCCGCAGGGCCTGCCGGCCGCGATAGCGATGCGCGAGGCCGCGGATGTCGTAAAGCGGGCTTCCCACGTCAATGCCTCTTGCGGAGAAATGAGACCGCGAAGTTCACCCCGAAGGCGATCCCGAGCAGCACCAGCCCCAAGGCGATTCCCATCGCGAATTCGCCCTTGTTGGTTTCGAGCGCGATGGCGGTGGTGATCGTGCGCGTCCGCCATTTGATGTTGCCGCCGACCATCATGGCGATGCCGACTTCGGTCATCACGCGGCCGTAGGCCATTAGGGCGGCGGCGACGACTCCGTGGCGCGCCTCCCAGAGCGTGCTCAGGAAAAGCTGCCGGCGACTCGCCCCCAGGGATATCAGTGCGACGCGCAGCCCTCGATCGGAACCCTCCACCGCCGTCGCGCACAGCGCGATCACGATCGGAAGGGCCAGGATGGTCAGGCCGACGGCGATGCCCGGCAGGGTGAACAACAGGCCCCAGTGGCCGAGCGGACCCCGGCTCGTAAAAAGGGCGTAGACCAGCAGGCCGATGAAAACCGTCGGCAGCGCGAGCAGGGTGTCCACCGCCACCCGCACCTGATTCTTGAAGCGGAACTCGAAATAGCCCAGGCAGAAGCCCAGCGGCAGCCCCATGGCGAGGGTGGCCAGCAGAGAATAGGCGGAAACGGTCATCGTGGCCGAAATGGCGGAAAAAGTCTCCGGGTCGCCGTTCGCCAGCAGGCCGATGGCCTTGATGAACCCCTCGATCAGAAAATCCATGCGGATGGCGGAAACCGGTTTGCGGAACGCCACGGGGATGCCCCACCGCGGGCTCCGGAGAATAAGCCCCCGGACTACTTCGCGTTCGGGGTGAACAGCGGCTTGCCCATCATCGTGAAGTCCTTGATAACCGCTTGGCCCCGAGGCCCGGCGATCCAATCGCTGAATCGGGTCGCCAGCTCGCTATTGGCTCGGGGGCACTTGGCGGGATTGACGGTAATGACGCTGTATTGGTTCAGAAGGCCCGGATCACCCTGTACCACGATCTTCAAGGGAGGATCGCCCTTCAGGATGTTCTCGTATTTGATGAAGGTGCCGCGGTCGGCCAGCGCGTAGCCTTGCTTCTCGGCCGCAACGGCGATGGTCGCCATCATGCCCTGGCCGGTCTGCACATACCAGGCCTCCTTCTCGGGCACCGGCAGGCCGGAATTCTTCCAGAGGCCCAGCTCCATCATGTGGGTTCCGGATTTGTCACCGCGGCTGACGAAGGTCGCCTTCTTGGTTTGGATGGCCGCGAGAGCCTCCTTGACGCTTTGGCCCCGGACCCCGGCGGGATCGGCCGCCGGGCCGAGGATGACGAAGTCGTTGTACATGAATTCCTTGCGGTTCAGGCCGAAGCCGGCCTCCATGAATTTCTTTTCGGCCGGGGGCGCATGGACCATGACCACGTCCACGTTGCAGTCCTCACCCAGCTTGAGCGCCTTGCCGGTCCCGGTGGCCGTCCAGCGTAGGTCGATGCCGGTTTCCTTCTTGAATCGCTCGGCGATCACGTCAAGCAGCCCCGTCTCCTCCGTGCTGGTCGTCGTGGCCATCAGCAGAACCTTTTCCTGGGCGTCGAGCGGCGCCGCCGGCGCGAAAAGGAGAGACAGGAAGCCCGCGATCGCCATCCGCCACCGATCCGCTTTCATGAAACCCTCCTTTCACCTGGTGCGATGGCGGAGGACCCGGCGGCTTTCTCCTTCTCCGCCTGAAGCTTCTCGCCATCGCGAGGAAAAACCATCTTGCCGGTCAGGCTGAGATCGTAGCCTTCGAGGCCGTCAGGCACCGTTTTGAGAAACGAGGGCTCGTGCAGCATTCCCAGAAAGCGCTGGATGCCCTCGTCGAAAAAGCGCTCCTTCGAGGCCATGAGATCGAAGCGCTCCCAGCGCAGGGGGATGAAGCCCAGGTTCAACAGGGCCGCGACCGGCCGGATCCCGGGCCCGGCATCGGCCCTCCCGGCGAGAACCTCGAGGCCGACATCGAGGTGGCGCTGGACCTCGCGGGTGTAGCCCTCGATGCGCCCGCCTTCGATCCCGGCCTTGCCGAGCTCACGGTCGAGCAGCAGCCGCGTCCCGGTGCCGAGCGGGCGGTTGACGATGCGGATCCCCGGCCGGCCGAGATCCGCGGCCGAAGCGATTTTCTTGGGGTTTCCCCGGCGCACGATGATTCCCTGCTCGCGCCGGCAGAAGTTGATGACCGCCGGCAGGCGGCCCAGCTCCTCGGAAGCGAAGGCGAAGTTGTATTCGTTCTCGTCCTCCTGGAGCAGGTGGCTGGCCGCCAGATGGCACAGGCCTCGGCGCAGCGCCCTCAGGCCGCCCATGCTGCCGAGATTGCCGTACACGGCGAGGTGCTCGGAGCCCATGGAGTTGAAGTGCGCCATCGCGCGGTCGAGCAGCAGGTCGTTGCTGCCGGCGATGACGAGCAGGCCCCGAACGGAGAGCGCAGCCGTATCGGGTTGGGGGTGGTTGATCGTATTGGCCTCCACCCACTGCTCCACGAGGTGCTGCGGGAAGAGCCACTTGCCGGTGATCTTGGCCGCCGGAAGGCGTTTTTCGGAAACGAGGGTGTAGACCATTTTCTCGTTGACGTTGAGAAATCGGGCCACTTCCTTGGTCGACAACAGCCTGGCCATGCCGCCCTCTGCGTGCGCTGGGGTTCGCTCGATTGCGGGACATGTCAATTACGGCATGACTCGGAAAAAATCAACCCGGATGGATGAAATTCTTCGAAAAAAACCGAAAATTACTTAAAATGACAGATCATCGACCGGAATGGTACTTCAGGACGCCTCGCGCGTCTTGTGCGGATAGGGGCAAAGGCGGGCGAGAGGACATACGGGACACCTCGGCCGCCGCGCCGTACAGACCTCCCGGCCGAAGAAGACCAGCCGCAGGGAGAAGGCGCTCCAGTCCCGGCGGGGGACAAGCTCCATGAGGTCCCGCTCGATCCGGGTCGGGTCGCGGTGCTCCGTGAGCCCGAGCCGCCGCGAGATCCGCGCGACGTGCGTGTCCACCACGACGCCGGGGACGCCGAAGGCGGCGCCGAGGACGACGTTGGCGGTCTTGCGGCCTACCCCGGGCAGGCGGACCAGCTCCTCGAGCGTCTGCGGCACCTCTCCCCCGTAACGCTCGAGCAGCGCCCGCGCACAGGCCTTGATGTTCCGGGCCTTGTTCCGGTAAAAGCCCGTGGACCGGACGAGCGCCGCGATGCGCGCAAGCGGCGCCGCGGCGAATTCCCGCGGCCCGGGCAAGGCGCGAAAGAGCCCCGGCGTGACGCGGTTCACCTGCCGGTCGGTGCACTGCGCCGAGAGGATGGTGGCGACCAGGAGTTCGAAGGGGTTGCGGTGGAGGAGCTGCGGCCGCACCTCGGGGTAGCGCGCCTGAAGCACGGCGCGGATGCGGGCGGTGCGGCGGCGAAGCCGGGAACTTGCTTGCGCGCGGTCGGCGGGATCCTGCGGCATCGGGCATCCGGGAACGCGCTCGCGCGGGGGAGTCCCGCGCGGCGCGCCATCGTGAACCGATCGATGAACGGCGTCAAGAGGATTTCATGAGCGATTCCGGAAAACCCGTGCGCGCCCTCGGGCTCTGCTCCGGCGGGCTGGACAGCATGTTGGCGGGGCTCCTGCTCCGCGCCCAGGGGATCGAGGTCGAGTGGGTTTGCTTCGAGACCCCGTTCTTCGGCTCCCGCAAGGCGCGCCGCGCCTCGCGCCAGACGGGCATCCCGCTCACGGTGCTGCCCATCACCGCGCGCTACCTCCCCATGCTGCGCAACCCTCCTGCGGGATACGGCAAGCGCATGAACCCCTGCATGGACTGCCACAGCCTCATGTTCCGCATCGCGGGCGAGCTGTTGCGCGAGCGCGGCTTCGACTTCCTCTTCAGCGGCGAGGTCCTCGGCCAGCGGCCGATGTCCCAGACCCTGCCTTCCCTGCGCTACGTGGAAAAGCACTCCGGCATGGCCGGGCTGATCCTGCGGCCGCTCAGCGCGAAGCTTCTGCCGGAGACGATCCCCGAGCAGCGCGGCTGGGTCGACCGCGAGCGGCTGCTCGCCATCCGCGGCCGCGGCCGCAAGGAGCAGATCGCCCTCGCCCGCACCTTCGGGATCGAGGACTACCCCGCCCCGGCGGGCGGATGCCTCCTCACGGACAAGGGCTACAGCGCCCGCCTGCGGGACCTCTTCCGGCACGGCGCCGCCTGTACCGAGGCCGAGCTCGAGCTGCTCAAGTACGGGCGGCACTTCCGGCTGCATCCCGGAGCCAAGCTGATCGTCGGGCGGACCGAAAAGGAAAACGAGGCGATCCTGCGCTTGTGGGACCCCGCGCGCGAGGTCACCCTCGACGTGCGCGATCACCCCAGCCCGATCGGGCTCCTCCAGGGGACCGCCGACCCCGAGACGGTCCTCCGGGCCGCGGCGATCTGCCTGGGCTACACCCGCGCCCCGCGCTCGCGCGAGGCCGCGGTCGTCGTGACCTCCCCCTCCGGCAGGCAGGAGATCTACGTCACACCGCTTCCCCCGGAGGACTCCCGCGCCTGGCTCCTCTGAGCCCCCCCGTCGCGCCCCGGCGGCCTGCGGCCGCGGAGCTGGCCGCAGGCGGCGAGGATGTCCTCGCCCTTGCTGCGGCGGATGATCGCCGTCAAGCGCGCCGCGAGCAGCACCTCCTGGAAGGCGAGGATCGTCTCCTCGGCGGGGCGCGAAAATCCGCTGCCCGGGTGCGGGTTGAAGGGGATGAGGTTGACCTTGCAGCGCAGGGGGGCGAGCAGGCGGCAGAGCCGGCGCGCGTCCTCCGGCGCATCGTTCACGCCGCGGATGAGGATGTACTCGAAGGTCAGGCGGCGGCCGGGCGGGAGGGGATAGCGGCGGCAGGCCGCGAGCAGCTCGGCAAGCGGCCAAGTGCGGTTGACCGGCATCAGGCGGCTTCGCGTTTCGTCGTCGGCCGCGTTGAGCGAGACCGCGAGGCTCACCCGGCTTTTCCGGCCGAACTCGAGCATCTGCGGCACGAGCCCCGCGGTCGAGACCGTGATGCGCTTCGCCGCAAATCCCGCCCCGAGGTCCGCGTCGGTCAGGACGGCCAGGGCCCGCAACAGGTTCTCCAGGTTGGCGAGCGGCTCGCCCATGCCCATGAAGACGAGGTTCGTCAGGCGCTCGGGCTCGGGGATCGCCCGGCGGACGGCGAGCACCTGCCCCACGATCTCGGCGGCGCGGAGGTTGCGGCGGAACCCGCCCCGTCCGGTCAGGCAGAAGCGGCATCCCTGGGCGCAGCCCACCTGGCTCGAGACGCAAAGCGTGAGGTGGCCGCGCTCCGGCAGGAGCACCCCCTCGACCGCCTCGCCGTCCTCGAGGCCGAAGAGAAATTTCTCGGTGCCGTCGGCGGAGACGAGCCGCTCCCGGATCGCCGGCGGCGCGATGCGCCAGTGGACGGCGAGGAGCGCGCGCAGCTCCCGCGACAGGTCGGTCATCGCCTCGAAGTCCGTCACGCGGCGACGGTGGACCCAGCGCAGGATCTGGGCGGCGCGGTAGGGGGCGATCCCGCGGGCGGCGAGCCAGGCCGCGAGACCCTCCCGCGTCGTCTCCAGGAGGTCGGAAAGCAAGGGTTCCATGGCCCCTCGGGCCCGCAGCGGGCGCCGGCGCGTGAGGCCGGCGCAAGCGCACGGCGGGCGGCTTTTTGCTTGACTTAGCATTTTTGACATTGTAATTTCAAGATTTTACAGAGATCGTCGACGCCATGTTCGAACAACTCAGCGAAAAACTCGAATCGGTTTTCAAGAAGCTGCGCGGCCACGGCCGGCTGACCGAGGCGAACATCGAGCAGGGGCTGCGCGAGGTGCGGCTCGCCCTGCTCGAGGCCGACGTCCACTACCGCGTGGTCAAGCAGTTCATCGACCGCGTGCGCGACCGCGCGCTCGGCCAGGAGGTGATGGCGAGCCTCACCCCCGGCCAGCAGGTCGTGAAAATCGTCCACGAGACGCTCTGCGAGCTCATGGGCGCCGAGCGCGCCGCGCTCACCCTCTCCGGCCCCCCGCCCGCCTGCGTCATGCTCGTGGGGCTGCAGGGCTCCGGCAAGACCACGACCGCGGGCAAGCTCGCCCTGCGGCTGCGCAAGGAGGGGCGCCATCCGCTCCTCGTCCCCGCCGACGTCTATCGCCCCGCGGCCATCGAGCAGCTGCGCGTCTTGGGCGAGCAGATCGGCATCCCGGTCTTTCCCTCGCAGGCCGAGGCGGACCCCGTGGCGATCTGCCTCGAGGCGAAGGCCCAGGCCTTCCCGCGCCGCTGCGACACGCTGCTCCTCGACACCGCGGGCCGGCTCCACATCGACGAGGAGCTGATGGCCGAGCTCGGCCGCATCCGCGAGGCGCTGCGGCCGTCGGACATCCTCTTCGTCGCCGACGCCATGACCGGCCAGGATGCGGTCAACAGCGCCCAGGCCTTCAACGACCGGCTGGACCTGAGCGGGGTGATCCTCACCAAGATGGACGGGGACGCCCGCGGCGGGGCCGCGCTTTCCATCCGCGCGATCACCGGCAAGCCGATCCTCTTCATCGGGGTCGGCGAAAAGCCGACCGCCCTCGAGCCCTTCCACCCGGAGCGCATCGCCTCGAGCATCCTCGGCATGGGGGACGTCCTGGGCTTCATCGAGAAGGCCCAGGAAGCGGTCGACCAGAAGAAGGCCCTCGAGCTGCAGAAAAAGCTGCGCAAGAACCAGTTCACGCTCGAGGATTTCCGGGACCAGCTCCGCCAGGTGCGCCGCATGGGGTCGATCGCGGACCTGCTCAAGATGATCCCGGGGATGAGCAAGGTCAAGCATCTCAAGGATCTCGAGGTGGACGACCGCGAATTCGTGCGCATCGAGGCGATCATCAACTCGATGACGCCCGAGGAGCGGCGCAACCACCGCATCATCAACGGCAGCCGGCGGCGGCGCATCGCGGCCGGCAGCGGCACCCGCATCCAGGACGTGAACGGCCTGCTGAAACAATACGACCAGATGCTCAAGATGCTCAAAAAATTTCAATCGGGCGGCCTTCGTCGCGGCATGCCGCCCTTCTAGACCAAGGAGAGTTTCCCATGGCAGTCAAGATCCGACTCGCGCGCCACGGCGCAACCAAACGGCCCTACTACCGCATCGTGGTCGCCGACAGCGAAAGCAAGCGCGACGGCCGTTTCCTGGAAAACGTCGGCACCTACGACCCCAAGACGGACCCGGCCCGCGTGACCTTCAAGGCCGAACGCGTCCGCTACTGGCTCGAACGGGGGGCGACCCCGACCGACACCGTCCGCAGCCTGCTGAAGAAAGAGGGGCTGCTCGCCAAGCCGGCCTGACCCGCCCCTTCCCCCGGCGGGGGGGCTCGCAGCAGGCCGGCAATCCGGCGACCGGGCGGACGGGTGCGTCCCCGGGGAGGTCCCGCCCATGAAAGAACTGGCCCTCCGCCTCGCCCAGGCCCTGGTGGATCGTCCCGAAGCGGTCGAGGTGCGCGAGCTGGAAGGCGGCCGGACCACGGTCCTCGAGCTCCGGGTGGCCCGGGAGGACCTGGGCAAGGTGATCGGCAAGGAGGGCCGCAACGCCCGCGCCTTGCGGACCCTGCTCGAGGCGGCCGCGGCCAAGCTCAAGAAACGGGTGGTGCTGGAGATCGTCGAGTAGCCGGTGGGCGAAGCCAACTCCTTGTGCCTGGGCCGCATCGTCGGCGTTCACGGGATCCGCGGCGGGCTGAAGCTCCTCTCCTACGCCGAGTCCGAGGAGGTGTTCGCCGCGGGTCGGCGCGTGCGGCTGCGGGATGCGCAAGGCGCCGAGGAGGTTTTCACCCTCCGCGAGGTGAGACCGCGCAAGGGGGGGCTTCTCCTCCACCTGGAGGAGGTCGCCAACCGCACGGCGGCCGAGCGCCTCGTGGGGCGGGATCTCCTCATGGACCGCGCCGATCTCCCGCCGCTTCCCGAGGGGGCCCACTACTGGGAGGACCTGATCGGCCTGTCCGTCTTCGAGGCCGACGGCCGGCTCCTCGGCCGCCTGGAGGCCATCCTCCCGACCGGGAGCAACGACGTCTACGTCGTCCGGGACGGGCGGTGCGAGATCCTCGTCCCCGCCCTCGCCCGCGTGATCCGGGAAGTGGACCTCGCCGCCGGCCGCATGGTGGTCATCCTGCCCGAAGGGCTCGCCTGAGGGGGCCGCGTGCGGATCCTGGTCCTTTCCATCTTCCCGCAGCTCTTTCCCTCCTTCTTCGCCCACGGGATGGTCCGGCTCGCCTGCGAGCGGGGGCTTCTTGCCCCGCAGGTGATCGACCTCCGCGACTTCGCCCCCGACCCGCACCGCACGACCGACGACCGCCCCTACGGCGGGGGAAGCGGGATGGTGATGAAGCCCGAGCCGCTCGCCGCGGCGCTCGACCACGCGCGCCGCCTCGCCCCGGAGGCCTCGCCGATTCTCCTGAGCGCGCAAGGGCGGAGGCTCACCCAGGAGGCGGCCCTCGAGCTTTCGCGGCGGCCGGCCCTCGTGCTTGTCTGCGGCCGCTACGAGGGCGTGGACGACCGGCTCTGCGAGGAGGCGATCCCCGAGGA
Source organism: Desulfatibacillum sp. (assembly GCA_020725555.1). Taxonomy (GTDB): domain Bacteria; phylum Desulfobacterota; class Desulfobacteria; order Desulfobacterales; family SpSt-501; genus SpSt-501. The sequence continues at coordinate 43,529 of DYEU01000033.1, forward strand.
GATCTCGATCGGCGATTACGTCCTGAGCGGCGGCGAGGTGGCGGCGATGGTCGTGATCGACGCCGTGGCCCGCCTGCTCCCCGGGGTTCTCGGCAGCCCGGACTCGGCCGCGCGGGACTCCTTCGCCGACGGCCTCCTCGAGCACCCCCATTACACGCGGCCGGCGGTGTTCGCCGGCCGCGCCGTGCCCGAGGTCCTCACGAGCGGGGACCACCGGCGGATCGCCCGCTGGCGCAAGGAGGCCTCGCTGTGGCGCACGCTCGTCCACCGGCCCGACCTGCTGCGCGGGCGGCCCCTCGACGCCGAGGAGCGCGAGATCCTCGGCGCCATGCAGGAGACCTTGGCCGGGATTCTCCCGCCGGCGGAGGGCCCGGCGCGCCCCCCCGGCCGGAGGCGGCGCTGAGCCGACCGGAGGCGCCGGCAGCCGAAAATTTCAATTGACGGGATGCTCTACGAAGGACTATAAGGAGAGTTTCCGATCGCAAACTCGACTTTTCCAAGGAGTCCGACGATGAACCCGATCGAGCTTCTCGAGCGCGAGCAGATGCGCATGGACATCCCCGATTTCCTCCCCGGGGACACCGTGAAGGTCCATGTCAAGATCCGGGAAGGCGAAAAAGAGCGCCTCCAGGCCTTCCAGGGGGTCGTCATCAGCCGCCGCGGCGGGGCCATGAACGCGACCTTCACCGTGCGCAAGGTCTCTTACGGCGTCGGCGTCGAGCGGGTTTTCCCCCTGCACTCGCCGGCGATCGACCGCGTGGAGATCGTCAGCCGCGGCCGCGTGCGGCGGGCCAAACTCTACTACCTGAGAAACCTGAGGGGCAAGGCGGCCCGCATCCGCGAAAAGCGGACGGCCTAAAGGCGAAGGGCGCCGGGCCCTTCCCCCGCTTTTCCGCGGGCGGCCGACCCCGCCAGCGCATGGCAAACGACCTCCGGGCCTTCGAGGACAAGGCGTACGCGGCCGGGTGCCGCCGGGTCGCGGGCGTCGACGAGGCCGGCCGGGGACCGCTCGCCGGCCCGGTGGTGGCGGCGGCGGTCATCCTGCCGCGCGGCTTCGCCCACCCCGGGATCGACGACTCCAAGCGCCTCTCCCCGGCCCGGCGCGAGGCCCTCTACGGCCGGATCTACGAGGCGGCCGAGGCGATCGGCATCGGGATCGTCGATGCCCGCGAGATCGACCGCGTGAACATCCTCCGGGCCGCGCTCGGCGCCATGGCCATGGCCGTGGCAAACCTCTTCCCCCCGCCCGACCGGCTGCTCGTCGACGGCCCTTTCCCGCTGCCGCTGCCGATCCCCCAAGAGCCGATCCCGGGCGGCGACGGCCGCAGCCTCTCGATCGCCGCGGCCTCGATCATCGCCAAAGTGACCCGCGACCGCCTGATGGCGCTCTGCGACACCCACTTCCCCGGCTGGGACTTCGCCCGGCACAAGGGCTACCCCACGGCGGAACACCGCGCGGCGATCCGCCTTCGCGGCTGCTCGCCCATCCACCGCCGCTCCTTCCGCGGCGTGCGCGAGGCGCTCGAGCGAATCGAGGAGGCCGTCCATGGCGGACCCCCGCCAGGGGCTTGCTAGGCGCGGCGAGGCGGCGGCCGCCCTGCGCCTGAGGCAGGAAGGCTACCGCATCCTCGAGAGCAACCACCGCAGCCCTTTGGGCGAAATCGACCTCATTGCCCAGGACGGCGACACCCTCGTCTTCGTCGAGGTGAAAACGCGCCGGGCAAGCCGCGGCGGCTCCCCCAAGGAGGCCGTGACCCCGCGGAAACAGCGCCGGCTCTCGCTGCTCGCGCTCGAATACCTCAAGGCCCGCGGTCTCCTGGATCGCCCCGCCCGCTTCGACGTGGTCGCGGTTTCCTGGAACGACGAGGCCCCGGAGATCGAGATCGTCCGCAATGCCTTCGAGCTGCGCCTCCGATAGCCCCCCGCCCGCGGGCGTGCTGTACGTGGTCGCGACCCCCATCGGCCACCGCGAGGACATCACCCTCCGGGCCCTCGCGGTGCTGAAGAGCGCAAGCCTCGTCGCCGCCGAGGACACGCGCAAGAGCGGGGAGCTCCTCCGCCACTTCGGCATCCGCGCCCGGCTCGTCTCCTACCACGAGCACAACGAGCGGGAGCGCACGCCGCAGCTGGTTTCCCGGCTGCTCGCCGGGGAGACGATCGCCCTCGTCTCGAACGCGGGCACCCCCGGCATCTCGGACCCCGGCTTCCGGCTGGTCGCGGCCGCGGCCGCGGCCGGCGTGCGCGTCGTCCCCGTACCCGGCCCCTCGGCCGCGATCGCCGCCCTCTGCGCCTCGGGGCTGCCGACCGACGCCTTCGTCTTCGAGGGGTTTTTGCCCAAAAAGCCGGGGCGGCGCCGGCGCCGCCTCGCGGCCCTTGCCGCGGAGACCCGAACCGTCATACTCTACGAGTCGCCGCAGCGCCTCGCGGCCCGCGCGGCCGAGCTCCTGGAAGCACTCGGCGACCGGCCGGCCGTGCTTGCGCGCGAGCTGACCAAGGTCCACGAGGAGTTTTTCCGCGGCCGCCTGAGCGGGCTGTTGGCCGAGCTCGAGCGCCGCGGGGAGATCAAGGGCGAGTGCACCCTCCTGATCGGCCCGCCGGAGGAGGAGCCGCCGGCGGGGCCGGGGCCGGCCGTGCGCGAGGAGATCCGGCGCGGGCTCGAGGCGGGCCGGGACCCGCGCGAGGTGGTCCGCGAGGCGGCCTTGCGGCACGGCCTGCCGCGGCGGGAGCTCTACCGCGAGGCCGTGAAACTCAAGCACAACCGAGGGGAGCCCGCGCAGGGCGGGTCTTCCGAGAACCCCTGACGCGAACGCGCGAAGGAGGCTTATGGACATTCGAGCGGACATCGAAGCGCTGAACGCCATTCTCTCGCCGAAATCGGTCGCGGTCATCGGCGCCTCCACGACCCCCGGCAAGGTCGGGCACGACATCTTCGCCAACATCCTCAAAGGCGGCTTCACCGGGGTCCTCTACCCCGTCAACCCCGGCGCCCGCGCCGTGCTGAGCGTGCGCGCCTACCCGACGATCCAGGAAGTCCCCGACCCCGTGGATCTCGCCATCGTCATCCTGCCGCCCCAGCCCGCGCTCCAGGCCGTCCAGGACGCCGTGGCCCGCGGGGTGAAGGGGATCGTCATCGTCTCGGCCGGTTTCCGCGAGGTCGGCCCCGAGGGCCGGGCGATCGAGGACCGGATCGTCGCCGTCTGCCGCGAGGCCGGCGTGCGCGTGATCGGGCCGAACTGCCTGGGCGTGATCAACCCCACCCCCGCGGTGCGCCTGAACGCGAGCTTCTCGGCGCGCATGCCCAAGGCCGGCAACATCTCGTTCATCTCCCAGAGCGGGGCGCTGTGCACGGCGGTTCTCGACTTCGCCGCCGACCGCAACTTCGGCTTCTCGAAGTTCATCTCCACCGGCAACAAGGCCGACGTCGACGAGCTCGACCTCCTGCTCTACCTCCACCAGGACCCGGACACGGAGGTCATCCTGCTCTACCTCGAGGAGCTGCGCCGCGGGCCCGAGTTCATCCGGGCGGTGCGCGAGATCACCAGCGGCGATTTCCGCCCCAAGCCCGTGCTGGCGATCAAGTCGGGCCGCACCGTCGCCGGGGCGCGCGCCGCCGCCTCGCACACGGGGTCCCTCTCGGGGACCGAGGGCGTCTACAACGCGATCTTCCAGCAGTCGGGGATCATCCGGGTCGAGTCGATCGACGAGCTCTTCGATTTCGCGACCGCCTTCGCCTACAAGAACGAAAGCGAGCTCGGCAAGCTGCGCCGCAAGGTGCCCACGGGCAACCGGGTGGCGATCGTGACCAACGCCGGCGGCCCCGGCATCGTCGCCACCGACATGACGATGTTCTCCGGCCTCGAGCTCGCCCAGTTCAAGGAGGAAACCGTCGAGACCCTGGCGAGCCACCTGCCCAGCACGGCGAACCTCAAGAACCCCGTGGACGTGATCGGCGACGCCACGATCGACCGCTACGAAAACGCCCTCGGCGCGGTCATCCGCGACGAGAACGTGGACGGCGCGCTCGTCATCCTCACACCCCAGTCGATGACCAACGTGCTGGGGACGGCGGAGGCGATCGCGCGCATCGCGCGGCGCTCCTTCAAGCCGATCTTGTGCTGCTTCATGGGCGTGATCGACGTCTCGGCCGGGGTGAAATACCTCCAGGACCGCGGCATCCCCGTCTACAAGTTCCCGGAAAACGCGGCCAAGGCCTTCGGCGCCCTCTACCGCTATTCCCGGTGGTTGAACCGCCAGTTCCTCGCCGAGTACAAGCTCTCCTTCGACCGCGAGCGCGCGGCGCGCATCATCGCCGACTGCCTCGCCCGGGGGAAAACCCGCCTGGGCGAGCTGGACGGCCTGGGCATCCTCGAAGCCTACGGCTTCCGCGTCCTGCCGACGAAGCTCTCGCGCAGCGCGGAAGAGGCCGCGGCGGTCGCCGCCGAGATCGGCTTCCCGGTTGTGATGAAGATCGTCTCCGAGCAGATCCTGCACAAGTCCGACGCGGGCGGGGTGATCGTCGGCGTGGAAAGCGCGGAGGAAGCCTCCCGGGCCTACGAGACGATCGTCGGCCGCGGCCGGGCCTACCGCGCCGATGCCGTGATCGAGGGGGTGCTCGTGCAGAAGATGGCCCCCGCCGGCGCCGAGGTGATCCTGGGCCTGAGCCGTTACCCGGTCTTCGGGCCGCTGCTCATGTACGGGCTGGGCGGGATCTTCGTCGAGGTCTTCCAGGATGTGACCTTCCGCCTCGCCCCCATCGGCCGCAACGAGGCCCGCCGCATGGTGCGGCAGATCAAGGGCTACAAACTGCTCGAGGGCTTCCGCGGCCGGCCGCGGGGCGACATCGAGGCGGTCGAAAAGCTGCTCGTGTCTCTCTCGCACCTGGCGATCCACCACCCCGAGATCGTCGAGCTCGACATCAACCCGCTGCTCGTCCACGCCGAGGGGGAGGGGGCGACCGCGGCCGATTGCCGCATGATCCTCAAGGCCCCAAACGGCGCGCCGCAGCAGCAGGACGGATAGGCCCCCGGGGCCATGGCCGCAGGCCTCCACCCCGTCCTCCTTGCCGTCCCCGGCACCGCGCGCGCCCTTCCCCCGCGCGAGCGGGTGAGGTTCCTCAGCCGCCTCGCGCGCGAGGCCGTGCGCCGCTCGGCCGCACGCGGGGGCTTCCGACTCGCCGAGCTCGCCAAGGACGGGCGGGGCGCCCCCCGGCCTGCGGGGGGTCTCTTCTGGTCGCTTGCCCACAAGCCGGAGTGGGTGGCCGGGGTCGTCGCCCCGCACCCCGTGGGGATCGACCTCGAGACCGTGGCCGACCGCCCGGCCGGGCTCTTCGCCCGGATCGCCCGCCCCCGGGAGTGGGCGCTCTTGGCGGGGGAGGCGCCGCAGGTCGCCTTCGCCCGTCTCTGGACGGCCAAGGAAGCGGTCCTCAAGGCGAGCGGCCGCGGCCTCGCCGGCCTCGCCGACTGCCTCCTCGTGGGCCGGGAGGGCCCCGAGCGGCTGCTGCTCGAACACGCCGGCCGCGGGTGGGCTGTCGCGCAGAGGCTCCTCAAGGCGGCCGTCGCCGCGGTCACCGTGGAAGAGGCCCCGGCCGACTGGAGGATCGAGTCGGATGCCGGCGGGGAAGGCGAACCCGGCGGCCGGCTTGACACGAAAGACGGCGAAGGGTAAGAGACCTCCTCGAACCGGCCGCCCGAAGGCGGCCTCCACGTTCCCCTTGCCGCACGCCCACGCCTGGAAGATCCGGCGCCGGATGAATCCGGACGCAAGCGACTTCCGGGCGTTTTCGTTCCCGGCGCACAATCCGGCCGCGAAGGCCTGCTGTTTCCGGAAATGGATTTCCTGCCGCCGATCCGTCGGCGAATCCCTTTCCCGAAGGAGGCCTGTATGCGGTCCATGCGATGCGTTGGACGGGGGATCCGGATGTTTGTGCTTCTGGCCTGCGCCGCCGCGCCCTTTTCCGCGGCCGCCCAGCAACCGACCTACGGCCTGGAGGAGATGAAGGTCGTGGCCGCACCCGTCATTCAGGGAAACCGCCTCGATCGCTACGCGTCCCAAAAGACCGAGGTGACCGAAGAGCAGATCCGCGACCTGAACGCCCAGGACGTCGCCGCGGCCCTGCGCCGCACGCCCGGGGTGAACATCTCGCGCTACAACCCGATCGGCTCCTTCGGCGGGGCCGAGGGGGGCGGGGTCTTCATTCGCGGCCAGGGCTCAAGCCGCCCCGGCGCCGAGATCAAGACCCTGGTCGACGGCGTTCCCATGTACATGAGCGTCTGGAATCACCCGCTCCTCGACCTCTTGTCCATCGACTCCGCGCACACGATCGAGGTCTACAAGAGCCCGCAGCCCCACGTCTTCGGCAACGCCTTCGCCGTGGTGAACCTCGTCCCCAAGCGGATCGAGGCCGAGGGCTTCCAGACCCGGCTCCAGGCCGCGGGCGGCAGCTACGACACCTTCGTCGCGTCCGGCGATCACGGGGGGAAAACCGGCGCCTGGGATTATTTCGTCGGCGGCGGCTACCGCACCTCGGAAGGCCACAGGAACGACGCCGACGGGGAACTGCGGGATTTCTTCGGCCGGATCGGCTACCGGCTCAACCCGCACTGGAGCCTCAGCCTCTTCGCCCTCTGGAACGACAACGAGGCGAAGGACCCGGGCGCCAAGGGGGCCCCGGCCGCCGCCCGCCTCGGCACCTACGAGACGCGCTCGCTTGTGACGACCCTCACGGCGAGCCATCGCTACGAGCAGGTCGAGGGCTTTCTCAAGCTCTATCGCAACGGCGGCGAGGGCGACTGGCGCGACCAGCCCGTGGGGGCGACGATCGAGGATCTCTACAACGACTTTCTCTTCTACGGCCTCAAGGCCCGGGAGGTCTTCCGGGCCTGGCCGGGCGGCGAGGTCATCGCCGGCCTGGACTGGGACCGCACCGAGGGCGACTACACGAAGAAGATCTCGACCGGGGCGCGGGACAAGTGGAACGGCGAGGATTTCGTCCTCTTCTCGCCCTACCTCGCGGCCAGCCAGCTCATCGGCTCGCGGGAGGGGCTCTTCGCCATCCCTTCTGCCGGAGTCCGCTATTACGAAAACACCGAGTTCGACGCCGAGTGGGCGCCGCACGTGGGGCTGATTTTGGGGTATCGCGACACCGAGCTGCACGCCGGCTATTCCCGCGGGGTGATCTACCCGGGGCTGGACGTGATCGTCTTCTCGGAAAAGGTGACGCCTGCGCTGCGGGACACCTGGAAGAAGCTGAACGCTGAGACCGTGGACCACTATGAAGTCGGCCTCCGGCATCGTCTCGGCAGGCTCGCCGTGGCGGATGTGACCTTCTTCTACGACGACGGCAAAGACCGCTACGTGGTCGTCCCGCCCCCTCCGCCGCCGCCGAAGTACGGCAACGTCGAAACCTACCGGATCAAAGGGGTCGAGGCGACGCTCACGCTCTTTCCCTTTGCGGACCTCGCGCTCTTCGGCGGGGTGACGCTGCTCGAGACCGACCCCGCGGATCTCCCCTACGCCCCGGACTTCACGGCGAGCGCCGGGCTGAATTTCCGCTTCCTCGAGCGCTTCCGCCTGAGCCTGGACTGCCAGTACCTGAGCGACTTCCATGTTCTCTCCCAGGCACGACGGCTGAACGCCGCGAACGCCCAGGAGGCCGACGAATTCCTGGTGGTGAACGGCAAGATCGCCTATGGATTCGACCTTCCCCCCTGGAAGGCGTCCGGGGAGCTCTTCGTGGCGGGGGAAAACCTGACCGACACGAACTACGCGTACCGCCCCGGCTACCCCATGCCGGGGATCAACGGGATGGCGGGCGTGCAGCTGCGTTTCTGAAAAAGGGGGGAAGGCGATGGCATCCGGCCGCGCGCGGCGGGATTTCTTCGACGCCCGTGCCTCCGACTGGGAGGCGAGCTGTTACCCGGAAGAGGTGCGCGGCCGGCTCCTCGAGCTGTTGCCCTGCTTCGATCTCACCCCGGGCGCACGGGTCCTCGACGTGGGCACCGGCCCCGGGGTCCTGATCCCCTACCTGCGCCGGGCCGTGGGCCCCGCGGGCCGGGTCGTCGCCTTCGACCTCTCGCTGCCCATGGCGCGCAAGGCGCGCGAGAAGCCCCTTTCGCCGCGGGACCTCGTGCTGCAGGCCGACGGCCACCGCCTGCCTTTCCGGGCCGCCGTCTTCGACCGCGTGATCTGCTTCGCCGCCTTCCCGCACTTCGACGACCCGGCCCTCGCCCTCGCGGAGATGGCGCGGGTGCTCCGGCCGGGCGGCAGGCTCGTCATCGCGCACCTGCTCTCCCGCGAGGAGCTCACCCGCCATCACGGCGGCCACGAGGCGGTCGCCGACGACATCCTGCCGCCCCCCGCGCTCATGGGGGAGCTGTTCGCCCGCGCCGGCCTGGAGCCCCCTTCCATCGAAGACCGGCCGGGACGGTATCTCGCCTCGGCCCTGAAGCGCGGCATGCCGCTCTCGGACGAATCGGGACGGATTTGAAGGCCGAGGGGTGTTCGAAACGCTTTGCGCTGCGGCCCGCATGCACCACCGCGCTCGCCAGCCCTCGGCGCCTGACCCACGGCGAGTACGCCGAGCCTCGGGACTCTGCGTGGCCTGACCGCCCGGCCTGATCCGGCTTGGCCTCTTCCTGCCGCATCGGGCATCCTGGAAGAAGCGCAAATTTCCCCGGCGAGCAATCGAGCGGCTTTCAGAAAACGGCATCCTGCTCGCCCACAACCCGGTGCCGCTCGAGACCGAAAAGCGCGAGGGGTTTCGCGACGGCATCGGTCGAGAAGCGCTCGGCCGGGGGCAGTTCACCTCCGCCCAACGCAACAGGCTCGTGCGGCACGGGGTGCGGCACGACCGCAAGGTGTGCGGCTAAGCCGCCTCAAGCGGACGGCCTGCCGGGCAGGGTTTTCAGAAAGGACGATAGGGTGGCGGGATCGGAGGGAATGTTCCGCGTTCACGGCGTTCCCTCCGGGCTCTTTCGGAGAGCGATGAACCGCCACGCTCTCGATGCGGTCGTCCGAGACCGCTTTGGCCAGGCGGGGCAGGGGTTCGCCCATTGGGGACGTTGGCGTCCGTGAAGCCTCGGCCGCGATCAGAAAAAGCCGCCGATCCCCCCGCAAAGCCACAAAATCCGCCTCGAGCCCCTTTGGGTTGTGAAAACATGGAGCGCGCGCGGTCTTTCCGGGTTGATTCAGGCCTTGACAATTTCCGATGCCGCCATGGTTTCGAACCGCGGGCCTGAAAACGGGGAGCGGTTCGGCAGCGCCTCGGATTCGATCCCGAGCAGATAGCCCGAAAGACCGGAGTCCAAAGAGCAGACTTTCGGGGATTCGATCAGGCGCTTGCCGAAGTGTTCGAAGAAAGGGGGAACCAGCGCGATTTGCCCGGTCGTCTTTAACCCATATCTTGGCATTGCGGATGATAGGAGTCCCGGCCGTACGCACGCGCTCAACTCAACCCGCTGACCATCCGCTCCAGCCCCAGATGATGCCTCCGGCACATCTCGGCCGGCCGACGCCCGAAGATGAAGGGCCGGGCAATTGCATGATGGTTGCCGGGTTCCAAATCGGCGCTGAGGAGCTGCAAATCGCCGCGGACCGCAACATGCTCCAGCGCACGGGAAATCGGCGTCATGCCGCCGGCAGCGACGTGACCGCTTTCCCGGTGAAGGCGATCCTGGCGTTTCCCTGGGAGATGACGTTACGCGGACGGCCTTTTTGCTATGTCGTGTTTGCACCCTGTTGATGATCCCTTTCTCGCGGGTCGACCACGGGTAAGCTCACAGGATCACTCAGAAAGGGTGCTTCCTTTTTGCTCAATACCCAATCGCGATGCAACATCCGGGATGAACCGCTTGGTGCCCACCGCTCCCGTCTGAGGCGATGATGTCGTGGTGGGGGACGTTTCCTGTGAACGTGGCGGCAATGAACCCGCGCCTACAGACCTCGGCCGCTACGAGATACTCGCCGACCTGCTTCGTGAGCTGATTGTCACGGCCTGTCGCCATGGGTCACCTTTGTACGTCTAACGTACTCGGTTATGCAGCCTTTTGACAATATGTCACACATGACATGAGATGCGCCATGATCCTGGGACAAACCGTTGCCTGGGTTCGACAGTCATAGGCAAACGCTATAAGGAATAACACAACAATTCAGGTGGTTGCGATTAGAGACCGATTCAGCGTGTGTCTATGGTTTTAGGGGGTGGTTTCGAGCTTTACAAAGGGCTTGGGAGGAGTGATTTTCAATTTTTTTAATATGTTGGCCTGGTCGGCGCTGAGCGCGGTGTGCCGGAGAATACGGTTTTTTTCATTCAAAAATTCACCGAGATGAAGCCGCTGCATGACGCGCCGGATCACCGCCCAACTCATCTCGGTCTCCACCTCGGCGATGCGCACCAGAAGCAGCGCCAGCCAGCAAATCAGCACGTGGGAGCGGATGCGATCGTCCTTGGAATGGTAAATGGGTCTGAGCGAGAGGCTGCTTTTCAGTGTCCGGAAGGCGCGCTCCACTTCCAAGAGCTGCTTGTAGCCCAGGGCGACGTCCTCAACCGACAAGCTCTCATCGCTGGTTGAAAGCAGGTACTTGCCGTCCAGGGCCTCTTCCTGCTTGACCTTGGCAAGGTCGATTTTGAACTTGCCGCTTTTTAGCTCTTTGACATACCGACCCCGGGAAGGGTGCAGCAGCAGCCGGCATTCGGGTTTTTTGCGTCTCTTGCCGTTTAGGGCCTCAAGCTCGCAGCGCAGCCGTTCCAAGTTTTTCTCACGGGTGATCCGGTCGGCCTCGGCCTGCTGGGGGTTGTAGGCGATCACATAGCGCCGGCGCCCGGTGCCCTCGCCGACATGGACTTGCTTCACCTGCAGGGTGTCGGCCACCACCTTGAAGCGGCCCGGGTGGCGTAAGGCCATCTCGCTCATGTGGTTGCCCCGCAGCTTCTCGCCCAGGATGTATTGGCCGCCGGCTTTCTGCAGGATACGCCGGTTCTCATCACTGGTCATCCCGCGGTCCATCACCCACACGACACGGCCGAGCTTCCAGTTGTTCAGATCCTGCTGCACCCGGTCGACACTCTGGCTGTCGTGCCGGTTGCCGGGCAGCACCCAGCAGCGCACCGGGATCCCCTCGCGGGTCACCGCCAGCCCCACGGTCACAAGGGGTAAGTCATCGCGCTTTTCTTTGGACTTGCCGTAAGCCTTGAGTTCCGAGGGGCCCGGCTCTTCGATCTCAAAATAGGTGTTGGTGGTGTCGAAGAAGATCAGATCCACCGTGAGGTTCAAAAGGCTCGCCGTGGACCAGAAGACCTCCTTCTGGATCGCCTCGGCATGCTCGAGCAGAAAGTCCATCGCCCGGTAGAAGTGTTGCACCTGAAGCGGGCTCTCCTCTCCTCCAAGGAAGACTTCCTCGGCCGCCCACTGCTCGATGGCCAGCTTCGAGCAGGGGGACAGGGCCCGGTTGGCCACCATGGCGAACAGCGCCTGCTCAACGGGGGCGGTGAACGGGCGGTCTTTTAGAGCTGCCTTCAGGCAGGTGCCGATATGCAACCGGTCCCAGAGGGCTTTGAGCAGGTAGGCACCCCCGGCCGGGCGGCTGCGGACAAAAGCCAAGGGTTCATTGGCTTGCAGCGTGAGGGCATCCTCGGGGCCCAGGAAGCGGCACAGGCTGTTGACCAGCCGCTTGATGGCCTCGATGTCCAGCTGATCCTTGCGGCCGAAGGAGTAGATGACCTCGGCCTGGGCGAAGCCCTTTTCAGGGTTCCAGGCGTTGTGGGCGAGTTGGACGTACTCGACGCAGGAGCCGTCCTTGTTCTTGCGTTGGATGGTGCGTACGTACATGCCTATCTACATCGCATGTACACATAGCCTTGTCAAGCTAAATATGACATATCGTGTGCCTATGCACTTCGCCAAAAATCCGAGGTCGGTGTGAATGGATTCAGCAACTTTGAAATGAAAAGACGCCCAATTGTGCCTATGACTGTCGAACCCAGGCGTTGGTCTGGCTCCATGGCGAGATCACGACCCCACCTTTCTCCTCCGCGTCAAGGGTTGAGGTCGGAGCGCTTCTGCGCCGCCTGCAGAGAGGCGACAAGCTTGGCTTGCCGCACTCCCGGCCCCTCCCGGAGATCGGTTCGCGGTGCCACGAACTGCGAATCCCGGACACGACCGCCACCTGGCGAATCATTTACCGGCTCGATGCCGACGCCGTGGTGATCGTCGCGGTGTTTAGCAAGAAGACGTCAAAGCTTCCCGCGCCGGTGATCAAGGTGTGCCGACAACGGTTGCGGGAGTACGATGAGGCCGCCAAGGAGTGAGTCACGATGGACAAGCGCAAGCAACGCAAGCTGGAGGCCAAGGGCTGGCGGGTCGGTTCAACCGCAGAGTTCCTGGGCCTGATCCCGGATGTGGCGGCAATTGTCGAGATGAAACTCCGGCTGAGCCATGCACTTCGGGCGCGCCGCACCGCCCTCGGCCTCTCCCAGGTGGCGGCCGCCAAGCGCCTTGGTTCGAGTCAATCCCGCGTGGCAAAGATGGAGGCGGCCGATCGCTCGGTATCGATCGATCTGTTGATCAAGGGGCTGGTAGCCTTGGGGGCTAGCCCTCACGACGTTGGCAAGGCCCTCCAGCAGCGACCAGCCGGTGTAGCTGCATAACGCCCAGCATCAGCTGCGGCGCGAAGCGCCGTCAGCTGCATGCTGTTGTTGGGCCGCCCTCCTCAAGCCGCACCTTGTCTGCGAGCCCTAAATCATCCAGGATCTGGCGAAGGTCGGACGTCAGGCTTCCCGCTACGTCGCGGTTGACCGTCACGGAGAAGTCGACGCCAACCCTGAGGTCGGAGCCCGACCTGAGTTTCGGCAGAACCTTCGTCCCCAGCCGATTCCACAGCTCGGGCGGGACAGCGCCGACCAGACGGATGGTCTTCGTTTGGACCCCAGGCGTTGGCTCCGGGCCGGGTTTGGGTTCGGGACCGCGTCCGGGCCCCGGCACGGGAGGAGCCGGTTCCGGTCCCGGAGCGGGCTCGGGAACGCCCGCCTTAAGTGCCTGGGCCTTGGCCTTCGTCAGCAGGAAGACCCCCGACTCAAAGGCGACCTCCTCCGGGGAGATAAGCTCCTGGAACCAGACCCGCTCGTAGGTTCCGTCGGCCTTCTGACCCGAGGCGAGTCCGAAGTCCCCCCTTGCGACGAACTCGACGATCTTGCCCCGGAGGGTCGTGTCGGGATCGAGCAACCGCGTGAGCGAGCCGTTGAGGAAACTCTGCCGCAGGCTGGCCAGCGGCCAAGCCCCGGATTCTTTCAACGCGGGCGGCCAGTTCCGGTCGATGTATCCCGCGCCGACCGATTCGTTGAGGAGCGCGGCCGACTTGAGCGCCGCGATGACTCTGCCGCACAGGGTCTCGCCGCTACTGGAGTGTCCAGCCCCGAGGTCGATGGTCTTGAGCCCGTCCGATTCCTGGTGGTCGGCGACCACCGCAAACCGATAGCCGCCCCAGACCTCGTCTTTCGCAGCCTCTCCCGCGGCGGCGACTTTCGATTGGAGATCCGCTCGATCCATGCGGTCGAAGTCGCCCCCGAGCGTGCCGTCGGCAACCTCCCGGGCCACCCGTTTCCAGGCGAGCCACAGTTCAACCTTCTCCCGCAGGTCCCGACCCGGCTTCTTGATGCACCACACGAGCGACCCCGGGTAGAGCCGCGGGGACTTGCCGCGTTGTTTGGTCCATTCCGCAATCTGCGAGCGCAATGATCCGCCGCCCGTCCACTCGGCCTCCGGCTCGGCCACGACGAGCGTCAGCTTTGGCGTGTCGGGCACCTCGGCGCCGTCGCGGGGAAAGGGCACTACGGGAATGCTCGCGCCTCGGCGGAACTCGTCCTCGACGAGCTTTCGAAGGGCGGGCTTGATCTCGGCCTCTTCGTCCAGAGACGCGCGGCGGTCGCTGACCACCTTCTTCATCGTGGGCTGAAAGCCGATCTTGAACCCATCCGAGCCCACCTTGCGGATGAAGTAGGACTTGTCCTCCAGGGCAAAGGCGGCGTTGTCCACGGAGGTGGTATCCACCTCCGGCTCGCCGAGGGCGAAGCGCAGTTCCGGCAGGTGCGCGACCTTGTCCGTCTGGCCACCGGAGGACTCGAAGAGGATCGCCGTTCCCACTCGGCGATGGATGTCGCGGAGTGGGCCCTTCGTGTCGGCGTCTAGCGCCCTCGCGTGGGCTTGCTCGCCGGCGATGTCCGCATCGATGGCCGCGACGAGCCGAGACTCGCCCAATTGGCCGAGGATGACGCTGCGGAAGCCCGGATCAAAGAGCGGAGCCGACCCGAGCGTGATGAGAGGCTCCGTGCGTGCCCTACGGAAGCTCTCCTGGGAGGCGATAGCGATCCACTGGGCCAGCATTGCCAGGGTGCCGCGCGTCTGCTGGTACTGCGAGAGCGCCTGCCACTTCCGCTGGAAGACGGAGAGCGTGGCCGGATGGAACGGGTAGCAGGCCTCGAATCGCCGAAGGAGGTACTCCCTCGCCTTCGCCTCCGTCACCGCCGTGTCCACGGCGGTCCATTCCGGAGGGAGCTGCGCCCTCCGTTCGAAGCACCAATCAGCGAAGGCCTTGGCCACGTTCTTCCTGGTGCGATCGCTTCCGAGGTCCTCGAAGAGCCGCCGCCGGACGACCTCGCTGATCTCCGTCTCGTCATTGGCGATGAGGTCCTTGGCGACGCGCCGGACGACCTTGGTGATCTTGTCCTGCCACTGCATGTCCCAGTCGGTCATCTCGACCTGGCTGCGCGGGAGGCTGATCACCGCCGCGCCGTGCGTCGTTCCCGTTGTGGCGACCGTCAAGTTCTGGATAAAGGCGTGGAACGACTCCGCCATGCCGCGATGCCGGTTGAGGAAGTTGAGCACCTCGTCGAAGAGGAGGAGCACCGGTGCGTTCGCCGCTTTGAAGACGCGGGCGATGGACTCCGTCCCCGGCGGGGTGGTCTTCGCGGCGGTGCCGAGCGCTTCGACGCCCGCATCCCCGGCGAGCTGTCGTCCGATGTCGATCCACGGAGTCTCTTTGCCCTCCTGCGGGTCCCACGCGTTTCCAACGAACACGCCCACCCGTGCCTTGGGAACCGACGAGAGGCCGGCGTCCCGCACCAGATCGGAGACCCCCGAGTAGCCGGACGCCTTCTCGCCGCTCGTGCCGAGGTGGTACAGGGCCGTCAGCGTGTGCGTCTTGCCGCCGCCGAACTGGGTGATCAGGGTCAAGACCGGCGCGGTGTTGTCGGTCTTGCCCGAGAGCCTTCGGAGGACCATGCCTGCGTGCTCGCGCAAGGCCCGGGTGAAGCACGTGCGGGCGAAGAATTGCTTCGGGTCGCGGTAGTCCTCCGGTGCCGTCTTCGCCACGACCTGTTCGAGGGCGATGGCGAACTCGTCCGGGTTGAAGGACCGTCCCTCCCGGACCTCCTTTTGCGGCGTCGCTACTCTGTACCAAGGCTCCATCAGCAGCCCCCCTCTTCACCACAGAGACACAGAGGACACAGAGAAGTCATAGAATCCTCCTGCGGATGCCCTCTTTCAGAACAGGGACGTTGAAGTTGATGAGCAGGCCGATTTTCCACCTGCCAAGTTTCAGATAGGTGAGTAATTGTGCCTCGTGTATGGGTTCGATTGCTTGGCACGCTTTGATTTCAACGACCACCGCCTCCGCAACCAGCAGATCGAGGCGATAGCCACAGTCCAGTTTGCAGCCCTTGTATTCAACGGCAAGCGGCTTCTGGCGTTCGAAGGGGATGTCACGCAGGTTCAACTCGCGGCACAAACACTCTTCGTAGGCGGACTCCAACAGCCCTGGCCCCAGCACCTTGTGGACCTCGATGGCCGCGCCAATTATCTGTTCGGTTATCCGATTTAACTCCATCTCTGTGCTCTCTGTGTCTCTGTGGTGCATCTTCATCTCGGCACCGCCAGGAGCATCGCATCCAGCAGCCGCTTTTCTTCGCTCCCCTTCGGGTAGAGCGCGGAGAGCGCGTTGGCGAGGCGGAGGAAGTCCGGCCCGCGCTCCTGCTCCGCCTTCAGCAGAGTTCGCAGGGCGTTGGCGCGACCGCCGGCCTGGAGCAGCATCGCCATGTGGACTCGGTCGAGCGTCGTGGCCTCGCGGCTGGTCTCCAGGGGCTCGTCCGGCACGTACGGGCCGGCCTTCCTACGCCCGCGACCGCGTCCCTTGCCTCTCGCCGCTGCCTCTTCCTCGTTCTCCGCGAAGAGCATCAGTTGGTGGATGTCCGCCGCAGGAGCCTTTTCCAGTCGTTGGGCGACGGCCTCCGCCCCGTCCTTGCCGAACAGGGTTCTGGCGCGCTCCGTGACCGGGAAAAGGCGAACGACTCCCTTCTTCGTCTCGATGATCCGGCCTTCCCACTTGGGGAGGTTGATGCCCAAGGGCTGGGCGAAACGTCGGACCACGTCGAAGACCAGGGAAAAACCTTTGCACCGCCGAGACGCAGAGGACACAGAGTTTTCATCTTCGTTTTCATCGGGTTCTTCTTCCTCTGTGTTCTCTGTGTCTCTGTGGTGAATCTCTTGGCCGTTCGTGCTCTGCAGCGTCCAAAGGAAGAGGGCCGTCAGACGCGCGTCTTCCTCTACGGCCCCCGCGGCACCATTTCGCGCCTTCGCTTCGGCGGTGCCGAGCACCTGCTCCAGCGCCGCGCGTCCGACGACCTCCCAGACCTTCTCCAGATACTCGGCGAGCGTCACTTCGCGCCCCTCGGCGGTTTCTACCTTCGAATAGCGGCTGAAGATCTCGAGCGCCGGGCCGATACATGCGAAGACCAGGTCCGCACCGCGGATGCCTTCCTCCTGAAGTCGCTCCATCCAGTCCCCGACGCGCTTCGGCAATTCACGCAGCACCTCGCCCCAGTCGCCCACCGGCGCATCGTCAGGGCGCGGACGGCAGATTAGGTGGACGCTGGTGGCGAGCGCGGCGGATTCGCGGGCCCGCAGGCGCGAAGCCATCTCGGTCGCGATGGGCCAAGAGCCGGTGATCGTCCAGCCGCCGCGGATCAATCCATTCAGAAGCGCTTCCCAGCCTTCCGTGGTCTTGTGGGCGAAGACGACGGAGCCGACACCGTCCTCGCGCAGCACACGCCGGCCCTCGGCGAACGCCCTGGCCATTGTCTCCTCGAACCACGCGCGGTCCTTGGGCCGGCCGTCGTCCTTCTTGGTCTCGTCCTGCACCGTCTCGCGCGTCTTGGGCGTGAGCGGGTTAGCCGGATCGAAGGGATCGCGCAGTAACGGATGCCCCGGCAACGCTCGCTTGAGCCAAACGAAAAAGAAGTCCGAGAGGTCGGCGTAGGGCACGGCGTCGTAATACGGAGGGTCGGTGAACCAGACCTGCGCCGTCTCGTCCGGCAGCGGGTGCTCGGTCGCGTCCGCCTGCTGCACCTGTCCTGCGCGCGAGCTGGGCAAGGTCTCGGCTACCATTGCGCCCCATTCAAGGGCACCGTCATAGTTACCGCTGCTATCGGAGAATGGGAAGACTTCGCAGTAATCCCAGATCATCGGTAGTGCCTGACGACCGTAGGTGTGATTGACTTTTTCGCCCGTCAGGTGCCACGAACAGAGCGTTGACCAATAGTCCGCACACCGGTCCACAACCACTGCTATTGCCGCCCGCACCGCCTCGCCGTCCGCGCCCGGCCGCTCGCGGGCGAGCCGCGCAAGCGTCGCCAGCGCCACCTTCTGCCGCGCCGTGAATAGGTCGCCCCACCTTAGCATGCCGTACTTCTGGATGCTGAAGGCGCGACCCGCACCAGTGCCACCACCGACGGGGGTCGATTCGTCCGGCACGGGGCACGATCCCTTTCGACCGCCTTTCTCCCACTCCGCGAGCATTTCGCGGACCCGACCCTGAGCCCGGAAGACAAATTGGTAATCACGCCCGGTAGCGAGACGATAGGTACGGCCAGGTTCTCCAGGCCGGAGAACTGCAACCGCAAGAAGCTGTGCGCCACCGATGCGGCGGCCGCTCTTGTCGAAGACTACGTCCGCACCACCTCGCTGCTCGGCGAGTTGAGCCCGGACTCGTTCAGGTGCGAGCACCGCTCCGCACTCCGGATTCAGGCACTTGGCTTTGGCGCGGGTCACCGTGCCGCCAGGGACGTCTTTGTCGCTCTTCGGCTCGAAGACCTCGAACTCGACGCGCGGAACATCATTCTTGGCCCGAACGATCCTGTATCGGAGGGCTCGTTTGCGGTTTTCCTTCTTACAAAGCCAGAAGGAGCGCACGAGGGGAATTTCCGCGCCGCAGTTGGGCGCCTCACAGCGCACCGTCCGCGCCCAGAGGTAGGCGATGGGCGTCGCCCCATCGGGATCCTTCGGATACAGGTCCGCCAGCTCCTTCTCCGCCTGCTGCTTGATCTCCGCGCCCGCGCGCCGCAGTTCCTCGGCCAGCGTCGGGCCCTGCCACGGGATGTCCTCGAGCATCACCTCGAGGATCAGGCACGCGACCGGGTTGAGATCGCTCGCGAAGGCCTCGCAGCCTACGCGCAGCGCTTCGAGCGGAATCGAACCGCCGCCCGCAAACGGATCCACCACCAGCGGCGTCTCCTCTGGATAGGCCGCCTTCACCAGCGCCCGGCTCACCTCGAGATAGGTGCATTGCGCCGCGTTGTCCCAGTTCGCGAAGTCGGCGATGAACTTGAGGAGCGCCCGGCGGAGGTCCTCGTCGGTCGTGCCCGGATGGCAGCCGCCCACCTGCGGCAAGAGCTTCCGCGCCTTCGCCTTGAACTCAATCGGGCAGAGCGGATCGCACGGGTCGGGCCACAGCAGCGCGAGCAGCACCGCCCGGCAAGAAGCCAGGGGTCGCCTCGCCCACCACAGGTGCAACGTACACGGATGCCCGTGCCGAATGCTCTTTTCCCGCGCCGCGTGTCTGCTCACTTCGGCGATGGGAAAGTCGACCTCTGCCAAGCGTTTGCACTCCTTGGGGATCATGGTTGCGCCGCTCCAATCGGTTGTTTGTCAACCTCAAGAAGGTCTGCCACCGCGGCGCGGACTACCTGGCAGCAGATGCGGCAGGTATCTCCATCGGGCCTGTCCCTTAAAGTCCTCTGAACGTAAGGATGGACAATGTTCCGCGACTCTCGCAATGCGTGGCTGAACCGCTTCACATCCCCATGAAGCCAGCCAACTTCGTGGGCTACGTCAATCAACGTAGACAGGCTCCAATCCTGGATCTGCCTCACCGCGCCTGTCTTGTCCCTTGGAGCTGCATTCGCCCGCTTGGCTCGATCCAAGTTCTGCTTCACCTTATAAAGGAGCGCACCCTCTAAGATGCTGCCCATCATGATCACGGCTGACAGGTAAGCACCGCCCCTGAAACATCTCTGGGCTTCTGCCCACCGGAAGGTCAGGATGTCGGCGAGTAAAGGGTCTGACACTAGGCGCCGGAAATCCGGCGACGCATCCATGGGCGTTTCTTTAGGCCTCGGGACAGTTGCAGCCGCCTTGCACTCACGAATCTCCGGTTCAATGTCTATAACTGCAAGTTCAAGACCTTCCACTTGCAGTATCTGGTTCAGATGCTTTGTCACCGCCTGCGTTATTGTTGCATCGCCTCGGTACTCCTTGAGCGAAGCGAGGCGTTTCAGGACGCTATCAAGAGAGGGCGTGCCATTGATTGCCTGGAGCGATTCCAACACAAACCACTTGCGGGTGGAGGACGTGCCCTGTGGGCTAACGCCAGCACGGCAGAAGAACTTGCATATCTGCGTCATGGTACGATAAGGCCCTGGTGCACTGTATCCACCGCCGGCGCCTTCGCCTGCACCGCAGATAGTCTCGGCTATAGATTCAAGCGTGCTGTCATCGAGGCGCTTCATGGTGTGCTGTCCCTTCCGTATGGCGCTTCATCCTCGATCTTCGCGAAGTTTCACGGGCTTGGTGATGGCGTTCACTTCCAGCCAGTAGTGGGCCACCTTGGCCACCTCGTTCCACTTGAAACGGGCCGTGTCGCGGGTGCGCTTCTCTCGCCATGACGCGCACGCGATCAGCCAGGCCGCAAGACCCCCGATCAACAGGCCAGCCAACAGGCAGAGGGCGTAGATCACGGCACGACCTCCTCGCTGGGCTGGGCCCCGATTGCTCGAATGGGGCGGTCCCGGCCAGCATAAGGCCTCCCTATTCCCGCCTCATTCGCCGCCTCATCCATGGGCTTCCGAATAGCGCGGTAATAACGCAATGTCATTTCGTTATTCGCTTCGTTTTTCATCCGTCTTCCTCAGCCGGTGAAGCGGCCACAATTTCCCGACCCTCTTTCACCTTGATGCGCTCGATGGAAACCTGAGCAGGAGGCTCCAAACGGGCCGCGGCCTGCGCGATCTCGCGGATCGTCTTGTCGGAGACATCCTGTCCTTCGAGGGTTCCTTCGGGCCGGACCCCGAAGAGCACCGTGCCGCCGGAGCCGTTCAGGAAAGCGCACAGCGTCTGCATGGCTTCCCTCAACTCGCCGGTCGAGCGTTTGAATTCCAGCGCTTCGCCTTCCCCTCTCTTCACGAGAGCGGCGACATCTTCCCGGCTTGTGGGCATCGACTTGACCATCACAGCCGTTCACCTCCGTACGGCGGCGATTCCTCCCGCACCTGCATCGGCTTCGTCAACGCATCCACCGACAGGTAGTAGTGCGCCACCTTCGTGACCTCGTGCCACTCGAAGCGCGCGGGGTCTTTGATCGGCTCCTGCAGCTGGGGCTTCGCCTCGCAGTTCGTGACGACGTAGAGCCAATAGCAGTCGCGCCGGTCTTCGGCGACGCGGCGTTCGTTCGGCGTGAGCAGGATGGTGCCCGTTGCGCCAGCCAGTCCCTTCACCTCGATGAGACGTAGTTGACCCGAGTTCACGTCCAGGCTGGTGACGTCGTACCCGAGGTTTTTCTCGTGCACGTCGTAGACCTGACGGCCTTGGGAACGCTCGTACTCCATGACCACACGCATGGCCGCGGCCTCGGTCTCCGGGTTTGGCTGCAATCGCTGAACCTCGGGCGCTTCCCGTTCAGGATGGGGCAGAACGAGGACGCTTGCGATGCGTTCCACCGCCTGAAGGGACAGCGCGCATTGCTGCTGGAGCTCTTTGCGGCGCCGTTCCCGACGCTGGAGGAGTTCCGTATGCCGGGCCTCAGCCTGCGCGAGCCGGCCTTCCGCGCCGGCGATTTTCTGTTCCACCTCGGCTGCCGCACGCCCGATCTCGTCATCCGCACGTTGGATGAGCTCCGTGAGCGAGAGCTCGATGTGCGCCGAGATCCGCTCGACCTCGGCGAGGCGATCCTTGCGGGTCTCTTCGAGGAACGGCACAAGGGCATACTCATGGAGCCAAGCAGAGCTTTCCGGAAGTGTGGCGACGGCCGGAGGTATTTCCGGGGGGTCCGCGGGCGTGAAGTTCCCGAGTACGTTGGGCTCGCGGAGGTTCGTTTTCCCGTCGTTTGAGACCTCGACCGCAAACAGCCGCTCGTGGATCACTTGGCCCAGGCCGTCGACGGCGCGTGCCCGGTAGAAGTCGATTCGCGCCGCTGCGTCATGCTGGAGCGAGTAAAAGGTCGCTCCCTTGCCGAACACCGGGAGTGCCTTTTCGTGCGTATGACGCCGGATCGCCTCGAACAGCGGATGCCCTGGCGTGACCCACTCGAGGTTGTTCGTCTCCGCCGTGTCCCGGTCGGTCGAGCAGCGGGGGTACTTGGCCGCCAGCGCGGGCAACTTCCAACTCGGGTCGCTCTCGTAGCGGCGCAGGGCAGACGGAGTCCTCCCCGGCTCGAAGGCATGGGGAAGGTGTGGAACCGTCTTAAGGGGG
Source organism: Desulfatibacillum sp. (assembly GCA_020725555.1). Taxonomy (GTDB): domain Bacteria; phylum Desulfobacterota; class Desulfobacteria; order Desulfobacterales; family SpSt-501; genus SpSt-501. The sequence continues at coordinate 65,320 of DYEU01000033.1, forward strand.
AGCGGCACGAACTCGGCGGCCTCCCGGATGAACCGGGCGATGGTCTCGGGTACGACGCGCCGCTCCTGTGCCCGTGCGCGACGCTCGATGAGCATTTCGAGGTTGAGCTTCTTCGAGGCCAGCCCCTCCAGGGCGTTCTGGCAGATCCTGCGAAACTCTCGCTCGTCCACATTCCTGAGCAGCCGCTCCTCGAGGTCGTCATCGCCCAAACGCCCCGCGTAGTAGTCGCGGAGCACGCGCTCCACGTGGGCCGAGGGCAGGACTTCTCCGACCACGTTGAAGACGGCATCGTCATCGAGGGCGTCGCGGATCTCCTGGAGCTTCTCCAGCAGCCGCTGCAGCACCCTGCCCTCGATGGTGTTGGTGGCCACGAAGTTGAAGATCAGGCAATCTTTGCGCTGGCCGTAGCGGTGGATGCGGCCCATTCGCTGTTCGAGGCGGTTTGGATTCCACGGGATGTCGTAGTTGAAGAGGATGTTGCAGACCTGGAGGTTGATCCCTTCCCCGGCCGCCTCGGTCGCTACGAGGACCTGGATTGCCCCTTCCCGGAACTGCTGCTCCGCGTGAAGCCGGGTTCCGCGCTCGTCACGCGATCCCGGTTTCATGCCGCCGTGTATGGACCCGACGCGAAAGCCCCAGGACTTGAGCCGCTCCACCAGGTAGTCGAGCGTGTCTTTGAACTCCGTGAAGACGAGCAGCCGCTGTTCCGGATGGTCAAAGAAGCCTTCCTGCTGGAGCAGTTCCTTGAGCTTCGAGAGCTTGGCTTCGCCACCTGAGTCTTCGACCTTCCGGGCCTGACCTGCCAGTTGTCTGAGCTCTTGGATCTCTTCGTGGACCTGGTTGGCGTTGCCCGCGAGCGTGATGGCCTCAAGCTGCTCTTCGAACCGCTCGCGCTCGGCCTCCTCCATCTCCTCCAGCTCATCCGGGTCGGGAAGGTCCGGCGGGGCCAACCGCGCAAGGTCCTGGGCCCGCTTCAAGCCCTCCTCCAGGCGCTTGACCCGATTCTCGAGGGAGTGCCGCATGGCATAGGTGCTCGAGGCCAGTCGACGCTGGTAGAGGGACATCAAGAAACCGACGGCGCGGGCGCGCGGTTCGTCGCCCTGCGCCGCCGCCTTGGTGCTCTGCTGCTTCACGAAACGGGTGATGTCACGGTAGAGGTCGAATTCCGCCCCGTCGATCTGGAATTCCACGGTGTGCGGGATGCGCTTCGTGAAAATCTTCTCGGCCACCCAGGTTCCGTCCGCCCGGCGCTCCGGGAAGTAGACCATCGCCTCCTTCGTCCGGCGCAGATAAAAAGGAGCGCGGCGGCGGTCCATGGCCTCGCGGATGGATCGGACGTCCGCGTAGGCGTCCGCGTCGAGAAGCTGGAGGAAGAGGCTGAAGTTCAGCGGATCGCCCTTGTGCGGCGTGGCCGTCAAGAGGAGCAGATGATCCGACGCGTCCCTCAGCAGCTCGCCCAGCTTATAACGCAGGCTCTTGTGGGTCTCGTCGGCGGCCGACATGCGGTGCGCCTCGTCTACAATGACCAGGTCCCAACGGACCTGCCTCAAGCCCGGCAAAATCTCCTGCCGCTTGGCGAGATCGAGCGAAGTGATGACCCGCTTCTGCTCCAGCCACTGGTTCACTCCGAACTGATCCCGGATGTCGCCGCCCTTGAGAACGAGGAACTTGGCGTCGAACTTCTCCTTCAGCTCGCGCTGCCATTGGAACGAGAGGTTGGCGGGACAGACGATCAGGATGCGCTCGGCAAGGCCGCGCAGTTCGAGTTCGCGGATGAGCAGGCCGGCCATGATCGTCTTGCCGGCCCCGGCGTCATCCGCCAACAGGAACCGGACACGCGCGAGCTTGAGGAGGTGGTCGTAGATGGCCTCGAGCTGATGAGGCAGCGGGTCCACGCGTGAAATGGAGAGGCCGAAGTAGGGGTCGAACTCGTAGGCGATGCCGAGAGAATACGCCTGCAGCCCGAGCCGAAGAAGCCGCCCGTCGCCGTCATAGGTATGCCGCGCGTCCAGGATGGTGAGGCTTTCGAGATCGCGAGTCGTGAGAGTGACCTTGCGGAAGCGCTCTGACTGCGTGCCGACCAGCCCGGCCACCCACGTGTCGGGGCCGTTCGCGCGCACCGTCTCCACTCGCATCGGCTCGCTGAATAACGAGCCGGTGAGAATCTGTCCTTCCCGTAGAGGCTCGTTAACGCTCATGGGTTCTCTCGGGTGCACGGGTCACGGTTCCGTGAGCAACGTTCTGTCGGCCCAACGACAAAACCCAGCGGCGGCGTTTCACGCCGTCCGCTGGAGTGATTTGTTAGGCATTCATTGTTTCTTCGGTTTGGGCACATCTTTAACAAACGCCATAACGAGATTGTCCATGATTTTAGGATAAGAAGTGTTGAATGATGCTTTATCAATGGTGAACAATTGCCGATCACAGCGATCAAAAAGCGCCTTTATTCGGCAAGCATAGTTTTTGAAGTCACCAAATTGAGCATTGATACCTTGCGGCAAGTTAATCAGCCGGTATTTCCCTGACTTCGTGAAGAAGTCTTTATTATCCTGCGTAAAAAAACGAATGGTATATTGCCTGTCTATCGGCGGTATCAAGTTGGGAAGGATATGTGCCAATGTTTTTGAATGTGCAACAATTGTTGCATCAGAGATGGAGACCCTTAATGTGCAATATATGTCTTTGAGTTTATCTAAATATTCTTCATACTGCTCTTGCGTGCAACCTTCCATCCTCAAGGGAATAAACTCTTTCAGTTCATTTCGTTGACTCATGATGGATTGCTTGAAATCATCAAATTCTACCATTTTCGTCTTGGTATCTTCGGGGTCTCCCATCCTGTGCATACCCCATGAAGCCAGTGTAGCATAAATCATTTCAATATGTCGATCGGACAGGAAATTGGACTCCTGTTCCTTGATGGATTGAATATGAAAGTACACCGAAGGTCCGCCGAACTCTTTTAGCACAGCAAGCGAAAGTTCATAGTAGTGCTTGAGGTTGCTTATTAGATCATCTTCATTTTTCATATCTTCATGCCTAACGGCCCTCGCTTCACCTGCGCCGCGCAGCGCAGCGGAGCGGCGTCAGGTGGAAGCGCGTGTTAGCCGCGCTGATGCTGATAAGGCACCCGATTTATTCAACGGAAACCTGACCATCTTCTTTTACCCAGAAATAGACAAAATTCGCATTCGGTTTGAACCAAGTGATTTTTTGCGCAAGAGAACGATAACGGGGATAATCTGGCAAAGCAACTGCGAGCAGAACGTTCTTATCTCGCTCTCGATACTCGATAATATCGAAAATAGCCTGTTTAAACCAATGGCCTGCTTGGACTGATGGATTTGTTTTATCAGTGCCTTGTGGATAGCCTTTTACTGACACCCAAAGAAGTTTGCCGTCTTTTTCCGCCACAATGTCTATTCCCTGTTGATGGCTGGCGGTATCTGCCACAGAGCGGATACAAAAGCCGCGCGCCGCCAAGTATTGTATAACTTTCGATTGGATATTCCCTTCCCAAAACCAATTCTCGGACTTTGGAAGGCTGCTTTGAGAGTTTTGTGGAATGGGCAACGTGGTTGACGCAACGGCAACAGACTTTCCTGCCCAAAAATTGCGAATTTTGCCGCTTACCTGTCGCCGAATAACCAGACCTTCCTTTTCCAACTCTCTACAACGCGCGTTTGCTTGCTGGCGAGCCTTCAAACCTAAAGCCCTTGCCAGTTCATCATCGTCAATTCCTTCTGGATGATTCTGTAAATACGAAAGGATACGTTGCTTTATGGTCATTGACTATGTTCCAAAGGAGCAGGCTAACAATGATTATATGGTTTTTTTATAACATTTTTGGGTCGCGACATCGCGGTATAACACCCCGGCTGCAATTCTCTCATATCACCTGCATTTGCAGAAGATTAGGCCATGACCTGCACGGAACAGGGGGGATATATGGTTTCTATATAAAACCACCTTCGCTTCTCCTCTACAAATCGTCCACCGGGCTTTTGACACCCTTGCCGCCCCGGTTCAGGGCATGGGTGCAAATCATCGTCGTCTTGACGTCCTTGTGACCAAGAAGTTCCTGAACGGTCCTGATGTCGTAGCCGCTTTCCAGGAGATGCGTGGCGAAGGAATGACGAAATGTTGGGTTTTTCCAGCGGTTTTCCTGCGGCAAGACCTTTTGCCAGAGCCATTCTCCGGGCGCGTTGAGGTATTTCCAGTCGAGGGCGTCTTGCAGGAGAACGCGACCCCAACCGCCGGCCAGGTCGCGCTCGTGGATTGTTTTGACTTTTTCCAAATGCTTCTGCAGCGGCTCCTTGAGCGACTCGGGCAGCAGGGTGATGCGGTCTTTCGCCCCCTGCCTTCGAGGGATGAGGATTTTCTTCGTAGAGAGATGCGTCAGGAAGGCGTCGATTTCCGGCTTGGACATCTCGCCGGGGTGGCGGAGGCTGTGAAAGCGGATATAGCTTCTGACCCAGAGGCAATCGGTCTGCTCCGTGCGCGGGCTGTAAAGGCGTGACCGCAAGGCCTCGCGCATCCGATGGAGCAGCCTGGGTCGGCGGGCACAACCAACCTCTCGCTTGACAAGCGATGGAGGGGATTCGTTGTGCATCGGCAGTTTGTCTTGCCGGGTCAGCGCATGCGGACGGTCGATCTACCCTCGTCAGGGATTGCACCGTTTGAATGACGATGGATAGGTGATTTCATCGCTTTTTTGTGAAACACGCCCTCCTTGTTCATCAAAGAAATATTGCGTAATGCTGTAAAATTTACCATGGGAAGCCCGCTTCGTCAATTTTCGATGTGGGCCATTTGCTTGGCGACCCGAATGACGCACCCTCTCCGGCATGTTTCCCGGGCATGTTCTCACGGGCAACACTAGGCAGCCCGGTGAGCTTTCTGCGTGCGAATCGCAGGCAAGCGCCGCCTTCGCCTAAGCTCCAAGACATTCGAGGCCCTGCCTGCACCGCAAAGCGGCACGGCACGGCAGGTTGGCCGGGCTTCTTCCGCGGAGCCGCACCCGGAAGAGCGGCCCAAGGGCATCAAGAGCGGCCGCGGGGGTGATCCAAGCCGGCCGGTTGAGCAGCTCAACGTTTCTTCACCCGGCGCTTCGGTGAAAACGCGGCGGCGGCGATGAAGATCGCCGTGGAGACGAGCACGATCGTCGCCCCGCTCGGCAGCCGCAAGAGCGAGGAGCCGAGCAGGCCCGCCCAGGTGGAGGCGACCCCGAAGACGGCGGCGAGCAGAAACATTCGCTTCAGGCTGTAGGTCAGCTGGTAGGCGGCCGCCGCCGGGTTGAGGACGAGGGTGAAGACGAGCAGACCCCCGATGCTCGGCAGGCTGACCGTGATCACCAGCCCGACGGCGATCAGCAGGCCGTAGTGGATCGCCTGCGCGGGCATCCCGACCGCCCGGGCGAGCTCGCGGTGGAAGATCACGGCTTGGATTTCCTTGAAAAAGAGGATGACGAGCAGCGCCACCGCAAGCGCCATCCCGGCAAGCAGGGCCACCTCCGCGCGGCTCACGGTCAGGATGCTGCCCCATAGGAGATCGAGGGCCTCGGCCCGCGGCCCCGGCAGCAGGCCCATGAAGAGGAAGGCCAGTCCCAGGGTGAGCGAGAAGACGATCCCGATCGGCGTGTCCGGGCCGAACTCGCCCCGGTCGGCCAGCGGGCCGACGGCCGCCACCGCGGCCAGGCTGAAGCCGAGGGACCCGAGAAGGGGCGATGCGCCGAGGATCGTGGCGCAAAGCGCCCCCGCGAAGGCGGCATGCGCAATCGCCACCCCGAGAAAGGAGAGCTGCATCGTGACCACGAGCACCCCGACCGCGGCGCAGGCGGCCCCGCCGAAGGCGCCGGCGAGCACGGCGTTCCGCATGAACTCGTAGCCCCAAAGCGAGAGATCCATGACGTTTCCCCGGGGCCGGCGGCCCTCAGCCCCCGTCTCCTTCGGCACCGTAGAGGCGGTCGAGGACCTCCTCCCGCAAGAGGGCCGCCGCCGGGCCCTCGGCCCAGAGCCTCCCCTCCTTCATGAGCACCACCCGGTCGCACAGGGCGGCAGCCTTGCGGTGGGCGTGGGTCACCATGAGCGTGGTCATGCCGCGCTCGCGGTGGGCTGAGCGGATCAACTCGAGAATTTCCTCGCGCGAGACGCGATCCAGCCCTGTCGTGGGCTCATCGAGCAAGAGAATCTCGGGCTCCTGGACCAGGGCGCGGGCGAGCGCGGCGCGCTGCTGCTCCCCCCCGGAGAGGTGCCCGATCGGCCGGCCGGCGAGGGCCCCAAGGCCCACCCGCTCGATCCAGAAGTCGACCAGCCGCTCGTCGGCGGGGCGGGGGCGCCGGAGGAGCCCCACCCGGCCGCAGGCGCCCAGGCGCACGACGTCGCGCACGGAAATCGGCATCCGCGGGTCGATGCGCAACCCCTGGGGGACGTAGCCGATGCGGCGGCGCAGCGCGGCGGGGCAGCCCCGGCTGATGTCCCGGCCCAGCACGCAGGCGCGGCCGCGCAACAGCCGTCCCAGCCCGTTCACCACCGTGAGCAGCGTCGTCTTGCCCGCCCCGTTCGGCCCCAGGATGCCCAGCCACTCCCCCCGGGGAACCGCGAGGCTCACCCCCCGCAGGGCCACGTCCTCGCGGTAGGCGACGACGGCGTTCGTCACGAAGATGGCAACCGGCGGATTCTGTTCATTTGCCGAGCGCATCGCAGAGCAGGCCAACGTTGCGGGCGAAGGCCTTCTCCCAGGTTTCGGTCCCCGGCAGGCCGCCGGGGAAGTTGCTGAGCGTCACCGCGGGCACGCCGAGTTCGCGGGCGATCGCGCGGCCGGGTAGGCTTCCGCTCTGGAGGTTGTCGACGACGAGCCGGACGGCGGACTCCCGGCCGATGCTCACGGCTTGGGCGAACTTGACCGGGCTCATCTCCTCGCCGCGGCCGAAGACGCCGGCGACCGGGAACCCCGCCCAGCGCACGAAATCGGCCTGCATGGCGTTGGCCAAAACCGGGGCGGCACCGGCCCCGGCGGCGGCGAGCCTGGCGGCCGCACGGGACTCCGCCCGCTGCAAGGCGGCGGCCCGGCGGTTTGCGGCGGCGCGGATTTCCTCCGCTCGCCGCGGTTGCGCCTCGGCCAGCACCTCGGCGATGCGCGCGGTCGCCGCGGCCTGGACCGCGGGCACCATCCAGTTCCCGGGCACCGCGAGCACCACCCGCCGCAGGCCGGGGTTGGCGGCGGCCCGGGTCAGGGATTCGCCGAAGCGGCCGCTCTGCCAGTCGTGCAGCAGAAAGAGGTGCGCGGCGGCAAGAAGCTTCAGGTCCGCGGGCCGGAGGTCGAAATGCCCCGGGCAGGAGGCGGGCGGGATGAGGGTGGCGATCTCGACCCCCTCCCCCGCGAGATCGGCGACGATTTCCGCGATCAGCGCGGTCGAGGCGACGACCTTCAGGCGGCCGGCCGCCCCCGGGATCTCCTGGCCGGCAAGGCCCGGGCCTCCGGTGAGGAGCAAAACCCCCAGCAAAACCGCCGATACGGCGCAAAGCCGGGATGAAAAGAGGATCCATGGGTTCACGGGTGTCTCCCCCCTGCGGCCGAGGGCTTGCGCCTGCGGTACCAGTACCAGGCGGAGGGACGCCCCCGCTCCTTGCCCAGCTCGAGCCGGGTGCGCTCGAAGTGCCGGCCCAGCAAGGCCTCGACCTCTTCCGGGGCGACCCCCCGGATCCGCCGGCCCACTCGCCGCGGAAACCAGGCGTAGAGCATGTAGTCCCCGCCCGGCCGCAGCAGGCGGGCGACCGTTTCCGCGTACCGCAGCCGCTCCTCCGGCCGCAAGCCGAGCAGGCAGCCGATATCGAGCGCGTAGTCGAAGGGTCCGCCAAGGCCCTCCAGGCGCGTGACGTCCGCGCAGCGAAACTCGACCTCGACGCCCGCCGCCCTCGCCTTGCGGTGCGCGGTGCGGACGGCCTTTACCGAGAAATCGACCGCCGTGACGCGCCAGCCGCGCCGGGCGAGCGCGATGGCGTTTGTGCCGGTGCCGCAGCCGAGATCGAGGGCCCTTCCCGGGCGGGCGGCGGCGAGAAACTCCAGCACCTCGGGCGGCGTGACGTTCGTGTCCCACGGGGTGTCCCCGCGCCAGTAGCGCCACTCGAAACGCAGCCGTTCGAGGATTCCCATCCGCGCTTCCGGATCGAGGAAAAGAGCGGGCCGGGGGCAAAAAAGCCCACCGGGGTCCGGCAACGGCACCCCGCGGGCCTTCGCGACCCGGCCCGGGACATCGTCCGCGGGCCCCATGCCTTCAGGCAGGCGTTGAGTTGTCCTGTAGCGGCTGCCGTTTGCGAAGTCAATCGTCTCGGTTTGCATCGGGCCGCCGCGGTGCTATTTTAGGGTGGTGCCGCCGGGGTTGCGGGCGGCGGAAACGGAGGAGGCCATGCGTGCGCTTCGAGGAGTCGCGCTGGCGGCCGCGCTGGTGGCGACGGCCTGCGCGTCCTCGCCCTTCAAGAACACCTGGAAGGCCGCCGAAGAAAAGGCGGTTTCGCTTCGCGGCCGCATGACGGCGGCGGTTTTCTTGAGCGACGTCGAGGCCCTGCGCCGCAACGCCGAGGAGGCGATCGCCGAGGAGATCAGCGCCCGCGGCGGCCGGGGGATCGCGGGCTACACGCGGCTCGATGCCGAGGGGCTCGCCGAGCGGCCGCGGGCGTTTTCCCTGTTGCGCGAGCAGGGTGTTCCGCTCGCGCTCGTCGTGCGCGCGGCCGGCCGGGAGCGCGAGGCGCTGCGGGTCTACCCCGGCTTCGGCGGCTGGTGGGGGCCCTGGGGGGGCCGCCGCGGCGGCTGGGGCTGGGGCTGGGATGTGCTCTACGATCCCGCCTTCGGATACCCGGAAACCACGGTCGCCGTCGAAATCCGCTTCTACGACCTCGAGGGGGATCGGCTGCTTTGGGCGGGGGTGAGCCGGGCCCGGCTCCCCGCGGACTGGGTCGCCTTGCTCCGCGGGCTGGCGCGGGAGGCCCTGCTGCAGATGGAGGCGGAGGGCGTGCTCTACTGAGCCGTGGCGGGCGGCAGGGCGGCCGCGGCTCCCCCGTGGCGCTGGGAAAGGCGGGTGAACATCTGCGCCAGCCCGACGCCTAAGGCGAAGCAGGCGCCGATGTCTAAGTTGCGGTCGGCGGTCTCGTCGAAGAAGACATGGAGCCCCGAGGCCATCCCTTCCGCCGGGCGCCAGTAGCAGATCATGAAGGGAACCCGCGGCAGGGGGTCCAGCACGACGGAGATGTCGGAGGCGAATTGCGGGGCCACCTCGCGGCCGCCGAAGAGGTGCACCATGTCGTCGAAGAGCGCCGTGTAGGTGTCGGCGACGCGGCGCAGGGCCTCCTCGCAGCGCTTTTGAAAGAGCGCGTAGCGCTCGCGGCCCCCTTTCAACTCCCGGAACGAGACCCAGCGGCCGCTCGGCATGCGCCCCTCGCCGTAGAGCACGTAGGTGAGAAAGGGAATGGCGACCCAGGGGTTCACGTGAATGTCCGTGTGGAAGTTGCCCCGCGGATCCACGGCGAACTCCTTGCCCAGGACCCTGAGCGCGATCCGCCCGTCGACGACCTCCGCCCCGATGCGGCGGCCGGCCGCCTCGAAGTCGAGCGCGGCGAGTTCGGCGCGCAGCTTGGCGAAATGGGCCGTCCCCTCGGCCTCGGGGATCTTGTCCGGGTCGGCCCCCCCGGAGTACTCCCGGATGACCTGCGGGTTAAGCCGCGGGCACTCCTCGAGGCGGCGCATCCCCCGGAAGACGGCCCCGGCGAAGGCAAGGCAGGTCTTCTCCCCGCAGTTGCCGCAGTTCGACTTGTCGAGGAGCTTGAAGATCTCGAAGGCGTTTTGCGGTCGTTTCATCGGCTGCGAACAACCCTCCCGGTCTTTCCGTTACTCCTCTTTGTTGATAGGCATTCCGGGAACCCGAGGCAAGAAGAAAACCGGCACGGCGCGGGGTCGCCCGGTGCGCATTGACAGCGAGACGGCGGCCGTGCTAAGGCTTCGGCAAACGGATGCCGAAGCATCCGCCTGCGGCAAAGACCACGGAGGCCACGAAGGCACGATTTCCTTCGTGGCCTTTTGTCATCGCCCGGCCGCAAACGAAACGGCGGGGCGTCCTCCGGGCGGGAGAAACCGCATGCATCACGACGACCGGCACCCCCACGGACTCTCCTCCCCCGCCGGCCCACCCACGCCGCGGGAAAAGCTCCGCATCCGCCTCGAGCACGCGCTCCGCCACAGCGTGGAGCACGGGGCCTCCTACCGCGAACTCGCCCTCGAGGCCGAGCGCCTCGGGGAAAGGGAGGCCGCCCGGAGGCTGCAGGCCCTCGAGGGGCTGAGCGCCGAGCAGGCCCGGGCGCTCGAGGAGGCGCTCGCGGCGCTGGGCGGTCCGTAGCGGGGGGTCCCGCCGCGGCTTGACGGGGGCGCTCCGGAGCCGCTAAAAAATGAGCCTTCGCCCCGCCAGCCGGCGGCGTTTAAGGATCCGATCGCAGGAATCATGCGGCTTTCCACGGCCATCGTGATCTCGCTTGCCCTCCATGCGGCGCTTGCGCTCCTGCCTGCGGCCATGAGCGCCCCGCGGCCGCCGGAGACGGTGGAGATCGCCTTCCGCATCGAGACCACACCGCGACTCACCCCCCCGCCTTCTCCCGCGGAGGTCGCGGCGCCCCCGCTCCCCGTGCCGCCCCCGCCGCCGGCCGTCACGGCGAAACCGCCCGCCCCGCAGCCCAAACCGAAGCCCAAACCCAAGCCGGCCGATCTTCCGCCCCCTCCCCCCGCCCCGCCCCCGCCGGCCGAGGTCGCCCTCGAAGCCCCGGCCCCGGAGGCGGCCGCGGCCGCGCCTGTGCCGGAGGCGGCTCCGCCCGCCGCCGCGCTCGCCGCCCTGCCCGCGGCGGAAAGCGCCCCCGGCCCGGCCGTCCTGGGCGCAAGCGGCGCGCCGGGCTTTTTGAAGCGGGTGCTTCCCCGCTACCCGCGCCTTGCCCGGGAAATGGGCCGCGAGGGGACCGTCGTCCTGGCCCTCGCCATCGGCGAAGACGGCCGGCTCGAGGAGGTGGAGGTCCTTGAAAGCGCGGGACCCGACTTCGACGAGGAGGCCGTGCGCGCGGTTAGGGCCTCAAGCTTCCGCCCCGCCGTGCGCGAGGGGCGGGCCGTCGCCTGCCGGGCGATCCTGCCCGTGAAATTCGTCCTGAAAGGCGCAAGGCATGATTGAGTTTTTCTGGAAAGGCGGGCCGCTCATGTGGCCCATCCTCTTCTGCTCGGTGACGGCGCTCGCCCTGATCCTCGCCAAGACGGTCCAGTTCCACGGCGCCCGCAAGCGGCTCTCGGCCGGGATCGAGGAGCTCCTCGCCCGCCCCCCCCGCGAGGTGACCGCCCTGCTCGCAGAGCTGCGGCGCGGCGCCGACCGCGAGCGGCTCGCGCTGACCGGGACGCGCGCCGTGCGCGAGCTCGAAAAGGGGCTCGGGGTGCTTAGCCTGATCGCGAGCATCGCGCCGCTGCTCGGTCTCACCGGCACGGTGACCGGGATGATCCAGGCCTTCATGAGCATCGCCGCCCACAGCGGAAGCCGCATCGAGCCCTCTCTCGTGGCGGGCGGGATCTACGAGGCCCTGATCACGACCGCGGCCGGCCTCTTCGTCGCCGTGCCGACCCACGTCGCGCTGCACTTTCTCGAGGGCCGGCTCGACGGCATCGCCCTGCGCATGAAGGCCTTGACCCTCGCCGCGCTCGAAAGCGGAAACCATGGAGTTTGAGCGCCGGCGCCGGAAAAACGGCCGCATCGACCTCGCCCCCCTGGTCGACATCGTCTTCAACCTGCTTCTCTTTTTCCTGATCACCTACAGCATCTCCCTCGACCCGGCGATCCGCGTGCGGCTGCCCGAGTCGGAGACCGCCGAGGCCCGGGCCGATGAGCCGATCGTGATCAGCCTGACCCGCGAGGGGGGTGTCTTCCTCGGGGACCGGCCGGTCGCGCTCGAAGAGCTCGGCGGCGCGCTTCAGGCCGGCTTGCGCCTTGCGCCCGAGCGCGCCGTGCGCATCCGCGCCGACCGCGAGGCGGCCGTGGGCCTCCTCGTCCAGGTGATCGACCGCGTGCGCACGGCCGGCTGCTCGGCCTTCAGCGTGGTCACCGAAAGGCCCTGAGACCCGGAGGTTCCGCCGGCGGTGCGGCGTCGGGGACGAGGAGGAAGCGGTCGCCGAAGGGGACGGCCGCCAGCGCGACCCCGTAGGCCTCCTCGTAGAGCCTCCGGTCCGCCATCTCCCCGTGGGGTCCGAACCGCAGCACGCGGCCTTCTTTCAGCACGACGATGCCGTCGGCGAAGAGGAGCGCCAGGTTGGGGTCGTGCATCACGATGAGCACGGTGAGCCCCGCGGCGGCCAACTCCTTCAGCAACCGCACCACCCGCACCTGGTTCGCGATGTCCAGGTGGGCGAGCGGCTCGTCGAGCAGAAAGACCCTCGGCTCCTGGGCGAGCACCCGGGCGATGAGGACGAGCTGGCGCTCGCCGCCGGAGAGCTCGCTGTAAGGCCGATCCGCAAGGTGCGCGATCCCCACGCGCGCCAGCGCCTCCGCCGCCTTTTCGCGGTCCTTCCGCCCCGGCAGAAAGGTGATCCCGGCCGCCCGGCCGGTCAGGACGACCTCCGCCACCCGAAAGGGAAAGACCGGGACGTGGCTCTGGGGCAAAAACCCGATCAGCCGCGCCCGCTCGCGCAGGGAGAGCCCGGCCAAATCCCGGCCCAGAACGCGCACCCGGCCCTGCCGCGGGGGAAGGAAGCCGGCCAGGTGTTTGAGGAGGGTGCTCTTGCCGCTGCCGTTGGGGCCGAGCAGCGCCGAGAGCGCACCGGGTTCGACGCGGAAGCTCACCCCCCGGAGCACGGGCTGCGCGGCGTAGGCGAAGCGGAGTTCGTGCACGTCAAGCGACATCGCGGCCGGTCCCGGGGAGAAAGCGGGTCTTGAGCAGGTAGACGAAGACGGGCGTCGCCAGCAGCGTCGTGAAGATGCCGACCGGCAGCTCGAAGGCGGCCGTGGAACGGGAGAAGGTGTCGACCAGCACGAGAAAGCCGCCGCCGAAACCGAGCGAAAGCGGTACGGTCCGACGGTTGTCGGGCCCGGCAGCCATGCGCACCACGTGGGGGAGCGCAAGCCCGATCATGCCGATGATGCCGGCCACCGCCACCGAGGCCGAGGCGACGAGTGTTGCCGGAACGAGGATCAGAAGCTTTTCCTTCTCCGGGTTCAGCCCCACGGCGCGCGTCTCGTCGTCGCCCAAGGCGATCACGTTCATCCGCCAGCGCATGAGCCAGAGCCCCACCCAGCCGAGCCCCATGGGCAAGGCCGCGGAGCCCACCTTGGCCCAGCTCGCGTTGTGCAGGTTCCCCAGGGTCCAGTGCACGATCGTCTGCAGCTTGAAGGGGTCGGCCAGGAACTGGACGATCGTGAGGAGCGCCGTGAACACCCCGCTCACGATCACCCCCGACAGGATGAGGGCCACGGTGGAAGCCCCGCCCCGCTGGCGGGCGATCCCGTAGGTGAGGCCCACGGCGGCCAGGGCGAAGGCGAAGGCCGAACCCTGCAGCGGCAGAACCCCGGCCGTCAGGGCAAGCGCCGCCCCGAAGGCCGCGCCCGCCGTGAGGCCCAGGATGTCGGGGGAGACGAGCGGGTTGCGAAAGAGCGCCTGCAGGGCGTTTCCCGAGACGGTGAGGGAGGCCCCGGCGAGGAAGGCGAGCAGGATTCGCGGCAGCCGGACATCCAGGACGACGGCCGCGATGACGGCCGCCTGCTCGGCCGCCGGGGCGGGTGCCGCACCCAGCGCCGCGGCCGCCCAGGCGAGCACCTCGCGCGGCCCGAACCCCTCGGCCGGCCCTGAGAGCAGCGCGGCCGCCATGAGCGGCAGCGGCGCGCCCCAGCCCAGTCCCTCCAGCCACCGTCGGGCCCGCGGGGTCTTTTCCCTCACGGAAGGCTCCGGCCGTACAGTGCGCGCAGCATCCGCCCCTTTTCCCGGGCGGCGTCGATTCCGCCTGCCTCACCGGGGTAGAGCCAGCGGTGCAGGAGCTTCACCGGGTAGGGGAACTTGAGCGTCCAGAGGTCGCAGAGAAAGACCTCGGGCAGCTCATGGACCCGGCCCTCCCTCACCGCGGCGATGGAGCGCCAGCGCGGATCCCGGAGGATGTCCGCCGGATCGCGGCGTTCGTTCGGCCACAGGACGATGACCTGCGGGTTCCAGGCGATCAGCCGTTCGAGGTTCACGATTGCATGCTCGGCCTCGAGGGCCTCGCAGACGTTCCTGCCGCCGGCCAGCTCGATCAGGTCCTGGACGGTGCTTCCGCCGCAGGAGGTCTCGAGATCGCCCTGGGCCCACATGAAATAGACGGAAGGCCGCCGTTCCCGGGGGAGGGCCTCGGCCCGGCCGCGCAGGCGTCCGATTTCGGAACGCGTGAAGTCGACCACCTCCCGCGCGCGCGCCGGGTTCCCGGTGAGGGCCCCCAAGGCCTCGATCTCGCGGTAGACGTCCTCCAGGCGCCGGATGAACACCCCGAACACGGGGATTCCCCGCTCCTCCAGGGCGGCGATGGCCTCGGACTGCTGCGCCCAGAGGATCACGAGATCCGGGCGCAGCGCGAGAACGCCCTCGATGCTCACGAAATCCCAGTTTCCCGGCGCCGGGAGCGTCTTTTTGCCGATGCGCTCATCGAGGGCGGCGTAGTAAGGGAAGACATCGCCGCGGTAGACGCTGGTCGCGACCCCGACGACGCGCTGCGCCTCGCCCAGCATGAAGATCCCGCTGAGGGCGCTTTCGATCAGGCAGACGATGCGCCGGGCGGGCGCGGCGAGAGAGAGGGCCTTGCCGCGGAAATCGTGCACGGCGACCGGCTCGCCGCGGGCCGGGGCGGGAAACCCCGCCCCGGCCGCGATCCCGAGGAGCCCGGCGAGCAGGACGGCCCGCCGGAGGACGCTCAAAAGAGGATTTCGATTCCGCCGAAGGCCTGGAATCCCGGGTCCTGGAACTGCCACGGCATCTCGTATTCCTTGTCGAGGAGGTTGTAGAGATCGAGGAACCCGTTTATCCGGAACTCTCCGGTTTTGACAAGGGTTTTCTCCGCGTGCACGCTCACCACCTCGTAGGGGCCGAACTTGCGGCGGCCGCTTTGCGAGGTGCTGTCGTAGTAGCGCCCGACCGCCGTGATGTAGGGGGAGAGGTGGATGTCCCAGGGCAGGCTGAGGGTGACCCCGGCGTTCACCAGGGTGTTGGGCACGAAGGGGACATCGCTGCCGTCCTGGTCGCGGTCGACGTCGTTGTCGACCTCGGTGCGCGTGAGGGTGAGGTTGGCGAAGGCCGAAAGCCAGTCGGTGAAGCGGTAGGCCGCTTCGACTTCGACCCCGTAGGAGACCGTCTCGCCGGCGTTGACCGATTGGCTCTGGGAGGGCACGTCGCTCACGCGGTTTTCGACGATCGCATCGTCCACCTTGGTGTAAAAGCCGCGCAGCCCCCCGCGGAAGCGGGAGGCGGCGTATTCCGCCCCGAGGTCCCAGCCCAGCCCGCTCTCGGGCTGCAGGTTCGGGTTGGGGAGCTGCCCGTTTCGGCCCGGGACCCCGCGGTCGGACTCCCGCAGGGTGCCGCCCACCTGCTTGCCCGAGGGCACGAGGTAGCTCGTCCCCACGTTGCCGAAGAGCGCGAACTCCCGGGTCACGTTGTAGCGCGCGCCTGCGCTTCCCAGGAACTTGTCCCAGGATTTCTCGTCGCGATCGGGCCGCTGGCCGGAGATCTTCGTGTAGTCGTGCCGGGTGTAGTCGTAGCGGCCGCCCAGCCGCAGCACCCACGGCCCCAGCACGACCTTCTCCTCGGCGAAGAGCCCCAGGCTGTCGGCCCACATGTCGTTGCCGAAGGTCTTGTCGCCGCCGACCTCGGCGTAGGTCTTGTAGGTCGCATACTGGTAGCCCGTCCCGAAGGTCAGCAGCGCGCTGTCGAGGTGCTTCCAGTTGAAGATCAGGTCGGCGGGAACGAGGTTCTGCTTGACGCCGTCTTCCTCGCGCAGGCTCAGGTCGGGCGGGAAATTGTCCTCTTCCCATTGCCGGTGGTAGTAGCGGTATCCGCCCTTCACCTGCGCGGAGAGCTGCGGCGTGAGCTGGTTGACGTAGGCCGCCTGGAGCGTGTCGTAGACGTGGGCGAAATCGCGGTTGGGGCGGCCGACATCGCCCGTGTGCTGGGTGTGGTGGGCGAAGAGGCTGAGCTTGTGCCGGTCGGGGTCGAGCGACCAGGTGCCCTTGGCGTAGAACTTGGTCTTGCGGTACTCGGGGTCGTCGACCATGTTCAACCAGGAATTCCTCGTCCCGTAGTCGGTGTAATCGGACTGCTCGTAGTTCGCCCCGAGAAAGAAATCGAAGGGCCCCTTGCGGTTCTGGTGGTAGGCGCGCGCCGTCACCGTGTCGTAGGAGCCGTAGCCCACGAGAAAGCGGGTCGCGGGCTGGGCGATGCGGTCCTTGAGGACGAGGTTCGTGATCCCGGCGAGCGGCGCCTGGTTGCCGGCGAAGTCCATGGTCAGGGTATTGCCGTACATGACCGAGGCGGGCCCGCGCTGCACCTCGGCCCGCTCGATCGCGAGGATGTCCAGGCTCATCGGGTCGACGAAAGAGTCGATCGGCAGCCCGTCGAGGAGCCAGGCGCTGTATTTGGGGCCCAGCCCGCCGTAGGAACCCCAGTTGGCGTCGTTCCGCGAGAGGGGGTTCACGAAGGTCCCCGGTTGGTAGGTGAAGATCTCGGCCAGGTTGCGCCGGCCGAGAACGCGCCGCTCGATCTCCGCCGCCGGGATGACGTCCACCTTCTGCGTGACCTCACGCTCGGGCTGGGGGAGCTTGGTCGCCGTGACGACGATCTCCTCCATCCCGTACTTCGGAGGCTCCGCCGCCGCGGCGGGGGGTGCCGCGCAGAAAACGACCGGCAAGACCAGGATAGCGAGAATGCCGCGAATGCCCATGAGACCTCCTTTCCCGTCCGGGCCGCCGGGTTCGTTGCCCGGCGGCCTTGAAATAAAAAAAGCCTCGCGGTCTGCCCCCTGCGGGGCAAGCCTTCGAGGCTTCGTTCCAAGGAAACGGTCTTGCGGGGAATCCGGATCGCACCCGGGCTTCGGCCCGGAAATTGGGGGCAGCGGTAGCAGGGCTTTCCCCCCCTGTCAAGCCCTCAACGGCCCTCCGCCTGCGGGCCGGCGGGGCTTCCGCCCCGGGCGTGCGCCACAAGCGCGCGGCTCACCGGGTGCCGGGGGAAACGCGGCGCATGACGGCCTCAGCCGGGCGCCGGGGGTTCCTCGCCGGGGGGCAGGTCATCGAAGACCACGGGCACGGCCTCCCGGAAACCCTGCAGGCAGGAGAGCAACAGCCCGCGGATCTGCGGGTGGGCGCGGGGCCCGGTGCGCAGGGCGAAGATGTGCCGCCATTCGCGCAGGTTGGCGGTGACGACGATCACGGTCTTGAGCGCGTGGGGCAGCACCTCGCGGGCCTGCTCGGGCCGCCAGCCCGCGGCGAGGAGCTCGCGGTAGGCCGCCTCGCCGGCCGCCAGCGCCGCAAGGAACCGCTCGCGGGCGGCCTCCGCGGCGGAGGCCCACCAGACCGGCTCGATGAACTCCATCTCGCGGCCGCCGTAGTTCACGTAGCGCGTCGACTCCTGGGAGAAGCTCGCCAGCCGGTGGCGCACGAGCTCGTGGGTGACGCCGCGGTTGGTCGTGAACTCGACGGTGGCCGTGACGTGCTCGATCACGGAGAGGTGCCCCTGCCGGATGAGCCGGCGCACGAAGGGGGCGGCGGTCCCCTCGCCGCTCCTCTCCTCGGAGCGGTAGCAGACCCGCCCGGCGCGCTCGATCACCGAGAGGGCCTCCTCGGGCCGGCGGACCCAGCGCCACCCCTGCCGGATGAGTTTCATGGCCGCACCTCCCGCACCCCCGGCGGCGGCCGCCCGGCGGGGCGGCGCCCGTTGGGGACCAGGCTCACCCGGGGAACCCCGCCGGGCGTGGTTTCGACCGCCAGGGGGCAGCCGTAGGCCGCCTCGAGCGGCCCCTTCGCGATCACCTCCCCGGGCGGCCCCGCGGCGAGGATGCGGCCTGCCGCAAGCAGAAGCATGCGGCTTGCGTACATGGCGGCCAGGTTCACGTCGTGGGAGACGAGCACCACGGTGACCCCGCGCTCGGCACGCAGCGCCTCCATGAGGTCCATGATCTGCGCCTGGTGGGCGAGGTCGAGGTAGGCGGTCGGCTCGTCGAGCAAGAGGATCCGCGGCCGCTGGCAGACGGCGCGGGCGATCAGCACGCGCTGGCGCTCGCCCCCGCTCAGGCGGTCGAGCCGCCGGGAGGCGAGGTGCGCCGTCCCGGTGAAGGCCATGGCCTCGCGGGCGATGGCCAGATCCTCCGGGGTCTCCAGCCCGAGGAGGCCCTGGTGGGGGGCCCGCCCCAGCAGCACGAACTCCTCGACCCGGAAGGGCGCCTCGGCGGAAGCGGCCTGCGGGACGAGCGCGGCGAGCCGGGCGAGCGCCTTCCTGCGACGGCGCGAAAGCGGCGCACCGAAGAGCCGGATGGTTCCCGCCCGCGGCTTGAGCAGCCCGCACAGGAGCTTGAGGAGCGTCGTCTTCCCCGAGCCGTTCGGCCCGATGATGACGAAATAGTCCCCCTCCTCCACGCGAAAGGAGATCCCCTCCAGGACGGCCGCCTCCTCGTAGGCGAAGGAAACCTCCTGCACCGCGATCGCCGCCGGGTTCATCGCGCCGCCCTGCGCAGGAGGAAGATGAAGGCCGGGGCGCCGATGAGGGCCGTCACCACGCCGACCGGCATTTCGCCCTGCCGCGGCAGGATGCGCGCGAGCAGATCGCAGAAGATCATGTAGGCGCCCCCCCCGAGCACGCAGGCCGGGACGAGCACCCGGTGGTCGGGGCCGAAGAGCAGGCGCATCAGGTGCGGCATGACGAGGCCCACGAAGCCGAGCAGCCCGCAGAGGCTGACGCTCACCCCCACCATGAGCGAGGTGACCGCAAGCAGCGCCCAGGTGAGCGCCTCGAGGCGCACCCCGAGGCTCAGGGCCGTGTCCCGGCCGAGGAGGATGAGGTTCATCCCGTGGGAGAGGAAAAAGAGCGCGGCGGCGGAAACGGCGGTCACCGCGGCGAGAAGCGCGACTTGCTCCATGGCGGCGAGCGAGAGGTCCCCCATCAGCCAGGAGAGGATGTTAAAGAGGCGCACGTCGGAGGTGACCGAGATGAGAAAGAGGATCACCGCGCCGCAGAAGGCGTTGATCATGACCCCCGAGAGGAGCAGCGCATCCTTGCCGAGCCCGGTCCGCCAGGAGGAGAAGAGGGCGAGCAGCCCCACCGTCCCCATGGCGCCGGCGAAGGCGGCGAGGCTCCCCCAGGGGAAGCGCGGCAGGCCGGCCAGGATGCCGAGGATCGCGCCGATCGCCGCGCCTCCCGAAATGCCCAGGATGTAGGGTTCGGCCAGGGGGTTGCGGAGCAGCGCCTGGAAGACGAGCCCGCCGAGGGAGAGTACCGCCCCCGTCAGGGCGGCCAGCAGAACGCGCGGCAGGCGGATTTTCCAGAAAATGTCCGCAAGCACGGGATCCTCGAGCGGCAGCCCCGCGATCGAGCGCCACAGCGCCCCGGGCCCCCCGCCCCCCGAACCCCAGGCAAGGCCCGCCAGCAAGGCGGCCGCGAACACGGGAAGCAGCAGCGCCTTGACGCGCAGGATTCTGGCGATCGGCAGCGGCGTTCTCATGGCGATGCGGCCGCGGGGTGCACCAGGCGGGCGAGCGTCTCCAGCCCGTCCACCAGCCGGGGGGCCGGGCGGTTGAAGACGGCCGCATCCACGACGTGCACCCGGCCGTCGCGCACGGCGGGGATGTTCGGGAAGCGGCCCCAGGCCCGGCGCACGGCCTCGAAATCGGCCCCCTGGGTCATGGTCGTGATCACCACCACCTCGGGCGCCAGGCGCACGAGGTGCTCGGCGCCGTACTGGGGGTAGCCCTCGGCCTCGCCGGCCGCGTTCTCGCCGCCGGCGGTCTCGATCAGTTCGTGGAGAAAGGTGCCGCGGCCGGCCGACACGACGGGGTCGACCCCGATCTGGAAAAAGACCCGCGGCCGCCTCCCCTGGGCCTGCGCGCGGGCGGCGACGCGCGCGATGCGCCGCTCGAGATCCCCGGCGAGCTCCTCGGCCCGCCCCTCGGCGTTGAGGAGACGGCCGATCTCGCGGATGCTCGCGAGCATGGCCGAGAGCCCCATGGGGTGGGTAACATACACCGGAATGCCGAGCGCTTCCAGCCGCTCGACCGCGGCCCGCGGGTTGCCGTCGCGGGTGCCGATGCAGAGCTCGGGCCGGAGGGCGGCGATGCGCTCGATGTCGAGCTGGATGTAGGTCCCGACCCGCGGGATGCGGAGGGCCTCGGGGGGGTGATCGGCGAAGCGGGTCGTGCCCACGAGCCGCTCCCCGCGGCCCACGGCGAAGACGATTTCGGTCACCGACTCGGCAAGCGCCACCACCCGCCGGGGGTCGGCGGGCACCTCGAGCCGGCGTCCGAGCTGGTCGAACACCACCCGCCGTTCCCCGGCCTGCGGCTTGCCGGCCCCGAGGAAAACGAGCAGGCCGAGGGCGAGCGGCAGGAGCGCCGGGCGAAGCCACCCCCTCATCGCCGCCTCCACGCCCCGGCCGCGGCCAAAACCAGCCCCGCCAGGACGAACAGCCCGACGAGAGGGCTTGCCGGGCCGGGGCCGGCCGCGGCGAGCACACAGCCCCCGCCGCCCACGCCGGCCTTGCCGCTCGGCGGCGGCGCCTCCGCGGTGTCCGCGGCGAGGCCGACCCCGCCCGGGTCCACGATCACGCCGTCCGCCCGGCCGTCGGCGTCGAGCTCCCCGCCGTCTACGACCACGAGCGTGACCGCGCGCCGGTCGGCGCGGAAGGCGGCCTGGGGGACCGTGCGCCAGCCGCGGAGCGCATCGTAGGCATACCATGCGTAGCCCTCCGGCGCGGGCTCGGAGAGAAAGACCGTGAGCGTCGCCGCCCCCCCGGCCGCGGGCAGCCGGAGACGAAAGCCCACGAGGCCGAGCAGCGTGTCCGCGGGCGCCCCCACCCCGGAGGGCAGATCCTCGAGGTCGAAGGCCTCCACGGCCTCGATCACCGCCCCCTCCCCGGCGAGGGAGAGGGCCATCTGCCCGCCGCCCACGGCGGAGGAAAACACCTTGAAGCGCTCGGTCACCTGAAGGGCGTCGGCGATGCCGTCGCCGTTGAGGTCGACCGGGCTTGCGGCGGGAAGCTCGCGGTCGTCGGGGATGCCGTTTCCGTCGCCGTCGCGGGGGGCCGCCGTGGTCGTGAAGGAAACGGTCTCCGACCAGGCCGAGGCGGCGCCGCGGCCGTCGATGTGTTGTAGGCGGAAATACAAGGTCGTGGCCGGCGGGAGAAAGAGCGCCGAAAGCGGGAGCTCCGTCAAGGCATACGGGCTTGCAAGATCGAGCCGCAGGGTGTGGAAGGCCGCATCCGCGGCGAGCTGCCAGCGGGTCTGGAAATGGAAATCCCCTGCCGCCGTGTCGGGGTCGCGGAAGGGACCGGAGCGGAGCGTCACCTCGAGGGGGACGTCGTGCGCGCCGTCCTCCGGGGAGAGTGCCGCGGGCGCGGCCGGCGGGGAGTTTTCCGCCAGCAGGTAGCGCACCCCCACGGCGTCCAGGTCGAAGCCCGCGCTCAGGGAGGTGGGGTGCGGGTCGTAAATCGGGTTTCCCGCGGAATCGAGCGCGCTGCCGTCGCCCACGATGTCGACGAGGCGCACGTGGGTGATCGCCCCCGGGTTGACGAGGCCGGCCTGCACCTCGGGGTTCCCGGCGAGATCGGAGAGGTCGAAGGGTGTCCCCCAGCCCTGGCGGTATTTCCCGGCCAGCCCGTCGATGTCCGTGGGGTCGACCGCACCGAAGGAGCCGACCGGCCCGGGCGTGAGCGACCGGTTCGGGAAGCGCGTGAAATGGGTGCCGTCCGAGGAGACCTCGACCCAGGCGAGCTCGAGGAAGGTGTCGCCGAAAGAGTTCTCGAAGACGGCGAAGTCCCAGCCTGCGCCGTTGGTGATCGGCCGCTCGAAGGTGAGCGTGACCCGGCCCCCGTTTCCCAGGCTCACGACGTCGTAGGAGTCCCCGGCCGCCTTGCCGAGCGCCCGCTCCGGGGTCTGCCAGGTGGAGGAGACCTCCCCGCCGGGGACATAGTCCGTCCAGCCCGCGGCCCAGGCCCACAATTCGGGGTCGTCCTTGGACACGGCGGTGCTTCCCGGACGGCCGGCCGCGGGCGGGTAAGGGCCGGCGAGGGGCTCCCCGGCGCCGAGTAGAACGAGCAGGCCGAGCGCCGGGAGCAGGCCGATCAGCCGGGCCCGCCGCGGGCCGGCCGAAGTCAGAAGCTCCATTGCAGCCCTCCGTAGAAGTTCCGGGTCGGCATGGGGTAGTAGGTCTCGCTGAAGGCGGCCGTGGCGTAGCGCTCGTCGAAGAGGTTGTTCACCCCGCCGAAGACCTTGAGCCCGCGCCAGGTGTAGGCGAGCTTGAGATCGACCGTGCGGTAGCCGTCGATCTCGGCGAAGCGTCGCGAGCCGAGGCTGCTTCCGTCCTCGCGGTCGCCGACGAAGGCGCCCAGGACGGAAATCGTCAGCGCCTCGACCGGCCGCCACTCCAGGCCCAGGTTGGCGCTGTGCCGGGGGACCAGGGGCACGTCCCGGCCCGGGTCGAGGAAGCGCGCCCGGGTGTAGGCGGCATTGCCGCGCAGGGTGAGGCGGTCGGTCAGGAAAAGGCGGGCCGAGAGCTCCGCGCCCAGCCGCCGGGTCGTCTCCTCGTAGTTGCGGTTCAGGCGCAGGTTGGGGTCGAAGGCGATCTCGTCCTCGATGTCGACCCAGAAGAGGGCGATGCCGGTTTCGGCGCGCCTTCCCCAGCGCTCGCGCCAGCCCAGGTCGACATGGCGGCCGTGCTGGGGTTTGAGATCGTCCTCGGCGAGGGCGAACTCGTCCACGTTGGGGATGCGAAAGCTCGTCGCCACGGCGGCGAAGAGCGAGGTTTCCTGCCGCGGGGTCCAGACGAGCCCCGCCTGGCCGGCGAGATCGCGGAAGCGCTTGTGGAATTTTTCCCCGTTCACCCAGCGCTCCGTGCCGCCGAAACTCACAAGGTCGTCGTTGCGGAAGGCGCCGCGGAAGAGATGGGCGCGGCCGCCGAGATCGAGGCTCACCCGGTCCCCCCAGCGCGTGCGGTGCAGGGCGAAGAGGGCGCCGTGGGCGAGGTCGCTGTTTTTCCGCTCCCGCTGGTCCAGACGCTCGGTCACGTACTCCGTGCTCGCCGCCTCGGCGCCGAGCTGGAGGGTGTGGGCCAAGGGGCCGGTCCCCCAGTCGAGGACCCAGCCGGCCTCCAGCGTGAGCGTCGTCTCGTCGAGCGTGCTCGTCTGGCGGCTCTTGGGCTTGAGCGGGGTGTAGCCAAGCACGTAGTCGCCGGCGCGGTCGCGCAGGCCGCCGAAGAGCCGCAAGGCGCCCGCCCGCCCGAGGTCGGCCTCGACCCCCGTGCGCAGGCGGGCCTCGTCGGTTTGTGCGACGTCGCGCGGGCTGGAGGACTTGCGCCTGCGGCTTGAGGAGTCGATGTCCTCGATCGGCACCCCGCCCGGGAGCCCCTGCCGGTCGGTGTGGTAGGCGGCGCTCAGGTGGGCGAGAAGCCCCCGGAAGAGATCCCGGTTCGCCCAGCCGGAGAGGTCGTAGCGCGCGCGCAGGCCGGCGTCCTTTTTTTCGAGGCCCCCGTTCTGGCGGTAGCCGTCGGTGTCGAAGGAGGAGGCGTTCAGCGCGAGGTTGAGGTCGCCTGCGCTCCCCCCGCCCGAGGCGCGGGCGTCGAAGGTGCCGTAGCTGCCGTAGGCGCCGTAGAGGCTGCCGGAGGGCTTGGCGGCGCCGCGCTTGGTGATGATGTTCACCACCCCGCCGACGGCGCCCGAGCCGTAGAGCACGGCGTTCGCCCCGCGCACGATCTCGATGCGCTCGATCTCGTCGATCGGGAGGGTCGAAAAATCGGGGCCCGCGAGATCGGCGGGATTGAGCCGGAAGCCGTCGACCAGGACGAGCACGTTGCTCGCGGCGGTTTCGCCCATGCCGCGGATGTCCACACCGGCGTTCTTGTCGGTGCCGAAAAGGCTGCGCAGCACCACGCCCGCCTCGCGCGCAAGCAGCTCGGGGACGAAGTTGCTCGTCGCCCGGGCGATGTCCGCGGCGGTGATCACGGTCACGTTCCGCGGCGTTTCGCGGACCTCCTCCTCGAGGCGCGAGGCCGTGACCACGACCTCCTCCATGGCGAAGCGCTCGGGGGGGGGCGCCTGGGCCGCGGCGCAAACCGCCGCCGCGGCCCAGAGCAGCCCGGGGAGGAGGAGGAGACCCCGCCATGGGCCGGGGAAGCCCGTGCGGCGGGATCCGGCAGGAAAGAAGTCCCCTCTCATCGGGGGTCCAACATAGACTCGTTTCTCCGGCGAATCCATCGTCGCGCAAGACCCGCGCCAGGGAGCAGCGCGGCGGCAAGGAGAAGGAAGACGAGCCGGGAGGCGGCCGGTGCGGCCGGTGCCGCGGCGGCGATGAAGCAGCCGCCGCCCCCGCCCCCGCCGTCCGCCGCGGAGGCCGGCGCCCCGATCCCCCCCGGATCGAGGACCTCGCCGTTCACCACCCGGTCGGCGTCCCCCGGCCCGCCGTCCTTCAGGCGCAGGGTGAGGGACTTGCGGTCGGCGCTGAAGGTGGCGTAGGCGGAAAAATCCTGCCAGCCGGTGACCGGGTCGTACTTGTACCATTTGGCGCCCGCCGGCGCGGCCTCCGAGAGGTGGATGCGCACCTCGGCCTCCTCGCCGCTCGGCACCGAGGCCCGCAGGCGCACGAGCCCGAAGGGCAGGCTGCCCGGCCGTCCCGTTGTGTCCGCGATGGTCGCGGGGTCGACCGCCTCCAAGGCGTCGATCACCGTGTCCGGGGAGGCGGCGGAGGCGCCGATCTGGCGCCCCGCCGCCCCGGCCGCGTTCACGGCGAGGATCACCGCCGGCTGCCGGACGTCCTGGACCCCGTCCGCGTTCAAATCGACCCCCGCCCCGACCTGCTGGCCGGCGGGGACCCCCGAGGCCCGCGGCTTGCCGAGAAAGAGAAACTCGACCGAACCGGCGTCCGGCCCGCCGCCGAAGGGGACCAGCCCGCTGATCAAGAGGGAGGCGCCGTCGAATGCCAGGCCCTGGGCGTCGTTTCGCGTTTCCGCGACCGCGGTTTTGCTTTGGCCGTTCAGAGCGAAGATCTTCTTTCCGCCGCCGGTCGCGGCGTAGATCTTGCCGTCGAAGGCGCGCGCCGCCCCCGCGAGACCGCCCTGAAAGGTGAAGGCGTCCGCCTGGAGCAGGGCCCCGCTCTGGGTGTTCACCTTGTGGAAGTAGCCGTCTCCGCCGAAAACCGACTCGCCGTAGAGGACGGTCGTCGCGTCGAGGAAGACCAGGGGCCCGTTTCCGCCCCCGTGCGGCTGGGCAAAGGAGGCCCTCTGGGTCACCCCGTTGAAGCCCGGGTTCACCTGGTGCAGGTAAAAGCGGTTGCCGGCGCCGAAGAAATCGGCCGAGGCGAACCAGATCGTTCCGGTCCAGGGGTTCTCGGCAAAGGCGTAGATCGCACTCGTCACGCCGGTGTCGAGCGCGGCGTAGGCGGCGGGCCAGGGGTCCGCAAGGAGGACGCGGTAGATCTTCGCCGTGGTCGCGTTGTCGTGGAAGTAGAGGTACCCGTCGGAGGAGACGAGAAAGCCCTGCACCGAGGAATAGGCGGTGGCG
>DYEU01000034.1 GCA_020725555.1 Desulfatibacillum sp.
ATGCCCTACATCAGCGCCTCGATCATCCTGCAGCTGCTCACCGTGGTCGTTCCCCACCTCGAGCAGTTGAAGAAGGAAGGCGAGGCCGGCCGCAAGAAGATCACCCAGTACACGCGCTACGGCACCGTGGTGTTGAGCTTCATCCAGGGCTTCGGCATCGCCGTCGGCCTGGAGACGATGACCGCCCCCGGCGGGGCCGCCGTCGTGATGTACCCCGGCTGGGGCTTCCGGCTGCTCACGGTCATCACGCTGACCGCGGGGACCGCGTTCATCATGTGGCTGGGCGAGCAGATCACCGAGCGGGGCATCGGCAACGGCATCTCGCTCATCATTTTCACCGGGATCGTCTGCCGCCTGCCGGTCGCCATCGGCCAGACCTTCACCCTGATGTCCACGGGCGAGATCGGCATCTTCCTTGTGCTCTTTCTCCTCGCCCTGATGGTGGCGGTGGTCGGGGTGATCATTTTCGTCGAGCAGGCCCAGCGGCGCATCCCGGTGCAGTACGCCAAGCGGATCATCGGGCGCCGCCTGTACGGCGGCCAGAGCACGCATCTGCCGCTCAAGATCAACAGCGCGGGGGTCATCCCGCCGATTTTCGCTTCCTCGATCATCATGTTCCCGGCGACGATCGCCAGCTTCATCAAGGTGCCGTGGATGCAGAGCATCGCCGATCTTTTGCGGCCGGGGCAGGCGCTCTACGAGCTGTTGTACGTCGGGTTCATCTTCTTTTTCTGCTATTTCTACACGGCGGTCACCTTCAACCCCACGGATGTCGCCGACAACATGAAAAAGGCGGGCGGGTTCATCCCCGGCATCCGGCCCGGGCGGAGCACCTCGGAGTACATCGACCGCGTGCTGTCGCGCCTCACGCTCGGCGGGGCCGTCTACGTCTCGGCGATCTGCGTGCTGCCCTCGATCCTGATCACGCAGTTCCACGCGCCGTTCTACTTCGGGGGCACGGCGCTCCTCATCGTCGTCGGGGTGGCAATCGACACCGTGGCGCAGATCGAAAGCCACATGCTGGCCCGGCACTACGAGGGGTTCCTGAAGGGCGGCGCCGGCCGGATCAAGGGGCGGATGTAAGCGGCGCCGCGGAACCGGGGAGGGCGCCAAGCGGGGGGCTATGCCGAAAGAAGAGGCGATTCGGGTCGAGGGCGTGGTGCTGGAGACGCTTCCCAACGCCATGTTCCGCGTGGAGCTGCCCAACAAGCACCGGGTGCTGGCGCACATTTCCGGAAAGATGCGCATGCATTTCATCAAGATCCTGCCCGGCGACAAGGTGACGCTCGAGCTGTCCCCCTACGACCTCACCCGGGGCCGCATCGTCTACCGTTCCAAGTAACGCCGCCGGCGGCCGGGAGAGAGGAGAAGGCGCTTCCATGAAAGTCAGGGCATCGACGAAGAAGATTTGTCCCAAGTGCAAGATCGTTCGGCGCAAGGGGGTCGTGCGCGTGATCTGCGAGAACAAACGCCATAAACAGAGACAAGGATAAGGAGGGCCCGAGCCTTGGCACGCATTGCAGGCGTCGACCTGCCCCGGAACAAGCGGATCGAGATCGGACTGACCTACATCTACGGGGTCGGCCGGTCCACGTCGCGGAAGATCCTCGCCAAGCTGGACATCGACCCGAACCTCAAGACCGACGCGCTGACCGAGTCGCAGATCAACAGCATCCGCAAGGTCCTCGACAGCGAGGTGAAAGTCGAGGGCGAGCTGCGCTCCGAGGTCTCCATGAACATCAAGCGCCTCATGGACCTGGGGTGCTACCGCGGTCTGCGGCACCGCAAGTCGCTGCCGGTCCGCGGGCAGCGCACGCACACCAACGCCCGCACCCGGAAAGGGCCGCGGCGCGGGACGATCAAGAAGAAAGTCGTCACCAAGAAATAAGCCGCCGCCCGCCCGCGGGCGAACGGGGGGAGCAAGGAGCCCATGGCCACGAAAACGACCCAGAGCAAGAAGAAAGTCAAGCGCAGCGTCTCGAGCGGCGTCGTGCACATCCAGTCCACTTTCAACAACACGATCGTGACCGTGACGGACACGATGGGCAACACCGTCGCCTGGTCGAGCGCGGGGGTCCTGGGCTTCAAGGGCTCGCGCAAGAGCACGCCCTTCGCCGCGCAGGTGGCCGCGGAGGACGCGGTCCGCAAGGCCATGGAGGCGGGCATGAAAAACGTCGAGGTCTTCGTCAAGGGCCCCGGCCCGGGCCGCGAGTCCGCGCTGCGGGCGCTTCAGAACACCGGGATCCACGTGACGGCCATCCGGGACGTCACCCCGGTGCCGCACAACGGCTGCCGGCCGCCCAAGCGCCGGAGGGTGTAACCCGGCTCGCCCGGTGACGGGCGCGGGCCGGCCCGGGAACGATTCGGATTCGCGAGAGGGAGGACGCTTTGGCCATTCACAGGGGATCGGACTGCCGGATCTGCCGGCGCGAGAACATGAAGCTCTTCTTGAAGGGCGATCGGTGCTATTCCGACAAGTGCGCCTTCGACCGCCGCTCTTACCCGCCCGGCGAGCACGGCGAGCGGCGCGGCCGCAAGAGCTCCGACTACGGCATTCAGCTGCGCGAGAAGCAGAAGATCAAGCGGATCTACGGCCTGTCGGAAAAGCAGTTCCACCTCTTCTTCGAGCGGGCCGAGCGGCAGAAGGGCATCACCGGCACCAACCTGCTGATCGCCCTCGAGCGCCGGCTGGACAACGTCGTCTACCGCCTGGGCTTCGCCAACTCCCGCAGCCAGGCCCGCCAGCTCGTCCAGCACCGCCACTTCCTGGTCAACGGCCGGCGCGTGAACATCCCCTCGTTCCAGGTGAACGTCGGCGACACGGTCGAGGTCCGGGAAGGCAGCCGCAACGTCCCGGTCATCCAGGAGGCGCTGGACGCCGTGGTCCGGCGGGGCGTGCCGCAGTGGCTGGACCTGGAGAAGGACCGCCTCCGCGGGGTGGTGAAGAGCCTGCCGGTCCGCGAGGACCTGACGATGCCCATGCAGGAGCAGCTCGTCGTCGAGCTCTACTCGAAGTAGCCGACCCCCGGCGGCGGGCCGCGCGGGGCCCGCGGAAGGCCACGACCCGAGGCAACGAGGAGAAGCCACCATGCCCTCTGATGCACTGTTTCACATCAACTGGCAGCAGATGATCCGGCCGGAGAAGATCGAGGTCACGAGCAACCCGACCTACGGCAAATTCGTCTGCGAACCGCTGGAGCGGGGATTCGGCATCACGCTCGGCAACGCGCTGCGACGGGTCATCCTCTCCTCCCTCTACGGCGCGGCGATCACCTCGGTGCGCATCGACGGCGTCATGCACGAGTTCAGCGCGATCCCGGGGGTGCTCGAGGATGTCTCCGAGATCCTGCTCAACCTCAAGGAGGTCCGCTTCAAGGTGGAGGACGCCAAGCCCAAGGTGCTGCGGATCGACGCCGCGGGCCCCTGCGAGGTGACCGCGGCCGACATCGCCTGCGAGGACGGCCGGTGCACGGTGCTCAACCCCAAGCAGCACATCGCCACCCTCTCGGAGAAGGGGGCGCTCAAGATGACGATGACGGTCAAGGTGGGCAAGGGCTACGCGCTGGCCGAGGCGAACAAGGAGGAGGACGCCCCGCTCGGCACCATCCCCGTCGACGCCGTCTTCTCCCCGATTCAGCGGGTCAACTACGTCGTCGGCAACGCCCGGGTCGGGCAGCGGACCGACTACGACAAGCTCACGATGGAGGTGTGGACCGACGGCAGCCTCGCCCCCGAGGACGCCGTCGCCTACGCGGCGAAGATCCTCAAGGAGCAGATGAACATCTTCATCAACTTCGACGAGGGGCGCGAACCCGACGCCCGCAAGACCATCGACCTCGGGGAGCAGCCGAGCTTCAACGAGAACCTCCTGCG
This sequence comes from Desulfatibacillum sp., assembly GCA_020725555.1. Taxonomy (GTDB): domain Bacteria; phylum Desulfobacterota; class Desulfobacteria; order Desulfobacterales; family SpSt-501; genus SpSt-501. The sequence goes on from DYEU01000034.1 coordinate 3,874, forward strand.
CAGCGTCGACGAGCTGGAGCTTTCGGTCCGCAGCGCCAACTGCCTCAAGAACGCCAACATCCACAAGATCTGGCAGCTCGTGAGCAAGACCGAGTCGGAGATGCTCAAGACCAAGAACTTCGGCCGGAAGTCCCTGAACGAGATCAAGGAGGTCCTGGCGGAAATGGGCCTCTCGCTGGGGATGAAGCTGGAGGGCTTCACGCCGCCGCCGGAGGACAGCGAGGAAGGAGAGTAAGGCGGCCTTATGAGACATCGCAAAGCCGGACTCAAGCTGGGGCGCAATCGCGGTCACCGCAACGCCCTGTTTCGGAACCTGGTGACCTCGCTCTTCAAGCACGACCGGATTCGGACCACGGACGTGAAGGCCAAGGAACTCCGGCGCTGGGCGGACCGCATGGTCACCCTGGCCAAGCGCGGCGACCTGCACGCCCGGCGGCAGGCGCTGGCGGTCATCCGCGAGCCCGCGGTGGTGCACCGTCTCTTCGAGAAGGCGGCCGAGCGCTTCGGCCGGGTGGCGGGGGGCTACACGCGGATCACGAAGCTCGGCTTCCGGCCCGGCGACGGGGCGCCGGTCACGCTCGTGGAGCTGATCGGCGCCGAGGGCGAGGAGAAAAAGAAGAAGCGCGGGAAGAAAAAACCCGCCGCGGGGCGCAAGGCGGAAGCCGCGCGCAAGAAGGCCCCCGCGGCCGGCGGGAAGCAACCCCGCCCCGCAGCCGAGGCGGAACCCGCGGCGCAGGCGCCATCCCCCGAAAAGGAGGAAAAGCCCGCCGCCTCCTGATTCCCGCGAGCGGGGCGATTCCCGCGGCCCGCACGGCGCGGCCCCCTTCGCGCCCCGGCCTTCAGCGGCCGGGGCGCGTTTTTTTGCGGAGCGCCTCGACGGCTTCGCGCGCCGCCGCCTTCGCCTCGGACCCGGTGGCGGCGGCGGCGAGGGCCTCCAGGCGCGGCAAAAACTCGGCCGGGGCGATTTCCCCGAAGAGGTAGAGGAGGTCCCCCTGGACCCGTTCGGGAAGGGCGGGGAGGCGCGCCTCCACCGAGGCGAGGGCCCGGGCCGCGAGATCCGGCGCGCGGGCATGGATCTCCTCCAGGGTCACCATCGCCCCGAGCCGGACCGGCCACTCCTCCCGGCAGAGGAGATCCGCGAGCGCCGGAAAGAGGCGTTGCCGCTCGACCATCCAGGCGGCCACCCGCCGCGCTTCACCCTCCTTCAGCAGGCGCTCGAGCGAGGCCGCGGAGAGCTCCCCCGGGTCCTGGGCCGCGGCGACGCGCACGACCTCCCGCGGGTCGACCGCGCCCACCCAGCGCACGCGATCCTCGAGAATCAGGGTCGGGACGGAGCGGATCTCCCGGCCCGCGGCACGGTCGGGGCGGTGTTCGGCGTCGATCACCTGGAGGCGGACCCAGGGGGAGGCAGCCACCGTTTGGAGCAGGCTGCGCAGGACCTGCGGGCAGAAGCCGCAGGCGGGGGCGACGAAGAGGGTGAGGCCGGCGGGGCGCTCGAGGGCCGCGAGCTCCCGCTGAAGCGGCTCGCCCGCGGGGGCGATGGCCCCTTCCAGGACCTCGAGGAAAACGGGCAGCTCGCGGCCGCGGGGGAGATCGAGAAAATGCACGCGATCGAGCGGCACAAGGCCGGAGTCGGAGCCTGCCGCCGCGGGCCGCCGCCGGATCTGCAGGCCGGGCAGAAGCCGGGCGAGCTCGCGGCAGAACCCCGCGAGCGCTTCAAGGCGGCCGTCGTCGCCCTCCTCGAGCCAAAGCGTCGTCCCCGGGGCGATCCGCGCCGCCGCCTCCCGGATTCGTTCCCGGTCCCGTGCCCCCAGTAGCGGCTCGCCGTCCATGCGTCCTCCTCCTTGATGGTTTCCCCCACTCCTAATGCGTCTTCACCGCGGTTGCAAACCGTGGGGCCCCCTTTTCCGCCTTTGCCCTTGACAAGAACGGATGAAGCTGTTTTATAGCTGTAAATAGTTTTTGGATACTGAATCCGGTTTAGTTCCTTAACCGCGGAAAGGAGGGCGATCCATGAAAAAAAGGAGTCCGTGGGCGTGTGCGGGGGTCTTTGCCCTGGCGGTGGTGCTGCTTTGCGCCGGCCCGGCGGCCGGGCAGCAAAAGTCGCCGCTCGATGCCTGGAAACCGGCCTTCGACCCTTCGGGGGCGAAGTTCCGGGTCGTGGTTTCGAACGTCTCCTCCCCGGCGATCAAGGGGGTCTATGCGGGATTCGCCATCCGGGATGAGCTCTGGAAGCGCACCAACGGCCAGATCTATTTCGAGTACAAACCCTTCTCCATGCTGGGCGGGGAAGTCGAGGTGCTCAACCAGCTCAAGATGGGCGCGATCCAGGGCATGGCCGTGAGCTCGGTTGCCTCGACCAACCTCGGCCCGCGCTTCGGCGTCGTCAATCTCCCCTTCCTCGTCGACACCTTCGAGAACCTGGACAAGTTCGTCGCCAACAAGAAACTCTACGATCACTTCTTGAACGCCATGGAGCACCAGGGGATCATGGGGCTCGACATCACCGGCTACGGCAGCTACGGTTGGAACACGAAGACCCCGGTGAAGACGCTCGCCGACGCGAAGAAGGTCAAGTTCCGCATCGCCGAGGCCGAGGTGAACCGCCTCACCTACAACGCCTGGGGGCTGAACCCCGTGATCATGCCCTGGCCGGATGTGCCCATGGCCCTCAAGCAGGGGGTGATCGACGGGCTGGACCACACGCCCATGGTCTGCAACATCACCAAGAAGTTCGAGGATGCGAAGTTCTTCACCCAGCTCGACTACGCCCAGGGGCTCTTCATCTGGATTTTCAACAAGGCCTGGTTCAAGACGCTTCCCGCCGACCTGCAGAGCGTCTTCGTGAAAACGGTGAAAGAGGTGTGCTCCGAGATCCGCAAGCAGACCAAGGCCCAGGAGCTCGAAGAGATCAACAAGGCGAAGGCCGCCGGCGTCACCTTCCTCCGGCTGCCCAAGGAGGACATGGACACCCTCCGGAAACTGGGCGACCCGGTTCATTACAAGTACTCCAAGGAAATCAACCAGCTCCACCCGAGCGACACCTACCGGCCCGCGGATTTCCTCAAAGAGGTGCAGGAGTTCCTGGGCTACCGCAAATGAGCGCCTGAAGCGCGGCATCGCAAAGAGGAGGCCCGAGCGGCCTCCTCTTTTGTGTTCTTCCGGGGAAAGGACGGGGTCATGACGAGGGGCTTTGTGCGGATCGACCGGTGGCTGACCCTCTTCGAGGAGTGGACGCTCTTTCTCACCGTGCTCGCCGCCATGGTTTCGCTGTTCTTCAATGTCATCCTGCGCTACGGCTTTTCCTACTCGCTCGCCTGGTCGGAGGAACTGGTGCGCGAGGTGATCCTCTACACGACCTTCGTCGGCTGCAGCGCGGCGATCCGCACCCGGGCCACGGTGCGGATCGACGCCCTCGTCCAGCTCGTGCCGCGGCTGCAGTACCCGCTCGCCCTGTTCAGCTACGGCGTGCACCTCGCCTTCGCGGCCGTCCTGCTGTACTACGGAATTCAGCTCTGCATCCTGCAGGTCGTCTCGGAGCAGACGACGCTGATCCTGCAGATCCCCACGGTGTACCTCTACGCCCTGCTTCCGCTGTTGGGCGTTCTGATGGTCCTGCGGGTGCTCATGACGGCGACGGCGGACATCCGCGCCCGGCGGGCCGCGGCCGGCCGCTGAAACGACCCTGCCGGGCTTTTCGCCGCGCGAGAGAAGACGGAGACGGACATGGAATTCAGCGTGATCGCGGTCCTGCTCATCCTCCTGGGGGCGCTGGCGGCCTACGTGCCGGTCTACATGAGCCTCTTTTTCACCGGACTCCTCGGCTTCGTCTTTTTCGCGCCGGACCCCCAGCCGCTCATGCTCACGCAGAGCTTCTTCAAGAGCATGGACAACTTCGCCCTCGTGGTCGTGCTCTTCTTCATCCTCTGCGGCAACATCATGACCGCCGGCAGCATCGTCGAGAAGCTGATCAAGGTGGTGAACACGCTGGTCAGCTGGCTCCCCGGGGGGCTGGGCATGGCCGGCTGTCTCGGCTGCGGCCTCTTCGGGGCGATCTCGGGCTCCACGGTCGCCACGGTGGTCGCGCTCGGGGGGTTCATGATCCCGGCCCTGATCCAGAACGGCTACCGGGAGCGCTACGCCGTCGGCCTCATGACCACCTCGCCCAACCTGGGGATCATCATCCCGCCCAGCATCAGCATGATCCTCTACTGCATGATCACGAACGTCTCCCTGCAGGGCCTGTTCCTCACGGGGTTCGTCCCCGGCATCCTGATCATGGCGGCGACCTGCGTCTACACCTACCTCCTCTTCCGCAACGACACCGTGCTCGTGCGCCTTCCGGTCCCGGGCTTCCGCGAGGTGCTGTCCGTGCTGCGGGAGGGGTTCTGGTCGCTCATGCTGCCCGTGATCATCTTCGTCGGCACCTTCTCGGGCATGTTCACGGCGAACGAGGCCGCGGTCGTCGCCTGCGTCTACGCCTTCGCCGTCGAGATCTTCATCCACCGCACGATGAAGTGGCGCGAGGTGAAAGGGGTCATCGTCAACTCGGCGGTCACCTCCTCCACCCTGCTCATCATCGTCGCCGGGGCGACCTGCTTCGGCCGCTACCTCACCTTCGAGAACGTGCCCGGGAAGATCGCCGAGGCGGTGATCGACAACATCGCCTCCCCGGCCGTGTTCCTGCTCGCGATGAACCTCTTTTTCCTCCTGGTGGGGATGTTTCTCGACGTGATCTCGGCGACGCTCATCGTCGGCCCGGTGGTGATCCCGCTGCTGCCGACCTTCGGGATCGACTTCATGCACTTCGGGCTGCTCATGACCGTCAACCTCGCCATCGGCTACTGCACCCCGCCGGTGGGCGTGAGCATGTACATCGTGGGGGCGATCGCCAACAAGAACATTCTCTACGTCGCCCGGGCGGTCATGCCGTTTCTGGCGATCCAGATCGGGGTCCTCTTCCTGGTGACCTACCTGCCCGATCTCGTGCTGTGGCTGCCCAAGTGGATGGGGTTCTGGGAGGCGATCGACACGAGCCTCCCCGCCCTGTAGAGCCCCGGCCCGCCCGCCCGGCGCGTTGACTTCCCCAGGGGGTGCGGCTATGATCGCGCGCGCCGCCTGCCGCCGCGGGCGGCAGGAAGGATCCTGATTCGGGAGAGGAGACGAGACCCCTATGGATTTCGCGCTGTCCAAGGAACTGGAAATGCTGCGCAAGGCGGTGCGGGAGTTCGCCGAGAAGAAGATCGCCCCCTTCGCCGACGAGTGGGACGCCAAGCATCACTTCCCCTACGAGGAGGCGATCAAGCCGATGGGCGAGCTCGGCTTCTTCGGCACGGTGATCCCCGAGGAGTACGGCGGCGAGGGGCTGGGGTTCCTGGCGGCCATCCTCATCAGCGAGGAGATCGCCCGCGCCTCGAGCTCGCTTCGGGTGCAGATCAACATGCAGACGCTCGGCTGCGCCTACACGATCTACAAGTACGGCAGCGAGGCCCTGCGGCGCAAATACATCCCCAAGCTCGTCACGGCGGAGTATCTCGGCGGGTTCGCCATCACCGAGCCCGATGCCGGCTCGGATGTGATGTCCATGAGCTCGACCGCCGAGGACCGCGGGGATCACTGGCTGCTCAACGGCTCGAAGACCTGGATCTCCAACGCGCACGTGGCCGACGTCCTGATTTATTATGCCTACACGGACCGCGCCAAGGAGTCCAAGGGGCTTTCGGCCTTCGTGCTCGAGCCCAAGAACCACCCCGGCGTGCGCACGACCCAGCTCGACAAGATGGGCTCCCATTCCTCGCCCACGGGCGAGGTCTTTCTCACCGACTGCCGCATCCCCAAGGAGAACATCCTCGGGGCCCCCGGGGACGGGGCGCGGATCGTCTTCAGCTCCCTCAACCAGACGCGCCTTTCGGCCGCGGCCGGCGCCGTGGGGCTCGCCCAGGCCTGCCTCGACGCCGCCGTCAAGTACGCCAACACCCGCAAGCAGTTCGGGAAAAAGATCGGCGAGTTCCAGATGAACCAGGACCTGATCGCGCAGATGTCGGCGGAGATCGAGGCCGCCCGGCTCCTCGTCTACAAGGCCGCGTGGGCGAAGGACCAGGGCCGTCTCGACAACGGGCTCGACGTCGCCCAGGCGAAGTACTTCGCCGGCGAGGTGGTGACCCGCGCCGCCAACTACGCCATGCGCATCCTCGGGGCCTACGGCTACTCCACCGAGTACCCCGTGGCCCGCTACTTCCGGGACGCGCCGACCTACACCATGGTCGAAGGCTCGGCGAACATCTGCAAGTGGATCATCGCGCTCGACCAGCTGGGCATCCGCAAAGCGAACCGCTAGGAAAGGAGTGCGGCCCATGAACATCGTGGTTCTCGTCAAGCAGGTTCCCGACACGGAATCGCTCGTCCAGATCGCCGCCGACGGGGTCTCGATCCGCAAGGACGACGTCAAGTGGATCATGAACCCCTACGACGAGCTCGCCGTGGAGGAGGCCTTGCGGATCAGGGAGGCCAAGGGCGGAGGGGTCACGGTGGTGTCCTGCGGCGGGCCCAAGGCCCAGGAAACCCTCCGCACGGCGCTCGCCATGGGGGCGGACAAGGCCGTCCACATCCAGGACCCGGCGGCCGAGGGCGCGGACGCCCTGGGCACGGCGCGCATCCTCGCCGCCGCGCTGAAGGCGATGCCCTTCGACCTGATCCTCTGCGGCCAGCGCGGGGTGGACGAAGACAACGTCCAGGTCGGCCCCGCCGTGGCCGAGCGGCTGGGCATCCCGCACCTCTCCTTCGTGATCAAGGTGGAGCTGCTCGACGGCCGCGTGCGCGGGCACCGCGTCGTCGAGGGGGGCACCGTCGTGGTGGAGGCGCCGCTGCCCGCTCTCCTCACCACGCAGCGCGGCCTGAACGACCCGCGCTACGCCTCGCTGCCGGGGATCATGAAGGCGAAGAAGAAACCCCTCGAGGTGAAGAGCCTCGCCGACCTGGGCGTCGACCCGGCGACGGTCGGCGCCGCCGGCCGCAAGGTCGTCGTCCGCGCGCTCAAGCTCCCCCCGGCGCGCCAGGCGGTGCGCATGATTGGGGGGGAGACGCCGGAGGCCGTCGCGGCCGAGCTGGTGCGCGTCCTGCACGAAGAAGCCAAGCTGATCTAGCCGAGACCATCGAAGGAGGCGGAGATGGCAGAAGGGATCGTGGCCGTCACCGAACAGCGGGACGGGACATTCCGCAAGGTTTCCTACGAGGTGGCGAGCGAGGGCCGCCGCCTCGCCGACGCCCTGGGGACGACGCTGACGGCGGTCGTGATGGGCTCCGGGGTCGACCCGCTCGCCGCCGAGATCCAGCAGTACGGGCCGGACCGCGTGCTCGCCCTGGATCACCCGGAACTCGCCGATTACCGCGTGGAGGCCTACACCGAGGCCCTCGCCCAGGCCCTGGCCGGGGATCCGCCGGCGCTCATCCTGATCGGGGCCACCGTGCAGGGCAAGGACCTCGCCGCGCGCTTCGCCGCGCGGCGGGATGCGGGGCTCGCCATGGATTGCACGGCGATCGAGCTCCGCGACGGCGCCTTCGTCTTCACCCGGCCCATGTTCGGCGGCAAGATCCTCGCCGAGGTGACCATCCCGGAGGCGCCCCGCATCGCCGCCGTGCGGCCGAACGTGCTGCGGATCGAGCGCCGGCCGGCGCAGGCCGCCGTCGCGAAACCCGCCCTCGCCCTGCAGGGGATCCCCACGGCGGTTGTCGAGAAGCGCATGGACACCTCCGGCCGCATCGAGCTGACCGAGGCGGACATCATCGTCTCCGGCGGCCGTGGGACGGGGGGGAACTTCGCCCCGCTCGAGGAGCTGGCCGCGGCCCTGGGGGCCGCGGTCGGGGCCTCGCGCTCGGCGGTGGACGAGGGCTGGCGCAAGCACGCCGACCAGGTGGGCCAGACCGGCAAGGTCGTCTCGCCCACGCTCTACGTCGCCTGCGGCATCTCCGGCGCGATCCAACACCTCGCCGGCATGTCGAGCTCCAAGGTGATCGTCGCCATCAACAAGGACCCCGATGCGCCGATTTTCGCCAAGGCCGACTACGGGGTCGTGGGCGACATCTTCCAGATCCTGCCCAAGGTGACCGAGGCCGTGAAGGCCCTGAAGGGCTGAGGGGGCCATGGAACGCGAGCGGCTCGAGTTCGACGTCGTCTTCGTCGGCGCGGGGCCGGCGGGGCTCGCCGGGGCGATCCGGTTGAAGCAGCTCGCCGCGGAGCGGGGGCGCGAGATCGAGGTCTGCGTCATCGACAAGGCCCCCGCGCTCGGCGCGCACAGCCTGAGCGGCGCCGTGGTCGACCCCCGGGCGCTCGCCGAGCTGTTGCCCGATTACCGCGAGCGCGGCTGCCCGATCGAGGAGGAGGGCCTGCGGGACGCCGTCTTTTACCTCACCGCGGCCAAGGCCCTGCGGCTGCCCTGGGTCCCGCCCTTTTTGCACAACGAGGGCGCCTTCGTCGGGAGCCTCTCCAAGTTGTGCGCCTGGCTGGGGGCGATCGCCGAGGAGGCGGGGGTGAACGTCTTCCCCGGGTTTGCCGGCGTCGAGGCCCTCTTCGACGACGCCGGCGGCCGGGTGCTCGGCGTGCGCACCGGGGACAAGGGGGTCGACAAGCAGGGCCGGCGCAAGGGCAACTTCGAGCCGGGGGTGGATCTCTTGGCGAAGGTCACCGTGTTTGCCGAGGGGCCCCGCGGCAGCCTCCTGCGCGAGGCGGCAAAGCGGCTCGGCCTCTTCGACGGACGGATGCCGCAGGTGTTCGAGACCGCCGTCAAGGAAGTGATCGAGCTTCCCGAGGCCTCCCCCTTCCTCACCGCCCCGGAGGCCGTGATCCACACCTTCGGCTTTCCCCTGGGCCTGCACACCAAGGGCGGCGGGTTTCTCTACCGCATGGCCGAACGGCGGGTCGCCCTCGGGCTGGTCGTGGGACTCGACTACGCCGACCCGATGCTCGAGCCCTACCGGGAATTCCTGCGCTTCAAGCGCCATCCCCTCGTCGCCGGGCTCATCGCCGGCGGCCGGGTGCTGCAGCAGGGGGCGAAGACGCTTCCGGTCGGCGGCTGGTACAGCATGCCGCGGCTTTGCGCCGACGGCGCGCTGGTCATCGGCGATTCGGCCTGCACGTTGAACGCGCGGCGGCTGAAGGGCGTGCACACGGCGATGAAATCCGGCATGCTCGCCGCGGAGACGATCGCCGAGGCGCTCGCCGCCGGCGATACCGGCGCCTCCGCCCTGGAGGGCTACCGGCGCAGGCTGGAGGAAAGCTGGCTGGGCGAGGAACTGCGGCAGGCGCGCAACTTCAGCCAGGCCCTCTCCCGGCCGCCGGCCTCGCGCGTCGTCCACCTCGGCGCCCAGATGCTCAGCCGCGGCCGCGGCCTCGTCGATCCCATGCCGCTCCACGAGGACTGCTCCACGCTCAGGCCGGGCGTTTTCCGGGAGCCGGCGCCGGTTGCGGACCTCGACGGAACGCTCTACCTCGACAAGCTGACCGGCGTCTACCTCTCCGGGACGCGGCACGAGGAGGACCAGCCCTGCCACTTGCACATTCCGCACCCGGAGCTTTGCACCACCCGCTGCTGGCAGGAGTACCGCAGCCCCTGCACGCGCTTTTGCCCGGGCCAGGTCTACGAGATCGAGACGGCGGAAGGGGGGCGGCCGCGGCTCAAGCTCAACCCCTCGAACTGCCTGCACTGCAAGACCTGCGAGATCAAGGACCCCTTGCGGAACATCCTCTGGAACTGCCCCGAAGGGGGCGGCGGGCCGAACTGGACGATCCTCTGAGGCGCCCCGGGGGGGAGGAGGGGGGAGGCGGCATGGACGACGAGACGATCGAGAAGACCCGCCGCACGGCCGAGCTCTACTTCCGGGGGGTGCCCGCGGAAGACCGGCCCTACGAACTCTGGAAGGCCTTCGACCGGGACCTCGCGCGGGATCTCTCGCTCTTCATCACCGGCCGCATGTACGCCCGCGAGCGCATCCCCCACCCCGTGCGGCAGCTCGTCACCGTGGGCTGCCTCACCGTGCTCGGGCGGCTCGAGGAGCTCCGGTTGCACATCGAGGCCGCCCTGAACGTGGGCTGCCGCGCCGAGGAGATCGCGGAGGCGATTTTCCAGTCGATGGTCTACGGCGGCGTTCCGGCGGGCAACCAGGCGCTGAAGGTCCTGCGCGAGGTGCTCATCGGCCGCGGCCTCTGGGAACAGAAGCCCTGAGCGGCCGGGGAGGCCTGCGCCTCACCCCGCGAGCCCCAGGAGCTCCCCCAACCGCCGGGTCGTCCAGGCAAGGGTGCCGTGCGGCCCGTCTCCCAGGAGCGCGCGGCGGGCGCGCAGGGCGGGCACCGATTCCCGGCGCCACATGGCCCCGATGAGCAGCCCCGCGGCGTCGGCGAAGCGGCCGATCGCCTGCCCGCCGACGATCACCCCTTCCTTCACGATCACCCGCAGGTAATCGTCGCCCGCTTCGCGCTCCACGATCTCGAGGTCGCCCAGCTCGCACTGGGTCGCCCGGGTCGTCTTGCCGAAGGTGACGGCGTGGGTGTCGAAGAAGTGGGCGCGGGCGAAGGCCCAGGCGCCGGGGTAGGACGCGGATGCGCCCAGGAGGTTGCGGGTCACGACCCGGGCCTGCTCGAGCGCGTTGTGCTTGAGCTGGAACATGGCGTCCTCGCCCGTGCAGGCGTCGACCGTTTCCACGCAGTCCCCGCAGGCGTAAATGCCCGGGAGGCTCGTCTCGAGGCGCTCGTTCACGCGGATCCCGCGGCCGACGTCGATGCCCGCGGTGCGGGCGAGCTCGACCCCGGGGACGACGCCCGTCGCCAGGACGACCGTGTCGCAGGGGATCGTGCGGCGGTCGGTGACCACCGCCGCGACCGCCTCGGTCCCCTCGATGCGCAGCACTTTTTCGCCCGTGAGCGCGGCGATGCCGCAGCGCTCGAGACGCCGCTTCAGGCGGCCGGCGGTCTCGGGGTCGAAGAGCGCGGGCAGGATCCAGTCCATCACCTCGATCACCGTGACCGCGTAGCCGCGCTTTTTCAGCGCCTCGGCGGCTTCGATGCCGATCGCCCCGGAGCCGATCACGACGGCCCGGGAGCCCCGGTGGCGATCGAGGCGGTCCGCGTCCGGGAGCTGCTTGCAGCCGTGGACCCCGCGCTTGTCGATGCCCGCAATGGGCGGGACGAAGAGGCTTCCGCCGTGGGCGAGGACGAGGCGGTCGTAGGGGTGCTCGCGGCCCGACGCGGTCCGCACGCACCGGGAGGCGGGGTCGATCGCCACGGCCTTCTCGCCCGTCTCCAGCCGGATCCCCGCGGTGCGGTAGTCCTCCCAGCGGCGCCGGAAGACGCGCTCCCGCGGCACCTCGCCGCCCAGGTAGTAGGGGAGCGAGCAGGGGTCGTACTCGGGGGTGGTCTCGGCCGAGAGGATGGTGATTTCGGCCCCCGACCCCGCCCGCCGGAGCCCGAAGGCGACTTCCCCCCCGGCGATGCCGTTGCCGACGATCAGGACCCGCATCGGCGGCTCCCTGCGGGGCGCAGGACGGGGCGCAGCGCCGCGGCGGCGTCCCGGCAGGCGCGGCGGGGGGCCTCCCCGGGGCGGACCGCCTCGAGCGCGCCGCAGTCGCGGCAGGCGGCGACGCACCACGGCGCCCCCGGCAGGTCGGCGCAGCGGTCGCAGGTCACCGTCTTGCCGTCCTCCGGGGCCACGGCCGGGGCGCCGTAAGGGCAGATGTAGAGGCAGGCGCGGCAGCCGATGCAGGCCTCGGCCTCGGTGATCACCGCGCCGGTTTCCGCGCGCACCCGCGCGTTCATGGGGCAGACCTTGAGGCAGGGGGCGTCCTCGCAGGCCTGGCAGAGAACGGGGACGTGGCCGCCCTCCGGCGGCAGGCGAAGGACGCGGATCCGCGAGCGCTCCGGCGTGGGCATGCCGCAGTGGCCCATGGAGCAGGCGATCTCGCAGCGCCGGCAGCCGGTGCAGCGCTCGGCGATCACCCGGATCTCGCGCCGTTCTGCCATCCTCCCCCCGACACTTGGCAGGCTACAATGTAGCTATTTTATATCTTGCAAAATTTGTCAAGCTGATTTAATGGCTGGGGCAAGCCCCGAGGCGGCGGGAAGGCCCCGGCCCCGGCCCGCCCCCCGGCCGCGGGCCCTGATCGGGCTTTCCGGGGCGCCCTGGCAGGCCGCGGGTGTTCCGGGTCCGAGGGCCCCCCCGCGGCGCGGGGCCGAAAGGGGGGGCGATTCCCCCCGTCTTGCCGGCGCCGCCCCCTCCGCGCGACCCGGCGGGAGATGCGCAAAGCAAGCAGGAGAGCATCTGATGAAACTCAAGCAGATCGTCGTCTCGATTGAAAACGCCCCCGGCCGGCTCTACGAGGTCTGCGAGGCGCTCGGCCGCGCCGGGATCAACCTGCGGGCCCTCAACCTCGTCGACACCGGGGAATTCGGGCAGCTGCGGCTGCTCGTCTCCGATGTCGCCACCGCGCGGCGGGTGCTCATGGGGCTGCAGATCCCGGCCTACGTGAACGAGGTGGTCGCGGTCGAGATCGAGGACCGGCCGGGAAGCCTCGCCCGGCTGCTCAAGCCGCTCACCGCCGCGCGCGTGATCGTGGTCTTCATGTACGCCTTCCTGCGCTTCTCCTCGAGCCGCGCGGTCATGATCTTTCGCTTCAGCGACAACGACCGCGCGATCGAGGTGCTCCGGGAGAACGGCGTCACGATCCTCGACGCCGAGACCTTCGGCATCCTCGACAGCGAAGGCTGAACGCGGCGCCCGGCCGCGGGAGAAGAAACGGCGCGTGGCGGAAACGACCCCGTCCGATCGCGGCCCCGGCGCGCCTCCCGGGCGGACCCCACCGCCGGCGGAGAGGCCCGGGCCGGCCTGCGAGGGGCTCCTCAGGGACGCCGAGCGGAGCGCGGAGAAGCGCTACCGCGAATTTCTGCGCTTTCTGCCCGTTCCGGTGTTCGTCTTCAACCTCGACCACACCGTCTCCTACCTCAACCCCGCCTTCGAGCAGGTCTTCGGTTGGACGCTCGCCGAGCTCGAGGGAAAGCGCGTCCCCTTCGTCCCGCCGGAGTGCCGCGCCGAGACCCGCGAGGGGCTCAAGCGGCTTTTCCGCGACGGGGTGATCCGGCAATTCGAGACGCGGCGCCTGACCCGCGACGGGCGCCTGCTCGACATCGTGATCGACGGCGCGATTTTCTACGACGAGGAAAATCGGCCCGCGGGCCAGGTGATCACGCTGCGGGACGTCACCCGCGAGAAGCGCGCCGGCCGGATCAACGAGGCCTTCCTGCGGATCTCCCAGGCGCTCTACGGCATCCGCAGCCTCGACGAGCGGCTCGAGTTCATCACCCGCGAGGTGCGCGAGCTGCTCGACGTCGAGGGGGCGAGCGTGATCCTCGTCGACGAGGAGCGGCGGGAGTTTTTCTTCCGCCAGTCGGTCTTCGACACCCAGGAAACGGGGCGGCGGATGAAGGAGATCCGCTTCCCGCTCGACAAGGGCGTGGCGGGCGAGGTCTACCGCACGGGAAAACCGCTGCGGGTGAACGACACCTCGCAAAGCCCCTTTTTCTACGCCCGCGTGGACGAGGAGGCGGGCTACCGCACCCGCAGCATGCTCGATGTGCCCCTCTTTACGCCGCGCCGGATGATCGGGGTGCTCTGCGCGGTGAACAAGAAGGCCGGGCCGTTCACCGCGGAGGACGAGGCGCTGCTGGCCTCGCTCGCCAACCTCGTGGCGCTGCCGATCGAAAACGCGGGCGTCAACGAGGCCCTCGCCCGGTCCCTCGAGGAGGTGCGGCGCCTCAACCGCGCCAAGGACCGCGTCATCCATCACCTCTCCCACGAGCTGAAGACGCCGCTGTCGGTCCTCGCGGCGGCCTTGAACCTGCTCGCCCGCGGGCTGCCCGAGGCGGAGCGCGCGCGCTGGGCCAAGACCCTCGAGCGGGCCCAGCGCAACCTGCAGCGGCTCTTCGACATGCAGTACAAGATCGACGACCTGATGCAGGAGCGGGAAGGGCTCACCCACCGGATGCTCTCCGTGCTGCTCGACCGCTGCGCGGACGAGCTCGAGGCGCTCGCCGCCGAGGAGTTCGGCGAGGAAACCCTCACCGAGCGCCTGCGCCGCCGCATCGATCACCTCTTCGGGCCGCGGGAGGCCCGCCCCGAGCGCATCGATCTCGCCCGCTATGTCGAGGAGCTGGTCGGGATGCTCCGGCCGCGCTTCGCCCACCGCGCGCTCGAGCTGCGCCTGGACCTGGCCCCGGCGCCGCCCGTGCGGATCCCGGGCGAGGTGCTGGCCAAGGTGGTCGAGGGCCTGCTGCGCAACGCCGTGGAGAACACCCCGGACGGGGGCACGATCGCCGTCGTCGTGGCTCCCGAGGGCCGGGGCAGCCGGCTCGAGATCCGCGACACCGGCATCGGGATGACGGCCGAGACCCGGGATCTCATCTTCGGGAATTTTTTTGCATCCTACGAGCCGCTGCAGTATGCTACGCGCAGCCCTTACGAGTTCCGCGCCGGCGGCAAGGGGTTCGATCTGCTGCGCATGCAGATGTTCGCCGAGCGCTTCGGTTTTCGCCTGGAGATCTTCTCCGAGCGCTGCCCGAACCTGCCGGCCGAAACCGACGAGTGCCCGGGCCGGGTCGAGGAGTGCGACTACGCCCGCAACGTCCGGCCCTGCGCCGATGCGGGGGGGACGCGGGCGGTGGTGCACTTCCCGGCCGCCGGGGAGGCGGCGGAGGAGGGGCCCCCCCGGGGGGCGGAGGCCGCGCCGGAGCGGGCGCGTTGAGGCGAAGGGCGCTGGAGGCGGGCGATGGAAACGGAAACGGCAAGACCCTCGGACCCGCAGGTCCCCTCGCGGAAGGCGGGCTTCTTCCAGGAGCTGAGCATCGAGTTCCTGATCCACGAGCTCAAGGACCCGATCGCGATCATCGAAACGGGGTTGCGCGCGCTTCTCGAAAAACAGGAACAGTTCGGGCCGCTCACCCCGCGCCAGGCGAACACGCTCGCCCGCAGCCTGCGCAACACGCGCAAGGCCTGGGGCCTGCTGAACGCGCTGCTCGAAATCGGGCGCTCCGAGGCGGGCTGTTTCTCCTGCCGCCGGTTTTCGCCCAAGCAGGGGCTGCTGCGCGCCATGCGCGAGGCGCTGGAAACCGTTGTCGGCCCCTCGGCCGAGGCCCTGGGCACCTTCCAGGACCCGGGACGGCTCAAGGCCCTGCTCGAGTCGCACGGCCTCTTTCTGCAGGTCGCGCCGGCGGCCGAAACGGCGGAGGCCCTGCAGGACGAAACGAAATTCGTCCAGATCTGCGGCAACCTGGTCAAGAACGCCCTGCACCACCGCCGGGAGCGGGTCGAGGTCCGGCTGGAGGTGAGCGGCGCCTTCATGGACATCGCCGTCGCCGATGACGGCCCCGGGATCGACCCGGCCCACCACGAGCTGATTTTCCGCCGCTACACCCAGGTTCAGGAGTGCTCCCGGATCGAGCGCAAGGGGCACGGCCTGGGGCTCGCCGGCTCGCTGGTCCTGGCGCGGGCGCTGGGGGGCGATATCCGCGTCGTGAGCCGCAAGGGGGAGGGCGCCCGGTTTCAGGTGACCCTGCCACTGCGGTTCCCGGGCCTGGACGGGGAGACGGCCTGAGCGCCTTTCGCCGGGGTGATCCGGCCGCGGCCACGGCCCGCCGCGAGCGGGCGTTGCGCCGCCGCAAGAGGGGAGGAGAGGATGGCATTGGATCCTGTGCTGCGGGGAAAACGCATCCTGGTCGTGGACGACGAGGAAGACATCCTGGAGACGATCGAGGAAGTGCTCGCGGGGGCGCGGGTCGAGAAGGCGCGCGATTACGAAACCGCCTCCCGGAGGATCCGGGAGGAGCCCTTCGATCTCGCGATCCTCGACATCATGGGGGTGAACGGGCTCAAGCTGCTCGAGGAGACCGTGGCCCGCGGGATCCCGACGGTCATGCTGACCGCGCACGCGATCCGGCCCGAAACGCTCCTTGAGTCGATCCGCAAGGGGGCGATTTCCTACCTGCCCAAGGAGACGCTCGCCGAGCTGGACACGCTGCTCGCCCAGCTGCTCTCCGCCCACGAGCGCGGCGAGCCCACCTGGAAGCTGCTCTTCGAAAGGCTGGGCGACTTTTTCGACCAGCGCTTCGGGCCCGGCTGGAAGGACAAGGACCGCGAGTTCTGGTCCTCCTTCAGCCGGACCTACCAGATCAGCCGCGGGATCCAGGAACGGCTCAAGCACGATCCGCGCATCCGCGAGCGCGGCATTTGAGCCGGGCTCACAGGAAGGGGATCGGCTTGCCGGTGCGGAAGGCGAGGGCCTGGCAGACGGCGAGCAGCCGGCCGCGGTCGTCGGCGAGCCGGATCTCGTAGGTGGCGGTCCGCTTGGTCCGGGAGACCTCGCGGGCCTCGGCGGCAAGCCGCGAGCCCGGCTCGGGGCTGGCGATGTAGGTGACGTTCACGTTCATCGCCACGGCGATCGTGCCGTCGGTCTGGGCCGCGGTTTCAAAGGCCTCGTCGATCAGGCCGAAGAGCGCCCCCCCGTGCGCACGGCCGTAGATGTTGTCCTGGCGCGCCGGGTCGTAGACCATTTCCACCCGCGAGCGGCCGTCGTCGAGAAACGCAAGCTCGATGCCGAACTGCCGCGCAAAGGGCTCGCGGTTGACCGCCTCCCGGATCGCCGCCCGCACCCGTTCCTCCATCGCCTCCTCCGAGCAGGTCGCCCAAGGGCATGCCCTCGCCTATAGCAGAGGACGGCCCCGGCCGGCAAACGCTTCCGCCACGGCGCGCGCATCCCGCAGGCGGGCCGCGGTTTTTTGGCTTGACAACCCCGGTCGATGCGCATACAAATACATTGCAGCTAAAATATAGTCACCTTGTAGCTAAAGCGGGCCGCCATTTGCCCCCGTAACGCGGTTTCCGGAGCGGGGGCCGTGAACCGCAGCCCCGGGGCCGGGCCGATGCCGGCTGACAACGCCCGGCTCGGGGTGCAAGGGGGATGCGGTCCGCACCCGGCCGTCGGCCGCGGGGAGGGCGGAAGGAGCCGACCATGAGGTACGCCGAGACGGGGTTTCAGCTCGAAATCGATCTCAGCCGCGGCAACATCGAGCGGGTGGAAACCGATCCGCGCCTGACCGAGCTGCACCTGGGAGGGCTGGGGACCAACGCCCGCTTGCTCTGGGATCGCGTCCCCCCCGAGATCGACCCGCTCTCGCCGGACAACGTGCTGATCTTCAGCGCGGGCCTGCTTTGCGGCACGCAGGCGACCGGCGCCAACCGCACCATCGTCTCCGCGATCTCCCCGCAGACGCGCCTGATGGCGTTCTCCATGATGGGCGGCTTCTTCGCCCCGGAGCTCAAATACGCGGGCTACGACAAGATCGTCCTCCGCGGGCGCACCCCCGAGCTTGCCTACCTCTTCATCCACGACGGCCGCGTCGAGATCCGCGACGCCCGCCACCTCGCGGGCAAGGGGGCGCTCGAGACGGCCGAGTGCCTCAAGCGCGAGCTCAAGGACCCCAACGTCCAGGTCGCGGCGATCGGGCTGGCCGGCGAACACCGCGTCTACTTCGCCTCGATCGAGCATGCCCGCTCGAGCGCCAGCCGCGCGGGGCTGGGGGCCGTCATGGGCAGCAAGAACCTCAAGGCGATCGCCGTGCGCGGCACGCGGGACGTGGCGGTCGCCCGGCCGGCCGAGTTCATGGAGCTCTGCCGCGAGGTCCTGCGCTACATCCAGTGGCGGCGGGACAACCCCGTCAAGGGGGTGCCGGCGATTCTCGCCGGCATCGGCTCGCCCCAGGAAATGGCCATCCATGACGAGGAGTGGCACACGACGAACTTCGCCTGGGGAAACGCGCGCCATCGCCGCAAGGACTTCTGGACCCAGGAAAACGAGGAACGCTGGCGCCGCAGCCAGGAGCAGGCGGTCGAGCGGCTCATTTCCTGCTACAACTGCCCGATGAAGTGCGGGGCGATCGTGCGCTACCCGGCGCTCGGCGTCTCGAAGTACATGATGAAGTGCTACTCGAAGCTCACCTACGTGATGGGCGCCATGCTCGACGATCTCGACTTCGGCTTCCGCATCGCCGGCCGCGCCCAGGAATACGGCGTCGACGCCTACACGACGCCCCAGGTGATGGCCTTCGCCATGGAGCTTTTGGAGGCGGGGATCCTGACGCCGGCCGATGTCGCCGGCATGCCCGAGGACCGCGAGGAGAAGTTCTTCTGGCTGCTCGACCGCATCGTGCGGCGCGAGGGGATCGGCGAGGTGCTGGCCGACGGGGTCTACTGGGCCGCGCGCCGCATCGGCCGGGGGGCCGAGGCCTTCGATCACAACACGATCAAGAAGCACGAGCAGATCCCGATCAAGCTCGGCATGCTCAACCCCATCTACTTCATCATGTACGCGACCGGCGAGAAGATCAACATCACCCAGATCGAGGGGCAGATGCCCCAGATGCCGTTCGAGACCCGGCAGGAGCGGGAGGAATTCGTCCGCGACTGGATCCAGGTGCCCCACGAGCGCTTCAAGGACTATTTCCTAAACTGGGAACCCCGCGGGGAGCGCGCCTTTCCGCACTACCCGCCGCCGGAGGCGACCTGCGAGATCGTCGAGTGGCAGGAAATGATGCACTACCTCGACGACTCGCTCGGGCTCTGCGCGGGGCTTTCCTCGTTTCCGATCAAGCCGCCCTACCACATCCACAACCTCCCGCCGCTCGTTTCCGCGGCGACGGGGATCGACTTCGACGAGGACTCCCTCTGGAAGGCGGCCAACCGCAACCGCACCCTGGTGCGGGCGGTCAACAACCGGCTCGGCCTGAGGCGCAAGGACGAGAAGCCGCCCGAGGACCACTGGAAGAAACGCTTCCCCGAGCTCGAGGCGCGGCTGCTCGAGACCTACTACCGCTACAAGGGCTGGAACGCGGAAGGGGTGCCGACCCGCGATACGCTCGCGCGGCTCGACCTGGACGACGTGGCCGAGGACCTCCTGCGGCGCGGCATCCTCCGCGAAGAGGCCCCGGCCGCCGCCGAGGCCTGAGCGAGGATGCGCGAAGGGGACACGCCGTGAACGCCGACCGCCCGAAGAAGAAAAAGATCGTCAAGACCATCCAGATCGACCTCGACAAGTGCAACGGCTGCCGGGCCTGCGAGATGGCTTGCTCGACCTTTCACGCCCGGCCCCGCTACGCCAGCAACAACCCCGCCCGATCGCGGGTGCGCGTGCTCTTCGACCCGCTGCGGGACCTCTACGTCCCGGTCTACGCCGGCGACTACGCGCCCGCCGAGTGCTGCGGCCGTGACCGCTACACGATCGAGGGCAAGACCTACGACGAATGCGGCTTCTGCCGCGCCTCCTGCCCCTCGCGGGACCTCTTCAAGGAGCCCGACTCGGGCCTGCCGCTCAAGTGCGACATGTGCCAGGAGGACCCGGAGCTGAAAGAGCCGATGTGCGTGCAGTGGTGCATCACCGACGCCCTCACCTACGTCGAGCGCGAGGAGGAGGTCGAGGAAGAGAACGCCGCGCAGCCCGAGGAGCTGGAGACGGGCCTCGAGGCCCTGGCGGACAAGTTCGGGCTGGAGAAGATCGCCGAGGCCGTCGCGCGCCTGGCGGCCGCGCGGAAAGGCTAAGGCGCGCAGGGGGCCCGGGGGAGCCGGAAGCGACCGTGGAGAACCTGGCCGATTATCAGGAGATCGTCGACCTCATCCGCGCCAACGGCGGGGAGGCCTTCAAGCGCTGCTTCCAGTGCGGCCTGTGCGACGCGGTCTGCCCTTGGAACCGCTTCCGGGCCTTCAGCATGCGGCGGATCGTGCGCGAGGCCGCCTTCGGCCTCACGGACATCGAAAGCGAGGACCTGTGGCGCTGCACGACCTGCGGCCGCTGCCCCGCGCAGTGCCCCCGGGACGTGCGCCAGATCGACTCCGGGACCGCCTTGCGCCGCATCGCCACCGAGTACGGCGTCTTCCCGCCCACGGCCCGGCCGGTGCGCGGGGTGCGCGGCAGCCTGATGGCCGAGGGCAACCCCCTGAACGAACCGCGGCGCAAGCGGGCGGACTGGGCCGAGGGCCTGGGGGTGCCCGCCTTCGCCGAGGGGATGGAGTTTCTCTATTTCCCGGGCTGCTACCTCTGCTACGACCCGCGGCTGAAAAAGGTCGCCCGGGCCACGGCGGCGGTCCTCCAGGCCGCGGGCGTCGCGTTCGGCATCCTCGGGGAGCGCGAGAACTGCTGCGGGGAAAGCATCCGCAAGGCGGGCGACGAGGAGGCCTTCAAGCGCCTGGCCCGGGAAAACATCAAGGCCTTCATCGACCACGGGGTCCGCAAGATCCTCGTCTCCTCGCCGCACTGCTACCACACCTTCAAGAACGAGTACCCGGAATTCAAGGCCGCCTTCGAAGTGGTGCACATCGCGCAGCTGCTTCCCGGGCTGCTCGCCGCCGGGCGCCTCGCCTTCGGCGACGGCCGCGCGAGAACGGTCGCCTTCCACGACCCCTGCTACCTCGGGCGCCACAACGGGATCTTCGCCGAGCCGCGCGCCGTGCTCTCCCGGCTGCCCGGGATCAGGACGGTCGAGATGGCCGAGACGCAAGCCGACAGCCTCTGCTGCGGGGGCGGCGGCGGGCGGATCTGGATGGAGACGCCGCGGGGCGAGCGCTTCGCCGACCTGCGGCTGACACAGGCGATCGAGGCCGGGGCCGAGGTGCTGGTCACCGCCTGCCCCTATTGCATCGCCAATTTCGAGGACAGCCGGTTGACCCTGGGACTTGCGGAGAAGATCGAAATCCGCGATCTCACGGAGCTGGTCCAGGAGGCCCTGTAGCGGGGTGCGGCGTCGCCGGCATGCTCGCCCGGGCCTTTTCGTTCCACGGGGGGACACGATGAACCAGGAAAACGGATCCGCGCTCACCGAGACCGTCCGCTTGCTGTGCCGGACGCCGGGCGGCCCGCGCTTCGGCGACGTCCTCGTCGTCGGCGGGGGCATCAGCGGCATTCAGGCGTCGCTCGACCTGGCCTCCGCCGGCTTCAAGGTCTACCTGATCGACCGCGGCCCGGCCATCGGCGGGCGCATGGCCCAGCTGGACAAGACCTTTCCGACCAACGACTGTTCGATGTGAATTCTGTCGCCGAAACTGGTCGAGGTCGGCCGGCACCCCAACATCGAAACCCTGACGTTGACGGACGTGGACCGCGTCGCCGGCGAGGCGGGCGACTTCACGGTCACGCTCCTCCGCAAGCCGCGGTACGTTCTCGAGGAGAAGTGCACCGGCTGCACGACCTGCGTCGAATACTGCCCGGCCCTCTGCCCCGACGCCTTCAACCAGGGGCTCTCGCAGAGCAAGGCCATCCACATCCATTACGCCCAGGCCATCCCGCTCATCGCCTACATCGACGACAGCTGCCTCTACCTCAAGGAAAGGAAGTGCCGCATCTGCGAGGCGGTCTGCAAGAACCGGGCGATCGATTTCCGGCAGAAGCCCGAGACGCTTGCGGTGAACGTCGGCGCGGTCATCCTCGCCCCCGGCTTCGAGCCCTACGACCCCCGGGAAAGCGGGCGCTACGGCTACGGCCGGCTGGCCAACGTCGTCACCAGCATGGACTTCGAGCGGCTGATGTGCGCGACCGGCCCGACCGAGGGCGAGATCCGGCGGCCTTCCGACGGCCGTCCCCCGCGCCGCATCGCCTGGGTGCAGTGTGTCGGCTCGCGCCGGGTGACCCCGGGAGAGAACCGCTACTGCTCCGCCGTCTGCTGCACCTACACCCAGAAGCAGGTGATCCTCACCAAGGACCACGACCCGGAAGCCGCCTGCACGATCTTCCACAACGACGTGCGCTCCTTCGGCAAGGACTTCGAGCGCTTCTGCGAGCGGGCCGCCCGCCTGCCCGACGTGCGCTTCATCCGCAGCTACGTCTCCATCGTGGGCGAAACCGCCGGGAGCAACGTCGTCGTCCGCTACGCCACGGCCTCCGAGGGGGTCCGGGAGGAGGAATTCGACCTCGTCGTGCTCTCCGTCGGGATGAAGCCGCCGGCCGAGGCGGCGCGGCTGGCGGAGCGCTTCGGCATCGCCCTCGACCCCTCGGGGTTCTGCCGCGTGGACCCGGCCCACCCCCTGCAGACGAGCCGGCCAGGGGTTTTCGTGAGCGGCGCCTTCGCAGGCCCCATGGACATCCCCGAGTCGGTCTTCGCCGCCAGCGGCGCCGGCGCCCGCTGCGGGGAGCTCCTCTCCCGCCGGCGCGGGCGGCTCGCCCGCGAGCGGGTCTTCCCGCCGGAGAAGGACGTGGCCGCCGAGGAGCCGCGGGTCGGGGTCTTCGTCTGCCACTGCGGGGCGAACATCGGCCGGGTCGTCGACGTTCCGGCGACGGTCGAGTACGCCCGGGGCCTGCCCCACGTGGTCTACGCCCAGGAGCAGCTCTTTTCCTGCGCGACCAACTGCGCCAAGGAGATCACCGCCATCGCCCGGGAGAAGGGCCTCAACCGGCTGGTCGTGGCCGCCTGCAGCCCCCGCACCCTGGAGCCCCTCTTCCGCGACACCCTGCGCGAGGCCGGCCTGAACCCCTATTTCTTCGAGATGGCGAACATCCGCGAGCACTGCTCCTGGGTCCATTCGCTGGAGAAGGATGCCGCCACGCGCAAGGCCCGGGACATCGTGCGCATGTCGGTGGCGCGGGCGAGCCGGCTCGAGCCGCTTAAGGAGTTCACGCTCCCGGTCCACAAGGCCGCCCTGGTGCTGGGCGGCGGCGTGGCCGGCATGACCTGCGCGCTCTCGATCGCCGCCCAGGGGCATCTCGTGCACCTGGTCGAGCGGGGCGAGGACCTGGGCGGCCTGGCCCGGCGGCTGCACACGAGCCTCGACGGCATGGACATCCCGGCCCGGGTGCGCGATCTCGCGGAGCGGGTCTACGCCAACCCGCGGATCCGCGTGTACACCCGCGCACGCGTCGTTTCGGCCGAGGGCTACATCGGCAACTTCCTCACGCGCATCGCCTCGGACCGCGGGGAGTCAGAGATCCGCCACGGCGCCACGGTGATCGCCACCGGCGCCGATCTGTACCGGCCGGCCGAGTATCGCTACGGGCAGGACGGCCGCGTCCTCACCCTGCTCGAGCTCGAGGAGGCGATCGCCCGGGGCGAGGAGCGGGTGCTCGGCGCAGGGCGCACGGTGATGATCCAGTGCGTCGGCTGCCGCAACGCCGAGCGCACCTACTGCAGCCGCATCTGCTGCAGCGCCGCGGTCAAAAACGCCCGCCGGCTCAAGGAGCTCAACCCGGCGATGGACGTCTGCATCCTCTACCGGGACATGATGACCTACGGCTTCCGCGAGGAAGCCTACCGCGAGGCCGCCGAGCGGGGCGTGCGGTTCATCCGCTTCGAGCCGGAGCGGCCGCCGCGGGTGGAGGCGGTGGCCGAAGGCGGCGCCTCGGTGCTCCGGGTCGTGGTCGACGACCCCGTCCTCGGACGTACCCTGGCGATGGACGCCGGGGTCCTGGCGCTTGCGGCGGCGGTCGTCCCCGCGGCCGACGCCCCGGAGATCGCCGGGCTCTTCAAGGTGGCCCTGGGGCCGGACGGCTTCTTCAAGGAGGCCCACGTCAAGCTGCGGCCGGTCGAATTCGCCACCGACGGGGTCTTTCTCTGCGGGCAGGCGCACTACCCCAAGCACCTCCCGGAGACGATCAAGCAGGCTTACGGCGCGGCCGGCCGCGTGGCCGCCCTTCTCGCCAACGACACCGTCGTCGCCTCGGGGGCGGTCTGCGAGGTGCTCGAGCGCCGCTGCATCGGCTGCGGCTCCTGCATCGCCGCCTGCACCTACGGGGCGATCCGGATCTCCGAGACGAAGGCGGGCCCCAAGGCCGCCGTCAACCCCGTGCTCTGCAAGGGCGACGGCCTCTGCAACGCCAAGTGCCCGACCGGGGCGATTGTTCTCAAGCACTTCACCGACGAGGAACTCGCAAGCCAGATCGACGCCGCGGCCGACGCCGCCGCGTCGGAAACCCTGAACCGGAAAGCGGGATGAGCGACATGAGCGAGGAGCGGACCTTCAAGCCGAAGCTGCTGGGATTCGTCTGCCACTGGTGAGCCTACGGCGCGGCTGACCTGGCTGGAGTTTCCAGACTGCAATATGCGACGGAGTTGCGGCTGATCCGGGTGATGTGCTCCGGGAGGGTGGACCTCGCCCACGTGATCCGGGCCTTCGAGAACGGGATGGACGGAGTCTACCTCGGCGGCTGCCGGTTGAACGAGTGCAACTACATCACGCACGGCAACTACGACGCCCTCGCCATGGTGCTCCTGGCGCGGCGGATCCTTCAGCACATCGGGCTCCACCCCGAGCGGTTGCGGATCGAGTTCATGTCCTCCGCGGACGGGATGCTCTTCGCCGAGGGGGTGAACGATTTCGTGCGCACGGTGAAAGCGCTCGGGCCCCTGGGCCGGGCCGAAGGCCTCGCGCCGGGGGAGGTCGCGGCGCGGCTGGCGGAGGTCCGGAAGCTCGTCCCCTGGATCAAGCTCGCCAAGCGGGATAAGCTCGCCGCGCGGCTCACCGACCCGGCCGGCCGCGAGGGCCACTTCACCGCCGAGGAGGTGGCGGCCCTTTTCCGCGAAGTGCCGGCCTATTACATCGACCCCCAAAAATGCCAGGCCTGCAGGATCTGCGCGGGCCGCTGCCCGGTCGAGGCCATCGACGGCGGCAAGCAGCGCGTCCACGTCATCGACCAGGAGCGGTGCATCAAGTGCGGCACCTGCCTCGCCGTCTGCCCGGAGCGCTTCCAGGCGGTCACGTGCTTTGTCGGGGTGCCGCCCCCCCCGCCCCCGGCCGAGGACCGGCGCACCCCCGTCCGGCGGAAGAAGGCCGCGGCCGCGCCTTAAGACGGCGATGACGGAACACCCCCCGCAGGCGGAGGACCCCGTCCCCCCCCTTTCCCGGAGCGTGCTCAGGCCCGTGCGGCGCCTGGGGGCCCCCGGGCCGGAAGCGGATTCCCGCGAGCTGATCGGCGAGGAGCCGCTTCTCTTGCGGATCGAAGGCTCCCCCTATGCCGCCGTGATGCGCACCCCGGGGGAGGAGATCGCCCACGCGGCGGGCTTCTGCCTCGCCGAGGGCATCGTCGAGGCGGCCGAGGATTTCGCCGGGATCGGCTTCTGCGCCGATCTCGACCCCAACGTGGTCGAGGTCCGGCTGCGGCCCGAGCGGGCCGCGCGCGTGGCCGCCATCTTGGAGCGGCGGGGGTTTCTCAGCCAGACCAGCTGCGGGATCTGCGGCAAGCAGATGCTCGCGGAGCTGCTGCAAGTGCTCGAGCCCCTGGGAAAGGGCCCTCTCCCTCCGCCCGGCGCGCTGCGGGAGGCGGTCCGCGCGCTTCTGCGCAGCCAGCATTTCTACCACCGCACCCGCGGCTCCCACGCAGCCCTCGTCGGCGACCGCGACGGCCGGGGGCTTGCCTTCGCCGAGGACGTCGGCCGGCACAACGCCGTCGACAAGGCGGTGGGCCGCCTGCTTCTCGAGCGGCGCCTTTCCCGCGCGGCCGTTCTTGCGCTCTCCTCGCGGGTGAGCTACGAGCTCATCCAGAAGGCCGCCCGGGCGCGCATCCCCGCCGTGGTGGCCCTCTCGCGGCCGACGGCGCTCGCCGTCGCGATCGCCCGCGCGCTCGATCTCGCCCTCGTCGGCGTGGAAGGCGAGGGGGGGCTCGTCGTCTACAGCGGGGAAGAGCGCCTCTGCGGCTGACGCAACCGGCCCCGGGAAAACCGGGTCACGCCGCCCGCGGGCGCCGTTTTCCCCCCTTCCGCCTACCCCGCCGTGAGCCGCCGGATCCCCTCGACGAGCAGCAGAACCCCGTAGGCCATCAGCCACAGGCCGAGGAGCCCGAGGACCCGGCGGTAGGCCTTGCCGCCGAGAAAGCCGCGCGAGCGGTGAACAAGGCGGGCGAGCACGAGCTTCGAGCCCACGAGGCAGAAAAAGAACGCCCCCGCGAACCCGGCTGCGTGCAGCACGGAGCGGGCGGAGGCCGCGAGCAGCATCGGGGTGCCCACCCCGATCCAGAAGACGTAGGGGTTGGGGTTGAGAAAATTGGCGAACACGCCGCGAAGCAGCGAGCCGGCCGCCGAGGGCTCTGCCGCCGCCTCCAGCCGGGGCGGCCGGAGGCTTTCCCAGCCGAGGCGGAAGAGAAAGGCCGCCCCGAGCAGGGCGATCCCGCCGAGCAGCGCCGGCTGCCCCGCCGCCGCATCGAGCAGCCACACGGCGAGCGCGATGATCGGCAGATCGGTCAGCAGGGGCGCGAGCGCCACCATCCCCCCCGCGCGCAGCCCCCGGCGCAGCGTCTCGGAGATGACGAGCACGGTGAGCGGCCCGGGGGAAAAGCCGGCGGCCGTCCCCAGCACCGTGCCGCGGAGCAGGAAGTCTCCCAGGGCGAGGTCGATCACGGCCGGTCAGCCGAAGGCCACATCGAGGGTCATCATCACGGCGAACCCCAGCATGGCCCCCATCGTGGCGAAGTCGCTGTGTTGTTCCTGCCGGGCGGTGGGGATCAGCTCCTCGACGACCACGTAGATCATCGCCCCGGCGGCGAAGGCGAGCGCGAAGGGGAGCAGCGGCTGCACGACGATCACCGCCGCCGCTCCGAGAACGCCCGCCGCCGGCTCGACCATGCCCGAGGCCTGGCCGAGCCAGAAGCTTCGCCGCCGCGAGACGCCCTCGCGCCGCAGCGGGATCGCGACCGCCGCCCCCTCGGGGAAGTTTTGGATGCCGATGCCGACCGCGAGCGCCATCGCGCCGGCGAGCGAGGCGGAGGGGATGTCGGCGGCGAGCGCCCCGAAGGCGATCCCCACGGCGAGGCCCTCGGGGATGTTGTGGATCGTGATGGCGAGCACGAGAAGGACGCTCCGGCGCCAGGAGCTGGGGAGCCCCTCGGCACGCTCGCGTGGCAGCCCGGCGTGCAGGTGGGGGAGCAGGCGGTCGATCCCCCAGATGAAGAGGCCGCCCCCGAGAAAGCCCGTCACCGCCGGCACCCAGGGCGCCTTCCCCATCTGCTCGGCCAGCTCGATCGCCGGGGCGAGAAGGGACCAGTAGCTGGCCGCGATCATCACCCCCGAGGCGAAGCCCAGCATCCCGTTCAGCACCCGCAGGCGGATCTCCTGGAAAAAGAAGACGAGCCCGGCGCCGAGGGCGGTCAGAAACCAGGTGAAGAGCGTTGCGAGAAACGCCTGCAGCATCGGGGAGAGGGACGCGAAGCTTTCGATCATGGGAGCCTCCCGCGGGCGGGGGATGAGGCCGCGCGGGCGGCGCCGGCCGGGATGCACGGTTCGGGGAGCCGCGCCGGATCCAAGGGGTCTCCGGCGTCGGGGGCACGCTCGAGGCGCATTGCGCCGGCCGGACACGCCTCGGCGCAAATGCCGCACCCCAGGCAGCGTCCCGCGTCCACGCGCGGCAGGTTGCCCCGCATGGCGATCGCGCCGAAGGGACAGCGCGCACCGCAGCTGCCGCAGCCGCGGCAGGCGGCGGCGTCGAGGCGCGGCCGGAAGCCCGAGGGGGCGAGCATGGGGACCCCGTTTCTCCAGGCCTGCATGGCCCCGCAGCAGCAGGGGCAGCAGTTGCAGATCGCGTAGAACCGGCCGAGCATGGCCTCCTTGAAGAAGGCATGGTGCACGTTGCCGCGCTCGCGGCAGGCGGCGAGCACCGCGAGCGCCTCCTGCGGCGAAACCCGCCGGCTGCGCCGCGGGTGGTGCTCGGCGATGAAGGAAGCGAAGGGCTCGCCCACGACCAGGCAGACATCGAGCGGCCGGCAGGGGTTCGGGCGCGCGCTGCGGCAGGGGCAGTCGAGCAGCGTGAGGTGGTCGGGGTGCTCGAGGACGAGATCGCGCGCCCGCGGGTAGGGAAGGACCGTCTCCAGGCGGGTGAGCCGCAGGGGCTTCTCCAGCGTGACCAGGCGGCCTGCGGCCTGCGGCAGGATCACCTTGCCGTGGTAGCCGTCGGCGAAGGCGCGTGCCAGGCGGCCCGGCCGCCCGGGAGGGCGCCCTGCGGGCTCCTTCCGCCGGCGGCGGGCGAGGGGGTGCTCGCCGGTGGCGGCGGCGATGTAGAGGTAGGGGAAGCGGGCGTAGACCCAGGCGTGGAGCCACTCCCAGAGGTTCCAGCCGAAGCGGCGGCGCAGGGCCTGCAGGAGGGAAACCGTCGAGGGCCGAGGCTGCAGGCGCTTGAGGAAGAAGGGTCCGATCATCGGGTCCGTCCGCTCCGATCCCGCAACGGGGCGGCGAGCGCTGGGCGGAGCATACGCCAATCGGGGCGGCGGCGCAATCGGGGCGGGGGCCTCTTGCCTTCGGCGGGGCTTGCCCCTATGGTGGCGGGACGGTTTCGGACGCACGGGAGGTGCCGGTCATGACGGCGACGACGGACGAGCTCGAAGAGGCGATCGCCCGGGCGATCGCGGCGCTCCCCCCCGACGGGCTGAACGCCGAGGTCGGGGTTCTCGTGCGCCGGGAGATCGAGGCGCGGATCCTCTCCCCCCTGGTCGCCGCCCTGGAGGTCCGCTGCGGCGGGGAGACCGTGCGCGAGGTCCTGCGGCGCGTGATCGAGGCGGCCGCGCGGCGGCAGGGCGCCGATCTCGCCCGGCGGGCGGGGGGGCGGACGCTCGAGCATTTCCGGCGGGCGATGGAGCCCTGGATGCGGGGCGGGGCGATCGAGGTCGAGACCCTGGCGGCGGGGGAGGATCTCTGGGCCTACCGCGTGCGGCGCTGCCGCTACGCGGAGATGTACCGCGCGCTCGGGATCCCCGGGCTGGGGGCGATCCTTTCCTGCGCCCGGGACGGGGCGCTGGTCGCGGGCTTCAACCCCGGGATCCGGCTCGACCGCGGCCCGACGATTCTCCAGGGGGCCGCGTCCTGCGAGTTCCGCTACCGCCTGCCCCGGTGAGAGGGCGCCGGAGAGACGTGACGTGAGCGCCTTGTCCTGCGTGCCGGCTGAGGCGGAGGGGGTTTCGCGGGCGCTGCGGGGGGCCGTTTTCTTTCTGGTCGCCTGCGGGTTCACGACCATCTACCTCGTCCAGCCCGTCCTTCCCGTGCTGCAGGCGGAATTCGGGGTCGGGGAGACGACCGCCTCGTTCGCCGTATCCGCCGTGGTCCTGGGGATCGCGCTCGCGAACCTGCCCTTCGGGCGCCTCGCGGATCGCCATCCCATCCACCCGCTCATCCTCGCCGGCGGCGCGGTCGTTTCCCTGGGCGGCCTGCTCTGCGCGCTCGCCCCGCGGCTTGAGCTCCTGATCGGGCTGCGCTTCCTGCAGGGGCTCTTCCTGCCGGCGCTCACCACCTGCATCGCCGCCGATCTCGCCCGCCGCCTGCCGCCCGAGCGGGTGAACGTCATCCTGGGGGCCTACGTCGCGGCGACGGTGGTGGGGGGGCTGGCCGGCCGCCTGCTGGGGGGCTGGATCCATCCCCTCCTCCACTGGCGCTGGGCCTTCGTCGCCTCCGCGCTGCTCACCGCCGCGGCGACGGCGGTCGCCCTGCGGGTCCTCCCCCGGGAGGGCCGCCGGCCGGTGGCGGCCGGCGCGGAACCCGGTTTCGCGGCTCTCCTGCGGCGCCCCGCGCTCCTCCGGCCGGTGGCGGCGGGCTTCGGTGCCTTCTTCGTCTTCTCGGCGCTCTTCAACTACCTGCCCTTCTACCTGGCCGCCGAACCCTTTCGGGCCTCGACCGGCCGCATCACGGGCATGTACCTCGTCTACCTCCTCGGGGTCGTCATCGCCCCGCTCTCCGGCAGGGTGAGCAACCGCTTCGGCAACGGCGCCACCCTGGCGGCCGGGGCCGCTTTGCTCGGGGTCTCCCTTGCACTGACGCTCGTTCCGTTCTATACCGCCGTGGTCCTGGGCCTCTCGGGCGCCTGCCTGGGCTTTTTCTCCGTCCACGCCGCCGCGGTGGGCGCCCTGAACCGCAGGCTCAACCGCGGCCGCGGCCGGGCAAACGCCCTCTACGTCCTCGGCTACTACCTCGGCGGCACGGCGGGCATCACCCTGTGCGGCCACGCCTACCAGGGGTGGGGGTGGGGCGGGGTCTGCGCCGTGGGCGCGGCGATGGCGCTGGCGATCCTCGGGATCGGCGCCTTCGAGCTAAGGCGGGCGCGGGCGGCGGGGACCATTTTCGTAGCCGAAGGAGAATCCACGCGATGCTCTGGATGACGCGATCTCATGTCGATTTCTGCCGGGCGGCCTGTTCGTGGCTGATCGCTCGCTTCATCGATTCGGACGCCCAATTCATCTTCGTCCCCCAGAGCGAGGTGTTGCCCCTCGCCGAGCGCGAGGGCGCAATCCCCTTCGACGTGCCCGGGGCCGGTCTCTACCGCCAGGGGGATCTCTCCACCTTCGAGGCGATCCTGCGCAACTACAACCTGACCGACCGGGCGCTGTTGCGGATGGCGAAGATCGTGAACGCCTCGGAGAGCGGGAAGCCGGAGAAGGACCCCCCCGCCGCGGGGCTCGAGGCCATCGCCGTCGGCTACAGCGTGCGCTACCCCGACGATCTGCAGAACCTCGAGCACCAGTTCGAGGTCTTCGACGCCCTCTACGCCTGGTGCCGTCTCGGGGTGGCGCGGGAGAAGTTCTGGAACTGAACGGCGTCAGCCCCCGACCCGCAGCCCCACCGTCCGCCCGTCCCGCAGGTTGACGAGCCCCTCCTCGCAGATCCTCAGGTACGGGATGGCGGCCCCGGTCAAGGTCACGAGCGTGAGGAGCGGGTCGGGAAGATCGGCCCCCAGGCCCCGGAGGGCCGCGTTGAGGGCTTTGATCTCGCCCGCGAGTTCCTCGAGCGGCCGGTCGGAGGCGAGGCCGAAGACCGGAAGCGCGATTTCGCGGTCCAGCTCCCCCGCCCCGCGCAGCACGGCCCCTCCCTGAAGCTCGGCCACGCGGTTCACCGCGGCCGCCATGTCCTCCTCGCGGCGCCCGACGACCACGATGTCCGGCCCGTCCCAGGCCGCGCTGCAGGCGAGTGCGCCGCGGCCGAGGCCGAAGCCGCGCAGGACCCCGGTGAAGAGCTTCCCGGGGCGGCGGGCGCGGTCGACGGCCGCGACCTTGAGGAACCCGCCATCCGCCGGCAGGCGAAGCTCCCCCTGCCGCACCGGCAGCCGCACATGCCGCTCCGCGGTGACGAGATCGCTGACGAGCTCGATCACCCGCACCTCCGCCTCCCCCGGTTCCGGAAAGCCGTCCAGGCGGAAATCCGCGGCCGCGAGCGGCCGTGGGAGCCGCACCGTGTGCCGGCTGCGCCAGGAAAAGGCGTGGCGCCGGGCGGGCAGCGCGAGGCGCCCCTCCTCGAAGACGACCCTGCCGCCGCAGACCACGGTCTCGGGCCGGAAGTCGGCGAGGTCGCCGGTGAGCACGAGATCCGCCAGGCGGCCCGGCGCGACGGCGC
Organism: Desulfatibacillum sp.; assembly: GCA_020725555.1. Classification (GTDB taxonomy): domain Bacteria; phylum Desulfobacterota; class Desulfobacteria; order Desulfobacterales; family SpSt-501; genus SpSt-501. Next base: position 35,237 of record DYEU01000034.1, read on the forward strand.
CGAGGAGATGGTCGAGCCGGAAGTGCTCCGCCGGGTGGAGGGTCGCCAGGCGCACGGCCTCGACCGGCGGGATGCCGGAGGCCACGGCGCGGCGGAGCGCAAAATCGAGGCCGCGCCCCCCGACCCAGTCCTGGGGGGAGAGCCCGTCGCTGGCGAGGCAGAGCCGCCGGAGATCGATCCCGTCCTGCCGCACCCGGGCGATCGCGGCGAGGTCGCGGCGGATGCTTCCCTCGCGGGCGAGGACGTGCACCCCCAGCCGCAGGCGCGCGAGCGCCTGCGCGGCGTCGATCGGCTCGTGGCAGGAGGAGACCCCGAGGGCGAAGTAGGCGGCGAGCTTGTTCCCGGAGGCCCCGGCCGAGTGCCCCTCGAGGAGCTTGCCCGACCGCAGGGCCGCCTCGAAGGCGGGGAGATGGGCGGCGGGCTCCTGCAGCACGGCCTGCCAGTAGGCCTCCCCCAGGCCGAGGATGTCGTCGCGGGCGAGCAAAATGTCGAGATCGGCCGCGGCGATTCCCCGGGAGGCGGTGCTGATCGACACCATGGCCGGGGCCGTCGCCAGGAAGCGGATCGGCTGGCCGGCGAGCGAGTCGAGCAGGTCGAGCACCCCCTCCAGGCCGGCGACCGGGTAGGGCTCGAGGGTCTCGGTCACGAGGGTCGTGACCCCGGATGCGGCCGCGAAGGGGACGACCGCCGGGGCGCAGGCGATCCAGGCGAGGTGGGTGTGGCCGTCGATGAGGCCGGGGGTGACGAAACGGCCGGCCGCGTCGATGCGGCGGGTGCCCGGCCCGGTCACGTCGGCCGTCTCCGACGCGACGCGCGCGATCCACGGCCCCCGGACGGCGATTCCCATGCCGGGCTCGACCTCGCCGGTGAAGACGTTCACGAGGCGGGCGTTTTCGATGACGAGATCGGCCGGCTCGCGGCCGAGCGCCGTCTGCATCACCGCCAGCAGGCTGCGGCGGTCCCGGGGGGGGAAGGGCGATGCCATGCAGGGCCTCCTTTCAGCAGAGAAAGACGTCGACCGGCACGCGGCTGATCAGGCGTCCGCCCGCGGCGGTCACGACGAAGACGCTTTCCACCCCGGCCGCGAAGCGGCCCTCGAAGACGAGCTTCGGCTCGAGCGCGAAGACCATGCCCTCCTCGAGCGGGGTCTTGTGGCCCCGGGCGAGGAAGGGGGGCTCGACCAGCTCGAGTCCGATCCCGTGGCCGACGAAGCGGACCTTGTGGCCCGGGGGGCCGAGAAAGGCCTCCGCCAAGCCCATCTCGCCGGCCAGCCGCAGCGCCTCCTCGAAGAGCGCCCCCGCCGTCACCCCCGGCCGCGCCGCGGCGATCAGCCGGTCGTGGATCAGGATCGCCGCCCGGCAGGCGGAGTGCTCTTCCGGCGGCAGGCCGCCGATCGCGAACATGCGCGCCTCGTCCAGGTGGTAGCCGTTTTTCACCGAGCCGAAGTCGACGAGGATCGGCTCGCGGGGGCGCAGCCGGCGCGGCCCGGCGCCGGCGGGAAAGGCGCAGGAGGTGCCCGAGCCGCTCGCCGGGGCGTCGAGCATGCCGGGGCGGCCGCCGTTCGGCCCGCTCAGGACGTGGCCGGGGTAGCCCAGGGCGTTGAAGCCGCGCACGCGGAGGAGCCCGGCGTGCCCGAGGCCGCGCGCGTAGGCCTCGGCCCGAGACGCAAATTCCATCTCGGTCAGGCCGGGGGCGAGGATCTCGCGCATGTGGGCGAAGGTGCGCGCGCTCATCTCCGCGGTTTCCTCGAGGCGGGCGATTTCCCAGGCCGATTTTCGGCCGCGGAGCCGAAGAAGCAGCGGGGAGGCGTCCGGGCACTCCCGGGGCTCGAGGAGGCCCCGCCAGAAGCGGAAGTCGTTCACCGGCAGGACGTCGAGCTCGAGGCCGAGCCGCGCGGGCAGGCGCCCGAGGCGCTCCTTGAGCAGAACCGGGATCCGGCGCACGCTCTCGATCGGCAGGATCTCCGCGAGCGGGGATTCCTCGCGGGCGCGGGGGGCGAAGCGGCGGACGAAGAGCAGGGGCGGCCCCTCCGCCGGGACGAAGAGAAAGGCGTCCTGGGCCGTGCCGCTGAAATAGAAGCGGTCGACCGTCTGCACGAGAAAGACGGCCTCCAGGCCCGCCGCCTGCATCGCTTCCTGCAGGCGGGCGAGGCGGCCGGCGATTTCCCCGGCCGGCACGCGGAAGGAGGGCTCCTCGGCGGCGGGAGAGGCGGAAGGGGCTTCGCTCATGCGTTCCTCGCGAGGGTTTCCTGGAGGCGACGGGCCGCGCCCTGCATCTCGGCGGCGATCGTCTCCAGGGCGGGTTCGTCCATGGTTTCGGCGAGCCCCACGACCCACAAGGCGAGCGGCAGCCCGGCCGGGGAGCCGAGGGCCACGGCGACGGCGCGCACCCCCGGCAGGTACTCCTCGCGGTCGACCGCGAAGCCCCGACGCCGCACGGCCTCGAGCTCCTCGAGGTAGCGCCTGCGGTCGGTGATCGCCTGCGGGGTGTAGGCGAGCAGCCCCTGTTCGCGGATCAGGGCAAGGGCCCGGGCGCGCGGCAGGCCGGCGAGGAAGACCTTGCCGACCGCACCGGCGAGCAGCGGGATCGAGGTGCCCGGCGGGGCCGAGATCTTGAGCGGCTTGGCGGCCTCGGCGGTGGCGACGATCAGCCCCCGCGTGCGGCTCAAGACGCCCAGGCAGACGGTTTCCCCGATGCGGTCGCGCAGGCCGTCGAGCACGGGCTGGGCCTGCTCGACGATGCGGAAGAAGTTGCGGCTGCGGAAGGCGAGCTCGACGACCGCCGGCCCGATGGCGTAGCCGCGTCCCCGCGGGCTTTCGCACAAGGCCTCGCAGTCGAGGAGCGCGCCGATCAGGCCGTGGAGGGTGCCCTTGCTGTAGCCCAGCCTGCGGGCGAGCTCGCTCAGGGTGACCGCGCCGCGGGCGGCGGCGACGGCCTCGAGCAGGCGGAAGGCCTTGAGCACCGCGGGGGCCCGGTAGCGCGCCGCGGCCGGGCGCCGGGGGGTCTTCGGCTCGTTCATCATAGCGAACATTTTAATAGCCGCTTGGCGAGGGGATGTCAAGCGCCGGGACGGCTGCCGAGGCCGGCATCGCGATTTGGATCATATAAATCAAGGTTCCGGGGAATTTGCCGTGGGCCTTGACAAGGGGTCGGGCCATGGTATACTGGCCACGAAAGTTCTTTATGATGAACAACCCGGTTGGACCCGGCGGCGGCCGCCGCACGCCGGGAGGAAAGAGGAGGGCCGCGATGAAAATTCAGAAGGTGATGGAAGGCCCGCGCGACGGGGAGGTGCGTTGCCTCACCTGCTTCGAGCGTTTCCGGCCGCAGCTCGGGGCCGAACGGGCCCGCTGCCCCAAGTGCGGCATGGAGTGGCGCATCTCCTGGCCCTACCCGAAGACGGCCCGCGTCCGCGGGCCGGTCTGGGAGAACTTCCCCCTGGGCACCGAGGACAAGATCTGAAAGGAGGCCGGACATGGCGCTCAACCGCAACATCGCCTACATCGACCTTACGACGGGGGAGGTGCGCACCGAGCCGATCCCCCTCGAGTGGCGGCGCAAGTACATCGGCGGGCGCGGCCTCGACGCCTACCTTCTCTACACCCACTGCCCGCCCCAGGCCGACCCGCTCGGCCCGGAGAACGTGCTGCTGATTAGCGCGGGGCTCCTCGTGGGGACGATGGCCTCGGCGTCGGCGCGCACGCACATCATGGCCAAATCGCCGCTCACCGGCATTCTCGGCTCGGCGAACATGGGCGGCTTCTTCGCCCCCGAGCTGCGCTGGGCGGGTTTCGACCACCTCGTGATCCGCGGGCAGGCCGAAAGGCCCGTCTACCTCTACATCCACAACGGGGAGATCGAGATCCGCAGCGCCGAGAAGCTCTGGGGCTCCGGGGTCTACGACACCCAGGACCTCATCCGCCGCGAGCTCGACGACCCGGAGGCCCAGGTCCTTTGCATCGGGCAGGCGGGCGAGAACCTCGTCCGCTTCGCCAACGTGATGACCGGCCGCAAGAACGCCGGCGGCCGCACGGGCATGGGCGCCGTCATGGGCGCCAAGCGCCTGAAGGCCGTCGCCTGCCGCGGCACCCGGAGCATCGCCATCCGCTTTCCCGAGGAGGCGCTCGAGTACAACAAGCAGATCATCGACCAGGTCGTCTCGACCAAGGTCTCGCAGATCATGCAGCGCTGGGGGACGGGCTTCATCTTCGGCGTCACCAACACGACCGGCCTCGTCCGCTGCCGCAACTTCCAGTACAACCAGCTCCCCAACAGCGAGGACATCGAGTGTGAAAACCTGGACAAGGTCTCGATCGGCCTCGACGGCTGCTTCGGCTGCCAGGTCCACTGCCGCCACCGCTACATCATCCCCGAGGGCCCCTACGCCGGCACCTACGCCCAGGGCCCGGAGTACACGAGTCAGGGCGCCTTCGGCGCCGAGGTGGGCTGCCGCAGCCTGAACACGGTGCTCGTGGGCAACCACCTCGTGAACGACTACGGCATGGACACCCTCGAGGTGGGCAGCATGATGGCCTGGGCGATGGAGCTCTTCGAAAAGGGGATCCTCACCGAGAAGGACACCGCCGGGCTCCGGCTCGCCTGGGGCGACGATGAGGCGGTGATCGAGCTCGTCCGGCGGATCGCCTTCCGCCGCGACATCGGCGACATCCTCGCCGAGGGCCCCCTGGGGGCGGCGCGGCGGATCGGGCCGCAGAGCCTGCCCTACCTGATCCACGTCAAGGGCATGAGCAACCTCCACTCCGACGAGCGCCCGACGCCGGCCCTCGCCCTCAACATCGCCGTCTCGAGCCGCGGGGCCGATCACCTGCGGGGCCGCCCGGCGATCGACCTCTACAACCTGCCGCTCCCCGTGCTCGAGCGCGTCTACCGCAACCCCGACGGCTACACCGGCCCGCTCACCAACAGCTACTCCGAGTACGAGGGCAAGCCGCGCATGGTGCAGTGGCAGGAACTCGTCTACATGGCCGTCGATTCCCTGGGGGTCTGCAAATACCACACGGTCTTTCTCAGCCCCAACCACCCCCAGTTCAAGGAGTTCGCGCGCCTGATCTACCTGAACACCGGCCTGGAATTCAGCGAACGGGAGATCTGGGACGCCGCCGAGCGCTGCTACACGATCGAGCGGCTCTTCAACCTGCGCGAGGGCATGACGCGCAGGGACGACTGGCTGCCCGACCGCTACTTCGACGAGCCCACCCGCCTGGGGCTCCCGGTCGCCCGCGGCAAGTGCATCGACCGCGAGAAATTCCGCGCCATGCTCGACGAGTACTACCGCCTGCACGGATGGGACGAAAACGGGGTGCCGACGCCCGAGACCCTCGAGCGCCTCGGCATCGCCGCGCTCAAGCCGGCCGCCTGAGCGTTGCGGCAAGGAGAGGACCCATGGGAAAGAAAATCCTGATCACCGACCCGGAGCGATGCACCGGCTGCCGGCTCTGCGAGATCGTCTGCTCGGTGAAGCACGACGGGGTGAGCAACCCGGCGCTTGCCCGCATCCACGTCGTCAAGTGGGACAACGAGGGCTTCTACCTCCCCATGCGCTGCCAGCAGTGCCGCGAGGCGCCCTGCCTCGCCGTCTGCCCGAAGGGGGCGATCCGCCGGGACGAGGCGCTCGACTGCGTGCGGATCGACGACGAGCGCTGCATCGGCTGCAAGCTCTGCGTGCAGGCCTGCCCCTTCGGCGCCATGGGCTGGGACGCCGAGCGCGGCCGCGTCTTCAAGTGCGACCTCTGCGAGGGCGACCCCCAGTGCGTGCGCTTCTGCGACATGAAGGCCGTGGATTACGTGGAGGCGGACCGCCTGAGCTGCGTGCGCATGCGGCAGGCCGGCGAGCAGTACTCCGCGCTCATGCGCCGCTACGGGAGGGGTTGAATGCGGGTGATCGTCGAAACGCTCGGGTTGCCCACCCTCGCCGCCGTCCTGGGCAAGCGGACCGAGATCGATCTCCCCCCGGGGGCGAGCCTCGCGGACCTGATCGGTTGCATCGTCCAGCGCTTCGGGCCCGAGGCGCGCCGGGGGCTCCTCGACCGGGAGGGGCGGCTCGACCTCACGATCCAGATCCTGCTGAACGAGGAGGGCTTCGTCCCCCGGGAGGAACTCGCCGGCCGGCGGCTCAGCGAAGGCGACCGGGTCCGGCTCATGCTGCTGGTCGGCGGGGGGTAGCCCGCCGGGCCGGGGCGTCGTCCCCGGACGGCATCCCGCGTTGCGCGGGATCCGAAGCCGTGCTATGGTGCGCCGCGGTTTGAATCCCCCCTCGCGGAAAGGAGCCCCCGATGGAGATCCGACGCATTCTGTGGCCGACCGACTTTTCGCAAAACGCCGCCGCCGCGCTTCCGCTCGTCACCCAGCTCAGCCAGAAATTCGGGGCCGAGATCCACATCCTCTACGTCATGAAGGACTACCCCGCCTTCGGCGCGCACTACGGGCAGTTCGACCCCGAGGAGTGGAAGAAGATGCAGGAGTGGGAGAAGCAGACGGCCGAGGGGCGACTCACCGAGATCTGCGACAAGTTCCTCAACGAATGCCCCCTCTACATCCGCCACATCGCCGTGGGTGAGCCCGCCAAGGAGATCCTGCGCCTGATCGAGCAGGAGAAGATCGACCTCGTGGTGATGGCGAACCGCGGCAGCGAAGGCCACTTCAACTTCGGCAGCGTGGCCGAGCGCGTCCTCAAGTGCACGACCGTGCCGGTCGTCATGATTCCCGTGTGAGCCTCCCCGCCCGAGGGGGCGAAGGGCGAAGAAACCGTGCGGCCGCCGGGTCCCCCCGGCGGCCGCAGCCGTTTGCCGGGGCCGTCCCGCGCGGTCAGCCGATCCGCAGGACGAGCGCGGCCGCGGTGTCCCCCGCGGCGCAGCCCGCGAAGAGCAGGTAGCCGCCCCCCTTCATCACCACCTCCTCGATCCCCTCGATGATCAGCCGCCCCGCGGTCGGCCCCTGCGGGTGGCCGTAGATGAGGGAGGAGCCGTAGTTGTTCATGCCGCGCAGGACGTCGACCCCGAGCTTGCGCGCAAGGAAGACGTCGTTGGCGGCGAAGGGGTTGTGGGTCTTGATGGCCGCGCACTGGGCGGCGTCGATCCCCGCCCCCTCGAGGGCCATCTTCGCCGCCGGGTAGACCGCGGCCGCCATGAAGGCCGGCTTGGTCCGCGCGTAGCCGTAGGAGACGACGCGGATCTCGACCGCGGGGTCGGCGCTCAGCTGGCGGGCCCGCTCGCGCTCGGCGACGATGACCCCGCAGTGGCCGTCGGCCGGGTGGGTCTGGCTGCCGTAGGTGAGGACCCCGTTCGGCAGGACCGGTTTCAGCGCGGCCAGCCCCTCGGCCGTGGTGGCCATGACCCCCTCGTCGGCCTCGAGCATCACCGTCTGCTTCTTGGAGACCCGGATCAGGACCGGGACCATGTAGCGCTTCTGGAATTCGCGGTCGTTGGCCAGGGCGTCCTGGTACTGGCGGTAGCGCTCGAGGGTCACCGCGTCGCACTCCTCGCGCGTGATGCCCTCCTCGCGGGCCACGTTCTCGGCGGTCTGGATCATGGCCTGGCCGGCCCAGGGGTCCTTGTTGAAGTTGTCCATCATCCAGTTTTCCGAGATCACCTGGCCGCCCGGCCCGAGGGGGTTGGGCCACACCACGTGGGGGCCGTTGGAGCAGCGGTCGGTCATGAGGCAGAACGGCGCCTGGAAGAGCCCGCACTCCACACCCATGGCCGCGGAGTAGATCGCGACGGTCGAGGTGGAGCAGGCCTGGCTCACCCAGATGCCGGGAACCCCCGCCGCGCCCATCAGGGCCGCCGCCCAGGGGCCGCCGTAGAACCCCTGGTGCTGGTGCACCGTGAGGCCCAGGAAGACGTAGTCGAAGGTCCGGGGGTCGATCCGCTTCTCGGCGAGCCAGCGCTTGGTCGTCTCCGCCGCGAGCACGATGGCGTGCTCGTTCGCCATCGTGCCCTGCCAGCGGGCGAAGGGGGAACTGAAGTAGCCCTTGTAGGGGATGTAGGCCTTGGTCAGCATGGGACGTTCTCCTCCTTCTCAGCGCTTGGGGGTGCGCAGCTTTTCCTTGAGGACGCGGTGCAGGATCTTGCCGGTCGGGGTGCGCGGCATCTCCTCCGGGGAAATGAAGATGACCTCCTTGGGGCGCTTGTAGCCGGCGAGCCGGTCGCGGCAGCAACGCAGGATCTCCTCGGCCGTGATGCGCCGGGGGTCCACCCCCGGCCGGGGGATGACGACCGCCGTCACGCGCTCGCCCCATTTCTCGTCGGGCACCCCCACCACGGCGCAGTCGAAGACGCACTCGTGGCTGCCCACGACCTCCTCGACCTCGCTCGGGTAGACGTGCTCGCCCCCGGTGATGATCATGTTGTCCTTGCGGTCGACGATGGTGAAGAAGCCGTCTTCGTCGCGCCGCGCCATGTCGCCCGCGGAAAACCAGCCCTCGTGGAACGAGGCCCGCGTCTTCTCGGGGTCCTTGTAATACTCGCGGAAGAGCATCGGCCCGCGGGAGTAGAGCTCCCCCACCTCGCCGACCGGGACCTCGCGCTTGTCGGGCCCGAGGAGCCGCACGAACTCGGTGCCGAGCGATTCGAAGCCGATCGAGCCGAGCTTTGCCATCTGGTGCTCGGGCTTGAGCACGGTCACGATCCCGGCCTCGGTCGAGCCGTAGGCCTCGTAGAGCTGGACCCCGGGGAAGAACTCCAGGATGTCGAGCTTCATCTTGCGGCGCACGGGGGCCGAGGAGCAGAGCAGCTTGCGGATCGAGCTGCGGTCGTGGCGGCGGGCCTCGGGCGGGGCGTTCAGGATCAGGTTGTAGTGCGTGGGGATGAGCGAGATGAAGGTGATGCGCTCGCGGGCGATGATCTCGAGTATCTCCTCGGCGCGGAAGGAGCGCGCCGGGTGGATGTAGACCGAGGCGCCGATGTAGGTGAAGGTGAAGGTGAAGAAGGTGGAGTTGATGTGGCACAAGGGCATGACGTTCATGCAGACGTCGTGCTCGTTGAAGCCGAAATCGACGGCGTTGATCAGGTAAAAGGCGATGTGGGACTCGTGCGTGCGCACGACCCCCTTCGGCCGGCCCGTGGTCCCCGAGGTGTAGATGAGGATCCAGGGGTCCTCGGGCCGGACCGCGGACTCCGGCTCGGTCTCGGGGGCGCCGGCGATCCACTCCTCGTAGGGGAGGTAGCCTTCGGCGCGCTGGCCGACCACGATCCAGCGGTCGGCCGGGATGCGCGTCAGACGCGGCCGGATCGGGTCGACCGTCGGCAAAAAATCGTCGTGCACGACGAAGGCCTCGGCGTCGGCATGGTGGGCGATGTACTCGACATCGGCGGAGATCAGCCGGAAGTTGATCGGCACGATGACGATCCCGGTCTTGGCCGTGGCGAGGTAGAGCTCGACGATCTCGATGCTGTTTTCCAGCAGCACCGCGATCTTGTCGCCCGGCTTCAGGCCGAGCCCGAGGAGGCGGTGGGCCAGCCGGTTCACCCGCCGGTTGACCTCGGGGTAGGTGAAGGCGCGGCGCTCGTCCTTGAGGGCGACCGTCCGCGGGAATTTCTTGGCGTTCACCTTGAGGATCTGGCCCAGGTTCAACCATGCCGCCGCCATGGGATCGCCTCCTGACGCAACGGGGTGGGTGCCGCTTCCCCCTCAGCGGATCGCGATGCGCACATCGACCGCCACCGCCCGCTCGGGGAAGGCGAGCACCGGGTTCACGTCCATCTCCTGGATCTCCGGGTGCTCGACCAGAAGCCGGGAGAGCTTTTCGATCATTTCGACCAGCGCCTCGCGGTCGACGCCGGGCCGGCCGCGGACCCCGTCGAGCAGGGCCTTCGCCTGGATGGCGTCGAGCATCTCCCGCGCCTCGGCCGTGCTGACGGGGGTGAGGGCGAAGACGACGTCTTTCAGGACCTCGACCAGCACCCCGCCCAGGCCGAAGACCACGGCGTGGCCGAGGCCCTCCTCGGCCCGGGCCCCGAGGATCAGCTCGAGGCCGCCGGGGAGGAATTTCTGCACGAGGAAGCGCAGATCGGGGTAGTCGAAGGCCTTTTTCATCTCCTGCGCGGCGCGCTTCACGGCGGAGGCGCTGCCGAGATCGAGCGCCACCCCGCCGCGGTCGGTCTTGTGCAGGAGCTCGGAGGCGTCCGCCTTGAGGGCCACCGGGAAGCCGATCGCCGCCGCGGCCTCGGCCGCCTCCTCGGGGGTGCCCACCGCCTTCCAGCGGGCGACGGGGATGCGGTAGGCCTCGAGCAGCCGGTAGGCCTCTTCGGCGGTCAGCCGGCTGCGGCCCGCCTTGCGGGCCTTCTCGAGGATCCGGCCGGCCTTTTCGCCCTTCAGGTTCGGAAAGGAGCGGATCGTCCTCGGCGCGCGGTCGCGCAGGGCGCGGTAGCGCACGAGCGCCGCCATGGCGCGGGCCGCCTCGCCGGGGAGCGGGAAGCAGGGCACCTCGCCCTCGCGCAGGATGCGCACGACCTCGGCCCACTGCCGGGGGTCGGTCATGAGGTTGCAGACGATCGGCTTTTGGTGCGCGCGGTTGACGGCCACGATCTCCCGGGCGATCGCCTCGTTGTCGACGAAGAAGGGGGTGACGAAGTTCACGAAGACGCCGTCGAAGGCCTCGTCCTCCATCATCGCATCCAGGCAGGCGCGGTAGTGCTGGGCGGTGCCGGTGGCGAGGACGTCGACCGGGTTGCCGACCGAGGCCTCGGGGTAGAGCGCGGCCTTCAGCCGCTCGTGGGTCGGGGCGGAAAGCGGCGGCAGCGTGCAGCCGGCGGCGACGAGCACGTCGGTGGCGATCACCGCCGGCCCGCCGGTGTTCGTGATGATGCCGATGCGGTTGCCGCGGGGGATCGGCTGGGAGGCGAAGGCGACGGCCGCCTGGATCAGGTGCCCCTCGTCGCGGAAGGAGAGGATCCCGGCCTTGTCGAAGATGAGGTCGGTGGCGATGTCCTCCTTGGCGAGCCCGCCGGTGTGGGAGGCCGCGGCGCGTGCGCCCTCCTTCGTGCGGCCGGCCTTCATGGCGAGGATCGGCTTGCGGGCGGCGACTTGGGTGGCGACCCGCAGGAAGTTCGCCGGGTCCCGCAGCCCCTCGACGTAGGTCACGATCACGCGCGTTCCCTCGTCGCCGCCCAAATACTCGAGGATCTCGGGGATGGTGACGTCGACCGCGTTGCCGTTCGAGGCGTAGATGCGGGTGCCGACCCCCATCTGGGCGAAGGCCTGGTGGATGACCTCGGCCACCCCGCCGCTCAGGGCGACGATGGAGATGAAGCCCGGCTCCGGCCGCGTGAAGGTGAAGTTGCAGTAGGCGCGGATCGCGGGGTCGGTGTTGATGACCCCCTGGCAGTTGGGGCCGAAGACGCGGATCCCGTAGCGGCGCGCGCGCTCGAGAAAATCGTTCTGGATCGCCGCGCCCTCGGGGCCGGTCTCGGCGAAGCCCCCCGAGTTGATGATGATGTGCTTGACGCCCTTTTTGCCGCAATCCTCGACCGCCTGGGGGACGAACTTCGCCGGGATGACCATGTGGACGACGTCGATCCCGTCCGGGCAGTCGAAGATCGACTTGTAGGCCTTGAGACCGCGGATCTCCTCGGCGTTGGGGTTGATCGGGTAGATCGCGCCGGTGAAGCCGAAGTCGATCAGGTTCTTGATCACGCGGTTGCCGATGGACAGCTCCTTGGTCGAGGCCCCGATGACGGCGACCGCGCGGGGCCGGAACAGCGAATCCAACATGGCGTCCTCCTTGTGCCGGCGGCTATCGGCGGCGCTCTTCGAGCTGCTCGATGAAGGCCTCGACGTTCGTCTTGGTCTGCTCATCGGAGATCAGCCGCAGGTCGTTTAAGTCCCCGTTGAGGATCAGGCTGGGAATGCCGGTTTCCTTCTCCAGCCGCTGGGGCATGCCGTAGCGGCAGTTCGAGTTGTTCGGGCAGGTCTTGGCGTCGTGGTAGATGATCCCGTCCACCTGGAAGAAGGAGAGCATGCGGCGGATGTAGTCCTCCTTGGCCTCGTCGGAGCGGACGATGAAGAGCTCGGTGTAGGCCCGCGCCATGCTGGGGATGGGGTCGTTGGGGTCGAGGGCGGAGAAGATCCAGCTGTTGCAGTAGGTCGAGGCGAGGACGTTCGCGCGCAGCGAGGCGAAGAGCTGGGCGTGGGCGCTCAGGCGGCCCCAGACCGGCATGCCGTCCCAGTAGATGCGGTAGCGCTCCTCCTCGAGCGCCCCCTCGCCGCGGCGGATGCGCTCCTCGAGCTCGGCGAGCAGCTTGCGGTAGACCTCGACCGCCTTCGGGGTGCCGCGCCCGACGACCGCCGGGCCCATCAGGGTCGTGCCGTCGAAGAAGGTGATCGGCGAGGGCCGCGCCGCGGCCGTGTCGAGGATCTGTTTCCAGAGCTCGGAGCACTGCCGGGAGAGGTCGACCGCGCGGCGCAGATCCTCCATCTCGAAGCGCCGGCCGGCGATCTTTTCGAGCGGCGGGATCAGGGCCTCGAGCTGCTTGGCGATCGAGACGATGTGGCGGTCGGTCACCTCGTCCACCCCGCGGTAGGTGTGGACGCCGAGGACGGGGGCGTTGAACTTCTGGCCGTACCAGACGAACCAGTCCTGCACGTCGCGGCATTGGTTGGTGTTGTAGACGAGCACGTCCGGACGGGGGATGCTCTGGATGCCGAAGGCCTTCTGCAGCGGGGTGACCCCGCGCAGGAAGGCGCCGATGTCCGCGGTCAGGTAGGAGCAGATGTCCGGCGAGTAGCCGATCGCGTTCGCCTCGGGGATGAGGTCGGTGGCCATGCGGGTTGCGCCCAGCATGGCCGAGTGGGTCTCCGGGAAGTAGACCAGGAAGCCCATGGCGCGCAGGATTTCGGCCGGGCCGACGCTCGTGCACCAGGCGATCTTGGGCGAGCCCGCGGCTGCGGCGGCGTCGAGCTCGAGGTAGTAGTCGCGCATGAACTGGTTGATGTCCGCGGCGGCGGCGAGTTTCTTGCGGGGGGCTTTTTTCTCTTCACTCATGACGCAACGGCCTCCATGGATCGAAAGGTTAGGGTTCCCCGGATCCGCTCCGGGCGTAGAGCGCCGCCCCGATCGCCCCGGTGAACTGGGGGTGGGGGGGCACGAGCACGGGGCGCCCGATCAGCTCTTCCATCATGCGCACGAGGTAGGGGTTGTGGGCGACGACCCCGCCGGTCATCACGACCTCGGCGGTCAGCGAATCCATCTCCACGATGCGCTTGATCATGCTGTAGAAGACGCCCTTGACGATGTCCTCGATCTTCTTGCCGTGCCGGATGTGCTCGAGCACCTCGGTCGCCGAAAAGACCGTGCAGAAGCTCCCTAAACGCACCATGTCCGTCGAGCGCTCGGCCATGGCGTTCATGCGCTCGAGCGGGATGTCGAGGCGCGCGGCCATCTCCTCGAGGAAGGCGCCCGTCCCGGCGGCGCACTTGCGGTTCATCTTGAATCCCGTGCGCCGGCCCGCGGCGTCGAGCTTGATCACCTTGTTGTCCTGGCCGCCGATGTCGATCACCGTGATCGCCCGCGGGAAGGCGTGGTAGCACCCCCCCGCGTGGCAGCCGATCTCGGTGCGCTGCTCGTGCGCATAGCGGACGTTTAAGCGGCCGTAGCCGGTGGAGACGGCGCGGGCGATCCGGCCCGCATCGGTCCCCGCCGCGGCGAGCGCCTCGGCGAGGCAGGCCTCGGCGGTCGCCGTGAAATCGGTGCCCGACTTGCGGACCGCCAGCCCCAGGATCCGCCCCCCGGCGTCGAGCACCGCGACCTTGGTGCGCGAGGAGCCGACGTCGCAGCCGACATAGAGCGCCGCTTCGCTCATGGGTTTCGCCGCCGCCCGCTCACCCCGCGCCTTTCCGCTCCAGGCTCGACTCCAGCCCCTTCACCAGGGCCCGCATCGTGCGGTTGAAGGGGGCGTCGAGGCCGGCCCGCTCGGCGTACTCGATGAACTTGCCGTTGATGTAGTCGATCTCGGTGCGCCGGCCGGCCTCGATGTCCATGAGCATCGAGGGCTTGTGGTCGCCGGCCCCGCGCATGTAGGCCATGGCCTCCTCGAAGTAGTCCCACCCGAGCAGGATCTCGTTGGCGCGGGCGATGCGGATGCACTCCTGGACGAGCGCCTGGACGATGGCGAAGACGATCGGGTCGCTCATCGCCCGCGACATGGTCAGCCGCGTCAGCGCGCAGACGGGGTTCATCGAGGCGTTCATGACCGTTTTGCGCCACACCATGGAGACGATCTGGTCGGTGTGCCGGGTCGGCAGCCCGCAGGCGGTGAGCGCCTCGGCCACGGCGAGCGCGGCCGCGCGGCCGGCGGGGTCGAGCTCCTGGACGTAATGCGGCGGGTGGTGGAAGGGGATGCGCACCCGGCCGGGGGCGAGCAGCCCGCAGCCGTAGTTGACCACGGCGCGCATCACCCGCGCCCGGCCGAGCGTCCGGGCGAGCTCGCGCTCGGTGTCGATGCCGTTTTGCCAGCTCACGACGTAGCGCTCGGGGCCGAGGAACCCCTCGAGGGCCGAGGCGATGAGGGGCAGCGCGTTCGCCTTGACGGTGATGAAGATGACCTCGGGGTCCCACGGGGCGAGGTCGTCCACCACCGGGCAGGTGCGCGTGACCGCCTGGCGGAAGGACTCGGCCCCCTCGAGCACGATCCCCGGGTCGAGAGCCGGGGCGAGCAGCTCGGGGACGACGTCGCAGAGGGTCACCTCGTGGCCGCCCCGGGCGAGGAAGGCGGCCACGATGCAGCCGACGGGACCCGCCCCGACCACGGCGAAGCGCCGGGGGCGGAACGCGGAGGGATCGCTCATGGCATCCTCCCGGAGTCGATGCGGCCCGAGCTCAACGGAATTGCTTGGGCCGCTCGTCCACGACGCGCAGCGCCTTGCCTTCGCTGCGGGCGATGAATTTCGGCTCGACGATCTCGACATCGACCCCGATGCCCATCATGCCGCGGATGTGGGCCATGACGCGGGCGGCGACCTCGAGCCGCTTTTCGGGGCCCGCCTCGTAGATGTCCCTTCGCCCCTCGACCTGGACGATGAGCTGGTCGAGGTAGCCTTTCTTGCGCACCACGAGGCGGTACTGGGGCTCGACCTCGGGGATCTCGAGCAGGAGCGACTCGATCTGCGAGGGGAAGACGTTCACCCCGCTGATGATCAGCATGTCGTCGGAGCGGCCGTAGATCTTGTCCATCTTGACGAAGGTGCGGCCGCAGGCGCACTGCTCCCGCCGCAGCCGGGTGATGTCCTTGGTGCGGTAGCGGATCATGGGCATCGCCCGCCGCTGGAGCGCGGTGAAGACGAGCTCGCCCTTTTCGCCGAGGGGCAGCGGCTCGAGCGTCTGGGGGTCGACGATCTCGGCGATGAAGTGGTCCTCGTTGATGTGGATGCCGTCCTGGACCTCGCAGTCGAAGCCGACCCCGGGCCCGCAGAGCTCGGTCAGCCCGTAGGCCTCCTGGGCGCGGATCCCCATGCGCTCCTCGATCTCCTGGCGCATGGCCGTCGACCAGGGCTCGGCGCCGAAGACCCCGACGCGCAGCGGGAGCGCGCGGATGTCGACCTTCATCTCGGCGGCGCGCTCGGCGATGGTGAGGGCGTAGGAGGGGGTGCAGAAGAGGGCGGTCACCCCGAAATCCTTCATGATCGTGATCTGCCGCTCGGTGAGCCCCGAACTGGTCGGCACCACCGTGCAGCCCAGGCGCGTGAGCCCCTGGTGGAAGCCCAGGCCGCCGGTGAAGAGCCCGTGGCCGTAGGCGTTCTGGGCGATGTCGTCGGGCCGGACCCCCGCCGCCCAGAGGTTGCGCGCCATGAGCTCGGTCCACTGCTCGAGGTCCTCGGCGGTGTAGGGGCCCGTGATCGGTTTCCCCGTGGTGCCCGAGGAGGCGTGCACGCGGACGACCTCCTTGAGGGGCACGGCGCAGAGCCCGAAGGGGTAGTTGTCGCGCAGGTCGTTCTTCACGGTGAAGGGCAGCCGGGCGATGTCCTCGAGAGACTTGATCGCCTTGGGGTTGACGCCGGCCTCGTCGAATTTGCGCTTGTAGAAGGGAACCCGCTCGTAGACCCACTCCACGGTTTCCTTGAGCTTGCGGAGCTGGAATTTCTGGAGTTCGGGCAGCGGCAGGGTCTCGAACTTCTCGTCCCAGTACTTGCGCTCGCTTTTCTTTTCCTCTTTGCGCCCTTTGAGCACCATGGTCCTCGTTCCTCCCCGTCATGGCCTCCGCGGCCCGCCCTGGGGTCTCGGAGCGGATGTTGGAAAAAGCCGCCGGGGCGTTTTGCGCTCAGGCGGCGTTCTGGCGCGCGGCGGCGGCGCCCGCCGCGAACGCCCTGCGGTTCACCTCGAGCAGGTCGGGCTTGATCTTGCGCTCCATCGCCGCCTGGACCGATTCCGGACGGATCGGAAGCAGGCCGGTCTCGACCAGGCAGCCGAGCAGCACCATGTTCACGGCGAGCACGTTTCCGGCCTCGCGCGCGAGGGCCGTCGCGTTGAAGGCGATCAGGCGCGCGGTTTTCGCCCGGATGAGCTCCTGCAGCCGCTTCAGGTCCGGGTAGACCCCCTGCCCGATGTTCACCGTGAAGGGCATGAGGGGGGCGAGGTTGGTGATGACGGTGCTTTCCCGGTGGCACTTGCCGAGCGCGCGCAGGGTCTCCGCCGGCTCGAAGCCGACCAGGATGTCGGCTTCGCCCTCGGCGATGACCGTGCTGTGGCCGGGCCCGAAGAGCAGGGCCGACTCGACGACCCCCCCGCGCTGGGCCATGCCGTGGATTTCGCTCATGCGCACCGGGAGGTTTTCGATCAGGGCGGCCTCGGCCAGGATGGAAGAGGCGAGCAGGTTCCCCTGGCCCCCGACGGCGACGATGACAAGGCGTGTGGTCTTCATGGGTTCACTTCTCCGCGGTTTCCCGGGCCGGGACGATCGCATGCTCGGGACAGATCTGGGCGCAGAGGCTGCAGCCGGTGCAGAGGTTCGCATCGATGTGGATGCGGTCGTTCCAGACGTAGAAGGCCGGGCAGGCGAGGCGCGTCATGCAGACGCGGTGGTTCTTGCACTTCTCGCCCACGCGGAAGGGCTTCCCCCGCGGCAGCTTCAGGCTCTTGGCGTAGAGGACGCAGAGCTCCTGCGAGATGACGACCGAGACCCCGGGGAAGGAAAGGGCCTCCTTGATCTGCTCGATGCTCTTTTTCACGCGGTAGGGCTTGATCACCGTGACGTGGGGGACGCCGATCCCGCGCACCACGGACTCGATCGAGACGCGGCCGTAGTGTTCGAGCTTGAGCTGCTTCATGTCCACCCCGGGGTGGGGCTGGTGCCCGGTCATGGCCGTGGTGCCGTTGTCAAGGATCACGAGCGTGAGGTTGTGGTTGTTGAAGACGGCGTTGATCAGGCCCGGGATGCCCGCGTGGAAGAAGGTCGAGTCGCCGATGAAGGAGACGACCTTGCGGCCGCTCACCTGCGAAAACCCGCCCGCGGTCCCGGTCGACGAGCCCATGCAGATGAGGTAGTCGGCCATGGAGAGGGGGGGGAGGAGCCCCAGGGTGTAGCAGCCGATGTCGGTCGGGTAGACGGTCTCGATGCCGAGTTCCTCGGCCGCCTGGCGCACCTCGTAGAAGGTTGCGCGGTGGGAGCAGCCGGCGCAGAGGGTGGGCGGCCGCTGGGGGATGGGGGGGACGTCGGAGACGTCGACCGCGGGCCGTGCGCGGTCGGCCACCCCGAAGTAGCGCGCCGTCACCCGCCGCACGGTCGCCGGGTCGAGCTCGTAGAGGCGCGAGAAGAGCTCCGGGGCCTTGCCGCGGATCGGGAGCGTGAGGCCCGCCTCCTGGGCGTGGGTCTTGGCCGCCTCCTCGAGGTAGGGCTCGCCCTCCTCGACGACGAGCGCCTTTTCGCAGCCGCGCAGGAACTCCTGGATCCGCCGCGCCGGCAGCGGATGGGAAAAGCCGACCCGCAGGATGCGCACGCGGTCGGCGATCCCGAGCTCGGCGAGGGCGTCCTTCACGTAATTGTAACTCACCCCGTTGCAGAGGATGCCCCAGGGGCCCTCGCCCTCGACGAGGTTGTAGGGCGAGGCCTCGGAGAGCGCCTGCGCGCGGGCGATGTGCTCAAGGAGCTTGACGTGCAGCTTGCGCGAGACGGCGGGCACCGTGACCAGGTTGAGCGGGTCCTTGGTGAAGCGCCCCCGCGTCACCCGCGGCCGCATCGCCCCCAGGGTGACGACCCCCGAGGAGTGGTTGATGCGGGTCGTGGTCCGCAGCAGGACCGGCTCCGCCAGCTCCTCGGAGAGCTCGAAGGCGTAGGGCAGGATGCGGTGCGCCTCCTCGACCGAGGAGGGCTCGAGCATGGGCAGCCCCGAGAGCTTCGCGTAGTAGCGGTTGTCCTGCTCGTTTTGGCTCGAGAACATGGCGGGGTCGTCGGCCGTGAGGATCACCATGCCGCCCTTCACCCCGACGTAGGCGAGCGTCATGACCGCGTCGGCGGCGACGTTCAGCCCCACGTGCTTCATGACCGCCATGCTGCGCACCCCGCAGATGGCCGCCGCGGCGGCCACCTCGACCGCCACCTTCTCGTTGGTGCAGTACTCGAAGTGCAGATCGCTTTCCTGCGAGATCTGGAAGAACTGGAACGAGATCTCCGAGGAGGGGGTTCCGGGGTAGGTGCTCGCGAAGGCGACCCCCGCCTCGATCGCCCCGCGGGCGATCGCCTCGTTGCCGAGAAGAAGCATCTTCTCCCCCGGCCGGTCGGTCAGCAGCTTGTGCATCCGTGGCGTTTCCTTTCTGCGCAGTATGGGGTTCCGCCTCAGGGAACCAGGATCGGCCGCTCGCGGATGCGGCGGCCGTGGACGTCCTCGAAGATCTCGTTGATCCGCGCGAGCGGGAACTCGCGCACGAAGGGCCGGATCGCCACCTTGCCCTCCAGCACCAGGCGCAGGACCGCCGGGTAATGCTCGGGCACGCAACCCCAGTTGCCGCGGGCCGAGGCGTGAAAGGCCATCAAGTTGGAGAGCCGGACCGTCACCGTGTCCATGGTGAAGCCGACGACCGCGAGCGACCCGCCGTAGGTGAGCAGCCCGAAGGCGGTCTGCTGGCCGGCGGCCGTGCCGGAGGTCTCGAAGATCTTCCACTCCGTCCTGCGGCCGCCCTGCTGCTTCACCGTTTCGGTGACCGCGGCGCGCAGGTCCTTGAAGGGCATCCGGGCGGCGTTGAAGGTCGCCGCGCAATAGGGGGCGATCGCCTCGAGCTTGGCGGGGTCGATGTCCACGGCGAGGACGAGGGCCCCGAGGGCTTTGGCGATCTGGACGCCGAAGCCGCCCACCCCGCCGACCCCGATGAAGACGGCCGTGTCCCCGGCCGCGAGCCGGGCTTCGAGGATCGCCTGGTAGGGGGTGGTCACGGCGTCGGCCACCACGGCGAGCTCGGTCAAGGTGACGCCCGAGGGGCCGGCCGGCCGGCCCGCGGGGTCGAGGGGGACCTCGCAGAGCTGGCGGGCGGGGACGACGATGTGGCTGGCGAACCCCCCCGGGATGTCGTTTCCGGGCATTTTCTGCCGGCCGCAGATGTTGCCCAGGCCGCGGCGGCAGACGTCGCAATCCCCGCAGGGCATGACCGCGGGGACGATCACGGCCTTGCCGAGCCAGGACTCGGCGCCGGGGCCGGCCGCCTCCACCGTCCCGCTGATCTCGTGGCCGAGCGTCAGGGGGAGCGGCGACTTGGTGCGCACCCCGTCATAGAAGAAGCCGAGGTCCGTGTGGCAGACCCCGCAGCCCGCCACCTTGAGGCGCACCTCGCCCGCCCCCGGGGCGGGCAGCTCGGCCTCCACCCGCTCGAGGGGTTTTTTCGGTTCGACCATCTGCCAGGAGACCATCTTCATGGGTCACCTCCCCGCGGAATGGGTGAAGATCAGGCGCCCTTGAACTCGGGCCGCTTGCGGCCGAGCGAGGAGAGCCCCTCGAGGGCGTCGGCGGTGGCGAAGATCTCGGAGAGGCGCGCGAGCTCCACCTCGATCGCCTCGCGCAGGGGAAGCCCGGCCTGGCGGTCGATGATCTCGCAGGCGAGCCGGAGCGCGATCGGCGCCTTCGCCCGGAGCGCCTTCAGCACGCGCTCGACCGCGGCGGGCTCGAAGCCCGCCGGCGCGCGGCCCCCGAGCAGCTCGGCGAGCGGCCCCGGCGCGAAGAGGGCCTGGAAGACCCGGAAGCGCTCGGGGATCGGCCGCGTGCGGTATTTGTCCGGGGCCCCCTGCGCGGCGAGCTCGGCGATCGCCGCCTCCACCGCCGCCGGCTCGACCAGGCGGCAGGCGAGGCCGAGCTCGAAGGCGTCCCGCGCCGAAATCGGCGCGCCCGTGCAGGCGTAGTATTTGGCGAGCTCCGGGCCGAGCTGCCGCGCGGTGCGCAGCATGCCCCCCAGGCCGGGGTAGATCCCGATGCCGGTCTCGGGGAAGGCGAGCGACCCGGCGGGGGTGGCCAGGATCGCCCGGCAGGCGAGCGCCAGCTCGCTTCCGCCGCCGAGGGAGAGGCCGTCCAGCAGGGCGATGGTGAGCTTCGGGGACTCCTCGATCGCCAGCAAAAGCTCGTGGCCGCGCCGCGTGAAGGCGACGATGTCCGGGATCTTGCCCGCGCGGATCTTCTCCACGAAGTAGCGGATGTCGGCGCCGGCGACGAAGGCCTTGCCGGCGCCGCGGAAGACGATCGCCGCGACGCGGGGGTCGGCCTGGGCCTCGGCGAAGCGCTCGGCGAGCTGCTCGACCACGGTTTCGTTCAAGGCGTTCATCGCCTCGGGCCGGTTGATCGTGAGGAAGGCGACCGGCCCGCGCATGGCGAGGTCCACGAACCGGAAACGGAAGGGCCCTCCCGCGCGGCGCTGTTTCTCCAGCAGGGAGGGCATCTTGAAATCGGGGTGGCGGCGGCAGATGGCCTCCACGAGCGCGCAGGTCCGGTCGATCCCCAGCCGGTTCATGATCTCGAAGGGGCCCTCGCTCCAGCGCAGGCCGATCTTCGCCCCGCGGTCGGTGTCCTCGATCGAGGCGACCCCCTCGTCGACCAGCGCCGCGGCGACCCCCAGGCAGACACCGTGGAACCGGTCGACGAGCGGCGGGATCTTCGCCTCCTCGACCGGCCCCTCGAGGTTCCAGTTCTCCTTCTTCTCCATCTGCGCCCTGAGCGCCGCGCACGGCGCGTAAAACGGACCCAGTTCGTTCCCGAGGGTCGTGGCGGCGTGGACGGCGATCGGGATGCCGGTCACGTTCATCAGCTGGAAGGGCCCCATGCCGATCCGGAAGGCGCGCTTGCCGGCCTCCTCGATCGTGGGGATGCCGGCCAGCCCCTCCTCGAGCATCCGCGCCGCCTCGTTCAGGAAGGGGACGAAGAAGCGGTTCACGGCGAAGCCGGGGGCGTCCTGGACGAGGATCGCCGTCTTGCCGTGCAGCCGCGCGGCGAGCAGCGAGGCCTCGAGCGTCTGCGGGCTCGTCCCCGCGTGCGGGATCACCTCGAGGAGGCGGTTCTTGGCGGGGTGGTAGAAGTAGTGCAAGCCGATGAAACGGTCCGGTCGCGAGGTCTGGGCGGCGAACTCGCGCACATAGAAGCTCGAGGTGTTCGTGGCGAGGATCGTGGAGGGGGAGCAGATCGCATCGAGCTTGCGGAAGAGCTCCGCCTTCACCTGCTTGTCCTCGAAGACGGCCTCGATCACGAGGTCGGCGTCGGCGAGCGCCCGGAAGTCGGTCGTCCCGTGGATGCGGCCGAGGATCTCCTCGACCTGCTCCGGCTTGAAGAGGCGGCGCTCGACCCCCTCCTCGAGGAGCCGCCGGATGGTCTGGAGGCCGCGCGCGACGAACTCGTCCTTCAGGTCCACCATCACCACGGGGATCCCCTCCTGGGCGAACTTCTGGGCGATCCCGCTTCCCATGTTCCCGGCCCCCACGACCCCCACCTTGCGGATTGCGGACATCGGCTGCACCCTCCCTCAGCGGTTTTTCCAGATCGGTTTGCGCTTCTCCTCGAAGCTGGCGATGCCCTCGAGGGTGTCCTCGGTTTTCATGAGCGTGTTCAGGAAGAGATCGCTCACCCCCGCGAGCGCGTTCTTCGGGGAAAGGCCGAGGTGGCGCTTCACGGCGAGCTTGTTGAGCCGCAGGATGAGGGGGCTCGCCTGCTTGAGCTCGCCGAGGAGCGCTTCGACCGCGGAAGGGAGCGCCTCGTCCTCCACGCAATGGGTCACGAAGCCCAGGCGCGCCGCCTCGTCCGCCGCGTAGCGCCTCCCGGTCGTGCAGATCTCGATCGCCCGCGCCGGGCCGACGAGGACCGGCAGGCGGACCGCCGCGTAGGGCGGGAAAAAGCCGAGCTTGACCTCGGGCTGCCCGAAGACCGCGCTTTTCGCCGCGATCACGATGTCGCAGGCGATCGCCGCCTCCATGCCGCCCCCGAGGCAGGCGCCGTGGACGGCGGCGATCGTGGGCACCTCCTGGTGCTCGATCCCCTCGAGCAGACGGTTGAAGACGGCGATCATCTCCTCGACCTGGCTGGGCCTGTGGTCGGCGACCTCGACCCCCGCGCAGAAGCTCGGCCCCTCGGCGGCGAGCACGATCGCCTTGAGGCCCCGGTCGGCGCGGAGCCGCTCGAGGACACCGCAGAGCTCCTGCATCATGGGGATGTGGAGCACGTTGTGCCTCGGCCGCGCCAGCACCAAGCGCGCGACTCCCTCGGCCGTCTCCAGTTTCGCAAACGAAAGCGCAGGCATCGCTCCACCTCCTTCGCCCGGGCGCCGGCGGCCGCCCCCCGCGGCGCCCCGCGGGCCTCAGGCCTTGACGAAGACGTAGCTCAGGCGGTCCCCGGCCAGGCGCTCCGCGCGGACGGTCATCGCCAGGCCCACGGCGAGCTCCTCCTCGGGGAGGCTGCGGTCGATGCGGCCGAAAACCTTGAACTCCCCGTAGTCAAGCAGGGCGATCGTGTAGGGGACCTCCTCCTGGAAGCCGGCCGGTCCGAAGGCGAGGCGGCTCCAGGAGACGAGGCGGCCCTGGCCCTCGACGGGGAACCAGATCATGCGGCTCGAGAGGCAGGCCATGCAGTCGGCGCGCGGGGGGAAGAAGACCTTGCCGCACGCCGCGCAGCGGGTCCCGGCGACCCGCCCCTCCTCCAGGTGGGTGATGAAGTCGTTCACGCGGGTGATCCCCGTGAAACCGACCGTCCCGAAGCGCCGGAAGCGGTCGTCGACCTCGGGTTCGCGTTTTCCGGCCATTGTTCCCCCTTAGTCGGTGCCGAAGATGAGGACGTTGCCGTAGAGGCCCACCCCGCCGATGTTGTGCACGAGCCCGATCCGCGGGTCCTTCACCTGCATCGGGCCGGCCTCGCCCCGCAGCTGGAGCACGATCGTGCGCACCTGGCTGCCGCCGGTCGCCCCGATGGGGTGCCCCTTGGAGAGGAGCCCGCCGTCCACGTTCACGGGGATCTTCCCCTCGCGGTAGGTCGCCCGGCTGCGGATGAGCTCGCGGCCCTCGCCGGGGGCGGCGAAGCCCAAATCCTCGTAGGCCATGAGCTCGGCGATCGTGAAGCAGTCGTGCACCTCGGCGACGTCGATCTCCCCGGGGCCGACGCCGGCCATGCGGTAGGCCTGCCGCGCCGCCTCGCGGGCGGCGGAGAGGCCCGTGAAGAGATCGCGGCCCGCCAGGTTGACCGGGGCCGAGGCCGCGCCGGCGCCGAGGACCCAGACCGGCTTCTTGCGGAAGGCGCGCGCCTTGTCCTCGGCGGCGAGGACGATGCAGGAGGAGCCGTCGGCGTTCGCGCAGCAGTCGCCCACGCGCAGCGGGCTCGCCACCGGGCCGGCCATGCGGTCCTGGGGGTCGCTCAGCTGCGGGAGCGTGACCTCCTTGCGGTAGACCGCCTTTTCGTTGAGTTTGCCGTAGACCGAGGATTTCACGCGGATGAGGGCGAGGTCCTCGAGGGTCGTGCCGTAGGCCGCCATGTGCGCCCGGGCGTACATGGCGTAGTAGGCGGGCATCATCGTCCCGAAGGGGCTTTCCCACTGGATGTCGGCCCCGCGCCCCATGCGCTCCTGGGACTCGGCCGAGGAGATCTCCGACATCTTCTGAAAGCCGATCACGGCGACGACATCGTGCAGGCCGGCGGCGATGAGCGACCAGGCGAGCCGCACGCCGCTCGTGCTCGAGGAGCACAGGGTCTCGACATGGAAGGTGGGCTGGGGGTTCAGCCCCAGGTACTCGGCGATCACCCCCGCCGGGGAGCGCTGCCGGTCGTACTCGGGGGCCGAGCAGACGATCGAGGCGTCGATGTCGGCGGGGGTCAACCCCCCGTCCTGCATCGCCTCGCGGAAGCCTTCGAAGGCAAGCTCCCGGATCGAACCGGGGTAGGCCCGCACGAACTCGCTTTGCCCGACACCGACCACGGCCACGCGTCGCATGACGACCTCTCGCGAAGAGGGGCGGGGCGCACGGCTCCCGCGCCCGGATTGAGGAAGGGCGGCTTCAGATGTATTGCCCGCCGTCCACCTTGATCACCTCGCCCGTGATGTGGGCCGCGCGCTCGGAGGCGAGAAAGGCGACGAGGTAGGCCAGGTCCTCGGGCCGCCCGATGCGCTTGAGCGCGCTTTCGGCCATCGCCATCTCGATGATCTTGTCGCGGGATTCGGACTCGCGCAGCATCGACGTCTCGATCAGCCCCGGGGCGACGGCGTTCACCGTGACCTGGAAGGCGCCCAGCTCCTTGGCGAGCGCCTTGGTGAAGCCGATGATCCCCGCCTTGGAGGCCGAGTAGTTCGTCTGGCCGAATTTTCCGCGCAGCCCGTTGATCGAGGTGATGTTGATGATGCGGCCGGACTTCTGCTCCTTGAGGAGCGGGGCGACATGCCGCGTGAAGTTGAAGTAGCCCTTGAGGTTGACGGCGATGACGCGGTCCCACTGCTCCTCGGTCATCTTCCAGCTGACCGCGTCCCAGTTCATGCCGGCGTTGTTGACGAGGATGTCGAGACCCCCGAGTTCCCGGACGGCGGTCTGGACGACGCGCTCGGCGTCGGCAAACGAGGCGATGTCGCAGGGGACGGCGAGCGCGCGGCGGCCCATGCCGCGGATGCGCGCCTCGTAGTCGCGCGCCTCGGCCTCGTGGCGGCGGTAGGTGAAGCAGACGTCGGCCCCTTCGCGCGCGAGCTCAAGCGAGATCGCCGCCCCGATGCCCTGGGAGCCCCCGGTGACGAGCGCCTTCTTGCCTTCGAGCAGCATGGCTCCTCCCTTTGCGCCGCGGTCAGGCGGTCTTCGGCCGGGCCAGCACGGCGGCCATGAACTCGGCGTCGAAGGCCGCCCCCGCCGCCTGCCGCCTGCGGTACTCGATGAAATCGATCACGTCCCGGCCGGTGATCTTCTTCGTGTTGAAGGCATGGAAGCCGAGGAAGGCCTCGAAGTTCATGTTGGCGGCGAGCCAGTGGCGGTTGATCACCTTGGCCTGGTCCCAGAAGAACTTCTTTTTCAAGCGGATGCCGTCGATGCTCTTGTGGAGGCAGTTGGGGAAGAGGTTGGCGTAGGTCCAGACGATGCGGTTCACCTCGGCGTCGAGGAGGCGGAAGTCGATCTTGGCGGTCTTGACGATCTCGCGCGCCTTCTCCGCCTCGGGGCCGGTCTTGAACTCGCCGTAGACGATCTCGCCGGCCTCGAGCCAGCTCTCGGTGACCACGGCGGGGTTGCGCAGGAAGCCCTTCTCGGTGTGGATCACGGGGACGCACTTGGCGATGAGCCCCAGCCGCCTCATTTTATAGGCGCTCCAGAGCTCGCAGGAAATGCAGTTCCACATGGCAAGCTCCATGGGGAGCATCCAGGGCAGAAAATCGGTGCTTCCGCCGTCGGGGGCGGAGCCGTGGCGCGGGCCGGCCTGGCCGAAGACGGCGAGGTCGCTCGAGATCGTGGTGTCGCAGGCCATCCCGATTTCCTGGCCGCCCGCGACGCGCATGCCGTTCACGCGGCAGATCGTCGGCTTCTTGCAGTTGAGGATCCCGTCGACCATGGCGTTGAAGAGATCCATGTAGGTGCCGTACTCGGTGGGCCGGCCGGCGTAGTACTCGGCGTATTCCTTGGTGTTGCCGCCGGTGCAGAAGGCCTTGTCGCCGACACCGGTGAAGATCGCGGCGACCACCGAGGGGTCGGCCGAGGCGCGCTGGAAGCCCGCGATCACCCCCTTGATCATCTCCGTGGTGTAGGAGTTGTACTGGGCGGGGTTGTTGAGGACGATCCAGGCGGTGTAGAGATCCGGGACGGCCTTGCCCTGGGGGTCGAGCAGGGGTTTTTTCTCGAAGATCACCCCCGGGGCCTCTTGCGAAAAATGCTCCTCACCGCACAGAAAATGGTCTTTGAGCCCCGACTCCCTGGGAAGCCAGCTCAGGTCGGCCATTTCTTTCTCCTCCTTATCTGATCGCGGGTTGCGGCGGGTCGTTGCGCGTTCTTGGGGCATCCGGGCCGCACCGAACGGAATTTAGAATTTAGATAGCTATATATTAGCTATAAAGCGGCTGTGTCAAGGGAAAAATCGGGTGGGCTGGCCTGCGCCGTGTTTATTGCTTTTTCTTGACTTCTCGGTGCGTTGCGTGGTTACCTGCCCCTCTGGGGGCGAGAGCACGCTCTTTTTCGCCTCCGGAGCCGCACCCGAGCATGGGAGGGACTGTGCCGTGAAATACCCCAAGGAGGTCGTCCTCACGAATTGCACCGAGGTGAGCATCCGCCCCCTCCAGCCCGAGGACGAGGGGCGGCTGCGCGCTTTCTACGAGGAGGTGCCGGAGATCGACCGCTGGTACATGCGCTTCGACGTGCGCGACCCCGAGGTGATCCGCGCTTGGGCCCGCGGCGGGCAGGACGTCTTTTCGATCGTCGCCGAGTGCGGGGACCGGATCATCGCCCACGCCCGCCTGCACACCCACCGCTACGGCTGCTACCACCACCAGGGGAGGCTGCGCATCATCGTGCTTCCCGACTTCCGGCAGAAGCGCCTGGGCAGCTGGATGCTGCTCGATCTCATCCGCTACGCCATGGAAAAGGGCCTGCGCGAGGTGCGCGCCGATTTCGTGGTCGGGGTCGAGGACGCGGCGATCGAGTCGGCCCGCAAGCTCGACTTCTTCAAAAAGGCGCTGCTGGAGGACTTCGTCATCGGGCCCGACGGCGCGCTGCACGATCTCCTGATCATGACCAAGCAGCTTCACAAGGACTGGGGGGATTTCTAAGCCGGCGATGGGTTCGTTCCCGCAAAACGAGATCCTGCTGGCCACACCGGAGGGAGGAGAGCTCCGCATCCGCTCCTTTTGCACGCCCGAGCAGATCCGGCAGCTCAACTTCGACCGCCAGTTCGGGACCCACGCCCACTACCGCTCGCTCTACACGCGGCGCGAGAGCCTCGAGAAGATCGCCGCCACCCCCGATGCGAGCGTCGTCCTCGCCATCGCCGACGGAAAGCACATCGTGGGCTTCGGGGTGCTCGCCTACCCCGACCCCGAGGAGCGCTGGGCGCAGCTCGGGCCGCTGCTCATGGAGGTGAACGCGATCGAGGTGAGCCGGCCCTGGCGCGCCCGCCGGATCGGCCAGGCGATCGTGCGCATGATGATGGTGCACCCCCTCATCGAGGAGAAGATCGTCTATTTCGTGGGCTATTCCTGGACCTGGGACCTCGACGGAAACCGCCTGAGCGCCCAGCAGTACCGCCGCATGATGGAAAAACTCTTCGAGCCCTTCGGCTTCCAGGAATACGAGACCAACGAGCCCAACCTTTGCCTCAAGCCCGAGAACATCTTCATGGCCCGGATCGGCGCCCGGGTCTCGGCCGAGGACCAGAACCGCTTCAAGTGGCTGCGCTTCGGCATGACCCCCTGAGCTTCGCCTGGAGGACTCCGTGCTGCGCGAACGGCGAATCTACCGCAACGGCGATTTCATCGGCTGGGAAGAGGCGACCGTCCACCTCATGAGCCACAGCGTGGCCCGGGGGACGACGATCTTCGAGGTGATCCGCTTCGACGCGACGGAGCGGGGGCCGGCCGTCTTCCGCCTCCACGACCACATCGCCCGCTTCGAGAACTCCGCGCGCCTGCTTGCGATGCGGCTGCCCCTCGCTCACGACGCCCTGTGCCGCGCGGTGGCCGGGACGGTCGCCCGCAACGGCCTCGAGCGCGGCATCGTAAAACTCGTGGGCTACCACGCGGCCCCCAAGCTCGATGTCCTGCCCCCGGAGGGCGCGCTGGACCTGGCCGTCTTCGTCCTCGACCCGGTCGCGGACCTGGGCCTTTTGCCCTTCGATTTCGAGGCCGGCGTCACGGCCGTCGTCGCCGAGACGCGCAAGCTTGACCCGCGGACGGTCCCGGTTGCGGCCAAGGCCGCGGCCCACTACCTGAACGGCATGATCGCCGCCCTCGAGGCCAGACGCCGCGGGGCCGATCTCGCCGTGCTCCTCGACCCCGAGGGCTTTCTCGCCGAGGGGCCGACCGAGTCGCTCTTTCTCGTCTCCGGCGGGGTCCTCCGGACCGCGCCGCTCGGCGGGGTCCTCGATTCCATCACCCGCCGCTCGCTCCTCGAGGTCGCGCGGCATATCGGCCTCGAGGCCCGCGAGGAGCGCATGCGGCCCGAGCGGCTCCTCGAGGCCGAGGAGGTCTTCTTCGCCAACACCCCCTTCCAGGTCATCCCCGTTAGGCGGATCGACGGCCGCGAGCTGCCCGACGCCCCCGGCCCCGTCGCCCGCCGGCTCCACGAGGCCCTCCAGAGGATCGTCTCCGGCCGGGAGCCCGCCTTCGCCTCCTGGCTCTACCCCGTCTCCGGCTCCTGAAGCCGCCCCCCCGGGTGCCTGCCCGCCTTGTCGCTTCCCCGCGCGCCGCGGGCCTTCCGCGGTCCGACGGGGTGGGCCTTGCCGCGCCCGAAAGGGCAGCCCTCGCCCCCGCGCACCGATCGCTTCTTCGGCGCAGAGTATATTCTTGACATACTCGCAATATATTTGTAATCATCCCCACCATGCGCTTTCCGCAGCGGGCCGGATCGCCCCAGCGCGCGTTCCGGCTTCTTCCCGGCCGCCCCGCGGTGGAAGGGCCGGCCGCAGGGGAGGCGATGAGGAACCGATCGCAGACGAAGGAGCGCCTGGGCGACAGGGCCTACGCCCTGATCCGCGAGCGCATCGTCACCCTGAGGCTCCTTCCCGGCCAGCAGATCGATGAAGCCCTGCTCGGGAAAACCCTCGCCATCGGCCGCACCCCCGTCCGTGAGGCCCTCCAGCGGCTGACCGCCGAGAAGCTCCTGGATTCCGTCCCGGGGAGGGGGTTTTTCGTCCGCCCCGTCAGCATCGACGACGTCAAAAGCCTCTTCGAGGTCCTGACCACCCTCGAGCGCTTCGCCGTCCATCTGGCCGCCCAGCGGATCACGCCGGAAGAGGTCCGGCGGCTGGCCGAGGTAAGCGCGCGGCACAAGGCGGCCATGGCCCGGCAGGACTTTCTCAAGGTCACCACCCTGAACAGCGACTTTCACCGCCTCATCCACGAAGCCGCCCACAACTCCTTTCTCTTGAACGCCCTGAAGGGCATGTACCACCAGTCCGAGCGGCTCGCCTTCCTCACCTACACCAAGGAAGCGCATCCCAAGAACATGGAGGTGTTCAACCGCAAGGCCATCGAAGACCACGAGCGGCTGATCGCACACCTCGCGGCGGCCGAGGGGGAAAAAGCCGTCGAGGTCATCACCGCCCACTTCCAGCGTTTTTTCCTGCGCGTCTGCCACTACATGGAGCCCCGGGTCTACTCCCTGGGCCCCTTCCTCAACCAGGAACCCTTCCCCCCCGGTCCGCCCTCTTCGGGCCTCTCCGTCCCCCGGCCCCGACGGCGGGAGGTGTCGCGGGGAAAGACATGAATCGGCGAGGAGCATCATGAACGTCACGGTCTTGAAGAACCTCACGCTGATCGACGGCACCGGAGCCGAGCCGCGGGAAGACGTCCGCGTGGTCATCGAAGCCGGTCGCATCCGGGAGACCCTGGAGCGGTCGCGCGAGACGCTCCCCCCGTCGGCCCGGGTGATCGACTGCCGCGGGCAGTTTCTCCTCCCCGGCCTGATCGACGCGCACGTCCATCTGCAGGCTGTGGAGCCGACCCTCGTGGAGCAGCAGCGGCGCTGTCTTCCCTCCTACGTCCTGCTCAAAAGCCTGGCCATCATCCGCGAAACCCTGGAGCAGGGGTTCACGACGGTCCGGGACTGCGGGGGGGCCGATGCCGGCCTGCGCCAGGCCCTGGCCGAAGGCCTGATCCCGGGACCACGCCTTTTCTTCTGCGGGCGGATCCTTTCCCAGACCGGGGGACACGGCGATTTCCGCCTCGCCACCGAGTCCCATGCGCCGGTCGAGGCTTGGGGCGGGGTGGCGACCGGGGTCTACGACGGGGTGGACGAGGTCCGGCGGGCGGCGCGGGAGCAGATCCGGCGCGGGGCCGACTTCCTCAAGGTGATGGCGGGCGGGGGGGTCGCCTCGCCGGCCGACGAAATCGCCCATTCCCAGTATTCGCCCGAAGAGCTGCGGGCGGTCGTGTTCGAGGCCGAGTCGGCCGGCAAATACGTCGCCGCGCATTGCTATTCCGACCGCAGCATCGTCCTCTGCGCCGAAGCCGGGATCCGCACCATCGAGCACGGCAACCTCATGACCGAGGTCGGCGCGCAGGCGATGAAGCGCGCCGGGTGCTATCTCGTCCCCACGATGGTCACCTACGAGGCGATGGCGCGCGAGGGGAAACGGCTCGGCCTGCCGGAATTCACCACGCGCAAGAACGTGCTCGCCCTCGAGCGCGCCGAGCAATCGCTGCGCGAAGCGCTGCGCTGCGGCGTGAAGATCGGATCGGGAAGCGACCTCCTCGGCCCGATGCAGGTCCACAAGGGGGAGGAACTTGCGCTCCAGGCGCGGGTCCTCGGCAGTATGGGGGCGATCGTCGCCGCGACACGCACAAACGCCGAGATTTTAGGCTGGGAGCGCGAGATCGGAACGGTCGAGGCGGGCAAGCGGGCCGACCTCATCCTCGTGAACTCCGACCCCTTGAAGGACATCCGGGTCTTCCAGAACTACCGCGAAACCATCACCCTCATCATGCAGGAAGGACGGGTGGTCAAGCACATGCTCTGAACCGTCCCTTCCCGCGATTCACTGCAGGAGGTGCCCCATGAAGCGTCGTCTCGTTGCCGCAGCCGGGTTGCTCTGCCTGGTGCTGGCCGGGGTGTTGCCGCCGGCGGCCGGCGCCCAGACGAAGGAGTTCGTGGCGAACATTTTCTTCCCCGACAAGCACCCCATCGCGAAGTACAGCTATGCGGACTGGGCGGTCGATCTCGAAAAGGCCTCCGGGGGGCGCCTGAAGGCCAAGGTCTTCTACGGGTCCTCGCTCCTCGAACCCCGCGCCGGTCTTTCCGGCGTGCGCGACGGGATCGCCCATATCGGGCACCACGCGGCGCTCTACACCCCCTCGGAGCTTCCCGAATCGAACGTCTTGAACGAGCTCAGCTTCGCCATCACCGATCCCCTGGTCGCCATGGCCGCGGTCACCGAGTTCGAGATGACCGATCCCCAGATGCAGGCCCAGTGGAAAAAGGCCGGGGTCGTCTTCGCGGGCGGCTACAGCACGCCGCAATACGTGATGATGTGCTCCAAGCCCGTGCGCAACCTCGAGGAGATCAAGGGCAAGCGGCTGCGCACGGCGGGGGCTTCGGTTTCGCGCTGGGTGCAGACCGTCGGCGCCGTGGCCGTGAACATCCCCTCCACGGAGATGTACACCGGCCTGGAGAAGGGCAGCCTCGATTGCGCCACGAACGTGGTGAGCGACTTGAAGTCCCGCAGCCTCTGGGACGTGGCCAAGCACACGACGATGGCCTCCCTGGGGATGTACTACGCCGGCCCGAACTGGGCGGTGAACCCCGGGTTCTGGCAGGGACTGAGCCCGGCCGACCGGCGCCTGCTCTTCCAGGTGAACGCCCAGGCCATGGCCAACCTCTACGTGGGCTACCAGGAGGCGATCGCCGAGGCCCTGGCCGAGGCGCGGCAGCACGGCGTCTCCTTTTACGAGCCCGGCGAGGACCTGAAGGCCTCGATCCGCTCCTTCATCAAGACGAGCTTCGAGGACATCTACAGCCTGGCCCGGGAGAAATACAAGATTTCCCAGCCGGAAGCGCTGGTCGACCGCTTCATGAAAACGGTCGCGAAATGGGAAACGCGCTTCGCCCAGACCGACCGCAAGGACAGCCGGGCGATCGGCAAGATCCTCCGCGAGGAGCTCTTTGACCGCATCGACGCGGCGGCCTACGGCAAATGACGGGCTCCGCGACCGCGAGCGGGGAAAGGGCCTCGTCGATGGGCGGGCGGATCATCCGGGGCGTCAGCCGGCTGTTCGAACACCTCTCGAGCCTGTTCCTGCTGCTCATGATGCTTCACGTCACGGCCGACGTGTTCATGAAATATTTCTTCAACGCCCCGATCGAGGCCACCATCGAGACCGTGACCTATTACTACATGATCGGGATCGTCTTTCTCCCCCTCGCCGCGGTCGAGCTGCGCAGCGAGCACATCGTCGTCGATCTCTTCGTCAAGCGCTTCCCCCCCCGCGTCCAGCTTGCCTGCTACGGCTTCGCCTGCCTCTGCGGGATGCTCTATTTCGGCATCCTGACGCGGCAGACGTTCCTCGACGCCTTGCGGGCCACCGCCGGCCGGGAGACCGTCATGGCCAACTTCCTGTTCTACGTCTGGCCGAGCCGCTGGGCGCTTCCGATCGGCATGGGCTGCATGGTGCTCGCCCTGGGGTGGAACCTCCTGCGCGCGCTTCGATCCGGGCGGCCGCTCGAGCCCGCGAAGGCGGAGGAGGAGTGAGATGGATTCCGCCGCGATCGGCACCGCCGGGATTCTGATCGCGCTCCTGCTGATGGGCCTGCGCGTCCCGGTCGCCGTCGCCATGGGGCTGGTGTCGTTTTTCGGGCTCGTCGTGATGACCACCCCCCGGGCCGCCTGGGGCATGATCAGCGCCGTCGCCTTCGATTTCATCGGCAACTGGTCCTTCACGGCCGTGCCCATGTTCCTGCTCATGGGCTACCTCTGCACCGCCTCCGGCATGACCCGGACCCTCTTCCGCTGCATGCGGATCCTGCTGGCGCGCCTGCCGGGGGGGCTCGCCGTGACCGGGGTCGGCGCCTGCGCGCTCTTCGCCGCGGCCTCGGGCTCGAGCGTGGCCACGGCCTCGGCGCTGGCGCGGATCGCGGTGCCCGAGATGCTCCGCCATCGCTATCACCCCGGCCTCGCCACCGGCGTGATCGCGGCCTCGGGGACCCTCGGTTCGCTCATTCCGCCCAGCGTGCTCATGATCCTCTATGCGGTCTACGCCGAGGTTTCGGTCGGCAAACAGTTCATGGCCGGGTTCATCCCGGGCATCGTCTCGGCGTTGATCTACATGGCGATGATCGTGATCCGGGTCACGATCGACCCGCGGCTCGCCCCGCCCCTGGAGGAGCGCGTCTCCTGGGGGGCGGTCTGGGCCTCGCTCCGCGACATCTGGCCGCTGCCGACGCTGATCGTCTTCGTCCTGGGCGGCATTTTCTTCGGCTGGTTCAGCCCGACCGAGGCGGGGGCCGTCGGCGCCTTCCTCGCCCTGGCGATGGCCCTGCTGCGCGGATCGCTTGACCGCCGCGCCTTTCTCCGGGCGCTCGGGCAGACCGCAAGCAGCACGACGAGCATCTTCATCATCCTCGTCGGCACGATGCTGATCACGAAGTTCCTGGCCCTCTCCGGGCTGCCGACCCGGCTTTCCGCGATGCTGCTGGGGGTGAGCACGTCCCCCCTCTGGGTCATCTTCGCCGTGAGCGTGCTCTACGTGATCCTGGGCATGTTCGTCGAGACCATGGGGCTCCTGCTCCTCACGTTGCCTCTCATCCTTCCCGTCGCGAACGCCGCCGGGATCGACCTCATCTGGTTCGGCATCATCCTCATCAAGCTTCTCGAAATCAGCCTGATCACCCCGCCGGTGGGGCTGAACGTCTACGTCATCAAAGGCGCCGTGGGGCCGCTCGTCCCGCTGGATGAGATTTTCCGCGGGGTGGGCTGGTTTCTCGTCATGGACGTGCTGACCCTGGGGATCCTCGTCGCCTTTCCGGGCTTGAGTCTCTACCTGCCCGGACTGATGTGAACGGCGCTGGGTGCCGTGAACGGCCAACCCGCAACGCAGGAGGAAACCATGTGCAGGAAGGTCTGGAAGAACGGATGGTTCTGGCTCGCCGTCCCCCTCGCCCTGTCGGTGTTCATCCCGTCCCTCGGGCCCGGGGCGCAGGCGCAGACGGCGGTGATCAAGTGGCGCATGCAGTCGATCGACCCGCCGTCCCTGATCGGGCCGCAGATCACGCAGAAGGATTTCTGCGACCGGATCCGCAAGATGTCGAACGGCCGGCTCGACATCACGCTCTACACGGCGGGGCAGCTCGCCCCTTCGCTCGAACTGGTGGACAGCCTGGCCAAGGGCAGCGTGGACATCGCCTACACGAGTTCCGTCTACTATACCGGGATCGTGCCGGAGGCGAACATCGACCTGGTGACGCTCCCGCCCAACATGCTGAAAACCCTCCAGGACGCGCTCCAGGTCTACTGGTACCTGGGGGTCGACGAGCTGATGCGCGAGGGCTACCGCCAGCACGGGGTCTACTACGTGGGAAGCCTCTTCTTCACGGAACCGAACACCTTCTGGAGCAAGAAGCCGATCCAGAAGGTCGAGGACCTGAAAGGCTTCAAAGTCCGCGGCTACGGCTACTACGCGAAGACGCTCGCCAAGCTGGGCGCATCGCCGACCTTCATCCCCCACGAGGAAGTCTACACGGCGCTCGCCCAAGGGGTGATCGACGGCTCCATGACCGCCGGCTCCTACTACAAGCGCTTCAAGTACTACGAGGTCGCGCCGAACTACTACCTCCCCGGCTTTGCGCCCGTCTGGTCGATGTGCATCCTCGCCTCGCAGAAATCCTGGGAGGCCCTGCCCGAGGATCTGAAGGCCATCGTCCAGGAGGCCTTCAAGGTCTTCGCCATCGATCACCAGCAGCGGACCTGGTGGGAGCATGAGCAGATGCTGAAAGAGCTGCCGAACCTCAAGGCGACGCTCATCACCTGGCCGGATGCGGAGGTGGCCAAGCTGCGCAGGGCGGGGCTCGAGTTCCTTCCCGAGATCGCCAAAAAGGGGGATCGCTGCGCCAAGGGCCTGGAGATCATCCGCTCCTACATGAAGACCCAGGGGTACATCGACTGAACCCTCTCCCCGTCGTCCCCGCCCCGCGGCGCCCCGGCCCGGCGGAGGCGGGGACGGCCCTCTGCGGAGCCGGCCGTGAACGCCCTGCTGCGGTTTTTTTCCGCCGTCGACCGCCTGAACGACGTCGTGGGCAAGGCGGTCTCGTTTCTGGTCTATCCCCTGATCGCGATCCTGGTCTGGGAGGTGACCCTGCGCTACCTGTTCAACGCCCCGACCATCTGGGCTCACGAGCTGAGCGCGCTCCTTTACGCGGTCTTCTTTCTTCTCGGCGGCGCCTACACCCTGCGCTGGAACGCGCACATCAGCGTCGACGTCCTCTCCGCCCGGCTTCCCCCCCGGGCGCGGGCGATCCTGGATCTCGCGACGTGGCTTCTCTTCTATGTCTTCTGCGGCGTGATGCTCTGGCAGGGGGGGCAGGCGGCCTGGAAGTCCTTTCTGAGGATGGAGCGGGCCTCGACCGTCTGGGAGCCCTACGTCTGGCCCGTGAAATGCGTCATCCCCCTCGCGGCCCTCCTCATGCTGCTGCAGGGATTCACGAAAACCGCCAAAGACCTCCACCTCGCCCTGACCGGCCGGCAGTGGCCGGATGCGCCGCAGGAGGGTCCCCCCGCGTGAGCGTCGAAGCCGTCACCCTGCTCATGTTCCTCACCATGCTGCTGCTCCTCGCGAGCGGGCTTCCGGTCGTCTTCGTCCTGGGGGGCTCCGCGCTCGTGTTCGGCTACACCGTCTGGGGGCCCGCCTCGCTGAACGTGGTCGTCGCCGCGGCGAGCGATCTCTTGCGGGCCAACCTCCTGGTCGCGGTGCCTCTGTTCGTGTTCATGGCCTACATGCTGGAAAAATCGGGGATCGCCGAAGACCTCTACGGGGCCATGCACCGGTGGATGGGGGGGCTGAGGGGGGGGCTCGCCGCGGGGACGGTGCTCGCCTGCACGCTGGTGGCCGCGATGAGCGGGATCAGCACCACCGGGGTCCTGATGATGGGGATCATCGGGCTGCCGGCGATGCTGCGGCGCGGCTACGACCGCCGCCTCGCCATGGGATCCATCATGGCCGGGGGGGCGCTCGGGCCGCTCATCCCGCCGAGCATCGTGATGATCATCTACTCGCTGCTTTCCGGCCAATCCATCGGCAAGCTCTTCGTCGGCGGCATCCTGCCGGGGCTGCTCCTCTCCGGCCTCTTCATCACCTACATTCTGATCCGATGTTTCCTGCGGCCGGACCTCGGCCCGCCCCTTCCCCCGCAGGAGCGGGCCGGCTGGAAGGAAAAGGCGGCCGCGCTGAAAGGGGTTCTCCTCCCCGGGCTGATCGTGCTCGGTGTCCTGGGGTCGCTGTTCGTCGGCATCGCCACCCCCACCGAGGCCGCCTCCGTGGGAGCCCTGGGGGCGATCCTCTCGGCGGCCGTCTACCGCAGGCTCTCCCCGGCCGTCCTCAAGGCGGTCGCCTTCCAGAGCCTCAAGACCGTCTCCATGGTGATGTGGGTCATCTTCGGCGCGGGATGCTTTGCGACCATCTACCAGGGAATCGGGGCCTCGGAGTTCATCCAGAACCTCATCAAGGGCTGGCCGGTCGGCACCTGGGTCGTGCTTCTCCTGATCCAGGCGACCTGGATCTTTCTCGGCTGCCTGATGGACGCGATTTCGATCCTGATGGTCACGGCGCCGGTTTTCATCCCCGTCGCCCAGTTCCTGGGGGTGGATCTCCTGTGGTTCGGCGTCCTGTATGCGGTCAACACGGAGATGGGCTATCTGACCCCGCCCTTCGGCGTCAATCTGTTCGTCATGCGCGGCATCACCCAGGAGCTGGGAATTTCCACCAAGGAGATCTACCTCGCCGCCGCCCCGTTCATCGGCATCCAGTTCCTGGGGTTGGTCCTGGTCATGGTTTTTCCGGGGATCATCACTTGGCTTCCCGGCCTCTTGCTGAAATAATCCCCCCAGACCCGGAAGATCCCCTGCAGAGCGAGCGTCGCCTTGAACTCGAGCCCGGCCGGATTGTACGAAACGCTGGTTTCCATCCTGGAGGGCGGCGAAACGGCGGTCCTGGCGAGAATCCTCGCCGTTCGCGAACCGGGGCCGCGGCGGCCGGGGGCGGCGCTGCTCGTGACCGGCCGGGGGCGGCTTAGAGGGACCGTCGGGGGTGGACCGCTCGAGGAGGCCGTCCGCGCGCAGGCGGGTCGGGTTCTCCGGGAAGGCAGGACGGCGCTGCTGCGCTACGAGGCAAGGAGCGCCCAAGACTCCGGCTGCGGCGGGGAGGCCCAGGTCTTCCTCGAGCCCCTGTTCCCCGAAGACGAGGGGGTGCTGCGCCTCTTGCGCGCGAGAAACGAGCTCGTGTGCCGCGGCGGCGCGGGCCTATTCGGAACCCGCATTCTCGAGGGGGTCCCGCGGCCGCCGCGCTTTCTTATCACCGCCGCAGGCGGGCTGACGTGCTCGGCAGGGGCGCTTCCCGAGGAGCTGCGGCCGGCGCTCGCGGCGTGCCTGCCGCCGGCTGCGCCCCGCCTGGAGAGGCTTCCCGCCGCAGGCGGCGCCTGGCTCGTCTTCCTCGAGCCGGTTGTCCCCGGGCCGCTTCTTGTGCTCCTCGGCGCGGGGCACATCGCCGCCGCCCTCGCCCCTTGGGCGCGGCGCGTGGGGTTTCGCGTGCGGGTCGCCGGCGTGCGCCCCGGGGATGCGGATCCCGCGCGCTTTCCCGACGCCGAGCGCGTGGCCGACGGCGGGGCTGCGGCGCTGCTCGCGGAACTTGCGCCGGGCGAGCGG
Source organism: Desulfatibacillum sp. (assembly GCA_020725555.1). Classification (GTDB taxonomy): domain Bacteria; phylum Desulfobacterota; class Desulfobacteria; order Desulfobacterales; family SpSt-501; genus SpSt-501. Next base: position 73,211 of record DYEU01000034.1, read on the forward strand.
CCGTTCATTCTCGTCGCGGGGCCCTCCCACGAGGCGGACCGCGAGCTCCTGGCCGCGGCGCTGCAGGCGGATGCCGCCTATGTCGGCATGGTGGGAAGCCGGCGGAAACGCGAGGCGATCTTCCAGGCCCTGCGGCGCCAGGGGGTCGCCGAGGAAGCGCTCGCCCGCGTCCACTGCCCGGCCGGGCTTCCGATCGGCGCCGAAACCCCCGAGGAGATCGCCGTGAGCATCGTTGCCCAACTCGTTCTCGAGCGCTCGCGCGGGGAACCCTCGCCCCGGCCGGAAGAGACCCCGCCGCGATGACCCCTTCGCCCGCAGACGAAGCCGCCGCCCCGGCCGACGCCGCCGGCGCGTTCCGGGCGCACCTCGGGGCGCTCGCGCTCTTGACCCTCCTGTTCTTCCTGAACTTTCTGGCGCGGATCATCCAGGCGCCGCTTCTGCCGGCGATCGAGCAGGAACTGGCGATCTCCCACGCCCAGGCGGGGTCGCTCTTCTTCTTTCTCGCCGCCGGCTATTTCCTTTCGCTTCTGGGCTCCGGCTTCGTCTCCGCGCGGATCGGCCACCGGCGGACGATGATCCTCTCCGCCGCCCTGACGGGGATCGCTCTCGGCGCGACGGCCGCCGCGGGGTCGCTCGCCGTCCTGCGGCTGGGGCAGTTCCTCGTGGGGGCGGCCTCCGGGCTCTACCTGCCCTCGGCCATCGCCACGATCACCGCCGTCGTGCCTCGCCGGCACTGGGGCAAGGCGATCGCCATCCACGAGGTCGCCCCCAACGCCGCCTTCGTGCTCGCCCCGGTGCTGGCCGAGGCGCTGCTGTCCGTGGTGCCCTGGCAGGGGGTCCTCGCCGTCCTGGGGGCGGGGTCCCTCCTCGGGGGGGCGGTCTTTCTCGCCTGCGGCCGCGCCGGGGCCTTTGCGGGCGAGGCGCCCTCCTTCGGGCCGCTCCGGGATCTGGCGCGGAGCCGCAATTACTGGGTTCTCGTGATCCTCTTCGGCCTGGGCATCGGGGGCAGCATGGGCCTCTACACCATGCTGCCGCTGTTTCTCGTGAGCGGCCACGGCTTCGAGCGGGTGTGGGCGAACGGGCTGATCGCCTTTTCGCGGCTGCCCGGGGTGGCCGCCGCCTTCGGCAGCGGCTGGCTGACCGACCGCTTCGGCGCCGGCCGGACCATCGCCTTCGTTCTCCTGGGAAACGGCCTGCTCACCGTGGGCCTGGGCCTTTGCCCGGCGGCGTGGGTCCCGGGGCTGGTCGCGATCCAGCCCGCCCTCGCCGTCTGCTTCTTTCCCGCGGGCTTTGCCGCGATCGCGCTTGCCTCCCCGCCGGCCGCACGCAACATCGCCGTCTCTCTCGTCACCCCCCTCGGCTTCCTCCTCGGGGCGGGGGCGCTCCCCTCGCTCATCGGCGCCGTGAGCGAGGCCGTTTCCTTTTCCGCGGGGTTTGCGGCGGCGGGGGTCCTGATCGCCGCCGGGGCGTTTCTGCCGCGGCGGCTTCGTTTCCGCTGAGGGGCTCTCAGTCGAGGACGAGCAGCTCCGCCACGAGTTCCCAGAGGTACTGCACCTCGAGCCCCGGCATGCCGCAGGCGTCGCGGAGGGCTTCGAGCTGGGCGTGGCAGCTGTGGCAGGGGACGACGACCGTCTCGGCGCCGGTTGCGCGGATCTGGTCCATCTTGCGGCGGCCGTAGTGGATGCGCTCCTCGTTGTACCCCGTGACGAGCGTTCCCCCCCCGCCGCCGCAGCAGGTCTGGAAGGTGCGGTTGGGGTAAAGATCCACCCAGTCGCTCACGCAGCGGTCGAGGATCCAGCGGGGTTCCTCGAAGAAGCCGTGTCCGAAGCGCCGCTCGGCCTTGCGGCCGTAGTTGCAAGGGTCGTGGTAGGTGACGCGCCGGCGGTGGCGCGTGGGGTCGAGGCGGATGCGGCCCTCGCGCAGGTATTCGATCAGGAGGTCGAAGACCGTGACGAAGCGGAAGCGCCGCAGCGCCTCGGGGTAGTGCCGTTCGAACCCGGACCGGGTCGCGAGGTAGGCGTGCCCTCATTCGGGCCAAAGGAGGGTGTCGATCTCGAGCGCCTCCATCTGCCGCAGGATGCGGCCCGCCATGACCTTCATCGCCTCGTCGTCGCCGGTGAAGTAGCCCCAGCTCGTTCCCTCCCAGTGTTCCGAGGAAACCGTCCAGCGCTCGCCGGCGGCGTGGAAGATCTTCCACCAGTGCTTCAGGTCCTCGGTGTGGGTGTTGACGAGCTTGTTGTGGATCGTGGTGAGGAGCCGCGCCCCCTTGCGGTCGACGGCCACCTCGAAGCCCTCGAACCCCGCCTCCTCGCGGATTTCGGAGGCGACGTCCTCGAGGATGAAGAGGTAGTCCTCCCGGGGGAGGCGGAGGTTGTTTCCGGTCTCGAGCGCCGCGGCGAGCCCCTTGTGCAGGATCCCCGGGACGCGGTCGCGCTCGCGGCGCGAGCGCACGCGGCGCACGAGGTCGGCGATCTCGACCCCCATCGGGCACAGGGCCTCGCACTTGCCGCAGAGCGTGCAGATCCAGGGCCAGCGGGCCTCGACCAGCGGCTCGATCCGCCCCAGGAAAGCGAGCCGGACGACCTTGCGCGGGTCGAAGCCGTCGATCCCGGCGACCGGGCAGGCGGCGGAGCACATCCCGCAGGCCATGCACCGTTCCTGGAAAAAGCTCCAGTCCGCGGGGCAGGGCGGATCGAAATCGAGCGCATCTTCCTTCGGGCTCATCTCAGGCTTCCTTTCGCGTCGTGGCCTCTTCCAGGGCCTCCGCCAGGCGGGCGATGGCGGCCGCGGCCTCGCCGGGCATGTTCGCGGCGAGCGTCCCCCAGGCGATGCGGCCGCCGCCCAGGCCGGCCCGCTCGAGGAAGGCGCGCGTTTCCTCGGCCCGCCGCCCGGCGAGGAGGTTTCCGTGCCGGGAATGGCAGTTCCCCTCGTGGCAGGTGAGAACGAGAACGCCGTCCGCCCCGCGGGAAAACGCCGTGCGGATCACCTCCGGCGCAAGTGCGCCCGCGCAGGGGAGCTCGACCACCCGCAGCGCGGCCGGCAGGGGGAGACCGGCCGCGCGCGCCTCCCGGAGCGCGGGGGCCGCCGAGCGGGAACAGGCGAAGACGCTGATCCGCGGCGCGCCCGCCGGCGCCGTCTCCGGGGGGGGATCGAGGAGCCGCGAAAGCCCGGGGCGGTCGAGCCCCTCGAGGCGGATCGCCTCGCGAGGGCATTCGGCGGCGCAGACGCCGCAGCGCTCGCAGGCCGGGGGGAGAACCCGCGGCCGCTCCCCCTCGAGCGCGATCGCCCGGTAGGGGCAAAGCCGCAGGCAGGTGAGGCAGCGGATGCAGCGCCCCGGCTCGATCGCGGCGGCTGCCTGCGGGTCGACCTCCCGGCCGAGGCTCTCGAGGACCGCCAGGGCCGCGTTGGCCGCCTCGAGCTCCGGGTCGGACCCCGCAAGGCGGCCGGGGCCGGCGACGACGACCCCGCGGCGGTTGGTGAAGACAGGCAGGCGGTGGACGTTTTCCGACTGCAGAAAGCCGCCGGGGTCCCGCTCGAGCCCGAGGACCGCCGCGATCTCCTCGGCCGCCGCGGGCGGGCAGGCGGCCTCCTCGGCGACGACGACGTCGGCGGCGAGGCCGAAAGGTTCGCCGGTTGCGGGATCGGTGAAGCGGATCTCGATTCTCCCGTCGGGGAGCGGCCGGAAGGCGGGCCGGGTGCGTTCGAACTTGAAGAAACGTACCCCGGCCGAGCGCGCGCGGTGGGCGAGCGCCTCGAGCCCTTCGCCGGCCACTTTGAGGTTGCCGCAGAGAATGATCGCATGGGCGCTGCGCCGGGACTCGAGCTCGAGGGCGAAGCCCATCACCCGGCCGGAGAGGTCGGGGCGGCCTTCGCGCACGAGCCCGTCGAGAAAGACGACGACCGGGAGGGGCGCCCCCTCCGGCTGCGGGGGAAAGGCGTCCGTGCGAAACCGGGAGAGGCCTTGCAGCGCGGGTAGGGCGGCCAGGCCGGGATCGGGGACCAGGGGGAGCGTCTCTTCCCGGCAGGCGACGACGACGGCCTGGACCCGCCGCACCAGCCGCTCCGTCCCGCGCGCCAGGCGGATCTCGAAATCCCCCGCCGCCCCGCGGCAGGAGCGAAGCCTCGTCCCGGGAAGCGCTTCGAGCGGGGCCGCGGCCGGGGCGGCCCGGAAACCCGGGGGCGGGGAGAGCCCCGGGTCGGGGGCGGACATCGCGACCGGGACGCCCGCCGCGGTGAGCAGCTCCGCGACCCGCCAGGCGCAGCGGGAATCCCCCAGGAGGAGCACCCCTTGCGGCCTCATCGTCCGCCCTCCCGTCGCGGGGGGGCGGGCTGCGCCCCGGAAGCGGCGGCCGCCTTGGGGACGGGGTCGAACGCCGGGTCGGCTCGGGGCCCTTCCCACCCCAGGGCCGCGAGCAGGCGGCGGGCGGCGCGGCGGCTGTCGGCGATCGCCTCGGCGATCGTCATCGGCCGGCGCACGGAACCGGCCGCGAACACCCGGTCGCCTTCCTCGGCCGCGAAACCGAAGCTGTCGCGCGGGAGCCCGAGGGGCGCCAGCGTCTCCTCGAGATCGGCCGGGGGCTGCATCCCGGCCGAGAGGACCACGAGATCGAAGGCCTCCTCGCGGCTCATGCGGCCGGCGTCGTCGAACCAGGTGAGCCGGATCCCCCCGTCCGCGGCGCCGAGGGCCTCGCCGGGCACGGCGCGGATGAGCCGCAGGCCCCGGCGGCATTCCTCGAGGAAGGCGTCCGGCGCCCGGCCGACGCTCTGGAGGTCGATGTAGAAGACGGTGATCTCGGTTTCCGGGTGCAGGTGCCGGATCTTGCGGGCCGCGCGCAAGGCGGCCGCGCAGCAGAAGGCGGAGCACCAGAGGTGCCCGATTTGGGCGTTCCGGCTGCCGACGCACTGGATGAAGGCGACGCGGCCGGGGACCCGGCCGTCGGAGGGCCGGGTCAGGCGCCCCTCGGCCCGCAGCCGGTCTTCGAGCTCGAGGTTGGTGAGGACGTTGGCGAACACGCCCCAGCCGAGCGGCCGTTCCGCGGGCGAAAAGGCGGAGAAGCCGGTCGCGACAAAGACCGCCGCCGCCTCCTTAGCCGGGGCGCCGGGGCCCGGGCCGCAGGCGGGATCAAGCTCGAAGGAAAAGGCCCCGCCCCGGCGCCGGATGCGGGCCGAGGCGGAGAGATGGACCGTGACCTGCGGCATCGCCCGCACCGCCTGGAGGGCGGCTTCGAGGAGGCAGGCCCCGCAGTGGACGCAGCCGCTGGTCGCCTTGCAGGAAAGCCGCGCCGCGTGCCCGCCGAGCCGTGCGGCGCGCTCGACGAGGGACACCGCGAGCCCGCAGCGGGCGAACACGGCCGCGGCCGTGAGGCCGGCCACCCCGCCGCCCAGGACGAGAACCCGGGGAGGGGAGCCGGCAGCCGGGGGCGATGGGGCCGGTCGGCTCATTTGACGATCCGGGCGATTTCCTTGAACACCGCCCCCTCGGCGACGCGCAGGAGCTCGAAGAGTGCGGTTTCCACGCTGGTCACCCCGGCGCCGGCGTCGCGGCATTTTTCCAGGCCGATCGCCCTGTCCGCCGGGTTGCGCGAGGAGCAGGCGTCGGCGACGACCTCCACGCGCCAGCCCTCGGCGAGAAGCCCGCAGGCGGTCTGGTAGACGCAGACGTGGGTTTCGATGCCGCACAGGAGCGCGCTCCGTCGCCCGGTGTCGCGCAGGGCGGCGCCGAAGGCCTCGCAGCCGAGGCAGCCGAAGCTCGTTTTCGGGATCGGGCGGACGCCCTCGAGCAGGCGGGCGATCTCGGGCACGGTCGGGCCGAGGCCCTGCGGGTTCTGCTCGGTGACGAGGAGGGGGAGGCCGAGGGCCTTCGCCCCCGCGATCAGCCGGCGGGCGCGGTCAAGCAGCGTCTCGCGGTCGGGCATCGCGGCCACGAGCCGCTCCTGCAGGTCGATCACGACGAGGAGGCTGTCCTCTCGTTTCAGCATGGCCGGGGCGTCCTTGCTCCGTAGGTGGCGCATTTGGGTCTTCCTTTCATAGAAAGCCCGGAGGCGCCTGTCAAATCCCGGCCGCACCGGTTGCGCCGCGGCCCGCGCAAGGGGGTCTTTCTTGCCAGGCCGGACCCCGCTCTGGTAGGATCCCGGCCATGCCATCGCCGCAGGATGCGGGGCGATCGCGGCCGTCTGCGCCGATGATCCTCCTCGAGGACGTCCACAAGCGCTACGGTGGGCTGCCCGTGCTGCGCGGGGTCGACCTCCGGGTGGATGCGGGGGAGCGGATCGTGCTCTTCGGCCCCTCGGGGTCGGGGAAATCCACGCTCCTTCGCTGCCTCAACCGCCTGGAGACCCACCAGCAGGGGCGGATCGTCGTCTGCGGGATCGAGTTGAACGAGGGCCTGCGCAACATCGAGAAGGTGCGTGCCGAGGTGGGCCTCGTGTTCCAGGGGTTCAACCTCTTTCCGCACCTCACGGTGCTCGAGAACCTGACCCTGGGGCCGATCCACGTGCGCAAGCTGCCCCGCCGCCGGGCCGAAGAGATCGCCTGGGCGATGCTCGAGAAGGTGCACATCGCCGACCAGGCGCACAAGCGGCCGGCGCAGCTCTCCGGCGGCCAGCAGCAGCGGGCGGCCATCGCGCGCAGCCTCTGCATGGGGCCGCGGGTGATGCTCTTCGACGAGCCCACCTCGGCCCTCGACCCGGAGATGAAGATCGAGGTGCTCGACGTCATGACCGAGCTCGCCCGGGAGGGGATGACCATGATCGTCGTCACCCACGAGATGGGCTTTGCGCGGCGCGTCGCCGACCGCATGGCCTTCCTCGAAGAGGGGCGGATCCTCGAAGAGGCCCCCCCCGAGGCGATGTTCAGCCGGCCCCGCTCGGAGCGCACGCGGCGCTTCCTGGAAACCATCCTGCACTGAGGCCCCATGGACCCCCTGGTCGCCGTTCTCGGACGGCCCAACGCCGGCAAATCGACCTTTTTCAACCGCGTAACCCGCAGCCGCGACGCCCTCGTGGACGACACGCCCGGGGTGACCCGCGACCGCCACTACGGGCACGCCGTCTGGAACGGGGTTTCCTTCGGGGTGGTGGACACCGGCGGGTTCATCGAGGGGGAGGACTTCTCCGCCGAGATCCGCGCGCAGATCGAACAGGCGGTCGCCGAAGCCGACCTGATCGTGCTCCTCTTCGACGGCCGCGCCGGCCTTTCGCCCTACGACCGGGACCTCGTCGATCTCGTGCGCCGGACGGACAAGCCGCTGTTGTGCGCCGTGAACAAGATCGACGGGCCGCAGGACGAGGTGCGGCTCGCCGAGTTCCACCGCCTGGGCCTCGCCCCGCTGCACCCCCTCTCGGCCGAACACCGCTACGGGTGGAACGATTTCCTGGACGCGCTGGTCGCCCGCCTGCCGCGGCAGGCGGCCCCCGCCGCGCCGGGGCAGGACGAGCGGCCCGTCGCCGTGGCCTTCGTCGGCCGGCCGAACGTCGGCAAGTCCTCCCTGATCAACCGCATCCTGGGGACCGAGCGCATGATCGTGAGCCCCTTTCCCGGGACGACGCGCGATGCGGTCGACGTCGACTACCGCCGCGCGGGCCGCAGCTACCGCCTCGTCGACACCGCAGGCATCCGGCGCAAGTCGGCCGTCACGGCGAAGCTCGAGAAATTCTCCGTGCTCAAGGCGCTGCAGCGCCTCGAGCGCTGCGACGTCGCCCTCATCGTGCTCGATGCCTCGGAGGGGGTGGTGGATCAGGACCTCACGATCGCCGGCTATGCCCTCGAGCGGGGCTGCGGCTGCATTTTCCTGGCGAACAAGTGGGACCTCGCCGCGCGGGAAAAGATCTCCCCCAAGGCCTTTCTCGATGACCTGCGCCGGCGGGCCGGCTTTCTTTCCTTCGCCCCCATGCTCGCCGTTTCCGCCCGCACCGGGAGGGGCGTGGGGAAGATCTTCCCCCTGGTCGACCGCGTGGCCGAGCAATACGCCGCGCGCATCCCGACCGGGCGCCTGAACCGGCTGATCGCCGAGGCGGTCGCCCGCAACCCGCCCCCGCTTTACCGCGGCCGGCCGGTCAAGGTCTACTACGCCACCCAGGCGGCGACGCGGCCCCCCTCGTTTGTGCTCTTCACCAACCACCCCGAGGCCGTCCCCCAGGCCTACCGGCGGTACCTGCTGAACCGCATCCGGGAGGAGGCCGGCCTGGAGGCGACGCCGATCCGCCTGGGGTTCCGCGAGCGCGAACGCCGGCGGCCCGGAGGCTGACGATGGAGCTCTTCGATCATTTCGCCGACCGCGAGGCCCAGGCCGGGCGGCCGCTCGCCGAGCGCATGCGGCCGCGGAGCCTCGCCGAGTTCATCGGCCAGCGCCGCGCCGTAGGCGAGGGGTCGCTCGTGCGGCTGGCGATCGAGCAGGACCGGATCTTCTCGATGATTCTCTGGGGCCCGCCGGGCTGCGGCAAGACGACGCTGGCGCGCCTGATCGCCGCCGAGACCCGCGCCCACTTCATCCACTTTTCGGCGGTGCTCTCCGGGGTCAAGGAGATCCGCGGCGTGATCGAGGAGGCCCGCGAGCAGCGGCGCCTCCACCGGCGGCGGACCGTCCTCTTCGTCGACGAGATCCACCGGTTCAACAAGAGCCAGCAGGACGCCTTCCTGCCCCACGTGGAGTCGGGCCTGATCACCCTGATCGGCGCCACGACCGAAAACCCCTCCTTCGAGGTGATCGCGCCGCTGCTCTCGCGCTGCCGGGTCGTGACCCTCGAGCGGCTGGATGAGGAGGAGCTTGCGGCCATCGCCGAGCGCGCGCTCGCGGACGAGGAGCGCGGCCTGGGAAGGCTTCGCCTGCGGCTTGCGCCCGAGGCGCGCGATCTCCTCGCGCGCGCCGCCGACGGGGACGCCCGCGTCCTGTTGAACGCGCTCGAGATCGCCGCCGCCATGGTCCCTCCGGGGGCGGGGGGGGAGCCCGCCGTGATCCCGGCCGCGGTGCTGGAGCGGGCGCTCGAGAAAAAGGCGCTCCTCTACGACAAGCAGGGCGAGGAGCACTACAACCTGATCTCCGCGCTGCACAAGAGTCTGCGCGGCAGCGACCCGGACGCCGCCCTCTACTGGCTGGCGCGCATGCTCGCCGCGGGGGAGGACCCCCTCTACATCGCCCGGCGCATGGTGCGCTTCGCCTCCGAAGACGTGGGCAACGCCGACCCCCAGGCGCTTCCCCTCGCGCTCGCCGCCATGGAGGCCTTCCGCTTCCTCGGCCCCCCGGAGGGGGAGCTCGCCCTCGCCCAGGCGGCGGTCTACCTCGCCGCCGCGCCCAAGAGCAACCGCGTCTACACCGCCTGGGGGCTCGCGCGCGAGGAGGCCGAACGCTCGGGTTCGCTTCCGGTGCCGCTCCACCTGCGCAACGCCCCGACGGCCCTGATGCGCGGGCTGGGCTACGGCCGGGGCTACCGCTACGCCCACGATTTCGCCGAGGGGTACGTCCCCCAGGAGCACCTCCCGGAGGCGCTGCGGGGGCGGGCCTTCTACCGGCCGAGCCGCCACGGGGAGGAGCGCGCGATCGCCGAGCGCCTGGAGCGCTGGCGCCGGGGCGGCGGGGAGCCCGGCCCGGGCGCGGAGCCGGGCGGCCGCGTTGACCCGGGGAAGATGCCGTGATAGCCATCTCAAGCGCGCTTCCGGGGATTGCAAGCGGCGTGGAGAACGGGTTCGGCGGGCGGAATCGGAATGCGACAAGGAGGATGCGATGAGGAACGAGGTGGTGATCGTAAGCGGTGCACGGACGGCGATCGGCTCCTTCGGGGGCGCCCTGAAGGATGTGCCGGCGATCGACCTCGCCGCCCTCGTGGTGCGCGAGGTGCTCAAACGGGCCGGGCTGCGGCCGGTGGCGAGCGAGGCCATGCAGGCGGCCGCGCCCGACGCCCTGAAGGGCCGGGGCCGGATCGAACTGGAAGAGAAGGCGGGGGCCTGGGACGCGGCGGCCCGGCCCGTCGCCGTGGACGAGGTGATCCTCGGCAACGTGCTGCAGGCCGCCCAGGGGCAGAACCCCGCGCGCCAGGCGCTGATCCGCGCCGGGCTCTGCAAGGAGACCCCGGCGATGACGGTGAACAAGGTCTGCGGCTCGGGCCTGAAGGCGATCGCCTTGGGCGCCGCGGCCATCCAGACCGGCCAAGCCGAGGTCGTCGTGGCCGGCGGCATGGAGAACATGAGCCTCGCCCCCTTCGCCCTCCCTAAGGCCCGCTGGGGCTACCGCATGGAGCTCTCCGGCAAGGGGGACGTCCTCGACCTCATGGTCTTCGACGGCCTCTACGAGATTTTCTACGGCTACCACATGGGGGTGACGGCCGAGAACATCGCCGCCCTCTACCAGATCAGCCGCCGCGAGCAGGACGAGCTCGGGGTCCTCAGCCACACGCGCGCCCGGGCCGCGATCCAGAAGGGGCTCTTCGCCGAGGAGATCGTGCCGGTCGTGATCCGCGACCGCAAGGGCGACATCACGGTCGCCGTCGACGAGCGGCCCATGGACACCGACCTTGAGAAGATGTCCAAGCTGCGCCCCGCCTTCAAGCCCGACGGCACGGTCACCGCCGGCAACGCCTCCGGGATCAACGACGGCGCGGCGGCCGTGCTGTTGATGAGCGCGGCCAAGGCGCAGGAGCTGGGGCTGAAGCCCTTCGTGCGCATCCGCTCCTTCGCCGCCGGCGGCGTCGATCCCGCCTACATGGGCCTCGGCCCGGTGCCCGCGGTGCGCAAGGCGCTCGCCGCGGCCGGCCTCACGATCGCCGACATCGAGCTGATCGAGCTCAACGAGGCCTTCGCCGCCCAGGCGATCGGCTGCATGCGCGAGCTGGGGTTGCCCAACGACCGCCCCAACGAGCTCGGCAGCGGAATCTCCCTCGGTCACCCCATCGGCGCGACCGGGGCGCGGCAGACCGTGACCGCGATGCACCACATGCGGCGCCGCGGCTACCGCACCGGGCTGATCACCATGTGCATCGGCGGCGGGATGGGCATGGCCATGGTCGTGGAAAGCTGCTGAGGCGCGGGGATTTTTCCCTTTACTTCGGCCGCTGCATCTGATATCGAATGTAAAGTTAAGGGGTTGCGGAAGGAGCCGCTCGAAATGGACGTTGCGCGCAAGCTGGGAATCCTGGTCTTCTGTGCCGTTCCGGCCATCATCGGCGGCGGGATCGTCTATTTCGCTTTCGGCACGCCGACCGCCGTCGCGATCTACGAGATCATGCTGCTCGCGGCCGCGGGAGCGTTCGTCAGCCGCTGAGGGTTTTTCGACCGCGAAACGACGGCCGCCCGCCCCGCCCCCTGCGGGCCGCAGCCTGCGCGGGCCGGGGCCGGGCGGCCGGCATCCGTCCGGACGCGGATCGCCAAACGACCGCGCCTTCCCGCAGTATCCCCGAGTGAGCCCGCACAGCCGGTGAAGCGACGGCTTGGCCGGGGGGCGGCCCCGTGGCGACGCCTCCGGCCGCTTGCCGCCGCGGCACTGCCCTGAGCCGGCACCCCGGGAACGCCCCCGACGGAAGCAAGCCCATGGACAAACCGCTCGAAGTCAGCATCGAAAAGGAAATGAAAAAGTCCTACCTCGATTACGCGATGAGCGTGATCATCGGCAGGGCTTTGCCGGACGTGCGCGACGGGCTTAAGCCCGTGCACCGCCGCGTCCTCTACGCCATGGGGGAGCTCAAGAACGACTGGAACAAGCCCTACAAGAAGTCGGCGCGCATCGTCGGCGACGTCATCGGCAAATACCACCCGCACGGGGACGCGGCCGTCTACGACACGATCGTGCGCATGGCCCAGGATTTCTCCATGCGCTACCCCCTCGTCGACGGCCAGGGCAACTTCGGCTCGATCGACGGCGATCCCCCCGCGGCGATGCGCTACACCGAGATCCGCATGCAGCGTCTCGCCCACGAGATGCTCGAGGACCTCGACAAGGACACCGTCGATTTCGTCCCCAACTACGACGGCTCGCTCTCCGAGCCCGCGGTCCTGCCGGCGAAGATCCCCAACCTCCTGATCAACGGCTCGGCCGGGATCGCCGTCGGCATGGCGACCAACATCCCGCCGCACAATCTGAGCGAGGCCGTGGACGCCCTCTGCGCCCTGATCGAAAACCCGGCGATCGATGTCGAGGGGCTCATGCGCCTGCTGCCGGGGCCGGATTTCCCGACGGGCGGCGTCATCCACGGCCGGGAGGGGATCCGCGAGGCCTACGCCACCGGCCGCGGGATCATCCGCGTGCGGGGCCGGGTGACGGTCGAGCCCGACAAGCGCGGCGGGGCCGAGACGATCGTCGTCACCGAGCTTCCCTACCAGGTGAACAAGGCGAAGCTGATCGAGCGCATCGCCGAGCTCTCGCGCGAGAAACAGATCGAGGGCATCCGCTACGTGCGCGACGAGTCCGACCGCGAGGGGATGCGCATCGCGATCGGCCTCAAGAAGGACGCCGACGCCCGGATCGTGTTGAACCAGCTCTACAAGAACACCCGCCTGGAATCGACCTTCGGGGTGATCTTCCTCGCCCTCGTGCACAACCGCCCGGAGCTGCTCACCCTGAAGGAGGTGCTCGAGCATTTCGTCCTGCACCGCAAGGAGATCGTCGTCAGGCGCACGCGCTTCGAGCTCGCCCGCGCCGAGGAGCGCGCCCACATCCTCGAAGGCCTGAAGATCGCCCTCGAGCACCTGGACGAGGTGGTCGCCCTGATCCGCGCCTCCGCCTCGCCGGCCGAGGCGCGCGAGCGGTTGACCGCGCGTTTCGGCCTGACCGAGAAGCAGGCCCAGGCGATCCTCGAGATGCGGCTGCAGCGGCTGACCGGCCTCGAGCGCGACAAGATCCTCGAGGAGCACCGCAAGGTCCTGCTCGACATCGCCCGCTACCGCGAGATCCTGGCCAGCGAGCGCCGCGTGCTCGACATCATCCGCGAGGAGCTCCTCGCTGTGCGCGAGCAGTTCGGCGACCGGCGGCTGACCGAGATCATCGACGAGACCCCCGAGATCTCGCGCGAGGACCTGATCGCCGAAGAGGACATGGTGGTCACGATCTCCCGCCGCGGCTACATCAAGCGCAACCCGATCGCGCTCTACCGCAGCCAGAAACGCGGCGGCAAGGGGCTGATCGCCATGGGCACGCGCGAGGACGACTTCGTCGAGCACCTCTTCGTCGCCTCGACCCACCACTGGTTTCTCTTCTTCACCAACCGGGGGCGGGTCTACTGGTGCAAGTGCTACGACATCCCCCAGGCGGGGCGCCTGAGCCCCGGCAAGGCGATCGTGAACCTCCTCGAGCTCGCCGAGGGCGAGCGGCTGGAGACGGTGCTCGCCGTGCCCGAGTTCGCCCCGGGCTCCTTCGTCCTCATGGCCACCCGGCAGGGGCTCGTCAAGAAGACCGACATCATGGCCTTCAGCCGGCCGCGCAGCGGCGGGATCCTCGCCGTGCGGCTGGAGGAGGGTGACGAGCTGATCGCCGCGCGCATCACCGACGGCACGATGAACGTCTTTCTCGGCTCGGCGAACGGCAAGGCGATCCGTTTCCACGAGTCCGACATCCGGCCCTCGGGCCGCGCGGCGGGCGGGGTCCGCGGCATGAGCCTCGAGGAGGGCGATGCGCTGGTCAGCCTCGAGGTCCTCAGCCACGGCAGCACCCTCTTCACCGTGACCGAAAACGGCTTCGGCAAGCGCACCTCGATCGACGAGTACCCCGTCCACCGCCGCGGCGGCAAGGGGGTGATCGCCATCAAGGCGAGCGCCCGCAACGGCCGTGTCGTCTCGATCCTCGTCGTGGACGACGCCGACGAGGTCATGCTCATGACGAGCACCGGGAAACTCATCCGCACGGCGATCCGCGAGATCTCGGTCATCAGCAGAAACACCCAGGGGGTGAAGCTGATCGCGGTCGAGCCTGGGGAGCGCGTCGCCGGCGCGGCGCGGCTGGCCGAGCGGGACGAGGACGAAAAGCCGGCCTCGGAGCCGGAGCGGAGCGATGAGCGGCAAGACGGTTGAGGAGGCCCCTCTGCGGATCGGGGTCCTCGGCGCCGGCAGCTGGGGCACGGCGCTGGCCGATCTCTTGGCCGCCAAGGGACACCGCGTCGAGCTCTGGGCGCGCGAGCCCGAGGTGGCCGCCCAGATCAACGGGGGGGGCGAAAACCGCCTCTTCCTGCCCGGCTTCCGCCTGGCCGAGGGCCTCGTGGCCTCCAACGACCTTGAGGCCGTCGCCGCCGCGAAGGATCTCCTGCTCGTCGTCGTGCCCTCCCACGCCGTGCGCCGGACGCTCCAGGCGCTCTCCGGCCGCCTTGCGCCCGCAACCGGCGTCGTCTCGGCCGCCAAGGGGATCGAGACCGACACCCTGTGCACCCTCTCCCAGGTTCTCGAGCAGGCCCTCGGGCTCGGCCCCGAGCGGATCGCGGTTCTTTCGGGGCCGAGCTTCGCGGTCGAAGTCGCGCGGCGTTTTCCCACCGCCGTCGCCGTCGCCTCGAAAAACGCGGAACTCGCGCGCCGCGTCCAGCACGCCTTCGCCACCCCCGTCTTTCGCGTCTACACGAGCGAGGACGTGATCGGGGTCGAGCTGGGCGGCGCGGTGAAGAACGTGATCGCCATCGCCGCCGGCCTGATCGACGGCCTCGGCATGGGGCTGAACACGCGCGCCGCCCTGATCACGCGCGGCATGGCCGAGATCCGCCGCCTGGGAAAACGCCTGGGGGCGAACCCGCGCACCTTCACCGGGCTCGCGGGCTACGGGGACCTCATCCTCACCTGCACGGGCGAGCTCAGCCGCAACCACACCCTCGGCCGGCGGATCGCCGAGGGCCGCAAGCTCGAGGAGCTGCTCGCCGAGACCCGCAGCGTGGCCGAGGGCGTGCACACGGCCCGCGCCGTGCACCAGCTCGCGGAGTCGCTGGCTGTGGAGATGCCGATCTGCCGGCAGGTCTACCGCATTCTCTACGAGGGGCTGCCCCCGCTCGAGGCGCTCACGCAATTGATGACCCGGAACCTGAGACCCGAACTGGACGAAGACTGATGGCGGCCACGGAACCGCAAGCGCGGCGCGGCAAAAGGGGGCGGGGACGGGGGGGCCTCTCCGCGGCGCTTGGGCGCGAGGGCCACCGCGCGCGGTTGCGCGAGCGTTTTCTGGCCGGAGGCCTCGCGGGCTTTCTCGACTACGAGGTGATCGAGCTTCTCCTCACGCTCGCCACCCCGCGGCGCGACTGCAAGGCCGCGGCGAAGGAAGCCCTGGCCCGCTTCAAGACCCTGCCCGGCGTGTTCGCGGCCGACCCCGCCGAGCTCCTCGACGTGCCGGGGATCGGCCCGAAGAACGCCTTCGGCATCCGGCTCGTCAAGGCGGTCGCCGAGCGCTATCTCGCCGAGCGGGCCGTGGGCGGGGATCCCCTCTCCAGCCCGGCCGAGCTCTTCGACTACTTAAACGGCGCGATCCGCGACAAGAGCCGCGAGTGCTTCGTCTGCGTCTTTCTCGATGCGCGAAACCGCGCCCTGGCGATCGAGACCCTCTTCGAAGGGACCCTCACGGCGGCCTCCGTCTACCCCCGCGAGGTGATCCGCGCCGCGCTCGGCCACCGGGCAGCCGGGCTGATCTTCGCCCACAACCACCCCTCGGGGGAACCGCGGCCCTCGGCCGAGGACTTCGCGGTCACGCGGCAGCTCGTGTTCGCCGCGCAGGTGATGGGGATTGCCGTCCACGAGCACCTGGTCGTCGGCGACAGGGGCTACTACAGCTTCGCCGAGCAGGGCCTGATCGAGCGGATGCGGCGGGAATGCACCGCGGTCGCCGAACCCCGCGGGCCGGGGCCGATTCAAGCCGGAGGGGAAGATGGCCGATCCTGAAACCGGGACCCCTCCCGAGTGCTTCGGCCGGATCGAGCGCGTGTTTCCCTTAGGCGAGGACGGCCTGCGCCACAGCCCGCCGGGGTGCCTCGCCTGCGCCTGCAAGACGGCCTGCCTGCGCCGGGCGTTGGCGGGGGAGGGGGGGCTGCAGGTGCGGGAGGAGCGGCTGCGGCGCGCCTGGGAGTCGGGGACGATGCCGTTCTGGGAACGCTGGGCGCGCCAAAAGACCCTTCACGCCCATCCGGCCGGGTCTCCAGGCGGGATCCGGGGCTGGCTGGCGCGCCGGAGGCGGGCGGCCGCGCCCGGGGAGGATTGAGGCCGACGATGGAACGACGCTCCTCCCTGGGACGTGCCCTGCTCCTCATCGTTCTCGCGATCTTTCTGCTCTCCTGCCTTGCGGTCTTCGGGTTCCTGAACAGCGGGCTCTGGGAGAGGATCGTCGCCTACCACGACCTGCTCACCGACCGCGAATGGGTGCGCGGGGCCGTGGAGCGCGCGCCGTGGACCTCGGCGGGGATCCTGGTCGCCCTCCAGATCGGCCAGGTGCTGCTCGCCCCGATCCCCGGGGAGCTGACCGGCTTTCTCGGGGGATACCTCTTCGGGGCGACCCGCGGGTTTCTCCTCTCCACCCTCGGCCTCACGGTCGGCTCCCTCATCAACTTCATGATCGGCCGCTTCCTCGGCGACCAGGTGGTCCGCAAGCTCATCCCCTGCGAGACCTACGAGAAATACAACCAGATCGTCCAGTTCCGCGGGATCCTCTACATCTTCATTTTCTTTTTGATTCCGGGGTTTCCCAAGGACTACCTCTGCATGTTCCTCGGCTTGACGACCCTTCCGCTGCGCGTCTTTTTCGTCGTCTCCACGATCGGCCGCGCCCCCGGGACGCTGGCGCTGAGCCTCCAGGGGGCCTCGGTTTTCCAGAAAGATTACATCCTCTTCCTCATCATCACGGCCGTCAGCCTGGTGCTGGCCGCCGTGGCCTTTTTCTGCCGGGATGTGCTCTACCGCTGGATGGTGAACCACCAGCGCAAGCGGGCCTGCCCCCCCCCGCCGTGAGGCCGGGGCAGGACCTTTCGTTTTCCCGGGTCCCGTGCTAAGGGGAAACCATTGGGACGTCGCGCCGCCCCATCCCCGCCGAAAGGGATCCTGCGTTGGCCTACTGGAAATTCCGCGAAGAGCTCAGCCTCGCCCACCGGCTGCGGCGCTCCTACTACGAGCTCTTGCGCGACGACCTCGACCAGTTCCTCATCCAGCACGCCCTCGTCGATTCCTACGGGAACTTCGTCGGCCGCGGCATCAGCTACCCCTTCGTCGAGAAGCGCGAGCTCAAGCCGCGGGCGCGGATCCCGGAGCAGGAATACGAGCTCCACAACGTTTTTCTCGTGATCTTTCTCGAGGACGCGATCCCCCCCGAGCACAAGAAATACATCCGCTTCTTCGAGGAAAACCGCACCACCAAGATCAACCTGATGCGCGCCGAGGTGGGCTTTTCGCTTCTCGAGGGGGAACGGCAGGCGCGCTACCTGGACTCGGTCCACTTCCGGAACTTCATCCGCCAGCTTCTGCCGGTCGATTACGCGCTGCTCATCCAGCGCGATCCGGCGGTGAAGACGACCAGCCGCTACTTCCTTTCCCATTTCCACGTGCGGATCGACTGGCCGATCAGCGAGGCGGCCGAGGATCTGGGACGGAGCCTGCGCTACATCTCCAAGGAGCTCTACGAGCGGGGCGAGAAATACGCCGAGGATTTGCAGCGCAAATTCTTCGAATACTACAACCAGCCCTTCATCGCCGGCGGTCGGCGCACGGCGGCCGTCGTCGCCTCGCAGTACCTGCGGCGCATCCCGGGCATCCACACCGTCTACGTCAGCAGCAGCGCCTCGCGCGCCCTCATCCGCATCTGCGAGCGCGGGGTCTCGAAGATCGTGCTCATGAAGTTTCTCAAGTCCGATCTCGAGCAGATCGCGGCCGCAAACCAACTTTCCTTCCACAAGGTGAAGAAGTACTACGTGCTGGCACGCGAGGGAAAGGAGCGCGTGCTCCTCGTCCAGGCGACCTACGCGCTTACCACCCCGGCGCGGCCCCCGGAGGACGGGAAACTTCGCGAGCTCAAGCCCGACCTGAACTGGCTCAGCGTGGGCGAGCAGCACATCCTGCCCAAGCCCGGCGTCTGGAAATACCCGCCGCTCCCCGTGAACGTGATCTACACCTGAAGCCGCCGCAAGGCGCAGGGAAGCAGCGCGGGCGGGCCTCGGGGGGGCTGTGTGCACCCGCTTGGCCGGGCCGGCCGAAGGGCGGAGCTCAGTAGACGCCGCGGAACCCGGTGAACTGATTGTAGCGTGGGTTCATGGTGAGCCCGTAGCGGTCTTTGCCGAAGAAGCGGAACTCGATGTGGGCGGGGTCGATCGTTCCGTTGGCGGACGCGTTTTGGGTGACGGTGAAATAGACGGTCGCCGTCAAATTTTTATCGTCCCAGGTGACCGCGGTCGGCAGGGGCGATAGGGTGACCTCCGTCGCCGGGACGGGCAGGCCGAAGTTGTAGGCCTGGCCGGGACCTTCGCCCGCGGCGCGGCCGATCCGCCAGTTGGCCGGGTTTTCGATCGCCGCGCGGTCCATCTGCTTGTTGAACGCGATCTGGATCGAGAGGGTTTTCGATGCGTTCGGCTGTGCGAGGTAGGAGCCCAGGGCGATGACCGGGGTTCCCCGGCCCATGGGGAAGGGGAAGGTGCTCCCGGAGAGCGCCAGGACCATGCGCGGGGGATCCACCCTGTAAATATAGTCTTTCAGCGTCGCCGCAAGCCCGTCTTGCCCCAGCCTTTCAAGATTCCTTGCCATTTCAGTTGCTTCACCGATCTCCCCCAGGTCCGCGCGGGAAAACCCGATCTGCAGCCTGGCCTCGTGGAGGCTGCCGTCGAGCGCCAGCGCCCGCTCGAACTGGAGGATCGCCGCCGTGTGCTCGCCCTTGCGCCGCAAAAGAAGCCCCATCCCGAGGTAGCCGCCCGCCTCCTGCGGTGAAATTCTCTGAATTTCATTGTATTGCGCTTCCGCCTCGGCATATCGGCCAAGCTCGATCAGCGCCTGCCCCAGGGCGTAGCGGTTTGGGGCCGTCGGGTTCACGCGCACGGCCTCGGCGTACTGGCCGGCCGCCTCTTCGTAGTTTTTGTCGGCGAAATAGAGATTGCCGAGCTTGACCCGCAGGTCGTCGCGGTAGGGGTCGATCTGGATGCCGGAACGGTAGGCCTTGACGGCGTTTTCCCGGTCGTCGAGCGCGAGATAGGCCATGGCCAGGAACTGGGCGGCATCGGCCGCGAAGGCCGAACCCCGCCCCAAACCCACCGCCCGCTTGAAGTCGGCGACCGCCCGTTCGTAGTCCTTCTGCACGTAGGCGTCGATCCCGCGCTGCAGGGCGGCGTTGGCGAGCCCCTCCAGGCCGTTTGAGCGCGTCAGCATGGCCGAGAAGAGGCTGTCCGCAAAAAAGGGGTCGTATCCACTGATTTTCATCGGTCAAGGCAGGAAACGTTGTTTCCCTTGAGATACCTTTCCGCGGCTTTCCTCGAGGTTATCGGCTTTTTTCCCGGGGACTTGAAAGGAATAAGAACTCCTCGATCTACAAAAAAATGTCAGGTTTTTTAGATAGTTGCTTTTTCGAGGGGTTCCGGGGGCGACGATCCGCCAAGCAAGGGAGGGGCGTGCGTATCAGGCTTCCGGCGCTGCCCCGGGAAAGATGCGGGATTGCGATCCTTGACGGCCAAGGGATTTCCCGCGGGGGCTCTTTCGGATGATCGTCCCGGGGAGTTTTTTACGAGTTGGCATATTCCCTGCAGATTCAATTTCACCACTGAATGTACCGACTGACCCGACGGATTGACGATCTACCACTCGACAACCTCTTCGCCAGCGCCTGGCGTCGAGATTCGTCCTGGGGCGGATGAAACTCACCGGTTGTCGCGGAACACCGTTGCGAGACAGCGTTGGTAATCCGACCTCCGAAAAACCTCGGGTTGCTGACAGCTTTCCGTTCTGACGGGGAGGAGAGAGATGATGGCCAACACGGATCGTGGGGTGTCGACGGTTTGCATCGCCGGTATGCACCGCTCCGGCACCTCGATGGTTGCGCGGCTGCTTTCTGATTGTGGTGTGTACCTGGGATCGCCACAAGACCTCCTTCCCCCTCAGCCGGACAATCCCAAGGGGTACTTTGAACACAAGGGCATGCTGGCCCTGAATGAGGCTCTTCTGGAGCATCTAGGGGGAGCCTGGGACCTTCCCCCTGAACCGGCGGCCGGCTGGGAGTCGGCCGCCGAACTCGAGGGATTGAGAAAACAAGCGGCCGAACTGATCGCGGGCTTCCGGGGCCACGAACCCTGGGGCTGGAAGGATCCTCGGAATTCCTTGACCCTTCCCTTTTGGAGTTCGCTGATTCCCGATCTCAAAGTGGTCGTTTGCCTGCGAAATCCGATTGAAGTGGCCGCCTCTCTGCAAAAGAGGGGATACAGCTCGCCGCGGTTTTCGCTTCGTTTGTGGGAAACCTACAACCGCATGCTTCTGAAAGCGATTCCTCCGCGGCGGCGGATCGTGATCCGCCACGACCGCGTTCTGGCGAACCCGGCAAACGAGCTGAGGCGAATGCTTCGGTTTCTCGGCCTTTCCGCGCAACCCGAGACGATCTCTCAGGCCTGTGCAAGCGTTGACCCTGACCTCTACCATCACCGGAACCTCGATCCCCAGTTGGAGGATCTGCCCTTAGATCTTCTCTCCCTTTACCTGGATCTTTGCCTCGAGTCCTCCCGGGATGAATCCCTCCGTCCAGAGGAGGCGATGCTGAGCTCTTCGCCGGGCACCGGCTTCTCGGAGGGATCTATCTCCGAAGTCCCTCGGCCCGGGGGGGATCATGCGGCGGGAATGCCGCGGGGTGTATGCCGGGCATCCGCCGAAGCGGCATGGCAGCCGGCAAGCGAAGCGCAGCCGGCGTTCCCCGGCCTGTGGTCTGATTGCTTGACGGCCCAGGCCCATGCCACGGAGATGGATCCGGGGACGGCTTCGAGCCCGTCCCCGTTAGAAATCGAGGATCCGGCGGTTCTTCTCCGAGTCGGCCGGGTGATGATCAGACGAGAGAAGCCGGAGGCCGCTCGTCGCTTTTTGGTTCGCGCCCTCAATCTGTTTTTTTCCGAGGAAGGTGGCCTGCGGGGGAGCGATTCTACCGGGACTTCAGCCGCCCGAAGTTCCACAGATTTCGAAACGGATCTTTGCTTGGCTCGACAAGCGCTGCAAGAAGGGAACGCCGCAAAGGCCAAGGAGATCCTCGAGGTCTTGTTGGAAATAAACCCGCGGAATCCGTGGGCGCATCACTTGCTGGGGCATGTGATGGCCGCCCTGAAGGAGACGGGGCGTGCCCTATCCCACCTCCAGACGGCGGTTGAGATCGAGGGTGACAATCCGGTGTTCCTTCTCGATTGTGCCGATTTCGCAGCCGCCGAGTTCGGCAGGCTGAAAGAGGCGATTGATCTCTATCACCGCTTGCTCGTCCGGAAACCAACCGACATCGATGTCCTTTTGCGCTTGGGAACACTTTACGCGGTGAGCAAGTCGTTTGAAGAGGCCCGTTTTATTTACAGCCGGGTCCTTGAGCTGGCACCCGATCACCCCCAGGCGGTGGAAAATGTCCGCTACCTGGAGGAGATGGCGGGCCCGGACGCCCCGCGGGACGCCGACGAGCCGTTTTTTCAGCCGCTTGGGGAGACCCCTGACCCCCCCAAACCCCGGCTCGTGAGCCCGCTCAACGAGTTGCAGCTCCATTGCTTTTTTCATGGGGGCGATGAGCAATGGGTCAAACCGCTGGTGGCCCCTGATCTGAAACGGCCCGAGAGGTTCTGTCTCTGGTTTGAGTTGAGCGACCTCCCGGCCCCGTCCTCGTTGCGACTGGATCTGCCCTCATCGACCGGCGCGGTGCGAATCGTTCGCCTGGTGCTGGAACGCGCCACGCGGCCGCCCCTGGATCTGACCCGGTGTTTGGTCTCCACGGGCAAATCGTTCGGAGGCCTGAGGTATTTTTTTCAAACGGAACCAAGCCATTTCGCCTTTTCCCCCTTGCCGCAGGAGGAGATCCGGGACGCCAAAAGGCTCAAGGCGGTCCTGGATTACGCCGCACACGGCCCGGCTTCCCTGAGCGCGTGTTTGCAGGAAACGGAGCGCTTGCAGGACACCGTGCAACAAGGCACGATCCTGATCAGGAACCAGAAGGAGACGATCGCCTCCTACGAGCAGGCGCTTCGCGAGGCAAACGAAGCTTTACGTCAGGCGCTGCAGGCGGCCCCCGCGGGGTCGCCCGTCCCCCGCTCGCGCTCCGGTGCCCCGCAGTCGTTCACCGCGATCGTGCCGCTTGGGCGGCAACCGGGGAAAGTCGCCATCCACGTCCATCTCTATTACCTCGATATGCTCGAGGAAATGATGTCCTGGCTTTCCCGGATGCCCTTCGCCTATGACGCCCTGTTGACCATCACGAGACCGGAGGCGGCGCGCGAGGTCGAACAGGAAGTTCTTCGCCGCGGCGGATCCAACCTGCGCAAGTTGCAGGTTCAGGTCGTTCCCAACCGGGGCCGGGACATCGCCGCATTCTTGCACGCCCTGGGTCCCGTTTACCGGCAATACGACTACATCGCCCACGTCCACACGAAAAAAAGCCTCTATTCGGGAAGTGAAAAAACCGGCTGGCGGAATTATCTCCTTAAGTCCCTGTTTTGCGACGAAACGCACATCCGGCGCATTTTCGCGTTATTGGAGAACCACCCCGAGATCGGCCTGGTCTACCCGGAAACGGCAAAAGAGATGCCGTATTGGTGCCACTCGTGGCTTGCCAATCAACGCTCGGCGGCGGATCTCTTCGGCCGGTTGGGGATCGGGTTCGACACCTCCTTCTACATCGACTATCCGGTCGGCTCGATGTTCTGGGCCCGTTCCCAAGCGTTGGCCCCGCTGTTCGAACTCGGGCTGAAATTCGAGGACTTTCCCGGCGAGCCGGCTCCGAACGACGGCACGCTCGCGCACGCGATCGAGCGCAGTTTCTGCATCGCCGCCCATCTGCGGAAAATGACCTTCGCGGTGCTGGACCTGCCCCGCAATAGTTTTAGCGTCGGTTGCGGTCAGAAAAATCTCGCGTCCTATTGGGCACAGTCGCTACCGCATCTCTGGAATGCTCTCCGCCCGTTTCGCAGGGTTTCCTTCGATGTGTTTGATACGCTGATCACCCGGCCGGTCTTGGACCCGGATCACGTGTTCTGCCTGGTGGAAAAGCGATTAAAAGCGGTTTGCGGGATCGACGTCGATTTTCTGCGCTTGCGCAAACAGGCCGAGCTCCATGCCCGCCAAAAGAAACAGGGCGATGTCTCTATCGAAGAGATTTATGAAGCGCTAAAGGCGATCGCCGGGTTTTCCGAAACGCAAGCCGAGCAGATCCGCCGGCTGGAAATCGAAACCGAGGCGAGGCTCTGTCGCGCGCGTGACGGCATGCGGGAGCTGATCACCCGTTTGCTCGACGAGGGGAAACAACTGACGTATCTGTCGGATATGTATCTCCCTTCCCGGGAGATCGAAGCCCTGCTTGAGCGCTGCGGCATCCCCACCGATTCCTGCCGGATTCTCGTTTCCTGCGAAACCGGTAAGCGAAAAGACGACGGGCGGATCTGGCAGCGGTTCCGCGAAGAGATCGCCGATGCCCACGTTGGGGACAACGAACACGCCGACATGCAAATGGCGGTGGATCACGGAATTCCCTGCTACCACGTCATGAGTCCCCGGCGTCTCGCCGAACTTGTAACCCCCCGGCTTCTGCCGCCGCAATGGCGTCAACCGGAAGCCTCGATCTTCGCGGGGCCGGTTTGGGAGCGGATGTTTTCCTCCCCCTTCGCGCTGCACCGCTCCCAAGGGCAGTGGCTCATCGACGACCCGCGGGAAATGGGGTACGCCTGTTTCGGGCCGATTCTTCTCTATTTCACGCTCTGGCTCTATCATCTCTCCCGCAAGCGGAACATTCGGCATCTGTACTTCCTCGCCCGCGAAGGCTATCTGCTGCAGGAACTCTTTCAGATCGCCGAGAAGGCGCTCGGGGACACAGGGATTCGGCAAACGTATCTCCTTTGCTCGCGCCGTGCGGTGAGCGTTCCCGCGTTGAACAGCGAGCGGGACATCCTGGAGCTGCTGGATGCACCTTATCAGGGAAGCTTTGAGAACCTCCTGGTCAGCCGTTTCGGCGTCAACCCCGGCCAACCGCCGGGTCCTGCCATGGGTCAGGAAGACCTCCAGCGGGAAGCCGCCTTGCGATTGCCCGAGGACCGGGACCGGATTGCCACCGAACTGTTGAGAATCAAGAAGCGGATTCTCGAAAACGCGGAGCGGGAGCGAAGCGCCTATCTCCGATACTTAAAGAAAAACGCCGCGCTCGATTCCGAGGCCGCTGCGGTGGTCGACATCGGCTTTTCGGGCACGATTCAAAAATATCTCGCCCGGCTGACTGGGAAGGCGACGGAGGGGTTTTATTTCGTCACCAGCGAGAGGGCAAAAGGCCACCCACTCGCCGAGAGGTTGCACAGTTGCTTTGGCTCTTTCTTAAAGCCCAACTCGGGAAACCCCGTCTACGATTATTCCCTGATTCTCGAGTCGGTCTTGACGGCACCGCAAGGTCAATTGCTGCGTTTCGACCCGGACGGAAACGCCGTTTTTGCCGAAAATGTCTACAACGAGGAACAATGGCCCATTCTTCGTTCCATCCACCTGGGGATCATCGATTACGTTCAACACACGATCGGATGGTTCAAGGAGGCGTTGCCGGGATTCGAAGCGGCCAAAGAGACGGCGGTCTTTTTCTTCCAGCAGACCGCCGAAACCCCCCCGGTGATCAGCCGCTCCCTCCGGGAAACCCTGAAAGTCGACGATGCCTACGTGTCCGGCGGCGTCCGAAGCAGTTTCCATTATGCGCGAGCCGTGGGCGGAGGAAGCGGCGGGGAGCCAGCCCACCAAGTTTTTCTCAAGAATTATCTGGCCCAGAGGGCCGGTGAGGACCATCGGCGCTTCCGATCGAAAGCGGAGTTTGAAGATTACTTTCAGCGGATACGATATACTTACGAGGAGCGGCTGCTCGCCGAAAAAATTCTATCCCGGCAAGCAGGCAAGACCGGCCGGCTGGAATGCCAGGGGTGGTGCGACGCCTGTGAATCGAAAACCACCTTTCACTCCGACTGGTCGTTCAGCGAGTTTACGCTTCGCCATCCGGCCTATCTGTTCAACGCCGCAGCTTATCGGGAGTGGTACGGCAAGGTCCTGTTGTTCCGCGATCAGCTCATCTGTGAGCGGTGCCGGCTGAACAATCGCCAACGGGGAGTTCTCTTCACCGCAAAACGGCTCGGGCTGAATCTCTCCGGTCTGCAGGTGTGTGTGTATGAGCAGATCACGCCCTTTTACCAGACCCTGCTCAAGATCAACCCGCGGGTTTCCGGCAGCGAGTACCTGGGCCCGGATGTCCCGAAAGGCGCGGTCGTCAACGGCATTCGGCACGAAGACGCGATGGGGCTCACGTATCCGGAGAATTCCTTCGATTTGCTGATTTCGAACGATGTCTTTGAGCATGTCCCCGATCTCCAGGCATCGCTCCGGGAGACCTGGCGCGTCTTGAAACCCGGTGGGGTGTTGATCTTCTCCATTCCCTTCGATCTATCGCGAGACCAAAGCCGCATCCGGGCGGTGTTAAGAAACGGACTCGTGGAGCATCTGCTGGACCCGGAATATCACGGGAACCCCTTGTCCGAAAAAGGCAGCCTCGTGTTCACCGATTGCGGCTGGGACGTGATCGATCGTTGTCGCGAGGCGGGATTCAACGATGCCTTCATGTTTTACTACTATTCCCCCGGGCATGCCCTGATCGGGGGCGGCCTGCAGTTCGCCTTCGTCGGGATCAAATGAGCCATCGGCCGCCGGGCGCTAGAAGGAGAAACCGGTGAAGGAAGAAACGAAGGGCGATTGTTTTCTGCCGGCGCAAGGCCACGTGTCTTCCCCGCGGCGGATTCCCCCCGCGACCGGTCCCGCCCCAGGGGGAGGGCGCCCGCTTCTTTCCGTGATCATCCCCCTGCACAACGGTTGCGCTTTGACCCGGAGATGCCTTTCCTCTCTCCTGACGGCCCTGCAAGACGTCCACGCCGAGATCCTTCTCGTCGACAACGGCTCCGACGACGAGACTCCCGACTGGCTGGCGTCTCTGCCGGAGGGGATCCGGATCCTACGCAACGCCGAAAATCTCGGTTTTGCGACCGCCTGCAACCAGGGCGCGCTGGCATCCTGCGGGCGATACCTTCTTTTCCTGAACAACGACACCGAAGTCTCCCCCGGATGGCTCGCACCGCTCTTGCAGGCGGTCGAGCAACCCGCAGTGGGCGTGGTCGGATGCAAACTGCTCTACCCCGATGGGACGATTCAACATGCCGGCATTGAGCTGATCCGGGGGGTGCCGGATCACCCGTTTCGATTCGCTCCGTCCGATGTGCCCGAGGCCAACCGGCCGCGGGAGATGGACATGGTCACCGGCGCCTGCCTGTTGATCCCGCGCACGCTGTTTTTCCCGCTTCTGGGTTTTGACGAGGCGTTTCTCAACGGTGTCGAAGACGTGGATCTCTGCCTTCGGGCCCGGATGGCGGGCTTTCGCGTCTTCTATGAGCCGCGGGCTGCCGCTCTCCACCGGGAGGGACAAACCCCGGGCCGGTTTCAACATGCCCGGCGCAACCTGCAGCTTTTTTTCACGCGCTGGGGGCAGCGGTTCGATGGGCAGGGTGCGTTTCGCACGGACCCCACCCCGCGTCTGATTCCCGCATCCCGGAGTCGTCTTCGCGGCACCCGGCTTTCCATCGTTTGGGAGGGGTCCCAATTTGCTTTGCACTCCCTGGCCAAGGTCAATCGCGAGCTGTGCCGCAGGCTTCTCGAAGAGGGCCATGCGCTGACGCTGCTCACCCCGGACCACGAACAGGCATTTCCCGGCGACTCGCCGGTGTGGCAGTGGCTTGCCGCCCAACGAAAGGACGCGAGCCCCGCCCCGGAAGGGGTATGGGTCCGCCACCAGTGGCCGCCCCTTTTCCGGCCGCCGGGGCCTATGCCGTGGGTGATGATTCAGCCCTGGGAATACGGAAGCCTGCCTCGGGAGTGGATTGCCCCCCTGTCCACCCGGGTCGATGAGGTCTGGGTTCCCACGCACTACGTCCGAAATTGTTTCCTGCAGAGCGGAGTCGACCCCGATCGGGTCGTCGTCGTCCCCAACGGGGTCGACGTCGGCTGCTATCGGCCGGGGCGGGCGCCCTATCCGCTGAAGACCCGAAAGAGCTTCCGCTTTCTTTTCGTCGGCGGAACGATCTGGAGAAAAGGGATCGACATTCTGCTGGGCGCCTATGCGAACGCGTTCACCGCAAGGGATGATGTTTGCCTGGTCATCAAGGACATGGGCGGGGATACGTTCTACCGAGGCCAAACGGCCCGGCAGAGAATCCGGGAGTTTAATTCCGTCCCCGGGCACCCGGAAATCGAGTACGTGGAGGATCCCATCGCCCGGGAGGAAGACATGGCGGGGCTCTACGCCGCCTGCCACTGCCTGGTCCACCCCTATCGCGGGGAAGGCTTCGGCCTCCCGATCGCCGAGGCGATGGCTTGCGGGTTGCCGGTCATCGTCACCGGCCATGGGGCGGCGCTGGATTTCTGCAACGAAGAAATCGCCTATCTGATTCCCGCTCGGGAAATCCGGCTCCCGGAAAAACGGGTAGGCACTCTGGAAACCGTCGATTACCCTTGGGTTGCCGAAGTCGACCGGGACGCCCTTTGCACCCTGTTGCGGCGCGTCGTTCAGGACCGCGAGGAGGCCTCTCGAAAAGGAAAACGCGCGGCCGACTTCGTGGCCGAGCGCTTTTCCTGGGAAAACGCGGTGCACATCGCTCTGAGCCGCTTGCAGGCCCTGGCGCAGAAACCGGTCGCCAAGCCGCGCGCGGCAGGCAGGAGTTCCGGTCAGAAGGCCCCGACACGATATCAGGAACCTGAACTGGCGGTGGTGGTGATTTCCTCGGGCGGCGCTCAGGCCCTTCGCGGATGCCTTCGGAGCCTTTACGCGACGGCCGGCACAAGTTTCTCGCTGCAGGTGCTGTTCCCCCGTGGTGACCTTGCCGGGGAGCACCAGCCGAAGCGGCTCGCGAAGCGGTTCCCGGGTTGCCAGGCGCATTGCTGCGCACCGGACCGGCTGGCCGAGGCGCTCTCCCGGGTGATCGACTCTGGCCGCAGCCGCTATGTATGTCTCTTGTCCGATGAAATCCGGCTGCTGCCCAACTGGTTCGAAGGGCTGCGCGAGCATCTCGAGGCGGTTCCCGATGGCGGGATCTGGGCCCCGATGATCTTCGGCGGAGGAGGGGTCCAGGGAGTAGAGCCGGTTGCGGCGGCGGCGGACCATCACGCGAAGCGGGCCGAGGCATACCGGCAGCGATATCGGTACCGGCGGATCCCCGTGGATGTTCCCGAACCGTCTTGCCTGCTGTTCAGGCGCGGGCTGATCGCGCAGGTCCCGATCCCGAGCACCCCCCATCCGGCCCGGGCGGACGGACTTCTCCGCCGCTGGTGTGCAGCGGTCGCCGCCGCGGGTTATGCAAACACCGTTGCCGGCGACGTCTTCGTCGTTGCCGCAAACCCAAGCCCCATGCGCCGCAGGGGTTCCCGTAACGTGTCGGTGCGGTCGCACGTCCTGCAGTCTTTCCGCAACGGGGACCTGACGGGGGCTCTTTCCCGGCTGGTCCGGTCGCTCCAAGACGATCCCCGCCGTGTCGCCAACCATCTGTTTCTGGCGGAGCTTCTCCTTCAGGCCAACCGGCCGCATGAGGCCCTGGAGATCCTCGAGGCTCTGCCGCCGAGCCACGAAGGGGCCTTGCAGGCGGCTCTCTGCGGGCTTGCCTATCGGCTTCTGGGGCGGCGGGATCTGGCCGAGCAAAAGTCCGCGGAAGCTCTTTGTTCCCGGGGCGGCCATCCCATGGCATGGCGGCTCGCCGGGCTGCTGGCCGAGGATGCCGGCGTGATGGCTTCGGCGCAGCAGGCCTTCGCCGAAGCCATTCGGGTGGACCCCTCCTGGGGGCTTCCGCGGGCGGATTTAGGGCGAGTGCTTCTTGCGCTAGGCCAACGGCAAGAGGCCCTCGAGGAGCTTGAGAAGGCCTTTATTCTCTCCCCGACGGAGCCCGAGATTTCCACCGCCTATTTCGAGCGGATGTTCGCCGCCGATCCGCCCCCTCAGGCCGAGGAGCTGTTTCGGGAGGCCGTGCGGTTGCACCCCGAGGACCGCCGGCTTCGTTTCCTGTGGATCGCCGCCCTGTTGAAAAGGGAACGGCACGACGAGGCCATGAACGAGATCGAGGAAGCGATGGCCGTCTTTCCGGTGGACGACGGCATGCTGCAATCCGCCTTGGCGGTCCGCAGGCGAGTCGGCCCGATGGGTCCGAAACCGGCCGGTTCGTCGCCCCCGCGGGTCTCGGCTTGCCTGATCGTCAAAAACGAAGAAAGCCGTCTCCCTCGGGCGCTCTTCAGCCTGCGCGGGCTGGTCGACGAAATCGTCATCGTGGACACCGGCTCGACGGATCGCACGCGACCGATCGCGGAAGCGCTGGGCGCACGGGTCTTCGCGACCGCATGGAACGACGATTTCGCCGCCGCCCGCAATGTCGGCCTTGCACAAGCCCGCGGGGAATGGATCCTCATCTTGGATGCCGACGAAGAAATCGCACCGCAGGACCATGATGCCCTCCGGCGACTGGTCTCATCGCGGCGGAACAAGAAGGCGGCGTTCCGCCTGACGACGCGCAACTATACCGAAGAGTGCGGCGCGCGGGGTTGGGTCGCCAATGACGGGAGTTACCCCGACCTGGAAAAGGGAAGCGGGTGGTTCCCGAGCGTCAAAGTGCGGCTTTTCCCGCGGGATCCGCGCATCCGCTTCGTCTACCCGGTGCACGAGGTGGTCGAACCGACGCTTGAGAAGCTCGGCATCCCGATTCTCGACGGGGATGTCCCCATCCATCACTACGGCCGGCTGGACAAGGCCCGGTTGATCGAAAAAGGGAAAACGTATCTCTCGCTCGGTCTGAAAAAGCTCGACCAACTGGGCGATGACCCGACCGCACTGCGCGAACTGGCCGGCCAGGCGGCGGGGATCCAAGACTACGAACTGGCGTTGCGTCTCTGGGAGCGATTGCTCGCCGGCCACCCCGAGGATGCCGCGGCGTGGATGAACGCGGGCTTCGCCGCCCTGCGCTGCGGGCGGCTCCCCCAGGCGATTGCCTGCTCGCAACGGGCGCTCGCGCTCGACCCCGCGATGCGCGAGGCCGCGCTCAACCTGGCGGCCGGCCACTGGGCCTCGGGCGATCTCGAAGGCGCCGAAGAGGTCCTCGTGCGGCTGCTCCCGAATGAAGCGGATTACCCCCCGGCTCTCTGCCGCATGGCCGCCTTGCGCTTCGCCCAGGGGAAAACCGAAGAGGCGCTTGCCCTCGCGCGGCGACTGCGCGCCCTCGGCTTTGATCCCCAGGCCGCCTTCCGCGAACTGGCCGCCGAGCTGCGCCACGGGGGGCGGGAGGATCTGGCGCGGCTTCTCCTCGAGCGCTGGGAGGATGCCGGCGAGCGCGGCGCGGGAAGCGGGCCTCCTTTCCCGGCATGGGATCCTCCCGCGGCGGGGAAAGGGCCTCTTCTCCCCTCCCGCCGTACCGAAGCGCAGGCCAAGGCCGCGCCGGCTTCTCTTTCTTAGAGGCGAGGCTGCACCGCCGATGCGTGAAGGGCATCCCCAGGACATCGTGGGCCGATCGCAGCGGCTCTATGCCATGGGCCGCTGCGACGAGGCCGTCGGCCGGCTCTCCGCCTGCCTCGAGCGCGGGCCGGGAAATGACGCGGTCCGGGTGGCGCTCGCCGAGCTGTTGCTCGATTCCGAGCGGGTCGAGGATGCCCTCGCCGTCCTTGCGGCAGGCCCGCCCCCGGAGAGCGACCCCAGGTTCCTTCTTCTTCGGGGGCGGTGCCTGCTTCCGCTTGGGCAAGCCTCCCAGGCCGCGGAAATCGCAGACCGCCTTCTCGCGGCCGACCCTCAACACGTCGCGGCGCTGTGCCTCAAGGGCGAGGCGCTTCTTGCCGCTTCGCAGCCCGCCGCGGCCGGAGAGCATTTCCGCCGCGCGCTCGATCTCGACCCCCAATGCGCCGCGGCCTGGCATGGCACCGCACGGTGCAGGCTTGCGCTTTGCCCGGGGGAAAACGTTCTGGACGCCTTGGAGCGGGCCGTTTGCGCCGGCCCGGGATCGCGGCACGGCACGCTCGCCTTTCACGCCGCGTGCCTGCGCTGGGACGCGCTCGAACGCGGCCTTTCCGTGTACGAGGGCGTGCTGGGACGGGAGCCTTTCCACCGGCGGATCCGCTTCCTGCGGATCGAGCTTCTCCTGCGGCTGGGCCGCCGAAGCGAGGCCATGTGCGCCGTGGAAGATGCGCTCGCCGATTTCGGAGGCGACGAGGGGCTTCTTTCCGCGGCCTTAGGGCTTCGAGAATCGCTTGGCCCCAAACGCCCAATCTCAGGGGCGCGGGCGACGGTCTCGCTCTGCATGATCGTGAAAGACGAAGGGGATACCCTGCCGCGCTGCCTCCGCAGCGCGCGCGATTTCGTGGACGAAATCATCGTCGCGGACACCGGCTCGTCCGACCGAACGCCGGATCTGGCCGCGATCTTCGGGGCAAAGGTGTTCCCGGTTACCTGGGAGGACGATTTTTCGGCTGCGCGCAACGCCTCCCTGGCGAAGGCATCCTGCGATTGGATCCTCGTCCTCGACGCCGACGAAGCGCTATCGCCTTTAGATCTCCCGGCCTTTCGCACGCTCCTTGCGAGTCACCCCCGCAAAGATTGCGCCTTCCGCGTTCGGACGCGGAATTACTCCTATGACGCAAACGCCGTCGGCTTTGTCGGAAACCGCGGGGAGTTTCCGGAGGAGGCGGGCCTGGGGTGGTTTCCCAGCGACAAGGTGAGGCTTTTCCCCAACGACCCGCGCATCCGCTTTCGCTTCCCGGTGCACGAGCTGGTCGAGCCTTCGCTTGCGGCCGCGGGGATTCCCATTCGGGATGGCCCCCTCCTCGTGCACCACTACGGGACGCTCCGGGTAGAGAGGACGGCTTGCAAGACGCAGGCCTACCGCCGGCTCGAGGAACGAAAATTCCAGGGGGAAAAAGCGCGCACGGCCGCCCTGCGCGAGGCCGCGATCCAGGAGGCGAGGCTCGGCCGCCATCGGGAGGCGATCTCCCTCTGGAGGCGGTTTGTGCGCCTCAGGCCCCGATCGGCCGAGGCCTGGTTGAACCTGAGCGGCTGTTACTGGAACACGGCCGAATACGACGAAGCCGCCGCCTGCGCCGCGCGGGCCCTGAGGATCGACCCGCGGCTCAAGGAAGCACGCTTCAACCTGGCCTATGCCCGGCTGCTTCAAGGGGACGGGCAAAAAGCGTTTCAAGTTCTGGAGGGGCTGGTCGCGGCCGAGCCCCACTATGCTCCGGCCCGCTTTCTTTTGGGGGTGGCCGCGGCCGGCCTGGGGGAGGAGGAGCGGGCGGCCGAGGCCTTTTCTTTCCTTGCGAAATCACCCTTCGGGCCGGCGCTGGGCGAGGCCTTGCGGGAGGCCGCAAGACGGCTTTCTTCCGCCGGCCGCAGGCTCGAGGCAGGACGCCTCGCAACATGGATCGACCGGCAGGCCTCGGCCCCGGATGCCGCGGCGGGGTAGGGGGCCCGCGGGGCGATCGCCGAGCAGGGAGACTCCTTTAACCCCGGGGTTCAGGCGGCCGCCGCCTTCTCGGAGAGCGGCCGGCTTCGCAGGCCGGCGGCGATGTTGCGGTTGATCTCGATCAGGATGGTCAGCTTCTCGGGCTTCGGCTCGGCCAAGATCTCGAGGGTCCGCCGGTCGATGAAGAGGCTGAGTCGCAGGAGGTCGATTTTCAGCGCTTCCGGAAGCGGGTTCTCGGGCTTTTCGAGCTCCGCCTGAAATACGGTCCAGATCCGCTGGTTGTACTTGAGGGCGGCGTGCAACCGGTCGCCTTGTTCCTTCTCCCCCCAGCGGTCCCGGCACTGCTGCAGCCGGAGTGCCGCCTTCTCCAGGACTTCGGCCTCGAGATCGCGGCCGTTCTGGGTCGCCCGCCGCACCTGGTCATAGTGTTTGAGCGCCGCCGGATACACGGGATAAGACCTCCTCTTCGTAGTCGATCAGTTTGCGCGTGAGCTTGAGCGCCTGGTAGTAGCGCTGCCGCAGGATCTGCTCGTTGATGGCATCGATCAGGAAAACCGTCCTCGGCGCCGCCTGAACCACGTCGCGGACCAGGTTCCAGTAAAGGCGGGTGTAGGCTGCAAGGTTCCCCTCATCGATGTACATCAGCTGGATCGTGTAATAGATGCGGCGGCAGGGCGAGTCCGCCTGCTCCTCGGTCAGGATGTCTTTTTCGCGGAGGATGGGGACGCGGTTTTCGATCAAAAGATCGCAGGACGAGGGGCCGCCGTTGGTCACGACGGCACCGCCCAGGATCATTCGTTCGCCGGGTTTGAGGCTGAGTTTGAGCGCCATGCCCTCGGGGGCCCTCCGCCGCGGCCGTTTTCGGGAAAAGCGCGGCGGGAGGGCTTCCCTCCCGCCGCGGAGAAGGTTAGAAGAGCCTCAGGACCGACTGCGCCGCCTGCGAGGCGAGGCTGAGCGAGGTGGTGCCCAGAGCCTGGCGCGTCTGGAGCATGAGCATGTTCGCTCCCTCCTCGTTCATGTCGGCGTTGGTGAGATTGGCCGCACCGTCCTTCAAGACATTGATCATCCCCTGGGTGAATTCCTGGCGCGCGGTGATGATCGAGAGGTTGTTGGCGAGCTTGCTCGACTCCGTGCGCAGCGTGATCGTGGCGTTGTCGAGCGCGGTGATCGCGGCCTCGATGTTGTCTGTGCTGATCGCTCCGCCCGAGACCCAGGCGCTGGTCGAGGAGCTCACGAGATCGAGCCCCGTGACCGCGGAGGCGTCGAACCCCTGGAGGCTCAGGCTGGATTGCCCGGTTTCGTCGAACTTGACCGTGAGGGTCGATCCGGGATCCGTCGGGGCTTTCAGGAGATTCACGCCCTTGTAGCCGGAGTCGGCGACCATCAGGTCGATCTGGTCGAGCACCTCGTCGTACTGCGTGGCGAGCGTCGCAGCCGCAGCCGTGGTGTCGGCCGAGAGGGCGCTCGTCGCCAGGGATTTCGCGGCGGCGATCAGGGTCTTGATCGACTCGATGCCCGTGT
Organism: Desulfatibacillum sp.; assembly: GCA_020725555.1. GTDB lineage: Bacteria > Desulfobacterota > Desulfobacteria > Desulfobacterales > SpSt-501 > SpSt-501. Next base: position 107,341 of record DYEU01000034.1, read on the forward strand.
CGGCCGCCTTGACGAGCTGGACCGCCTCGGACATCTCATCCTTCCGCGAGGCAAGGTCGGTGGCTCGCTGCTCGTGGGCGACCGCGGTGAAGTAGGCGACGGGGTCGTCCAACGCGCTGTTGACCTTTTTCCCGGTCGCCAGGCGCTTCTGGGTCACTTCCATGAAGCTGTTGGTCTGCTGCAGGCTGACAAGGTTCGCCCGCATGCCCGAGGTCAGGGTGATGGGTTGCATGGCCATGGTGTTCGTTCTCCTTTTCTAGTGGGTTCGCCCCGGCCTTCTGGCCGGAGGCCTACATTCCGCGTGAGTGTTCTGGAACGGCATCGGCGTCTCGGGGCTCCTCCTTTCCTTCGCCTCCTTTCCCGCCCGCGATTGCGACGCCTACGCTGGGATTATCGGAGGCGGGGGGGGAAAACTTTAGTTTTTTTCCGCGGGCGCTTTCGGAGGGCGGGAAGGCGGCGCGGCAAGGGGCTTCCGGGGGCCCCCCGGCTGTGATACAATGAATTTACTTTCTTCTGCGGCTACATAGTGTCCGCGCCCGGTGAAGCGATGATCCTTGCGGTTGACGAACTCGAACCCGGCATGATTCTCGACGAGGCCGTGCGCACCCACCAGGACCAGCTGCTCCTTGAGGCGGGGCGGCGGATCACGGAACGCTCGATCAGGCTTTTCAAGACCTGGGGCATCCGGCGGGTCGCCGTGCGCCTGCCGGGGGAAAAGGCGAAAGTCGCCGTGTCCCAGGCCATGCCGGAGGACGAGGAGGGGATCCCCTGGCGCCTGAAAGAGCGCTGCGGCCGGGGATGGGACGACCCCGTGATGCGTGAGCTCCTGCGCGCCGCGGCGCGCCAGCTCCGCCTGCGCCGGCCGGCGAGCGAAGGCTGAGATGTCCCGCCCCGCACTCCGGCGCGAACTGCCGCGCATCGAGGATTTGCCCACGCTTCCGCGCACCGTGCTGCGGATCACCGAGCTGATCAACGACCCCGCCACCTCGGCGCGCGATCTCGCCCGCATCATCGCCGAGGACCAGGTCCTGACCGCGCGGCTGCTCAAGCTCGTGAACTCGTCCTTCTACGGGTTCCGGCGCAAGATCGCGACCGTGACCGAGGCCGTGCTGATGATCGGCTTCGAGGCCGTGCGCAACCATCTGCTGACGACCTCGGTCTTCGATCTCTTCCCCTCGCGCTCCCCCGCGCTGCGCCGCGGCCAGGAGCTTCTCTGGGACCACTCGCTCGGCTGCGCCGTGGCCGCCAAGGCGATCGCCGCCGCGCTGCGCCGCGACAACCTGGAGGAGATCTTCGTCGCCGGGCTGCTCCACGACATCGGCAAGATCGTCCTGATCGCGAAGTTCCCCGCCGAAGCCGAGGCCGTGGCCGCGCGCGTCGCCCGGGGCGCGGCCATCCTCGAGGCCGAGGAGGACATCCTCGGCTGCACCCACGCCGCGGTCGGCCGCAGGCTCGCCGAGCACTGGAACCTCCCCGCCGCCCTCGCCCGCGCGATCGAGGGCCATCACCCCCCCTTCGCCGGGGGCACACCCGATGAGCAGGCGGCGATCGTGCACCTCGCCGACATTCTGGCGCGGGTGCTCGAGCTCGGCTCCGGCGGCGACGACCGCATCCCGGCGCTCGACCCGGCGGCCTGGCGCACGCTCAGGCTGGCGCCCACGGCCTTCGACGCCATCCTGGCCTCCACGCTCGCCGATTTCGACGACATCGGCTCCTTTCTGCGCTAGCAGATTCCGCTGAAGTTTTTCCTTGACCCGGCCGATAAGGGCATTGCCGGCGCCGCCTCGTTTCCCCGGCCGCGCCGCAAACGATGCAGAGAAAAGGGCAGGGAGGGATATGACGGAGCTCGATCGCCTCGATTTGAAGGGATTCGTTACGAACAGCGTGCAGCGCGTCTTCCAGACCATGCTGTCGATGTCGCTGACACCCGGTGAGCCGCCGCCCCGCGAGCGGATCGCCGACGGGCGGCACATCGTCGGGACCGTGGGGTTTGCCGGCGCGGTCATGGGCAACGTCAACCTGTTCGTCAGCCTCGAGTTCGCCCGCGAGATGACGTCCGCCATGCTCGGCGTCCCCGCCGAGGAGGTCGGGGGCGAGGAGGAGGTCAAGGACGTCGTCGGCGAGGTCTGCAACATGGTGGGCGGGGATCTCAAGTCGCGTCTGTGCGACGCGGGGTTTCCCTGCTCCCTGTCGATCCCGACGATCACTTTCGGGGAGCACTTCCACATCGAATCGAAGGGCTGGGTGCGGCAGGAGCGGCTGGGCTTCCAGAACAGCCGCCACCCGGCCCTGCTCGAAGTCTACGTCAAAATCTCAACCTAGCGCATCCGGAGGCACGACATGGCATTGAAGGTCTTGACGGTCGACGACAGCAAGACGATCCGCATGATCGTCAAGAAGGCGTTCCAGCCCTTCGACTGCACGCTGATCGAGGCCGAAAACGGCGTCGAGGGGCTCGCCGCGGCGACGCGCGAAAAACCCGGCCTCATCATCCTCGACATCACCATGCCCGTGATGAACGGGGTCGAGATGCTCGACCGCCTCAAGGCGGACGCCGACCTGAAGGACATCCCCGTCATCATGCTGACGGCGGAGTCCGGCAAGGACAACGTCGTCAACATCGTGAAGAAAGGGGTCCGGGACTACATGGTCAAGCCCTTCAAGGGCGAGGACCTGATCGCGCGCGTAAGGAAGATCCTGCCGCTTGCGGAGCGCGCGGCCGAGGAGAGCCCCGAGGCGAAGCCCGCGAAATACTTCACCCAAATCGACGACATCATCGTGCTCACGCTCCCCGCCAAGGTGACGCGCCCCGTGACCGTGGAGATCGAGGGCTCGCTGCAGTCCAAGATCAAGGAGATGAGCGAGGCGAGCCTCAAGAAGCTCATCCTCGACATGGGGGGGGTCACCGAGACGAACGTCTCGCTGATCAAGCTCATCATCAGCTCGATCCAGCAATGCCAGAAGTCGAGCATCGCCGTGAAGCTCGTCGCCACCCCGAAGCAGGGGGAAGAACTCAAGGGGTTCCAGGAGACGAGCGCCCTTTCGGTGACGCACTCGATCGAGGAGGCGAAGACGGCCTTTTGAAATCCGCCCGGCCCCGGGCGCTTCGCAAAATGAAAACGGCCTTTGCATTCTGCACATCCCGGCCGTTCTGCGCCGAAAGGCGCCCGCTTCGGCCCCGCCGCGGCACAGCCGGCCGGGTGTCCCGAGGTCTCAAGGCGAAAAAAACGGCGGCGATTCAGGGCCGTTAACGGCCTGCCGCCCCGCATCCGCCCCGTTTGCGGCAAAAGGCCCATCCCGCGGCCGGGCGATGGGGCAAGGGGCCGGCGGGGCCGCCTTGCCTTGCAATCTGCAAATCCCTTGCGGTCCCCGGGTCTTCGCCGGGCGGGGCCGGCCCCTTTCCCGGTCGCGCGCGGGTCCCCCCGGGCCGCGAGCGGCCGCCGCTAAATCTTGTGCCCGCCGGCTCCGCCCCCACCCCACCGGTTGCCACGCGCCCCCGGTCCGCCCTCCTCCCCGTCCGGCGGTCCGACGCCGGTGCCGAACGCTTGACGGCTGCGGCATGGATGTTGCTTTGTGCCCTCGACGTCGCCGGTTTTGACGCCGCCCGACTCCTCTTTTGACGGCGTCCGCTTCGCTTCCGGCTGCGGGTCACGAACCGCGGTTCAACGACTGACGATCGAGGAGGCTTCCCCGTGCAGAACTCCGCCGTCCGCAAGCCCCCCTCCGAGCAGCTCGATCTCTTCACCGCCGCTCCGGCCGCCGCCCCCCCGCCCGAGCCCTCCGGGGCCTGCCGCTACGACGAGATGATCGGCTACGGGCCGCGCATGCGCGGGATCTTCGATCTGATCGAGCGCGTCGCCGACTGCGACAGCACGATCCTGATCCACGGCGAGACGGGAACCGGCAAGGGCCTCGTCGCCCGCGCGATCCACCGCAAATCGCGGCGCCGGGACAAACCGTTCATTTCCATCAACTGCGGGGCGATCCCCGAAAACCTGCTCGAGAGCGAGCTCTTCGGCCACGTGAAGGGGGCCTTCACCGGGGCGACGGCGAACAAGCCGGGCAAGTTCGAGCTGGCCGACGGCGGCACGGTCTTCCTCGACGAGATCGGCGACATGAGCCCCGACCTCCAGGTGAAGGTGCTCAAGGTGCTGGAGGAGGGGGAGTTCGAACCCGTGGGCGGCTCGAAGACGGTCCGCGTGGACGTGCGCATCCTCGCCGCCACGCACCGCGATCTCTCCGAGGAGGTGCAGAAGGGGAACTTCCGCGAGGATCTCTTCTACCGCCTCTACGTCATCCCCCTTTCCCTTCCCCCCCTGCGCGAGCGCCGCGAGGACATCCCCCACCTGGTCGACTACTTCATCGCCCAGGCGAACTGCAAAAACCGCCGCAGCGTGGAAGGCATCGACGGGGAGGCGCTCGAACGGCTGAAAAGCCACGGCTGGCCCGGCAACGTCCGCGAACTCAAGAACCTGATCGAGCGCCTGATCGTTCTCAAGGGCGCAGGAAAGCTCGGCCTCGATGACCTGCCGGCCGATCTCCTCGGCAAGGGGCGGCCGGCCGCATCCCCGCCGGCGATCGAGCTGACCGACGAGGGGATCTGCCTGAACAGCGCCGTGACCGAGTTCGAGAAGGCCCTCATCCTGCAGTCGCTCGAGAAGACCCGCTGGGTCAAAAACAAGGCCGCGAAACTCCTGCACCTCAACCGCACGACCCTCGTCGAAAAAATCAAGCGCCACCGCCTCACACCCGCCGGCGCGGTCGAACCCGAGGAGGACTGACTTCCCGCCCGCCGCCCTCCATGGCATGGGAATTGCTCCACTTCCCGCTCCGGAGCCTGCGGGCAGGATCCGCGGCCGGGTCGCGCCCGACAGGCGCACCCGGCCCCGCGGAAGGGCGATCTCGCCGATGAACGACGAACGGGTGATTCTCTTGCTCGAGCCGGACGGTGCCCTGCGGGCCGGGCTGCGCCGCAGCCTCGAGGGCGGTGGGTTCCGCGTGCGCGAGGCCGCGGAGCTCGGCGCCGGGGGGCTTGCCCGCGAAGCGGGGGAGGGGGTGGCGCTCGTGGTCGCGCGCGACGGGGCGGCCGGCGGCCGGCGGGAAGTCTTCGCCTGGGCCTCTCGGTTCGACCCCCCGCCGCCCGTGATCCTCACGAGCCCCCGGCCGGGGATCGCGGAGGCCGTCTCCGCCGTGCGCGAAGGGGCCTGCGATTACCTCGCGCTCCCGGCCGCACCGGAATTGCTGCTCTCCTCGGTGCGCCGGGCGCTGCCGCCTGTGCGGCCGGATGCGCCGCAGCCTGCGGGTCCGCCCCCCGAGGGCGCGAAACCCTTTCTCACGCGCGACCCGCGGCTCCTCGAGGTGCTCAAGACCGCGCGGCGCGTCGCCCGCAGCACGGCGACCGTCCTCATCCGCGGCGAGAGCGGGACGGGCAAGGAACTCCTCGCCTCCTTCATCCACCGCCACGGGCTGCATCCCGAGGAACCCTACGTCGCCGTGAACTGCGCGGCGCTTCCCGAAACCCTCGCCGAAAGCGAGCTCTTCGGCCACGAGCGCGGCGCCTTTACCGGCGCCGTGGCGCGCAAGATCGGCAAGTTCGAGCTCGCCGGGCGCGGGACCCTCGTGCTCGACGAGATCGGCGAGATGCCCCTCCCGCTGCAGGCGAAGCTGCTCCGGGCGCTCCAGGAGCGGACGATCGACCGCCTCGGGGGGACCTCCCCGGTGCCGGTCGCGGCCCGGCTCATCGCCATCACCCACCGCGATCTCGGCTGCGCCGTCGCCGCGGGCGCCTTTCGCGAGGATCTCTACTTCCGCATCCAGGTGGTCGAGCTCGTGATCCCCCCCTTGAGGGAGCGGCCGGCCGACATCCTGCTGCTCGCCGATCATTTCCTTGCCCGCTTCGGCGCCCGCCACGGCCGCGCAGCGCTCGGCTTCACCGAGGAGGCCCTCCGGGTCCTCACCCGCCACGAGTGGCGCGGCAACGTCCGCGAACTCGAAAACCGGGTCGAACGCGCGGTCCTGCTCGCCGAGGAGGGCCGGATCTGCCCCGAGCACCTGGGGATGGCCGAAGAGGCCGGCCGGGCGCTTTCCCAGCCCACGCCCTTTTCCTTCCGGCCCGGGACGACGGTTTCAGAGATGGAGCGCCAGCTCATCCTGAACACGCTCCGCCAGGTGAACCACAACCGCACGCGCGCCGCGGAATTGCTCGGGATCAGCATCCGCACCCTGCGCAACAAGCTGCGCGAGTACCGCGCGGCGGGGGAGGAAGCCGGCCGGGTGCAGGCGGCCCATCCGGGTTAAACGGGATGGAACGAAACTTGCTACACCATGCGTTCACGAACGGCGGGCCGGGGACCGGGCCGGCCCGGGGGGAGGAGGTCTGATTCATGCCGCAACCGACGGGACTCTTCGACGGGAACCTCGCCCTGCTCGAGCGCGCGCTCAGCCTGCGCTCGGCGCAACACCGCACCCTCTCCGCCAACATCGCCAACGCCGACACCCCCCATTACAAGGCCTTCGAGGTCGCCGTGGAGGAGGCGCTCGCGCGGATGCGGCCGGTCGGGGGCAGGCTCGCGCTCGCGCGCACGGACGCGGGGCACCTTCCGGCGGCTGCCGGCGCCGCCCGCGAGAGGCCGCCGCTTCGGGTCGCGGCCCCGCCCGCCTTCAGCCTGCGGGCCGACGGCAACACGGTCGATCTCGACCGCACCATGGGCGCCCTCTCCGAGAACGCCCTGGCCTACAAGACCTCGGCCCAGCTCGCCGCCTCGAAACTCAAGGGGCTGCGCAACGTGATCATCGGAGGCAAATGACCATGGATCTCTACGACGCGATGCGCACGAGCGCATCCGGGCTCTCGGCCCAGAGGCTCCGCATCAACCTGATTTCGGCCAACCTCGCCAACGTCCACACCACGCGGACCCCGGAGGGCGGGCCCTACCGGCGCAAGGAGGTGGTCTTCCAGGCCGCCGGCGGGGCCTTCGGCGACGCCCTGCGCCGGGCCGCCGCGGGCGGGCACCCCGGCGAGGTGCGGCCGCTCAAGATCGTCGAAGACGTGCGCCCGCCGGTGCTCAAGTACGACCCCGGGCACCCGGACGCCGACGAAAACGGCTATGTGGCCCTGCCCCACGTGAACGTGATGGAAGAGATGGTGAACCTGATGTCGGCCACGCGCAGCTACGAAGCCAACCTGAACGCCGTGCGCGCGGCGCGCGACATGGCCCTCAAGGCCCTGGAGATCGGCAAATGAACCTGGACGCGATCGGTGCATCGTGGTTGCCCGAGGGGGCCCCCGGCCTCCCGGCCGCGGCCCCCCGCCCCGAACCCGCCGGCGAAGGCGGCGCCTTCGGCCGCCTGCTGGTGCAGTCCCTCGAGCGCGTCGACGGCATGCAGCGCGAGGCCGAGCGGGCCGTGGAGGATTTGACGATCGGCCGTCAACAGGACGTGCACTCCGTGATGATCGCCGTCGAGAAGGCGGGGATCGCCCTCGAGCTCGCCCTCCAGATCCGCAACAAACTGCTCAACGCCTACGAGAGCCTGATGCGCCAGCAGATCTAGCGTTACCTCCGGGGGGAGTCTTCCATGGCCACGGTGTCGCAAGTCGTTCAACAGGGACTCGCCGCGCTGCGCGGGATGAACCCGTCCCGCCGCGCGGCGCTGATCGTGCTCACGGCCGGGACGGCCGTGGGCCTCACCCTACTCGCTCTCTGGGGGGGCGGGGTGGACATGCGGGTCCTCTACAGCCAGCTCGACCCCCAGGACGCGGGGGCCGTGATCAGCCGCCTCAAGGAGATGAAGATCCCCTACCGGCTCGAGGGCGACGGCCGCACGATCGCGATTCCCGCCCCGAGCATTCCCGAGGTGCGCATGCAGCTCGCCTCCGAGGGGCTGCCCCAGGGAGGGGGCATCGGCTTCGAGGTCTTCGACAACACCCGCCTCGGGATCAGCGAATTCGCCCAGAACGTCAATTTCCAGCGGGCCCTCCAGGGGGAGCTCGCCCGCACGATCGCCCGCATCGCCGAGGTCGAAAGCTGCCGCGTGCACCTGGTGATGCCGGAGAAATCGCTCTTCGTCGGCGAGGAGCGGCCCGCCTCGGCCTCGGTCGCCGTGAAGCTGAAACCCGGCCGGCGCCTGAGCGCGGAGCAGGTGAGCGGCATCGTGCACCTGGTCTCCTCGAGCGTCCCGCGCCTGGCGCCCGACCAGGTGACGGTCGTCGACCAGAGCGGCAAGCTGCTCGCCGGGCCGCGCGGCAAGCTCTTCCCGGGCGCGGTCCACCCCGACCACTTCGAGTACCAGGCCCAGGTCGAAAAGGCGCTCGAGGCGCGGGTGCGCTCCATGCTCGAGCAGGCCCTCGGGGAGGGCAAGGCCGTCGTGCGCCTGGCCTGCGAGATGGATTTCCGGCGGGCGGAAAAGACCGAGGAGCAGTTTCTTCCCGAAAACCGGGTGATCCGCAGCGAGCAGAGCCTGAGCGAATCCTCGCGCAACGCCGAGGGCCCGCCCCAGGGGGTCCCCGGCATCCGCTCGAACGCCCCCGGCCCCGACCTCCTCCAGAACCAGGCGGCCGCACCCGGCGGCGGCGCAAGCTTCGAGAAGCAGGACCGCACGGTCAACTACGAGATCGGCAAGGTCACCCAGCGCGTGCTCGAGCCCGTGGGCAAGCTGATGCGCGTCTCGGTCGCCGTCCTCGTCGACGGGACCTATCGGAGCGTCCCCCAGAAGGGCGGGGAGCCGGTGCGCGAGTTCGTGCCGCGAAGCGCCGAAGAGCTCCAGAAGATCGAGGCGCTCGTCAAGCGCGCCGTGGGCTTCGACGCCGAGCGCGGCGACAAGGTCGAGGTGGTGAACATCCCCTTCCAGGCGGCCGAGGGGGTCTTCGCCGACGCCGCCCAGGCCCCTTCGGGCTGGAAAGCGGCCCTCGAGGGGGTCGTCCCGTACGTCAAGCCCGGCGCAATCGGCCTCTTCCTGCTGCTCCTCTTTTTCTTCTTCGTGCGACCCATCGTCCGCTGGCTGACCGACTCCGTCTCCTCGGAGGTGGAGATCGTCAAGCAGCTTCCCATGCGCTTGGGGGATCTCGAGCAGGAGCTCGCCGGGGTGAAGAGCCTGCCCTCCCTCAACCAGGCCTCGCTGCTCGTCGCCAGCGACTCCGAGGCCTCGCTCGGGGCCGTGCGCAACTGGCTCAAGGAGAACGGCTGAGCCCCGGAGCCTGAACGATGACCACCCTGCCCGCAGAATCCGTGCCTCTCCCGGGATCGCTCAAGGCGGCGATCCTCGTGCGCTCGATGGGGGAGCAGGCCGCGGCCGGCCTCCTCAACCGGCTGACCGCGGAGGAGCGCGAGCGCATCCAGCGCCACCTCAAGCAGATCGGCACCCCGCCGCCGGAGCTGGTCGACCGCGTGGCCCGCGAGTTCACCCTGCTCGCCCGCCAGGGACGCGGCGGGGCGGGCGCCCCGGCCGCGACCCCCGCCCCCGCAAGCCCCCCCTCCGCGGCGGCGGGCGGCCCGGGCGAGACCGAGGGCATGAAGGCCCTCTCCGCGCTCAGCGCGGAGGAGGTCTACGAGATGATCAAGGACGAGCACCCGCAGACGATGGCGATCGTCCTGATCCATCTCAAGACCGCCGTCGCCAGCGAGGTCCTCTCGCGCATGCCCGATGAGATCAAGACCGACGTGGCCCTGCGCGTCGCCGGCATGGACAAGGTCGTCGGCTCCATGGTCGAGGAGGTGAACCGCGTCTTCCAGGAGCTCCTGCGCAACAAGAAAGGCTCGACGGCGAGCGTCAAGGGCGGCATCGACCGCCTGGCCGAGATCCTCAACCAGACCGACGAGATCTCCAGCGAGCTCATCCTCAACGAGATCGAGGAGGCCAACCCCGAGCTCGCCGCCCAGATCAAGCAGAAGATGTTCGTTTTCGAAGACCTCGTCCTGGTCGACGACCGCGGCTTCCAGAAGCTCTTGCGCCGTGTCGAGACCAAGGAACTGGCGGTCGCCCTCAAGGCGGCCTCCGACGAGGTCAAGCAGAAGGTCTTCAAGAACATGTCCGAGCGGGCGGCCGAAATGTTGCGCGAGGAGATGGAGACCCTGGGGCCGGTGCGCATGAAGGAGGTCTCCGACGCCCAGCAGGCGATCACGGCGATCATCCAGGAAATGGAAGCCAAGGGCGAACTCATCATCAGCGGCAGACGCGGCGAGGAAATCGTCTCCTGACCGGAGGGGATCGGCATGCAACCCAGGCACCGGGACGGGGCGGGCTACGCCTTTCCGGAGATCGCCGCCGCGACCGCGGCCGAAGGCCGCCGCCGCGGCGAGGCGGCTGCCCCCTTCCGCCGCACCGCTCCGGGGCAGGGGGTCTGCGGCGGCTTCGCACCGCAGGAGGTCGCCCTCCGCAAGACGCCCGCCGATCTCGAGCAGGAGGCTTACTGCCGCGGGTTCTCCGACGGCGAGCAAAGCGGCTTTGCCCGCGGCGAGGCGGCCGGCCGCGAGCGGGCCGCAGCCGAGCTCGCCCCGCTGCTCTCCAGCCTGAAGGGGATCCTGGCCGAGCTCGAGGGGCTGCGGGAACGGGTCGTGCGCGGGGCCGAAGAGGAGATCGTTCGCTTTGCGCTCGAAGTGGCCCGGCGCGTCGTGGGGCGCGAGGCGCGTTCGGGGACCGAGGTCGTCGGAGCGATCGTCTCCGGGGTGCTCGGCCGGCTCGAGCACGCCGAGCGCATCACCTTGCGGCTCAACCCGGAGGATCTCGAGCGCCTCAAGCGCAGCCAGGCCGAGCTCGTCGCCGCCTGGACGCGCGGGGGCAGGGTGCGGCTCGAGGCCGATCCCGCCGTGACCGCCGGGGGCTGCCTGGCCGACTCCGACTGCGGGGACATCGACGCCCGGCTCGAGCGCTGTTTCGCCGTGGTGGAAAAGGCCCTGCTCGGGGAACGGGCGTCCCCGGCCCCGCCGGAGGGATAGCGCGGCCATGGCCCCCCAGGCGGACCTCGGGCCCTACCGCGCACGGCTCAGGGCGATCGACCCGCTCGAGCCGCGCGGCCGCGTCATCCAGGGGGTCGGCATGGTGGTCGAGGCCGCCGGGCCGGCCTGCCGCCTGGGCGCCGTGTGCGAGATCCACACCCCGGAAAGCGCGCGGCCGCTTTCGGCCGAGGTGATGGGCTTTCGCGACGGCCGGGTGCTCCTTTTGCCGCTCGAGGAAATCCGCGGCATCGGTCCCGGCTGCCGCGTGGTGGCGCGCGAGGAGCGGGCCGCGGTGCGCGTGGGCGAGGATCTGCTCGGCCGGGTGATCGACGGCCTGGGCTCCCCGATCGACGGCCGGGGCCCCGTGGCCGGCTCCGCCGATTACCCCCTCTACGCACCCGCCCTGAACCCCCTCTTGCGCCGCCGCATCACTCAGCCTCTCGACCTCGGCGTGCGCGCGATCAACACACTGCTCACCGTCGGCTGCGGGCAGCGGATCGGGATCTTCGCCGGCTCCGGCGTGGGGAAGAGCGTGCTCCTCGGCATGATCGCCCGCAACACGACCGCCGACGTGAACGTGATCGCGCTCATCGGCGAGCGCGGCCGCGAGGTGAACGAGTTTCTCGAGCGCGACCTCGGCCCCCAGGGGTTGCGCCGCTCGGTCGTCGTGGTGGCGACCTCGGACCGCCTGCCGCTCATCCGCACCCGGGGGGCCTTTGTCGCCACGGCCGTGGCCGAGTATTTCCGGGACCGGGGGGCAAGGGTCAACCTCATGATGGACTCGGTGACCCGCTTCGCCATGGCGCAGCGGGAGATCGGGCTGGCGCTGGGCGAGCCGCCCACGACCAAGGGCTACCCGCCGACGACCTTCACGCTTCTGCCGAAGCTGCTCGAGCGCGCCGGGACCTGCGCCGGGCCGGGGTCCATCACCGGGCTCTACACCGTTCTCGTCGAGGGCGACGACACCAACGAGCCCGTCGCCGACGCCGCCCGCTCCGTGCTCGACGGCCACATCGTGCTCTCGCGGGAGCTTGCCCGCCAGAACCACTACCCGGCGATCGACGTGTTGGCGAGTATCAGCCGGCTGATGGACGACCTCCTCACCGCCGAGCAGCGCGCGCTCGCCGGCCGGCTGCGGGAGATCCTCGCGGTCTACCGCAAGAGCGAGGACCTCGTGCAGATCGGCGCCTACGTCCCCGGGTCGAACCCCCGGCTCGACACGGCGATCCGCATGCTCCCGGACATCCAGGCCTTTCTGCGCCAGGACGTGAACCGGAAGGTGACTTTCGCGGAGAGTTGGGCCGAGCTCGAGGCCCTCCTCGCACGGTGCTGACGCCATGTTCGTCTTCCGCTTCGAGGCCGTGCTCACGGCGCGCACGAACGCCGAGGAGCTGCGCCGCAAGGCGCTCGCCGAGGCCGAGCGCGCCCTCGCCGCGTGCCGGGAGGCCCTGCGCGAAAGCCGCCGCAGGCGGCGGATGGGTCTGCACGAGCTCGACGCCGCCCGGCGCTCGGGGTTCCGCGCCGCCGAGATCCCGCTCCACCTCGCCTACCTCGGCCGGCTGGAGGAGGAGCTCCGCGAGCGCGCGCGGGCGCTCGCGGCGGCCGAGCAGAAGGTTCACCGCTGCCGCCGGGAGCTCCTCGAGGCGGCCAAAGCGCGGCGGATGCTCGAGAAGCTGCGGGAAAAGGATCTAGCCGCCTACGAGGCGGGTCTCGCCGCGGCCGAGCGCAAGTTCCTGGACGAGGTCGCCGGCCGCCGCGCCTTCGAGCGTACCTGAGGAGCCGGCCGCCTGCCGGCAAAGTTTGCCCGCGCGGAAAGAATTGCCCGGCCGAACCGGTCTCCTTCCCTATCGTCCGACCCGCGCGACCCGCATTCGCGGCGGTGCCGAAGTCCATGCGGCTTTCACGAAACACCCCGGAATGGCAAGCGATCGGCTTTGGTTGCGTCCCCCCCCCGGCCCCGGCGGCAAACCTCCGCGGCCGCTTTGGCATGTTCCCTGCTTTGAAACGGCGGCGTCTGCAGTCGCATGACGGTTTTCCTTAAGGAGGCTCATGGTTCCAGCCCTTCCTGAAGCGGTGATCGTCGCCCCCCCTGCGGCCTCAGTGGGGCCGGGGAGGAATGCGCCTGCGCCCCGGGGCGCGGCGGGCGCGGGCCAGCACCCCGGCGCGGCGGGGTTTCCGGGCGAACTGGACCGCGCCTTCCAGCGCGGGGAAGACGCGCCGGCCGCCCCCGGCGCGGCGGCCGAAGAAGGCGAAGCGGCCGCGGCGGCGGACGGAGAAACAGCGGAAAATCCTCCACCCGCGCCCGAGCGGATTTCCGGGAACGGCAGCGGGGCGGCCGAGGGGGCCGGGGGGGGACCTGCGGCAGAAGCGGCGATCCACCCTTCCCTCGCACAAGCCCCAAGGGTGGCCGGGGGCGCCGCCCTGGAGGCGAATTCCTTGCCGGCTCAAGCCCTCGAGGCCGCACCGGAGGCGGCATCGGCTTCGCCCCCTTTTTCATCCCCGTCGGCCGTACCGGGCGAACAAGGCGTAATTCCCGCGACCGCTCCGGCGCCCGAGGCGCCCGAGGCGCCCGCAGGCGACCCTCCGCTTCCGGGATCCTGCGCGGCGGGGCCTCCCCCCCGCTCCGGGGCGGCCTTCGCGGCGGGCGACGGGCCTGCCGAGGCGGCGGAGGCCCCTCCTTCACCGGCTGCGGGGAAGCCGGCCGCGGGGGAGGGCACCGCCGTGGAGGACGGCTCCGGGAACGCGCGCGCGCTTCCGCCGGGGGAGGCCCTTGCGGGGGTGCCGCGCGGGCAGGCGGCGGAGAAGACCGCGTCCGGGAGCTGCGAGCCCCGCGCCGAGGGCCAGGCTGCGGCTTCGTCCCCTCAGCCCGCTGCGGAAACCTCACGGCCGGAGCACGAAGGGGGAAGACGCCCCGCTGCGCAAACCGCGGCACCGGCCGACCCGCAGCCGGCCGCCCGGGCCCGCACCCATGCCGACTCCCAGGGCGTCGCCCCGCCGGCCGTCGAGGAGAAGGAGACACCGGCGCCTGAGCCGGCCGCGGCGGCCGCCGCACCGGCTGCCGCCGCGAAAAGGCCGCTTCCCGCGGAGGCGCACGCGGCTTCCTCCCCGGAGCCGGCCGCCGGGCCGTTGGATTCCCCCGAGGCCGGCGCCGCCGGCCCGCGGGGGCTCAAGGCCGAAGCCCCGCTTTCGCCCCGCACGCCCGTTTCGCCCGCCGCCGCTGCCGAGAGGGAGCTTCCCGGCATGCCGAGCCGCTCCCAGGTGTTCGACCCCATCGTGCAGCGGGCGACTCTCCAGGTTCGCGGGGGGCGCGAGGAGATCCGCATCGAGCTCAAGCCCGAGTTTTTAGGCCCGGTCCGCATGCAGATCGCGACCGCCAGCCAGGCCGTTTCCGTGCGCATCCTAGCCGAGGTGCCGCTGGTCCGGGACTGGATCGAGGCGGGGCTGGCGCAGCTGAAATCCGAGCTGGAGCAGCAGGGCCTGCGCGTGGAGAAGCTGGAAGTGGCCGTCGCCGCCGACGGCCGCGAGGGCTCGGCGCGCAGGGAGGAATTCCGCGGGTCGTATGCTTTCCCGCCGGCGTCGCAGGCGGGTTCCGCGCCGCCGATCGGCCCGGCCTACCCGCCGGGCTGGGAGCTCGCCCCGGGGCTGCGGCAGGCGGCGGCGGGCCGGGGGCGGCTCGACCTCTTCGCCTGAAGGCGGCTTGCGCCGGCGAGGAGCCGGAGCGGAAAGGAACGACGATGGACCTGAATGCGCTCTCCACGGTGAACACGACGGGAACGAAGACCTCCGCCGCACAACAGGGCGCAGCCGCAAAGGAGATGGGCAAGGACGCCTTTCTGCGGCTCCTGATCAGCCAGCTCCAGCACCAGGACCCGCTCAACCCCGCCGACAGCACCGAGTTCACCGCCCAGCTCGCGCAGTTCAGCTCGCTTGAGCAGCTCTCCAACATCCACGCCGCGCTCGCCGAGCTCAAGCTCTACCAGGCCTCGATCAACAACGCCCAGAGCGTCTCCTTCATCGGCCGGGAGATCGAGTTCCAGGGAAACCAGGTGGAGCTCGAGGCGGGGAGGCCGGTCGGCCTCGAATTCGAGCTCCAGGGCGCCGCGCGGCAGGCGTCGGTGAGCCTCTACGACGCCTCCGGCCGGTTCGTCCGCGACCTCGCCCTCGAGGGCCTCGCGGCCGGCCGGCAGACCGTCACCTGGGACGGGCGCGACCGCAACGGCAGCCCGGTCCCCGCCGGCCTCTACCGCTTCGAGGTCCAGGCCCAGGGGCCAAAGGGCGAAGCGGTGGCGGCGACCCCCTATGCCCGGGGCCGGGTGAGCGGGGTATTGTTCGAGAACGGGATCACCTACCTGACGGTCGGCCCGCGCCAGGTGGCCGTCGGCGAGGTGACCCGCATCACGCAGCCTTCCCTCGAAGCGTTGCGGTAGGAAGATCAACCCAGGAGGAATCGCCATGATCGCATCCCTTTACGCGGGAATCTCCGGCCTGAGCGCCAACGCCACCGCGATGACGGTGATCGGCGACAACATCGCCAACGTCAACACGACGGCCTTCAAGAGCAACCGGGCCCACTTCGCCAACATCCTGAGCACCTCCCTCGGCGGCGAGGCCGCCACGGCGAACGTCGGCCGGGGGGTCGAATTCTGGGGCGCAAACGCCCAGTGGACCCAGGGCTCGCTCGAGAATTCCTCGAGCCCCACCGACCTCGCGATCAACGGCAAAGGGTTCTTCATGGTGCAGGACCCGAACGGGTTGCGCTATTACACGCGGGCCGGGAATTTCGTCTTCGACAAGCAGGGCTACCTCGTCAACCCCGACGGCTACCGCCTGCAGGGCTACCAGCTCGACGCCGACGGCAACATCGGGAGCATCACCTCGATCTACATCCCCGGCGAGCGGGTCGCCCCGCCGCGGGCCACGAGCAACTTCAACTTCGACATCAACCTGAGCTCGACCGCCGTCGCCGGCGACAGCTACACCACGGCCCAGACCTTCTACGATTCCCTGGGGAACGCGATCCCGGTCACCTTCACCT
Source organism: Desulfatibacillum sp. (assembly GCA_020725555.1). Lineage (GTDB taxonomy): Bacteria > Desulfobacterota > Desulfobacteria > Desulfobacterales > SpSt-501 > SpSt-501. Next base: position 123,307 of record DYEU01000034.1, read on the forward strand.
TCACCCGCCAGGCGGCCGACCGCACCTGGTCGGTCAGCGCCTCGATTCCGGCAACGGCCGGCTCCGGCGTCACCATCGACGGCGGGGCCAGCCTCACGATTGTCTTCGACGAAAACGGGGCGATGACCTCGCCCGCGGCCGACGTGCCGCTCGCCCTCACCCTCACCAACGGGGCGGCGAGCCCCCAGGTCGTCACCTGGGATCTCTACAACCCGACCGGCGGCAGCTTCGGCGACATCACCGGCTACGCCTCGGCCTCGGGCACGACCTTCCAGTACCAGGACGGCTACCCGCCGGGCATGCTGCGGGGGATTTCGATCGACGAGTCGGGGATCGTGACCGCGGCCTACTCGAACGGCGAGATGACCCCCATGTTCCAGCTCGCGCTCGTCGACTTCCCCTCCTACGACGGGCTGACCAAGATGGGGAAAAACCTCTACGCCGAGTCGCTCGACTCCGGCCAGGCCCTGATCGGGACGGCCGGGACGGGCCGGCTGGGCTCCGTCGCCCCGAGCAGCCTGGAGATGTCCAACGTCGATCTCGCCGAGGAGTTCGTGAAGATGATCACCACCCAGCGCGCCTTCCAGGCGAACTCCCGGGTGATCACCTCGAGCGACGAGATTCTCCAGGAACTGATCAACATCAAGCGGTAGGGATCGGAGGAGGAACGCCGCCCATGATCCAGGTCACCCGCCTGAACGATTCGGTCCTGCTCATCAACGCCGAGACCATCCAGTCGGTGGAGGCCAACCCCGACACCGTCATCACCTTCCTCAACCGCGACCGCCTGATCGTGAAGGAACCCGCCGAGGAGGTGAGCCGCCGCATCCTGCGCTACCGCCGCGCCGTGAGCGAGCCGCCCCCCCCGGCGGGGGGGTGCGAAGCGCCCCCGCCCGCCGCCTGAGGCGCCGGCGGGGGCCCTTGGGCCCGCAAGCGGCACGCCGCCCCGTCAAGCCCTTGACTCCGGGACGGGCGGGGCGGCTTTACGCCGCCGCAGCCGGCTTCCCGGGACGACCCGGGGGGAGCCGCTTTTTGCGCCTATCCCGCCGTTCCCGGCCGTTTTCCCCTCCCTGGCACAGTCCTTGCTCATCTTCCCTAGCGCAAGACGCCAAGCGCGCGGGCCTTTCCGGCCCCTGGGCCCGGGAGGGAAGGGCGGGACAACCCGCGGCGGAGGAACGGACATGTCGAACAAGCTCTTGACCATCCTGGTGGGGGTGCTCTTTCTCTTCGTCCTGGGGCTGGGCGGGGGTCTGTTTTTGATCTGGCAGAAGCTCGGCCACCTCCAGGGTGCGGGCGATGCCGCCCAGGCCGCCGCCGAGGCCGAGAAGGCGAAGACCGAGCCGGCGGGGAAACTCGTCTCGCTCGAGACCTTCGTTGTCAATCTCGCCGACCCCGGCGGGAACCGCTACCTCCGCGTCACCATGGATCTCGAGGTGAGCGGCGGAAAGGCGGCCGAGGAGGAGTTCGCCGCCCGCATCCCGCACCTGCGGGATGCGGTGCTCATGATCCTGCCCACCAAGCGCTACGCCGACATCAGCACGACCGAGGGCAAGACCGCCATGCGCGAGGAGCTCGCCCAGGCCCTGAACGGGCTTCTCGCCAAGGCCCGCGTGAACCGCATCTATTTCAAGGAATTCGTCATCCAGTAGCCGGCCGCGAAACGCGCCATGCCCGACCAGATCCTCAGCCAGGAAGAAATCGACGCCCTCCTCTCGGCGATGGACCGGGGGGACGTCGACCTCGAGCCCGCCAAGGGGGAAAGCGAGGCCAAGCCCTACAACCTGACCTCGCAGAACATCATGCTGCGCGACCAGTTCAGCGCGCTCGAGGAGGTCTACGACAAGTTCGGGGCCCTGCTCACCGGTTCGCTCTCGGCCCTGCTGCAGCGCAGCGTCGAGGTCGCGTTCGTCTCCACCGAGATGGTGAAGTACCAGGAATGCATCAGCGCCTTTTCCGCGCCGACGAGCTTCATCATCTTCTCCATGGAGCCGCTCATCGGCTCGGCGCTTCTGGCGATCGAGCCGAACCTCGTCTTTTCCCTGATCGACATGATGTTCGGCGGCAAGGGCAAGCCCCTCAACCGCGTGCGGGAGTTCACCGCGGTCGAGCAGCGCATGATCCTGCGCCTGGCGGGCGAGATTCTCGAGCAGCTGCAGCAGGCCTGGCGGCTCGTCCACCCCGTGACGATCGGCATCAAGAAGACCGAGACCAAGCCCGACTACGTGCATCTGGTGTCCCCGCACGACATGATGGTCGTGATCGTCTTTTCCATCAAGAGCAAGGAGTACACGGGGAACCTGCATTTCTGCATCTCCTACCTGATGCTCGAGCCGATCAAGGACAAGCTCTCCCACAAGTACCTGCGCGAGCGGGACATCGAGAACACCTGGAGCCTCCCGCTGCAGCGGCTGATCCGCGAGGTGCCGGTGACGCTCGTCGCCGAGCTCGGCCGCACCCAGGCCACGATCGGCCGCATCCTGAGCCTCCAGGTGGACGACGTGCTGATGCTGCCGACCGGGCCCGAGGACGCGATCGTCCTCAGCATCGATCACGTGCCCAAATACCTGGCGTACCCCGGGGTGATGAAGGGCAACCGGGCCGTTGAGATCGCATCCCGGATCCTGCCCCCGGGGGAAGGCGAGGCGCACCCATGACCACGGCGAACGAAACCCGGCCGCCCGCCGACGGCGGCGCGGCCTCCCCTTCCCCGGGCGCCGGCGCCCCGGTTGCGGGGAACATGGAGTTCATCCTGGACATCCCTCTCGAGGTGACCGTCGAGCTCGGGCGGACGAAGCTCCTGGTCCACGAGCTCCTCAAGCTCGGCCAGGGGTCGGTGATCGAGCTGACCAAGCTCGCCGGCGAGACCCTAGATGTCCTCGCCAACCAGAAGCTGATCGCCCGCGGGGAGGCCGTGGTCGTGAACGAGAAGTTCGGCGTGCGCCTGACCGAGGTGGTGAGCCCCATGGAGCGGATCGAGAGGCTGCGATGAGCGCCGCACCCGACTTCTGGCCCTCGGCCCTCAAGATGCTCGCCTCCCTTGCCCTCGTCCTGGGAGGGCTGCTCGGCGTCCTCGCCCTGTTGCGCCGCCGGGTCCGCGAGCGCGCGGCGGGCTCCCCCGGCGGGCTGCTGCGCGTCGCGGCCTCGCAGCCGCTCGGCGTGAAGCACCGCGTGGTCCTGCTCGAGGCGCCCGGCTGCGCGCTCGTCGTCGGCGTTTCCCCGGAGCAGGTCTCGCTTCTGGCGCGCCTCGAGGAGCCCGAGGTGCTCGAGCGCATCCGCGCCCAGCCCCCGGCCGAGGCCGCTTCCTTTTTCGAGCACCTCTCGCGGGTGACCGCGGGCTGGCGGGGGGGAGGCGGGGCATGAAGGCGGCCTTGCGGGTGCTGCCCGCCCTGTTCCCGCTTCTTCTCCCGGCCGCGGCCGCGGCCGCATCCCCGCCGGTCGCCCCCGCCCTGAGCCTGGGGGTGGGGGCGGCGGACGACCCGGCGCGCACCACCGTCGTCATGCAGATCTTCCTGCTGATGACGGTCCTGTCGCTCGCCCCGGCGCTGCTCATCCTGCTGACCTCCTTCACGCGCCTGGTGATCGTCCTTTCGCTCGTGCGGCGCGCCCTCGGCACGATGCAGCTGCCGAGCAACCAGATCGTGATCGGGCTGGCGCTCTTTCTCACGGCCTTCATCATGACGCCCGTCTGGCAGCAGGTGAACCGCGAGGCGCTCCGGCCCTACCTGGACCGGGAGATCAGCGGCGAGGCCGCCCTCGAGCGGGCCGCGGTGCCGCTTCGCGAGTTCATGTTCCGCCAGACGCGGGAGAAGGACCTCGCGCTCTTCGTCGAGATCGCCGGCCTGGAGCGGCCCCGCAACCGCGCGGAGGTGCCCACGAGCGTCCTCATCCCGGCCTTCGTCATCAGCGAGGTGAAGACCGCCTTCGAGATCGGGCTGCTGCTCTACGTCCCGTTTCTCATCGTCGACATGGTCGTCGCCGCGGTGCTCCTCTCCATGGGGATGATGATGCTGCCGCCGGTGATGGTGTCGCTGCCCTTCAAGCTGCTGCTCTTCGTCCTGGCCGACGGCTGGTACCTCCTGGTCGGCTCGCTGGTGAGAAGCTTCTCGTGAACGGGGGGAGGGGGCGATGACGGCCGATTTCCTGACCGGCTTCTTCTACGAGGCGATCCAGGTGACGATCCTTCTTGCTGCGCCGATGCTGGTCGCGGGGCTCGTCGTGGGCCTCCTGGTGAGCATCTTCCAGTCGGTGACTTCGATCAACGAGATGACCCTCACCTTCATCCCGAAGATGCTCGCCGTGGCCGCCGCGCTGATCTTCTTTTTCCCCTGGATGATGCAGACGCTGGTCGGCTTCACCGAGCGGATCTTCCTGGGGATGAACCAGTTCATCCGCTGAGTGCCGCGGGCGGGCCATGCTGACGATCTCGCTCACGCTCGCCGAGCTGCAGGGGTTCCTGCTCGTCTTCCTGCGGACGGGGGCGTTTCTCCTGGCGATCCCTTTCTGGAACGGCGCGGGGCTGCCCGTGCTCTTCCGGGTCGGCTTTGCGCTGGCCGCGAGCCTGCTCCTTGCGCCGCGCCTGGGGCCGGGGGCGCTGCCCTTCGCCGCGGATGTCTTACGGCTCGGGGTCGCCGCCGCGGGCGAGGTGATGGTGGGGCTGCTCGCCGGCGTGGCGATCCGGGTGATCTTCGAGGCCGTCCAGCTCGCGGGGGAGCTCGCCGGCTACCAGATGGGGCTGGCGATCGCCGAGGTGCTCGACCCCACGACCGAGGACCAGGTCCCGCTGCTCGGGCAGTTTCTCTCCCTGGTCGCCACCCTGGTGTTTCTTGCGACCCACGGGCACCACGCCCTCATCCGCACCCTGACCGAGAGCTTCACGATCCTGCCGCCGAACGGCTTCCACGCCGAGGCGGCGACGATCGACCGGCTGGCCCGGCTCACGGCCGAGGTCTTCGGCAACGGCCTGCGGGCCGCCGCGCCGGTCGTCGTCGCCCTCGTGCTCGCCACCGTGGCCTTCGGCGTGGTCGCCCGCACCGTGCCTCAGATGAACATCTTCGTGGTCTCGCTCCCGCTCAACATCGCCCTCGGCCTCGTGCTGCTGGGGCTCACCCTGCCGCATCTCGTCGGCTACCTCGCGGAGCTCTTCGCCGGCGCGCCGCGCCACATGCTCCAGCTTTTGCGCTAGGAAAGGGCCATGGCCGAGACCGCGGGCCAGGAGCGTACCGAGCGCGCGACGGCCAAACGGCGCCAGGAAGCCCGCCGCCGCGGCCAGGTGGCCTTGAGCCGCGAGATCCCCTCGACCCTCATGCTCTTCACCCTGCTCGGCGTCCTGGGGCTCGGCGGGAGAGATCTCCTCGAGCGCGCGACCCGTCTCGTCGCCGGGATCTACGCCCGGCTGCACGCGCTGCGCCTGGAGCGCGTGGAAGACGCCTCCGCCCTCCTGACCGAGCTTGCGGCCGAGGTGTTCGCGCTGTTGCTGCCGGTTTGTCTCCCCCTGCTCGCCGCGGGGTTTCTCGGCAACGTCTTCCAGATCGGGTTCGAAGCCCACGCCGAGGCCCTCCAGCCCCGCTGGTCGAAGCTGAACCCCATAGCCGGCCTGAAGCGGATCTTCTCGCTGCGCGGCGCCGTCGAGCTCGCCAAGTCGGTGGTCAAGATCGTTCTCGTGGGGTCGGTCGCGGGGGCGGTCGTCTGGGGCCTGCGCGAGGAGCTGCCGACCCTCGTGCGCCTCGACCTCGGCTCGGTCTGGGGCTTTGCGGCCGAGGCGACGCTGCGTATCCTGCTCTTCTCCGGCGTCGCCATGACGCTCCTGGCCGCTCTCGACACGCTCTACCAGCGCTGGCAATACGAGGAAAGCCTCAAGATGACCAAGCAGGAGGTCAAGGACGAACGCAAGCAGGCCGAGGGCGACCCGGCCGTGAAGGCGCGCATCCGCAGCATCCAGCGCCAGGTCGCCTACCGGCGCATGATGGCCGAGGTCCCGCGGGCCGACGTCGTGGTCACCAACCCCACCCATCTCGCGATCGCCCTGCGTTTCGACCCCCAGGTCATGGCGGCCCCGCGCGTGGTCGCCAAGGGCGCCGACCACGTCGCCGAGCGCATCCGGGAGATCGCCTCCGAGCACGGCGTGCCGATCGTCGAAAACCGACCGCTCGCGCAGTCCCTTTTCCGCCTAACCGACATCGGCGACACGATCCCGGTCGAGCTCTACCGCGCCGTGGCCGAGGTGCTGGCCTACGTCTACCGCCTGAAGGGCCGCCGGCGTCCCTGAACGGGCCCCCGCATCCGCCCCCGCAGCCTTCGTCAGGGCCCCGGCGGCCAGCGCCGACAAAAAATTGTCGCCGGCGCCGGTGGGTCTCCCCGGCCGGGGATCGGAACCTCGCGGCCTCCACCGCCGCTTGGGCGTGGCGGGGGAGCGGATCCCCCAGATCTTGGGTGGGATAAGCCGGGTTTCCCGAAGGGCGATGTCGGGATCGACACATCCACAAGAAATTCCAACGCCGGCGCCCGTGCCGCGGCCGTGCCGCGGCCGGGCTCGGATGCGCGGCATGGAAAATGCACAAACCAGTGGCCTGATGCGACGGAGCGATCCTGAACGGAAACGGCGGTCATGACGGCACTGGAGGCGACCCCCCTGCGCGCGGCGCTGCCGCGGATCTTCAAAGGCTCGGACTTCGGCCTCGGAGCGGCCGTGGTGGGGACCCTCGTCTTCATGGTGATCCCGCTTCCGCCCTTCGTCCTCGACCTCCTGCTTTCCTTCAGCATCACGCTCGCGCTGGTCATCCTGCTGGTCTCGATGTACGTCCAGAAGCCTCTTGAGTTCTCCGTCTTTCCCTCGGTCCTGCTTTTGGCAACACTCTTCCGGCTCACCCTCAACATCGCCACCACGCGCGCGATCCTGTTGAACGGCCACGAGGGGGCCGCGGCGGCCGGAAACCTCATCCGGTCCTTCGGCGGCTTCGTGGTCGGCGGCAACTACGTGGTCGGCCTCATCGTCTTTGCGATCCTCGTGGTCATCAACTTCGCGGTGATCACCAAGGGCGCCGGCCGCATCGCCGAGGTCGCCGCGCGCTTCACCCTCGATGCCATGCCCGGCAAGCAGATGAGCATCGACGCCGACCTGAACGCCGGGTTCATCACCGAGCAGGAGGCGCGCGAGCGCCGGGAGCGGCTCGCGCGCGAGGCCGAATACTACGGCGCCATGGACGGCGCCAACAAGTTCGTCCGCGGCGATGCCGTGGCGGGCATCCTGATCACCCTGATCAACATCTTCGGGGGGCTGGCGATCGGGGTCTTTCAAAAAGGGATGGGCTTTTCGGCCGCCGCGCAGAACTACACCGTGCTCACGGTGGGCGACGGGCTGGTGTCGCAGATCCCGGCGCTCGTGATTTCGACCGCGGCCGGCATCATCGTCAGCCGGGCGGGGAACGAATCGAGCCTGGGCGGCGAGATGGCCTCCCAGATCCTCTTCCACCCCCGGCCGCTCGGCATGGCCGCGGCCGTCCTCTTCGGGTTCGCCCTGGTGCCGGGTCTGCCGACGCTGCCCCTGCTCACCCTGTCCGCCGGCTCGGGCCTGCTCGCCTGGAAGCTCGCGGCCGCGCAGAAGGGGGCCGCGCTCGCCGCCGCCGAGGAGCGCGCCGCCGCTTCCGCCGCGCCTGCCGCGGAGGCCTTCACCGCGCCCCCGCCGGTCGACGTGCTCGCCGTCGAGGTCGGCTACGGCCTGATCCCCCTCGTCGATGCCCGCCAGAACGGCGAGCTCCTCGAGCGCATCAAGGCGATCCGCCGCCAGCTGGCGCTCGAGCTGGGGGTGGTGCTGCCCCCGGTGCACATCCAGGACAACATGCAGCTCAACCCCGGCGAGTACCTCATCCTGCTCAAAGGCAACGAGGTCGCCCGCGCCGAGCTGATGCCGCAGTTCCACCTGGCCCTCAACCCCGGCGGCGCCGAGGGCGAGCTCGATGGGGTCGCGACCCGCGAGCCGACCTACGGCCTGCCCGCGACCTGGATCCGCGAGTCCGCCCGGGAGGCCGCCCTCGCGCAGGGCTACACCGTCGTCGACGCCGTGACGGTGCTCACGACGCACTTCTCGGAGACGATCCGGCGCCATGCCCACGAGCTGCTCGGGCGGCAGGACGTCCAGCGCATGCTCGAGCCCCTGCGGCAGTCGCACCCCAAGGTGGTGGAGGAGCTCGTCCCCAACCTGCTCTCTTTAGGCGCGGTGGTGCGGGTGCTCCAGAACCTGCTTCGGGAGCAGGTTCCGATCCGCGACCTGCTGCAGATCCTGGAAACGCTTGCCGACTGGGCGCCCGTCACCAAGGACACCGACGCCCTGACCGAGCACGTGCGCCGGGCGCTCGGCCGGACGATCACCCGCCTGCACGCCTCGGCCGACGGCACGATCACGGCCATCACCCTGGGCGCCGACACCGAGCAGGCGCTGCTCGAGGCCCTGCAGCGCGGGGAGGCGGGCCGGGTTTTGGCGATCGACCCCGGGACGGCCAAGCGCATGATGAACAGCCTGGGGCGCCAGATCGAGCGCGCGGCCGCCCGCAACGTGCAGCCGGTCGTGCTTTGCTCGGCGGCGGTGCGGCCGGCCTTCAAGCGGCTGGTCGACCGCTTCCTGCCCAACCTGAGTGTCCTCTCCTACGAGGAGATCCTGAACACCGTGGAGATCCGTTCGATCGGATCGGTGGAGTTGAGCGATGCGCATGAAGCGATTTGAGGCCCCGTCGATGACGGAGGCCCTGCGCAGGATCCGCGAGGAGTTCGGGCCCGACGCCGTCATTCTCTCCGCCCGGAGCCTGCGGCGCTTTCCGGGAGCCTTCGGCCTGTCGCGGACGACGCGGGTCGAGGTGACCGCCGCGGTCGACGCGGAAGGCTGGGCACCCGCGCCACCGGCCGCGCCCGCCGGCCTTTCCGAAGGGGAGGCCGGATCGGGGCGCCGGGGCCTTCTGCCCGCCCTCCAGGCCCACCTGCGCGGCCTGGGAAGCCGCGGGAGGCCCGCCGCCGCGGCCGGTCGCGCCGCAGCCTGCGGTGAAACGCTTCATCGCGCCTTCGTCACGGGGGGGGTCGACCCCGAGATCGCGGAGCGCTGGGTCGATCGGCTCGCCGGCGCACCGGAGGCGAATGAGAGCGCGCCGCCCGCACGGCTGCAGGCCGCGGCCGCCGCGCTCCTCGCCGAGCTCGGGTTTGCGGAGGCCAAGCCCGCCGATGCGGCGCCGCGACGCTCGGCCTTCGTCGGGCCGGCGGGGGCGGGCAAGACGACCCTCGTCGCCAAGCTCGCCGCCGCCGAAGTGCTGCGGCAGGGAAGGCGCCTTGCGCTCCTCAGCCTCGACGACCGGCGCGTCTGCGGGGCACAGGAGCTCTCCGCCTTCGCCGCCGCGCTCGGCGTGCCGTTTGCCGCCGCCCGCTCGGGCCCGGAGGCCGCACGCGCTCTCCAGGGCTGGTCGGAGATCGACTGGGTCTTGATCGACACCGCCGGGGTGGCCCCGGACGAGGAGGATCGGCTTCGCGAGACCCTGGGGCTCCTTGCGGCCTCCGGCTGCACGGATACCCACCTGGTTCTGCCCGCGGGGTTGCGCGACGCCGATTGCCGCCGGGTGGTCGGACGCTTCGCCCCCCACGGAATCGGCGCGCTCGCCTTCACCCGACTCGACGAGACGGCGTTTCCGGGGGCCGTCCTCAACGCCGCGCTCGCCTTCGGCCTGCCGGTCTCCTGGATCGGCACCGGCCGGCGGATCCCGGAGGACCTGGCCGAGCATCCCGCGGCGTGGCTCGTGGAGCGGCTCTGGCCGGAGGAAGCGGGCGACCGTGCGGGGGCGGCGCCGCGCCGGGCCCCGGAGGCCGCGGCCGCGTGGGTCGCCAACCGCAACTCCGAGCTCTACCACCGGGAAGGCTGCCCATGGGCCCGGCGCATCAAGGCCGAACACCTGCTGCGTTTCGAGACGGCCGCCGCGGCCGAGGCGGCGGGGTACCAACCCTGCCGCACCTGCATGGCCGGGGGGGAGGCGGCCGCACCGGAGATGGCCGCGGTCCGGCCGCGCTGTTCGGTGCGGCTCTGACCGCGGGAGGGGAGGGGAGCGTCCAGGCATGAGCCCGACGGTTTCCAGAAAAGTGATCCCGCTTCCCCGGCGGGGAGGCCCCGGCACCGGGGAGCCGCCACCCGGCCGCAAGCGGCCGACGCGGGTCCTCGCCGTGACGAGCGGCAAGGGCGGGGTCGGCAAGACGAACATCGTCGCCAATCTCGGCTTCACCCTCAGCCGGCTGGGGAAAAAGGTCATGATCCTCGATGCCGACCTGGGGCTGGGCAACCTCGATGTCCTGCTCGGGATCGCCCCGCGGTGGAACATCTCCCACGTCATCCGCGGCGAGCGCGTGCTTGCGGACATCCTGGCCGAAGGCCCCGGTCCCATGCAGATCCTGCCCGCCGCCTCGGGGATCCAGGAGCTCACGCGCCTCAACGCCGAGCAGAAACTGCAGCTCTTTTCCGACCTCGACCGCCTGATCGACGGCGTGGATCTGCTGCTCATCGACACGGCGGCCGGCATCTCGTCGAACGTCATGGACTTCAGCGTGATGGCCCAGGAGATCGTCGTCGTCGTCTCCCCCGAGCCGACCTCGATCACCGACGCCTACGCGTTGATGAAGGTGCTGTCGCTCAAGTACGCGGAGAAGTCCTGCAAGCTGCTGGTCAACCTTGCCGCGAGCCCCCGGGAGGCGCGCGACGTGTTCCGCCAGCTCGAGCTGGTCACCGGCCGCTTCCTGGACATCCGCATCGAGTACTGGGGCCACATCCTGCGGGACGACCACCTGGCCCGCGGGGTCAAGCACCAGCGGCTGGTGAGCGAGCTCTACCCCGAGTCCCGGGCCGGGCGATGTTTCACCGAGCTCGCCCGGCGGGTGATCGCCACCCCCCCCGCCCACCGGCCGAAAGGGGACACGCACCTCTTCTGGCACCATCTGGTGCGCGGTCATCACCCCTGAGGGGAGGAGAACCCTTGCGTTACGCGACTTCGGGCATGCCCGCGCCGGCCGGGGAGCGCCGGCCGCGGAACACGGGGCGGAAGCGCTCCGCCTACCGCGAGCAACTGATCCAGGAATACCTGCCCTACGTCAAGCGCATCGTCCAGCGCATCGCCGCCCACCTGCCCTCCACGGTCGAGCTCGACGACCTCATGAACGTCGGGGTCATCGGGCTGATTCAGGCCGTCGACCGCTACGACCCGCGGCGGGACAACAAGTTCATGACCTACGCGGCGTTTCGCATCAAAGGGGCGATCCTGAGCGAGCTGCGCTCGCGGGACTACCTCTCGCGCTCCTCGCGCCGCAAGCTGCGCGAGCTGGAGCAGGCCTGCCAGCGCCTCGAGCAGCGCCTGGGCCGCCAGCCCGAGGATCTCGAGATCGCCGGCGAGATGGGGATCGACCTCGAGGAGCTCCACCGCACGCGGCAGATGGCCGGGATCTCCTTCATCAGCTTCGAGGAGCTCGGGGTCGCCTCGCGCGACGAAAAGGAAAAGCTCACCCAGTTTCTGGTGCAACACGAGGAGGACGCCCTGAGCCGCACCCGGCTCAAGGAGCTGAAGGAGGCGCTCGCGCGGGCGATCGAGCAGCTGCCGGAGAAGGAACGGCTCGTGATCACGCTCTACCACCTGGAAGAGCTGACGATGAAGGAGACCGGCAAGGTCCTCAACATCACCGAGTCGCGCGTGTCGCAGATCCACTCTCAGGCGATCCTGCGGCTGCGGAACAGGCTGCGCAAGGAGCGGCTGATCGAGGACCCCGACGGCTGAGGCCGGGCGGGTGGGCCGCGCGGACGAGGAAACGCCCATGGAACCGGTCCGTTTTCCCCCCTCCATCCCGGCGGCGGCCCGGGCCGAGCGGGTGAAGCCCGCGGAGTCGCGAAAGGACGCCGGGCGGGAGCACGCCTTTCGGCGCTTCCTCAAGGGCGGCGGCGACGAAGGAAAGGACGAGGGGGAGGGGCCGGGCGGCGGGGCCAAGCCCCCGCCGGAGGCGGCCCCGGACGAAAAGGCCGCGGCCGCGGCGGCGGGCGATGCGGAAGAACCCACGCGGGGGCGGCGGATCGACATCCGGATCTGAGCCGCACCCCCCAGGTCACGGAGGGACGAGCGATGTGGGAGGCCATGGTCGGCGGGCGCTGGGAGCTCTGGGCGGCAGGGACCCAGGTTGCGCTCAGCGCCCTGATCCTCGCCGTTCTTGTCCTCGGGCGCCGCAAGGGCCGCGGCCTTGCCGCGGCTCCGGCGCCCCGGGCGGGATTCGAGGGCGAGGTGATGCTCCAGGCGCTTCGACAGCAGGCGGAGCAGTCGCTGTGGATGATCCGCTCCGCCGTGGAAGCCGAGCAGGCGCGGATGCAGGAAATCGTGCGCGCGCTCGAGCGGTGCGGCCAGGGTTCTCCCGCCGCCGGGGTCGAGCCGGCGTGGGAGCCGCGGCCTTTTCGCTTCGGGGCGTTTGCGGAGCAGGCCGCCGGGGCGGAGGAGCGATACGCAAGCCTCCTCGAGCGGACGGCGCGGGGCGAACGCCTCAAGGAGGCGGCGGCCGCCGCCGGGCTCTCCCTCGACGAGGCCGAGCTCGCCCTCAAGGTGCGCCGCGGCCAGGCCGGGCCGACGAAGGCCGCGGCCCGGAAATAATTGCCGCCCGGTGTCCCCGGCCGGAAACGAGGGCCCCGGCGCCGGAGCGCCCCAAGCGCCGGCGGGCGGCCTTGGCGGGGGAGGTGAGGCGCCTTGCGGGAGCCTCAGGCACGGCATTTGCTTTCTAATCCGGGGGCGGGGCCTCGGGAGAGGCCGAGTTCCCCGGCGGGAGAACGACGATGAGCGGTGAGATCTACATGGCGGCGGCGGCCGCGCTCGCCTACGAAAAACGGCTCGAGGTCACGGCCGACAACCTCGCCAACCTCCAGACGGCGGGGTTCAAGCGCCAGGCGGTCTCCTTCCGCGCCTACGCGCTGGATGCGGAGAACAACGCCCGTCAAGTCTTCCCGCCCTATCCGGCCGTGTCGGACGGAAGCCGCTTTTGGGTCGCCTACGAGGCACGGGTCGACCCCGCCGCCGGGCCGCTCAAGCAGACCGGGAACCCGCTCGACCTCGCCCTGAACGGGCCGGGCTTTTTCGCGGTCGAATCCCCCGAGGGCATCCGCTACACCCGCCGCGGCAACTTCACCCTGAACGCCGACGGCGTTCTCGTCACCCAGGAAGGCTGGGCGGTCCAGGGCGAGGGGGGAGAGATCCGGCTCGAGGGGGGGCAGGCCGCCGGGGGGAGGGCGATGATCAGCGTGGGTCGGGACGGCACCGTGCGGGTGGATGACCGCGACGTGGGCCGCCTGCGCATCGAGGACATCCCGGCCTCGGCCCTCGCCCGTGCCGGAAACGGCTATTTCCTCCCGCCCCCGGGCGGGGGGCTGCCCCTCGAGGCGGTGGACGTCGCCCAGGGGTTCCTCGAGATGTCCAACGTGGACGCCGTGCGGGGCATGGTGGAGATGATCGAGATCCTGCGCGGCTACGAGTCCTACCAGCGCCTGATGCGCGCGGTGGACGAGATGAACGCGAAAAGCGTGAACGAACTGGGCCGCAGCGCGTGAGCGCCCACGGGGCGCCCGCGCGCGGCCGCAGAAGATCCGTGGAGGAAACGCCATGATCCGCAGCATGTGGGCCGCCGCTTCCGGCATGCAGGCGCAGAGCCTGAACATCGACGTGATCGCCAACAACCTAGCCAACGTCAACACGACCGGCTTCAAGCGCAGCCGGGCCGAGTTCCAGGACCTGCTCTACGAAACCATGCAGCCGCCCGGCGGGTCGACCTCCGAGAACACCCAGGCCCCGACCGGGATCCAGATCGGCCATGGGGTCCGGCCGGTCGCCGTGGCCCGCAATTTCGCCGAGGGGGAGCTCCAGCTCACCAAGAACGAGCTCGATCTCGCCATCGAGGGCAACGGGTTCTTCCAGGTCACGCTCCCCAACGGCACGACGGCCTACACGCGGGCCGGCGCCTTCAAGCTCGACCGCGAGGGCCGTGTGGTGACCCCGGACGGCTTTTTGCTGACCCCGGAGATCACCGTGCCGACCGACGCGATCTCGCTGTCGGTCGGGCTCGACGGCACGGTGAGCGTTCTGGTCGCAGGCGATGCCGCCCCGCGCCAGCTGGGGACGATCCAGCTCGCGCGCTTCCCCAACCCGGCCGGCCTGCAGAGCATGGGCAAGAACCTCTTCCTGGAGACCGAGGCCTCCGGCGCGGTCATCGTGGGCACGGCGGGCGAGCAGAGCTTCGGCACGATCGCCCAGGGGTTCCTCGAGATGTCCAACGTGAGCATCGTGGATGAAATGGTGAGCATGATCACGGCGCAGCGGGCCTACGAAACGAACAGCAAGATCGTTCAGGCCTCCGACGACATGCTCCAGACGGCAAACAACCTGCGGCGATAGCCGGGGAGGGAGAACCGCGCGATGCCCACCGTCCTGTTCCGACCGGCGTTTCTTCTTCTGGTCGTGCTGCACGCCGCGGCGCTCGCCCAGGCCGGCTCCGCGCCCGCCGTCCGGGTGCACATCCCCGCACAGGTCGAGGTGGTCGCGGACCCGATCCGGCTGGGCGAGATCGCCCGCATCGAGACGGCCGACCCGCAGGAGCGCGACCGCCTGCAGGAGGTCTCCCTCGGCCGGGCCCCGCTTCCGGGCCGGGAGCGCCGCCTGGAGGCGGGCTGGATCGCTTCCCGGATCCGCGCCGCGGGGGTCTTGCCGGAGCGGGTCGCGCTCGAGGCGCCGGAGGAGATCGCCGTCCGGCGAGCCTTCGCCGTGGTGGAGCGCCAGGCGCTCGAGGAGGCGGTCCGCCGTCATGTCGCCGCGCAGGGGGGGGGGGCGGCGCACGGCTTGCGCATCCGCGAGATCCGGGTTCCGGAGTCGATCGTGGTCCCGCCCGGCGCGCTCGAACTCCGCGTCGCGGGCCCGAAAGGCGGTGAGCTCCTGGGGACCGTGCCGCTCACCGTGATCGTGAAGGCGGCCGAGGAGCCCGAGCGGCGCTTCCCGGCCGCGGTCACCGTGGAGCGGCTCGTCCCGGTGCTCGTCGCCCGGCGGCCTCTCGGAAGGTTCAAGCCCCTTTCCGAGGAGGACGTCGCGGTCGCCGAGCGGGATGCCGCCGGGCTGCCGCAGGATGCGCTCGCGCGGCCCGAGGCCGTCCTCGGCCAGAGGGTGAAGCGGCCGGTCGAGGCGGGGGCCGTGATCACCTCGGATCTGCTCGAGGCCCGGCCCGTGGTCAAAAACGGCGACCGCGTGCGCATCGTCGCCGAGTCGGCCGGGTTGCGGATCACGGCCTCCGGGGTGGCCCGCCAGCGCGGGGCGGTGGGCGAGATGATCCAGGTGGTGAACCTCGACTCCAACAAGGCCGTCGCCGCCCGGGTGGTCGACGAGCGCACGGTGCGCATCGAATTCTAGCCGCCCGCGACGGGCGTAAGGGAGGAGGGCCTCATGGTCCGAGGATGGCTTCGCGGAATGCGGGTCGCGGCGCTCTGCGCCGGCCTAACGCTCGCGGCCGGGTGCGCCGCCCGGCAGCCGCTCATCGTGCCGCAGGTGCCCCCGCCGCCGGCCGAGGCCTTCGAGCGCCAGGCGGCCGAGCGCCAGGCGGCCTATCAGGAAAACTCGCTCTTCACCGACGGCTCGGCGATGACCGGGCTCTTCCAGGACACCAAGGCCCGGCGCGTGGGCGACATCGTGACGGTCAAGGTCCAGGAGTCCTCCAAGGCGACCAACAAGGCGAACACCAAGACCGCGCGCGACTCGAGCCTCACGGCCGGGATCGATGCCGCCATGGGGGTGGACACCTGGTGGCAGGACAAGCTGCTGCGTTGGCTGGGAAGCGACTTCCCCAAGGTCAACCCCTTCGGCGCGGTCTCGGTCAAGGGCGGCATGAAGAGCGATTTCGAGGGCGACGGCACGACCACGCGCAGCGGGGACCTCACCGCCTACATCACCTGCCGCGTGACCGAGGTCATGCCGAACGGCAACCTGCGCATCGTGGGCACGCGCGAGGTGCTGGTCAACCACGAAAACCAGATCATCATCCTCTCCGGGACGATCCGGCCGCGCGACATCGGCAGCGACAACGTCATCAAGTCGATCTTCGTCTCCGACGCGAAGATCGCCTACAGCGGCTCGGGGGTCGTCGACGACCGCCAGCGGCCCGGCTGGCTGGCGACCTTCCTGGAGACCGTCTGGCCGTTCTGAAGCGAGGAAGCCCCATGCGCCGTCGACCCCACCGCGCCCTCGTCGCCGCCCTGCTCGCCCTGCTCGCCCTTCCCGCCCCGGACGCCCTGGGCGTGCGCATCAAGGACATCGCCACCTTCCGCGGCGTGCGGCCCAACCAGCTGGTCGGCTACGGGCTCGTCGTCGGGCTCGCCGGCAGCGGCGACAGCACGAGCACCCAGTTCACCCTCCAGTCGATGTCGGCCATGCTGGAGAAGATGGGGGTGACGATCTCCCCCGAGGACATCAAGGTGAAAAACGTGGCCGCGGTCATGGTGACCGCGGATCTCCCCCCCTTTTCGCGCGTGGGCTCCCGGCTGGACGCGCTGGTCAACTCGATCGGCGACGCCAAGACGATCCAGGGCGGCACCCTGCTCCTCACCCCCCTCAAGGGGGCCGACGGCCAGGTCTACGCCGTCGCCCAGGGACCGGTCGCCACGGGCGGCTTCCTCGTGGGCGGCGGCTCGGGGGACAAGGTCGCCAAGAATTTCCCCACCGTCGGCCGCGTGGTCCAGGGGGCGACCGTGGAGCGGGAGATCCCCTTCCAGCTCAACCAGAAGGAGGAACTGGCGCTCTCGATCCACAAGCCCGATTTCACCACCGCGGAGCGGGTCGCCCGCGCGATCAACGAGGGGCTGGCGCTCGCGGCGGCCCGGGCGGTCGACTCCGGGACGATCCAGGTCCAGGTCCCGCCCGAGTACCGCGGCCGGGTCGCCCCGCTCATCGCCCAGATCGAGAACTTCCAGGTCGCCCCGGATGCGATCTCGCGGGTGGTGATCAACGAGCGCACGGGAACGGTCATCATGGGGGAGAACGTGCGCATCGCGACCGTGGCGATCGCCCACGGCAACCTGAGCGTCGAGATCAAGCAAACCCCGCAGGTCTCGCAGGCGCTGCCCTTCGCCCCGGGCGGCCGGACGGTCGTCACCCAGGAGTCCCAGACCTTCGTCCAGGAGGGCCGCGCGCCGCTGCAGATCGTGCCCACCGGGGTGAGCATCGGCGAGGTGGTGCGCGCGCTGAACGCCCTCGGCGTGAGCCCGCGCGATTTGATTTCGATCCTGCAGGCGCTTCGCGCCGCGGGCGCCCTGCAGGCCGAGCTGGAGATCATGTGATGCCCGATCCGCTCCGGGGCGCAAGCCCCGCCCTCGTTTCCCGGGAAGGACGCCCCTTGCGGCCCGCCGCCGCCCCCGCGGGCCGGGGGGGCGCGGACGAGGGCTTGAAGGCCGCCTGCCAGGAGATGGAGTCGCTCTTCCTCCAGCACCTGCTCGGCGAAATGCGCAAGACGATCGATCGCGCGGGCCTCTTCGACGGCGGCCGGGCGGAGGAGCTCTACACCTCGTTTCTCGACGCCGAGCGGGCGCGCGTGATGGCCTCCTCCGGGGGCCTGGGACTTTCGCGGCTGCTCTACGAGCAGCTCGTCCCCCGGTTATCCGACCGGCCGGCCGGCCCGGGAAGCAGCCGGCAGTCGGACTAAAGCCGAGGGCGCGTTCTTCCGATAGAGAGCTTGAGCGGCCCGCCTGCCGGGCCCGGGTGCGATGGAGATCGATTTTCGCAGACTGGTCGCGCTGCTGAAGCGGGAGGCGGAGATCTGCCGCGCCTGGGTCGCGGCTCTCGAGCGCCTGGCGGCGGCCTCCGCGGCCGCTGATCCGGAAGGGGTTTCCTCGCTGGTCGGCGAGATGAGCCGCCTGCAGCAGCGCATGCGGGAGGCCGAGGGGCTGCGCGGCGAGTGGATCGCGGGGCTGGCGGCGAGCTTGGGGTGTGCCGCCGCGGAGATCACCCTCCGTCGGGTCGTCCATCTCGCCCCTCCCGTCGAGGGCCGCGTGCTGAGCGATCTGCGCGAGGAGATCTCCGGCCTGCTCCAGAGACTCCGGGACCTCCAGGGACGCGCGAGCCTGGATTGCCGGAGGGCGGCGGAGCTGGCGCAGGCGCTTTTCGACACCGCCCGGGGCCTTTCCGCGGGCGGGGTGCGCTACGGCAGCGAGGGGCGTCTCGAGGAAGGCCGCCGGGGCGGGGCCCTCGTATCGCGGGATGCCTGAACGCAACGGAAATCCGAGGGGTCAAGGGGGAGTCGGGCGATGAGCAGAAATGAGCGCAACCTCTGCCGGCGGTTGGACGGACTGCGCGAGAGCCTGGAGGAGATGCGGCTCGATGACGCCCAGGCCTGGCGTGCCGCCGCCTCCGAGATCGAAGGGATCGCCGCAAAGGTCCCGGTTCGGGCCGGTGCCGTGAAATCGCTTCTCAACGCGGCGGCCGGCGCCCTGAGCCGAATCGGCTGCGGCGCATCCGGCTGCTCGCTCGCCGTGGTGGAGGCGCTCTCCGCGGCGCTCAAGGCCGCATCCGAGGGCATCGCCGGCCAAGCCGACGCCGCAGCCCTCGCCCGCATCGAAGAGGAGATCCACCGCGTGTGCGCCAACGCCCCCGGCGCCCGGGCGGCATCCGGGGAGCCGGCCGGCGCCGTGCTCCAGGAGGCGCTCGCCCGGCTGCTTTCGATAGAGCCGGGCGACCCGGCCGCCTGGTCGGCCGAGGCCGCGCTGCTTGAGCCCGTCGCGCAATCGCCCGATCTTCCCCCGCGCGGCCGGGAGGCGGCGGCCGAGGCCGCTCGCCTTTGCCGGCAGGAGGCCGCGGCCGCGCCGGATTCGGGCGGCGAAGAGCGGGCGGCGCGGGTCGCCGCGCTGATCGATGAGGCGCTCGGGACCCTGGAGGAAGAACGCCCGCCGGCCGAGGCGCCTCCCGCGCCTCCCGCAGCCGTGGAGCCCCCCGCGCCGGAGGCCGCCCCCGCCGCGGCGGAGCCCGAAAACTTCATGCCCCGGGGCGCCGACCCCGATCTCCTCGCCGAGTTCATCACCGAGAGCACCGATCTCATCCAGAACGCCGAGGAGGCGCTGCTCTCGCTCGAGCACGACCCCGACGACCTTGAGGCCGTGGGCCGCGTCTTTCGCGCCTTCCACACGATCAAGGGCACGGCCGGCTTTCTCGAGCTCACCCTGATCAACGAGCTCGGTCATCACGCCGAGACCCTCCTCAGCCGGGTGCGGGACGGCGAGATCCGCTACCGCGGCGGCTACGCCGATCTGAGCCTCCAGGCGCTCGATGCGATCAAGCAGCTGGTCGCCGGGGTCGGCCAGGCCCTGGCCGGAGGGTGCCTCGCCAAGCCCGCGGGCTACGACCGCCTGCTCGAGGTCCTCAAGGACCCCGAGAGCCACGGCGTCTCCGAGGAGCCCAGCGACGCGCAGGCCCCCCGCATCGGCGACATCCTGGTGGCGCAGGGAAAGGTGCCGCGCGAGGCGCTCGAGGAGGCGCTCCGGCGCTTCCCGGAGGAAAAGGCCGGGGTCGCGCTGGTCAAGTCGCAGGCCGCGAGCCTCGCCGACGTGAGCCAGGCCCTGCGCGTCCAGAAGCAGATGCGCGCCGGCGCGACCGCGGTCGAATCCTCGGTGCGCGTGAGCACGCAGCGGCTCGACCGCCTGATCGACATGGTGGGCGAGCTGGTCATCGCCCACTCCATGGTGGCCCAGGACGCGCTCGTGACCGGGGGCGGCCACCACGGGCTCGCCAAGAAGGTCGCCCACACGAGCAAGATCGTGCGCGAGCTCCAGGACATCAGCATGTCGATGCGCATGGTGCCGCTCAAGGCGACCTTCAACAAAATGGCCCGGCTCGCCCGCGACGTCGGGCGCAAGCTCGGCAAGAACGTCGTGTTCGTGACCGAGGGGGAGGACACCGAGATCGACCGCAACCTCGTCGACGTGGTGAATGACCCCCTCGTGCACATGGTGCGCAACGCCGTCGACCACGGCATCGAGAGCCCCGAGGAGCGCCGCGCCGCCGGCAAGCCCGAGCAGGGGACGGTCAAGATCGCGGCCTTCCACTCCGCGGGGAGCGTCGTCGTCGAGATCAGCGACGACGGCAAGGGGCTCGACCGCGAGGCGATCCTCGCCAAGGCCCGCGAGCGGGGGCTCGTCGCCGAGAACGCCGAGCCGAGCGACCGGGAGGTCTTCAACCTGATTTTCGAACCCGGCTTCTCCACGGCCAAGGTCGTAACCGACGTCTCCGGCCGCGGCGTGGGGATGGACGTGGTCAAGAAGAACATCGAGCTCTTGCGCGGGACGGTGGAGATCCGCTCCGAGAAGGGCAAGGGAAGCGTCTTCCGCATGAGCCTGCCGCTCACGCTGGCCATCATCGACGGCATGGTGATCCGTGTCGCAAGCGAGACCTACGTGCTGCCGACGATCGCGATCGTGCGCTCGGTCAAGCCTGCGGCGGCCGATGTGCACACCGTTTTCGGGCAGGGCGAGATGCTCCGCCTGCAGGGCCGCCTGATCCCGCTCTACCGCCTGGACGACGTCTTCGGTCTCACCGGCGCCTGCCGCGACCTCGCTCAGGGGATCGTGGTCGTCGTGGAGGACGGCGAGCGCCAGGCCGGGCTGGTCGTCGACGAGCTCGTGGGGCGCCAGCAGGTGGTGATCAAGAGCCTGGGCGAGGCGATGAAAAACATCCCCGGCATTTCGGGGGGGCGATTCTGCCGAACGGCCGGGTGGGGCTGATTCTCGACGTGGGGGGGCTGCTGAAGTTCGCCGCACCGGAACGGCGGGAGGGGCTGCGCGCCGAGGAGGCCGCCTGCCGCCAGCAGGCCGAGGCCGCCTGAAGCTTAGGGGAAGGGGTGAACCCGGAGATGCAGACCGCGGTCGAGGATCTGAAACCGCACCATTTCCGCAAGATCAGCGAGGTCGTCCACCGCGTGGCCGGCATCCACCTCAAGGACGGCAAGGAGGCCCTCGTCCGCGCGCGGCTCATGAAACGGCTGCGGCGCCTGGGCATCGGGCGGGTCGAGGACTATCTCGAGCTGATCGAAAGCGAGCGGGGGGCGGCGGAGATCCCCGAGCTGGTCGACGTGATGACGACCAACAAGACGCATTTCTTCCGCGAGGCCGACCACTTCGTCTTCCTGCACGAGACCGTGCTCCCGGCGCTCGCCGGCCGGAAGCTGCGCTTCTGGAGCGCCGCCTGCTCCTCGGGGGAAGAGCCCTACTCCCTGGCCATGATTCTGCGGGAGCATCTCGCCGACATCGAGCGCCGGGACGTGCGGATTTTGGCGACCGACATTTCGCGGCGGGTGTTGGAAAAGGCCCGCAGGGCGGTCTACCCCGCCGCCGTGCTGGAGGAGGTGCCCTTCGCGGCCCTGCGCCGCCATTTCCAGGCGCGCCCCGGGTCCCGGCCGGCGGAGGTCGTCGTGGCGGAAGAGGTCCGCCGCCTGGTCCACTTCGCGCACCTGAACCTGATGGAGCCGTGGCCGATGCGCGGCCCCTTCCAGGTCATCTTCTGCCGGAACGTGATGATCTACTTCGACCGGCCCACCCAGCAGGAGCTGATCCGGCGCTTCTGGGAGATCCTCGAGCCGGGGGGGTATCTCTTCGTGGGGCATTCGGAGGGCTTGTCGGCCATCCGCCACGATTTCCGCTACGTCCGGCCGGCGGTGTACCGCAAGTGAGTCGCGCGGGGGACGGGGGCCGATGAACCTCACCGTGATGGTCGGGGACATGAAGACGGGCGCCGCGGGAGATACCATCGTGACCCACGCGCTGGGCAGCTGCCTGGGGCTGGTGGTCTACGACCCGGTGCTGAAGATCGGCGGGCTGCTCCACGCCATGCTGCCGCTCTCCAGCATCAACCCGGAGAAGGCGCAGGCGAACCCGGCCATGTTCGTCGACACCGGGGTGCCGCTGCTGTTCCGGTCGCTCTACGAACAGGGGGCCCTGAAATCGCGCCTCCAGGTGAAGGCGGCGGGTTGCGGGGCGCCCATGGGGCGAAACGAGGTCTTCAAGATCGGGGAGCGGAACTACACCGTGCTGAAGAAGCTCTTGTGGAAAAACAACATCCTGCTCGCCGCCGAGGACGTCGGCGGCAGCCAGAGCCGGACGCTGCACTTCGACCTCGCAACGGGCGAGGTCGTGGTCGCCAGCAACGGGACGCGCAAACCCCTGTAAGCCGGGGTTGCGGAAATGAGGCCGGGCGCCATGCGGCTCGAAGAGATCACGCGATCGGTCGATACCTTGCCCGCCATGGGCGGAGCCGCCCTCCGGGTGCTCGCCCTGATCGAGGACGCCCAGGCCAGCGCGGCACGGATCGAGAAGGCCCTGCGCGAGGACCCCGGGGTGACGGCGAATCTCCTGCGGCTCGCCAATTCGGCCTACTTCGGCATCCCGTCGCGGATCGGTTCGTTGCGTCAGGCGGTGAGCCTCCTCGGGCTGCGGCGGGTGACCCAGATGGTCGTCGCCGCTTGCGCGGCCGCGGTCCTGCAGCGGCCGGTGGAAGGCTACGACCTGCCCGCGGGCGAGCTCTGGCGGCACTCGCTCGCCGTCTCGGTGGCGGCCGAGGGGCTCGTCCGGGAGCTCGGCATCGGGGCGGGCGAGGAGATCTTCACCGCGGCGCTGCTCCACGACGTCGGCAAAATCGTGCTCGGCCGGTTCGTCTGCGAGGAGATGGCGCGGATCGAGGCCGCGCTCGGCCGGGGACTCACCTTCGAAGAAGCCGAGACCGCGGCCCTCGGCGTCGATCACGCGGCCGTGGGCGCCGATCTGCTGGCGCGGTGGGCGCTCCCGGCCGACATCGTCTATGCCGTGCGCTGGCACCACGACCCCGACCGGGCCCCGGCGAGCCACCCCATGCTCGACGTGGTGCACGTCGCCAACGTCCTGTGCCGGATGATCGGGATCGGCCTTGGCCGCGAGGGGCTGCAGACCGAGCCGTCGGAAACCGTGACCCGCAGGCTCGGGGTCGGGACCGGCCACCTGGAACGGGTGGCCAGCCGCACGCTCCAGTGGGCAAACGAGCTCGCCCAAGCGCTCGCCGCGTGAGGCGCGGCGGGAGGGACACGAACGGGAAAGATGCCGAGAGGGTTCGATGGCGGTCAACGTTCTCATCGTCGATGACAGCGGCGTCATGCGATCCATGATCCGCAAGGCGATCGAGCTGAGCGGGCTGGCGGTCGGCGAGGTCCACCAGGCCGAAAACGGCCGCGAGGGGATGAAAATCCTCGACGCCTGTTGGATCGACCTCGTCCTCGTCGACATCAACATGCCGGTGATGAACGGGGAGGAAATGATCGCCGCCATGCGCGCGCGCGAGGAATTCCGCGCGATCCCGACCGTGGTGGTCTCCACCGAGGGGAGCCGCACGCGGATCGACCGGCTGGAGAAGGCCGGGGCGCGCTTCATCCACAAACCGTTTTCGCCGGAGAAACTGCGCGACACGCTGAAGGATCTCCTGGGAAGCGAGGTGTTCCATGCCTGAGGCCCTCGAACGCGAAATCGCGGACGTGGCGCGGGAGACACTCGAGAAGCTGGCCTTCGTCTTCGCCGCGGACGACCTCCCCGAGGCCGCGGCCGGGGCGGACCCCGCGCTCCGGGTGCGGGTCGCCTTTCAGGGGCCGCGGGCCGGGGCGCTCGAAGTCGCGCTCTCCGAGGCGGCGCTCCCCGAGCTCGCCGCAAACATGCTCGGCGTCGACGACCCCACCGGCCTCTCCCCCGACGAGCAAACCGACGCCCTGCGCGAGCTCGCCAACGTGATCTGCGGGAACCTCCTGCCGCGGCTCTTCGGCGAGGAGGCCGAATTTTCAATCGCCACACCGGTCGCCCTGCGGCGGGCGGAGGAGAGGGCGGCCGGAACCGAGGCCGCCGACTGCCGGCTTCCGCTCGAGAGCGGGGCCTGCCGGCTGCGTCTCTTCCTCGAGGGGGAACCGCCGGCCGGCCGGGGCTTGGCCGCGACGCAAGGAGGGGGCGCATGATCCGGGTGCTGGTCGTCGACGACTCGGCGGTCGTCCGCAAGGTGATCGTGGAAGAGCTCTCGCGCCACCGGGACATCGAGATCGTGGGCACCGCGGTCGACCCCTTCGCCGCGCGCGACAAGATCGTGGAGCTCAAACCCGACGTGGTGACGCTCGACCTCGAGATGCCGCGCATGGACGGGCTCTCCTTTCTTGCGCGGCTGATGAAGCACCATCCCCTGCCGGTCGTGGTGCTCAGTTCGCTGACGCCGAAAAACAGCGAGCTGGCGCTCAAGGCCCTGGAGCTCGGCGCGGTGGAGGTGCTCTGCAAGCCCGGCGCCTCTTATTCGACCAAGGACATCGCCCAGCCGCTGGTGAACGCGATCCGTGCTGCCGCCTCGGCCCGGGTGCGGCCCGCCACGGCCCCACCGGCGCGGCCGGCGTTCGTTGCCGCGCCGGAGCGGCTGCTTGCGCAGACGACCCACAAGGTGATCGCGATCGGGGCCTCGACCGGCGGCACGCGGGCGATCGAGTCGGTGCTCCTGGGCATGCCGGCCACGGCCCCGGGCATCGTCATCGTGCAGCACATGCCCGAGCATTTCACGGCCTCCTTCGCCCGGCGGCTGAACGAGGTGACGGCCCTCGAGGTCCGCGAGGCGGCCGACCAGGATCACGTCATCCCGGGGACGGCCCTGATCGCCCCGGGAAACCGGCACATGGTGCTCGCGCGCAGCGGGGGCACCTACCTTGTGCGGATCAAGGACGGCCCCCGCGTCCACTACCAGCGGCCGAGTGTGGATGTCCTCTTCCACTCCGTCGCCCAGACGGCCGGCCGCAACGCGGTCGGGGTGCTCTTGACGGGCATGGGCGCCGACGGGGCGCGGGGGCTGCTCGCCATGCGGGAAAGCGGCGCCCCCACCATCGCCCAGGACGAGGCGAGCTGCGTCGTCTACGGCATGCCCAAGGAGGCCGTGAAGATCGGCGCCGCCGGCCAGGTGCTCCCCCTGGAGGCGATCCCGCAGGCCGTGCTTCTGGCCCTGCAGCATGATCCCGCGTGCCGCCGGGCGGCGGCCGGAGGTGAGGCATGACCCATCTGTTCGGCGTCCTCTCGACCGGGACGAGCGCCCTGCTCACCCAGCAGCGGGCGATCAACGTCACCGGCAACAACATCGCCAACGTGAACACCCCGGGCTACTCGCGGCAGCGGATCGGCCTGGAGACGGCCATCCCGGTGGCGACCGCGGCCGGGATGATGTCCTTCGGCGTCGTCGCGCGCGGCATCGAGCGCGTCTACGACCGCTTTCTCGGGGTCCAGATCCAGGATGCCGGCTCGAAGAGCGGGCGCTGGGAGGCGCAGCAGGCGGCGCTCGAGCGGGTGGAGGCCCTCCTCGACGAAAACGGCGGCTGGGGCCTCCAAGCGGCGCTGAGCGACTTTTTCGGCTCCTGGCACGATCTGGCGCTCAAACCGACCGGTGAGGTGGAACGGACCGTCGCCGCGGCGGCGGCCGGCCGGCTGGCCGAGGCGGTGCGCGGCCGGGCCGAGGCGCTCGAGGGCCTGCGGCGGGAGCTCGACACCGACATCGCCAGCGCCGTCGAGCAGGTGAACCGTCTCGCCCTCCAGGTCGCCGAGCTGAACGGCAAGATCGCCCGCGCCGAGCTCGGCGGCGAGGCGGCGAACGACTACCGCGACCGCCGGGACCAGGTCCTCAAGGAACTCTCGGGGTGGATCGACATCCGGAGCTGCGAAGCGGCCGACGGGCAGGTGTCGGTCGCGGTCGCCGGCGGAAGGCCCCTCGTCGAAAGCGGGAACACCTGGGCCTTGCGGGTCGAACCCGGAGGCGACGGCCACGGCCGCATTCTCTGGCCGGACCTGGACGGCGGGACGACCGACATCACCGACGCCGTGCGCGGGGGGCGAATCGGCGGAACGCTCGCCGTGCGCGACGAGCGCCTCGTCGCCTACCGCGAGCGGCTCGACGAGCTCGCCCGCGGCCTGCTGGAGGCGGTGAACGACGTCCACGCCGCGGGATACGGGGCGGACGGGACCACGGGGACGGCGCTCTTCACCGGGACCGGGGCGGCCGACCTGCGGCTGAACCCCGCGGTGGAAGGCGACCCCCGGCTCCTGGCTGCATCCGCTACGGCGGCCGGGGTTCCCGGCAACGCCGAGAACGCGATGCGGCTGCTCGCCCTCCGGGAGACGCCGCTCTTGCGCGGGGGCACGGCCACCTTCGAGGAGGCCGCTCAGGGGCTCGTCAGCCTCGTCGGCTTCGACGTCCAGCAGGCCCGCGCCCAGGCGCAGCACGAGGGCGACATGCTCGGCTTTCTCGAAAACCGCCGCGAGGCCGTCTCCGGGGTTTCGCTCGACGAGGAGATGGTCAACCTGCTCAAGTACCAGGCGGCCTACCAGGCGGCCGCCAAGCTCGTCAGCCTGGCCGATGACCTGCTCGATTCCCTGATGAGCATGGTGCGTTGATCACGCGGCAAGGAGGCCCCATGAGGATCACCCAGACCATGATGGCCCGGATGTTCACGGGCGCGCTCAGGCGCCAGACCCAGGCGATGATCGTGCAGCAGGAGCGGATCGCGACCCAGAAGCGCATCAACCGCCCCTCCGACGATCCGGCCGGTGCGGGGCGGGCGCTCTCGGGACGGGCGGCGCTGGCCGGCCTCGAGAAGTACGCCTCCGGCATCCAGCAGGGGAAGAGCCGGCTCGAATTCAACGAGGAAACCCTCAAGCTAATCGGCGATCTCGTCCGGCAGGCCCGGCGCACGGCCGAGGAAAAAAGCGCCGGCGGGGTGAGCGCCGAGGAGCGGGCGCTGGCCGCGACCACGATTCAAGAGATCGCCGACCAGGTCCTGCAGCTCGCCAATGCGCGCTGGAACGGCGACTATGTCTTCGGCGGGGACCGCAAGGATGCCGCCCCCTTCGTGCGGGACGAGGACGGAAACGTCACCTACCGCGGCGAGCGCGGCGAATTTCTCATCCCCCTGCCGGGCGGCGGGCGGGTCGCCGTGGACGCCGACGGCCGCAACTATTTCCAGAACGCAGGCGCCGGCGGGGTGAATCTCTTCGACGCGCTGCGCGACCTCGTCGCCGGCCTCGAGAATCCCGATTTGGCGGAGGGCACGGTGCAGATCCGCGCCGTGATCGAGCCCCTGGAGCGGGCCGAGGTGCAGCTGCGCAACAAGCGCGCCGAGGTTGCGCCCCAGGCCTATCGCCTTCAGGCGACGGGGGAGCACCTTGCGCGCGTGCGGGCGGCCGTCCAGGCGGCGATCGGCCGCGACGAGGACGCCGATGTGGCCCAGGCGATCGTCGAGCTGAAGAACCTCGAGGTCGCCTACGAGTCGACGCTGGCCGCGGCCTCGCGGATTTTGCAGCCCAGCCTGGTCGACTTCCTGCGGTAGGAAAGGCCGGGCGCGGCCGGGGGATCGAGAAGATGAGGAGTGGTTTGGGCATTGCCGGGGTCCTGATGCTCGCGGGGGCGCTCACCCTCGCCCCCGGGGGAGTCGCCTTCGGCCTTGACGGGGCCGCGGTGCTGCGCCTCAAGCAGGCCGGCGTGAGCGACGAGACGCTCGCCGTCCTGGCGCGCGAGAAGGCGATCGAGACCGGAGCCTTCAGCGTCGAGGAGATCGTCGCCCTCAAGGCCGCCGGCGTCGGCGAGGAGACCCTCCGGGCCGTGATCGCCTCGGGGTCCTTCCTCCGGGACCGCACGCCCGTCGTTTACGGCCGGGGGGTGCGGCCGATCCGCCTGAGCACGGTCGAGGATTTGCTGGCGCTCAAGGAGGCGGGCTTCTCGGACGAGGTGCTCCGGGCCGTGATCGCCGCCGGGAGCGCCGCAAACGAGCGGGAGCGCGAGGAGGCCCTGCGGGTGCTCGAGGGGCTGGGGATCTGGATCGACGGCCGGAGGTGAGCCGCGGCCGTCGGGGGAGGAATCCGTCCGTGGAGCGTTGGGCGAAAAGCTCGGCCCGGTCGGCGGGGAGGGAGGATGCGCCGGCTTGCGCCGCCGGGGCCTGCGAGGATCTCCTCGAAGAGCTTCCGATCCTCGTGATCGGGCTTGCCGACGACCTGCGGGTGACCCGCTGGAACCGGCAGGCGGGAGAGCTTCTGGGAAAGCCGGCCGCCGAGGCCCTCGGCCGGCCGCTCGGCGGGCTCGCCTTGGGGATCGATGTCGGCCGCCTGCGCCGGGGGCTTGAGCAGTGCCCATCGCGCGGGGGGTGCCTGCGCCTCGAAGAGCTCGCCTGCAGGCGGCCCGACGGCCGCGAGGGGCTGCTCGGGCTCACCATCCACCGGCTGCGCGGCCAGGACCCGGCCGGAACGGTTTTCGTCGTCGTCGGCGCGGACATCACCGAGCGCAAGCTCCTCGAGCGGCAGCTCGCCCAGGCCCAGAAGCTGCGCTCGATCGGCCAGCTCGCCTCCGGCATCGCCCACGAGATCAACACCCCCACGCAGTACGTGGGGGACAACGTCCGTTTTCTGCAGGAGGCCTTTGACCGGCTCCTCGAGCTCCTGGGCGTGCAGGACGAGGTGATCGCGGAGCTCTGCGCCGCCTGTGGGACGGCCGCCCCCCGGCGCCTGGCCGAATCCCGCGCGCGGGCCGACGTGGGCTACCTCCGGGAGGAGGTTCCGGCCGCCGTGCGGCAGACGCTCGAGGGCGTGGAGCGCATCGCGCGCATCGTGCG
Source organism: Desulfatibacillum sp. (assembly GCA_020725555.1). Taxonomy (GTDB): domain Bacteria; phylum Desulfobacterota; class Desulfobacteria; order Desulfobacterales; family SpSt-501; genus SpSt-501. Next base: position 151,984 of record DYEU01000034.1, read on the forward strand.
GGCGATGAAGGACTTCGCCCACCCCGGGCGGCGCGAGCGGGCTCCGGCCGACGTGAACCGCATCATCGACACCACGATCACCGTGGCCCGCAACGAGTGGAAGTACGTGGCCGACGTGGAGACGGCGCTCGACCCGGCGCTCCCACCCGTGGTCTGTGACGCGGCCGAGATCGGGCAGGTGGTCCTCAACCTCCTGATCAACGCCGCCCACGCGATCGAGGATCGCCTGCGGCGGGACCCCGCCGCCGGCAAGGGCCGGATCCGGATCGAGACCCGCTCCGCCGGGGACCGCGCCGTGATCCGGGTCGAGGACTCCGGCTGCGGCATCCCCCCCGAGGTCCGCTCCCGCGTCTTCGACCCCTTCTTCACCACCAAGGAGGTCGGCCGGGGGACGGGCCAGGGGCTCGCCCTGTGCCACGCGGCGGTCGTCGAGCGTCACGGCGGGAGGATCGACTTCCACTCCGAGGTCGGCCGGGGGACGGCCTTCACGATCGAGCTGCCCTTCGGCCGGCCGGAGGAGGACCCATGAGCGAGCCGGGATCCCGGGCCACGGTGCTGTTCGTGGACGACGAACCCCTCGTGCTGCAGGGGCTCCAGCGCATGCTGCGCCCCGAGCGGGACCGCTGGGACATGCACTTCGCGGCGAGCGCCGAGGAGGCCCTGCGGCTCATGGCCGAGAGCCCCTTCGACGCCGTTGTGAGCGATCTGCGCATGCCCGGGATGGACGGCGCGGAGTTCCTCGCGTGCGTGATGGAGCGCTCGCCCCAGACGGTGCGCATCGTCCTCTCGGGCGAGATGGACCGCGGCCTCATCTTCAAGACCGTCCAGTGCGCCCACCAATACCTCGCCAAGCCCTGTCAGCCCGACGCCCTCAAGTCGGCTCTCGAGCGGGCGCTCGCGCTGCGGCGGATGATGGGCGACCGACGGCTCAAGTCGCTTCTGCCGCAGCTCTCCTCGCTGCCGAGCCTCCCGGCGCTTTACTTCGAGATCCTCTCCGAGATCCAGGCGCCGAACGCCTCCTTCAAGCGCGTGGGCGAGCTGATCGCGCGCGATGTCAGCCTGAGCGCGAAGATGCTCCAGATCGTGAACTCGGCCTTCTTCGGGCTGCCGCGCCGGATCGCCGACATCGCCGAGGCCGTCTCGCTGCTGGGCTTTGACACGGTGAAGGGGCTGGTCCTCTCGGTCAAGGTCTTCTCGCAGTTCGAGGTCGGCCGCATCCCGGCGCGCTGGCTTGAGGAGCTCTGGCGGCACAGCAGCCAAGTCGGGCTGTTCGCCCGCGGGATCGCCCTGTCCGAAAAGCTTCCACGGCGCTCCCTCGACGAGGCCTTCACCGCGGGGCTCCTCCACGACGTGGGCAAGCTCATCTTCGCCCAGAATTTCCCCGACGCCGCCGTGGAGATGATCGCGTCCGCCGCAACGCGGCCTCTCTGGGAGGTCGAAAGCGAGCGCTTCGGGGTCTCCCATGCCGAGCTCGGGGCTTACCTCCTGAGCCTCTGGGGGATCGGCGAGGAGGTGGTCGCGGCCCTCGCCCACCACCACCGGCCCCCCGAAGCCGGAACCCCCGGCCGCGTGGTGGGCGTCGTCTACGCGGCAAACGCCCTCGAGCACCGGCTAGGTCCCGGCGACGCACCCGGGGCCCCGGCCGCGGCGCTCGGGCTCGAGGTGTGCCGCCGGCTCAACATCGCGGGGCGGATCTCCGCCTGGGAGGCGATCTGCCGCAAACTCTCCGCGGAGGAGCGGCTCCATGCCTGAGCGGGTGCTCATCGTGGACGACGACCCCCTGCTGCTCGCCTCGCTGCGGCGGCAGTTCCGCCGCCGGCTGGACCTCGACACCGCGGCGAGCGGCGAGGAGGGGATCCGCGCCGTCCGGGAGCGCGGGCCCTTCGCGGTGGTCGTCACCGACTATTGCATGCCGCGGATGAACGGGGTCGAATTCCTTAAGCAGGTGCGGCAGCTCGCCCCCGAGACGGTGCGGGTCCTGCTCACCGGAAGCGCCGACCTGAACGCCGCCGTCCGCGCCGTGAACGAGGGGAACATCTTCCGCTTTCTCCTCAAGCCCTGCCCCGCCGAGTCCCTGCAGGAAGTCCTTGAGGAGGGGTTCCGTCAGTTCCGCCGCACGCGCAAGGAGCGCAAATTCAGCCGGCGCACCCGGCGCTGGCTCGCCGAGGCCATGGAGGTGCAGCAGGGCTTTTTCCCCTCCGGCGGCAACCGGGAAACCGGCCTCGACATCGCCGGCCGCAGCTGCTTCTGCGACCCCACGGGCGGCGACTACTACGATTACTTCGACGTCGGCCGCGAAGGGCGCCGCCGGGTCGCCCTCGCCGTGGGCGATGTCTCCGACCACGGGTTGCCTTCGGCGCTCCTGATGGCGAGCGCGCGGGCCTTTCTGCGCGAGGCGGCGGCACACGCGGGGGGGGCCGCAGCGGTCGTCTCCGAGGTGAACCGGCAGTTCAGCCGCGACGTCCACACCTCGGGGCGGTTCATGACGCTGTTTTACGCCGAGATCGAGCCGGATTCGCGGCGGCTCACCTGGGTGCGGGCGGGGCACGAGCCGGCCTGGCTCTACGATCCGGAAAAGGACCGCTTCGAGGAGCTGGCCGGGGAGGGGGGGCTTCCGCTCGGGGTGCTCCCCGAGGCGGGCTACGCCGAGTACCAGCGCGGCTATTCCCCGGGGGAGATTCTTCTCGTCGCCACCGACGGCATCTGGGAGGCGCAAAACCGCGCGGGGGCGTGCTTCGGCAAGGCGATCCTCAAGGACCTGGTCCGGGCGCATGCGCACCGCGGCGCGGCGGAGATCCTCGGCGCCGTGCTCGAGGAGCTCGAGCGCTTTCTTCGCCCGCTTGCGATCCAGGACGATGCGACCCTGCTCGTGGCGCGCCTGGAGGTGTGAATGCCCCCTGCGCGCCTCGACTGCCGCCGCTGCCGCCACTACGCCGTCACCTGGGACGAGCGCTTCCCCCACGGCTGCCGCGCGATGGGGTTCAAAAGCGCACGCTATCCCGCCGACGAGGTGCTCTCGGCCACGGGCGGCGAGCCCTGCCGCCTCTACGAGCCCAAGACGCCGACGCCTCCCCGGCCGCCCCAAGGAGGCGTCCGGCGCATCTGAGCCATCCGGGGATCGCTTGCGCGGCGGGGATCCCGGGCTGCGCTCCCGCCTAGAAGCCGATCGCGGGCTTCGGGGACTTCTCGTTTTTTAGCCGGGACTCGGCCTCGAGCTCGCGGATCCAGGCCGCGGGGTCCGGGCCGGATGCGGCGCCCAGAGCGTATCGATCCCGGACCCGCGCGAAATCCGCCGGCGTGAGCCGGCCGATGCGCCGCAGGGCGGCAACGCCGGCCGGGTCGAGCGGTTTCCGGGTGAGGGGCGCAAGGAGCTTGCGATAAAAGATGAGGTTTCCTTCCGCGGTGAGGTAATCGAAGCGGACCGTCAGGGTGAAGCGCCGGATCGCCGCGGCGTCCAGTTCCTTCATCCGGTTGGTCGTGCAGATCAGGATCCCCCGGAAGGTGTCCATCTGCGCGAGAAACTCGTTCACGAAGGTGATTTCCCAGGTGCGCCGCGCCAGGTCCCGGTCGGTCAGCATCGAATCGACCTCGTCCACGAGAAGAACCGCTCCGGCGCGTTGCGCTTCCTCGAAGGCATCCCGGACGTTCCGTTCCCCTTCGCCGACCCACTTGCTTTGAAGATCGCTGTAGCGGCGGCAGTGGATGTCGCGCTCGAGCCCGGCGGCGAGGTGGCGGGCGAGCGCGGTTTTCCCCGTTCCCGGCGGCCCGGTGAAGAGCAGGTTGAGGTTCCGGGGGCGCGCCGTTCCCCGCCGCAGGATCTCATCGAACCGCCGGAGACGATCCCGCAGCACCTCGACCTCCACGTCCAGGTTCAGCCCTTCGGTCGTGTACTCCTCCTCGCCCGGCGTGCGCTCCGGGGCACGCCAGCCCCGGTTCGTTTTCAGCCGCACGCAGGCATCTAGGGAAAGCCGCAGGCATTTTTTGAAGGCCGCGGCGGAGCCCCCGGCGGAGAGGCGCGCGGCCTGCAGCGCGGCGGCGATCTCCCCGGTGCTCAGGGGGTAGGCGGCGGAAAGCGCGTCGATTTCGGGTGCCGAGAAGAAGGAGGCCGCGCGGTTTTCCCGGAGGAGACGGTGCCACATGCCGATGCGGCCGCCGCGGCTCAAGGGGCGGAACTCCAGGCTGAACGCGAAGCGCCGCAGGACGGATTCCTCGATGGCGTCGATGTGGTTGGTGACCCAGAGGACCCGCGTGCCGGGCTCTTCCAGCAGGTGGTTCAGCCACCCCTTGTCCTGGGTTTCACCGCGCAGGGTCCATGCGCTTTCGGTGTTGAGCAGGCTGTCGGCCTCATCCACGAGGACGACGGAGCCCCTTCCCCCGTTGGTCATGCTCAGGCAGGAGGTCAGGGCCCCACGCCGTTCGCGGGAGGTGGCCTCCTCCCGGAAGAGGACCTCGTAGGCCGGGTCGTTCAGCTCCTTCAGCAGGGCGCGGGCGAAACTCGTTTTGCCGCTCCCCGGCGGGCCGTAGAGGAGAACGTGGACCGCCTGCCGGCGTTTCTTCCCGAGCAGGCGCAACAGATGCCTCACGGTTTCCTGCCCGACCCCGTGGGAGGCGAGCGGAACCTCGGCGGCGGGGATCTCGCGGAAACCGCGTTGCTCGTCGGGGGTTGGGCTCGCAAGCACAAGAAGGTTGCGGAACCAGTCGCAGAGATCCACCTGGTCGAGGCTCAGGTCGATCACATCGAGGCGGTTCAACCGGTCCAGGGCCGAGGCGAGCTCGGAAGGCGGGATGTGGAGCAGCGAGAGAAGCTCGCTTCGGCCGCGGAAACGATTGCACTTCAGGTGGTCGATCAGAAAATCCTCCGCTTCGCCGAAGCTTTCCACGATAAACAGAAAGGTGATCAGCCGGAGCTCGGCCGGGTTCAGCCCGAAACGCCTCTTGAGCCGGTCCAGGTGCGCCTCGAGCGCCGATTTGGCGTCCGGCCGCGACGGCGCGTCCTTGAGCAGGCCGAGCAGGCGGCGCAGCGCGCGTGCGCGGGCGAGGGCCCCGGTTTTTTTCAGGGCTTCGAGGATCGCCTCGGCGACGATCGCCGGGTCATCGGCATCCTCGTCCAGGGTTTCCCGCAGCTCACCGAGCCGCGGTGCATCGATCCCCTCAAAGAGGATGCCGGCGACGTCTCGCGGATCGCGCCTCGTCACCCAGAAGAAAAATTGCAGGGTTTCGCGGTCGACGCTTCGCCTGCGGGCGAGATGGCGCTCGAGATAGCGCCGGCAGGTGTCGCGGATGAACGCGTCGTCCGCCTGGGAATCGCCGAGTGCGCCGTCCGGGCTCAATCTTTTGCGTTTTCCGTCGATAGGCATGTGAGGCCTCCTTTCCGCATCTGCGGCAAGGATCGCCCGCCATCGTTCCATAGTGCGGAACGCAAACACAAAGTGGAGCATCGACGATTGGCAGCAAAAATCAGCACGTACCGCACCTACGGCGAAAAGCTCGTCAGCCTCTTCGCCCGGCTGCTCTTTTCTCAGGAAAGCCACTCCCTGACCGACCTCGCCCGCCTGCTGGGCTGCTCGAAGCAGACCGTGCTGCGCCTGATCGACGACATCCGCCGGGCCTACAGCGTGGACATCGAGGAGACGATCCGGGAGCGAAGGAAATATTTCCGCCTGAAGAAGCGATCGCTCGGCGGCCCGGCCGTCCCCCTGACGGCGGAGGAGCTCACGACGCTGCAGATGTGCCGGGCGTTCACGGCCCATTTGCTCGGCCCGGAGCTGGCCCGGGAGGCGCTGCGCGGAATCGAAAAGAGCGCCGCCCTCTCGCCCGCGGGCCGCAAGGAGTTCCTGGAGCCCTTCGCGGTCTTGCCCTTCGGGGCGATCGACTACCGGGCGCACGCGGAGACGATCCGCCGCCTGCGGCAGGCCATGGAGGAGCATCGGGTCTGCCGCGTGAGCTACCGCCCGGCCTATGAGGGCGTGGTGAAGGAGTATCGGATCGAGCCGCTCAGGATCTTCTCCTTCCGCGATTGCCTCTACCTCGCGGCCCGAAGGGTCGGACCCCCGGGGGCGAGAGGAGGGCGGCCCGCCCACGATCCGCTCCTGGCAATCCACCGCATGCAGAAGATCGAGCTGACCGATGCCCGCTTCCGCCCCCCCCGGGATTTCGACTTCGAGAGCCTCTACCGGGACGGTTTCGGGATCCTCCGCGGAAACCCGGTGCGCATCGAGGTCGAATTCCGGGGCTGGGCCGCGAAGTACGTGTCGGAGAGAATCTGGTCGAAAGACCAGAGGATCCGATCCTGCTCCCGGGATGCCGTGAGGCTCAGCCTGACGGCGGGGTCGGTCGCGGAGACGATCTCCTGGCTGCTCTCGTTCGGCGACGGCTTCACCCTCAAGAAACCTCGGAGGATCCGAGCCCGCGTGGTGGCGGCCGCCCGACAGATCATCGCCAATCATCAAGACGGCCTCTCCCGCGGCTCAGGGAGGAGGGCGGTTTTCCCAGCAAACGGGTAAGGCGCGCCCCGGGCCTTCCGGCGTGCCGGCAGGCGAAACGATGGCGGGGAGTGCGCCATGGCGCCCGGCGATCGAGGGGGTTCCCCTACGGCATGGCGGTGTCGGCGGCCCTGGGGCGTTTCGGCCTGCTCTTGCGGCACGTGCCCCGATCGGTCCTGTGCCCGGGGGGCGGCGGCTCAAGATGCCGGCGGGTGTTCTTCCCGCGCCGTGTGAGCCGCCGCGGTCCCGTCCGATCGCGCGGCGATCTCGGTCAGGACCTGAAAGGTGCGTGCCGCGCTGCGGTGGCGCACGATGGATGAGGAGGTGACCCCCGGCTCCGGGGGCGGCGGCCCCCCTGCCGGGGAAGCGGGGGGGGCGTGGGGGATCAGGACATAAGGCTGCCGGTGGGAGCCGGTGACTTCCTTCAGCCAGCGGGCGGTCGCGGCGATCTCCTCGGGGGTCAACGTGCGGAGGCCGCCTGACGCGGTCTCCCCCGGCGCGGGGCAGGCGACCACCGTCTCGAAGCGGTACTCGGGGAACCGGGTGACCCGGACCATGGACGCCTCGATTTCCTCAAGGCCGACCGTTTCCCCGAGCACCTCCCGGTGCACCTCCGGCGGCCCCCAGAGCCGCATCACGACCCGGTCGGCGAGACCGCGGGCGAGCAGGCCCTCGAGCAGAGCGGCGTTTCGTCCGTCGGTGGCGATCTCGAGCCTGACGCCCTCGCGTTTGAGAAAGGCGAGCACGGCGAAGAGATCTTCGGCCGCCGCCGCGTCGCCCGCCGCGATCGCGATGCCCGCGGCCCAGCCGCGGGGGGATGCCGCGTAGCGGAAGAAGGGGTCCAGCCGCGCCCCCGCCTGGAGCCAGGCGAGGACGGGCGCCACCCCTTGGCGGATCGCCTCCCCGTCGACCAGGACGGGGAACTCGACGCCCTCGCGCCCGCGGACGATCCGGTCGCGGTGGGCGCGGTAAAACGCCGCGAAGCGGGCCTTGTCCTCGCCCAGGGCGTCTTGTTCCTCGCAGGGGATTGCCCGCGCGCGCAGGAATTTCTTGACCAGGGCGCAGCGGCTGCAGCCCGTTACCGAAAAGAGGGTGAGTCCCATGCCGGCGTCTCCGGGTTCCGCTACGGGGTTCGGTCCCCGAGGTCGGTCCGGACGCACAGGGCGGCATCCGGCCGGTAGGGCAGCACCCCGGGGACCTGGACCACGCGGCGCGGCCCCGGGGGCGAGGCGCCCGGGACGCGGAAGCGCGTGACGTCGATCCGCTCGACCGGCTGCTCGCGCGGCGGGTCGAGCTGCGGCACCCAGGCGTAGGGGAGGCGGTAGGCGCGGTAGATCATGTTGATCTTCAACATCCGGCCCCAGTAGGGGCTGATGTACTCCCAGACGATCTCGTGGTCGGCCGTCACTTCGATCAGCCGTCCGCCGGAGCCCTCGGTGATCAGCGTGTTGCCGTTCGGCAGGCGCTGGGCCGAGCTGATGAAGGGGCTGTAGAAGCGGTTGGCGTCGACGGGGAACGCGAGGCCCGCCTCGACGGGGGAATATTGCCAGACGACCTCGAGGGTGAGCGGGTCGATCTCGAGCACGCGCGAGTAGTCCCGGAGCGCATTGCGGAAGCCCATGGGGGAGCCGGGGTTGGGGCTGCCGTAGCCGGCCCAGCCGCCGTTGTCGAAGAGCAGGATGTTGCCCTCCCCGGGCAGGCCGCGGGGGATCATGTGGGCGTGGTGCTGGCCGATGATCCAGCCGAGCCTCCGCAGCGCGGGGGTCTCGTCATAGTAGGGGCCGAGACGCCAGACGATGCGGCCGGTGTTGCGGTCGACGATGGCCGTGATGTTCGTCTCGCGCGCGCACCAGATCAGGTTGTCGGGGTGGAAGCGGCCGTCGCCGGCGTCGAACCAGCGGTTGGGGCCGAGGAGCGAGAGCGAGTTGATGTGCATCCAGTCGCCGATCCCGCCCCCGGTTTTCAGCCAGTTGGGGTTGCGGAAGAGGAGGTTCCGGGCGTCCTCCCGAAAGCCCAGTTCCTCGAAATGCTCGTTGCAGACCCATTCCCAGACGACGTCCCCTTCCCAGTCGACCTCGAGGATCGTGTCATCGAGGAGCGGTTTGTCGCTGATTTCCGGGTTGCGCACGTTCTTGTGCGCAAGCACCATCGTGAAACCGCCGTCGACCCGCGGGTCGAGACCCGGCGCGTAGTAGCCCACGGGGTTCCCCTCCCGCTGGTAGTCGTGGTGCTGGCGCGCCATCCACTGCGGTTCCTCGCCCGGGTCCTCGATGTATTCGTAGCGGTGGAAGCGCCAGACCACGTTCCCGTCCCAGTCCACCTGCACGAGGTCGATCCCGTCCTGGCTGCCGAAGGCGGTGTTGCGCTCGCCGGTGCTGCCGATCAGGTGTCCGCCGGGGAGCACGCGGTTGGGCATGCCGTGGAGCTCCTTCCAGAGCTGGACCTCGCTGCCGTTCATGTCGATCAGGAGCGCCCCGACCTCTTTCGCCTGGAAGATCGTGTAGCCGTTCCAGCACCGGGACGGGTCGTAGAGGGTGACCCCCGTGGGGTAGACGCTGGGATAGGTCATCGACGGTTTCTCCTCGGTTCTCTCATTGCTCGAAGGCGCGGCTGCGGCGTTTGCGGATGCCGGGCAGCGCCATGGCGATCAGCAGTCCCGCCGTCAGGGCGAGAAAGAGAAGCGAAAGCGGGCGGGTGAAAAAGATCGCGGGGTCGCCCCGCGAAAGGAGCATCCCGCGGCGCAGGTTTTCCTCCATCATCGGCCCCAGGACGAAGCCCAGGATCAAGGGGGCCGGTTCGCAGTCGAGCTTGTGCAGCACGTAGCCGAACAGCCCGCAGAAGGCGGTCAGGGCGATGTCGAAGGTGTTGTTGTTCACGCTGTAGAGGCCGATGCAGCAGAAGACGAGGATTGCGGGGTAGAGCAGCCGGTAGGGGATGCTGAGCAGCCTCACCCAGACGCCGATCAGGGGCAGGTTGAGCAGGACGAGCATCAGGTTGCCGACCCACATCGAGGCGATCACGCCCCAGAAGAGGGAGGGGTTGCTCGTGATGACGCGGGGGCCCGGCTGGATGCCGTGGATCATCATCGCCCCGGCCATCATCGCGAGCACCACGTTGGGCGGGATGCCCAGCGTGAGCAGGGGGACGAAGGAGGTCTGCGCGGCGGCGTTGTTCGCCGACTCCGGGCCGGCGACCCCGCGGATGTTGCCCTTGCCGAACGTCTCCGGCTCGCGGGAGCACTTCTTTTCGACCATGTAGGCGGTGAAGGAGGAGAGGATCGCCCCGCCGCCCGGAAGAATCCCGAGAAGCGAGCCGACCAGGGTGCCGCGCAGCACGGCCGGGGCGGAGTCCCGGATCTCCTTGCGGCTCAGCCAGAAGCCGCTGATCCGGGCCTTCAGGATATCGCGCGCCTCCCTCGTTTCCAGGCTGGAGATGATGTCGCAGATGCCGAAGAGGCCCATCGCCAGGGAGACGAAGCCGAGCCCGTCGGCCAGCTCCGGGATCCCGAACGTGAAGCGGTGGGCCCCGCTGGTGACGTCGGTGCCGATCATCCCGAGGAGCAGGCCCAAAACGATCATGCCGACGGCCTTGATCAGGGATCCCGAGGCGAGGACCACCGAGCCGACCAGGCCGAAGAGCATGAGCGAAACATACTCCGCCGGCCCGAAGCGGAAGGCGAGCTCGGCGAGCGGGACGGCGAGCAGCGCAAGCACCACGGTTGCGAAACACCCGGCAACGAAGGATCCCAGGGCGGCGATCGTGAGGGCCGTCCCCCCGCGTCCCTGGCGGGCCATCTGGTGGCCGTCGAGGCAGGTGACCACGGAGGAGGCCTCGCCCGGGACATTGACCAGGATGGAGGTCGTGGAGCCCCCGTATTGCGCGCCGTAGTAGATGCCGGCCAGCATGATCAGCGCCGAGACGGGAGGCAGGGCGAACGTGGTCGGCAGGAGGATGGCGATGGTCTGCACCGGTCCGATCCCGGGCAGCACGCCGATCAGCGTGCCGATGAGCGCGCCGGTCAGGCAGTAGAGAAGGTTCATCGGTGAGACGGCGGTCTCAAAACCGAGGGCGAGGTTGGCAAGCAGTTCCATGGGGCGCCGTCGGCCTTGCGCTCAAGGGGAAAGGAGCCGGAAGGAGGGCCCGAGGGGGATCGGAAACTCGAGACAATAGACGAACACCGCGACCACGACGGCGACGAGCGCGGCGGCGTTGATCAGCGTCTCCCGCCAGCGGAACTCCTGGCTGGCGAGGCTGGAGACCACGACCAGGAGTGCTGTGGAGAGAAGAAGCCCAAGCGGGATCAGCAGCTGGCTGAAGAGGAGGACCGAGGAGAGAACGATCAACAGCGGCTTTGCGTTGACGGCGGGCCACCCGCCGCGGGCGGGCGCGGGCCGCAGTCCCCTCACGACCAGCACCCCGCCCAGCAGGGAAAGCAGCGAGCCGAGCGCGAAGGGAAAATAGCCGGGCCCCATGCGGGCGGCGGTCCCGAGGTGCACGCCGAGCGAGAGCGCCATGGCCCCCAGGCCGAAGGCGACAAAGAGCGCCCCTGTAAGAAGATCCTTGGGTCGGGTGATCCGCAAGCGCGATGCTCCCCCCGGCCCGGATCCCGCGGCACCCCCGCGGCCCGGGCCGGGTCCGAAAACGGTGCGGCCTTTGAGGAGGGCCTGCGCGGCCGGTTCACTCCGCCTTGAAGCCCGAAGCCCGGATGATCGGCACCCAGCGTTCGCGGTCTTTCTTGAAGAGGGCCGCGGCCTCCTCGGGGCTCGAGCCGACCGGGTCGCTTCCCAGGCCGCGGATTTTTTCTGCCACGTCCGGGGCCTGAACCGCCTTGGCGATCGCTTGGCTCAGCTTTTCGACCACGGGCTTGGGCGTCTTGGCCGGGGCGACGATCGCGTTCCAGCCGACCCCCTCGATCTCGGGGAACCCCTGTTCCTTGAAGGTGGGGATGTCGTCCCGTTTCCGGGCGGCCCCCGCGGTGGCGAGGATGCGGATCTTCTCCGGGTGGTAGGCCGACTGCGCGTCGTAGGCGTCCACCCCGATCGGGATCTGGTTGCCGATCAGCGCGGTCACGAGCGGCCCGGAGCCGTTGTAGGAGGAGTGGACCATCTCGACCCCGGCCGCCTTGGCGATCATCAGGCCGAAGAAATGCGGCAGGCTGCCGGCCGCCGGGGACCCATAGTTGGCCTGGTTGGGGTTTTTGCGGACCCAATCGATCAGCTCCTTCACGTTCCGGATCGGCGAGGCCGCCGGGACGGAAACGCAGAACTGGTAGGTCTGGATCACCGACACCGGGACGAAGTCCGTCTCCGGGTCGTAATTGAGCTTGGAGAAGACGACGGGGGCGACCACGAAGAGGGCCGGGTTCACCACGAGGAGCGCGGAGCCGTCGGCCGGCTGCCCTTTGGCGTATTCGGTGCCGATGCGGCCGCCGGCCCCGGCCTTGTTTTCGACGATGACCGTCTGTCCGAGCGCGTCCTTGAGCTTGTCGGCGATCAGGCGCGCCACGACGTCCGAGCCGCCGCCCGCCGGGTAGGGGACGATGATCTTGATGGGGCCCTTGATCTCCTGGGCGTCGGAGGCGGGAAGCCCGACGAGCCCGACGATCGCCGTTACAAGTACCCAACCGATCAGCCTGCGCATGAAGCACCTCCTGGGTTGCGTTTGCCGGCGCTGCATCCCCTCCGGCCTTGACACCGGTTTGGACTAACGTTAGACAAATCGGAGGGAGCCTGTCAAGCGGGCTTCCGGGTCTCCGGCGGGAGGGGAGGCGACCATGGCCTTTGCGCCCGTGCGGCAAAAGCGCATCGCCGCCGAAATCGTGGGGCAGCTCAAGGCCGCCCTGCTTTCCGGGCGCTTCAAGCCGGGGGAGCGGCTGCCCACCGAGCGCGAGTTGACGAACCGGTTCCGCGTGAGCCGGGTCGTCGTGCGCGAGGCGCTTAGGGAGCTCGAAATCACCGGCCACGTGCGCATTCTCCAGGGGCCGAACGGCGGGGCCTACGTCACCGGGGGGTCCACCGACCCGATCCAGCGGGCCTTTCTCGACATGTTCCGCTACGGAAAGCTCTCGGTCGCCGAGTTGATCCGCAGCCGCAGGATCATCGAGTGCGAGACGGCCCGGCAGGCGGCGCGCCGCATCCGGAGCCGCGCGGCGCGGCGGCTCGAGGAGGCGCTCGCCGCCGAGCGGGAGGAACGCGGCACCCACGCGGACTTCGTCTCCAGCCGGATCGAGATCCACCGCATCCTCGCCCGCGAGAGCGGAAACCGCCTGCTCGAGGTCCTGGCGGGCGCCCTGCTGCGCCTCACGGCGGAGGTGATCCTCGTGGTCAAACCGCCGCAGCAGGTCATCCACCGCCCCGAGGAACACGCCGCGATCGTGCAGGCCGTCGTTTCCGGAGACCCCGAATCCGCCGCGGAGGCGATGGGGCGGCACCTCGAGCGGATGGGCCGGCGGCTCGCGCGGCTCGAGGGCGCCTACCGCCGCAAGATGGCCCGGGCGGCCTCCTCCGGTTCGGCGGCCCCCCCCGGGATCGCCTGAGGAGGCCGGGTGCGCATCGCCGGCGGCTCCGCGATCCCGATCCGCATTCCCCTGAACGAGCCCTTCCGGATCGCCTCCGGGAGCCTGACCCACTCCAACCACGTGCTCGTCCGGCTTGTCGATCGCGACGGCCGTGTCGGGTGGGGGGAAACCACGACCTTTCTCGAGGTCTACGGCTGCGACCAGGCCGGCCTCGCCCACATGGTGGAGGCCCACTTCATCCCGGCGGTCGTCGGCCTGGACCCCCGGGACCCGCGGGCCCTCCACGAACGCCTGGAGCGGGTCGCCCCGTTCAACCGCATGGCGAAGGCGGGGATCGACCTGGCCGCGCACGATCTCCGGGCGCGGGCCGAGGGCGTTCCGCTGCATCGGCTCCTCGGGGGCCGCCGCGTGGAGCGCGTGCCCTTGACCGGCGTCATCGATCTTCTGCCGCCCGCGGAGGCCGCCGCCGCCGCGCACCGGGTTTCCTCCGGCTTCGCCACGCTCAAGATCAAGATCGGGTCCGACCCCCAGGACGACCTGCGCCGCGTGGCCGCGGTGCGGGAGGCCGTGGGCCCCCGGGTCCGCCTGCGGGTCGACGGCAATTGCGGCTATGACCGGACCTCCGACCTGGCGGTCTTGCCCCGCCTGGAGGAGTTTTCCCTGGAGTGGATCGAGCAGCCCTTGCCGCGCTGGGACCTCGAGGGCATGGCCCGGCTTGCCCGCAGGCTGAGGACGCCGCTGGCCGTGGACGAAAGCGCCGCCTCGGTCCATGGCGTCCGGCGCGCCATCGAGGCCGGCGCCGCCGCCGTGGTGAACGTCAAGCTCGCCAAGTGCGGCGGCCTGTTCCCCTGCCGGGAAATCGCCGCGTTATGCCTCTCGGCCGGGGTTCGCTGCGTTCTCGGCGGCGGCCTCGAGGCCGCAACGGGCACCGCGGCCGGCCTGCATCTCTACGCTTCTACGCCGCCCCTGGAGTCGGCGGCCGAAATCGGGGGGCCCTGGCTCTATGGCGACGACGTGGCGGCAAGGCTGCCCCAGGCGGTCGCCGGGGCGATGGCTCTCCCCGAGGGGCCGGGGATCGGCGTCGAGCCGGACGAGGGAAAAATCGCCCTCTATCGCCCCCGCCGCCGGGAGCCCTGACGGAGGGTTCCTCGGGGGCGGACCCCGGCGAGGCAGACGCCCCGCCTTCGCTTCGGGGGCGGCCAAAAGAATGACCCTGCCAGGGGGGGTGGCCTGACAGGGCCAATCGGAGGTGGGAATGAAGGAAAGGAGGAAACTTCATTCCGGTTTGACGAGAGATTAAGCAAACCCAATGCCAACGAACAAAGAATTTGCCCCAAAAAGATCCCCGCGAAGGGCTTTTCGCCGTCAAGCCGTTTTGATTCCAAGAGGTTAACCCATCGTCCCGTCCCGTTCCGCTTTCCGCCCGGATGCTCGGAAATCCTCGCCGTGATGGGCCCCGGCAGCGGGGTTTCCGCCAAAATTTTGACTTCGCGTCGGAATTCCGGCGCCCGCGGGCTTCCGATGGAAAGGGGAGGCGGCCGGCCGCGATGGGCCATCAAGTTTCGCCGGCAACGGCCGATAAGAAGAGAGAACCTGCGGAGCGGAAGGGGCCATGGTGGAATCCCGGAGGGTCTTGAGCGTGTCCCAGGCGGCGGCGCTGTGCGGGGTCGGCCGCACGACCGTCGGCTACTGGGTGCGCTCGCGCAAGCTCTATGCCCGGCGTGCGGGGAGAAGCTTCGAGATCCCCGTCGCGGACCTCCTGCATTTCCTGGCGAGCGAAGGCCACCCCATCCCGCCGGAGCTCGAAAACGGCGGCGGCCAGCTTCCGGCCTTCGGGACCTTCCGTCCCTGCTGGGAGTACTGGGAAGAGGACCCGTCGGGGCACCGCTGCGCGCGCTGCGTGGTGCACGAGCGCCGCATCGCCGACTGTTTCAGCCTGCGGCCGAGCGGGGCCGCCGCCTGCCCGGGGAGCTGCCGCGACTGCCGCTACTTCCGCGCCATGGTCGCCGTGCGCCTGCAGTTCATCCACCAGATCGCAGCCCCGGCGGCCGTGTTCAAGGGCCTGACCCTCTGGGGGGGGAACGCGGCCTGGGCGGAGCTCTGCGGGCTGCCTGCGGAGCGCCTGACCGGGCTTGGCCTGGAGACGATCCTCCATCCCCGCTCGCTAGCGGTGCTGGTGGGGCTGCTCAAGAAGGCCGAAGCGGGCCTCTCCCCGGGGTCTTTCCCCGAGCCGCTCTGCATCGTGACCCCCGCGGGGGGCGAGCGCCCGGTCGCCGCCGCCCTCTACCCGCTCCGGGAACCCGAGGGCGCAACCCTCTGGCTGGCGGGGCGGCCCGGGGGCGGCGGCTGAAACGGCATTTCCCGCTTCCGCCGGCGAGGGGACCTCGTCCCGGGCCCTCTCGCGGAAGCGCACCGTGAGTCGAAAGGAGCCGACGGAGATGATCGAAGAGCACAGGGCGATGAGCCAGGCGGTCGCCGCCATGGGCGAGCGCGAGGGGAAATACCTCACCTTCTCGCTTGCGGGCGAGGAGTACGGGATCGGGATCCTCAAGATCAAGGAAATCATCGGCATGATGCCGATCACGGCCGTGCCGCGCACCCCGGAGTTCATCAAGGGCGTGATCAACCTGCGCGGCAAGGTGATCCCGGTGATGGATCTGCGGTTGCGCTTCGGGTTGCCGGCGATCGACTACACCGAGCGCACCTGCATCATCGTGGTCGAGATCGCGGGCCAGGCGGGGACCGTCCAGGTGGGCATCGTCGTGGATGCGGTCTCCGAGGTGCTGAACATCAAGGCCGAGGACATCGAGGCGACCCCGTCCTTCGGCGGCCGGATGAAGACCGACTTCATCCTCGGCATGGCCAAGATGAACGGCGGGGTGAAGATCCTGCTCGACATCGACCGCGTGCTGGGCAGCGAGGAAACGCAGCTCCTCGCCGAAGCCGCCTGAGCGCGCGGGGCGGGCGAGGAGGGCTCGCCGCATGCTCTTTTCCTTCCATCGCCGCGAGGCCGCGACCTCCCCGGAGGCCGACCGCGAGGCCGAGCTCGCCCGGGCCCGGGAGCTCGGCGATTTCTTCCGGCTCGCCGCGCGGGCCGCGCTCGAGTACCTGCGCGGGTTCGTGCTCGACCTGCGCGAGATCGGAAGCGAGCGTTTCCAGGCCCGCCTGCTCGAGCTCGGCGAGACCCTGGGCGCGGAGGACCGGGTCGGCAGGCTGCGGTCGGCCTGGGAGTCGGCCGGCGAGGCGATCGGCTCCTTCGCCGAGCGCCAGAAGGCCTACCTGCGCGACCGCGAGGCCGAGCTCAAGCAGATCATCGACATCCTGACCCGGGCGATGGCCGCGGTCGACCTCGAAAACCGCGACTACAACCGCAGCCTGCTCGAGCACGGAAAACGCCTCGAGGACCTCACCCTCCTCGACGACATCAAGAAGCTCAAGGCGGCGACCCTCCAGGAGGCGGCCCAGCTGCGGGAGGCCGTGCGCGAAAAGGAGGCCCGGGACCAGCGCCGCATCGAGTCCCTCTCGCGGCAGGTGCAGGCGCTCGAGCGCGAGCTCGAGGTCGTGCGGCGGGAAGCCGAGTGCGACGCCCTGACCGGGGTCCTCAACCGCCGCACCTTCGACCGCGCGCTCGCCGACTGGGTGAGCCGCAGCACGGCCCGGCCGCAGGAGTTCTGCCTGGTTCTCGTCGACATCGACGATTTCAAGATCGTCAACGACACCTACGGCCACCTGGCAGGCGACCGCATCCTGTGCACGGTCGCGCGCAAGTGCGGCCAGGTCCTGGGGGCGGGGGACCTGCTCGCCCGCTACGGCGGCGAGGAGTTCGCGATCCTGCTCGACGGGACTTCCCTCCGCGGCGGCATGAAAAAGGCGGCCCGCCTCTGCGGCGCCGTCGCCGCGGCGCGCTATGTCCTCGAGGAAGCCCCCGTCGAGCCGGGGCTCAGGCTCACGGTCAGCGCCGGGGTCGCCGCCTGGCGGCCGGGCGACACGGCGGCCGCGATCATCGAGCGCGCCGACCGCGCGCTCTACCGGGCGAAAAAGACGGGGAAGAACCGCGCCGTGTCCGAAAGGGACGCCGCCTGAGGACGCGCTTGCACGGAAATTGCTTTCCTTCGGGGGAAGGAAGGCGCTCGCCCGGAGCGGAAGGAGCCGCGCGATGAAGATTTCCTTTGACCCGCACCCGAAACCCGCCACCCCCCCCGAACCGGCCTCCGCTGCGCCCCGCAGCCGGGAGACCGGCTTTGTCGATCTTCTCGAGCGCGCCCTGGGGACCCCCCCCGGGCCGTCCGCCCCGGCTCCCGCCCCCGGCCTCGAGATCGCCTTTCGCCGCGCGGCCCCGGTGCCCCCGGCGGCCGAGGTGTGCGACCGCGCCGAGGAGATCCTGGAGGGCCTGGAGACCTACGCCGCGCGGCTTGCCGATCCCGCGGCCGGGTTGCGCGAGCTCGACGCCCTGCTGGGGGGCCTCGAGCGCCGCTGCCGGGGGCTCGTTTCGCTGGCGGAGGGGCTGCCGGCGGAATCCGGGACGCTCCGCGAAATCGCCGCGCGGGTGGTCCTCGCGGTCGAAAGCGAGAGGTTCCACCTCCACCGCGGGGATTATCTCGCCGCCTGAGCGCGGGGTGGCCCCATGCCGCTCGAAGCCGCAGCCGCCCCCCCGCCGGCGCTCGGCCGCATCCGGGCCCACATCCTGCGCATGACCGGGCTTTCCACGACGGCGATGAAGGTGCTGCGCACCTGCAACGAGCCCGGCGTGTGCGCCAACGACTTGAACCGCGTGATCGCCCTCGACCCCGTGCTGACCGGCCGGGTCCTGCAGCTCGTCAACTCCGCCTACTACGGGCTGCCTTCCAAGGTGAACTCGCTCACCCGCGCGATCATCCTGCTCGGGTTGAACACGGTGAAGAACCTCGTCCTCTCCTTCGCCGTCTTCGAGGTCTTCTCGCGCCATGACGCCTTCCGCGTCTTCTCCGCCGACCGCTTCTGGGAGCATTCGCTCGCCGCGGCCGCGGCGGCGCGGCTGCTCGCCGAGCGGAGCGGGTTGCCGCTGGCCGAGCGCGAGGAGCATTTCGTCGCCGGCCTGATGCACGACATCGGCAAGATCCCCCTCAACCACCTCTTCCCGGACGCCTACCGGCAGGCGGTGCGGGAGGCCTCGGCCGGCGGCTGCGGGATCCGCAGCGGCGAGAAGAAATGGATCGGCGCCGACCACTGCCGCGTGGGCCTGATGATCGCCCGCAAGTGGGAGCTGAGCGAGGAGCTCTCCGCCGCGCTGGCGGCCCACCACCCGGAGGGGGAGGCGGAGGAGGGGAAGGCCGCGCCGGCCGGGGGCGGGGTCGCCCGGGCGGTCGCCCTGGCCGATCTGCTCGCGCACCGGCTGGGGGCGACCCTTCCCGGCGGGCCGAGCGTGGAGGCGGGGGGCCTGGAAGAGCTCGCCCTCGGCTTTGCGCTCACCGCGGGCGAGCTCGAAGGCCTCTCCGGCCGGGTCGCCGGGGAGGTCGAGAAAGCGAGGATCTTCCTTGAAATCGCCGCCCGCAACTGAGGTCCTGCGCGTCACCTTCTGGGGGGTCCGCGGCTCGATTCCCGTGCCGGGCGCGCACACCGCCCGCTACGGCGGGGAGACCCTCTGCATCGGGGTCGAGGTCCCGGCGGCGGGGCGCCTCCTCGTCCTCGACGCGGGCTCGGGCCTGAGGCGGCTTGGCGAGGCCCTGGTGCAGAGATCGGGCGGCGACGGGGGCATCGCCGTCGATCTCCTCCTCTCCCACACCCACCTCGACCACATCCTGGGGTTTCCCTTCTTCCAGCCGCTCTACCGGCGGGACACGCGGGTCACGCTCTACGGGCCGGCGATCTCGCTCCAGGACCGCCTCGAGGAGGTGATCGGCGGGCAGATGTCCTACCGCTACTTCCCGGTGCGGCAGGTCGAGCTGGCGGCCGACGTCACCTACGTCGACTGGCGCGAGGGGACCTACGACTTGGGCGACGGGATCCTCGTCTCGGCCGCCTACCTGAACCACCCGCTGCTGTGCCTGGGCTACCGCATCGCCTGCTCCGGCCGGGTGCTCTGCACCGCCTTCGATCACGAGCCCTTCCGCAACGTCTTCGTGACCGACCCGGCGGACCCGCGCTACGACGAGCTCATGGCGCGCGAGGGCGAGGCCGCGGCCGCCGCGGCCGAGGAGCGCCTGTCCGCCTTCTTCCGCGGGGCCGACCTGCTGATCCACGACGGCCAATACACCGAGGAGGAGTACCTGGCGGGCCGGGTCGGCTGGGGGCACTCCCCGATCGAGGGCGCGATCCGCACGGCCGCCGCGGCCGGGGTGCGCCGGCTCGCCCTCGTGCACCACGACCCCGGCCGCAGCGACGCCGAGCTCGCGCGGCTGGAAGCCCGGCTCGGCGGCGGGCGGGAGCCCGGCGGGCCGGAGGTGATCTTCGCCCGCGAGGGGCAGGTCGTTTCGCTGTGAGGGACGCCGGGAGGCCCGCCTCAGAGCCGGGAGACGCTCCGGGCGAAGGCGGGGTCGGCGAGCAGCCGTTTGGCGAACTTCACGTACTTCGAGGTGATCGTGCGCACGGCGAGCTGGAGCGCGTAGGGCTTGACGGGCTTCTCGAGGAGGTAGGTCACGTCCGAGGCGAGGCACATGTCCACCACGTCCTCGCTCGCCCGGCCGCAGATCATGATCGCATCCTCGTGCGCCGCGGGGAAGCGTTCCTCGATCGAGTCGAGGAAGAAAAAGCCGCTCGTCCCGTTCAGGAAGACGTCCACGACGAAGATCGCCACCCCCGCCTCGCGGCCGCGGCACCAGGCGAGCGCCTCCTCGGGGCGGCTGAAGGCGAAGACCTCGCCCCAGGTGTAGAAGCCTGCGATCATCTCCTGGAGCACCGCAGCGATCCCCGGGTCGTCGTCGAGGACCAAGACGTCGAGGCCCTCGCTGCGGCCCGCGGCGCGGCGCTCCCGCGGCGTCGGCGCGATCTTCATGAGGTCTTCCCCTCCCGGTCGGCGATGCGGTATTTCTCGATCTTGCGGTAGATCGTCGAGACGTTGATGCCCAGGATGCGCGCCGCCTGCGGCCGATTGCCGCCGGTCGCCTGGAGCACGCGCTCGATGTGGCGGCGCTCGACCTCCTCGAGCGTGAGCAGCTCGACGCGCTTGCGGCGCTCGGGGCCCTCGTAGGGCAAAAGCGAGCGCATGGAGTCGAGCGAGAGCCGTTTGCCCTTCTCCAGGAGAACCGCGGCCGCGATCATGTTCTCGAGCTCGCGCACGTTGCCCGGGAAGGAATAGCCGAGCAGCCGCTCGCAGAGATCCGGCTCGAGGTCGGCGATCTTCTTCTGGTTCGCCCCGGCGTGGACCTTGAGGAAATGCCGGGCGAGCGGCAGGATGTCCTTGCTCCGCTCCCGCAGCGGGGGGATGCGGATGTTGTAGGTGTTGATGCGGTAGAAGAGGTCCGCGCGGAAGCGGCCGCGCAGGATCTCCTCGGAGATGTCGCGGTTGGTCGCGGCGATGATGCGCACGTCGACGTTGCGCACCTCGGTGCTGCCCAGGCGGTAGAATTCCCGCTCCTCGATCACGCGCAGCAGTTTCGCCTGCAGCCCCGGGTCGAGCTCGGTGATCTCGTCCAGGAAGAGGGTCCCGCCGTTTGCCGCCTCGAAGAACCCGCGCCGCTCGGCCGCGGCGTCGGTGTAGGCCCCCTTGGCATGCCCGAAGAACTCGTCCTCGAAGAGGGTCTTGCTGAAGGAGGCCATGTTCACGGCGTAGAAGGGGTGCTCGGCGCGGCGGCTCAGCTGGTGGATCACCCGCGCGATCATCTCTTTTCCGGTCCCGGACTCGCCGCTGATCACGACGTTGTAGTCCGTGCCGGCCACCGCCTCGACCTGGTGGAAGACGACCGCCATCGACTCGTCCTCGGCGATCAGGCGGCTGAAGGCCTCGGGGTGCTTCAGGTTCTCGAAGACGCGCTTGCGGCCGATCTGGGAGATCTGGCTCTGCAGGCGGTGGCGCTCGAGGTGGCTCTGCACGAGCGCGGTGAGCCGCTCGGGCTCGATCGGCTTGACGAGGTAATCGCCTGCGCCCGCGCGCATGGCGCGGACGGCGGTGGCGACGTCGTCGAGCGCGCTCACCACGATGCAGTCGGTCTCCGGGAACTCGTCCTTGATCCGCCGGAGCAGGTCGAGCCCGCCCAGGTAGGGCATGACGAGATCGAGCAGCACGAGCGGCGGCCGGTGCGTGCGGAGGATGTCGAGCACGCGGCGGCTGTCCGAGACGAGCGCCGGCTCCGGCAGCCCGGCGCTGAGCAGTGTGGCCTGGATGCTGTGCAGGAGCCCCTCGTCGTCGTCGACCACGAGCAGGGCGGGCGGCGTTGCCGGAATCGATTCCATGGTCTCCCCGCGGTGCGGAAGATCGGCGGGCCGGTGCCGGCCCGCTAAATTTCATTGTAGTATGACGCGGCGTTTGGCGTCAAGCGGACCGGCGCCGGAAACGGTTAGAAAAATGTTTGATAACAGCCAGTTATGGCAATTCAGGGTTCGCCCGGACGTCCGGCGCCGGCGCCCCGGCGATCCTCGAGGAGCCGTTCCACGACCGGCGTGAGGCTCTCCGCCCAGGGGGTGCGGCGCAGGCCGAAGACGGCCTCGATCCTGCGGCAGTCGAGGACGGAATAGGCGGGCCGCCGGGCGGGGGTGGGGTAGGCGGCGGTGGGGATGGGGACGACGCGCACGCCGCGGGCGAACCCGCGTTCTTGCAGGAGATCGACGATCTTGCGGGCGAACCCGTACCAGGTGGTCGCGCCCTCGCCGCAGTAGTGGTAGAGGCCCCAGGGGAAGATGGCCTGGGCTTCCTGCCTCAGCCGCTTCACGATCGCGGCGATCGCCTCCGCGAGATCGGCCGCGCTGGTGGGGCAGCCGTGCTGGTCGTCCACGATGCGCAGCTCCGGCCGCTCGGCGGCGAGCCGGAGCACGGTCTTCACGAAGTTCACCCCGTGGGCGCTGTAGAGCCAGGAGGTGCGGACGACGAGGTGGCGCGGGCACAGGGCGCGCACCGCCTCCTCGCCCGCGGCCTTGCTTCGGCCGTAGACCCCCAGCGGGTTGACCGGGTCGTCCTCGTGGTAGGGCGCGGATTTCGTGCCGTCGAAGACGTAGTCGGTCGAGACGTGGATCAGGGCCGCCCCGGTGTCGCGGCAGAGCCGGGCAAGATGGGCCGGGGCCTCGGCGTTCACGGCGAAGGCGGCCGCGGCCTCGCTCTCGGCGCGGTCGACCGCCGTGTAGGCCGCGGCGTTGATCACGAGCTGCGGCCGGTTCTGCCGCCAGAAGGAATCGATCTCCCCGGGCCGGGCGAGGTCGAGCTCCTCGGGCTCCGGGGCGGCGAGGGCGAAGCCCGCGGCCGCAAGGCGCGGGCGAAGCTCGCAGCCGAGCTGGCCGCTCGCTCCGGTGAGCAGAACCCTCATCGCGGCCGCCCCCGCTCGATTGCCTCGAGGAGCTCCCGGATCTCGGGCTCAGCTTTCATCCCGGGGACCCAGCGGCCGTCCACGGCCTCCGGCCCCTTCCAGGCCCCGAACACCATGCCGGCCGCCAGCCCGCGCGCGGCGGAGTCGCCCCCGGCCATGACGTTCTCGATCAGGCCCCGGACCGGGTCTTCCTCCCAGCGGGCGATGAGGTGGACGGTCGCGGGAAAGGCGCTTGCGACCCGGCAGTCCTGGCCGAACCCGAGGACGGCGGGGAGGGTCTCCTGGGAGGCGCTCGCCAGCCCCTCGCGGATCCAGCGCCGGAAGACCGGCTCGATTTCCGGGTCCTCGGCCATCCGGGCGAGCGCCTCCGAAGGCCGCGTCCCGCCGAGCGCCTCACGGCCCAAGCGGGCGAGCAGGCCCGCGGCCGCGACCGCCTGCGGGTGGTTGTGGGTGAGGGCGGTCTGGCGCCGGGCGGCGGACAAGAGCTCCCCGGGCCGGTCGCGCAGCGCGAAGACGAGCGGCGCGATCCGGGCCGCGCCGCCCAAGTCTTCGGAGTCGGATCCGGCCGCGGCGGGCGGTTTGCCGGCGGCGAGGTTCTCGAGCGTCTTCCGCGTCGCCCCGTCGAGGTAGCCCGTGTAGTTCCGAAAGAGCGCCCTCCAGCTTCGGGAAAAGGGCTCCTCCGCGAAGCCCCCCTGCTCGGCGAGCGAGCGCAGGAGCACGAGGGCCTGGTCGCCGTAGTGGGTGAACTCGCCCCTGCGGCGGTGGGGGTGATAGGTCGGCGGCCGCGGGTCGACGAGGTCCTCGATGCGGCCGAACTCGCGGCGGATGCGTTCGGGGTCGTAGATCCAGTGCGCGCCGAGGGCGAGGGCGTCGGCGGCGAAGGAGGCGATCACCAGGAACCGGGCGCGGATCGCTTCGCTCATGGTTCCTCGTAGGGAAGGGGTTTGTACTCGGACCGCAGCCGCTCGAGCGTCTCGTCCAGCTCGCCGGGGGAGAGCACCCCCTTCTGGATGAGGAGCCGGATCAGGGCCTCGAGGTGGAGCGCGGTCGAGACGACGAGTTCCTCGACCCGGCGGCCGTCTTCGAGCCGGCCGCCGGCGCCGGCCTCGGGCTCGCCCGCCGGCGGCTCACGCCGGCGGCGGTCCTCGCCCCGTCTGCGTTCGGGCCCCTCCCAGGGGGCCTTGATCCAGCGCCGGTTCAGGCCCGAGCGCCGCTCGGCGGGCTGCCGGTTGGCCGGGGGGCCGGCCTGGCCGAAACGATGAAACGCCATCGCTGGCTCCTTCTTCGCCCGAAGGCCCAAAGAATTTACTCGTTCAGCATAGTATGAAACCCCGCAGCCGTCAAAACGGCCCCGGGGTTGCTTGCAAGTCGGCCGCCTCGGGGATAAGATAACACAAGTGCCGGTATGGCGCAGCGGCCTTTCCGCAAGGCTTTTGTGAGCGCATAACCGAATGAGGAGGACTCTCATGCATCGCCGCGGGCTTTTCGTCGTCGTGTTCCTCTTGGGGTCGTTTCCGGTCCTGGCGGGGACGGCTTCGGCGCAGAAAATCACCGACTTCACCGCGCTCCAGGTGACGCTTTCGCCCGAGGGCAAGACGGAGCACGAAAGCCCCATCTACGCCCTGGGCGGCAAGCTCCGCATCGAGAACGTCATGCCCGAGGCCGAGCAGAAGCTCGTGATGATCTACCGGCCGGACAAGAAAAAGATCGTTTACCTCAACCCCGAGCGCAAGAGCTTTTTTGAAAGCGAGGCGGACGAGGCCGAACTCGGCAAGCTGGGGGCCGCCTACATCAAGGGCAAGAAGGAAAAGGATCTCGGCGAGGAAGCGGTGGGCGGCTATGCCTGCCGCAAGAAGGAAATCGAAACCGAGATCGAGGTGATGGGGTTCCGCAAGCGCTACAGCACGCTCGTCTGGCAGTCCCCGCGCTTCGACATGCCGCTGCGCACCCGCGGGGAGGGCGGCGAGACGACCGAGCTGCGGAACATCCGGCCGGGAAAACCCGCGGCCGCCCTGTTCGAGGTCCCCGCCGGGTATGCGCCGGCGGGCAGCCTGATCGAGCTCATGGGGGAGGAGGCCCCGCCCGCGCCGCCGGCGAAGGGCGGGAAAGCCCCCTCCTCGGGCTTCCCGATCGAGCTGCCCCCGGGCTTCAAGATCCCGATGCCCAAACCGTGAGGGGAGGCCTCGTTCCGTGTACGCCTCCCGCTACGGGCTCGCACGCGAGCCCTTCAGCATCCAGCCCGACCCCGCCTTCCTGTGGCTGAGCGCGAAGCACGGCGAGGCGCTCGCGACGCTGAAGGAGGGGATCCTCGAGCGCGACGGGCCGGTCGTCGTGACCGGCGACATCGGCACGGGCAAGACGACCCTCATCCGCCATCTCGTCCGCCTGGACGAGGTGGCGGCGATCTTCGTCACGGTTCACGACCCCGATCTGACACCGCTCGACTTCCTCAATCTCCTCGCCGTCGAGTTCGGCATCGAGGGCCGCTTCGAGAGCCGGGAGGCGTTTTCCGCGCGGCTGCGGCATTTCCTGCTCGAGGCCTTCTCCTCCTACCGCAAGGTCCTCGTCATCATCGACGAGGCCCAGCGGCTGAACGCGGAGCTCCTGCGCGAGGCGATCGACCTCGCCCGGCTCGAGCTCGCCGGCCGCCGCATGCTCAAGGTCTTCTTCCTGGGGCAGCTCGAGTTCGACCGGCTGCTCGCCCGGGAGGAAAACCGCGATCTACTCGCCGCCGTGAGCGCCTACTACCGCCTTGAGCCCTTCACGGCCGAGGAGACCCGCACCTACATCGGGCACCGGCTCGCCGTCGCCGGCCGCAGCGCGCCGCTCTTCACCGACGAGGCCCTGGCCGAGATCCACCGCCTCACGCGCGGCGTTCCCCGGCTGATCAACATCCTCTGCGGCCACGCCCTGCTCTACGGCTTCGGCGCCGACCGGGACACGATCGGCCTCGACACCGTCCGCGAGTGCACGCGCGACCTCACGGTCGCACTCGAGCTCGAGGAGGGCGCGGAGGAGGCCGCGCCGCCGGACCCCTCGCCCGTCGCGCAGGCGATCGCCGCGCGCCGCGCCGCGGCCCTACCCGCGGGGCGGGGCCGAAGAAGAAGGCTTCTTCTGGTTACCGCGATCGCGCTCTCGGCCCTGGCCTTGGCCGCCCTCGGCATCGCCCTGCGGTGAGGGCGGGCGCGATCCTTCGTAGAGATCGAAGGCCGCCAGGCGGCCGTCCAGCCCGCCGGCCCGGAGCGGCTTTCTCCAGGTGGGCCGCAGGCCCAGGTGCGGGAGCAGGCTGCGGTCGCCGAAGTAGATGAACGCCCGGGCACCCGCACAGCGTCGCTTCAGGAAATCCCCCAAACTCTTGTAGAAGGCGGGAAGGGTGCTTTTCTTCCCGAGACGGACGCCGTAGGGCGGGTTGCAGACGATCACCTTGCCCGCGAGGTCCCGCCGGCGGCGGACATCGATCCGCTCGAGCGCCACGGACTCCCCGTAGGGGAGGCTGCGCAGGTTCTCCGCGGCGCAGGCGACGGCCTCGGCGGCGATGTCGCTCCCCGCGATCCGTCCCTCGGGAAGCGGCCGGATCTGGCGGTCGGCCGCCTCCTTCACCTCGCGCCAGCGCCGGGCGTCGAAGTCGGGCAGCCGCTCGAAACCGAAGCGCCGGCGGAGGTAGCCGGCCGGGATGCGGCAGGCGTGCATCAGCGCCTCGGCCAAGAGCGTCCCCGAGCCGCACAGGGGGTCGACGAGCGGCCGTTCGCCGTCCCACTCCGCGAAGCGGATCACCGCCGCGGCCGTCGTTTCCTGCATCGGCGCCTCGAGAGCGCGCTTGCGGTAGCCCCGGCGGTGGAGCGGCCCGCCCGAGGTGTCGAGGCTGATCACGGCGCGGTCGTTTTCGATGAAGACCCCGATCCAGACATCCGGGTCGATCCGCTCGACGTCCGGCCGCGTGCCGCACTCCTGCCGGAAGGAGTCGACGATCGCGTCCTTGACACAGAGGGCGGCATAGCGCGAGTGCCGCATCCGGCTGTTCACCAGGTTGGCGAAGACGGCGAAGCGCTGCTCGACGCCGAAGAGCTCCCGCCAGGGGACATGGCGCGCCTGGCGGTAGAGGACCTCCGGCTCGTGGCAGGCGAAGGCGGCAAGGGGGGCGAGCACGCGCGAGACAAGGCGCGACTGGTAGTTGATGCGGTAGAGGGCCGACCGGTCGGCCTCGAAATACAGGCCCCGGAAGGTGGCCCGCAGGTTCCGGGCGCCGAGCTGCCTGAGCTCCTCGGCGCCCGCCTCTTCGAGCCCCTCGGCGATCATCGCGAAGTAGCGGTCGTTCTGCTGGTAGAGAAACACCGCGGATCCCCCGTGGCCGAGCCACAGCGCCGTCGGTCACCCCCGCGTCCAGGGCGTTCCCCAGCGCTCGGCGTGGGCCTGGCCCCAGGGGAGCGACTCGCGCGCGTGGGGTGCCTTTTCCTCGGCGGGGTAGCCCAAGGCCACGATCGCCTCGACCTGGAGGGCGGCGGGGAGACCGAGCAGCCCCGCCACGTAATCGCGCGCCGGGGTTCCGGCGGCATGGAGCCGCTCGCGGATCTGGACCCAACAGCTTCCCAGGCCGAGCGATTCGGCCGCAAGCTGGATCAGGGTCGCCGCGATCGAGGCGTCCTCGACCCAGACGTCGGATTTGCCGGGGTCGGCGCAGACCACGATCGCGGCCGCGGCGTCCCGCAGGAAGGCGGAGCCGTGCTCCTTCGCCGCGGCGAGCTTCTCGAGCATGGGCCGTTCGCGAACGACGATGAATTCCCACGGCCGGGTGTTGCGCGAGGAGGGGGCGCGAAGCGCGGCCTCGACCAGTTGGTCGAGGGTTTCCTTGGCGACGGCCTTCGGCTGAAAGCGGCGGATGCTGCGGCGTTTTTCGAGAAGCGGAAGGATCATGGCGGTTTTCCTCCTGGGTGCAGGGATGGGATGGGGCACTGTAGCGCAAAACCGGGCGGCGATGAAGCGCTTTCGCGCCGCTTGCGGCCCGGCCGGGAATTGACTTGGTCTTGCCGATCGGGCATCCTCCGGCGAAAGACGGCGCGCGGCGGAAACGAGCGCGCCGCAGGCCGATTCCCCATGTTCCTCGAGCGCTTCGGATTCCAAGAGCATCCCTTCCCGGACGGCCCCGACCCCGCCTGCCTCTTCGTCGGCCGGACCCAGGAAGAGGCGCTGGCCCACCTGCGCTACGCCGTCTCCGAGGGCGAGGGGTTCTCGGTGATCACGGGCGAGCCCGGCGTGGGGAAGACCACCCTTTGCCGCGCCTTCGCCGGCCGCCTGCAGGGGGAGCACGAGGCGGCCCTCCTCTCCGGCCCGCTGCGCACCCCGGCCGAGTTCCTCTCCGCCCTCAACCGGCAACTCGGGGTTGCGGCACCCTCGGCCCGCGCCGGCGACCAGACCGGCGCCCTGAACCGCTTTCTCATGGAGCGGAAGATCGCCGGCCGCCGGGTCGTGGTGCTCATCGACAACGCCCAGGATCTTCCGCCCGCGGTCCTCGAGCAGGTGCGCCTGCTCTCCAACCTGGAAACCACGCGCGACAAGCTCATCCTCATCGTGTTGATCGGGGACCCCGGACTCGAGGCGCTGCTCCACTCGCCGAAGCTCCGCCAGATGGGGCAGCGCGTCTCGGTCGCCTGCACGCTCGGCCCGCTCGACGAGCAGGAAACCGGCGCCTACATCGCGCACAAGCTCGCCTGCCGGCCCCCCCGGGTCCCGCTCAGCTTCCCGGCCGAGGCCGTGCACTGGGTGTTCCGCTCCTCGGGCGGGATCCCGGCCAAGGTGAACCAGGCCTGCACGGCCGTGCTGAACGCGGTCTGCCAAGCGGGCCTCCCCGCCGTGGGGGGCGAGATGGCCCGCGCGGCGCTCTTCGGGCCGCCCCCGGCGCCGCAGGCGTTTTTGCGCAAGGCCGCGGCCCACCTGGGAGGCGGGAGGCCCTTCGCGGCGGCTTTCGCGGCGGCCGGGGTGCTGGCGCTCGGCGTTCTTTTTTTCTCGCTTCACGGCGGGCAGCCGACGTTGCCGGCGGGGGACGCCGCCGTGGTCAAGGCGCTCCCGGAGGAGGAAACAAGGGCTGCGGAGGAAGGCGTGTGGACCGCCGCCTCCCCTGCGGAGAACCCCGGGCCGCACCCCGCCGATGCCGCGCGCGTTGGGACCGAGGCCCGGGGACCGTCCTCTCCGCCTTCGGCCGCGGCGGCTTCCGGGTTGTCCTGGTCGGTCCAGGTCGGGGCGTTCCTTCAGCCGGAAAACGCCCGCCGGGCCGCCTCCGAGCTCTCGGGCCGCGGCTGGCCTGCGCGCATTTCCGTTTTCCGCGACGGCAAGGGCCGAACCTGGCACACGGTGCGCATCGGCGACCATGCCGATCGCGGCAAGGCCGAGGCCCAGGCCGAGGAATTTCTGCGCCGCGAGGGAAAACCCGTCGTGGTGCGACCCTACGGTGCGCTGTAGGCGGAACCCCACCCTGCGAGGAGGTTGGATGATGGCTCAGGCTCCCCTTCCCAAGCAACCGATCGTCGAGAAGTGCACCGGCTGTGAACACATCGAGGACGGCCACTGCCGCATCTGGGCGGTACCCGCCGCCAAGTGGCGCACCGGGAGCTGCCCTTCCGCAACGCACGTCAAGCCCGAGGTGAAGGTCCCCGAGCAAAAGGTCCGCGTCGGGCAGCAGAAGCAGAGGAAGAACAAGTAGGAAAGGCTGGTGCCCCTGGCAGGAATTGAACCTGCGGCCAACGGATTAGGAATCCGCTGCTCTATCCGCTGAGCTACAGGGGCGGCGCACGCGCATGCCGGTGAAGGGGTGAACCCTTGGGCCCGGGGGCCATGCCCCCCGAGCCTACGGATCCTTACACCAATTCCGGCCGGCTCTCAAGGCAGGCCTTAGCTTGCGGCTCCAGGGTACCGCGGGCCTTCCCGCCCTGGTTTCCCGCAACGCCACCGCCCCGTCCCACGCTTCCCGTTTCCCCCTGCGTCGGGGCTTCCCCCTGAAAAACCCCCGCCGCCGGCCGTATGGACCTTCCGAATGCGGGCGCGGCTTCCCTTGAAGCCAGGCCGCCGCCCCTTTCCGCGTGCGGAGTTTTTTCTCGACCTGTGACCGGATCTGTCATTGCGGCCTGGTATCCTGGGGCCGTAACCGAACGGTGTGTTCGAAGGACCCTCTGCTGGAAGGAGGCACGCCATGAAGCAAATCGTCCTTTCCTACCTGGACGGCCTGCGGGCCGGAGAGGCGCAGCGACACGAAAACCTGGTGATGGTGCCGCTGCTTTCCGATGTTGACGACGGGCTGGGGTATATCACCCTGGCCGAGGCGCTCGCTGCGGGGCAAATCGAGATCCGCGAGGTGAGCGAGGCGGGTTCGGTGCCGGAGCTTCGCGTGGTGAACCGCGCCGAAAATCCGGTCCTCATCCTGGACGGGGAGGAACTCGTCGGCGCAAAGCAAAACCGCGTCGTGAACACCACGATCCTCGTCCCGGCGCGCTCCGAGATCGTCATTCCGGTCAGCTGCGTCGAGCAGGGCCGATGGTCCTACAGCGGCAAGCTCTTCCGGACCACCTCCCGCGTGCTCAACTCCCAGGCCCGAAGCATTAAGGCCCATACCGTCTACGCGTGCCTGCTATCCCAGGGCACCTTCCGCGCCGACCAGGGGGCGATCTGGGCCGGGGTCGAGCGGCTTGCGGAGATGCACGACGCGGTTTCCCCCAGCATGGACCTGGACTTCGTCTATCAAAAAAAGGCGCCCGCCCTGGAGGACTATGCAAGCCGCCTTGCCCCTTGCGCGCGCCAGGTCGGCGCGGCCTTCCTCGCCGGTGGCCGCTTCATGGGGGTCGACGCCTTCGGCCGGGAAGGGACCTTGCGGAAGGTGTTCAAGGGCCTTGTGGAAAGCTATGCCCTCGACGCCCTGTCTGCGGAAAAAACGGAGGAACCCCCGGGCGCCGCAGAGGAGAAGGTCAAGGCCCTGCTCGAGGAAGCCAAAGCCGCACCGTTCGAGGAGCGCCCTTCGGTGGGCCTGGGAACCGATCTGCGCCTGCAGACCGGGAACCTGACCGGCTTTGCCCTGGGGCACGAGGGAAAGCTTGTGCATCTTGTGCTTTTCCCCCGGGACGAAAGCAGCAAAAGCTTCGCGTCGGGTTTCTTCCTGAGGCCTTCGCTTCGCCGGCGGCGGTACCGGTGAAGGCGATGAAGGGGGGCGGTGCGCCGGCTCGGCAGCGGAGCGGGCTTCCTGGGGTTTTCCCCGCAGGAGCCGGCCGCCGCGGCGGCGCCCCCCTTGCGCCACGGGAAGGGCACTGCGTCTGCACGCTCGATCCTTTCCTCGGAGGACCCTGAAATTCCCTGGAGGTGCCCATGAGACCGAACCCGTTTCTTTCGACCCGTTCCCTGTGCGGCGGCCACGAGGAAGATCATCTGACCGAGTTCTGGGCGGCCGCGCTCGATTCCTGCCCGGCGTTCCGCGAAGGCTATGCCCGCTTTCTCCTCGCGGCCCATGCGGCGAGGCGCGGCTGGGGTGCGGTGCACATCGAGTCGGTGGCGACCCAGGTCGATTTCCGGGGCAATGTCCCGGATCTCGTTCTCGGGCTCGCCGCGGCCGGGGGCCGCAGCTTCCGCGTCGCCGTCGAGCACAAGATCTTCGCCAAGGAATCCCGCAGCGGGCGTTCCCAGGAGGTCGACGAAGAGGGGGTCGCCGGACAGCTTTTGCGCTACCTGGCGGTTCCCGAAATCGACGGGGTCGCCTTTGTGCGCGTCTGGCCGCAGGCGCTGGATCCCCGGGTGCTCGATCACGAGAAATACATCCGCCCCGCCGAGGCCCTGCATTTTCTCTGGTGGCATTTCTACCCCGTGCTGGAAGCTTGCGCCGGCGAATGCCCGGCGGTGCGTTGGCTGAGGGAGGGGTTCGCACGGGACGGGCTCACCCCGCCGCTGGGGACCGTTCCGCCGCTTCATGTCCCGGGGGATGACGAGCGGGAGCGCGAAAACCGCAGGGAATTCGCCAAGCTGATGGAGCTTGCGGCCGTGCGGGCGGCGGAGGCCGGGTGGCGCACGAATTTCGACCAGCACGGGGCCGAGCTCTACCTGCGCAAACACCCCTCCTCCTGGGCTCAACGGGTGCTGTTCAGCGGCATCGGTCAGCCGCGGGCCGGGGCCCGGCGGCAGACCGGCCTGCGGGTCTGGGTGACACCCCGCAAGGGGGAGGAGGAGGGCGCGCTTGAGCGGCTGCGGCCGGCGGTCGCCGCCGGTCTTTTCCGCAGCCCGCCCGAGCTTCACCGGCATCCGAACGGCACGGTGGAATTCTGGGCCGCCTTGAGCGAGCTTCTCGCCGGCGCGGAGGAGGCGGAGGCGATCCGCGCCCGGTTTTCATCGCTCGCCGAAGCCGTTCTCGGCTGCCTGCGGTGAAAGAACGCGGCACCGGACCCCCGCGGACCGGTTGGGCCCAGGCCTTGAGGGTTGATTCGCCACGGGAGATTTTTTATTCTGCCGGGGCGTCACCCCGAGCCCTGGCCTGAACCCCTTTTCCTCAACCTGCCGTTCGCTGTGGGAGGCGCCGATGGCATCCCGGAACCCCGCCGCTGCGCGCGCGGCGGTTTTGGAGCGGCTCAAGGCGGCCGGCCCTGCGGGGCTCGCCAAGGGAAAACTCCTCGAGCGCCTCGGCTCCCGCGGCGAGGAGGCCCTCAAGGCCCTTCTGGCCGCGGGTGGCGTCGCCAACCTGGGAACCCGAAGTCGCCCCCGTTTCGTTCTGCCCGAGCATTTCCGCCCCCTCGAGCGCGCCTGCGAGCACATCGAGAAAAAAGCCCTCGGGCCCAAGGCGGCCGCGGAGGGGGCGCTTGCGCTGTTCACCCGCGAGGAGCTGACCCGCGGCCTGACCGGCGAGCCGAAGAAGAAGATCCCGGAAGCCTTCGCGCGGCTTTTTTCCGAGGCCCGGCTTTTGCGCTGCAAGAGGGGCCGGAACCTCTATCTCATCCACCGCGAGCACCTGCGCCATCTTGTCGCCCGGGAGGGCCGCACGGAGCCTCACCGGGCGCCCGCGCCGTACCCGCCGGTCGTTTGCGAGCGCGAGGCGGTTCTTTCCGCCTACCGCCGGCTCAGGGAAAAAAGCGGCTTCAGCCACGTCGAGATCGCCGCTCTCGCGCGCGAGGCCGGCTGCCCGCTTGCCCCCCTCAAGGAGTTCATCCTCTCCGAGAGCCGCGCGGGGAGGGCCGTCCTGGGCCTGGGCGACTGGTCGCTTTCCACGGAGGAGACCCGGGCCGGGGCCGTCGAGCTTCTCGGCCGGCCCCATCTCCTCGTTTCCTTCGAAACCGGGTAGGCGGACGATGATCGCGAACCCCTTCGAGCAGGCCATCGTGACCGAGCCGCGGCGCGTTTCGGCCTCGGTTCCGGGGTTGAACGAAGAGCCCCTCGAGCGCCTGTTGCAGCTGGTGGAGGCGCTTTGCGGGGCGGGGCTGCCGCGGGACGCACGCTCCCCGGGGGCGCGCCTGCTCGTGTCCCCTGCTCCCGGCTATGGCAAGTCCCACCTCATCGGCCGTCTCTTCGGCCGCCTCGAGGGCCGGGCGACCCTGGTCTACCTCAGGCCCTACACGAACCCCGCCTCCTGCTGGCGCTCGATCCTCACCAAGACCGTGCAGGAGATGGAATTCCCCGAATCCGCAGGCGCCTCGCCCCTCGAGGCGGAGACCCAGCTCGAGGCCTTTATTCACGGCGTCCTGGTCCGGATGGCGGTGAACGGCCTGCGCCGGGGGGTGATCGCCAGCCGCGATCCGCAAACCCTCATCGCCTACCTCGAGGGCGCCTGCGCCGCGGAGCTTTGCGCCAACGAGACCTGGAAGAGCCTCCTGCGGCGGCGGAGCGGAGCCTTCGCCGAGCTGCTCAGGCGGCAGCTCCATGAGCGCGGCCTCCACCTCCGCGCATCCCCGGCGGGCTGGCTGCACGTGCTCGTCCACTTCGCCTACGGCGGCCGGGACCGGCCGGAGCTGCGCCGGGCCTGCCTCGACTGGCTCAAGGCCTCCGGCGTGGACGACGAGGAAGCCCAGGCGATCGGCCTTCCGCCCGCCGACCGGCCCCCCTGGGACCTCGCCGGCGAGCAGGCCGAGGAGCTGGCGCGGGCCCGCCTCGCCGATCTCTGCATGCTGGCCGGCTTCTTCCGCCCCTTCGTCTTCTGCTTCGATCAGACCGAGAACTACGCCGCCACCCCCGAGCTTGCGGCAAGCCTCGGCCTGGTGGTGGAGGGGCTGACCGCGGAGTGCGTCAACCAGCTGACCCTCCTCACGGCGAACCTGACCCCTTGGGTGAACGGCGTTCTCCCCCACTGGCAGGATGCCCACAAGGACCGCATCGTGAAACCCTACCTCGAGCTCAAAGGGGTCAACCGCGGCCAGGCGGCCGAGCTGGTCCGGCTGAGGCTCGCGGCCTCCGGCGCCCCCGAGGCGATCGCCGCGCGCCTGGTCGAGGACGCCTTTCTCGAGCGGTTTTTCGCCGAAACCTCCTTCCTCAACGTCCGGGACTTCCTGCGGCGCTGCGGCGAGCGTTTCGAGGAGCTTGCGCGGCGGCCGGATGAGCCGCGGCGGAAGCCCAAAGAACCCGCGGTCGAGGAGTTCTATCGCGCCCGCCTCGAGAAGATCCGCGCCCAGCCGCGGCGCCGCGTCTTCAACCCCGATGCGCTCTTCTGGTTCGTGAAACACACGGCACCCGAGGGCTGCAGGCCCCTCCAGACCCGGAGCCGCTATCTTCTGCACGGCTGGGAGCG
This sequence comes from Desulfatibacillum sp., assembly GCA_020725555.1. GTDB lineage: Bacteria > Desulfobacterota > Desulfobacteria > Desulfobacterales > SpSt-501 > SpSt-501. The sequence continues at coordinate 186,148 of DYEU01000034.1, forward strand.
GGGGGGAAGAAAGGTCTATTTTGGCCTGGAGGCGGGCCACCACCCCAGGCGCTGGCAGGCGATCGTGAGGGAGGGCGAAGCGTTGAACGCCGCAGCCCCCGGCTGCAAGCTCGTCTTCTTCCGCACCCCGGACCTGCGGCCGGTCCCCGGCGCGCGCTGGAAAACCGCCTCCGCCATTCAGGCCGCGCGCGGCGCCTTTCTCCACCTGTTCCCCCTCGACCCCGAGGAGCTCAGCCGGGTCTATGCCGCCCACGACCTCCACCTCGACGCCGTGGAAGGCGACATCCCGCTTTCCCTGGAGGAGGCGACCGCGTTTGTCAAAGCCGAGCTCCGCCCCCTCTGGGAGCGCGTGCTCGATCCGGCGCCCGAGAATTGGGGCGCCCCGGGGCCGCCCGCCGCGGCGGAGCCGGCCGCCAAGGAGCCGGGCTCTTCCCTCAAGGCGCGGCTGCGCGAGCTTCTGCGCCGCGAAAAATTCCTCAGCCTCCAGGAGACCCTCGAGCGCCTCCATCCGCCCGCGACCCCCGAGGAGATCCACAGCGCCCGGGCCGCGATCCCCGAGATCCAGGCCTACGACGGACCGCGGATGACCGTCTTTCAATGGCGTCCCGGCCGGAAGGGCTGAAGAGGGGGCCATGGAGGCGATCGGCGTATCCGCCCTCTGCCGGGCCTGCCTCGACCCCGCCTTCCGCGAGCGGCTGGCCGCGGGGGAGAACCCTCCCACGCGGCACTTCACCCCGCCCGGCGAGATCCCCCGCTACGGCCGCCTCTTCCACAACCTGGTTGAGCGCTACACGGACTGGCTCGCCGAAAGGGAGGAGGCCGAAGCGGAGAGCGATCCCCTCGCGCTCTGGGGGCAGCTCTACGAGCGGTTCGCCGCACGGCGGCTCGAGCGGATCTGCCGCGGCGGCAAAACCGATTCGGCCTGGCATCTCGCCTCCGCCCTCAAGGCCTTCTGCGCGCATCTGACCGCGCTGCGGCGGGAGCGGAACCCGCGGGGCGGCTGGCGCGGGCTTTTCCTTGCCAGCGAGGTTCCCCTCCAGGCGATCCCCGTCCCCGCGGGCCGCCGCACGGTATGGCTCTCCGGGAAGGTCGACGCCGTGCGCGCCCTGCCCGATGGCGCGCTCGAAATCGTCGACTACAAGCTGACCCGCGGCGAGCGCATGAAGCAGGATCTCCTCCAGCTCGCGATCTACGCCCGCATGCTCGGGATCGCCAACCCCGGCCGCCCCTGCGAGGGCGTTCTCGAGTACTACGAGCCCGGCCTCGAGGAGGTGAGGGCTGCGGCGAAAGATCTCGAGGCGATGTTCGAGGACGTCGTCTCCCCGGTCCTGGAGCGCCTCGCCGGCGGGCCCCCCGCACCGCGGGCGCCGGACGCTTCGCCTGCCGGGGCAGGGGCCGTGCCGCAACCGGGGGATCACTCCGCCGCCATCCGGGATGGCTACTTGCGCTTCGGCCTTGCGGTCGAGGTGACCGGGAGGCGCGAGGCGCCCCAGCTTGTGCGCTACGAGGTCAAACCCGGACCCGGGGTCAAGGTCGCCGCGCTCGCAAGCCGCGCCGAGGACCTGAAAGTCGCGCTTTCCCTTCCGCTTCTCCCCGTGATCGCCGCCGGCGCGGGCCGGGTCACGATCGACATCCCCCGGGAGCGGCCGCTTCCCGTTTTCTGGCGCGAGGTCGTGGAATCCCCCGAGGTCCGGGGGCACGCCGGCCCGGTCGCCTTTCCCGTGGGGGTGGGGATCGAGGGCCGGCCGATCGTCTGCGACCTCGCCGACCCCAACACCTGCCATGCCCTGGTCGCCGGTGCGGCCGGGGCCGGCAAAAGCGAGCTCCTGAAAAGCATCGTCGCCACGCTCGCGCACCGCAACGCGGCCGACCGCGTCCGCCTGACCCTGATCGACCCCAAGATCCTCACCTTCGGCAACCTGCCCCCCCTCGGGCACGTGGAGCGGCCGGTCGTGACCGACCTCGAAGAGGCCCTGCCGCGGCTTGAGGCCGCGGTGGAGGAGATGGAGGAGCGCTACCGCGTGCTCTCCCGCGAGGGCTGCGAGAACCTGAGCGCACGCTTTGCCGCGGGCCGCTCGGACATCCCCTTCCGGGTGATCCTCTTCGACGAGTTCGGCGACCTCGTCCTCGCCGGCCGGTCCGAAAAGAAAGCCTTCGAACGGCTGGTCGGCCGGCTGGCCCAGAAGGGGAGGGCGGCGGGCGTGCACCTCATCCTCGCCACCCAGCGGCCGGACCGCAACGTCGTGACCGGGATCATCAAGGCGAATCTCCCGCTCAAGATCTGCCTGCGCGTGGTGAACGCCACCAACGCGAAGATCGTTCTCGACCGCGCCGGGGCCGAGAGGCTCCTCGGCCGCGGGGACCTGCTCTGCGACCGCGGGTTCGGCCTGGAGCGCGCCCAGGCGCCTCTGGTCACGGCGGAGGACCTTTCCGCCCTCGCCGCCAAGGACACCACCTGAGGAGATCCCCCCATGAGTTCCGGACAGATCGTCTGCCCCAACTGCGGCCACGAATTCGAGCTCTCCGATGCCCTGACCGCCAGGATCCGCGACCACCTGAAGGCGGAGCTGCTTGAGGAGGTCGCCCGCCGCGAGGTCGAGTTGAAAAAGCGCGGCGAGCGGCTCGAGACGCGCGAACGGGAGCTCGCCCGCGGCCGCGCGGCGCTCGAGGAAGAGCTCGAAAAACGGCTCCGGGAGAAGCTCGCCGAGGCCGAGAAGGCCGCGGCCCGCAGGCTCGAAGCGGACTACGGCCTGAAGTTGAAGGAGATGGCGGCCGCGCTGGCCGAGAAGGAGGCCGCGATCCGCGACTTCCGGGAGCAGGAGCTTTCGCTGCGGACCCGGCAGCGAAAGCTGGAAGAGGAGCGCGAGGCCCTGCAGCTCGAGGTCGCCCGCAAGATCGACGCCGAGCGCGAGGCGATCCGTGCCGAAACGCTGCGCCGCGCGGCGGAGGAGCACCGGCTGAAGGACCTCGAGAAGGACAAGGTGATCCAGGACCTCAAGACGGCGCTCGAGGAGATGAAGCGGCGCGCCGAGCAGGGCTCGATGGAGACCCAGGGCGAGGTCCTGGAGCTCGACTTCGAGGCGCGGCTGAGAAGCGCCTTCCTCCATGACGACATCCAGCCCGTGCCCAAGGGGATCCGCGGCGCGGACCTGATCCAGACGGTGCGGACCCCCCTGGGCGCCGCGTGCGGGGTGGTCCTCTGGGAAACCAAGAACACCAAGGCCTGGTCGGCCGCCTGGATCCCGAAGTTGAAGGACGACATGATCCTAACGCGCGCGACGGTCGCGATCCTCGTCTCGGTCGTCCTGCCCGAGGGGGTGCGCCGTTTCGGCCGCCTGGACGGCGTCTGGGTCTGCGACCCGGAGAGCGCGATCCCGCTCGCCGCGGTCTTGCGCGAGCACCTGCTCGCCCTGTCGCGCGAGCGCGAGGCGGCCGTCGGCAAAAACGAGAAGATGGAGGCGCTCTACCGCTACCTCTCGGGGGAGGAGTTCCGGCAGAAGATCGAGGGGATCGTCGAGGCCTTCGGCTCGCTGCAGGAGCAGTTGAACAAGGAGCGCCGCGCCATGGAGCGGATCTGGAGCCAGCGCGAGAAGGAGATCCAGCGCGTCCTGCGCAACACGGCCGCCCTCTACGGCGACATGCAGGGCATCATCGGCGGCCGCATGCCCGCCATCGCCGCCCTCGAGCTTGACCCCGCGGCCTCCCCCCGCCTTCCCGGAAACGCGGAACCCGGGGGGGATGGCGAAATTGCTTAAGCAATTTGACGGGACCCTTGATCGCAAGGATCGTGTTAAGCTATTGTTATCATTCGTCATATAAAAATTTTCTTGGTGTTTGAGGCAATGCGGTGTATACTCATAAATAGCTGCAACTATTCCCGGACGCCGCCGCACGGGCCATGGATTCCCCCTGGGGAAAAACAAAGGGCACCTTTCACGCCCGGGACCACATCGAGCTGGTCCTCACCGACAACGCCCGCCTCCCACTCGTTTACTGGAGGAAAAATTTCTTTTCCGGTTCATCCGGCAAATGCCGGGGTAGATTCATGGATGAAGTA
>DYEU01000035.1 GCA_020725555.1 Desulfatibacillum sp.
CGCTCCTCGAGGGCGGAGAGGATCTCCACGCGCTTGATGGAGTCGATGCCGAGGTCGGCCTCGATGTCCATGTCGAGGCCGAGCATTTCCGGGGGATAGCCCGTCAGGCGGCTCACCACCTCGAGCAGAACCCCCTGCAGGCGCTCCTCCTCCGGGGCGGGGGGCGTGCCGCGGGACGCGGCGGCTTCGGCGAGCGGGGAAGGGGCCTCCTTTGCCGGGGCCGGTGCCCCCGCGGGCGGGCGGGGCGCTGCCGCAGGCGCCGGTGGGGGGGAGGAGGCAAATGCGGCCTCGGGGTCGGCGGGGATCTCCCGCGGCGGCAAGGCCCGCTCGCCCAGGCCCGGCTGCTCCGGCGCGGGCAAGGCGCCCGCTTCCGCGCCGCGGAGCAGGTCCATCAGCGCCCGGGTGGTCTCGCGCTGCAGGTCGAGGAACTTCTCGTGGGCCTGGGCCGTCTGCTCGTGCATGCGGCGGATGGCTTCCAGGCCCTCTTCGAGGGCGCCCCGGGGGTCGTCGCCGGGGTTCGTCGTCGGGTTGCGGAACGTTTCGTTGGCCATGGGTGCTTCTCGGGAAAGAAGGGGATGCGGCGTCGCGTGGACGCCGGGGGCGGCATCGGCCGCACGGGCTGCGGGCGGCGCCGGTGCGGCGGCCTTTTCCTTCGGGCGGCGCAGCGGGTCGTTTTCCCCGCCGGCGGGGGGGCCGAGGTTCGCCCCGCAGATCGGGATGCGCATCCGGGCGGGGGGCTCCGGCGGTTTCACCGGATCCCAGCGCTCGAGGCGCACGGGGTGGCCGAGGGCTCCGAGGCGGCAGAGGGCGGTGGCGAGATCGAGGAGCCCCGGCTTGCGGCCGGCGGAGGCATCCAGCGAAAAGGCGCGATGCGGCCGTCCGGCGAGGATGTCGGCGACCAGGCGGGTGAGAACGGCCCGCGGCCCGATCTCGAAGAAGGTGCGGATCCCCGCGGCGTACATCGCCTCGATGGTGCCGACGAAGTCGACCGGGTGGAGCATCTGGGCGGCGAGGAGCCGGCGCGCGGCGCCGCCGTCGGCGGGGTAGGGGGCCGCGGTCTGCCCGCAGAAGACGGCGGTGGCGGCGGCGGGTGCGAAGGCGGTGGTTTCGAGGGCCTCGGCGAAGGAGGCGGAGGCCCCCTCCATCAGCGGGCTGTGGAAGGCCCCGCCCACCGGAAGCCGGGTCGCCCTCAGGCCGCGGCGCGCGGCCGTCTCGGTGAAGCGCTCGATCGCCTCCGCGGGACCGGAAACCACCGTCTGGCGCGGGGCGTTGCGGTTGGCGAGAACCACCGGCGCCCCGGCCTCCCGCAGGGCCTCTTCCACCTCCGCGGCCGGTGCGAAGACCGCCGCCATGGCCCCCCTCGGGGCTGCGGCCATGGCGCGGCCGCGGGCGGCGGCGAGGGCGAAAAAGGCCTCTTCCGGGATCCGGCCCGCGGCGCACAGGGCGGTGAGCTCCCCGAAGCTGTGTCCGGCCGCCGCCGCCGGCTGCAGGCCGAAGCCGGAGACGACCTTCCAGAAGGCGAGGCTCACCGCCGCGATGGCGGGCTGAGCGCGCTCGGTCGCCTGCAGCCGCTCCTCGTCCTGCCGGCCCGGCGGGTGAGGCGGGTAGAGGAGCTCGCCGAGCGGGGGCTTGAGGCGCATCGTGCGCTGGGCGGTCTCGATCGTGTCGAGCGCCTCGGGAAAGCGGATCACCAGCTCGCGCCCCATGTCGGGGTACTGGCTCCCCTGCCCCGGGAACAGGACGGCGAGGGAGCCCGCCGGCGGGTGCTCGCCGAGGTGGATCCCTTGCGCGGCGAAGACCTCCGGGCCCGCCCCGCCTTCGAGCCCCTCCCGGGCCTCCCGCAGCAGGGCGAGCGCCTCTCGCGGGCCGGCGGCCGGGAAGAGCAGGCGAACGGCTTCCGCAGGGTCGAAGCGGGCGCGTTGGCCGACGGCGGCGCGTGTCCAGGCCTCTTCGGAGGCAAGCGGCTCCCTTGCCGCGAAGGCGGCGAGCTCCTGCCGCAGGGCCTCGCGCGAGGCGGCCGAGAAAGCGAGAATCTGGAGGGACCCGTCCCAGGCGGTCTCCCGGCGGCCGCCGGGGTATTCCTCCAGCACCGCGTGGAAGTTGCTTCCGCCGAAGCCGAAGGCGCTCACCCCGGCCCGCCGCGGCCCACCGCCGTCGCCCAGCCAGGGCCGGGCCCGCGTGTTCAGGTGGAAGGGGGACTCCTCGACCCGCAGGGCGGGGTCCGGCTCTTCGGCCTTGAGGGTGGGCGGGAGCACGCGATGGTGCAGGGCGAGGGCGGCCTTGATCAGGCCGGCTGCGCCCGCGGCGGCCTTGGTGTGGCCGATCATCGACTTGACCGAGCCCAGGGCGCAGCGGCCCCGGGGGGCGCCTGCGCCTCCGAGCACCTCGCAGAGCGCCTCGAATTCCACCCGGTCCCCCACGCGCGTTCCCGTCCCGTGGGCCTCGATCATCCCAATGGTGGCGGGATCGATCCCGGCCTCGGCGTAGGCGGCGCGCAGCGCCTCGATCTGGCCCTCCCGGCGCGGCGCGTAGATGCTCTGCGAGCGGCCGTCGCTCGAGGAGCCCAGCCCGCGCAACACGGCGTAGACGCGGTTGCCGTCGCGCCGGGCGTCCTCGAGGCGCTTGAGCACCACGATGCCCACCCCCTCGCCGAGCACCGTGCCGTCGGCATGGCGCGAGAAGGGCCGGGCGTCGCCGCTCGCGGAGAGGACCTGGGTCTTGGCGAAGCACATGTGCATGAAAATGTCGTTCAGGGTGTCGACGCCGCCGGTGATCGCCAGATCGCAGCGTCCGGACTCGAGCTCGAGGAGCGCCAGGTGCACGGCGGCGAGCGAGCTCGCGCAGGCCGCATCGACGACGCAGTTGGTGCCCCCGAGGTTGAGGCGGTTGCTGATGCGGCCGGCGACCACGTTGCCGAGCAGCCCCGGGAAGGAGTTCTCCTGCCACTCGGCGTAGGAGCCGGAGATGCGCCGCAGGACCTCCGCGGCGGTCTCCTCGGGGACGCCCGCCGCGGCGAGGGCGCGGCGCCAGCGCGGAAACCCCATACGGGAGCTCAGCGGGATCACGAGCTCCTGGGTGCCGGTCACCCCCAGAATGACGCTCGTGCGGGCCGGGTCGTAGGCGAGCCCCATGTCGGCGAGCGCCCGGCGGGCGGCGAGCAGCGCGAGCAGCTGCGAGGTGTCGGTCGCCTCGAGCGCCGCCGGCGGGATGCCGAAGGCGGTGGGGTCGAAATCGACCGGGGAAAGAAAGCCCCCCCGGGCGCAATAGACCCGGTCCCGGGCGCGGGGGTCGGGGTCGAAGTAGTCCTCGCGCGACCAGTGGGTGGGGGGGACCTCACCGATGGCGTCGCGGCCGTTCACGAGGAGCCGCCAGTATCCTCTCAGGTCGGGCGACCCGGGGAAAAAACACCCCATCCCCACGATGGCGGCGGGTCGGCGGTTCACCTTGCGGGTCACGTCGTGTTCGTTCTCCCCCGGGCGTTCGGGCGGGTCAAGCCGCAGGCCGTGGATCGGGGATGATGCTGGAAATTAAAACCATTAGCCGATCTTCCCCCGCTTGGCAACCGTCAGGGGGTGTGAGCCGGACAAAATCCCCGGCCGCCCAGCAGGGCCTCGATCCGCGCGAGAGGCTGAGGCCTCAGTTCCGCCGCCTCCGGCGGGACGGCGACGCCCTGGCTGCGCAGCAGGGAGGCGCGCACGGCCACGGCGGCGCCGAAGAGCAGGTTGGCGGCCACGGTGACGGTGCGCCGCTCGGCGGGGTCCTCGAGGAAGCTCCCCTTCACCCACTGGTTGAACGCCCCCATCGCCGGGCCGCACCAGATTTGGTAGTCCATGCGCCGCGAGGGATCGCCCTCGATCGCCCAGCGCGAGGAGCGGCCCAGGTAGGAGCGGAAGACGAGCGCCATCTTGTGCCGCGGGTTGCGCTCGGCGAGCTCGATCTGTCGTGGATCCCGGGCTTGGAAGAAGGCGCGCGTCGCCTGCCATTCCTCCTCGAAGGCGCGGCGGAAGAAATCGCTTTCCAGGGCCGCCCGCTGCCGCTCGGGGATGTCCTCCCAGCGCTCGTGGTGCAGGAAGAGCTCGTAGAGCCTGGCGGCCCGCTGGGCGAACATCGTGCCGCGCTTGAGCACCTGGACCTTGACGCCGAGCTCGAACATGTCGGCCGAAGGCGCCATGGCGACATCGGCCTGACCGGCTTCGGCGAGCAGGCGGCAGACGGCCTCCGAGGTGCCGGCCTCGACGCAGCCCTGATGCACCGAGCCCACCAGCACGAAGGCCGCCCCCATGGCGAAGGCCGCCGCCGCCGAGAGGGGGGTGGCGATCCCGCCGGCCAGCCCGACCCGCACCCGGTGGGCATAGCCGTGCTCGCGGCAGCAGTCGTCGCGCAGGGCGAGGATCGTGGGAAAGAGCGCGATCGCCGGGCGGTTGTCGGTGTGGCCGCCGGAGTCGGCCTCGGCGGTCAGGTCCTCGGCGAGCGGGATGTGTGCGGCGAGTTCCGCCTCCTGCGGGAGGAGCGCGCCGCGGCGCACCCAGTACTCCAGGTGGCGCGGGGGCGGCGGGGCGAGAAAGCGGCGGGCCACCTCCACGCGGGAGATCTTGGCGACCAGCCGGTTGGGGCAGACGACGCGGCCGTCGGGGTCGCGGCGGATGCCGCGGACGCGGAACAGGGTGAGCGCCGGGGTGGGCTCGACGAAGGCCGAGGCGCTGGCGACGGTGACGCCGCGGGCGAGAAAGATCTCCGCGAGCCGGGTCTCGAGCTCCGGGTCACCGGGGCTGTGGATCAGGTTCACGCCGAAGGGCACCGGCGGGCTCGTGCGCTGCAGGGCATCGATCGCCTCCTCGACCTCCGCAGGCAACAGCCCCCCGGCGCCGAAGAAGCCGATCATCCCGGCCTGCCCGGCCTCCCGGACCATGCGCACCGAGGTGATGCCGTTCGCCATCTCGCCCACGACATAGGCGTAGCGCAGGCCGTAGGCGGAGCGGAACTCCGGGTCGCCGAGCGCCTCGGGGTGGATCGGGGGCGCCCAGGCGACGAGGGGCAAACCCGCCTCCCCGGTGGCCTGCAGCGGGGGAGGGACGAGGGCCGTCCCCGAGCGGGCGAGGAGGAGCCGATCGCCCGAGCGCACGACGAAGAGGGGCTGCGTCGCCTGCAGGAGTCCCTCGCGGAGCCCCTGGGCATCGAGGGGCACGGGCTCGGCCCCGCAGGGTCGAAAGGTTCCGATCACGGCGCTTCCGTCGCAAGGGGTTCCGGGAATGGACTTCGCGCCGGCCCCCCGTTGCCGCCGGAAGCGAAGGGGGCCGGCGGGCCGGTCCGTCCCTCTTAGGGAAAGGCCGCGAGGCTGTCAAGCCGCGCGTGCCGCTCACCCCCGCGGGTGGTGGCGGCGGTGGAGCTCTTTCAGCCGCTCGCGGCTGACGTGGGTATAGATCTGGGTGGTGGCGATGTCGGCATGCCCGAGCAGGATCTGCACCGTGCGCAGGTCGGCGCCGCCCTCGAGCAGGTGGGTGGCGAAGGAGTGCCTGAGGCTGTGGGGGGTCGTCCGGCGCTCGATGCCGGCCGCGCGGGCGTAAGCCTGGAGCCGCTTCCAGAACCCCTGCCGGCTGAGGGGCTTGCCGGCGCGGCCGACGAAGAGAAAGGGGCTGGGTATCCCCTTCAGCAGCCGCGCGCGGGCCTGTTCCAGGTAGAGGCGGATTTTCTCCCGCGCGGGGTTCCCGATGGGGACCAGCCGCTCCTTGGCGCCCTTGCCGAGGACGCGCACGAAGCCGGATGCGAGATCGACGTCCTGCAGCCGCAGGGCCGTGAGCTCCGAGACGCGCAGGCCCGCGGCGTAGAGGAGCTCGAGCATGGCCGCGTCCCGCAGGCCGGCGGGGCGGTCCCCGGCCGGGGCGTTGAGCAGGCGCTCGACCTCGGCGAGGCTCAGGGTGTCGGGGAGGCGCAAGGGGATGCGCGGCGGGTCGACCCGCGCCGCGGGATCCGCGGCGAGCACCCCCTCGCGGAGGAGGAAGCGGTAGAGCGAGCGCAGCGAGACGAGGTGGCGGGCGCGGGAGCGGGAGCCCAGCCCCTCGGCGCGCAGGCGGATCAGGTACTCGAGCAGAACCGCCGTGTCCTCCTCGGAGAAGGTCTCCCTGCCGCGGGCGGCGAGAAAATCGACGTAGCGGCGCAGGTCGGAGGCATAGGCCGCGAGCGTGGCCTGCGCGAGGCCCTTCTCGACGAGCAGGTGTTCCAGGAAGCGATCGACGAGGGAGGAACAGGGCGCCAAGGGTTCCATAGGGATCGGCTCTCTGGGTAGCACGAAGGCCGCGCAGTTTCCAGGGGGGATCCTCCGCGCGACAGGGGGGCCGCCGGGCGGTGTTTGACAAACCTCCCCGGCGGCTCTAAAACGCCTCTCGCCGCTTTTCCGCGGCGCTTCCTCCCCCTCGTCCTCTTTTCCGGCACGGTCGAAGCGCGCCCCCCCCCCCCCGGCCGCGGCGGGCGGAATCGTGAGTCGGGCCCCACGCAAAGGCTTGCCAACGTCCGGGCTCCCCGGCGTGCACCCAGAAAGGAGAACGCAGCATGAACCTTCATCGCCCCAATGCCAACGAGGCCTTGCAGACCGCCAACCGCTCGCGCAACGTCGTTCCCCAGTCCGGCATCTGCAGCCGCTGCATCGACGGCTGCCGCGGCAATTGCGATCTCTTCCGCGCCACGTTCCGCGGCCGGGAGGTGCTCTACCCGGAGCCCTTCGGCAGCGTGACCGCGGGGGCCGACAAGGATTACCCCGTGGATTACTCCCACCTCAACATCCTGGGCTACGCCTTCGGCGCCAAGGGGGCGCCGGCGGACCCCGACGTCGCCACCTTCCCCAACGTGAACACCGAGACCGAGTTCGGGGGGCGGCACAAGGTGCGCATGAAGATCCCCGTCTTCACCGGCGCGCTGGGCAGCACGGACATCGCGCGCAAGAACTGGGAGCACTTCGCGGTCGGCGCCGCGATCAGCGGGATCAGCATCGTCTGCGGCGAAAACGTCTGCGGCATCGACCCGGAGCTCGAGCTGAACGGCCGGGGGCGGATCGTCAAGTCCCCCGAGATGGACCGCCGCGTGCGCGAATACCGGCGTTACCACGAGGGCTGGGGCGACATCCTCGTGCAGATGAACGTCGAGGACACCCGGCTGGGGGTGGCCGAGTACGCGATCGAGAAGCTCGGCGTCGAGACGATCGAGCTCAAGTGGGGCCAGGGCGCCAAGTGCATCGGCGGCGAGATCAAGGTGAACTCGCTTGCCCGCGCGCTCGAGCTCAAGAAGCGCGGCTATATCGTGACCCCCGACCCGGAACTCCCGGCCAACCAGGCGGCCTTCAAGGCGGGCCCCCTCAAGCAGTTCGAGCGCCATTCCCGCCTCGGCTTCATCGACGCGGAGGGCTTCGCGCGGGAAGTCGAGCGGCTGCGCGGGCTGGGGGCCAAGCGCGTGACCCTGAAGACGGGCGCCTACCCCATGCGCGAGCTCGCCATGGCCATCCGCTGGTCGAGCGACGCCGGCATCGATCTGCTGACCATCGACGGGGCTCCCGGCGGCACGGGCATGAGCCCCTGGCGCATGATGGCCGAGTGGGGGATCCCCTCGATCTACCTCCATTCCATGGCCTGGGAGCTCTGCGAGCGGCTCTCCCGCGCGGGGCGCCGCGTCCCCGACATCGCCTTCGCCGGCGGGTTCTCCTCCGAGGACCACGTGTTCAAGGCCCTCGCCCTCGGCTCCCCCTACTGCAAGGCGGTCTGCATGGGCCGGGCGCTCATGATCCCCGGGATGGTCGGCAAGAACGCCGAGAAATGGCTGCGCGGCGAGGACGAGGGGCTGCCCAAGACGGTCTCCCGCTACGGCATGACCAAGGAGGAGATCTTCATGAACTACGAGCTCCTGCGGGAAAAGTACGGCCAGGAGGTCGAGCGCTTCCCGCTGGGGGCGATCGGCATCTACAACGCGATCGACAAGATCCGCGTGGGGCTCCAGCAGCTCATGGCCGGCACGCGCAGCTGGGCCGTCGGCTTCATCGAACGCCGCGATCTCGTGTCGCTGACGGAGGAGTGCGCCCGGGTCACGGGCATCCCCTACGTCATGGACGCGTTCCGTGAAGAAGCCCTGGCCATCATCGACGCCTGAGCCCCGCGCGGCGGGTTCCCGAAAAGGAGATCTCCCATGACGGACATCCTGCGCAAACTGGCCGCACGCGACCCCGGAGAAAAGGAGTTCCACCAGGCGGTGCGCGAGGTGCTCGACGCCGTCGCCCCCGTGCTCGAACGCCACCCGGAATACCGACGCAACGCCCTCCTCGAGCGCCTCTTCGAGCCCGAACGCACGATCCTCTTCCGCGTCCCCTGGATGGACGACCGCCAGCAGTTCCACGTCCACCGCGGCGTGCGCGTGGAGATGAGCAGCGCGATCGGGCCCTACAAGGGGGGGCTGCGCTTTCACCCCTCGGTGACGCTCGGCATCCTGAAGTCTCTCGCGCTCGAGAACGTGTTCAAGAACGCCCTCACCCCCCTGAGCATGGGGGGCGCCCACGGCGGCTCGGACTTCGACCCCAAGGGCCGCTCGGACACCGAGATCATGCGTTTCTGCCAGAGCTTCGTCGCCGAGCTCTTCCGGCACATCGGCCCGCACACCGACATCCCCGAAGGCGACATCGGCGTGGGCGCGCGCGAAATCGGCTTTCTCTTCGGCATGTACCGGAAGCTGAGAAACGAGTTCACCGGCTCCTTCACCGGGAAAAGCCTCGACTGGGGCGGCAGCGCGCTCAGGCGGGAAGCCGCGGGCTACGGGGTCGTCTACTTCGCGGCCGAGATGCTCGCCGCCCGCGGGGAGAGCCTCGAGGGCAAGGTGTGCCTCGTCTCGGGGGCCGGCAACGTGGCCCAGCACACCGCGGAGAAGCTGGTGGCGATGGGGGCGAAGGTGGTGAGCCTCTCGGACTCGAGCGGCGCGATCTACGACGAGGAGGGCTTCGACCCCGCCAAGATCGATTTCATCAAGCGCCTGAAGAACATCCGCCGCGCCCGGATCGGCGAATACGTCGACAAGTATTCCCAGGCGGTCTATCTCGAGCGGGACCTCCGCCTGGACCACAACCCCCTCTGGAAGATCCCCTGCGATTGCGCCTTCCCGTGCGCCACGGAACACGAGATCCAGCGCAAGGACGCCGAACACCTCGTCGCCAACGGGGTCCGCCTCGTGGTCGAGGGGGCCTCGATGGCCTCCGCCCCGGAGGCGGTGCGGCTCTTCGAGGAGCGCGGCACGGCCTACGCGCCGGGCAAGGCGGCCAACGCCGGCGGGGTGGTCGTCTCGGGCCTGGAGATGGCCCAGAACAGCATGCGGCTCACCTGGACCGCCGAAGAGGTCGACCGTCGGCTCCGGGCGGGGATGAAGGGCATCCACCGGAGCTGCCTCGAGGCGGCCGAGCGCTACGGCCGTGCCGGGAACATCCTCGTCGGGGCGAACATCGCCGGTTTCCTCAAGGTGGTCCGGGCGCTCCTCGACCAGGGGCTCGTCTGAGGGGGGCGGGGTGCGTTTCCGGGCGGCGGTTTTCGATCTCGACGGCACCCTGCTCGACACCCTCGAGGACCTGGCCGGGGCGATGAACGCCGTTCTCGCCCGCCACGGCCTCCCGCCGCACCCGGTGGGCGCCTACCGCGGCTTCGTGGGGGAGGGGATCGAGGCCCTCGTCCGGCGGGCGCTTCCCCGGCCGCTTCCGCCGGAGGAGACGGTGGCCCAGCGGGTGCGCGAGATGCGCGCCGAGTACGACCGGCGCTGCCTCGCGTGCACCCGCCCCTTCCCGGGCGTGCCGGAGCTTCTCGCCGCCTGCCGCGAGGCGGGGGCGGCGCTCGCCGTCCTCACGAACAAGCCCGAGGAGCCCGCGCGCCGCCTCCTCCAGGCCCTGCTTCCGGAGGAGGGCTTCCGCGCCGTTTGCGGCGCGCGCGCCGGCCTGCCCCGCAAACCCGACCCGGCGGGCGCCCGCGAGCTGCTCGACGCCCTGGGGGTCTCCCCTCAGGAGGCGTTCCTCCTGGGAGACAGCGGCGTGGACATGCAGACGGCCGTCGCGGCGGGCCTCTTTCCCGTAGGCGCCCTCTGGGGGTTTCGGCCGGCCGGGGAGCTTTTGGCCGCGGGGGCGCGCCTGCTCGCCGCATCCCCCCTCGACCTCGTCCCCTGGATCCGCTGACGGCGCCCGCCCTCAGAGGTTTTCCGACAATCCCAGGACGTTGCGGTTGATCGAAAGTGAGCTCCCGGGCAGAACCCAGTCGTGCGTGGTCTCCCGGAAGGGCAGGTAGGCGAGGCGGAAGCGCTCGGGGTGCACGTCGATGGCCGCAAGCCGTGCGGCCATCTCCCGCCGGGGCCGCAGGAAGCCGGCGAGAATCAGCTTGAGGCTTTCGCAGGCCTCCTCGACCGGCAGGGTCACCGGGTGATGGCGCGGCCCCGGAAGCGCGGGGGAAAGCCCGCCCGCGGGCGGCTGGAGCGTGAGCGCGCCGGCAAGCTGCAGGAAATTCGCCGCCCGCACCTTGAACGCGGGCACGAGAAAGCGGAACGCCTCCTCCTCCCATTGCGGCGGGGGGACCACGGGGAGGTTGGCGGCGCGGGCGAGATCGCCCCGGGTTTTCAGCTCGATGCCGCCCACGGCGCAGCCGATTTCCCAGAACGGGAGAAAAAAGGCCCCGGCGTCGCCTCCCGCGGCGCAGCAGGACTCCACCCGGGTGAGCCGGCCGCCCGAGGGGATCCAGGAGCTTTCGCAGTTGCGGCAATGCAGGGCGAGCGCCTGCGGGGCCCCCTCGAGGTCCCAGCCGCAGTCCGGGCACAGGGCGGCGAGGAAGGAAATCCCCGCCTGCGGCTCAAGACCGGCCGCCGGCAGCTCAAGGAGCGCGGGGGGGGCCTTGCCGGGAAGCGGCCGGTCGAGGACCGCGTCCACGAGCCCATCGCCCGCGAGCGCGTAAGGGGCGTAGAGCAGCCCCGCGGCTTCGCCGAGGTGGGCGCTGTAGAGCGGCGGGCGGCCGATGGCCCGGAGGGAGCGCTCCTGGAAGGCCCGCACCGCCTGGCCGAAGGAGACGGCGGGCGGAAGGTAGCGCCCCTTGGCGTGCGGGGTGAGGAAGCGGAGCTTCAGGCCCTGGGGCCTAAGCCCCAGCGTGCGGGGCAGGGCGGGCAGATCCACCGCGATCTCGTTGACGTCGACGAAGCGGTGGTCGACCCCGTTGGGCCGGCAGAAGAAGAAGAGCCCCTTGAAGCGCCAGTACGGCACGTAGATCAGGCCGCCGCGACGCGGCGGCTTCGCCGGGAGAACGTAGCGGAAGCCCTCCGGGCCGGCGAGGAAGGAGCGCACCCGGCAGAAGGGGCACTGAAAGAGGCGGTCGGTCTCCTCCAACTCGGCGGGGGCGCCGCACTGGGGGCAGGCGATTTCGACGCGCAGGGCGGGCATTCAAAGCTTTTCCCCGCAGTCGTTGCAATGGACGGCATCGGCCAGGTTCTCGGCGCCGCAATGCGGGCAGAACTTCTTTTGCGGGCCGTTGCCGACCTCCAGGCCGCAGCGCGGGCAAAAGCGTGCCGCGGGGGTGAGGTTCTTGCCGCAGCGGGCGCAACGGTCGAAGACCACCAGCTGATGCCCGCACTGAGGACAGAATTTCGCATCCGCGGCCGTGGGGCTCTTGCATTCCGGGCAGGTCGCCGCCGCGGCCGGAGGTGCCCCCCCGGTTCCCGGCACGGCCGGAGGTGCGGCCGCCTGCCCCGGGGCGGCCGGACGGCCGGCGGCGAAGAACTGCGAGAACATCGCCGGCAGCATGAGGCCGAGGGCGGTTCCCATGCCCGATCCCGCCCCTTCCCCGGCCGAGGCCGCCTTTTCCATGGCCATCGCCGCCTTGAGCTGCATGAGGCGCTCGAGGTCCTGGAAGGCCCCGATGCGGCTGCGGTCGTCGATCGCCTGCTGGACCTCGGGCGGGGGGGTGATCGCGTTCACGTAGAGGGCGGCCAGGCGGATGCCGAAGCGGCCGAAGTCCTCCTCCAGCCGCCTTGCCAGCCCTTCGGAGAGTTCATCGTAGCGGGCGGGCAGGTTGAGCAGCGTGTCGAGCTTTTCCCCCAGGTAGTCGTTCAGCCGGGAGACGATCACGCGGTTCAGGTACTCCTCCACCTCCTCGGTCGTGAAGACCCCCTGGGTCCCCACCAGGCGGTTGATGAAGAGGACCGGCTGGGCGACCTGGAGGTTGAAGACGCCGAAGGCGCGCAGCCGCACCAGGCCGAGCTCCGCATCGCGGAAGGCGACCGGGTCGCGGGTCCCCCACTTGAGGTTGGTGAAGACTTTCAGGTTGACGAAGTAGATCTCGGCCCGCAAGGGGCTGTCGAGCGCCCAGGGAACGCTCAGGAGCTTGGTGAGCAGGGGGATGTTCCCGGTCCTGAGGGTGTGGCGGCCGGGGCCGAAGGCGCCGACGGCCTTGCCCTTGTAGAAGAAGACCGCGGCCTGGCTTTCGCGCACCGTGAGCTGCGCCCCCCACTTGATTTCCGCCGAGCCCTCGGCGGGCACGCGCTGCACGATCTGCCTTCCGCTTTCGTCGAACCACTCGATGTTTTCAAGGAAGATGAGGCGGGTTTCGGCCACGGCAGACACCTCCGCGTTGTCCCCGGGGATGAGGCCCTCAGGGGGTTCGTTTGGCAAGGCTATCGGCCGGTTGGCCTGCGGACTTGAATGGGCGGGCTACCGCCGGGCGAGCCACCAGAGCAGCGGCAGGGCCAGCGCGGCGAGGATGAGCAGCCCGGGCGCGGAGAGGTAGGCGGTGTACCAGGGCCGCCCGCGGCGTCGTGCGGCACGCACCTCGGCGAGAAACCAGTTGCCGAGGATCGCCGCGGCGAGGAGCACGCTCAGGAGGCGCAGGGCCTCGACGATCGCGTTCATGGGTGGGGCGGTTTCAGATTTCGGTTGAACTTTCCGGCGCCTTTTGTATAGTGATGCGCCGTGACGGGGCCGGCCGCCTTCGTTTCCACAGGCTGGCGCGCCTGGAGGGATTCGAACCCCCGGCCTACGGATTAGAAGTCCGTTGCTCTATCCGGCTGAGCTACAGGCGCCCGGTTCGCTCGTGTAGCACAGCCGGGGGGCGCACGTCCAGCCGGGAAGGCGGCATGCACCCGACCTCCCCCAGCACGAGATGAAGAAGAAACCCACCCAGCCCAAGGCCCCGGCGCGAAGTCCGCGCCCCGCGGCGCGCGGGAAATCCCCTGCCGCCCGGCCGCAGCCGGCCGCCCGGAAGCCGGCGAAGGCCGCGGCCCGAAACCCCCCCGCGCGCAAGCCGGCCGCCCGCAAGGGGGCGCCGGAGGCGGAACAGGGCAGGCGCCCAGCGGCCGCCGCCCGGCCGAAAGCGAAGGCCGCGGCTGCGGGCCGGGACGCGAAGACCGGCTCCCGGCGCAAGGCCGAGACCCGGGCGGAGGCGCCCGCGCCGGAGGAGAAGCCGCCCGTCCCCCCCGTGGGCGCGGAAGGCGCGGAAGCGGCCGCAACCGGGGGGGAAGCGGAGGGGATCCCGCCGCAGGCCGCGCCGGAGGGGGAGTTCGACGTGCAGCCGGCCCCGGCGCCCGCCAAGGCGCAGCCCGCCTCCGCGTCGGAAGACGCGGAGAAGGCGCTCGTCAAGTTCGATCCCCTGCAGCGTTACCTCTCCGAGATCAGCAAGTACCGGCTGCTGACGCGCGAGGAGGAGCGCGAGCTCGGCATCCGCGTCAAGGAACACGGCGACAAGGAGGCGGCCTACGCGCTCGTCACCGCGAATTTGCGCCTGGTCGTCAAGATCGCGCTCGAATTCCAGCGGGTGTGGATGCAGAACCTGCTCGACCTGATCCAGGAGGGCAACATCGGCCTCATGCAGGCCGTGAAAAAGTTCGACCCCTACAAGAACGTCAAGTTTTCCTACTACGCCTCCTTCTGGATCAAGGCCTACATCCTGAAGTTCATCATGGACAACTGGCGGCTGGTCAAGATCGGGACGACCCAGGGCCAGCGCAAGCTCTTCTTCAAGCTGAAGAAGGAGAAACACCGCCTGATCGAACAGGGCTTCGATCCCAAGCCCAAGCTCCTCTCCGAGCGCCTCGGGGTCTCGGAGCGGGAGGTGGTGGACATGGACCAGCGGCTCGACGGCTGGGACGTCTCCCTCGATGCTCCCGTCAAGAACGATTCGGACACCGAGCGCATCGAGTTCGTGAGCACGGAGACGGAATCGGTCGAGGAGCAGGTCTCGAAGAAGGAGATCGAGCACCTGCTGCACAACAAGATCAACGAGTTCCGCAAGCGGATGACCCCGCGGGAGATCGAGATCTTCGAGCTGCGCATCTTCTCCGACAACCCCGTGACCCTCCAGGAGATCGGCGACCGCTACGGCATCTCGCGCGAGCGGGTGCGGCAGATCGAGAAAAACATCATCCGCAAAATGCGCGAGTTTTTCAAAAACGAGCTCCCCGATTTCGCATCCTACTCGGAAGACTCCGGATCGGAATGACGCCCGCCTCCCGGCCGGCCTCTTCCGCCCGCGTGCCGGAAATGGCCTCCATGAACCGTGCGCCCCGCATCGTCTGGGTCCCCATCGCCCTTTCGCTCCTCTTCGGGGGCTGTGCCGCCCCCCCCTCGGCCCCGACCCCGCCGGCGGTGCCGGCCGCGGAGGTGATCCGCGAGGTCGTCGTGCGGCCGGAAAGCGCCTCCTACTATTTCCTTGCCGCCCAGGGGGAACGCCGGGCGGGGCGGCTCGATCGCGCCGTCCTCTTCTTGCGCGAGGCGATCGCCGCCGACCCCGACTCCGCCTTCCTGCGGCGCGAGCTGGCGGCGCTCCACCTGCAGAATAAGGAGGAAGACCAGGCGCTCGCCGTGCTCGAGGAGCTCCGCGCCCGGCACCCCTCGGACACGGCGGGGCTGATCCTCCAGGCGGGGATCCTGCAGTCGCAGAAAAGGACGGACGAGGCGCTCGAGCTCTACGAGGCCGTTTTGCGGCTCGATCCGCAACAGGAACAGGTCCACGCCGTCACGGCGAATCTCTACCTCGAGCGCGGCGACACCGAGAACGCCGGCCGCGTCCTCGAGCGCATGGTGGGTCTCTTTCCCCGCTCCTACACCGGCCACTTTCTGCTCGGCCGGCTGCACCTGGCCCGCGGCAAGCCCGCGGAAGCCGAGGCCGCCTTCCGCCGCAGCGCGCAGGCCGACCCGGAGAGCACCGAGCCGCTCTTCGAGCTGCTCAAGATCGCACGCGACGCCGGGCGGCGCGAGGAGGCGGCGAGGGTCGTCCGCGAGATCCTTGCGCGCGACCCGGACAACGGCCGTGCGCTCTTCGAAGCCGCACTCCTGCACCGCGCGGCGGGCGAGCCGGACAAGGCGGGGGCGATCCTGCGGCGTCTGGGGGAGCGCAGCCGCGGCGAATTCGAGATCATCCTTCACCTCATCCAGGGGTGGGTCGACCCCCGGCGGTTCGAGGAGAGCCTCTTTCTGCTCGACGGCATGCTCGCGGGGGCGCCGGATCAGCCCGATCTGCACCACCTGCGGGGGTTCAGCCTCTACGGGCTGAAGCGCTACCCGGAGGCGCTCGAGGCCTTCCGCAGGGTGAGCCCCGCCTCGCGCTTCCACCAGGACGCGGCGGTGCACATCGCCTTCATCCTCCAGGAGCAGGGGAAGGGGGAGGAGGCGCGCGAGCACCTCTCCAACCTCGTCCGCAGCCAGCCGCAGAACGCCGACCTGAAATACTACCTCGCCACCCTCTATGAGGAGGCCCGGCGCTTCGAGGAGGCGCGCGCGCTCCTCGAGCAGGCGATCGCCCAGGATGAAAAGAACGCGCGCTACCGGTTCCGGCTGGCGGTCGTCCACGACAAGATGAAAAACAAGGAGGCCGCCATCCAGGCCCTGAAGCAGGCCATCGAGCTCGACCCCCGGGATGCGACGGCCCTCAACTACCTCGGCTACACCTACGCCGACCTGGGGATCCACCTGGACGAGGCCGAGCGGCTGATCCTCGAGGCCCTGAAACACAAGCCCGACGACGGCTACATCACGGACAGCCTGGGCTGGGTCTACTACAAGAAGGGCGACTACCGGAAGGCGCTCGAGGTGCTGAAAAAGGCCGCCGATCTCGTGAAAGACGACCCCGTCATCCTCGAGCACGTGGGGGATGCCTACCTGAAGCTCGAGGACCGGGCGAACGCCCTGCGCCATTACCAGCGATCGCTCGAGATCCGGCTCAAGACGAAGGACGGGGAGACCGACCCCGACAAGCTGAAGGAACGGGAGGAGCTGCAGCGGAAGATCCGGCGGCTCAAGGAGGGGGCGCGATGAGCGGCCAAGCGGGGAGGCGGAGACGGTTTTTTCACCGGGGGTTTCCCCCGGCCGTGCTTGCGGTCCTGCTCCTGTGGCTCGCGGGCTGCGCGGGGCTTCGGGAGCGGCCGGAGCCCTTCCCCGGGCCGCCGACGACCGACCCCGCCATGCTGCGCGAGGCCGAGGCGGTCCTCGAGCGCATCCGGCGCACCAACGAGACGCTTCTCACCTGCAAGGGGATCGGCCGGCTGACCGTGCGCCGCGAGGGCCGGGTGCAGATGGACGACCGCATCGCCTGGATCGGCTCCGAGCCGCGGCGGCTGAGCCTCGTCCTGTTCGCCTCGGGGTTTCCGGCGACGCGCATTGCCGGGGACGGCGAGACCTTTTACTATCAGGAAACGGCCGCCCCCGGCTCCCCCGTGCGCAAGATCCGCGCGAGCGACCCGGACTTTTCGCGCGTGCTCTCGCTTCCGCTTGCGGCAAGCGACATCCTCGCCCTGCTGCGGGGCCGCGTCCCCCTGCGTGCGGAGCGGGTCGAGCGCTTCCAGCCGATCGGCTCCACCCCGGGACACCTGCTCCTTCTCTCCGCCGCCGACGGGAGCCGGCAGGCGCTCTTTCTCGACGAGGGCCGAAACGAGGTCCGCGAAACCCAGCTCTTCGACCCCTCGGGGAAGCTCGTCCTCCTCGTCCAGTTCCTCGAGATGCAGAAGGTGGAAGGCTACCGGGTGCCGCTCCGTGTGCGCGTGGCGGACGAACGGCACAACGCGCTCGTCCTCGTGGTCGAGCGCTACTGGGCCGGCGTCCCCGTGACCCCGTCCATGTTCGTCCTCGAGCCGGCCGGCTGAAGCCGGCCGGCGGCGCCCGCCCGACCATGATCGCCGAAATCATCGCCACCGGGGAGGAGATCCGCACCGGCGCGCTCGCCGACACGAACTCGGCCCACATCGCCGGTTGCCTCGAGGAAAACGGCGTCGAGGTCGTGCGCCTGCACGGGCTGGGCGATGACCTGGGCCGCCTGGTCGCGGTCTTCCGCGAGGTCGCCTCCCGGGCCGACGTCTGCGTCGTGACCGGCGGGCTCGGGCCCACGGTGGACGACCTTTCGGCCGCGGCGGCGGCCCAGGCGGGCGGCGTGCCCTTGGTCCTTGAGCCGCGCGCGCTCGCCGCGCTGGAGGAGTTCTTCCGCAGCCGCGGCCGCCCCCTCAACCCCTCGAACCGCAAGCAGGCCTTTTTGCCCGAGGGCGCGGAGATGCTCCCCAACCCGGTCGGCACTGCCCCGGGGTTTGCGCTCACGATCGGCCGCTGCCGCTTTTTTTTCCTGCCCGGCGTCCCGCACGAGATGCGGCGCATGCTGGCCTCCGAGGTGCTGCCGCGGATCGCCGCGCTTGCGGGAGAACGCCGCGAATTCCGCCTCGCCCGCACGCTTTCCTGCTTCGGCATGACCGAGTCGCGCGTGGGCGACCGGCTGGAGGGGCTCCCCGCCGAGGTGCCGGGCGTGCGGCTGGGGTTGCGCGCCCATTTCCCGGTGATCCAGGTCAAGCTCTACGCCGCCGGACACGAGGAGCAGGCGGTGCGGCGGACCCTGGACCGGGCCGCGGCCCGGGCGCGCGAGCTGCTCGGGGCGGTCGTCTTCGGGGAAGGCGACGAGTCCCTGGCGGCCGTCGTCGGGCGGCGGCTTCTCGAGGACCGGGCGAGCCTCGCCGTGGCCGAGAGCTGCACCGGCGGGCTTCTCGCCCACCTGCTGACCGAGATCCCCGGCAGCTCCTCCTGGTTCCGCGGCGGGGTCGTCGCCTACGCGAACGAGGCGAAAACGGAGCTTCTCGGCGTCTCCCCGCAGACGATCGCCCGCCGGGGGGCCGTGCACGAGGAGACCGCATCCGAGATGGCGGCGGGCGCGCGGCGGGTCTTCGGCGCCTCCTGGGGGCTCTCCACGACCGGGATCGCGGGACCCACCGGGGGGAGCGCGGAAAAACCCGTGGGGACCGTCTGCATCGGGCTCTGCGGGCCCGGCGATAGCCCGCAGGCCTTCCGCTTCCGGCTGAATTACGACCTGCGCGGCCGGAACAAGACCGTGTTCGCCTGCAAGGCGCTCGACCTGCTGCGGAGAGCCCTCGCCGGGATCCCCCTCGAGGAAGGGTGAGGCTTGCCGTGGGCGGCCCGAAGGGAGGCGGGCGGGTCACCCTCGCCGCCGGCTGGCTGATCGACGGCACCGGGGCACCGCCGCGGCGGGGGGTGGCGATCGCGATCGAAGGCTCAACCCTGCGGGCGATCGGTGGGCTCGATGCCGCGGCCGGGCTCTCCGGGCTGCCGGGCGAGGTCCTCGATTGCCGCGGCTGCACCGTCATCCCGCCCCTCGTCGACAGCCACGTGCACCTCGCCTTCGACGGCCTGCACCCGGGCGGGGCCCCCCGTTCGGCGGCGGCGGCCGAGGAGCGCATGCGGCAAAACGCCGCCCGGCTGCTTCGTCGCGGGGTGCTCGCCGTGCGCGACGCAGGCGATGCGGCGGGCTACGGGCTTCGCTTCGCGCGCCGTGCCGGGGAGGGGGGGAGCCGCCTCCACGTTCTCTCCACGGGGCCGGCCTTGCACCGGCCGGGGCGCTACGGCGCCCTCCTCGGCCGGGCGCTCCCCGCGGGGTGCCAGCCCGCCGACGCGCTCGAGGGGGAGGGCGGGATGCGGGGGGCGGTCAAGATCGTCAACTCCGGCCTGAACAGCCTCGTCGCGTTCGGCCGCGAGACGGCCCCGCAGTTCGGCGCGGAGGAACTCGCCGCCCTCGTCCGCCGCGCGGCCGCGCAGGGCCTGTCGGTTCTCGTGCACGCCAACGGCCGGGAGCCGGTCGCCCGGGCCGTGCGCGCGGGGGTGCGTTCGATCGAGCACGGCTTTTTCATGGGTCGGGAGAACCTCGCGGCCATGGCCGAGGCGGGGATCGCCTGGGTGCCGACCCTTGCCCCGATCCGGGCCATGGCCGAGCGGCCGGAGGCGGACCCCCGCGAGCGCGACGTCGCCCGGAGAACCCTCGATCACCAGCGCGAGCAGCTTTGCCAGGCGCGCGGGCTGGGGGTGAAGGTGGCGCTGGGGACCGACGCCGGCAGCCCCGGGGTCGAGCACGGCGACGCGGCGGTCGAGGAGCTGCGGCTGCTGATCGCAAGCGGCTACCCCGTGGCCGAGGCCGTGGCCGCGGCCACTTCGGCCGGCGCGGAGCTTTCCGGCTTCGGCGGCGGAAGGCTTCGGCCCGGCGCGGAAGCAAGCCTTCTCGTCCTCGAGGGCGGGCCGGCGGACATCCCCGAGAGCCTGCGACGGATCCGCCGGGTCTTCCTCGCAGGCGAGGAGCTACCCCTGCCGGCCTGAGAGGTGGGCCTTGAGCCAGAGCGCGCTTTCGCGGAGGAAGAGCTCCTGGTGCCGGGGGTCGCTCAGCGCGTGGTCGCCCCGCGGCAGAAGGAGCAGCCGCCGCGGGGGGCGGGCGGCGTCGTGGATTTCCCGGCCGTGGTCCACGGGGACGATCGCGTCGGCGTCGCCGTGGATGACGAGCACGTGGTGGATGCGCCGCAGCTCGGGGGCGAGGTCGAAATCGGCCCCCAGGAGCCCGGCCTGGCGCACGAGTTCGGGATCGACCCCCGGGCGCGCGGCGGCGGCGCGCAGGGGGGCGGAGCGGACGGGCGCGGCATACAGCACCAGGGCGTCGATCGTCTCCCGGGCGGCGATCCTCAGGCAGACCGCCCCCCCCAGGCTGCTGCCGAAGAGCCCGAGGCCGCTTCCGAACCCGCCGCGGCGCCGCATCGCGGCCAACGCGGCCAGGAGGTCCCGGCAACGGGCGTCCAGAAGGTCGGCCGAGGCGAGAGACCCCTCGCTTTCCCCGCAGCCGCGGTGGTCGAAGCGGAAGTAGGCGATCCCCATATCGGTGCAGGCGCGGGCGAGCGCCTGCTGCTTGGGGGAGGAGCGGTCGCTCAAGAGGCCGTGGGCGCCGATGACAAGAGGGGGGGCCGGGGCCGCGGGCAGGTGAAGATCGCCTCGGAGCGCGAGACCGTCGATTTCGAACCTCACGGGGATCTGCATGGATGTCTTCCCGGAAAACGAAAAGGTTGCCCGCGGCTTGCGCAGCGGGCGGTGGTTTTCTACGCTATAGACCCGATGTCTCGAAAACGCCATCCCGTCCTCGAGGCCGACATCACGGGGATCGCCTACGGCGGCCGGGGGATTTTCCGGCTGGACGGCCTTGCCGTCTTCGTCGCCCAGGCCGTTCCCGGGGACCGGGTGCGGCTGGCGATCACCCGGCGAAGAAAGAGTTACGCCGAGGCGCGCCTGCTCGAGGTTCTCTCGCCCTCCCCTGACCGCATTTCCCCCCCCTGCCGCTACAGCGGCCTCTGCGGGGGCTGCACCTGGCAGTTTCTCGCCTACGAAAAACAGCTCGCCTACAAGCGGCAGCACGTCGCGGAGTCGCTTGCCCGCCTGGGCGGCCTGGAGGGGGTGCCGGTCCACCCGGCGATCTCTTCTCCGGCGGTGTTCGCCTACCGCAACAAGATGGAGTTCACCTGCGCCGACCGGCGCTGGTTGCTGCCGGCGGAGCTCGCGGCCCCGCGGATCGAGCGCTCCTTCGCCCTCGGGCTGCACGTCCCGGGCACCTTCGACAAGGTGCTCGACACCGAGGCGTGCCTGCTCCAGCCGGAGCCCGGGAACCGGATCCTGGCTGCGGTCCGCGAGCTCCTCCGCGCCTCGGGCAGGCCCCCGTATGGGCTGCGCAGCCACGAGGGCTTCTGGCGCTTCGCCGTGCTGCGCAACGCCGTCTCCTCCGGCTCCTGGATGGTGAATCTCGTGACCGCCGCCGAGGACCCGCCGCTTCTGGCCGCGGTCGCCGAGCGGCTTGCGGGGGCCTTTCCCGAGATCGTCTCCATCGTGAACAACGTGACCGCGCGCCGCGCGGGGATCGCCGTGGGCGAAATCGAGCATCCCCTGCGGGGCGAGGCCGTTCTCCGCGAGCGCCTCGGGGGATTCGTCTTCGAGATCTCGGCCAACTCCTTCTTCCAGACCAACACCCGCGGCGCCGAGCGGCTCTACGAGACCGTGCGCGATTTCGCGGGGCTTGAGGGCGGGGAGACCGTCCTCGATCTCTACAGCGGGACAGGCACGATCCCCGTCTTTCTTTCCGGCCGCTGCCGCCGGATCGTGGGGATCGAGATCGCCCCCAGCGCCGTCGCGGACGCCGTGCGCAACTGCCGCTTGAACGGGGTCGACAACTGCCGCTTCCTCGAGGGGGACATCCTCGCGGGGATGGCCGCGCTCGAGGAGCGGCCCGCGGTGGTCATCGCCGACCCCCCGCGCGTGGGCATGGCCAAGGAGGTGGTGCGGGAGCTTCTGCGCCTTGCCCCGCGGCGGATCGTTTACGTCTCCTGCAACCCGGCGACGCTCGCCCGCGATCTCGCCCTGCTCCGCGAAGGCTACGAGATCCGGGAGGTTCAGCCCGTCGATCTCTTTCCCCACACCTTCCACATCGAGGCCGTGGCCCGGCTCGAGAAGCGGGGTTGAACGGAGGGGAGCCATGAAGGTCGTCTTTCACCCGGCGTTTCACACGGTGTACAGCAGCGACCCCGCGGCCGCCGCGGGGCGGATGGAGGCGGTGCTCGCCGGTCTCGGGCCGGGCTGCGAGCGGGTCGAGCCCGAGCCGGCCGCGGCGGCCGATCTGCTGCGCGCCCACAGCGCGGCCCACCTCGAGCACGTCCGCCGCCTCGGGCTCTACGAGATCGCCGCGCTCGCGGCGGGCGGTGCGATCCGGGCGGCCGAGATCGGGATGCGCGAGCCTTGCTTCGCGGCCATCCGCCCCCCGGGGCACCACGCCTCGCGCGACTCCTGCTGGGGATTCTGCTTTTTCAACAACATGGCCGTCGCCGTGCTCGCGCTTGCCGGCCGCGGGCTCGCCCGGCGGGTCCACATCCTCGACTTCGACCTCCATTACGGGGACGGGACGGAGAACATCCTCGGCTCCCGGCCGGGGATATCCATCCACAACCCGGCCGCGGCCGGCCGCGGCTCCTATCTCGAGGAGATCGAGCGCACGCTCGCCGGCGTCGAGGCGGAGGCGATCGGCGTCTCGGCCGGGTTCGACAACCACCTCGAGGACTGGGGCGGGCTGCTGGCGACCGAGGATTACCGCGCGATCGGCGCCATGGTGCGCAGGGCTGCGAAGCGGCTGGGCGCCGGCTGCTTTGCCCTGCTCGAGGGCGGCTACAACCACGACGTGCTGGGCGAAAACGTGCGCGCCTTTCTCGAGGGGCTGGAGGCGGGATGAGGCCTTAGCGGGGCGGGGCAAAAAAGTGGCGGAAGTGCATGGGAATCGAACCCACCCGGGGCGGTGTTAGCGCCCCACACCGGATTTGAAGTCCGGGAGCTTCACCAGAACGCTGCGCACTTCCGCGCTCCGAGGGGCATTGTAGCGCGGGCTTCCGGTTTGTCAATCGCGCGGGGGAAGCCCCGGCCGGGAAGGAGCCTGGATGATCCTCTACTTCGATTGTTTCTCGGGCGTGAGCGGGGACATGACCCTCGGCGGTCTCCTCGATCTCGGCGTGCCGCTCGATTGGCTGCGGGCGCGGCTTGCCGCCTTGCCCTTTGAAGGCTTCGAGATCGCCGAGCGAACGGTCGTCTACAACGGGATCCGCGGCCGCCGGGTCGAGGTCCGCACGACCGACCCCTCGCCCCCGCATCGGCACTACGGCGAGATCCACGAGCGGATCGCCGCCGCACCCCTTGCCGAGCCCGTCCGGCGGCGGGCGCTTGCCGTCTTTCGGCGGCTCGCCCAGGCCGAGGCCGCCGTTCACGGCTGCACCCCGGAAGAGGTGCATTTCCACGAGGTCGGTGCCGTGGACGCGATCGTGGACGTGGTCGGATGCGTCCTCGGCCTCGAGTATTTAGGGGTGGAGGCCGTGTACGCCTCGCCGCTCCCCAACGGGCGGGGGTTCGTCGCTTGCCGCCACGGCCGCCTCCCGATCCCGGCGCCCGCGACCCAGAAGCTTCTCGAGGGGGTCCCGACCTACGGCGTCGAAGTCGAGGCCGAGCTCACCACGCCCACGGGGGCGGCGATCGTCACCGCGCTTTGCCGGCGCTTCGGCCCCATGCCGCCCATGGTGGTCAGGGCCACGGGGTACGGCGCCGGGAGCCAAAACCTCGCGCCCGGCCCCAACCTCTTGCGGCTGGTTCTGGGCGAGCCGCAGGAAACGGCGGCGGCGGAGGGCGAGGGGGTCACCGCCGACCGCGTGACGGTGCTCGAGGCCGCCGTGGACGACATGAACCCCGAGTGGTTCGGGTACCTCATGGAGCGGCTTTTCGAGGAAGGGGCTCTCGATGTGCTCTGGATCCCGGTGCAGATGAAGAAAAACCGCCCCGGCACCCTGATCCAGGTTCTCTGCCGGCCCGAGCAGGCCGGCCGCTTGGCGCGACGGGTGCTGACGGAGAGCACCACCCTGGGGGTCCGGCTGCAGGCGGCCGAGCGGCTGCTTCTTTCGCGCGAGATCGTCACCGTCGGCTCCTCCTTCGGCGCGGTGCCGATGAAGCGGGTGGTCGGCCCCGGGGGCACGGCGCGGCTGGTGCCCGAGTTCGAGGCCTGCCGCGAGATCGCCCGTTCCCGGCGGATCCCGCTCCGCGAGGTCTACGAAAGGCTCCTGCGCGAGGCCGGGGAACAGCGGCCGGAAGGGGCGGCCGAGGGGCCGCCGCTTGCTTGACAAAGAAAGGGGCGGCCTGTACAAGCGGCGCATGCCTTTTGCAGAGCGCCTCGTGGTTTTCCTGGCGTGCGGGCTGGGGACAGGGCGCGCGTCGTTTGCACCGGGGACCTTCGGGTCCCTGCTTGCACTTCCGGCCTGCTATGGCGTCTCCCTCTTGGGGGAGGCCGCCTCCTTCGCCGCCGCGGCGGCTTTTGTTTTGCCCGCGGTCTGGATCGCGGGACGCGCCGAGTCGCTCCTGGGGCGAAAAGACGACCCCGGGATCGTGATCGACGAAATGGCCGGCATGCTGATCACCTTCGCCGGGATTCCCTTCTCGCCGGAGAGCGCGCTGGCGGGGTTTCTGCTCTTCCGGGCGTTCGACGTGCTGAAACCCTGGCCGGCCCGCCTGATCGAGAGAAGGCTAGCCGGCGGCTGGGGCGTGGTGCTCGACGACGTGGCGGCCGGAGTCTACGGCAACCTCGTGCTGCGGCTCGCCCGGGGGCTGCTCGCGGGCGCCGGGTTTTGAGAGGCGACCCCCCCACGGGGAAATGCGGGGGAACCTTTGCGGAAAGGGGATGCGCAGACCTTGAAGTCCTCTCCGAGTGAGCGGAAACCGGAAACGCCGGCGCGACGCAGCCGCTTCCGCGAAAACGCCGAGGCGATTTTCATCGCCGTCCTGATCGCCCTTTTCATCCGCACCTTCGTGGTCCAGGCCTTCAAGATCCCCTCCGGGTCGATGAAACCGACCCTCCTCATCGGCGACCACATCCTCGTCAACAAGTTTTCCTACGGGGTCAAGATCCCTTACCTGAACACGGTGCTGGTCCCCGTCGGCTCGCCCGCGCGGGGCGACATCGTGGTCTTCAAGTACCCGCTCGACCCGCGCAAGGACTTCATCAAGCGCGTGATCGGGCTCCCCGGCGACGTGGTCGAGATCCGCGACAAGCAGGTCTTCGTGAACCACAAGCGGCTCAATCACGACGTAGGCGTCTTCAGCGACCCGCATATCCTGCCGGGGACGCTAAGGCCGCGGGACAACCTGGGCCCTGTCACCGTGCCGGCCGACCACCTCTTCGTCATGGGCGACAACCGCGACGAGAGCTTCGACAGCCGCTTCTGGGGATTCGTGCCCTTGCGCGATGTGAGCGGCAAGGCCTTCATCATCTATTGGTCCTGGGACAGCGAGGGGTTCGGCGTCCGCTGGGGACGCCTGGCGCGGCTGCTGCGCTGAACGCGGAGGGCTCGTGAAGATCCGCATCGTCGGGGGAACGATCGTCGACCCCGGCCGCTACAAGGGGCCCGGGGAGGTGTGGATCGAAGGTGGGCGGATCGCCGCCCTCCGCCACCCGGGCGAACCGGAGGCTCACTTCGGGGAAGGGGGTGGGGAGCCCTATCGGATCCTTGACGCCCGCCAGAAAATCGTCGCCCCCGGACTGGTCGACCTGCACGTCCACCTGCGCGAGCCGGGCTTCGAACACAAGGAAACCATCGCCAGCGGCTGCCTCGCCGCCGTGAGCGGCGGCTTCACGGCCGTCTGCTGTATGGCGAACACGAAACCCGTGAACGACGCCCCGGAGGTGACGCGCTTCATCCTCGAGCGGGCCGAGCGGGCGGGGCTCGCCCGGGTTTACCCCGCGGCCGCGGTCACCCGGGGGCTCGAGGGTCGCGAGCTCTGCGACCACGCGGCCCTCAAAGCCGCCGGTGCGGCCGCCCTCTCCGACGACGGCCGGCCGCTCGTCGACTCCCGGCTCATGCGGCGCGCCCTCGAGATCGGGGCCGAATGGGGTCTCCCGGTGATCGCCCACTGCGAAGACCCCTACCTCGCGGCCGGCGGGGTGATGAACGAGGGGCCGACGGCCGCGGCACTGGGGGTGCCCGGCATCCCCAACGCCTGCGAGAGCATCATGGTGATGCGCGAGATCGCCCTGAGCGAGCTGACCGGGGCTCCCGTGCACATCGCCCACGTGAGCACGGCCGAGTCCGTGGCCGCGATCCGCGCGGCGAAGGCCCGCGGGGTTCGGGTGACCGCCGAGACGGCCCCCCATTACTTTCTCTTGACCGAAGAGGCCGTGCGCCTCCACGGCGCAAACGCCAAGATGAACCCCCCCCTTCGCCGCGAGCGCGACCGCCGGGCGGTGCGCGAGGGGCTGGCCGACGGGACGATCGACGTCATCGCCACCGACCATGCGCCCCACGCCCCCGCGGAGAAGGAGGCGGGGCTGGCCGAGGCGCCAAACGGCGTGATCGGGCTCGAGACCGCACTCCCCTTGAGCCTCGGCCTGGTCGCGGAGGGGCTGCTGACAATTGAAGCGCTTATTGAGAAAATGTCAATCAACCCATTGCGTATATTGGGAAAAGGCGGTGGGATCATTCCGGGGTTGCCTGCCGATCTGACGATCATCGACCCGCGGCCGCGCTTTGCGATCACCGCGGGTCTCATCCGTTCCAAAAGCCGGAACACGCCCTTTCTCGGCATGCAGGCCTGGGGCCGGGCGGCGGCGACGATCGTCGCCGGACGCATCGTCTACGAACACGGGGAAACCCCTCGCGGCTGAGCGATGAGCGCGGAAAAGGCGGCCATTCTCGTCGTCGACGACGATTTGAGCATGCGCGAGCTCCTGGGCTACATGCTCGGCCGCGAGGGCTATCTTGTCGAGACGGCCTCGGGAGGCAACGAGGCCCTTTCGCTCCTCAAGAACCGGGGCTTCGACCTTCTGCTTTGCGACATCCGCCTGGGCGACATCTCCGGCCTCGAGGTGCTCAAGGCGGCGCGCGAGCTTCACCCGGGCGCGGTCGTCATCATGATCTCGGCCTTCGCCTCGACCGAGACCGCGGTCGAGGCCATGAACCTCGGGGCCTACGACTACGTCCCCAAGCCGTTCAACAAGGACGAGCTCCTCGAGACCGTGGCGAAGGCGCTCGAGCTGCGCACGGTCGAGCGGGAAAAGGAGATTCTGGAGGGGGAGCTTCGCCGCAGCCTCCACTTCGGCAAGATCGTCGGGGTGAGCCCGGCGATGCAGCACATCTACAAGATGATCTCCCAGGTCGCCCGGACGCGCTCGAACGTTCTCATCACCGGCGAGAGCGGGACCGGCAAGGAGCTGATCGCACGCGCCATCCACGACGAGAGCGACCGCCGCGACAAGCCCTTCGTCGCCATCAACTGCGGCGGCATCCCCGAGACGCTCATGGAGAGCGAGCTCTTCGGGCATAAAAAAGGCGCTTTCACCGGGGCGACCCAGGACAAGACGGGGCTCTTCCAGGAAGCGCACCGGGGAACGATATTTTTGGATGAAATCGGTGAGTTGAGTCTTCCGATCCAGGTGAAGCTGCTTCGCGCCCTGCAGGAGCGGGTGATCCGCCCCGTCGGCGGCGCGGAGGACGTCGCCGTCGACATCCGCATCATCTCGGCCACCAACAAGCAGCTCGAAAAGGAAGTGATCGCGGGCAATTTCCGGGAAGACCTCTTCTACCGGATCAACGTGATCGAGATCAAGGTGCCCCCCTTGCGGGAGAGGAAGGCGGACATCCGCCCGCTCGCCCAGCATTTCCTCGAAAAGTACGCGCGCGAGATGGGCAAGGAGATCCGCAAGCTCTCCTCCTACGCGCTCGACCTCCTCCTGAAGTACGATTTCCCGGGCAACGTGCGCGAGCTGGAAAACCTCATGGAACGCTCGGTTGCCCTTTCCTCGACCAACATCATCCTGCCCGACAGCCTGGCGCTTTCCGTCCACAAGCGCCGCTGGATCGAGGGCATCAAGGACCGCCGCTTCGATCTCGACGAGGTCGCCAAAGGGGTTTCGCTCGACGCGATTCTGGAAGAGATCGAACGCGCCTACTTGAAGAAGGCCATGGATCTGGCAAACGGCAACAAAAACCGCGCCGCGGAACTGCTCGGCATCAGCCTCCGCTCCATCCGCTATCGCTTAGAAAAGCTCGGCCTCGAATAACCCCCGCTTTGACAAAATTTGTCATTGCCGCCGCCGTAAATTGTCCGCCGAGGCTCGGCCCCGGCCACCGCTTTGCCCGCGGCGCGGCATCCGGTAAAAAAATAAAAGAAGCATAATCAGATAATTGGGATCGAAAAGCGGGTTTCCGAAACGTCCTGGCACGCCGGTTGCTTAAACCCGAGGCACAGGATGTCGGAGGCCAGCCGGAGGGCATTGCGGCCGATTCGCAAAGGGGAGGAAAAGGCGGATTCAAGTTCGGCAGGCAATCGACCGATAGGAGAAACGAACCGGGGATAGATCAACCAACAACCCAAACCCAATTCCAACACCCCAAGGAGAGGAGAAGAGAAATGCGCAATCAGAAAGGTTTCACGCTCATCGAACTCATGATCGTCATCGCCATCATCGGCATCCTGGCGGCGATCGCCATCCCGAACTTCATCAGCTACCGCAACAAGGCCTTCTGCTCCCGCGCCGAGTCGGATGCCACGGCGATCCAGGCGGCCATCGCTTCGTACTTCTCGGAGCCGAACAACATCACGGTGAGCAAGACGAGTCTTGATAACTCAAATGACCGTCCTGCGCTCAACCCGAACAACACCTATGCTCTCAGCACGGTGGGCGGCCATCCGACCTACAAGATCGTGGTTACCGACGGCAGCCAGCGCTGCCCGCGTTCCCAGACCGCTCATGAGTATGTGACCTATTTCGGCACCTCGGCCGCCTCGGGCTGGCGTCCGTAACCGGCCATCCAGGCAATCGATTTCATCCTCAACGGGCAGGGGGCTTCAGGGCTCCCTGCCCGCTTTTTTTCTCCGCGATCCGTATCCCGGGATCCCAATCAAAAGCTGGTACTGTTTTTGCTATCTTCGCCTTGTCCATGGAACGGGGCACCGACATCCTGTTGACCGCGAGTGGCCGCCTGTGGGGTCCTCTTTTCCGGGGCGGAAGCCTTCCGCTCTTTTTCCTTTTCGTTTTTCTCGCCTATGCAAACACCTTTCAATCCCCCTGGATTTTGGACGATTTCCACAACATCGTCTTCAACCCCACGCTGCGGATCGAAAAGGAGGGCGGCCTGCGGCAAGCGCTTGTCTCCTTCTTCGAGGGAGGAAGGCTCGACCGGCCGATAGCCCGCCTGAGCTTTGCCCTGAATCGCGCAGCCGGAGCGGACAACCCCTTGGGCTATCACCTCGTCAACACCCTGATCCACGCCATTGCCGCCTATCTTCTCTACCGCGTCATCGCCTTGCTCCTGCGCACACGGGCCGCAGGCGATGGGGGGGACGTCGATGAAGCCGCCGCTCTTTTCGCCGCGCTTCTCTGGGCGCTCCACCCGATCCAGACCCAGGCCGTCACCTACGTCGTCCAGCGCATGACGGCCCTGGCGGGACTGTTTTCCCTGGTCGGGGTCTATTGTTTTCTCCGTGCGCGGGGGGGAGGAGCGGACGGGATATCCCGGACGGGCTGGTGGGGCGGGTGCCTGCTTTCGTTTCTCCTGGCGATCGCCTCCAAGGAGAACGCCGTTCTCTTCCCGGCCGGCCTCCTGCTGATCGAGGTCCTCTTCTTCCGAGGGGGGGAGTGGAAGGCACTTCTTTGGCGGCGGAACGCGCTTCTCCCCTGGTCGGGAGGCTTGCTGATCTCGGCAGGCGCCTTCTACTTCCTGACCGCCGGGGATCTCCAGGCGCTTTTGAACTATGAAGAGAGGTACTTCACGCTCACCGAGCGGCTGCTCACCCAGCCGCGGGTCCTCTGGCTTTACCTGGGTCTGATCGCCTGGCCCATGCCCTGGCGGTTTTCCCTGGAGCACGATGTCCCGATCTCCACGTCCTTTTTCGAGCCCTGGACGACCGCCCCCGCGCTGGTTGGGATTTTTCTTCTCGTCACCCTCGGCTGGAAGGCAAGGAAGCGCTTTCCTTTTCTTTCGTTCGGAATCCTGTTCTATTTTCTCAATCACCTGGTCGAGTCGACCGCTCTCCCCCTGGAGATGGCCTTCGAGCACCGCAACTACATCCCCTCGATGTTTCTCTTGGTCGCGCCGGCCCTGGGCATTCTCGGCGCGGGAAGGGTGCTCACGCAAAGAAACCCCTCGTTCCGGCGCTGGGTTTTTGCCGTTCCCCTTATGCTTGTCGTCGCCCTCGGGGGGGCCACCTACGTGCGCAATCTCGCCTGGGCCTCGCCGGCGGCGCTCTGGTCGGATACGCTGCAGAAGGCCCCGCGCTCAGGCCGGGCGATGGCCTACCTCGCCCTGATCTGTTCCGAGAGCCCATCCGGCGTGCCCCTCGCCTTGAGACTCTACGAGAAGGCGCTCGCGGCGGAGCACCCCAACCGGAGGCTTGCCGCGGAAATTTTGAACAACATGGCCGCCCTCCGTTACGCGGCGGGCGAGTACGCGGCCGCGGCCGCAACCTGGGAGCAGGCGCTCGAGCGCTATCCCGGCTATCCCGAGGCACGCTACCGGCTCGCCCTGGCCCTGTTCCGCGACGGGCAAAGCCGGAAAGCGCTCGAGCGCCTGGACACCCTCCTCGAGCGGGATGCCCAAAACCCCTATGCCCTCAACCTGCGGGGGAAGATCCGATTCGAGACCGGTGACCCGGCCGGCGCGCTCGAGGATTGTGCACGGGCCCTGGCGGCGTCGCCCGATTACGCCGCGGCCAGGCTGAATGTCGGTGCGCTCCACGCCTCAAGCGGCGACGGCGAAAAAGCTAAATTTTTCCTTTCCCCCTTGCGCGACCACCCGGATTTCGGTTTCGCGGCCCGGCTCTGGCTCCTGGTCGCGATCAAGCAACCCCCGGCAGGCGCAGGCGAAGCGGGTCCCGGCGGCTCCCTGTTTCCGGGCATGAGGCTCGAGGAAGCGGCAAGCCGTCTCGCGGAGCTGCAGCGCGAGCCACGGATCGCCGACGCCGTGATTCTGCCGGTGTTCGATGAACCCCTGCGCCGGATGTTCGCCTCGCCTCAACGGATGGGGGAGGAAAGGGGAGGGCGATGGACGCTCGCGCGCTGACCCTGGAGGGACGAAGGCCGCTTCCGCCGTCGTTTTTTTTCAAGGGGGCTTCGATCACGGCCCTTTTGGGGGCGGGCGTTTCGATCGCGCTGGTGATCAGCCATGTCCGCCTCTTTACGGACCCGGCCTACGAAAGCTTCTGCGCCATTTCCCAGTCGCTGAACTGCGAAACCGTTTCGCAATCCCCCTGGGCCCTTCTCGTGGGGGTCCCGGTCGCCGCCTGGGCCGCCCTGGGCTATCTCGCCTTTCTCGCTCTCGTTTCGATTCGTTGCGATCGCCCCGCGGCGCAGCAGGGTCTTCCGGGGCTTGCGCTCGCCGTTGCCATCGGCTTCGTCGCCTACAGCCTGTTTCTTGCCGGGATCTCCTCCTTGGTGATCGGGAGCTACTGCCTCCTCTGCATGGCCCTGTACGCGGTGAACTTCGCGCTGCTCGGCTGGTCGTGGGCCCTCTTGCGCCGGTCAAAAAGCCCCGCTTTCTTTGAGGCGTTGGCACTTGATTTGCAGAACTTGTTTCGAACCCGGCCGGGAAGGGGCTTTCTTGCGGCGACCCTTGCTGCGGCGGTGGCGCTCAAGCTCTTTTACCCCGCCTACTGGGAAATCCGGCCGGCCGGGATGGCGCGCGATCTCGCAAACGGCCTCACCGCGGAAGGCCGCCCCTGGATCGGGGCGAGCGAGCCGGTGCTCGAGATCGTCGAGTTTGCGGACTATCTCTGTTTTCAGTGCCGCAAGATGCATGTTCACCTGCGGAGGCTGGTCGAGCGCTACCCGCAGAAGATCCGGCTCGTCCATGTGCACTATCCCATGGACCACGAGGTGAACCCCGCCGTCACGGCGCCTTTTCACCTCGGCTCCGGAAAATTGGCGATGCTGGCGATCCATGCGGCGGGGCAGGGGAAATTCTGGGAAGTGAACGACCTTCTGTTCGTCATGGCGGAGTCCCGCGGCGAGATCGATCTGCGGGAGATCGCCTCCCGGACGGGGCTGTCGGTCGAAGGGCTCGCCGGGTCGCTGGCGGATGCCGCGGTCCGGGAAAAGCTGGCGGCGGATCTATCGTATGCCGTCTCGGCCGGCGTTGAGGCGACACCGACCTTTCTCGTCCGCGGCAAGACGTACCTGGGGACGATTCCCGAAGAGGCCTTCCGGGACGTGCTGAAGTAGATCGGCCGCGGGGAGACCCGGGTGGCCGCGATGGGGCCCATGGAAACGACGTTCACACGGGGGCATCTCCCGGCTCTCGGTATCCTGCTTGCGGGGCTGATTTTCAGCATCGGTCTCCTGGCCGGGGTGCCGCCGGTCGACCGCGATGCGCTCACCCATCACCTGGCCGTCCCCAAGCTCTATCTGCAACACGGGGGGATCGTCGAGCTCCCCGAGATCGAGTTCTCCTACTACCCGATGAACCTCGATCTCCTCTACCTCGTCCCGCTTTCCTTCGGAAACGACATCCTTCCCAAATACATCCATTTCGCCTTCGGGCTCCTTGCCGCAACCCTGATTTACCATCACACCGCCAACCGTCTGCAAAGCCGGTTTTGGGGGCTTGCCGGCGCCCTGATGTTCCTTTCCCTTCCCGTCGTCGTCAAGCTTGCGATCACCGTCTACGTCGACCTGGGGCTGATTTTCTTTTCGGCGGCCGGCCTGCTCGCCCTTCTCCGCTGGGCGGAAAGCGGGATGCGGTGGCGCTGGATGATCGTTTCCGCCGTATCCTGCGGGCTTGCCCTGGGGACGAAATACAACGGCCTGATCACCTTCTTTCTCTTGTCCGCCCTGGTGCCCTTCCTGACCGCAAGATCCCGCCGCCGGGCAGGCTCCGGCGCCCTGGCCCGCGGCATCGGCTGGACCGCAGCCTTCATTTGCCTTTCCCTTGCCGTCTTTTCGCCCTGGATGATCCGCAACGTCCGCTGGACGGGAAACCCGATCTATCCCTTATACGACGGCGTTTTCCGCTCCTTGAGCCCTTCCGGGAAGACCCAGGCGGAAGAGGCGGGGGCCGCGGCGGCCGCCGGGGAGCCCTCCCAGGGCCTGAACCATTTCGTCGCCCGAAGACTCGTCTTCGGCGAATCGGCGCTCGAAACCTTCACCATCCCGATTCGCATTTTTTTCCAGGGCGAAGACGATGACCCGAAATACTTCGACGGCCGGTTGAACCCGGGGCTTCTTTTCTTTTCCGTTCTTGCGTTTTTCGGAACGGCGGCACTCGGTAAACGGGAGCGAACCGAGCGTCTGGTCTTGGCGGGGTTTTCTCTCTTTTACCTGCTCTACACCTTTTTCACGGTCGACATGCGCATCCGCTACGTCGGGCCGATCCTCGTTCCGCTGGCGATTCTCTCGGTTTACGGGATGAGGCAAGCCGTGCGCCTGCTGGAGGGGCGCTGCAGGATCCGCAGCGTGCGCTGGAGGGCCGCCCTGCCGCTTGTTCTTGTGGCGCTCACCCTCGCGCCGAACTTCTTCTACCTGGCGCGGCAGTTCGAAATCGTGCGACCCCTGGATTACCTCACGGGACGGGTCGGCCGCGAGGAGTACATCGCCCGGCACCGCAAGGACTACCCCGCCTTCCAATTCATCAACACGGCCCTGCCGCAGGAGGTGAAGATTCTCGGGCTCTACATGGGAAACCGCCTCTACTACGCCGACCGGCCGCTTGTTTTCGGCGACCGGTTTTTCGAACAAGCCCTCTCCCGGGCGGGTTCGCCGGAGGGACTCGCGGGCTTGCTGCAGGAAAGAGGATTTTCCCACATCCTGCTCCGGGGGGACATCTTGGGGCTCGTGGCGGCGGAGACGATGACCCCGAGGGATCTCGCTGTGTTCCAAGGCTTCATCCAAGGGCACACGCGGACGCTCTTTTCCAGGGACGGGTTTTTCGTGATGGAAATCCTCAAGTCAGGATCCGATCCTTCCCCGCACACCGTCGGCAACGCGGCGGCGATCGGCGCCTGAGACCGCGCCCCGGGTCCGGCGCGACTTCCGGAAAGAGGGGAGAACCGATGGCAACGCCCCGGGTTTCGATCATCATCCCGGCGCACAACGAGGCCGAGAACATCGGGCCGCTCGTTGTTCGGCTGCGCGCTCTGTTCCCCGACTACGAGCTGATCGTGATCGACGACGGCTCCTCCGATGACACCTCCCGCCTCGCCCACGAGGCCGGCGCCCTCGTTTACCGCCACCCCTACAACATCGGCAACGGCGCGGCCGTGAAAACCGGGATCCGGGTCGCGACCGGGGAGATCCTCGTCTTCATGGACGCCGACGGGCAGCATGACCCCGAGGACGTGAAGCGGCTGCTCGCGTATTTCCCGGAATACGATATGGTCGTGGGGGCGCGTTCGGCTTCCGGGCAGGCCTCTCTCGGCCGCGCCCTCGGCAACAAGATCTACAACTGGCTTGGCTCCTACGTGGCGCGCTTCCGGATCGAGGATTTGACCTCGGGCTTCCGTGCCGTGAAGGCCGAGGTCGCCCAGGGGTTTCTCTACCTTCTGCCCAACACCTATTCCTACCCGACCACGATCACGCTCGGCGTGCTGCGCACCGGAAGAAGCCTGAAATACGTCCCCATTCAAGCCCGGCCGCGCAAAAACGGGAAAAGCGGGATCAAGCTCTTTCGCGACGGCGTGCGCTTCTTCATGATCATCATCCGCATCTGCACGCTCTACTCGCCGATGCGGGTGTTCCTGCCGGTCAGTTTCGCGATGATGGCCCTCGGGCTCGCCAACTATGCCGTCACCTACCTCACGGCGGGGCGGTTCACGAACATGAGCGCCGTCCTGATCACGAACAGCATCGTGATTTTCATGATGAGCCTCATCTCCGAGCAGATCAGCCAGATGCGTTTCGAAAGGCGTCAGGGACGGGTGGCCGCGAAAAAAATGGGTGACGACACCCGAGAAAACGCATGAGGCCGCATTTGCTGTTCATTACCCGGAATTACCCGCCTCGCGTGGGCGGGCTTGAGACCTTCAGCTACCATCTCATCCGGGAGTTCCAAGAGGATGGGGGGGCGCTGAAGATCGCGCTCCATAAAGCAAAGCCTCATTTGGCCTGGTTTCTGCCGTATGCTCTGCTGCGGGCGATCGCCCTCTGCCGAAGGCACTCGATCCGCCAGGTTCATCTGTGCGATGGGCTGCTCGCCCCGATCGGGGTGCTGCTCAAGCGGGCGCTGGGCGTCCGCATATCCGTCACGGTTCACGGCCTGGACGTGACGTTTCCCTTCCCGGGCTACCGGCGCTTGATCCCCGGCTGTTTGAGACGGATGGACCGGATCGTCTGCGTCAGCAGGGCAACCCGCGCCGCCTGTCTCATGCGCGGCGTACCTGCCGTGAAATGCGAAGTCATCCCCAACGGCATCGACCCCCGGGCGGTTGCGCCGCCCCCCGATCCCGGGCGCCTGCTGCGGGAAGTCGAACGGCGCTGCGCGTTTTCGCTGGACGGCCGGCGGGTCCTTTTGACCGTCGGGCGGCTGGTACCCCGCAAGGGCGTGGCGTGGTTCGTTCCAAACGTCATGCCGCGCCTGCCGGGGGAATTCGTTTACCTGATCGCGGGCGACGGGCCCGAACGGGGGAGGCTGGATCGCCTGATCCGGGATGCGGGGATGAGGGGCCGCGCGGCGCTTTTGGGCAGGGTCACGGACGCGCTGCGCAACGCGCTGCTCGCACGGGCCGATGTCTGCATCATGCCGAACATCTCGGTCCCCGGCGACATGGAAGGATTCGGCATTGCGGCCCTGGAAGCCGGAGCGGCCGGCGTCCCGGTGGTGGCGAGCGACCTGGAGGGCATCCGCGACGCCGTTCTCCATGGGGTGACGGGGTATCGGGTTCCCGAAAAGGATGGCGCGGCATTCGCCGATGCGATCCTGCGCCTGAGGCTGGACCGCCCCTCGATCCGCGAGGCGGTTTGTGCGGCCTTTGGCTGGCCGGCCGTCGCCGATCGATATCGTCGCTTTCTTTTCGTCTGCGATTCCGTTAGCGGCCGGGGAGCTCGACGGATATGACCCTGGGGGTTTTCACGGACGACTTTTTCCCGTGGAAAGGCGGGATGGGGCGACACGTCTACGAAGTGACGCGCCGGCTGCCGCAGGAGCGGCTTTTCGTTTTTTCACCCGCCGCAAACGATCTGCCGCGCCACGTGAGGGTGATGCCGCCGTGCCACAACGTGCTGGGCAACATCGCCTTTTCCCTCTGGCTGCACGGCAACCTCGACCGCCTGATTGCACAATACGATTTGACGTGCATGAATGTCCACTGCGGACCGGGAGGCCTTTTTCTGCTGCGACGGCCGCGGATCCCCGTGCTGGCGACTTCGCATCACACCTATTGGCAGCAGGCGCGCTTTGTGGCCGGCCAAGGGTGGAAGCGCCTTTTTTTGCCCTTCGAGAGGAGAACCTTATCGGGCGCAGATCGCATCATCGCCGTTTCGGAGGACACTCGACGCGTGCTCATCGAGCGCTACGGCGTTGCTCCGGCACGATCGAGCGTCGTTTCGAACGGCGTCGATCCCCGCCGGTTTTTTCCGGACCTCCGAGCAGGCAAGATCGCCGACAGCGTTTTGTACGTCGGCCGGTTAGCCCGGCGGAAGGGCTTGGACTTCCTGTTGAGCTCGGCGGCCTTGGCGGCCGAACGGATTCCCGGCTTGAAGCTTTTTCTTGCCGGTCAGGGGCCGGCGGAGAAGGAGCTTCGCCACGATGCGATGGAACTTGGGATAGAACGCCATGTGTGCTTTCTGGGATTCGTTCCGGATGCGGAACTGAACGCCTGGTACAATCGATGCACCGTGGTTGTCGTGCCGTCGGCGTTTGAAGGCTTCGGCATGACGGCCCTTGAGGCCATGGCGGCCGGAGCGCCTGTGATCGCTACGGATGTCGACGGTCTGCGCTCGTTGATTCAGGACGGGGAAACCGGCATCCTGGTGCCCTACGGTGATCGCGCCGGGCTGGCGAAAACGATCGCTGAGCTTCTGCTCAACCCTGAATTGAGAGCCTCCTTGGGCCGCCGCGGCGCCGAGCGCGCCAGGCAGGCTTTCAGCTGGGAGGCGGCGGCGCAGCGCTTGACTTCCGAAATGGAGGCGATCGGCGGATAGGCGGCGGCTTCGCATGGGCCGCCGGCCGAGGGCGGGTTTTCTTCCATGATCCTGGTCGTCATCGTCAATTACCACTCGCAGCCGCTGGTGTGCGCCTGCCTTGACCAATTGAAAGGTCTGCGGCGGCAGGATCTGGCCTATTTCGTCGTCGACAACAGCGAGCGCCCGGACATCGACTCGATCCGGTCCCGCCACCCCGATGCCCGCCTTCATCGGCCGGGGGTCAATCTGGGGTTTGCCGGCGGCTGCAACCTCGGCCTTCGATACGCCGTCGAAACGAAATGCGATTATGCGCTGCTCCTGAACCCGGACGTGGCCATCGACGACGATTTTATCGCCCCTCTGGTAGAGGCTCTCGAAGGCCAACCCGCGGCCGGGATGGCCGGGCCGCTCATCTTCGAGGATGCGGCGGCACGTCGCCTATGGCAGGGGGTCGGTCGCATCGCCTGGTGCCTGGGCGGACCCGTTCATCGCGGCCGCAAACCGCCGCAAGAGAGAAGGCCGATGGAAGTCCCCTTCTTATCCGGGTGCGCGATGATGGTTCGCGTGGAGGCCCTGGAGCGGACCGGCCTGATGGACGAGAGCTATTTTCTCTACTTCGAAGACACGGATTTCTGCTTGCGGTTGATCCGCTGCGGCTGGAAGGTCCTCTTGGTGCCGAGGTCACATCTCCTGCACGCGCAGTCCTCGACCATCGGCAGGAACAGTCCTCTGCAGGTCTACTGCCTCTCACGAAACCGGATTCGGCTGGTGCGGCGCTGGGCGGGTGGCCTCTCTGCAACCATTTTCTTGATCTTCAATCTTACGGTCAAGGTTCCATTGATGGCGGTAGTATTTGGGATTTGCCAGCGTCGGCCTCGCCTGATGGCGGCCTACCTAAAAGGATTGGTCGACGGATGGCGGGTGGTGGCTGTGAAAAGGCCTTCAGCCGGAAACGAAGCCGGCGGAGGCGGTTTTTGCGAAAGACACGTTCTGACGAACCGGGTCAAAGTAGGAAAGGCGCATGAAAGTCTCCGCCGTCGTTGTGACCCGTAATCGGAAAACCCTTCTGCTCGAATGCCTCAAGGCGATCCGGAGTCAAACAAGACCGGTTGACGCCATTTTTGTCATCGACAATGCATCGAGCGACGGTACGGAGGCTATTCTCCACCAGGCGGGATATCTCCCGGCGGCCGTTTCGAGATCAACCGCCGCTGCTGCCGGGCAAGGGCAAAA
Organism: Desulfatibacillum sp.; assembly: GCA_020725555.1. Classification (GTDB taxonomy): domain Bacteria; phylum Desulfobacterota; class Desulfobacteria; order Desulfobacterales; family SpSt-501; genus SpSt-501. Next base: position 38,181 of record DYEU01000035.1, read on the forward strand.
GGGATGCCCTACGGTTTTGATCGATGGGCGAACTGTATTGTATTACACGAGATTGGCTCGAAATGTAGGCGGTGCCGGCGGCTTTCAGTTGGGGCTGAGGCAGGCATTCGAGTGCGGTTATGACTGGATGTGGATTATGGACGACGACACGGTCGCCTCGAAAAACGCTTTGGGCAATTTGTTGGCACATTCGCGAAGACCTGAGATCGGATTCGCTTGCAGCAAAGTGCTTTGGACCGACGGTTCGGTCCATCTGATGAACATTCCGCAAATCAGCCCCTTGGTCAGCGCGACCCCTTTTAACGCCGCCGATGACGAGGGCCTGCTTCTTGTCAACGCATGTTCATTCGTCTCGGTGCTGGTGGGCCGGCGGGCGATCGCCAGAGTCGGTTATCCGATCGGGGATTTTTTCATCTGGTTGGACGATATCGAGTTCACGCGCAGAATTGTTCGCAACGGCTTTTGGGGTGTCTACGTCAAGGAAAGCGTCGTTTATCACCATACCCCTTTGAACCGCGCCGCAGCTGCAGATACGGATCGTGTCGAAAACGCCTGGAAATACTACTACCAGGCGAGAAACCACATTTATCTTTCGCGGAAAAGCACGACCGGGTTGAAGCGCATTGCTTCGTTGGGTTTTTTTCTTTCAAACAGCATTCAGGCTGCTTTGAAGCGTAACGACAGCCGCTTTCTGTTCTTGACTCTTATGTTGAAAGGTTTTGCGGCGGGTCTGCGCTTTGAACCTCAAATCGAAAAGGCATCCGACGCAGACGGTTCACAATGCTGAACAACGTCATCGGCTGGGTGACGACCCTGCAGAAATATGCCTTGCTGATCAAACGACGGCGAGAGCTTAACATCCTGCAGGTATATGATGCGTCGGACCCGATTGAACAATATCGCGTTCCCGCGGCGGGCAGGTGCAGGATCGCCTTCATCATTCCCGGGATGCCGGCTTACAGCGGCGGCCATACCTCAATACTTCGGCTTGGCACCTACCTCTGCCGAAGAGGGCATGAGGTGTCGTATGTCAGCTACGAGCCGGTATCACCGGACCGCATGAGACGGAATGCCATAATCAATTTTCACCAGTTCGAGGGACAGCTCCTGCCGCCGTCCGGACTGGATTCTTCCTATGACATCGCCGTGGCGACGACATGGCTCTCGGCCTATCATCTTTACCGGCATCGGCACCGCTATGGTTATAAAGCCTACTTCATACAAGATTTCGAACCGGCTTTTTACCCGGAAGGTGATCTATACTGGCTGGCGCTGAACACCTACCGGATGGGCCTGCACCTCATCAGCTTAGGGAAGTGGAACAAGATACGGATAGAGGGCGCAACGGAAGTTCGGAATGTCGATTGGATCGATTTCCCGTTCGAGAAAAATCAATATAGAATCGTGTATGTTCCCAAGCGCCCCGCAGACCGCATCAGGATCGCCGTCTATTTCAAGCTGGATACAAAGAGGGGGCCTCATATTCTCTTGCAGGCGCTCGAAAGGCTCGCCTGCGAGCTGGCCGAAAATAAGAAAGCATGCGATATTTTTTTCTTCGGCGCCCCAAGGTACTTGAAACTCCCGCTGGGTCGCAACCTCGGCCAGTTGGATCATCGACAGCTCAGGGATCTGTACCTAAGTTGTGACCTGGGTGTGGTGGGGTCCTTTTCGAACATCTCGCTGGTCGACTACGAAATGATCGCCTCTTCGTTGCCGGTGGTTGAATTTGTGAACGGCAGCGCTCCCTCGTTTTTCCAGCGAGAGCATGTGATCCTGGCCGGAACCGATCCCCGCGGATTCGTCGACGCGGTCATGCCCTTCCTCATGGACACCGATCGCTTGAATGCGATGATCAAAGCTGCCCAGGCGGCCATTTCCACAAAGACATGGGAGGCGGCCGCGGCCCAATTCGCCTCCATTCTGGGGATCGGCACCCATTCCGGATCGCTATCGCAGGAGGGCGGCTATTTTGTCTGATTCCGCAAGTGCGCGCAGCACTACCTGATCCATGTTGTAGTAGCGGTACTCCGCAAGCCTTCCTAGAAACGTCACCGATCGTTCCTTTGATGCCAGGGCGGCATATTTCATATACAGCAAGCGATTGCGCGAATTGGGAATCGGATAGCAGGGCTCCCCCTCTGTGCCCGGGTATTCCAATCCGATGGTCGTGCCGGCATGCTGCTGGGCGGTCAGCCATTTGTATTCCGTAACGCGGGTAAACGCGTGATCGTTGGGGTAGTTGATTACGGCCGCCGCCTGATGGCGTGCGACTGCGGGGTAATGGATAAACTCAAAACGGGTGGAGCGGTAGGGGAGTCTTCCGAAAACGAAATCGTAATAGGCGTCGATCGGCCCCGTAAAGACGATGTGCCTCGGTTTAAATTTCCATCGTTCATGTAGATAATCGACATTTCGAATCACCTCAATACGCGGATGGTCCAGCATGCTTTTGATCATTCGGGTGAAACCCGACGTTGGCATAAATTGAAAGCGGTCTGTAAAGTAGCGATCGTCGCGGTTGGTTCGGATAGGGATGCGATTGGCAACTTGGGCATCCAGCTCGGAAAGGTCCATCCCCCATTGCTTTCGGGTGTATCCCCGGAAAAATGCATCGCAGATTTCTCGGCCTGTGCGAGCCAGCACCGCGTCTTCGCTGTTGCGGATTTCCGGCAGGGGGGTGCGTTTGCGGCGTAGAAACTCCTCGGCCTCCTTTTCGTCGAGCGTGAGGTTGAAAAACCCGTTCAGGGTATCGAGGTTGACTGGGAAGGGGTAGAGACGGCCCCCGACCGAAGCGAGCACCCGGTGCTCGTAGGGCCGCCAATCCGTAAACCGCGAAAGGTAGTGGAAGACCGAAGCTTCGTTGGTATGAAAGATGTGCGGGCCATACCGATGGATCACGACCCCGTTGTCATCCAGGCCATCATAGAGGTTTCCTCCGATATGAGGCCGCTTCTCGATGACTACGACCTGAAGACCGCGGGAGGCCAACCGTTCGGCGGCTGTGCATCCGGCCAATCCTGAGCCGACGACGAGAACATCCGCCTTCATCTTGCTCTCGGGAAGGGACGGCTGAGCGGAATCCCGCAGTTGCGAACAGAAATGAGCATCAGCGCCGCGACGGCGATTTCCGAGATCAGGACGGCGATCGCCGCACCGACTCCTCCCCAGACAACGACCAGGGGGACGATGAGGACAACATTCAAGATCCCGGCCCCGATCAGGTTTCTGCTGTAAATGCGGTGATGGCCGAAGGTGAGCAGGGTCTGAATACCGAACACGTTGCTGATTGAAATCACAAAAGGCAGAAAGGCCATAAATCTGAATATGACGGCGGAGGGTGCAAAGCCCTGGCCGAAGAGGATGCCGACGATCCTCCCGGAGCCGGCGAACAACAGGGCGGAGACCAGAAAGGATCCGCTGCAAAAGAACCAAAAGAGCCTGGATAGGAACAACGCGGCCTGCGCGGGAGCATGAAGCACCATGTGGCTGATGTGGGGGTACACCGACTGGGATATGGGGGACAAAAGGTTTAAAACGGCGCGTATCAATTTCTCGGCGGCGCTGAAAAATCCCACTTCCGTGGGGTTGGTCAAAAGGCCTACGATGAAGGTGTTGCTGTTCGTGTACAGGCTGACGGCTGCCGTTGAAAAGAAAACGTCCCTCCCTTCTCTCAGGACGGATTTCACGGCATCCATTGGCGGCCATCTGAGGCCCAGCCGGGTGGCCGCCGGAGCTAATATGAAGGCGGCCAGCCCCGAGGCCATCATGCCTGCAGACTGAATTCCGGCCGCCCAGAGGAAATCGTCCGGGCCCTGCACCGTCAAGAACAGCGCGGCAACCGTGGCGAGCTTGAAAACCAACGTCACGATCGCGATATAGCGCATCTTTTCAATGCCCTGGAAATACCACTGCGGGAACAGCACATGGCCCGCCACGGAGCCGAAAACCACAAGGTGGAGACGCCATTCCGACTGGAAGAACGGCACGGTTACGATGAAAAGGAGGAGGACCCCCGCGCTCAGAAGAAGAAGTCCCCCCTTGGCGACCATCACCGAGCAAAACAGGAGAGACAATTTCTCCCGATCGTCACGAAGGGTGGATGAAATTCGGGTGGCGCTCAGGTTGAACCCATAATCGGTCAGAAGAATGAAATAATTGACGAAAGCCTGGGAGAAGGAAATCAAGCCAAAATTTTCCGGCCCTAAGACCCTTACCAAAAAAGGCACGATGAGCAGATGGAGGAGATGACTGGCCCCCTGGACGATCGAAAGGGACAGAAAGCTTTCAACAATACGCCGTTTCATCAAAAGGTTTGACCGGCAGGGAGTGATTGTGACATGTTGGACGCCGTCGCTTTTTGTAATTTTCGCCCGTCGCCTGTCCGGGGGGCGGGTGAGGGACGGCTATGGATTGACAGGCCGATCGCCACCGGATTTTTTTACTGCTCTTTAGTAATATGTATTTAGCTCTTATTTACTAAATTGCAAGCACCCATGGCGCTTCCCATAAAACCAATTCCCACCCCATCATCAGCAGCTTCGCGACAGGGATTACTTGACAGCCATGACGTGATTGATTACAAAGCCCGCCTGATTTCACAGTGATTCGGAACTACACCCAAGACGTTCATTCAGACATCGCGCGGCGGTCTTTCTTGTGTCGGATTTGAACCCTTCAACGAAGAGAGGACGTCCTTGCCGACCACATACGAAATAAAAGTCGCCGACGGTACCCTCGGCATCCTCATCCCCGGCATGGGGGCCGTGGCGACGACCTTCATCGCCGGCGTACTTGCCGTGCGCAAAGGCCTTGCGCGGCCGATCGGCTCGCTCACCCAGATGGGGACCATCCGCCTGGGCAAGCGCACCGAGAAGCGCGTGCCGATGATCAAGGACTTCGTCCCGCTTGCGGGACTCGAGCAGCTCGAGTTCGCCGGTTGGGACATTTTCCCGGATTCCGCCTACGAGGCCGCCGTCAAGGCGCGGGTTCTCGAACGCGGGCTTCTCGATGCCCTCAAGGACGAGCTCGAGGCGGTCCGCCCCATGAAGGCCGTCTTCGAGCGGCGCTACGTCAAGCGCCTGGACGGGCCCCACCGCAAGCAGGGGAAAAGCTGGATGGACCTCGCCGATCAGCTGCGCGAGGACATCCGCACGTTCCGCCAGACCCGGAAACTCGACCGGCTGGTCATGGTCTGGTGCGGCAGCACCGAGATCTACATCGAGCCCGGCCCGGTTCATCAGGATCTGAAATCCTTCGAAAAGGGGCTGGTTATAAACGACTCCGCCATCTCTCCTAGCATGATCTATGCCTATGCCGCCCTTCAGGAAGGGGTTCCCTACGCGAACGGCGCCCCGAACCTGACGGTCGACATCCCCGCGCTCCAGGAACTCGCCAAGAAAAAGAAGGTGCCGATCGCCGGCAAGGACCTCAAGACCGGCCAGACCCTCATGAAGACGATCCTCGCCCCGGGTCTGAAGGCGCGCATGCTTGGCTTAAGGGGTTGGTTTTCAAGCAATATCCTCGGCAACCGGGACGGCGAGGTGCTCGATGACCCCGACTCGTTCAAATCCAAGGAAGTGAGCAAGCTCGGCGTACTCGACTACATTCTCCAGCCCGATCTCTACCCCGACCTCTACAAGGACTTCTACCACAAGGTCCGCATTCACTACTACCCGCCGCGCGGGGACGACAAGGAAGGCTGGGACAACATCGACATCTTCGGCTGGCTCGGCTACCCGATGCAGATCAAGGTCGATTTCCTCTGCCGCGACAGCATCCTCGCCGCCCCGCTGGTCCTCGACATCGCCCTGTTTCTCGATCTCGCCGCCCGGGCCGGGATGAGCGGCATCCAGGAGTGGCTCTCCTTTTACTTCAAAAGCCCGATGGTGGCGCCGGGCCTCTATCCCGAGCACGACCTCTTCATCCAACTGAAAAAACTGAAAAACACCCTCCGTCACCTCAAAGGCGAGGAACTCATCACCCATCTCGGCCTGGAATACTACGACGAATAGCGAGTCGGGCTCGCGACCCGTGAGGCTTCCCTCATCCCCCGCCGGCCCGGCCGGGGCCTCCCGCCGGTGGCGACCCGGTTCGTTCTCCCTCCTTGCAGCCGGCTGGTTTGCGGCCATGGCCGCTCTGGCGGTCACGGGGCCCGTCGGCCGCCAGCCCCTTCTCTCCATGATCCTCTTCGGGGCGGCCTTTCTCCTCATGGCCGGGATGACCCGGAGCTTCCCCGCGAAGATGACGCCCCGGATGGGATTCGGGCTCGTGCTGGCCCTCGGGCTCGCAGCGCGGCTCATGTTCCTTGCCTACCCTCCGGCAAACGACCTCTACCGCTACATCTGGGAGGGCGCCGTGCAGGCCGCGGGGTTCAACCCCTACCTGTACGCCCCCGACCACCCCGCGCTCGCCGGCCTGGCCTCGGGCGAGCTTGCCGCAATCCACCCGCGGATCAACCACCCCTCTTTTCCCGCCATTTACGGGCCGGCAGGCGAGCTTCTGTTTCGCCTGCTCGCCCGGATTTCGCCTTCGGTCTGGGTCTTCAAGGGGGCCATGCTCGCCTTCGAGGCCGGGACCCTCGTCTTTCTCGGCCTGCTTTTGAAGAAGAAAAGCCTTGATCCGGCGCGGCTTCTTCTTTACGCGGCAAACCCCTTGGCGATCCTTTTCCTGGCAGGCGAGGGGCATATCGACGCCTTCCAGGTCTTTCTATTGACGGCGGCCGTCTATTTTCTGGCGGTCGGCCGCGAAGGAAGAGGCTCTCTTTTCCTGGGTGCCGCCTGCCTGGTGAAATACCTTGTCGCGGTCACTCTCCCGTTCTGGCTTTTCCGGGGCCAAGGCTCCTGGCGGAGGCTTCTCTTGGTCCTTCCCTGTGTGACCTTCCTGCCGTTTGTTCTCGAAGGGGGAGGGGTCGCGGGTTCGCTTTCCGTCTTCGCCCTGAAGATGCACTACAACGACGGTCTGATGGAACTTCTGCGCGAAATGTTCGGCGAGGGCGCGCTGACGGCTGCGGTCGTCATCCTGATCGGCGGGTTTTTCTGGGTCTGGCTTGTCACCGACGATCCCCTGCGGGGGGGCTATCTCGCGATCGGGCTTCTCCTTTTGCTTCTGCCCACGCTTCACCCGTGGTATCTCGCCCTCATCGCTCCTTTTCTTTGCCTTTTCCCCCATCCCGCCTGGGTCTATCTCCAAGCGGCGATGCTCTTCACCTTCCCGGTCTTTGGACTGGAGTATCATGCAGGCGTCTTCCGGGAAGTCCCGTGGATGAAGCCCCTGGAATACCTCCCCTTTTTTGCCCTTCTCGGCATCGGGCTCTTCCGGCGAGGGCCGTTGGGGTTCGCCGATGAGCGTTTCCCGCCGGTGCGCACGGTCACGGCCCTCGTTCCGGCCCTGAACGAGGAGCCCACGATCGGCCGCACCCTCCGGCGGCTCGCGTCCATGGGCCGCGTGCAAGAGATCCGGGTGGCGGACGGCGGCTCGATCGATGCGACTGCGGCGATCGCCCGGGATGCCGGGGCCGCGGTGGTGTCGGCCCCGCCGGGGAGGGGAGGGCAGATCGCCGCCGCCGCTTCGGGTGCGACCGGTGATGTGCTCTGGGTGGTGCACGCCGACAGCGTCCCGCTGCCGGATGCCGCGGAGAGGATTCTTCGCGCGCTCAACGAAAACCCGCAAGCGGCAGGCGGGGCGTTCGGCATGGCCTTCGAGGGCTCTATCCCGACCGCGCGGCTGATCGCCCGCCTGAACAATGCGCGGGCGTTCCTCACCGGCATCTCCTTCGGCGATCAGGGACAGTTCGTGCGCCGCGCGGCGCTCGAGCGTCTCGGGGGGCTTCCCGATCTGCGATTGATGGAGGATGTCGAGCTTTCCCTTCGCCTCAAGCGGCTCGGCCGGCCGCTTTATCTCGGCCGCGGGATGGTCGTTTCGGGCAGGCGCTGGAAGAGGGGAACCGTCTGGGGGAAACTCGGGAAGGTCGTCTTTCTTTTTTTCCGCTTTCTCTTGGAGCGGCGGATCCGGCGCGGGCGGGTCCCTGACGAGCGCTATTACCGCCTCTACTACCCTGGGAGGTGAGAGGAGAGATCACCACACCGCTTCATAGCCGTCGGGTGCGAGGTTCCACTTGGGCCCGTAGACATGGATGCGGCGGCTTGGCCCCTCGCGGTCCACGAGGGGTCCGCCCGCGTGCACCCAACCGAGAAGCCCCCCCTGGAGATTGAAGAGGCGGATCCCCTTGCGCGCAAGGCGCTCGGCGAGTTTGCCGCTGCGGTAGCTGATAGTACAGTAGCCGATGAGGATTTTATTGTTATATAATTGATATAATTTTAAAAAATCTTCTTCCGAAATCGCCCCGGGAAGCATCGAAACCGCTTGCTCCCGCTTCTCGCGCACATCGATGAAGAGCGCCTTGCCTTCCCGGTAAAGACGAATCGCCTCCTCGGGGGTGATGTCTTCGACCTGGGAAAAATCCCTCTTGTAGCCCCGGTAAAGCTCCTCGACCCTCTTTTTTTTCTCCGCGTCACTCATGGCGCCGCCGCCCCGCGCAGGTGTCGTCCAGCCCGCCGACCCGGCGAAAAAGGCAAGCAAAAGAGCTGCCACGCACAACCCGATGCGGGGAGACATGTCAGGGCCTTTTCTCAATTCCGCTCACGCCACGGCGACGGCGGGCGGCATGAGCGCGGAGAGGGCCCGCAAGGCCAGGCGGTAGCCCTCGGCGCCCAGGCCGGTGATCTGGCCCGTCGTCACCGCCGCGGTCAGGGACTCGCGGCGGAACGCCTCGCGCCGGTGGATGTTGGAAAGATGGACCTCGATCACGGGGATCGCAAGCAGGGCGAGGGCGTCGCGGATCGCAACCGAGGTGTGGGTGTAGGCGGCGGGGTTGATGATGAGGCCGTCGGCCGCCTCGCGGGCCTGCTGGATCCTGTCGACGATCGCCCCCTCGTGGTTTGACTGGAAGGCCGCCACGGCGATGCCGAGTTCCTCCCCCAGCGCGACCAGCGAGGCGTTGATTTCCTCGAGGCTTTCCCGGCCGTAGATCTGCGGCTCCCTTTTCCCGAGGAGATTGAGGTTGGGGCCGTGGATCACGAACACGCGGCGAACCATGCGCTCATCGGGGTTCATGCCCTCGTTTCTCCTTCCCGCAGGCCGTTGCGCAGCGCGGCGATGGCCGCGCGGTAGTCCCCTTTGCCGAAGATCGCCGAGCCGGCGACGAAGATCTCGGCCCCGGCGCGCCCGATCGCCGCGATCGTCTCCGGCGCGACCCCCCCGTCCACCTCGATCCGGCAGGGCAGGCCGCGCTCGTCGATCATGGCGCGCAGCCGGCGGATCCGCTCGAGGGCGCTGGGGATGAAGGCCTGGCCCCCGAAGCCGGGGTTCACGCTCATGACCAAAACGAGATCGACGAGGTCCAGAACCCAGCTCACGGCCTCGATGGGGGTCGCCGGGTTGAGGACGACCCCGGGCCGGGCGCCGTGGTCGCGGATGAGGCAGAGCGTGCGGTGCAGATGCGGGCAGGCTTCCACGTGCACGGAGAGCACATCGGCCCCGGCCCTGGCGAAATCGGGGACGAAGCGGTCGGGGTCGCGGATCATGAGATGGACGTCCAGCGGGAGCCTTGTGCTTCGGCGCGCGGCCTCGACGAGGATCGGGCCGAAGGTGAGGTTGGGCACAAAGCAGCCGTCCATCACGTCGGCGTGGATCCAGTCGGCGCCGGCCTCTTCGACGGCGCGGATTTCCTCGGCAAGACGCGAGAAATCGGCGGAAAGGATCGAGGGAGCGATGAGTTTCATGGACGCCCTTTTGCGTGTGGGGAGTGTGGCGCAGCCGGCCTCAGCCCTTGCGCCGCAGGCGGGCCGCAAAGAAGCCATCCATATACTGCAGCCCGGGCCAGGTTTGCAAGAAACCGCTCCCCTCCAGGAGGGCGCGGATTTCCCCGGGGACATCTTCGGTATGGGGGTCGAGCTCGAAGCGGTCATCGGCGCGGAGAAAGCCTTCGATCACCTCGATGCCCTCCTCGGGCTCGGGCGAGCAGACCGCGTAGACGACGACCCCGCCCGCTGAAACGAGCTGCGCCGCGGCGGAAAGAAGCGCGCGCTGGGTCGCCTGCCGGCGCGGGAAGCCCCCCTCGTCGACCGACCAGCGGATGTCCGGGTTGCGGCGGATCGTCCCCAGCCCGGAGCAGGGGGCGTCGAGCAGGACGCGCTGGAAGGGGCCTCCCAGGGCTTCGGCCGGAAGCTCAAGGAGATCGGCGGCATGGCAGGAGACGATGCGGACACCCAGCCGCTCCATCTCCCGGGACAAGCGGCCCAGCCGTTTTTCGCTCTTGTCGACTGCGACCAGCTCGCCCGCGTTTCCCATGAGCTGGGCGATGTGGCCGGTTTTCCCGCCGCGTCCCGCGCACAGGTCGAGCACGCGCTCCCCGGCGCGCGGGGCAAGGAGGGCGCCGACCATCTGGGAGGCCTCGTCCTGCACCTGGAAGAGGCCCTCGCGGAAAGCCGCCGTCTCGGCGATTCGCGGCCGAAGCCCGCGCACGTGAAGGCCGACCGGCGAGATGCGCGTTGGGAGGACCTCCTCGGCATCCGGCCTCAGGCGGGCGATCAGCCCGTCGCGGTCGATCTTCAGGGTGTTCGCGCGGAGCGCAAGCGACGGGATCTCGTTGACCGCCGCGGCGAGAGCGGCCGCTTTCGTCTCACTCCAGCGTGCGACCCAGCGGCGGGAAAGCCAAAACGGCAGCCCGCCTTCGGCCGCAAGGCGCGCTGCGGGATCGCCCGGGGCGGCGTCGGGCCCGGTGTCCGCCTGCGATGCCTTGCGCAGCACGGCGTTCACGAAGGAGGCGACCCAGGGAGAGAGCTCCTTCGCCGCTTCGACCGCCGCATGGACCGCGGCCGAGGCGGGCACCCGGTCGAGAAACAGCACCTGGAAGAGGGCCGCGCGCAGCAGGGCGCGAACCGGCGGGTCGAGCGCGGCGAGCGGCCGGTTCGCGGCCCGGCCGATCAGGGAGTCGATCCGCGCCCGGCGTCTCAGGGCGCCGAAGACAACGGCCTGGAAGAGATCGCGGTCGCGCCGGTCGGCGAGGATCGGGCGTTCTTCAAGCTCCTCGAGGATCCGGTCGAGGTTCTTCCGGCGCTCTTCGAGCTCGCAGAGCACCCAGGCGGCGAGGCGCCGCGGGTCCGCCGCCGCGCGCCAGGCGGCCGGGGCGCGGCGGGGCGGTTTTTTCGCTCCGGGCCTTCCGGGTCGCGGTTTGTCCGGGGGGGGCATGGGCAAGCGGCCGTCCGAGGGTCTCAGCCCAGAACGTCACCGGCCGCGATGCGGCAGCCGTGCAGAAACTCGGTGACCGTGAGGCGGCTTCCGGAGGCGTTCTGCAGCTCAAGGAGGGAAAGGGCCCCTTCGCCGCAGGCGACCACGAGGCGGTCGTTTTCGGCCTCGAGCACGGTCCCGGGGCTCGCCTTCCCGGCGGCGCGGCCTTCGACCGGTCTGGCGCGGAAAACCTTGATGCGGTTGTTGCGCCAGTAGGTGTAGGCCCCGGGCCAGGGGGTGACCCCGCGGATGAAGGATTCCAAACGGGCGGCCGGTTTTTGCCAGTCGATCAGGCCGTCGGTTTTCTTGAGGAGCGGGGCGTAGGTCGCCTGGCTGTCATCCTGCGGGATGGGCCGGATCGTGCCGGATGCGAATCCGGAAAGCGTGCGGGTCAACAGATCGGCCCCTTTGCGGGCGAGCCGGTCGTGGAGCGAGCCTGCGGTGTCCTCGGCCCCGATCGGCTCTTCCTCCTGGAGCAGGATGTCTCCCGTGTCCAGCCCGCGGTCCATGAGCATCGTGGTCACGCCGGTTGCAGCCTCGCCGTGGATGACCGCCCACTGGATGGGCGCCGGACCGCGGTAGCGGGGAAGAAGCGAGGCATGCACGTTGATGCAGCCCAGGCGCGGCATGGCGAGCACCTCTTCGCGCAGGAGGTGCCCGTAGGCGACGACGATGAAGAAATCGGCGGCCTGTTCCCTCAGGCGCTGCAGCACGGCGGCATCCCGCAGGGTGGGGGGTTGGATGACGGGAATCCCCAGCGCGGCGGCGGCCGTCTTGACCGGGGGCGGGGCGATTTTCCGGCCGCGGCCTTTGGGCCGATCGGGCTGGGTGACGACGAGGCGGATGCGGTGGTCGGCGGCGGCGAGGGCGTTCAGGGAAGGGACGGCGAACTCCGGCGTTCCCATGAAGACCACGTCAAACGGCATGTTCGCTCTCGCGGAGGGCTTTCTGGAGCTTGCGTTTGTAGAGCTCGCGCTTCAAGCGGCTGATGCGGTCGATGAACAGCACGCCGTTCAGGTGATCGATTTCGTGCTGCAGGACGATGGCGTGAAAGCCGTCGGCCTCGAGGCGCACGGGCTTGCCCTCGCGGTCGAACCCCTCGACCAGGACGCGCTCGGCGCGTTTCACGTCGGCCCGGTAGTCCGGGACGCTCAGGCAGCCCTCGTTTTCCGAGAGGACCTCCCCCTCGGAGGCGACGATGCGCGGGTTGACCAGGACGTGAAGGCGCCTGCCCTCCTCGCGGGGGGCGATGTCGTAGATCAGTACGCTCTTTCCCCAGCCCACCTGGCTCGCCGCAAGGCCGATGCCCGGTGCGGCGTACATGGTTTCGGCCATGGCGTCGATCATCTCCTGGACCGCGCCGTCGATGTTTTGCAGGGGCTCGGTTTCTCTCAAGAGAAACGGCTCGGGGTAGGTGAGGATGCGCAGCGGTTTCATGGTCACAACATGGTAATCATCGAAAGCGGCCGGTCGAGACCTGCTCGCGGAGATCCCCCGGTTCGACGGCGCAGGCGCCGAGGGTGCCCACCGTGAGGATGCGGCGCGCCTGTTCGATGTCGGCGGCGATTTGGCGCTTGAGCGCATCGAGGCTCGGGAATTTTTCCTCGCCGCGCAGGCGCTTGACGAAGTTGACGCGGATTTTCTCCCCGTAAAGCGATTCGTGGAAATCGAGGATGTGGACTTCGACGGTGTACTGGTGGTCGGCGAAGGTCGGGCTGTAGCCGATGTTGGCGACCCCGAGGTGATGGCCGAAGCGGGTTTCGACCGTCACCGCGTAAATCCCGGTCTTGGGGCGAAGTTCGTTTTGGACCTCCAGGTTGGCCGTGGGGTAGCCGAGCAGCTTTCCCCCGCGGTCGCGGCCGGGGACCACGGTGCCGCGGAGCTGAAAGTTGCGGCCGAGCATCTTGCAGACCTGCTGCATCTCGCCCGCCTGGACGAGTTCGCGCACGGCCGTGCTGCTGATCCGCTGCGGAATGCCCTGCACCGTGCGGACGAGCGTGGTGACGACCACCTCGAAGCCGAGCTCCGGCGCCATTTGCTCAAGAAGGGCGACGTTTCCCTCGCGGTTTCGCCCGAAGGCGTAGTCCTCGCCCAGGACGATGACTTTCATCCCGATTTTGCCGACCAGGATGTCCCTGACGAAATCCCGGGCCGTCATCGCGGCGAAGCGACGCGTGAAGGGGATGCAGATCAGGACATCGATCCCCGAGCGCTCGATCAGCTCCGCCTTCTGCTCAAAGAGCGTGATCAAGGGGGGGGCCTGGCCGCTCTTCAGGACGCGCAGGGGGTGGGGCTCGAAGGTCATGGCGATCGAGGTGCCCTGGACGGCGTGGGCCCGCTCGATCACCTCGTAGAAAAGGGCCTGGTGCCCGATATGCACCCCGTCGAAATTGCCGATCGTGATGACGGCGTTCGGAAAAGGCGCTGTAATCTCCGAGAGATCCTGGATCAGGCGCATGGGCTCCCCGCCTCCGCTTCCCACAATCTCCTTGACAACGAAGCGGAATTTCAATAATTAATCCAGCCGTCCGGGCAAGTCAACGTGGGCTTCCGGCCCTCCGCGCCTCACCCGGCGGCTTGCTTTCTTGCCGAAGTGGCGGAACTGGTAGACGCGCTAGGTTC
>DYEU01000006.1 GCA_020725555.1 Desulfatibacillum sp.
CCGCGGGCACACCCCCGCCCCACCTTCCCATAACTCCCGATTTCTCTTGCAAATCGACGCGGCCCTCGCCTTGACAGGGGGGGGTTGCGCCTTATCTTTCCCGCGAATCCGAAATCCCAATTCCATCGGTTGTGTCGAGGATGCATGAGCGAACGGCGTGAGGAAAGGGTGAACCCCCCGGCCGGGGAGGGGCGGCAGGCTGCGGCCGCCGGTGAGGCGGCGCCGGAGGCCGGAAACGGCGGGGCGGCGCCGGCGGAGGCCCCCGCGGCCCAGCCCGCGGCGTCGGAGGCCGGCCTGGCCGCAGGCGAGGGGGCCTCAGGCGGCGAAAAGGACCTCCTCGAACGGCTGGCGGCGAGCGAACGGGAGGCCCGGGAGCATTACGACCGTCTGCTGCGGGTCTCGGCCGAGTTCGAAAATTTCAAGAAGCGCCAGGCGCGGGAAATGGACGATCTGCGGAAGCACGCCAACCGCTCGCTGTTGCGCGAGATGCTCTCCGTGGTCGACCACATCGAGATGGCGCTTCAGGCGGCGGAGGACAAGAGCCCCGGCGACCCGCTCAAGCAGGGCCTGGCCCTCACGCTGCGGGAATTGCAGCGGGTGCTCGAGAAGTTCCACGTCACGCCGATCGAGGCCGAGGGGCGGCCGTTCAACCCCGAATACCACGAGGCGATCCTGCGGGAGGAATCCGCGGCGGTGCCGCCGAACACGGTGCTGCGCGTCCTGCAGAAGGGATACCTCCTGCACGACCGGTTGCTCCGGCCCGCCCTCGTGGTGGTGTCCACCGCCGCGGCGGAGCCGCCCGCGGAAGGCGACGGCGCGGGGAGGCCCGACCGGGCGAAGGGCGAAGCCGGCCGCCGGCGCGAGGATTGACGATTTTGATGTTCATCTGCGAGTCCGAATCGACAAGGAGGAATTGAGTCATGCCGAAGGTCATTGGAATTGATCTGGGCACCACGAATTCGTGCGTGGCGGTGATGGAGGGCAACGAGCCCAAGGTCATCACCAACCCGGAGGGCGGCCGAACGACGCCGTCGGTGGTCGCCGTCACCGAGAAGGGGGAGCGGCTGGTCGGCCAGATCGCCAAGCGCCAGGCCATCACCAACCCCGAAAACACCGTCTTCGGGGTGAAGCGGCTGATCGGGCGCAAGTTCTCCTCCAAGGAGGTGCAGTACGACCGCAAGGTGCTGCCCTACAAGATCGAGGAGGCCCCGAACGGCGACGCCCGCATCGTCATCCGCGGCAAGGCGTACAGCCCGGCCGAGATTTCCTCGTTCATTCTCTCCTACATCAAGAAATACGCCGAGGACTACCTCGGGGAGAAGGTGACCGACGCCGTGATCACCGTCCCCGCCTACTTCGACGACAGCCAGCGGCAGGCGACGAAGGACGCCGGCAAGATCGCCGGACTGAACGTGCTGCGGATCATCAACGAGCCGACCGCGGCCGCCCTGGCCTACGGGATGGACAAGAAAAAGGAAGAGAAGATCGCCGTCTTCGACCTGGGGGGCGGAACCTTCGACATCTCCATCCTCGAGATCGGCGAGGGCGTCTTTGAGGTGAAGGCGACCAACGGCGACACGCATCTCGGGGGCGACGACTTCGACATGCGCCTGATCAACCACGTCGCCGACGAGTTCCGCAAGGAGCAGGGGATCGACCTGCGCAACGACAAGATGGCCCTGCAGCGGCTCAAGGAGGCGGCCGAAAAGGCGAAGATCGAGCTCTCGACCGCGCTGGAAACCGAGATCAACCTGCCCTTCATCACCGCGGACGCGAGCGGGCCCAAGCACCTGAACCTGAAGATCACCCGCGCCAAGCTCGAGAGCCTGGTGAGCGATCTGCTCGACAAGCTCGAGGAGCCCTGCCGCATCTGCATGAAGGACGCGGGCCTGAGCCCGCGCGACATCCACGAGGTCATCCTGGTCGGCGGCATGACCCGCATGCCGGCCGTGGTGGAGCGGGTGCGCCGCATCTTCGGCAAGGAGCCCCACAAGGGGGTGAACCCCGACGAGGTCGTGGCGCTCGGCGCGGCCATCCAGGGCGCGGTGCTCAAGGGCGACGTGAAGGACGTCCTGCTGCTCGACGTCACCCCGCTCTCCCTGGGCATCGAAACGCTCGGCGGGGTGATGACCAAGCTGATCGAGAAGAACACGACCATCCCGACCCGCAAGAGCCAGATCTTCTCGACCGCGACCGACAACCAGCCGGCGGTCTCGATCCACGTGCTTCAGGGCGAGCGCGAGATGGCGGCCGACAACAAGACGCTGGGGCGCTTCGAGCTGGTCGGCATCCCGCCCGCGCCGCGCGGCGTGCCCCAGATCGAGGTCACCTTCGACATCGACGCCAACGGCATCGTCAACGTCTCGGCCAAGGACAAGGCGACCGGCAAGGAGCAGTCGATCCAGATCACGGCCTCCTCGGGCCTCTCCAAGGAGGAGATCGACAAGCTGATCCGGGACGCCGAGCTCCACGCCGAGGAGGACCGCCGCAAGCGGGAGCTGGTCGAGGCGCGCAACCACGCCGACGCCCTGATTTACTCCACCGAACGCTCGATCCGGGACCTGGGCGACAAGGTGGACGCGGCGACGAAGAGCCGGGTCGAGGAGGCCATCCAGCGCCTGCGCAAGGCCATGGAGGGCGACAACAAGGAGGAAATCCGGCGCCTGAGCGACGAGCTGACCAACGCCTCCCACAAGCTCGCCGAGGCCATGTACCAGCAGGCCTCGCAGGCCGAGGGCGCCAAGCAGTCCGCGGCCTCCGGCGGCGCGCGGGCCACCAAGCCCGAGGAGGACGTCGTGGATGCGGACTTCGAAGAGGTGAAGGACGAGAAGAAATAACCCCCTCGGCCGTTCCGCCGCGGAGGACCCCGAAGGAGCCCGCGCCCGGCCGCAAGGCCGGGGCGCGGGTTTTTCTTTTGCGCCGCCGCCCGCTTCCCCGTTTACATCGCCGGCGGCGGGATTATGTTCCCCTCACGCCGGGAGTTTCAGGCAACGAGACGCGAGGGAGGAGAAGAGCATGGACGTGAAGAAAATCCTTTGGCCGACCGATTTTTCGAGCACATCCCAGAAGGCCCTGCCGCACATCAAATCCCTCACGCAGCAATCCGGGGCCGAGATCCATGTCCTCTATGTCATCGAGGACCTCGCCCACCATGACGGCTGGTACGGGGCCTTCGAGGAAAAGCGGGTCCGGGAGCTGATGGAGCACGCCCGGAAGACCGCGACGAAGCGGCTTTCCCAGATCTGCGAGAAGTACCTCGAGGGCTGCCCGCTCTACATCAAGCACGTCGCCGTCGGCGACCCGGCGCGGGAAATCCTCCAGGCGATCGACCGCGAACGGGTGGATCTCGTCGTCATGACGAGCCACGGGGAGAAGGGGAACTTCCGCTTCGGCAGCGTCACGGAGAAGGTGCTCAAGCACTCGCCCGTTCCGGTCACGGTGATCCCCGTCGATCCGCCCCGGTGACGGGCATCCCCCTCCCCGCGCGCGGTCAGCCGCCGGAGGTCTGCGGGAAGGCCGCGTTCGCGTAAAGGTATTCCATCTTCTCCTTGTGCCGGAGCTCTTCGGTCGCCATGCGGCCGAGGAGTTCGCGGCCGGGCCCGTCGGCGTGCTCGGCGGCGAGCGCCTGGTAGAAGCGGTGCGAGCGCATCTCCCGGTGGGCGGCGATGAGGAAGACCTCGGGCCGGGTCATCTCCTCCTGCACCTCGGGCTCCTGCTGGTGCTCGGCGATGCGGTAGAAGACGGGCTCGGAGAGCCTGAGCTCTGCGGCCCCGTATCCGCCCCGGCGGTACTCCTCGAGAAAGGCCTTGTGCTTCTTTTCCTCCTCCGCAATCCACTCGATCGTTTCGCGCGCCGCGGCATCGGCGACCCGGTCGCGCAGCCCTTGGTAGAAGGCGTACGCCTCCTCCTCGCGCCGGATGGCGGTGTCGATCAGGGAAAGAAGCTTCGCATCCATCGTTCCTCCTCGGCGCAACCGGCGCCTCCGCCCCCTCAGCCTCTCCGCCCCCGGGAGGCGAGCGCCACGAACGCCCCCAGGTAGACGGTCGCGGCGGCGAAGGCCGCCGCCGTCCCCCGGGCCACGCCCCAGGCCGGGTAGGCCCACGAGACGCACAGCGCGTACACGGCGATCGCCCCCATTCCGCGGGGAAAGTGCTTGATGATCGTATGGACGTGGGCCTTATCATAGGTGAGATGCACGATCAACAAGAGGGGGTAGAGGGCGATCGGGAAGGCCGAAAAGAGCCCGGCCCAGGCCGGCCCGACGGCATGCGCCGCGCCGGTGACGGCAAGGAGGATGAAGGCCGCGATCAGGGCGCGCAGGGCGAAGACGGCCGGGGTGAAGCGCACGCTGCGCGCGATGCGGGCATCGGGGATGCGCCGGAAGAGCAGGGTGAAGAGCCCCATCGAGGCGAAGGCGGCGAGCAGGGCGCCGGCGCGGGTGAAGGGGATCGGCCGCAGGGCGGCCGCGGCGCAGAGGTAGCCCGCCGTGGCCGCCAGCGTCGAGACGGCGATGCCGCCTTTTTCCAGCCTGCGGGAGACGAGGTAGTAGACGAAGACGAAGGCCTGGGTCGCGCACAGGCCGGCGATCGCGAACACGGCGCTTTGCGCGGCATAGTCGGGGGAAATCTCGATGCCGATGAAGAAGAGGGTCAGCGCGACCCCCAGGGGGTAGCCGGAGAGGATCCCCGCCATGCGCGGCCCGGCCCGCTCGGCGACGAGCGACAGCGCGAGCACGATGCCCACGGTGGTGAGGACCTTGATCAACACCATGGACGGCGTCACGGAACCCCCCCGGGCCCGGGCGGACGGCGGGGCCGAGGCCGAATCAGGCGAGCGCCTTCTTGAGGCCGTCGACCGCCGCCCGGGCGGTGGCGATCGCCAGGCCCGAGCCGCAGCCCGAGCGCACCCAGTCCTGGCCGGCGAGGATGCTGCCCGCGGCGAACAGCCGCGGGTGGGCCGGCTCCCCGCCCCCTCCGAGCGGGCGGAAGGCCTCGTCGAACGGCAGGCCGGCGCGGTTGAGCGGGTGGCCTGAAGGGTCGAAGAAGTCGCGGCGATGCCAGCGATCGCGGTCCTCCGGGAAAGCGACCGGGAGTCCGAAGACCGTCTCCACCACCCGGCCGCGCTCGGCGCGGAGCCCCCCGCCGAGAAAACGGCCCGTGGCGAGGATCACCCCCCGGGCCTCGATGCCCGGGCAGAAGTCGCGGTTTTCGGTCTCCAGGCGGAAGCCGCCCGTGGCGAGCGCTTCCGCCCGCACGACGCTCTGACCGAGAATGCGCCGCACGCCGGCCTGCGCCAGGGCGCGCTCGAAGGCCTCCTTGAGCCGCGGCCCTGTCGCCCCCGGCGGAAGCGTGGGAATCTCGAAGAGCGGCAGCCCCAGGCGCGCTTCGAGGTCACGGTGCACCTCCGCCGGCCGGGAGATCCCCAGCACCGCGGGCAGCCCCAGGGCCGCCGCACCTTGCCGGCAGGGCGTGAGGGCCTCGGCCAGGGCCGCCCGGGCGGCCTCCGTCTCGAGCGCGCGCGCCATCCGCTCCGGGAAGAGCTCCCCGCCGGGTGCGGCCCGCGGGAATTCCACGACCGCCGCGCTCAGGGCCTTCCAGGACGGCCGCGCGCATTCCACGATCCCGCGGGCGCTGAAGCCCCGCAGGCCGTGGAAGGAGACGATGCGGGCGGCGGCTCCGGCCCGGCGTGCCGCGATCCCCGCTTCCATGGTGGCCGGGACGCGCCATGTCGGCCGGAAGGTGCCGAGCGCGGTCAGGACCCACCGGTTGCGGTTCCCGCCGTCCCCGTAGGCGAGGCCGCATGCGCCGAGCGCGGCCGCCACGGCGTCGATCGCCTCGCGGATGCGGGCGGGGGCGATGCGCGCCAGCGGGTGGCCGGGCTCGTCGGCCGCAAGGCGCGCGAGCCCCTCCCAGGGGTTCTCCCACAGCCGCCGCTCGGCGAGCGGGTGGACGGCGAGGAGATCGAGGAGCGAGCTGGCGAAGAGAATCCCGCCGGTTCGGCCGACGACCACGGTGGCGAAGCCCTCCCGGGCGGCGAACCACGCGGCGCTCATCCCGGCGATGCCGCTTCCGATCACGGCGACGTCGCAGGGGATCAGGGGCGGGGCGGGCATGACGCCTCCTCACGGTCCAGGCCGAAGAGCCCGCAGTGCAGGGCTTCCTGAAGCTCCTCCTGGGCGAGCGCCGTGCCCCAGAGGATGGGCCGCATGCCGCGCCAGCGGGCTTCGAGGAAGTCGCGCAGATCCCGGATCCCCTCCCGGCCCGAGAGCAGCTGCCGGTCGTAGAGGTGGGCGTTCACCCGCACGCCGCAGAAGGCGCCCTGGCAGGTGCCCTTGCCCACGCGGCTGCGCCGGCCGATGCCGTAGAGCGAGGGACGCGCCCCCTGGAGGCGGAGCGCCTCGCAGACCTCCACCACGGCGGAGGCGGGGATCATCTCGCATTCGCAGAGCAGGAGCTCCTGCGGGGCGCGGGAGGCCTCCGGCCAGGAGCGGGGCCCGGCTCCCGCCTCCGTCCAGCGGTTCGCCGGGCGGGGCGCCAGGGGGAGCTCCGCCGTGCGGCAGGCTGCGCGCACGCCGAGTTTGCGGCAGGCCAGGTCGGCCGCCTTTTCGGCCATCCGGCGGTAGGTGGTGAGCTTTCCGCCGGTGATCGTGAGGAAGTTGTCGAGGCCTTCTTCGGCGTGATCGATGAGCGCAAAGCCGCGGCTGAGCAGGCGGTCCCCGGTTTCGCCGGCGCGGCCGACCAGCGGCCGCACCCCGGCGTAGGCGCGGATGAAGCGCGTGCGTTCCAGGGCGGGCACCATGTCCCGGGCGGCCTCCAGGATGCGGTCGATTTCGGCGACCGTCGGGACGATCTCGGCGAGCGAATCCAGGCGCTCGGAGCTCGTGCCGAGGATGGAGACCGTTCCGCCCGGGACGAGAATGTCGGCGTCCGAGGCGGGACGCAGGCGGTTGATGACCCGGCCGGCGAGGCGGCGGTCGGTGATGAGGAGGCTTCCCTTCGACCAGGTCATCGCCAGCGGCAACCCCGCGAGGGCGGCGATTTCCTTCGCCCAGGCGCCGGCGGCGTTGATGACGACCTCGGCCGCAATGCGGCGGCGCTCCCCCGTTGCGGCGTCGCGGAGGCGGACGGCGCGGACCCGCTTGCCCTCGATGTCAAAGCCCTCCACACGGGTCGAGAGCAGAACCCGGCCGCCGCGCGCCGTCGCCTCGCTCAAGTTGTCGAGCGCGAGGCGGAAGGGGTCGATCGCGGCGTCTTCGACGGCGTACGCCGCGATCAGCTTCTCCGAAAGGACCGGCTCGAGCGCCCGCGCCTCGGTCGGGTCGAGGGCGCGGCAGGGGATGCCCGCGCGGCGGCAGGCGCCGGGAAAGTCGGCGGCGTAACGCTCGTCGTCGCCGGCGACGGCCACAAAGAGGCCGCCGGTCTCCTCGATGCAGTGCGGGGCGATGCGCCGCAGGATGCGGCCCTCGTCGCGGCACTCGACGGCCGCGGCGGGGTCGCGCGTCACGTAGCGCGCCCCGCTGTGGAGCAGCCCGTGGTTGGCGCCCGAAGCGCCGGCGTTGATGTCGCGGCGTTCGACCAGCGTGCAGTCGACCCCGCGGAGGCTCAGGTCGCGCGCGAGCCCCACGCCGGTCACCCCGCCGCCGATGATCAACACCTGGGTTTCCACGCGTCGTCTCTCCGGCTCCGGCCGCGGATCCCGCCCCGGCCGGCCGGAAGAACCCCCTACCACAAAAGCGGCCCGCGAGAAACCTCTGGGGACGGCTTTACTTTGGCGATCGGCCGCTTTACTGTTTCACCGCCGAAGCCCATGGACACCCAGCGCACGGAAGAAGGCCCGCTCGCGTTCGTCTCCTGTCCCGGCTGCGGGGCGAAAAACCGCGTCCCCGCGGCACGGGCGGGTTCGCCCACGGCACGCTGCGGCCGTTGCCGGGCGCCGCTCTTCGGGGAGAAACGCGGGGCGACGGAGGCGGGGGCGGAAACGGTCTACACGTTGCGCTGCCCCGGCTGCGGGGCCAAGAACCGCATCCCCGCCGCGAAAATGCAGGCCACCTTGCGCTGCGGCCGCTGCGCCGCCCCGCTCCCCGCGGCCGAGCTCGGCATCGCCCACGCGGTCCCGGTCGGCGACGCCGATTTCGAGCGCCGCGTCCTCAAGGCGCCGCTTCCCGTGCTTTTGTTTGCCTGGGCCCCCTGGTGCCCGAGCTGCCGGGCGGCCGAACCCCAGATCGAGCGCCTCGCCGCGCGGCTGCGCGGCCGGCTGCGCGTGGCCAAGGTGAACGTGGAGGCGAACCCGCAGACCGCCTCCCGCCTCGGTGTGCTGAGCGTCCCGTTCCTCTTCGTGTTCGACCGCGGCGAGCTCCGGGAGAGCATCCCCGGGGTGCCGCCGGAGGACGAGCTGGACGCCCGCCTGGCGGGCCACCTCGCATGAGCCCCGGATCCCCCCGCCATCCACCGCCCGAGGCGTCGCCCGCCCGGAAGGTCGCCGCGCTCTTGCGGGAGCATTTCGCGGCCGGCCTCGAGGTCTCCGAGGCGACGGCCGCCTTCCTCGAGAGGACCTGCGGCCTGGAGGCTCTGGCCGCGCTCGCCGCCGCGGATGCCCCCGGGGAGGCGGAGGCCGAGAGCCTGCTCGCGCTGCTCTTCAGCCCCGAGGAGGAACTGGTCGAGCGGGTCGAGGCCTTCCTTGACGAAACGGGCTGGAGCCGGGCCGAAATCAAGAAGACCGCGGCCGGCCTGTGCCGGGAGCTCCCCCGGGTCCGCCTCCGCCTGCCGGGCCGCG
Organism: Desulfatibacillum sp.; assembly: GCA_020725555.1. GTDB lineage: Bacteria > Desulfobacterota > Desulfobacteria > Desulfobacterales > SpSt-501 > SpSt-501. Next base: position 8,773 of record DYEU01000006.1, read on the forward strand.
GCGAAGGGGGGACGCTCCCCCTCACGCCGCCGCGGGTCGAAGGGTTCCTGGAGCGGCTCGGCGTAGGGTTTCCTCTCCCCGGCCCGCTCCTTTGCGCGCTCGGCGACGCGGCCCCCGGCACGCCCGGGATGAGGCGCCGCGTGCGGCTGCGCCGGGCCCGGCTCGCCTGGGGCCCGGAAACCGAGGCGTTTTGCCTCCTTCTGCTCGAGCGGCTCGATCCCGCGCGGCCGGAGGACGAGGAGGCCTTTTCCTTCGCCTTGGAGCTCCTTTCCGAAGCGCCCGCCGCGGTCGGGATCGAATCCTGGCTCGAGACCCGGCGGGGGCTTCTGCTCCGCGCGCGGGAGCGCGGGCGAAGGCAGCGGGAGCTTCTCTCGACGGCGCCCGTCGAGACCCTGCTCGCGCGCGGCGAGCGCCTGGTCGCCGTGGACGAGGAACGGATCGCCCGCGAGCTCTCCTGGATGGACCGGCTGGCGCTTGCGGCCTTCGGCCGGAGGTTCCCCCCTGCGGACGAGCCCCCCGCCCGGGTCGATCTCCGCGGCGCGGGGGACGTGGAGGATCTCTTCCGGAGGCTTCTCTGAGCGGCCCATTTGACAAGAACCTGCGCTCCCTCTACCCTTGCGGGCCGTCCGGGGTGGACCGCCCCGCCGGGGGCGGAAATCGTCACCCGACAAGGGAGATGGGCATGTCCCGTGGGAAAAGGGGAGTTCGCGGCCGGTGGTGGGGATGGTGCGCCCTGCTTCTTTTCCCGGTGCTCACCGCCGCTGCGGCCGGGTTGCCGCCCGTCGAGGCGGTGCTCAGGGAGCTCGAAAAGCGCTACGGCGGAGCCCAGTTCGCGGCCGAGTTCCTCCAGGAATCCACGATCCGTTCCATGGAGATCACCGACTTCGCCGCGGGCCGGCTCTACGTGCGCCATCCGGGCATGATGCGCTGGGAATACGAAAAACCCGAGCGCCAGGTGATCATCACCGACGGGAAAACCCTCTGGATCCACCGGCCCCAGGACAACCTCGTCATGACGGGGAGCGCGCCGGCCTTTTTCCGCGACGGCAAGGGGGCGAGTTTTCTCTCCGATATTTCGCTCGTGCGCCGGAAATTCGACATCACCCTCGCGCAGGCGGAAGGGGAATACCTCTACGAGTTGAAGCTCACCCCCCGCGAGCGGGGCTCCCTCAACCTGGCCGAGGTGCTCCTCTACGTGACCCCGCGCGCGCACCACATCGTGCGCATCGTCACCCGCAACGAACTCGGGGACGACACGCGCATCGACATCCTTCAGCCGCAGTTCAACGTGAATCTCGACCCCTCGCTCTTCCGCTTCGAGATCCCCCCCGGGGCGGACGTGCAGAAGATCGAGGAGTGAAACGCGCCGGCCGGCCGGGCACCGGAAACGGCACGGCCGGGCGGCGGCAGTCGGCGTCCGGGGGGCGGCGCGGGGGCTTCCGGCGCCGCGGGGCGGGCGGGGTCAGGCGCGGCTGACGAGTTCGGCGGGGATGTCCGCGTTCGTGTAGACCTTCTGGACGTCGTCGCAGTCCTCGAGCATCTCCATCAGGCGGACCATCTGCTCGGCCTCTTTCCCCGTGAGCTCGGTTGTGTTCTGGGGAAGCATGGTGATCTCGGCCGAGACGTAGGGCACCTTCAGCTCGTCGAGCGCGACCTTCACGGCCTCGAAATCCTCCGGGGCGGTGATCACCTCGTAGACGTCGCCTTCCTCGCGCACGTCCTCGGCGCCGGCCTCGAGCGCCTTTTCCATCAGGGCCTCTTCGCTCACCGCCGTGCGCTCGATCGCGAGGTAGCCCTTCTTCTTGAACATCCAGGCGACACAGCCCGCGGCCCCGAGGTTGCCTCCGTTTTTCGAGAAGATGTGGCGGATCTCGGCGACGGAGCGGTTCTTGTTGTCGGAGAGCGATTCGACCAGCACCGCCGCCCCGCCGGGCCCGTAGCCCTCGTAGATGCTCTCCTCGTAGTTCACGCCCTCGAGCTCGCCGGTTCCTTTCTTGATGCCCCGCTCGATGTTTTCCTTGGGCATGTTCTCGGCCTTGGCGGCCAAGATGGCGGCCCGCAGCCGCGGGTTGGAGGCGGGGTCTCCGCCGCCCAACCGCGCGGCGACCGTGATTTCCTTGATCAGCTTGGTGAAAATTTTCCCGCGCCGGGCGTCGTTGGCGCTTTTTTTGTGCTTGATGCTCGCCCATTTGTTGTGGCCGGACATGGATCCTCCTCGCGTTTGCCCGTTCCGATGAGGTAGATTTCGCGGCTGGCCTTGCGGCTGCTTTGCGGCTTGTAGATTCGGGTGACGGAAAAGACCGCGTGCAGGGCCTCGCTGAAGGCCCGGACGTCCTCCCCCTGGAAGATCTTGCACACGAAGCCCCCGCCCGGCCGCAGAACCGCCCGGGCGATCGCGAACGCGGCCTCGCAGAGCCGGAGCGAGCGCGCGGCGTCGACCCCGGGGCTGCCGGTCGTGGAGGGCGCAAGATCGCTCAACACGGTATCGAAGCGGCGGCCGAAAAAAGCGGCTGGGTCGGCGGCGATCGCCAAGACATCGGCCTCGAGCGCGCTCGCCTGCGGCGGCAGCGGCACCGTGACCGGCGTGAGGTCCACACCCACCACCGTCCCCTTCGCGCCGACCGCCTGCGCGGCGTAGAGCATCCACGACCCCGGGGCGCACCCGAGATCGAGGACCGCCTGGCCGGGGCGCAGGACGGCAAAGCGCTTCTGGATCTCCTCGAGCTTGTAGACCGAGCGCGCGGGATAGCCCTCGCGGCGGGCCCGCCGCGCGTAATGGTCCTCCCAGCGGTTCGCCGCCGCTTGCAGCCCCTGCCGCATGGTCTGCGGATCGTTCCCTTCGGCTCGCGAAGAATTGATTTAAAAACAGAATATATACGCCCGCCGAGGAAGGAAAGTCAATTCAGAAAAGCTGCTCCACGGCCTCCGCGACCGAGCCCACCCCAAGAATCTCGACCCCTTCCGGCACCGGCAGGCGTTTCAGATTGCCGCGGGGGAGGAGGCAGCGCGTGAAGCCCATCTTGCGCGCCTCGAGGATGCGCGCCTCGGCCTGGCCCACCGCCCGCACCTCGCCCGTGAGCCCCACCTCACCGAGGACGACCGTTCCGGCGGGAACCGGCCGGTCGAGGAAGCTCGAGGCGATCGCCGCGGCAACGGCGAGATCCACGGCGGGCTCGGAGACCTTCACCCCGCCCGCCACGTTCATGAAGAGGTCGAGGCCCATCAGGTGCATCCCGGCCTTTTTTTCGAGGACGGCGGCGAGGAGGGCGACGCGGTTGGCATCGAGCCCGAGGATCGTGCGCCGCGGTGTGCCGAAGCTCGCCCCGGCGGTGAGGGCCTGGAGCTCGACAAGAATGGGGCGGGTCCCCTCCAGGCTGGCGGCCACGACCGACCCCGGGGCCGCCGCGGGTCGCTCGGAGAGAAAGACGGCCGAGGGGTTGGGCACCTCCTCGAGCCCGGCGTCTTTCATCTCGAAGACCCCGATCTCGTTGGTCGAGCCGAAGCGGTTCTTGACCGCCCGGAGGACACGGAACATGTGGCTGCGGTCGCCCTCGAAGTAGAGGACCGTGTCCACCATGTGCTCGAGGAGCCTCGGCCCCGCGATCGCCCCGTCCTTGGTGACGTGCCCGACGAGAAACATGGGGACCCCGGAGCGCTTGGCCGCGAGCATGAGCCGCACCGTCGCCTCCCGCACCTGGCTGACACTGCCCGGGGCCGAGCCGAGCTCGGGGGAGTAGAGCGTCTGGATGGAATCGACCACCGCGGCCGCCGGCCGCACGGAGTCGATCATGGCGAGGATGGCCTCCACCTCCACCTCCGAGGCGACCAGGAGGTTGGGCGAGCCGCAGGAAAGGCGCCGGCTCCGCAGCCGGATCTGCCGGGTCGACTCCTCGCCCGAGACGTAGAGAACGCGCAGGTCCTGCCGCGCCAGGCCGTCCATCGCCTGGAGCATGAGGGTGGATTTGCCGATGCCGGGGTCGCCGCCGATCAGGACGAGCGTGCCGGCGACCAGGCCGCCCCCGAGCACGCGGTCGAACTCGGCGATCCCGGTCAGGATCCGCTTCTCGGTATCGATCTCGATGGCGTCGATCGGCACCGGTTGGGCCGGGGAGGCGGCGCCCGCGGGGCGCGCGAGGAGGCCGCCGCCGGCGGGGGGGCGCTCCTCCACGAACGAGTCCCACGCGCCGCAGTCCGGGCATTTGCCCATCCACCGGGGGGCGCGGTAGCCGCAGGCCTGGCAGGAAAAAAACGTCTTGGCGGTTTTCTTCACGATCGGGGCGGTCTGTGATAGAGTGCCTTTAGCTATCATGCCGTGCGGGCCGGGGCAACGCCTGGCCCGCCGTCCTGCGGAAAGGAGCCGTTGGGTTTTCCGATGCGGAGGGTGCTTCACGTCTCAGGGCCGTGCCGGTGCGGCCTTTTGGCCGTTGCGCTGGGGCTCTGCCTGGGATTCGGGCCCGCGGCCGGCCAGGAGGTAGGCGGGGTGCGCCCCTTCGAGGCGCTAAAGAGGCGGCTCGTCGCCGACGGCTTCGCCGCCGAGGCCGTCGAGCGCATCTATGCCCGGCCGGAAGTGTTCGTTGAGGCCGACGGCGTGGCGCGTTTTTTCCTCCACAGCGAGGCGAAGCTCAACTACGACCAATTCACCACACCGGAGTCGATCGCCCGCGCCAGGGCCTATCTCGCCGCCCACGCGGAGCTTCTCGCGCGTACCGAAGAGGTTTTCGGGGTGGAGCGCGAGGTCATCACGGCGATCCTGCTCGTGGAAAGCCGCCTGGGGACGGTGACGGGCGGCCGCTCGGCCCTGAACATCCTCTCCACCCTGGGGGCGCTGACCGACCCCGCCTTCCAGGAGGAGTTCTTCCGCATCCTGCCCCCCGAGCGCCGCATCAGCCGCGAGCGCTACCTCGAGCGCGTGCAGAAGCGGGCCGAATGGGGCTACCGCGAGCTGAAGGCGCTCTTGCGCTACGCCGAGCGGGAGGGGATCGACCCGGCCGCCATCCCCGCCTCCTACGCGGGGGCCGTGGGGTTCGCCCAGTTCATGCCGACCAACATCCTCGCCTACGGCGAAGACGGCGACGGGGACGGGCGGGTCGATCTTTTCGACCATGCCGACGCCGTGGCGAGCATCGCCAACTACCTCAGGCGCCACGGCTGGCGGCCGGGCGGCGACCGAGAGCGGCGGGAAAAGGCGATTTACGCCTACAACCCAAGCTCCTATTACGTGAACGCCATCCTCGCGGTCGCCGAGCGGTTGAGGAACTGAGGCATGGAGGACCTCCGGGCGATTCTCGTCTTTCTCGCGCTTTGCGTTCCTTTCCTCATCGGGACGATCTGGGCCGTCGTCGATGTCGCGCAGAGGGATTTCGGCTCCCCCGGCGCCAAGGCCGCCTGGTGGGTCATCGCCTCCATTCCCTTCGTGGGCTTTCTCGCCTACCTGCTCTTTGGCCGGCGCAAGGGGAAAAAAGCGGCCTGAAGGCCCCTTGCAAATCCGGTTGACAAAAGCGGCCGAAGTGGGATAGGAGAAAGATTTATAGTTTGCCTATCGGGTCCCATCGTCTAGCGGCCTAGGACACCGGCCTCTCACGTCGGTAACACGGGTTCGAGTCCCGTTGGGACCACCATTATTTCAGCAAGTTAGACACACCTTGCTTGCCGCCTGGGGAGTTGACGCCTCCACAGACGGCTTTTTCATTCCTGAAGGCCCGGAAGCGCAATCTTTTGCGGCCAGTGTTTGACCTCCACAACCTCACCCCACTACCGGGATTTTCTGACCGAGGCGTTGAGCGCCGAGTGGAAGGGTCGGCACCTGCGCGGCTTCGAGGCGCGACTGAAAGCGGCGCGTTTCCCTTGGGTGAAGACGGTTGAGCAGTTTGACTTCAGCTTCCAACCCAGCCTGGACCGCAAGGTGATCCGGGAGCTCTCTGGGCTGGGCTTCCTGGAGCGCGCCGAAAACGTCTTGATCCTCGGCCCCCCAGGGGTGGGAAAGACCCACCTGGCGATCTCCTTGGGGGTGAAGGCGGCCGAGGCCGGTCATCGGGTATTGTTTGTCACCCTGGAGGCGCTGGTCGGCCGGCTGACCCGTGCCCGAATGGAAAACCGGGTGGAACGCCAGCTGCAGCAGTTCGTCTACCCCAAGCTGCTGCTCATCGACGAGATGGGCTACCTGCCCATGAGCCGCGATGAGGCAGGACTTTTCTTCCGGCTTTTGACCCGCCGCTACGAGAAAGCCAGCACCGTGATCCACTGGGGTATGTTGGAAAAAATGGACACCAAAGTTTATGATAAACTGCAAACGGAGGTGCAAAAATGGAAAAGGTCCCATACAGCAAATACACCAAGGAGCTGCGCCTGGAGGCGGTACGACTTGTGACCGAAGGCGGCCTGTCGGTCGGCGATGCGTCGATGCGGCTTTCTCTACCCAAATCGACCTTGGAGAACTGGCTAC
>DYEU01000007.1 GCA_020725555.1 Desulfatibacillum sp.
AAGTCCCCCGGCGGCGGGCTCGAGCCCTACGAGATCGACAAGGTCATCGGCCGCACCACCCGCGTCCCCCTCCAGCAGGACCAGGCGATCTCCTTCGACATCCTGAACGGCGCCGAATCCTGGAAACAGGTCGCCTGATGGATCTCTTCGGCCTCGAGGGGGAAGTCGCCGTCGTCACCGGCGCCTTGGGGAAACTCGGGCCGGTGTGGGTGGAGACGCTTCTTGCAGCCGGCGCCTGCGTCTATGCGCTCGACCGCCCGGGCCAGCCGCTTTCCCCCGAGTTCGCCCGCCTGCAGGATGCGGCCCCGCCGGCGCAACTTGCCCTCGGCAGGGCCGATGTGCGGCGGCGCGGCGAACTCGAGGAGGCCTTGCGCGACTGCCGCAGCCGCTTCGGGACACCCAGCGTGCTCGTGAACAACGCGGGCGTCGACACCCCGCCCTCGGCCGCGGGCGGGGGTCGGCGGATCGAGGAGATCCCGATCGAGGAGACCTTGCGGGTCTTCGAGGTGAACACGGCCGGGCTGTTTCTCTGCAGCCAGGTCTTCGGGGCGGCGATGAAGGAAGCCGGCCGCGGATCGATCATCAACATCGGCTCCCTCTACGCCACCGTCTCCCCCGACGCCCGTTTCTACGACCACCTCGCCTGCGACCCGCCCTTCGTCAAGCCTCCCGCCTACGGCGCCTCGAAAGCCGCGGTGCTCAACCTGACGAAATACTTGGCCACCCACTGGGCGCCCTTCGGCATCCGCGTGAACGCCCTCTCGCCCGGCGGCGTCCTGGGCGGCCAGGACGAGGACTTTCGGCGCAAGTTCTGCGCGCGGGTGCCCCTGGGACGCATGGCCGTAGCGGACGACCTCCGCGGACCGCTTCTGTTCCTCGCCTCCCGGGCCTCCGCCTACGTGACCGGCGTCAATCTCCAAGTCGACGGGGGGTTCACGCTCTGGTGACCCCCCGGGTCCGCCGCCGAAGAGAACGGCCATGCACCCCGAGCCCTCCTGCATCGCCCTGATCCCGGCCCGTTCGGGATCCAAGCGCGTCGCCGACAAGAACATCCGGCCTCTCGCCGGCCACCCGCTCATCGCCTACACCATCGCCGCCGCCCGGCAGAGCGGGGTCTTCCGCGACGTCGTCGTCTCCACCGACTCGGAGCGCTATGCGGCCATCGCCCGCCACTACGGGGCCGAAACCCCCTTTCTGCGCCCGGAGGAGATCTCCGGCGACACCTCCCCGGACATCGAGTGGGTGGACTACACCTTGCGGCGGCTCGCCCGGGAGGGACGCCGCTACGAGTGCTTCAGCATCCTGCGGCCGACGAGCCCCTTCCGACTGCCCGAAACCATCCGCCGGGCCTGGTCCGAATTCCGGGCCGAGTCCGGGGTGGATTCCCTGCGCGCGGTCGAGAAGTGCAGCCAGCATCCGGGCAAGATGTGGATCGTGCGCGGCCGGCGCATGATGCCCCTTCTGCCCTTCGGGCCCGAGGACCGCCCCTGGCACAGCAGCCAGTACCCCTCGCTGCCGGTGGTCTACGTGCAGAACGCAAGCCTCGAGATCGCCTGGACGCGGGTCGTCTTCGAGACGGGGACGATCGCCGGACACGTCCTCATGCCGTTTTTCACCCGCGGCGCCGAGGGGCTGGATGTGAACCACCCCGAGGACTGGGAGCTCGCCGAGATGCTGCTTAGGCGCGGGGAAGCCCGCCTCTGCACGATCGACCGACCCGCCTTTCCCGGCGGGACCGGAGCCGCCCCGGCATGAACGACCTGCTGCGCCATTTCCAGGAAAACCGCGGGGGGCTGATTCACAAGTGGTCCCACTACTTCGAGGTCTACGACCGACACTTCGCCCGGTTCCGCGACCGCCGGTCTGTGCTGCTGGAATTCGGGGTCTCCCACGGCGGCTCCCTTCAGATGTGGAAGGCGTATTTCGGGGAACAGGCCGTCATCTACGGCGTGGACATCAACCCGGCCTGCAAGGCCCTCGAGGAGGAGCGGATCCATATCCGCATCGGCGATCAGGGCGACCGCCGGTTTCTGCAAGAGCTGAGAAACGAGCTCCCCCCGGTCGACATCCTGATCGACGACGGCGGCCATACCATGGAGCAGCAGATCGCCACCTTCGAGGTCTTTTTCCCGCACGTCGCCCCCGACGGCCTCTATGTGTGTGAAGACTTGCACACCTCCTACCGCCCCAAGTTCGGGGGGGGCGTCCGCCGGCGCGGCACCTTCATCGAATTCGCCAAATCGCTGATCGACGCCCTCCATGGCTGGCATTCCCGGCAACCGCGCCGCCTGTCCGTCACCGAGTTTACGAAAACGGCCTTTGCCCTGCATTTCTACGACAGCATGCTCGTGATCGAAAAGCGTCCGCGGGAGGAGCCCACCCACGTCCGCAGCGGGAACCCCCGCATCGCACCGTTCCGGGTGCCGCCCCGCCGGCCGCTTTTCGGCCGCCTGGCCGATCGCTGGGTCAAATTCACGGGACGGCTCTGAACCTCCCGCGCGGTCCACAAGGAAGCGGAGTGCGCCTTCGCCGACTGCTGCCGCAATCGCTTTTCCCCGGGGGCCTCATCTGGCTGCTGCCGGCATCGGCCCTGATGAACGCCGCGGTGCTGTGCCAGCGATGGGACACGGCCGTCAATCACGACGCCCTGACCTACATCGCGGCCGCCCAGAAAATCGCCGCAGGGCAATTCGCCGAGGCCGCGGCGACTCACCCGGTCGTGATCTACCCGCTGCTCATCGCGTTCTTCCGGGCCTTCCTGCCCGACTGGGTCTCCGCCGCCCGGCTGGTCTCCTGCCTGGCCGTCGTGGCGGCCGTGGTTCCGGTCTACCTGCTCGCGCGCGATCTCTTCGGGGAACGGGAGGCCCGCTGGGCGGCACTCGCCTTCATGGTTTCCCCGGAAGCCCTGCGTTTCTCCTTCCAGGTCGTTCGCGACCCGCTCTACACCCTGTGTTTTCTCGGCTTTCTCCTCTGGGGCTCCCGCACGCTGGCATCCGGATCCCTGCGGCAAAGCCTGCTTGCGGCCCTGGCCGCCCTGCTCGCCCTCCTCGTGCGCCCCGAGGGCGCCGTCGCCTTTCCCCTCTTCGTGGGGTTCTGCCTCGTCCGGGCCCTGCTTCGGCCGCGGGAATGGAAACGGCGCCTGAAGCCCGCGGTCTCGTGGGCCGCCGCGCTCTGCGCCGTGACCGCGGCCGCCTGGCTCGCCGTGCCGGGGTGGTTTCCCGTCACCGCGCGGGGCAACCCCTACTCCCACGGCTACCTGCTCGACCTGTGGCGGGGGGAGGGGCTTCAGAACCTCGAGCGGATCAAGAACCGGCTCGAGGCCATGGAGCAGGAGAGCCCCTACGAGATCGCGGGGGAGAATTTCGCGAGCATCGCCCGCAAACTCCTCCCCTGGATCTATCTCGGGGGGATGATCGCCGGCGGCATGAAGGCCGCCTCGTTCTCGACCGCCCTTGCCGCGGTCCTCGGGCTTTCCCGCTTTCGCGCAAGCCCCCGCCACGGCTTCGTCCTCTGGACGGCCGCGGGCTATGCCGTCTTCATTTTTCTCTTCGTCCTCTACCGCGATTTCTTCGACACCCGCTTTCTCTGGGTTCCGCTGGCGGCCCTCATGCCCTGGGCCGGGCGGGGCGTCTCGCGGCTGCTGTCCGGGCTTTCCGGCCTCCGCGGGGGGGTCCTCCTGTCGTGGGCGGCGGCGGCGCTTTTTCTTCTCATCCCGCTCAGCAAATCCAACCACCTCTGGGTGAGCCGCCCGGACGCCCTGATCGAGGCCGCCGCCTGGCTGGCCGGCTGGGACGAGCTTCGCGGCGCCCGCTGGATCGCCACCGACGACCGCATCCCCTTCTACGCCAACGGCCAGCAGCCGCCGCCCCCCGCGGAGATCCGGTGTCGCAAGGTATTCACTCTCGACGTGGCCTGCCTGGAGAACGCCGCGATGCGGGAAGGGATCGAGGTCGTGGTCGTCTTCGCCGAACGGGGGCGGCAGGAGGCGCCGCGCGCCCTGGAGGGGTACGATGCGGTGCGGGAGTTTAGCGACGGCAGGCAGAGCGTCCTCGTGTTCCGGCGCTCTCCGTCCGGGTCTCCGGCCGCCCGGACCTCACCCGGCGGCGGGGCGTGAAAGCCACTCGGCCAGGCGCTCCGGCGCCATCAGGTTGAGCAGCTCCCGGCGGTTGGCCGCGAGGTCCTCGTAGCCCATGCGCTCGAGCTCGGAGGGGGAGAGCCGAAGGCGGCGGCCCGGTTCCCCCCGCACGATGACGCCGATCCCGTGATCGCAGTCCAGAACGCCGATCCGCAGGTCGTCGCGCTCGATCCGCAGCCGGACGATCGTCTTCCAGACGTCTCCGCTCCAGCATCCCGCCCGCGGAACCTCCCGCCGCTCGGCCGCTTCTTGCCGCGACCCGGCCGGCGTCGCCTGGGCGGCGGAGGCCGGGCTGCAGTCGTGCATGAGGATCACGCCCTTCGGGGAAAGATGCCGCAGGCTGTTGGCGACGTCCTTCCAGCTCTGCTCGTGGGTGTGCAGCCCGTCGACGAAAACCACGTCCAGCCCCGGCAGGCGCTCGAGGCGTTGCCGGCGGCGTTCGAAGAATTCGTCGCTGGTCATCTCGTAGTACTCGTTGAAGAGGTTGTACGGGTCCCGCAGCCAGGCGCCCGCCCTGCGCTTCAGGGAGATCTTCAGCACCGGGTCGACGGCGAGCTTCTTGCGCGCCCTCACCCGGAGAAAGAGCTTGCCTTTCTTGACCCCGATTTCGAGGTAGGTCCGGCCGTGCCGTTGATCGATCACCGCCTGCACGACATCCCGTCGATCCATCGCGTTGGTCTCCGGCGATCCGGCGGTCCGCGGCCCTCAGGCTTCGCCGCGGCGGGACCGGATCCGTTTCTTGATCCGTTTCATCCAGGGTTTCTTCCCGTGACGCCATTCGTGGTAGGAGCCGATCCAGGTCCCCTCGCCGTATTTGCCGATCCAGCGGGCGAAGTACGAGGCGGCGAGATTGAGCCCGAGAAGCCGCCGGCTCAGGCGGCCGGCACCGCGCCGCAGGCAGCAATTCCAAAGCAGGGCCCCGCCGTTCACGAGCGGCCAGGGCAGGTGGACATACCAGGGAACGGTGGACCCGAACAGGGCCTCCCGCTGCCGCGCGACACTGAATTCCGCGGTTTTTCGCCGGTGCCAGAGGACTTCCGGCACCTGGACGAAATCGCCGTCGAGCGAAAGCTCGAGCAGCAGCACGACGTCGGGGGTCAGCAGGCGCCGAAACACCCCGGCCCGCTTCAGGGCCTCGAGGCGGAAGAGCCCGTAGACCATCTTGCCGAACCCCTTCGCCTCCCGGCAGACCGCCTGCACCCGCCGCCGGGGCGAAAGCCCGATCGTGGAAAAGCGATGCACCTTCTTTTTCCTGCGCCGGCTCCCGTCGGCCTCGAGGTGGGCGGTGAGGGGATAGGCGAGAACGGCCGACGGGTGCTCATCGAGCGCCGCCACCAGCGCCTCCAGCCATCGGGGTTCGTGGAGGTCGTGGTCGCTCACCCAGGCGAAAAATTCGGCCTCGCCCGCGGCCTCGACGCAGGCGCGCCAGTTGTCGATCATTCCCCGGCGCACCGGGTTGGCGGTATAGGCGATCCGCGGGTCGCTCCGGGCGTAAGCCTGCACAATCCGCCCCGGCTCGGGTCCGGTGGAATCATCGAAGGCGACCAGGCGGTAGTGGGGATAGGTCTGGCGGGCGAGCGCCTCCAGCGCCTCGCGCAGCGCGTGGGTCTGGTTGTACACGGGCATTCCCAGACAGACCCGAGGGGAGAGGGGCACCATGAAAGGAATCGGCTCCCAAGCAAGGTTCACCGGCGAAAAGCAACTGTTCGTATCCCATGTTCCCGGCCAAGGCAAGCCGCCGCAACCGCGAAGGCGCCATTGCCCACACCCGACGGTCGGAAGTGAGGTTTGACAAAACGAGGAAAGCAAGGTAATTAGAGGGATTTACATTGTTGATGGATGTGAGATGCGCCGCAGCCAACCCCTGCTGTTGATTCCCGTCGAAAACCAGGTCCGCGAGCTTGACCCGAAGCTGTTGCTCGCCTGCATCGCCGCCCGCCGCGGGTTTTCCTCGATCATCGGCGCCCGCCGCGACATGGAAATGCGGATCGACGGGTTTCCGCGCGCGATCTACCTCTCCAAGAGCATGACGGTCCGCAGCCTCCTCTTCTTCCAGGCGGCCGTGAAGTACGGCCACGACATCATCACCTGGGACGAGGAGGCGCTCGTCCATCTCCCGCCGGACACCTATTATTCGCGCCGCCTCCACCCGCGCGCCATCCGCTATGTCAGCCACCTCTTCGCCTGGGGAGAGGAGAACGCGGAACTCTGGAGGGGCTACCCCCATCTCCCCCCGGGCATCCCCATCCACGTGACCGGCAACCCGCGAAGCGACCTGTTGCGCCGGGAGCTGCACGGCTACTACGCCGAGGATCTCGCCCGCATCCGTGCGGAGTTCGGCCCCTACCTGCTCGTGAACACCAATTTCAACCACGTGAACGCCTTCGGGCCGGACATGAACCTCTTCAAGCCCGTCAAGCGGCCGGGGCGAAGGCCGCGCTTCGGCCGCGCGGCGCGGGGCATGAGCCGCGCCTACGCCGAGGGGTTGCGCGACCACAAACTCGCCGTTTTCCGCGACTTTCAGGAGATGATCCCGCGCCTGGAGGCGGCGTTTCCCGACTTCACGATCGTGGTGCGGCCGCACCCGACCGAGAGCCACGACGTCTACCGCCGCATCGCGTCCGGTTGCCGACGGGTGCGCGTCACCAACGCCGGAAACGTCGTCCCCTGGCTGCTGGGGGCGACCGCCCTGGTGCACAACGGCTGCACGACCGGGGTCGAGGCCTTCGAGCTGGGCGTTCCCGCGCTGAGCTACCGGGCGACGGTGAACGAGGCCTACGACGCCGGCTTCTACCGGTTGCCGAACGCCCTGAGCTACAATTGCTTTTCCTTCGAGGAGCTCGAGGACACCCTGCGGCGGATCCTGGAGGGGAGGCTCGGACCGCCGGACGGGGAGGAGCGGCGCCGCCTGCTGCGCCGCCATCTGGCCGCTCCGGACGGCCCGCTCGCCTGCGAGCGGATCGTGGCGGTTCTCGAGAACATCGCCGCGGCGCAGGCCGCCTCCCCGCGCGACGGCTTTTTCGGGGGAATCGAGCGCCGCCTGACCTCCCTCGGGCTGAGCGCCCTGCGCACCGTCAAGTCGCTCCTTCCCGGATCCCACAACCGGCCGGAGTTCCAGCGCCACCGCTATCCCGGCCTGCCGCTGCCCGAGGTGGCGCAAAGGCTGGAGCGCTTCCAGAGCCTCCTCGGCGGGCCCCGCGTGCCGCTCGCGGTCGAGCCCGTCACCGAGACCATCTACCGCATCCGGGTGCCGTAACCCGAAAACGACCGCGATCATGGCCGCCGCCCCCCCGCTCATCATCCCCGTCGAGAACCAGGTGCGCGAGCTCGATGCGAAGCTCCTGCTCGCCTGCCTCGCCGCGCAACGCGGCTTCGAGTCCATCCTCGGCTCGCACCGCGAGATCGACCTGCACATCGCCTCGTTTCCGCGCGGGCTCTACCTGAACAAAAGCATGACCGCCCGCAACCTGAACATGTTCCACATCCTCGGGCGGCTCGGCCACCGCATCCTCACCTGGGACGAGGAAGCCCTCGTGCACCTGCCGCCCGAAATTTACTACTCGCGGCGCCTCTCCCCGGAGGCGATCCGCTTCGTCTCCCACCTCTTCGCCTGGGGCGAGGACAACGCCGAGCTCTGGCGCAACTGGCCGCACCTGCCGGCGGAGATCCCCATCCACGTGACCGGAAACCCGCGCAACGACATGCTCCGCCCCGAGCTGCGCCCTTTCCACGAGGAAGAGGTCCGGCGCATCCGCGACCGCTACGGCGACTATCTCCTCGTCAACACCAACTTCAACCACGTCAACGCCTTCTTTCCCGCCCAGAACCTGTTCCGGCCCGGCACGGCGGAAGGGGGACGTCCCGCCTTCGGCAAGGCGGGCGTGGGCATGCCGCTCGACTTCGCCCGCGCCCTCCATGGGCAGAAATCGGCCGTGTTCCGAGCCTTTCTGCAGCTGATCCCCGAGCTCGCCCGGGCCTTCCCGCGGTGTTCCATCATCGTGCGGCCCCACCCCACCGAGGGGCAGTCCGTCTACCGGGAGGCCGCGCGGGGTTTCGCCAACGTGCATGTGACCAACGAGGGCAACGTCGTGCCCTGGCTGCTCGGGGCGCGGGCCCTTGTGCACAACGGCTGCACGACGGGCGTGGAAGCCTACGTGATGCGCATCCCGGCCTTCACCTACCGCCCCGCGGTCTGCGCCGCCATCGACGACACCTTCTACCGCCTGCCGCACGGGGTGAGCCACGCCTGCTTCACGGCCGAGGATCTCGTCACGGGGCTTCAGGACGTTCTGGCGGGGCGGTTGGGGGCCGCCGGGGGGGAGGAGCGGGAACGCCTCGTCCGGCGGCACCTTGCGGGGATGGAGGGACCGCTGGCCTGCGAGCGGATGCTGGAGGTCATCGCCGGGATCGCCGCCCGGGAACCGGCTCTCCCGGGGCCGCCGCTTGGCAGCCGGATCGCCGGCCGGGCCCTCGCCGCGGCGCGCCTGCTCGTCAAGCGCGCCAAGGCCTACCTTCCCGGCTCGCATGCGCCGCCGGAATTTCACCGCCACCGCTACCCCGGCATCCCCCCGGAGGAGCTGGCCTCAAAAATCGGGCGCCTCACGGCCGCCATCGGCACAGGGCCGCCCCCCCGGGCGGAGTGGATCGCCCCGCACATCGTGAACATCCGGCCGCCCGAGGGCGGGCGGCCGGCTTGACAGGCTCGGGCGCCGGCGGCCATCGCCGCCGGATCGCCCGGGAAAACCGTTTCGCCCCCCGGCCGGATCGCCGCGCCGCCGGGCAGGGACAACCCAACCCACGGAGAGGGATGGTCATGAAAGTCCTCATTTTCGGTACGGGCAAATCCGGGACCACCGCCATGGTCTACAAGGTTTCCGCCGGCCTGCCGCACTGCCACGCCTTTTCCGGCGGCAAGCCGGGCAAATACACCGGGAATTACGAAAACGCCGTCTACAAGCACACCTACGAGGAGCGCAAGGGAAAGAGCTTCGAACTCTACGAGAAGCATTTCCGCGAGTTTCGCTACGACCGCAAAATCTGGATGGCGCGCGACCCGCGGGACGTTCTCGTCAGCCGGACGCTCTACCGCTTCCACAAGGGCCTTCTCTTCAATCGCCGGCAATTCAACGCGTATCTGGAGAAGATCCTGCAGAAAGAAACCGACCCGCGCGCGGTCCCCCTCGTCGACATCTGCCGCTACGCCGGATACTTCGGCTGGCCGGTCCCCGCCGAAGAGGTCGTGCGTGAAGAAACGACGCGCTACGCGCGGATGCGCGATTTCGTCAAGAGCCTGGACTCGAGCTGGTTCGTGTTCCGATACGAGGACATGGTGACCGGGAGGTTCGAGGAGATCAACCGCTATCTCGGCTTCGAGCTGAAACAGGAAGCCGAGGTCCCCCGCGGCTCGGGCAAGGACAAGGTCGTCCGCAAGAAAGCCTTCGGCGACTGGCGGCACTGGTTCACCGAGGAGGACATCCGCCTCCTCAAACCGGCCTATCTTCCCTACATGGAAGCGGTGGGCTATGACCGGGAGGACTGGTCACTTGCCCCCGAGCCCGTCATCGAGCCCCGCTTTTCCTCGGAGTACGTGAAAACGCTCGCCGCGAAGGGACACGCCAACATCTTCAAGCGCTTCTACGACAACCTCATGCAGCGCTACTACCGGCGCCGCTGAGCCGGCCGGGAGGTTCACTCCCACACCAGCTCGACCAGCTGCAGGTCCACCCAGCCGACGAGCGGCACCTCGAAGCCGGCCGAGAGCGGCACCCTGCCGTCGCGGCGGAGGACGAGCCGCGTGCCGTCCTTGAGAAATTCCTCCGCCTCCCCGCGGTAGGTGCCGACCGGGCGGGAGGACACGCGCAGACCGCAGGCTGCGGTCTTGCCGCTGCGGCGCTCGCGTGCGTCCCCCGCCTGTTCCAGGTAGTCGAAGGCGATCTCCTCGAGATCCTCCTCCTCGAGCTGCACGCGGTGCACCTGGCGTTTGTGGAAGACGCAAAGCGCCTCCTCGCCGGCCCTTTCCGCCCCGCCGCCCGCGAGCATGCGGTAAAACAGGCCCGAGGTCTCCAGCACCGAGGCGCACTCCTCGGGGAAGGGATAGCGGTGCTCGCCGGTCCGGGTCCATCTGGCCGGAGGCAGCTCCGCCTCGCGGGCCGTTGCGGGCTCGCGCTGCCGGCGGACGGCGCCCCGCGGCGAGAAGCGGAAGGCCTGCTCGTAATCCTTGAGCCCGCGCCGCGTGCGCAAAAGGAAGCAGGGCGCCGCATGCTCCGGCTCCATCCAGAGATGGTTCTCGATCCGGATCGCGCTCCGGCCGGGCAGCTCAAGGCGCAGCACGAGCGATAGGCGCAGCAGTCCGCCGGAGGTTGCGGCGCGGCACCGGGGGTGGGGCGGTGCGGCGGGAAACGCCTCCGGCGCCGGGGGTGCGGCGTGGCGTTCGATCTGCGCTTCCGCCACGATCCGGCCGCCCAGCCGCTCGGCCAGGAACATCGCGCGCACCGGGAGCCGGGGCCCCTCCGCGGCCGGGGCGGCGGCGCCCGAGGCCGATAGAATCAGCAGGGCCCACGCGAGGCCTCGGCCGCTCATGCGCCACGCTCCTCGAGAAAGCGGTAATTTCCCCGGAAGAACTCCTCGACGTACCACTCGACCTGGCGGTCCTCGGAGAGGTGCATGTCGAGCAGCCGCACCGCGCCCAGGAGCCGCCCGATCCGGTCGAGCGTCTCGAGGATCGCCGACTCCTCGTATTTCTTGAGCTCCCCGCGGACCAGATCCCCTTTCTGCTCGACCTTGAACCCCAGCCGCCGCAGGATCTGCGCGATCAAAAGCGCCCTGCGGGTGCGCCGGCCGAGGTCCGCCGCACCCCCCTTGAAGTAGAAGAGGATGTAGTTGTCGTTCACCTCCCGGCTGCAGAAGCTGTCGATGGTGGTGAAGTGGTAGCCGATGCGGGCGTTGAAATTGAGGTAGCGGCCGCCGACCAGCGCGTAGCTCGGCTCGCCCATGCGGGCCTCCCGGAGCGGGTCCCGGATGGCCGTCTGGGCGACGATGGAGGCGAGCCCGCTCCAGCTGAAGCCGACGTTCTGCGACCAGTCGACCCCCTCGTGGCCCATTCCCTGGAGGAGCGCCCGGAAGGGGATCGAGGTCACGTCCTCGATCTCCGCGACCGCCCCCCGGCGGTCGGCCCGCAGCCCGTTGCCCAGGTCCACGGCGAGGATGCGGAAGGGCAGCCCGGCCCGCACCGGAACGGCGTGGATCGCGTCGGGGTCGAGCTGGTCACCGAGGCGGAACATCTCCTGCATCGCCATCTCGTGGGCGAAGCGGATCACGTCGTGCAGGGTGCGGCAGCCGGCAGGGGTGAACTGATCGCTTTGGGGGTCGGTGAGGTGGAGCGGGGCGATGCGGCGCAGGACCGATTTCACCAGCTGGTGGGCGGGGCTCCCCCGCATGGGGTTCACGGGCGGGGGGGCGGCGAGAAGGGCGTCGACCCGGCCGCGGTAGACGACGCGGCGGGTCGCGTCCACGGTGATCTCCTCGCCGTGGGGGATGGCCTCGGTTGCGCCCCCCACGCCGACGAGCGCCGGGACCCGGAATTCGCGGGCGACCGAAGCCATGTGGCCCGTCACGCTGCCGACCTCGGTGACGAAGGCGCGCACCCGCCCCATCAGGGGGACGAAGCGGGGGGAGGTCTGGCGGGTGACGACGATCGCGCCCTCGGGAACGTGGTGGAGCGCGTGGTCCGAGCGCAGGACGTAGGCGGCGCCGGCGGCCGTGCCCTCGCTGGCGGTTTGGCCGCCCGCGACCAGCACCGGGTGCCGTGCGGGGTCGACCGCGGGGACGGTCCTCTCCGGCTCCGCGGGGCGATCCGCCTCCCGGCGGGCGAGCGGGCGGGCTTGGAGCAGAAAGAGGCGGTCGGCTTCGTCGAGCGCCCACTCGATGTCGAGCGGCACCCCGTAATGCGCCTCGAGCTTGAGGCCGTAGTCGACCAGCCGGCCGATCTGCTCGTCGCTCAGGCAGGGCGCCTCTTGCCGCTCGGCCGGCACGGCCTCCTCGCGCACGCCGCCCTCCGGGTCGAGCCGCAGCCGAGTCTCCTTGCGGGCGACTTGCCGCACCCGCACGCGCCGCTCCCGGCGATCGATCTCGTAGAAGTCGGTCGCCGCCGCCCCCTCGACCGCGTCCGCGGCCAGCCCCCAGACGGCGCTCACGAGCATCGCGTCGCGCTGGCGGTCGTGCGGGTCCCGGGTGTAGAGGACTCCGCTCACGGCCGCCGGCACCATGGCGATGCAGGCGACGCTCATGGCGACGTCCTGCTCGCGGTAGCCGCGGCGGCGGCGGTAGTAGATCGCCCGCGGGCTGTAGAGGCTCGCCACGACTTCCCGGTAGGCCCGGGCCAGCCCCTCCTCGGGGACGTTGAGCACGGTCGCGTGCTGGCCGGCGAAGCTCGCCTCCGAGTCTTCGCTGGTGGCACTGCTGCGCACGGCGAGCCGGACGGTTCCTCCGCAGCGCTCGCCGAGTTCATGGGCGGCCCGCCGGATCGCCTGCTCGAGATCCGCCGGGAGCTCGGCCTCGAGGATCCGCTGCTGGACCTCCTCCGCGGCACGGGTCAACGCCTCGGTGTCGTCCAGGTCCACCTTGGCCAGGCGACGGGGGATGAAGTCGCTCAAGTCGTTGTAGTCCAGGAAGAGCTGGTAGGCGTAGGCGGTGATCGCAAAGCCGGGCGGCACGGGCAGGTGGACGCGGTTGGCGATCTCCCCCAGGCCGGCCGCCTTGCCGCCCACCTCCTGGACGTTCTCCAGGCTCAGGCGCTCGAGCGGCTGGACGAACCCCGTATCCTCGAAACGGCGCTTGCGCAGGAGCTCGGAAAGGACCCCCTCGGCGATGCGGCGGCTCGCCGCGGCGAGCTCCTCATAGCGCCCCCCGGAAAGGGCGTTCAGCCGCCGCACGATGGCGTCAACCTCGACCGAGAGGGCCTCGGCCTGGGTGACGATGTGGAGAAACGAAAACGGCTTGTCCTGGTAGACCGTGGATTCGAGGTCGGCGATGATCTCAAGGGCCCGGTTGTTCGCCTGGAGCAACTCCTTGAAGTTTTCGTACTTGTCCTGAAAGAGGTTCGCCTCGCGCTCTTCGTTGCGGGGCGCGCGCCTGCGGAACACCTCGAGCCAACGAAACATGGCCTGCGGCTCCTTCTTGGGGGGACTCGCCCGAGGGCGGAAACGGGCGCTTGTCCCATGATAGCGGCTTGGGCGGCGGTTGCCAACCGTCCCTTTCCGGCCGGCCGCGCTGGCGGCGGACTTGCCAGCGTGGGCGGCGTCGGCCTATAGTCGAGCCCGAACCCTCACCGCGGAAGGAGGTTCCATGAGCGGCGGATACACGGGACGCATCGCCTGGGTCGACCTCACGCGGCGCACGGCCGTGATCGAACCCTGGCCCGAATCCTGGGCGCGCTCCTTCATCGGGGGCTACGGGCTCGGCGTGCGGGCGCTCCTGGAGCGGCAGCCGGCGGGAGCGGACCCCCTCGGCCCCGAGGCTGTTATCGGCTTCACCACCGGACCGCTCACCGGCACCCAGGCGCCGACGGGCGGCCGCTACATGGCCTGCGGCAAGTCCCCGCTCACCGGCGGCTGGGGCGACGCCAACGCGGGCGGACGCTTCGGCGCCGGCCTCAAGGCGGCGGGATTCGACGCCCTCTTCGTCGCGGGCGTTTCCGATCGCCCCGTGTGGCTCGAGGCCGAGGGGGGGCGGATCGTCTTCCGGGAGGCGCACGACCTCTGGGGCTGCGATGCCATCGAAACCGAGAGCGAAATCCGGCGCCGCACGGGGGACCCCCGCACCCGCGTGGCCTGCATCGGGCCCGCCTCCGAGCGGCTTTCCCGGATCTCCGGGATCGTGAACGACGGGGGACGGATCGCCGCACGCTCCGGGCTCGGGGCGGTGATGGGCGCAAAGAAGCTCAAGGCGGTCGCCGTGCGCGGGGAGCAGCGCGTCCCCGTCGCGCGGCCCGAGGTCTTGGCCGAGCTCGCCCGCTGCTTCGCCCGCGAGATCCGCGGGATGGCCGGAATGCCCCAGGCGCTTCTGCGCCACGGGACCTGCGGCTTCACGGGCTCGCTGCTCGCCGGGGGGGCGACCCCGGTCAAGAACTGGCGTCTTTCCGGGGAGCGTTCCTTTCCCGGCGCGGAGCGCATCACCGACCCCGAGGCCGTGATCCGCTACCAGAAGCGCAAGTACGCCTGCAGCGGCTGCCCGATCGGCTGCGGCGGCATCTGCGAGGTGACCTCGGGCCCCTATCCCGTGGGCGAAGTCCACAAGCCCGAATACGAAACGCTCGCGGCCTTCGGCCCGCTTTGCCTCTGCAACGACCTCGAGGCCGTCTTCAAACTCCAGGACCTCTGCAACCGCAGCGGCCTGGACACGATCTCGGCCGGCCACGTGCTCGCCTTCGCCATCGAGTGCGGCGAGCGGGGCATCCTCTCCGCCGCCGACACCGACGGCATCCGGCTCGCCTGGGGCGACGCCGCGGCGATGATCGCGCTGCTCGAGCGCATCATCCGGCGCGAGGGCATCGGGGATCTCCTCGCCGACGGCGTCCAGGCGGCGGCGGAGCGGATCGGGCGCGGCGCGGAGGAATGCGCCGTCCACGTGGGCGGCCAGGAACCGGGGCTGCACAACCCCCTCTTTCTCCCCGGCCGGGGGACGGGCTTCGTCTGCGACCCGACGCCGGGCCGCCACACGGCCGCGCCGATGGCGCGCCTGGACGGCGGCGCCGGCGCCTTCGCCCCCTACCCGGAGCTGCGCTTCGGCGCCTTCGAGCGCTACGCCGCCCAGGGCAAGGGCCCGATGAGCGCGCGCGCCTCCTGCTACCTCCAGGTGGGAAACTGCGCCGGGGTCTGCATCATGCCCTTCATGTTCTTCGGCAACTACCCGCTGATCGAGCTGTTGAACGCCGTGACGGGCTGGGCGGTTGACGTGGCCGAGGCGATCGAAACGGGGGCGCGCATCCAGACGCTGCGCCTGCTGTTCAATCTCCGCGAGGGGATCGACCCCGCCGCGGTGCGCCTCCCGGACCGCCTGCTCGGCAGGCCGCCGCAGACGGAGGGGCCCCTGGCCGGGGTTTCGATCGACCTGGACCCCCTGGTGCGGGATTTCCGGCGCGAGATGGGTTGGGACCCGGAGACCGGGCGGCCGCTCGCGGCGACGCTTGCGCGGCTGAAGATCGCCGGCCTCGCGGAGACCCGGTGAGCGTCGCCGCAAAGCGGGGGGCGCATCCCCCGGGAGCTCCCCGGGCGCCGGCCGGGGCCGCCGCCGTCAGCCCGCGGGCCGGTAAAGCTCGGGG
This sequence comes from Desulfatibacillum sp., assembly GCA_020725555.1. Classification (GTDB taxonomy): domain Bacteria; phylum Desulfobacterota; class Desulfobacteria; order Desulfobacterales; family SpSt-501; genus SpSt-501. The sequence goes on from DYEU01000007.1 coordinate 15,453, forward strand.
TGGAATTCCTTCCAGCGGCGCATCATCCAGTGCCACTGCTCGGGGTGGCGGCGGATCGCCTCCTCGACGACGTCGGTGATCCGCTGGGTGTTGGCCAGGAGGTCGCGGCGCAGGTCCCCGGTGCGGAGCATCTCGAGCGGCTCCTCGATCCGCACGTGGAAGGCCCCGTCCGCCTCCTGGAGGCAGAACACCGGCAGCACCGGGCAGCGGCAGCGCAGGCCCAGCATGGCCGCGGCCGGGGTGGCGGTCGCGCGCCGGCCGAAAAAGCGCACCTCGACCCCGTCCTTGCGGCGGGCCATGTCCACGAGGATGGCGAGCACCCCCCCCTCGCGGACGATGCGGGTCATCTCGGCCATGGCGCCTTTCTTGTAGAGGATGCGGCTTCCGAAGCGGGTGCGCGTGCGATGGAGGTACTGTTCGACCCAGCCGCGCTTGAACTTCTTGGCCACCGCGGTGAGCGGCCGCCCGAAGCAGGCCGGGAGCACCTGCATGCCGACTTCCCAGTTGCCGAGATGCGCGGAGACGGCGATGAAGCCGCGTTGCGCCCCCACGGCGCGGATCGCCCGCTCCAGCCCCGAAAAGCGCACCCGGCGGCGGATGTCCTCGGGTTCAAAGAAGCTCATCTGCAGGAGCTCGACGAGGAGCCTGCCGTAGTGGCGCTCCACGGCCTCCTGCAACCGCCCGATCTCTGCGGGCGAGCGCTCCGGAAAGGCGAAGGCGAGGTTGCGGCGGATGACTCGGCGCTCCGCGGGCGCGAGCGCAAACAGGATCCTCCCCGCGGCGCGGCCGATCGCCGCGGCCGGCAACCGTTTGACCCAGGAACCGACGACCATCGCTGCCCTTCCCTGTCCGGGCCGCGGACCCGCGGCACGTCGCGTCCGCGATCCGTCCCGCGCCGCGCTTCCGGGTTTTTCCCCCTGCGGCCCGCCGCCTGTTCATAGCCTCTTCGCCCGCCGGGGTAAAGGCCCGGCCGGAGGCGTCGGGGGGTTCCTTGCACGGCGGGGGGAAATGGGCTACACAAGCCCCATTTCCGCGTGCAGGGTGCGCGGTTCGAGGCCGCGGTCTTCGAGAAGGTCCATCACGCCGGCAGGAGGACCCCATGAACGTCGAGCTTCCGCAATTCCGCAAGATCCTCTTCACCACCGATCTCTCCCAGCAGACCCGCCACGCCTTCAACTACGCGCTCAGCCTGGCCAACCAGTACGGGGCGGTGCTCACGATCCTCTACGTCATGGAGGACTTCTCGCCGAAGCAGACCCTCCACCTCCAGGGCTTCATCGGCGAGGAACGCTGGGAAGAGCTGCGCAAGGCCCACGAGCAGGAGATCCGCCAGATCCTGATCGGCAAGCAGCGTGAAGGCGCGATGATCCGCCAGGCGCTCGGCGAAATGTTCGACAGCGCCCGCAAGGAATTCGACGCCCGCAACACGCGCTCGGACGAAATCGTGGTCACCCAGGGCGACCCGGTCGACTGCATCATGCAGGAAGCGGAAGCCCGCAAGGTCGACCTCATCGTCATGGGCTACCACACGCGCGGCCGGCTCGAGGAAGCCGTGGTCGGCAGCGTGAGCCGCAGCGTCCTGCGGCGCAGCAAGGTGCCGGTCCTGCTCGTCCGGCTGCCGGAGATCGCGGAGTAAAGGGGCCCGCCTCACCGCGGGCGGGGACGGGACGAGCCGCGTTTCGCGGGGGGAGCGGCCTGAAGGGGATCCTCGGGCCAGGGGTGCTTCGGATAGCGGCCCCGCAGCTCCTTGCGCACCTCGCGGTAGCTCCCCCGCCAGAACCCCGCGAGATCGGCGGTCACCTGGACCGGCCGCCCGGCCGGCGAGAGCAGCCGGATCGTGAGGGGAACCCTGCCGCCCGCGATCCGGGGTGTGTCCCGGCAGCCGAAAACCTCCTGCAGCCTCGCGGAGACGGCCGGCGTCTCCCCGCCGTAGTCCACGCGCACACGGGTCCCGTTCGGCAGCCGGACCGCCGGGGGCGCCCAGGTGTCGAGCAGCCGCGCCTGCGAGGGCGAAAGCAGCGCCCGCAGGGCCTCCTCCAGGAGCTGCGGCGCGATCTCCGCCAAGCGCCGCATCCCCCGGATTCTCGGCTTAAGAAAGCGCTCCAGGTCCTGAAGCAGCGCCTCATCGGAAACCTCCGGCCACGCCTCGGCTCCCGCGCCGAGCCGGCGGAGGAAGCGGACCCGCCCCTGCAACTGCCGCGCGCCCTCGCCCCAGGGGAGGCCCGCCGGGCCCCGCTCCCGAATCGCCCCCCACAGGGCCTCCGCGACCTGATCGGGGTCCGGCCGGGGGTCGCTCTCCCGCCGCAGAACGAGGCTCCCCAGCCGCAGGAGCCTCTCCGCCCGCACCGCACCCGCCTCGCGGTCGAAGGCCACGACCCGCTCGGCGACGAGGCGATCCGCGAACTCCTCGAAGAGCAGCGTTTCGTCGCAGGCCGCGGCGAGAAGGATGCGCGCCTCGCGGGGGTTTCCGTCCAGGACGGCCGCCACGAGGGTTTCCCGGCCCGCAAGCGGCTCGGCGCCGCCGAAGAATGCGCCCTGCCCGTTGGCGAGGAGGTAGCGCGGCGAAGCCCCCGGCCGGCGGCGGCCGATGCGGTCGGGGTAGGCGCGGCTGAGCAGGCGGCCCGCCTCCCCCGCCGGCTCCTCCCCTTCGGGGATCCCGAGGCGGCGCTCGAGGAGCGCGGCGAACGCCCGGCAGCGCCGGAGGGTCTCCCGGTCGACCTCCACCGGGGGCGCAGGCGACGGGGGCGCCGCTCCCGGATCGGAGAGCCACTCCAGCCGCAAGGCGAGATCGGCGTCGTAGCCCCCCGGCGGGAAGCGCAGGAAATCCTTCTCGCTCAGGATGGCGGCGAGCCGGCAGGCCGTCTTTCCGCGGCCCTCCGCGCGGGCCTCGAGCACCATGTGCGCCAGGCGGGGGTGGAGGGCGAGGGCGGCCATCGCGCGGCCGTGGGGGGTGATCCCTCCCTCGGCGTCCAAGGCCCGGAGCAGGCGGAGAAGCTCCACGGCCTGCCGCCAGGCCGCCTCCGGCGGGGCATCCAGCCAGGAGAGCCGGCCGGGGTCCCGCACCCCCCAGAGGGCGAGCTCGAGGACCAGCCCGGCCAGGTCGCTCTCAAGGATCTCCGGCCGGTTCTTCTCGGCCAGCCGCGCCTGCTCGGCCTCGCCCCACAGGCGGTAGCAGACGCCCGGCCCGGTCCTCCCCGCCCGGCCGCGGCGCTGCTCGGCCGCCGCCTGCGACACAGGCACCGTGACCAGCCGGGTCATGCCGCGCGCGGGGTCGAAGCGCGGAACGCGCATGCGCCCGCCGTCCACGACGCAGCCGATGCCCTCGATCGTGAGGCTCGTCTCGGCGACGGAGGTCGCGAGCACGACCTTGCGCTTCCCGCCCGGGACGGGCCCGATCGCCCGGTCCTGCGCCGCCCGCGGGAGTGTGCCGAGCAGCGGGAGGAGAAGCCCCTCCCGGCCCAACTGCGACTCGGCGAGCATGGCGGCCACGCGGCGGATCTCGGCCGCACCCGGCAGGAAGACGAGAAGGCCGCCTGCGGCTTCGCGCGCGGCACGGCGCACGGCGTCGGCGACCTTGCGCTCGAAGGGCAAGGGACGCGTGTCGGGAACGTGGCGCACCGCGACCGGGAAGCTCCGCCCCGCGGCGCAAAGGACGGGCGCCCCGCCGAGGAGCGCGGACACCGGTCCGGCCTCGAGGGTCGCGGACATGACGAGCAGCCGCAGCTTGGGCCTCAGCGCCCGGCGCAGATCGAGGCAGAGGGCGAGCCCCAGATCCGACTCCAGGTGCCGTTCGTGGAACTCGTCGAAGATCACCAGGCCGACCCCCTCGAGGCCGGGATCGGCCTGGAGCCTGCGCGTGAGAACCCCCTCGGTCACGACCTCGACCCGCGTGCGCGGCCCGACCCGGGACTCCAGGCGCACGCGGTAGCCGACCGTTTCCCCCACCCGCTCCCCCCGGAGCGCGGCCATGCGGGAGGCCGCCGCCCGCGCGGCAAGCCGCCGCGGCTCAAGCAGGAGAATCTTCCGGCCGGCAAGCCAGGGCTGATCGAGGAGAAAAAGCGGCACCACGGTCGTCTTGCCGGCGCCCGGCGGTGCAACCAGCACCGCGGCGCCCGCCCCTTCGAGCGCGCGGGCGAGCTCGGCCAGGACGGAGGCGACGGGAAGGCCGCCTTCGCCCGCCGTTTCGCTTTCCATCGAAGTCGACATCGGCCGCATCCTCTCCCAGCATCCTTGCTACCACAGCCTTGCCTCCTCCCCAACCCCGCACGCCCGTGAAGCGGCGGACGGACTTGGGGAACGCGGGCCGGGATGCTCTACGCCGCCGCGCCCTGTCCGGGGAGCGCCCTGACCCGTTGCGGAGGGGAAGGCCCAAGGCGCGGCGCCCTTGATTTTCCCCCCCTCTTGCCATAGCAAGAGCCGTTTTCCGCCCTCCGGGAAGCCCGCCACGGCCAGGCCGGGCGATTTCCCAACCCGAACCGTTTCAGGAGTGACCGCATGCCGAAACGCACGGACATCCGCAAGGTCCTCATCATCGGCTCGGGGCCGATCGTCATCGGCCAGGCTTGCGAATTCGATTACTCCGGAACCCAGGCCTGCAAGGCCTTGCGCTCGCTCGGGTACACCATCGTTCTGGTCAACTCCAACCCGGCCACGATCATGACCGACCCCGAGATGGCCGAGGCGACCTACATCGAGCCCCTCAACGCGGCGGTGCTCGAGGAGATCATCGCCGCCGAGCGGCCCGATGCCGTTCTCCCCAACCTCGGCGGCCAGACGGGGCTCAACCTCGTCTCCGAGCTCCACCGCAACGGGGCGCTCGCGCGCTGGGGCGTGCAGGTGATCGGCGTCAACCTGCAGGCCATCGAACGCGGAGAGGACCGCACGGCGTTCAAGGAAACCATGGCCCGGCTGGGAATCGAGACGCCGCGCAGCCGGGCGGTCGGCAACGTCGCCGAGGCCGAGGCCGTGGCCGAGTCGTTAGGCTACCCGGTCGTCGTGCGGCCGGCCTACACCCTGGGGGGGACCGGCGGCGGGCTCGTCCACACCCCGGAGGAGCTCCGCCGGATCGCCGCCCGCGGGCTGGCCGCCAGCCTGATCCACCAGGTGCTGATCGAGGAGTCCGTCCTCGGCTGGGAGGAGCTCGAACTCGAGGTGGTCCGGGACGCCAAGAACCGCAAGATCACCGTCTGCTTCATCGAGAACATCGACGCCATGGGCATCCACACCGGGGACAGCCTCTGTGTCGCGCCGATGCTCACGATCGGCCCGGATCTCCAGCGCCGCCTCCGGGAGGACTCCTACCGCATCGTGGAGGCGATCGAGGTCATCGGCGGCACCAACATCCAGTTCGCCCACGACCCGCAGAGCGGCCGCCTGGTCGTCATCGAGATCAACCCGCGCACCTCGCGCTCCTCGGCGCTCGCCTCCAAGGCGACCGGGTTCCCGATCGCACGCGTCTCCGCCCTGCTCGCCGCGGGCATGACCCTCGATGAGCTCCCCTACTGGAAGGGCGGGACCCTCGCCGACTACGAGCCCTCCGGCGATCACGTGGTCGTCAAGTTCGCGCGCTGGGCCTTCGAGAAGTTCCGGGGCATCGAGGACCGCCTGGGGACCCAGATGCGCGCCGTGGGCGAAGTGATGAGCATCGGGCGGACCTACAAGGAAGCCCTGCAAAAAGCCGTCCGCAGCTTGGAGATCGGCCGCCACGGGCTGGGGTTCGCCAAAAACTTCCATGACCTGCCGCTTGCGCGGCTGCTGGAGATGCTCTCCGTGCCGACGAGCGAGCGGCAGTTTCTGCTCTACGAGGCCTTGCGCAAGGGGGCGGAGATCGGGGCCCTGGCGCGCCTCACGCACATCAAGCCCTGGTTCCTCGAGCAGATGAAGGACCTGGTCGCCCTGGAGGAGGAAATCCTCTCCCGGCGGGGGGGCCCGCTGCCGCCGGAGCTGCTGCGGCGGGCGAAGGAGGACGGCTTCTCCGACCGCTATCTCGCCGGACTTCTGGGCATCGCCGAGGGGGAGATCCGCCGCATGCGGCGCGCGGCGGGCATCGCGCCGGTCTGGCAGCCCATCCCCGTGAGCGGCGTCGAAAACGCCGCCTATTACCATTCCACCTACCACGGGGAAGACCGCGTCCCGGTCGACCGCCGGCGCAAGATCCTCGTCCTCGGCGGCGGCCCCAACCGCATCGGCCAGGGGATCGAGTTCGACTACTGCTGCGTCCACGCCGCCTACGCCCTGCGCGAGGCCGGCTGGGAAGCGATCATGATCAACTGCAACCCCGAAACGGTCTCCACCGATTACGACACGGCCGACCGGCTCTACTTCGAGCCGCTCACGGTCGAGGACGTGCTCGCGATCTATGAAAAGGAGGCCCCCGAGGGCGTGATCGCGCAGTTCGGGGGCCAGACCCCGCTCAACATCGCCCGCGAGCTTGCCGCGGCCGGGGTCCGCATCCTCGGCACCTCGCCCGAGGCGATCGACCTCGCCGAGGACCGCGACCGGTTCCGGGAGATGATGCAGCGGCTGGGCATCCCCATGCCCGAGGCCGGCATGGCGGGCGGCATCGAGGAAGCCCGCGCCGTGGCCCGGAGCATCGGCTACCCGGTGATCGTGCGGCCCTCGTACGTGCTCGGCGGCCGCGGCATGGAGATCGTGCACGACGAGGGGATGCTCGAGGAGTACATGCGGGCGGCGGCCGAGGTCTCCCCGGAGCGGCCGATCCTGATCGACAAGTTCCTCGACAACGCGATCGAAGCCGAGGCCGACGCGATCTGCGACGGAAAAAGCGCCTTCGTCCCGGCGGTCATGGAGCACATCGAGCTGGCGGGCATCCACTCCGGGGATTCGGCCTGCGTCATCCCGCCGATCAGCCTCGCCCCCAAGCACATCGACACGATCGGCGAGACGACCCGCCGCATCGCCGTCGAGCTGGGCGTCGTCGGGCTGATGAACCTCCAGTACGCGATCTTTGAGAACACGGTCTACGTCCTCGAGGCGAACCCGCGGGCCTCGCGGACGGTGCCGCTTGTCTCCAAGGTCTGCGGCATCTCCATGGCGAAAATCGCCACCCGCGTCATTCTCGGGGAAACCATCGCCGGGCTTGGCCTGCGGGAGCGTCGGATCCCCCATTATGGGGTCAAGGAGGCGGTGTTCCCCTTCAACATGTTCCCCGAGGTCGACCCCGTGCTCGGCCCCGAGATGCGCTCGACCGGCGAGGTGTTGGGGCTCTCCTATTCCTTCGGCCGGGCCTTCTTCAAGGCCCAGGAGGCCGCCTCGGGGCGGCTGCCGCTCGAGGGGACGGTCCTCTTCACCATCGCCGACCGCGACAAGAACGCGGCCATCGAGCCCGCGCGCCGCTTCCGCGAGCTCGGCTTCCGGCTCATGGCGACCGAGGGCACCCACCGGTTCCTCGAGGAAAAGGGGATCGAATCGATCCCGGTCCCCAAGCTCGGCGCCGGCCGGCCCGACCTCTTGGATGCGATCCGCGAGGGCCGGGTGCAGCTTCTGGTGAACACCCCGAGCGGACGCCGCGGCGCCGCGGACAGCTCCGAGATCCGCCGCGCGGCGATCCGCCACCGGGTTCCCTACATCACGACCACGGCGGCGGCGATCGCCGCCGCCAAGGGGATTGCGGCCCGCCGCGAGGGCGCCCCGCAGGTGCGCCCGCTGCAACGCTACCTCGCGGAAATCCGCTGAATGCGCGGGCTCCCCCCCCCGGGAAAGGAGGCTCAACCTTCATGGGCGGCTTGTTCGGCATCGCCTCGCGCTCGGATTGCACCGGCGACCTCTTCTACGGGACCGACTACCATTTCCACCTCGGAACCCGCTACGGCGGGATGGCGGTGCGCAACGCGCAGGGGATCGAGCGCTCCATCCACAGCATCGAGAACAGCTATTTCCGGACGAAGTTCGAACCCGAGCTGCCGCACTTCCACGGCACCATGGGCATCGGCGTGATCAGCGACACCGACCCCCAGCCCATCTTCATGGCCTCGCACCTGGGGACCTTCGGGCTCGTCACCGTCGGGAAAATCGCGAACATCGAGGAGCTGGTGCGGCGCGCCTTCGGCCGGCGCCGCTACTTTTCCGACACCTCCGGCTCCGGCATCAACCCCACGGAACTCGCGGCAAACCTCATCTGCGAGCACGACAGCTTCGAAGCCGGCATCCGCGCCGCCCAGGAAGCGATCCGCGGCTCACTCACGCTGCTCTTGCTCGCCGAGGGGGGCGTCTGGGCCGCGCGCGACCGCCTGGGCCGCACCCCCCTCGCCCTCGGCCGCCGCGGGGACGCGGTGGCCGTCGCCTCGGAGACCTGCGCCTTCGCCAACCTCGGCTTCCGCACCGAAGCCTTTCTGGGCCCAGGGGAGGTGGTCTTTTTCGACGCCGAGGGCTGGGAGCGGAGAGTCCCGCCGGGGCGGGAAATGCAGATCTGCGCCTTCCTGTGGATCTACTACGGCTACCCGGCTTCGGACTACGAGGGGATCAACGTGGAGGAGGCGCGCAACCGCTGCGGCGCCGCGCTCGCCCGCGGGGACGACACCGCGGTCGATTTCGTGGCCGGGATTCCCGACTCGGGGATCGGCCACGCGATCGGCTACGCCTCGGAGCGGGGGATTCCCTACCGGCGGCCCTTCGTCAAGTACACGCCGACCTGGCCGCGGAGCTTCATGCCCCAGAACCCGGCGATGCGCGATCTGGTGGCGAAGATGAAGCTCATCCCCGTCCGCAGCCTGATCGAGGGGAAACGCCTGCTCTTCTGCGAGGACTCGATCGTGCGCGGCACCCAGCTCAAGGACACGATCGGCACCCTCTACCGATGCGGGGCGCGCGAGGTGCACATGCGGCCGGCCTGCCCCGTCCTCATCCACCCCTGCGAGTTCATCAACTTCTCCACCTCCCGATCCACCCTCGACCTCGCCGGCCGCCGGGCGATCCAGGAGCTCGAGGGGGACTCGCCCCGCGATCTCGCGGCCTACGCCCGGGCGGGATCGCCCGAAAACCGGGCCATGGTGGAGATCATCCGCCGCCGCCTCAACCTCACCACCCTGAAATACCAGCGGCTCGAGGACATGGTGGCGGCCATCGGTCTTCCCCGGGAAACGCTCTGCACCCACTGCTGGGACGCTTCCAGCCGCTTCTGAAACCCGCCCGCGGTGCCGCGGGCCTCAGCCGCCGATCCGCACCTCGAAGCCGCAACCGGCGAGGAAAGCGCGCGCCGCCTCCACCCGGCCGGGGGAGGCGGCGGGCTTTCCCTCGAGGCGGTAGCGGCGCCCGAGGCGCCGGTACTTGGGCTCCCCCAGGCGGTGATAGGGCAGCAGGTCGATCCGCCGCACCACGCGGAGCGAGGCGACGAAATCGGCCGCCGCGCCGAGCGCCCGCGGGTCGTCGTTTTCGCCCTCGATCAGCGGCATGCGGATCACCAGCTCCGCCCCCGCGTCCGCGAGGCGCCGCGCGTTTTCGAGGATCCGCTCGTTGCCGCGGCCGGTGAGCCGGCGGTGGGCGGCGGGGTCGGGGTGCTTGAGGTCGTAGAGGAAAAGATCCACCTCGGGGAGCAGCGCCTCGAGGACCTCCCAGTCCGCCTCGCCGCTCGTCTCCACGGCCGTGTGCGCCCCTTTTTCCTCGCGGCGGTAGCGCCGCAGGAGCTCGAGCGCGAATTCCGGCTGGGCGAGCGGCTCCCCCCCGGAGAGGGTGAGCCCGCCCCCCGAGTGCTCGGCATAGAGGGCGTCGCGGGCGACTTGGGCGAGCACCGCCTCGACGGTCATGCGGCGGCCGAAGATCTGGAGCGCCTCCCCGGGGCAGGCCTCGACACAGCGGCCGCAGGCGTCGCAGCGGCCGGGGTCGATCCGGCGCCCGCCGTCCGCAGCGGGGGCGATCGCCCGGGCGGCGCAAACCTCGAGACAGCGGTTGCAGCCGATGCAGCGCTCGGCGATCCAGACCGCCTCCGGATGCGCCCGCTGGGACTCGGGGTTGCAGCACCAGCGGCAGCGGAGCGGGCAGCCCTTAAGAAAGACCGTCGTCCTCAGTCCCGGGCCGTCGTGCAGGCTGAAGCCGCGGATGTCGAAGACCAGGCCGGTTGCGCCGCGAGTCATCAGAGGCCGTGCTCGGCGCGCGAGAGGATTTCGAGCTGGATGTCGCGGCTGAGCAGGGTGAAGTAATCCGAGTACCCCGCGACCCGGATGAGGAGGTTGCGGTGCCGCTCGGGGTGATCCATGGCTTCGAGGAGGATCTCGCGGTCCACGATGTTGAACTGGACGTGGTGGCCCCCCTGGCTGAAGTAGCCGCGGATCAGGGCGGCGAGCTTGTGCAGGTCGCGGTCGGTCCGGAGCGCCTGGGGGCTGATCTTGAGGTTGAGCAGCGTGCCGTTGGTCCGCGCGTGATCGAGCTTCGCCACCGAGCGCATCGCCGCCGTGGGGCCCCGGCGGTCGTGGCCCTGGACGGGGCTCACCCCCTCGGAAAGCCAGGCCCCGGCGCGGCGGCCGTCGGGCGTCGCCCCGGTGAGCTCGCCTAAGGCGATGTGGCTCGTGGTGGGCAAGAGGTCCACCCAGTAGCGTGCCCCCTGGCAATCGGTGTGCCGTTCGACGGCCGTGCAGAACATCTCCTGGACGGCCACGGCGAGCGCGTCGGCGGCCTCGTCGTCGTTGCCGTAGTGAGGGGTCTGGTTCACGAGCGCAAGGCGCAGCGCCTCGTCCCCCTCCCAGTTCCGGTCGAGGGCCGCGATCAGCCGCTCCATGGAAACGGTCTGGCGCTCGAAGACGTGGGTGCGGATCGCCGAGAGGGCGTCGGCGACCGTGCCGACGGCCACCCCGGAGATCGTGGCGATCTTGTACCGCGAGCCCCCCGCGTGCCAGTCGGTCGCGGCGGCGACGCAGTCCTCGATCAGGGCGGAGGTGAAGGGCACGGGGCAGTGCTCGGCGTAGATCGTGCGCACGAGGTCGTCGTAGCGCACCTTGAGGGCGACGAAGTGCTCGACCTGGGTCCGGAAGGCCGCGAGCACGTCCTCGAAGCGGGAAAAGTCGCGCGGGTTTCCGGTCGCAGGGCCGAGCCGCTCGCCCGTCAGGCGGTCCACGCCGTCGTTCAGGGCGAGCTCGAGCGCCTTGGCGAGGTTGAAGTAGCCGCTCGAGGCCATGCGGTCCTTACCGTCGCAAAACCCGGCGACGCAGCCGTTCAGGCTGCTCGCGCGGGCGTCCTCGAGGCTCTTGCCGCGGTTCACCATGCCGAGGACGAGGACGTCGGCGTTGAACATCGCCGGCATGCCGGTTCCCAGCCGCAGCACCTCGCAGCAGCGCAGGAGGAATTTCGGGGCGGTGGCCGAGGCGATCTGCGCCGAGAGCCCGGGCTGGGGAAGACGGGTGTGCTCGAGGGCGTTGAGGCAGGCGTAGGAGAGCTCGTTCACCGCGTCGCGGCCGGTGCGCGTGAGCCCGCCGATGTTGAGGTTCTGGAAATCGGGGTAGGAGCTCGACGTCTGCGATTCCCCGGAATCCTTGGCGAGGGTGATCTCGTCGAACTTGACCCAGAGGCAGTCGATCAGCTCCTGGGCCTCGTCGGCCGTCAGCTCGCCGCGCTCGAGGCTTTCGCGGTAGAAGGGATGGAGGTACTGGTCGAAACGGCCCGGGCCGAAGGCATGGCCGGGGGTCTCGAGGTTGAGCACGAGGTGGGTGATCCAGAAGGACTGCAGGGCCTCGTGGAAGCCGCGTGCGGGGTGCTCGGGCACGCGGTCGAGGATCGCGGCGATCCGCTCGAGCTCCGCGCGGCGCAGCGGGTCCGGGGTGCCGCGGGCGATCCGCCGGGCCTCGGCGGCATGCCGCGCGGCGAAGCGGACCACGGCCTCGCAGACCCGGGCCACGGATTCGAGAAATCGGCTGCGGCCCGCAAAATCGGGGGCCCCCCGGTCGAGCCGTGCTTCGGCGGCTTCGACCTCGGCCAGGATCCCCCGCATCCCGAGGCGCAGGACCTTCTCGTAGCCCGCCTGGATGTGCCCGATCGAACGCGACCGGAAGTAGTTGTAGATCACACCGCGCTCGTCGGCCCGCCGGATTTCCTCCGGGACGGCCTCCTCGATGCGGTCGGCGATCTGCCGCCCTTTCCAGAAGGGGAAGACCTCCGTGCGCAGGATGTGCTTGGTTTCCTCGCTCACGTGGAAGGGCGTGTCCTTGCGCGTGGCCAGCCGGTCGAGGTCGCGCTCGAGCCAGCTGCAGTTGATCTCGGGATAGACGGGTGACCCGCGCGGGGTGAGCGCTTTCATGCCGACGATGAGCTCGCCCTCCTGGATCACCACGGGGTGCTCGTCGAGCACGCGGGCGAGCATCTTCGCCCGCCGCAGGGCGATCGGCTCCCCCTCGGTCTCCCGGAAGCTGCGGGTCACGGAGACCGCGCGGTGGGCGTGCACCTCGGGGCGGGTGTTGCGGTTCCGTTCGATGCCCCGCACCACCCGCGGCGTGGGGTGGTGGGCGGGATTCTCCGGGCGAGGGGTGTCGGCAGCGGCGGTCTTCATGTCGGGTTCTCCTTGGGCTTGCGGGCGGCGGCCCGTTGCATGATCCGGGTCGCCCGGGCGACGTGTTCGCGGGCGATCCGTTCGGCCCGCTCCCCGTCGCCGCGGCGCACCGCGTCCACGAGGGCTTCGAGCTCGGAGAGGGTTGCGCGGATCACGGCAAGGCTGCGCGGCAGGAAGGCCCGGATGTGTCGTCGGTGGACGTTGTGGTGCACGGTCTCCAGGAAAACGCGGTGCAGGGGGTTCCCGGCGAGGTGGGCGAGGGCGAGGTGGATGTCGCGGTCGGCCGCCATGAACTCCTCCCAGCGCGCCGGGCCCTCGGCCGCAAGCGCCGCGGCGCGCGCGAGAAGTTGATCGAGGGCTTTCCGGCCCCGGCCGCGGCAGCGCAGGGCGGCGCGGCGGGCGAGCAGGCCCTCGAGGTCCTGGCGGAACTCGGAGAGCTCCGCGAGCGTGACGCCCCGCGACTGGAGGAAAATCCGGAGCTGCTCGGCCATGGGCTCGGCGTTCACGGGCTTGACGAACACCCCGCCCCGCTGGCCCTTGCGAATTTCAACCAGCCCCTTCTGCTCGAGCACGCGCAGGGACTCGCGCAGCGTGTTGCGGCTGACGGCGAACTCGCGCTGCAACTCGCGCTCGGGGGGCAGGCGCTCGCCCTGGGCGAAGGCACCGCCCAGGATGGCTCCCTCGAGCTGCACGGTCACCGCCTCGAACGCCCGCTGGGGCTGAACGCGGCGAAACACCCTTCCCTCCCCTGTAAGGTCAATGGTTCAACCATACGATGCGGCTTTCGCCGCGTCAAGGGGATCCCGCATCCATCGCGTCGGGTCCGGCGCAGGGCAAGCGGACCTGCAGCCGCACGGCGCAGAAGGGGCCGCACATCGTGCAGCTCTCGCCGCCTGCGGCATCGCTTCGCTCGAGCCGCCTCCGCACGAGCTCGGGGTCGATCGCCCGCTCGGCCTGGGCCTCCCAGTCCAGGCGGCGGCGGGCGGCGGCCATCTCCCGGTCCCGCACGGCCGCGCCGGGGATGCCCTTGGCGATGTCCGCCGCGTGGGCGGCGATGCGGGCGGCGAGGACGCCATGACGCACCTCCTCGAGGCCGGGCAGGCGCAGGTGCTCGGCGGGGGTGACGGTGCAGAGGAAATCGGCCCCCTCCCAGGCGGCGATCGCCCCGCCCACGGCGGCGGCAAGGTGATCCCAGCCGGGTGCGATGTCGGTCGGCAGCGGGCCGAGAACGTAGAGGGGAGCCCCCTCGCCGAGGCGCTTGGCGAGCCGGATGTGCTCGCGGATCTCGGCGAGCGGCACATGGCCCGGGCCTTCGATCATGACCTGGACCCCGGCGTCGCGGGCCCGGCGGGCACATTCCCCGAGGACGATCAGCTCCTGGATCTGGGCCGCATCCCCGGCATCGGCGAGGCACCCCGGCCGCAGGCCGTCCCCGAGGCTCAGAACGACATCCAGGCGGCGGGCGATGGCGAGGACGCGGTCGAATTGCTCGTAGAGCGGGTTTTCCTTCCCGCTCGCCCGCATCCAGGCGGCAAGAAGCGCTCCGCCGCGGCTGACGATGCCGAGCTCGCGCGGAGCCCTCTCGAGAGCGGAAACGGCGGCCCGGGTCACGCCGCAGTGGACGGTCATGAAATCCACCCCCTCCTCCGCCTGCGCCTGCACGCTTCGAAAAAGATCCTCCGGGTCGAAGGCCTCGGGTCTCCGGTTGCGCCGTTCGGCCTCCACGGCGGCCTCGTAGACGGGGACCGTGCCCAGCGGCACCGGAACCTCGTCGAGCAAGCGGCGGCGCATCACGCGGAGGTCGCCCCCGATCGAGAGATCCATGATCGTGTCCGCGCCGGCCGCCACGGCGGCCTCGGCCTTGCGGAGCTCGACCAGCGGGTCCACCCGGTCCGGGGCGGTGCCGAGATTGGCGTTCACCTTGGTCCGCAGCCCGCGGCCGACGGCGACCGGCCGCGAGGCGGCGCGGTTGCGGTTTTTCAGGATGACGGCCGTTCCGTCCGCGACCCGTTCCCGAAGCGCCTCGGGGGAAATCCCCTCCGCGGCCGCGCAGAAGCGCATCTCCGGGGTGATGAGGCCGCGCAGGGCGGCTTCGCGCTGGGTGCAAGGGGTGGTCATGGCCTTTCCTCCTTTCCCTCCAGGCGGGAGAGGATCCGCTCGGCCGCCCGGCGCCCCGAGAGCAGCATGCCGCCGAAGATCGGCCCCATGCGGGGCCCGCCGAAGGAGGCGTTCACGGCCATGCCGGCCACGTAGACCCCCGGGCAGATCTCCCGCGTGTTTTCGACCGTCAGCTGCTCGGCGCGCTCGGCCCACATCGACTGCTCGCCCAGCCGCTTTCCGGTCGCCGTGAAGAGGCGGATCCCCGCCTTGCGCTCGATCACGGCCAGCACTTCGCTGTCGTGGCCGGTGGCGTCGACCACCCAGTCGGCGTGCACGGTGAGCGGGTCGACATGAAGGCCCGCGACCTGCACGGCGGACCAGTTGATGACCAGGCCGATCACCCGGCCCTCGCGCACCACGACGTCCTCGACACTGATCCCGTTCAGGATGTTCGCCCCGGCCTGCACCGCACGGAAGGCCAACGCGCTCACCGCCTCCACGGCATCCGCGGTGTAGCAGTTTTCCTGGAAGCGGCGCGTGCGCACGCCGAATTCCTCAAGGAGCCCGCGTGCCTCTTCCTGAACGACGATCTCGTTGAAGAGCATGCCGCCCCCCCACATGCCGCCGCCGATGCCGAGCTTGCGCTCGAAGAGGACGACCCGCCGCCCCGCGCGCGCAAGAAAACAGGCGGCGACCAGGCCGGAGGGCCCTCCCCCGACCACCGCCACCTCGGTCCGCGTGCAGTCGAGGAACTTCTTGAGGTAGGTGGATACGATCGCTTGCGTGATGACGACTTCGTCCGGAACCATGACCCATCCTCCTTGGTGTGATGAAAACGCAGGCTTCGAGGAGGCGGGCCGCGGACCGGGATCGAAACCGCGATGCAAGATGGCGGGAAAAGAAACGGGGCGTACCCTTTCCGAGGGTGCGCCCCGACAGAAAAAATCCGTTTCCGCCGTCCCTACGCTGGTATTACCCAGGTCAGGTTCAAAGGGTCTGATCTCAGCCGTGCAAGCCGGCACCCCTCGGTCGAGACAGAGGATAGCCAAGGCGGCCGGGCCGTGTCAAGTCCTTTGCGCCTCCTGCGTCCCGTGGTCCGGTCGGGTCCGGACCCGTGAGGCGCCTGCAAAACGAGTGGCACCTGCGGGAAGGCCGTGGGGGTCCGTCACGTGGAGGCTTCAGGGGGGAGTCAGTCCTCTTCTCTTGGGTTCTTGGGCTCGTGGGTGCGGATATCGTTTAAGATTTCCAGGATCGGCGCCCGGTTTTCTTCCGCGGCGCGGATCTCGCCCCAGCCCTGTTGCAACTGGAAAAGACCGTCATAGGCGGTGTCATGGAAGGAGCGTAGCCGATGGGGAATCCCGTATTGGGTGAGGAGCGAACTGACGAGTTGCGCTTCGATCGCATTTTCGATGACGGCGATCTTGACGAAATCGCTCTCGTTCGGGCTGCTCATCGGGGAAAGCGGATCGTGGGAAGGTAAGCCTCGGGGAATTTCAACGCGGAGCGCAAAAAACCGGAGAAAGAGAAAAGCGCTCGTTTGGCCATCCTCAGCTCGCCTGGAAGAGACGGCTTTTCGATAGCGGAAACGATCTGACGAAAGGGGGGCCGGAAACGGTACGCCCCGGCCCCTTGCCTTGGCAAACTGCGCAAGACTTCGTTTCAGATCTTTTTCAGACTGATTCCGGCCTTGGTCTTGCGCACAAGGAATCGGTCTTTGGCGCCGATCCCGAGGCTTGCCACAAGCTCTTTGGGCAAAATGATGCTTCCTCTTTTTCCGACCGTCACTTCTTTGGTTTTGTCGGCCTTTCCGGCGCCGCGGCCGCCTTTGATCGCGGGAACCCGGCCCTCGGCGATCAGGGCGTTCATGTAAGCGGTTTTGAGCTGCATCGAGGTCTTGAAACCCATCTTTTTCATGATTTCCGCCTGCGGGATCTCATCTTCGATCATCTTGATCAATTTCCCGGCATCCAAAGCTCTTTTTCTGGGCATGCGCGATTTCTCCTTCCTCGAATCTCAGAAACGAATGAGGTTCCTTTGAAATTCCCTTCATTCGACAGCGTCCTATATCAGGATGCCCGAATGAAAATCAACACTTTTTCATCATTTTCGTTCAAAAATGTTTGCATGGCATGCATTCTCGCGCCGGTGCCTTGCAGGAAATAGGTTCGCCGTTTGTTGATGGCCGGGGGAAAACGATTTGACCGGTGATCGCAAAAATCTTTTTCGGGATTTCATCTTCAGGAAAACGACCTCGTTTTCCGTCGTGAACGTGCTTTTCGGGAAGACAAGAGGGATCTTATACCTCGAAGCCTCTGCCGCTCAGCACACGGCGGCGGATCCAAGGGGGATGCAGCGCGCGCAAATGATATATAAATGGACGTCCCCTATTTTGGGGGGAGAGATTGACAGGGGCAAGGTTTTCCTTTAGAGGGGGAACAGCCTCGAGGGGTCTTCAGCGACAAGCGCGACAACCAGCGGCTGATTGGCGTTCAGTGCCCATGGGTTCCATGAAGGGCAGGCGGGAACGCATCCCGTTTCCCCATAATCAACGTCCTGCCGGCGCCTTTTCGGCGATGGCTGGGGCGATTCCCCAGGAAAGGAGACCGGGCATGAAAAGAGGGAGTGCTTTCTGGCTCATCGCGTTGGGAATGGCGGCGATGCTGCTGGGCGCCTCGGCACTCGATGCCGCGGCGGCAGCCAAAATCAAGTGGGGGGCAACGAGCGTGCGCTCCGGCCTCTACGCCAACACCGTGGCGCTCGGCGCCGCGGTGAACAAGGCCTACCCCAACGAGATCCAGGTCACCGTCGTCGAAACCGGCGGGTTCGTCGAAAATCTCGCGCGGATCCAGAAAAAATCGATTCAGCTCGGCCCGGCCGACGGTTCCGCCGCCTACGCCGCCTACAAGGGGATCATCGACTACAAGGGAAAAGGGATGCCCGACCTGCGCTCGCTGTGGGGCGGCTACGTCACCCCCATCCACATCATCACCTCGAAGAAAAGCGGGGTGACGACCCTTGAAGGGTTGAACGGGCTCTCCTTCGCCATGAACCCCGGTACCACCTCCGGCCGCGTGATCGAACTTTTCTTCGACGCGCTCGGCATCAAGCCCAACTACAAGATGATGGGGCTTGCGGCGAGCGTGGATGCCATGAAGGCGGGCGTCGTGGACGGCTGGTTCAAGGCCGGCTACAAAGATGCCGCGATCCTCGATCTTGAGTCCACGATGGACATCAACATCATCCCCATCACCAAAGAATCAATCGAGAAGATGAACCAGAAGTACCCGCGCCACGGGTTGAGCATGACCGTCCCCGCGGGGCTCTTCAAAGCCTTGACCAAGGACCAGCTCAGCTTCGCCTACGTGGTGAGCGACTTCGTGCACAAGGATGTCCCGGAGGACGTGGTCTACAAGATCGTGAAGGCGGTCTGGGACAGCCGCAAGGAGCTGGTCGCCAACCTCACAACGCTCAAGGAAGGCCGCTTCGACGAGATGTACCAGATGGCGATCGAATTCGGTCTCGGGGTTCCCTTCCACCCCGGGGCGGCCGCCTTTTACCGCGACACGCTCAAGGTGACGATTCCGCCTGACCTGGTCGCCCCCAAGTGACCGGGGGGGCGCCGTACCCGCTTCGGGAGGAGACCGGCCCACGGCCGTGAGGCCGGGCCGGCTCTCTCGAAGGGAGGCATCGTTCTTCAGGCAAAACCATCCTGCCTCATCTTTGGAAAGGGGGACATCATGAAGGTCGGTCCTGTGTATCGCCTCCTTGCACTCTGCGTTGCCCTCGGCGCGATCATCGCCGGATGCAGTGCTCCGGTCGCCACAAAAGAGTCAAACGCCCAGATCACCCTCACCCCGGCCGCCGGGAAAAAAGGAACCGCGCTCACGATCGAAGGAAAGGGCTTCCAGGCGGGTGAGGCGATCGACATCACGCTCGATCTGAGCGGAGGGAATCTCGTGGGCCTGGGGACGGAAAAAGTGGAAGAAATCAAGGCCGACGGCGCCGGGGCGTTCAAGGTGAGCTCCGGGATCCCCGTCAACGCCAAGCCCGGAACCTACAAGGTGGTCGCGGAAGGAAACAAGGGAAGCAAGGCTCAGGCGCAACTGGTCGTCCAGTAGACTTTCTGGCCGGTACGCCCCGCCTGAAAGCGGCTAAAGGCGGAGGCGTGCCGCCGTCTTTGCTTGGGTAAAGAAAAGGGGTGCAGGAAATCGACGATCAGGTTCGGGGCCGATCGCTTTTGCGGGCGCTCGGCAAGGCGTTATCGAACCTTCTCCATCAACCATCCCAGCAACCATCCCATAAGGTGATTCATGCGCAAGCTGACAGGCGGTTGGGCGAAGCTTCTCAACGTGCTGGTCGCCGGCTGGAGCCTTTTTCTTCTGGTCACGGCACTCTACATGGCGTTGCATCCGCTGCTCATGGGGGCGATCTCGCTCATCTTCGGGCTGGCGATCGTCTTTCTCGTCTACCCCCTCCACCCCGGCAAGCTGGAAGCGAAAGGCGGTTGGGGACTGCTCCTCTTCGGGTCGAAAAGGGCACCGTCCCTCCTGGATCTCGGCCTGATCGTGGTCAGCGTCGTTCCCTGCATTTACATCATGGCCGACTGGGAGAGCATCGTCCGCTCGCCGGGGATGTACGAGACCTATCAGCTGATTTTAGGGGCAGGCCTCGTCGTGTGCCTGCTCGAGGGCACGCGGCGGGCGCTCGGGAACTCCATCCCCATCCTGGTCCTCTTCTTTCTCTTCTACGCCCTTTTCGGCTCCTACATTCCGGGCTCCTTCGGGCACGCGGGCTTCGATCTCGAGGAGATTCTCTACCAGCTCTACCTGATGAGCGAGGGGATCTGGGGCCTGCTCACCGACATGACCAGCCGGCTGATCGCGCTCTTCGTCGTTTTCGGTCCCGTTCTCTTTGCGACCGGCGTCGGGAAAAGCTTCATGGACATCAGCCTGCTTCTCGGCGGCCGCCTCCGCGGCGGCGCGGGCCACGTCGCGGTGATTTCGAGCTCGTTTTTCGGGATGCTCTCCGGCTCCTCGGTCGCCAATGCCGCGACGACGGGCTCGTTCACCATCCCCACCATGAAGCGGTTGGGCTTCCCGGCGCCCTTCGCGGCGGGCATCGAGGCCTCGGCCTCCTCGGGCGGCCAGATCATGCCCCCCATCATGGGCGCCGGCTGCTTCATCATGGCCGAGTTTCTGAACATCTCCTACACCAAGGTCATGATCGCGGGCTTGATCCCGGCCATCCTCTATTTCGTCGGCATCTCCTGCGGCATCTGGGTCGAGGCGGGGCGGCACAACCTGGGAAAGCTCCCCGATGAGCTCATGCCCAAGGTGCGGGAGGTCTTCGGGCCGAAGCAGGTACTCACCTTCGCGCTGCCCGTCGGCACGCTGATCGTCATGCTCGCCCTCTTTCTCCCGCCGCAGATGTGTGCAGCCTGGGCCCTGGTCGTGGCCATGGCCCTCTATCTTTTGCTGCAGTCGGAAACCCCGTTCGTCGAGAGGCTGAAAACGATCTGGGGCGGCTATTTCCAGGGGATCACCACCGCCCTCGCCTGGCTGATGGTCATGATGGCCTGCGTCCAGATGGCCGTGACCATAATCTCGCTCACCGGCTTCGGCGTGAAGGTCTCCCAGATCATCATCGACCTCGCGGGGACGAGCCTTGTACTCGCGATCATCGCCACCATGCTGACCGCGCTCATCCTGGGAATGGGCATGACAACGACCGCGGCCTATGTCATCGCCGCCGCGGTGCTGGTCCCCGCGATGCAGGGTCTGGGGTTGCCGGCGCTCGCCAGCCACCTCTTCATCTTCTTTTTCGCAATCAAATCCGGCCTCACCCCGCCTGTGTGCATCACCGTCTTCACCACCGCGGCCATCGCCGACAGCAACTGGTTGAAGACCGCCTGGGATGCGATGAAGCTGGGGATCGGCGGCTACATCATGCCCTTTTATTTTCTGTTCATGCCGGGTTACCTCTTCGAGGGGGAACTCTGGTGGATCCTTTACCTGATCTTCTCCGGGGCGGTCGCCATGCTCGCCATCGAAGCCGGCGCGATGGGCTTTTTCAAAAAACATTCGACCCCCCTGGAGCGTCTGATCTATTTCGCTGCGGGGCTGTTGATCCTCGGGCCCCTGGAGTACAGCATCGCGGGGTTTGTCCTCTTCGGCTTAGGCATCCTGCTTGAGCGCTGGGATCTCCCGATCCCCGTCCTCGGCAGACGCCCCAGCCCATAGGGGACGTCCATTGCGATATCATTAAAGCGGTCTCCCGACCTGAAGTTCCGCGAAACCCGACGCCCCTCCCTTCCCGGCCGAGATCCCCGACGGAAGGGATGGGCGGAGTGCCCGCCCGATCGCTCCCGGCTTCGCTGGCTCCTTCGCGCATCGACTCGTTTCCCATCCCCGGTTTTCCCCGAAAGAGAAGGAAAAGCAGTCTCCGTCGTCTCGTCTTCGCCGCACGGCGGATCGTCAAAAATTCGAAAATGATATAACAATGGACGTCCCCTAAATGGCCAACGGCCTCAAGTGGCTCAAACAAAATGCCGAAGAAGAAGCAAAGCCGGCAGGGCCTCCGTACATGCCGCGACGAAATCCGGGGCACACGAGGACAACCTGACATGAGGCGTCGTAGAGATCATCTCTTCCTGGCAGCGATTGTGGTCCTCCTAGCGGCAGCCGGGGCATTCCACGCCGGTGCCGCCGCGGAGAGGCAGGCCGTCTATGTCGGATCCGAAACCTGCGGGGGATGCCATGAAGCGCAATTCACAAGCTTCAGGGCCAATTCCAAAAAAGCCCACTCCTACGAAAACATCCGCAAAATGCAGAAAAAACTTACCCCGGAGGAATTCCGCGGCTGCTTCAAATGCCATACGACCGGTCACGGCGAACCCGGCGGTTTTGTTTCGATCGAGGAAACCCCGGCACTCCAGAACCCGGGCTGCGAGGTCTGCCACGGACCCGGGAGTTTGCATGCTGCAAGCGGGGATCCCGCCGATCTGACGGGGAGGGTGTCCCTCCAAACCTGTGCCAAATGCCACAGCTCCGAGCGCGTGGCCGCCTTCGGCTTCAAGCCCATGCTCTACGCCGGTGCTCACTGAGAGACGAGGCCGGCTGAAAGGAAACGGGTCCGGCGATGAAAATCAACCCCGTCCGCCTTTTCCGGGAAACGCTCTGGATCCAGGTGGTGGGCCTTCTTAGCCTGATCCTCCTCCTCGTGATGGCCGGAATCGTCGCTTTCAATGTCCGCTCCCAGGACGCCGCCCTGCACGAGCAGGGCCGGCTGAACAGCCGGATGTTGGCGGCTGCGGTGAAGGGGGCGACCTTCGACGCCCTGGCGTCGGGCCGCAACCGCGAGGTCGCCAAGCAGCTTGCGCGGCTCAAAGAAAATGCGCCCGGTCTGGAAGTCTCGATTTTCGATTTCAACCGCGTCATCTCCTTCAGCACGATCCCGGGCGCTGCGGGCAAGGAGCTGGATCTCTATCTTTCAGGCGGGTCGAGCCTCGAGGCCGTCCAGCGCATGCTCGCCAGCGGCCACGCCGCTGACGCACTCTTCGACGAGAAGATCGGCGGCCAGGCCCACATCAGCCTGTTTCAGCCGATTTTGAACGAGCCAAGCTGCCACCATTGCCATGGAAGCTCGCGCAAGGTGCTCGGGGGCCTGCACGTGCGCATCTCGCTTGACGCCGCCATCCAGGCGGCAAGGGGCGCCCGCACCCGCAGTCTCTGGATCGCCGCCTGCGGGCTCTTCGCTTTGATCCTTGCGGCCTATGTTCTCTTCCGAATCTTGGTCAACCGCCCGCTGCGGGGGGTGCTGGAAGTGGCCGCGGCCATGCGGCGGGGGGATGTAAGCCGCACCCTCGAGGTGCGCGGCCGCACGGAGATCAGCCACATGGCGGCGCGCATTAATCTCGTCAACCAGTCCCTGTGTGCGATGATCGGGGAGATCCAGGCCGCATCCCACAGCCTCTCCGCCTCCGCCGCCCAACAGGCGGCCTCGCTCGAGCAAGCGGCCTCCTCCCTGGAGGAGATGTCCTCCATGACAAGCCGCAACGCCCAGGAAGCCCAGGCGGTCGATGCCCTGATGCAAGCCGCGATGGGGGTCGCTGCGGAGGCCTCGCGTTCGCTATACGATCTCACCGCTTCGATGGCGTCGATCGCCCAGGCCGGCGAAACGACCTCCCGCATCGTAAAAACGATCGACGAGATCGCCTTTCAGACCAACCTGCTTGCCCTCAACGCCGCCGTCGAAGCCGCGCGGGCCGGTGAGGCGGGCGCTGGTTTCGCCGTTGTGGCCGACGAGGTGCGCGCGCTTGCCCTGCGGACGGCGGAGGCGGCCCGCACCACCGCGGAACTGATCGCGCAGTCTTCGAGAAAAATCGACGATGGGTCCGCAATCGCCTCCCGAACAGCCGCAGCCTTCACCGAGCTGGAAGGCTCGTTCAAGAATGCCGCCGCGCGGATGGCGGCAATCGCCTCCGCCTCCAAGGAACAGGCTGTGGGCATCGAACAGATCAACCGCGCCGTGGCCGAGTTGGAAAAAGCAACCCAGAACTCCGCCGCAACCGCCGAAGAGCTCGCCGCGGCCGCCGCGCAATTCCGAGTAAGCGGCACAACCGAGGCCGCTGGGCAAACAACCCCAACCGGTGCCCGGTCCTCTGACGATCGTAGCGCTTCTCACCGGTCAGTCCCCTTAGCAGGCTGTGGATAAAGTCGCCAAGAGTGTTTTTTGGCCTTGCCTCCGAAGAGTTATCATGCTAGGTATTTTTCGAGGAGCAATACCAAGCGACGGAGGAAGCACCCGCTCATGGCCCTTGGGCGACGCCGCAGTAGCCAACAAGAGCTTTTCGTCACCACCGACCAGATCGCGCAAGCCCCTGCCCACCCGTTTTATTCGTGTCTGGAGCAGGTCTTCAAAGCCCATGGGTTTGACGCGTTCTGTGAGCAGCTTTGCCAGCCCTACTACGCGGAGGGCATCGGCCGACCGGGTCTTGCCCCCGGGGTTTACTTCCGGCTTCTGATGTTGGGCTACTTTGAGCGGATCCCGAGCGAGCGGCAGATTGCCTGGCGCGTGGCCGATTCGTTGAGTCTTAGGCGCTTTGTCGGATGCAGCCTGACCACGGCCACGCCGGACCATTCCACCATCAGCAAGACCCGAAGGCGGCTTCCACTTTCGGT